>JADKKI010000036.1 GCA_016720595.1 Myxococcales bacterium
TGGCGAGCGGCTGCAGGGGCGCTCCCGGTGCGATCGCGTCGTCGATCAGCTGCTTCACCGCGCCGGCGTGCCCGCCCGGTGGTGGCGGCGCTGCGCGCTGCGCGGAGCCTCGGCAGCACGGGCCACACCGGTCAGGCCGAGATCCGCGGCGCGGACCAGCTTCGAGTCCGCGAGGATCGCCACCCGCCGCATCGCACTCTTCAGCTCGCGCACGTTGCCCGGCCAGGTATGAGCCTTGAGTGCGGCCTGCGCGTCATCGGTCAGCGTGTGGAGCACGAGCCCGAGCTGCCGTTCGGCCTGACGCAGGAACGCGTGCGCGAGCAGCACGACATCGTCGCCGCGCGCGGCGAGCGAAGGCACCTCGACGGTGACCTCGCGCAGGCGGAACAGCAGATCGGCGCGGAACCGCCCCGCGGCCACCTCGGCCTCGAGATCCTTGTGCGTGGCGCACACGAGGCGGAAGTCCACCGCCTTCGGGAGGTTGTCACCGAGGCGCTTGACCTCGCGCTGCTCGAGCACGCGGAGCAGCGCGGCCTGCATCGGCGTGGGCATGTCGCCGATCTCGTCGAGGAACAAGGTCGAGCCATCTGCCGCTTCGATCAGGCCGACGCGATCCGTCATCGCCCCCGTGAACGCACCCTTGCGATACCCGAACAGCTCCGCATCGAGCAGCGTCGGCGAGACCGAGGCGCAGTTGATCGCGATCATCGGGCGCGCGGCGCGTGGGCTCGCCTGGTGGATCGCTCGCGCCACCAGCTCCTTGCCGGAGCCCGAGGGGCCGTAGAGCAGCGCCGAGAGATCGCTCGGCCCGACGCGGCGGACCAGCCCGCGCAGGGTCTGCACCGCCGGAGATTCCCCGAGCAGCTCGTCCCCACCCGCCTGCGGCGCGCGCCGCAGCTGCGCTAGGAACGGCACCGCGACCGCGGCGAGGATCCGCAGCTCCGCCACGGTGCGCTCGTCGATCCCTGCGCGATCATGTCGCGCGAGGAACACCGCGCCGAGCGTGCGGCCGTCGAGGCGCATCGGCAGGCACAGCGCCGAGGCGAGCCGCAGCGCGGCCACCGACGGCAGCGCCGCATAGCGGCTGTGCCCCGCGACATCATCGAGCTGGATCCGCTCGCCGGTGCCGAGCACGTCCTTGACGATCGTATCGGACAGCAGCTCTGCGGCGCGATCGAGCACCGCTCCCTCGCGATCCCGTGCCGCCGCCACCGTGTACCCGGCTCCCTCGACGAGGATCAGCGCTCCGAGGTCGGCTCCCGAGGCGCCGATCAACCCGGTGAGCAGCAGCTCCACCGCCTTGTCGGCCGAGTCCACCGCCGCGAGCGCGGAGACCAGCGCCTCGATCGAACGCTCGCGATCGCGCGCCACCGCCGTGGATTCGAGCGCGAGCGTGATGCCCTCCGCCTCGAGCGCCTGGCCCGGGACCAGCCGGTGGCGCTGACCTGTGGAGGCGATCAGCACCTCGACCGCCTCGCCCTCCTGCGCGCGGTGCACCACGGCCCAGTGCGCGGGCGCCGTGGGCAGCCGCACGTCCGCGGTGAGATCTGCGCCGAGGCTGGTGATCCGCTTGGTGATCGGGAGGCGCAAGGCGAGCGCTCCGCGAAGCGGCGTGATGACCAGCACGAGCGCCGCGTCGCCGGCGTTAGGGCTGCTCGGGCTCATCGGGCTGCATGGTAGCGTGCCGCCCATGAAGATCGCCGTGGTAGGCACCGGATACGTCGGCCTCGTGACCGGGGCCGGATTCTCCGATTTCGGGCATGACGTCACGTGTGTCGATATCGACCCCACGCGCGTCGCCACGCTCCGCCGCGGAGAGGTCCCGTTCTACGAGCCGGGCCTCCACGATCTGATCAAGCGGAACGCGGGCCTCGATCGCCTGCGCTTCACGACCTCCACCGCCGAGGCCGTCGCCGGTGCCGAGATCGTGTTCATCGCCGTCGGCACGCCGTCTGGCGAGGACGGCAGCGCGGACCTCGGCTACGTGATCGAGGCGGCGAAGCAGATCGGCGCGGCGCTGACCGGCTTCGCCGTGGTGGTCACCAAGAGCACGGTCCCCGTCGGCACCGCGGCAAAGGTCCACGCCGCCGTCGGCTCCACCACCAAGCACCCCTACGCCGTCGCCTCGAACCCCGAGTTCCTCAAGGAGGGCGATGCCGTCAACGACTTCCTTCGCCCCGCGCGCGTGATCGTGGGCGCCGAGGACGAGGCGGCGATCGCCGTGCTGCGCGAGCTCTATCGCGGCGTGCTGCGCACCAACGATCGGATCCAGATCATGGATCTCGCCTCCGCCGAGCTGACCAAGTACGCCGCGAACGCGATGCTCGCCACCCGGATCTCGTTCATGAACGAGCTGTCCCGGCTGTGCGAGGTCGTCGGCGCGGACATCGAGGCCGTGCGCAAGGGCATCGGCTCCGATCCGCGGATCGGCAACAAGTTCCTGTTCGCGGGCGCAGGCTTCGGGGGCAGCTGCTTCCCGAAAGATCTCCGCGCGCTCCGCCACACGGCGCAGAACGTGAACGTCCCGCTCGGCGTGGTCGACGCGGTCGAGCGCGCGAACGAGCGCCAGAAGCGGGTGCTCGGCGAGCGCGTGCTCGCGCACTTCGGCGGCAACCTCACCGGCAAGCGGATCGCGCTGTGGGGCCTGGCCTTCAAGCCGGAGACCGACGACATCCGCGAATCGCCGGCGCTCGTGCTGATCGAGCAGCTGCGCGCCGCGGGCGCCACCGTGGTCGGCTACGACCCGGCCGCGATGACCAACATCAAGGCGCAGGGCGTGGCGATCGAGCTGGTCAAGGATGCCTACGCTGCCGCCGCCGGCGCCGATGCGATCGTGCTCGTCACCGAGTGGCACGAGCTCCGCGATCCGGATCTCGATCGGCTCAAGGCCACGATGCGCAGCCACGTGCTGATCGATGGCCGCAACGTGTGGCCGATGGCCGCCGCACGAGCGCTCGGGTTCACGTACTACGGGATCGGCCGCGCTTAGAACCGGTCTGGGGCGACCACGGGTTCCGATTTCAGGATCGGTTCTTAGCCCGCCTGGCGCCACGCCCACTGGCGCGCGATGCCGGCCTCGACGCCGGTGGTCGGCTGGTACCCGAGCGCCGCACGCGCGCGATCGATGTTCGCGAACGTGATCGGGACATCTCCGGGTTGATCCGGCTGCCAGTTGATCCGGGCCGCGGTCCCCACCACGCGCTCGATCACCGTGACCAGCTCGCGGAGCGAGATCGTCTGCGTGCCGCCGAGGTTGTACAGCTCGTACTGGCCCGGCACCACACGCTCGATCGCCGCGACCACGCCGGACACGATGTCGTCGACGAACGTGTAGTCGCGCCGCGAGGAGCCATCGCCGAACAGCGTGATCGTCTGACCCGCGGCGATCGCGTCGAGGAACTTCATGATCGCCATGTCCGGGCGCTGGCGCGGGCCGAACACCGTGAAGAATCGCAGCGCGGACACGCCGAGGCCGAACAGATCGCGATAGGTCGAGAGCTGCAGCTCGTTCATCCGCTTGGTCGCCGCGTACGGCGACGCCGGGGTCAGGCACGGATCGTCCTCGCGGAACGCGCTGATCGAGCCCAGGTCCCCCGCCTTCGCGCCGTACACCGAGGAGGACGAGCCGAACACGAGCCGCTGAAGGCCGAGCTCGCGCATCCGCTGGAGGATCACGCCGGTGCCGACGATGTTGGTGGCGAGATAGCGCTGCGGCTCGGCGAGGGAGGGCCGCACACCAGCGAGCGCGGCGAGGTGGCACACGGCATCGACGTCGGGCGTGATCGCGAGGGCGACCGCGGCCGGATCGCAGATGTCACCCGTGATCAGGCGAAACCCGGGCAGCGCGGCGAGGACGGCGGCGTTCGCGCGCTTGCGCTCGGCCGGGTAGAGGTACGCGTCGAACGAATCGATCCCGGTGACGCGGTGGCCGGCGGCGATCAACCGCTCGGTGGTGTGCGAGCCGATGAACCCGGCCGCTCCGGTGACGACCACGTGCATCGCGGCACTGTTGCCCAGGGACCTCGTGATCGCAAGCCGTCGGCGAACGAGCCCGTGCTAGCGTCCGCGCCGATGCAGCCCGCTCCCTCGATCCGCGTCGCGGACTACGAGCTGTTCGAGCGGCTCGGAGAGGGTGGCGCCGGGCAGGTGTACCGAGCGCAGGATCCGCGCGGCACCAGCGTGGCGGTCAAGTTGCTCGGGCCCGCGGCGGATCTCGATCCCGAAGCGGCGCACGCGCGGTTTCGCCGCGAGGTGGAGATCCTGCGCCAGCTCGATCACCCCGCGCTATCCACGCTGATCGATCACGGCTTCGACGACGAGCTCGGTCCGTATCTCGTGATGCCGCTCGTGCCGGGCACCACGCTGCGCGCCGTGATGGCCGGGACCAAGCTGTGCCCCGAGGCGGCGATGTTGCTCCTCGAGCCGGTCGCGTCGGCGATCGCGGCACTCCACGCGCGCTCGCTGGTCCACCGCGATCTCAAGCCCGAGAACGTGATGGTGACGCCGGATGGGCGCGTGATCGTCGTCGATCTCGGTCTCGCGTGGGGCCCGGAGCTGTCACGACACACCGCCGAGGGCACCGCGGTGGGCTCGGTTCCGTACATGGCGCCCGAGCAGATCGAAGGTTCGGGCGTGGGGACGGCGGCCGATCTGTGGGCGCTCGGCGTGATGCTCTACGAGCTGATCGCCGGCAAGCGGCCGTTCGCGCGCTCGCGTGCCTCCGAGGAGGCCGCCGCGGCGCTCGTCGGTTCGTACGCCCCGCTCGATGCCGTGGATCCGCGCTGTGCGCCCGAGCTGACCCGCCTCGTCGCGCAGAGCCTCGATCGAGCTCCGCTGTCGCGCCCCACCGCCGAGGTGTTCGCCGCCGAGCTCGTGGGGGCGATCGATTGGGTGGAGGCCGCCGACCGCGGACGCGAGCGTGCCGCGATCGTGCTCGCACCGGCGGACTATGCGCAGCGCGTGTCGCCGTTCCGCGTGCGGCGCGAGAAGCGGCTCGCGCGCGAAGCGATCGCAGCGGCGCGCCCGTTCCAGGCCCTCGCGCACGTCGATCGCGCCCTCGCCTACGCGCCGAACGATCCCGAGCTGCTCTCGCTCGCCGACGAGGCCGAGGCGAGATCGAGCCGCAGCACGAGTCCCACCACGGGCACCACGGGCGCCACGGGCCCAAACGGCACCGCGAGTGCGCCGGCCGAGCGCAGCGACACGGTCGCGTCGGTGGAGGCCGCACCGCCGGTGGACCTCCGCTCGCCGCGCCGCTCGGTGCTCCCGATCGCCCTCGCTGCGACCGCGGGCGCGGCGCTCGCCGTGGGTGCCACCTGGTTCGCACTCCGTGATCGCGGCAAGCCAGCCGACGCACCGATCGTCGCCGTGACCCGAGATGCCGGGAGCACCGTGGTGAGCGACGCCGGGACCGAAGCCGATGCGTACGTCTCCCCGCCGGTGATCACGAACAGCGTCGATGCCGGGCTGATCGACCCGCCAATCCCGCCAAGCCCTCACCGATCCCCGGCCTCGTGCTCCTCGCCGAGGCGGGGATCCCGAACAACCTGCCGAACCGGATCACCGAGATGGCAGCCCCCGCCGGGGAGCACCTGGTGCCGCAGGAGCGGCTCGAGGAGCCCGATCCCGCCCAGGCGATCGCGAAGGCCGATGCCGAGGTCGCCAAGAACCCGGATCGCACGAACCGGCTCTCGCAGGCGGTGATCTACATCGCCGCCGGGAGGACTGCCGACGGCCTGGCGAAGCTCGACAAGGTGCTCGTCGACTTCCCGGACTACGCCACGGCGTGGAGCGCGAAGGGCTACGTCTCGGTGCGCGCCGGCCGGCCCCGCGATGCCGAGGCGGCGATGACCAAGGCGATCGAGCTCGATCCCGATGGGCACGAGGCGTATCGCAACCGCGGCATCCTGCGCGATCACGAAGGTCACGCGCGCGATGCGTACCCGGATCTGATCGAGGCGCTCCGTCGCGATCCCACCGACGTCGAGGCGATGGCCGAGCTCGCCCAGGTGTACTCGTCGGCGGATCACCGCGCCGAGGCCAAGCCGCTGCTCGAGCGCATCGTGCGGCTCCGCCCGCAGAACGTGACCGCGTGGCTCGATCTCTCCGTGCTGCAGCCCGCGCCCGAGGCGATCGAGAGCGTGCGCCACGCGCTGACCCTCGCCCCCGATGATCGTCGAGGCAATACGCGCATGTGCACGGTGCTCGCGGAGGCCGGCGTCAAGGAGGCGATCGCGCAGTGTGCGCGTGCCGTGCAGCTCTCGCCGAAGGATCCGTGGGCGTGGATGGGCCGTGGCCTCGCTCGCTATCAGCTCGCGAACGATCGCAAGGGTCTCGACGATGTCGACGCCGCGATCACGATGCTCCCCGACAACGCGCAGTTCTACATCAACCGCTACATCCTCCGGAGCCACGCCGGTATGCAGGCCGAGGCGAAGTCCGATCTGGCGCGGGCCTGCAAGCTCGGCAAGTCCGAGGCGTGCACGCAGCTCGAGAAGCTCCGGTGATCCAGCTCCTCGACATCGCGAGCGAGCTCGCGGCGATCCGCCCGGACCTCGATGCCGCGATCCGGCGCGTGCTCGACAGCGGCGTGTTCATCGGCGGCCCCGAGGTCGCCGCGTTCGAGACCGAGCTCGCGGCCGCGGTCGGCGCCCGTCATGCGATCGGCGTCAGCTCCGGCACCGATGCGCTGCTCGTGACGCTGATGGCGCTCGGGATCGGTCCCGGCGACGAGGTCGTCACCACGCCGTTCACGTTCTTCGCCACCGCGGGATGCATCGCTCGGCTCGGCGCCCGCTGCGTGTTCGCGGACATCGACGACACCACGCTCACGCTCGATCCGGATGCCGCGCTCGCCGCGTGTACCTCGCGAACCAAGGCGATCCTCCCGGTCAACCTGTTCGGCGTTCCCGCCGCGCTCCCCACGGCCCCGTGCCCGATCGTCGAGGATGCGGCGCAGAGCATCGGGTCCGGACCGGTCCGCGGGATCGCCGCGACGCTCTCGTTCTTTCCGTCGAAGAACCTCGGTGCGGTGGGGGATGCAGGCGCGGTGCTGACCGATGACCCGGCGCTCGCCGACAGGATCAACCTGCTCCGCACGCACGGCGCACGTCCGAAGTACCACCACGTCGCGATCGGCGGGAACTTCCGGCTCGATGCACTCCAGGCCGCGGTGCTGCGCGTGAAGCTCACCCAGCTCCAGGCGCGAACCGCGAGGCGCCGCGAGCTCGCGATCCGCTACCGCGCCCTGCTCGCCGCGGCCCCGCTCCCACCCGAGGTCCGCTTGCCACCCGACGATCCGGCGCACGTCTATCACCAGTTCGTGATCCGGGTGCCGCGCCGCGACCTGCTCCGCGCGCACCTCGCGGCTCACGACATCCCGACCCAGGTCTATTACCCAGAAGGCCTCCACCTCCAGCCGTGCTTCGCGGATCTCGGGTACCGCCGGGGGGCGTTTCCAACCACCGAGACCGCCACCCAGGACGTGGTGGCACCCGTTTCACCCTGGTCTCACGGAGTTAGATCTCGGCTGGTGGTGGAACACACAGCAGGTTTTTATCGATGAACGTCTGGGTAGGATAAACCACTAACCAGGGTCTGTTGATGTTGCTTTCCCGCACCGGCAGTGCGATAGACTTCTGCCCCTAGGAATCAGGAATGACTCGACTATTTGCTGTGATTGCGCTGATCTGCTGCGGAGCCATCGAGGCTCATGCGCAAGCCCCATCCGGCAACGAGTCGACGATCGCGTCCTTCGACCCCGGTCAGCCCGTCGCGCCGATCTCTGGCGTCGAGGGCAATGGCTGGAAGGTCGGCGAGGGCACGGTGCTCCTGCCCGTGATCGGGCTCGAGACCGGCGTCATCAACAACGTGTTCTACGAGAACAACGGGCCCGCCACGAGCGGCGTGCTGCGCATCATGGCGCAGATCGGCATGGGCTCGCTGACCAATGCTCGCCTGCGCACCGGCGCGAACCCCGATGCCGTCACCCCCGAGGGTGAAGAGGCGCCGCAGGGTGACTTCGAGTACCGCACGGATCTGCGCCTCTCGTACGATCAGATGCTCTCGGGCAACGATGCCGTCAGCGGCACCGGTGGCCTCGGCGTGGGCGCCTCGCTCAAGGGCACGGTCAATCCGGCCGGCACCTGGGCGTTCGGCTTCTCCGACGAGTTTCGCCGCCTGATCCGCGCGGCGAACTTCGAGACCGATGCGAACACCAACCGCGATCTGAACAACCTCGCGCTCCGCGTGAAGTATCAGCCGCAGACGAGCAAGTTCTCCGGCCAGCTCTACTACCTGAACACCGTCGATCTGTTCGAGCGCGGCAATCAGGACTTCGCGGATCGCATGCTCAACCGCATCGGCCTGCGGCCCGCCTTCCGCTGGCTGCCGCAGACCCAGTTCTTCGTCGATGTCTCGCAGGGCTTCCAGGGCGGTCTCGGCTCGGCGAGCATGAAGGCCTCGTCGTATCCGTTCACCGCGCTCGGCGGCGTGGCCACGCTCCTCACGGCCAAGACCTCGCTCAACCTGCAGGCCGGGTACACCAACGGCTTCTACTCCGCGGGCCCGAGCTACGGCAGCGTCACCGCCGGCGCCTCGTTCGGCTATCGGTACTCGCCGCTCGGTCGCGCCGTCCTCACGTATGACCTCGCCTACGAGGACTCGGTCAACGCGAACTTCTACCGCGATCACGTGATCCGGCTGTGGGTCCACCAGCTGTTCGCGCCGTTCGAGCTCAGCGTGCAGCCCGAGGTTCACTTCCGCCGGTATGAGGGAACGATCATCCCCGGCGTCGGCGGTGCCACCACCCGCGATGACGTGATCTTCTCGCTGGTCGCCGGCATGCAGTACAACTTCCGCAACTGGCTCGCCGCCACGGTGAACTATCACCTGACCGCGGTGGGCACGAGCTTCTCGTACATGACCGATGGCATCGTCGACGACCCGGGCTTCGTCCGCCACGAGTTGCTCGTCGGCATGCGCGCCGCGCTGTAGCCCGGCTTGCGGCTCCCTGACTGGTTTCGCGACCGCACGATTCGCAAGGTCGCGAAGTACGGCGTTCCGGCTGCGCTCGGGAAGTTCGTCAATGCGATCTCGGGGCTCGTCACCCTCGCGATCCTGACCCGCTACCTCGGCCCGGGTCCGTTCGGCGTGATCGCGGTGATCCGCACCGTCGTGACGCTCGTCGATTCGTACGCCAACTTCAACACCTGGCAGGCGATCATCAAGTACGGCACCGAGGCGATCGCCGAGCATCGCTCAGATGACGTCAAGCGCGTCATCAAGCTGTCGTTCCTGATCGATGCCTCGACCGCGGTGATCGGCGCGCTCGTGGTGGCCGTCCTCGCGTTCGCGATCCCGGGCCGGTTCGGGTGGTCGTCGCACGAGGCCGCGCTGTGTGCGCTCTACAGCGTCACGCTGGTGTCCAAGGTCTCGGGGACCTCCGACGGGATCTTCCGGATCTGCGACGCCTATCGCGTGCAGGCGATCGTGGCAGGCGCCTCCGCGATCACGATGACCGGCCTGGTCGTGGTGTTCGTCGCCGCCGGCGCCTCGTTCGAGGGCTGCGTGGCAGCGCTGATCATCGGCGAGGTCGCGAGCAACATCGCCACGACGATCAGCGCGAGCTGGGTGGCCAAGCAGGCGGGCTACGCGGGCTGGCTCGGCAGTAACCTCACCGGCATACGCACCACGTTCCCGGGGATCGTCCGGTTCTTCGTCTCCACCAACGCGCAGCTCACGGTCCGGAACACCCAGAACGAGCTCGACATGATCGTCGTCGGCTCGATGCTCGGGAAGGAGGCCGCTGGCCTGTTCCGCGTGACCAAGCAGCTCGGGACCATCCCGGGCCGGATCTACTTCCCGTTCGAGCTCGTGCTGTTCACCGAGCTCGCGCGCTGTGCGGCGCGCCACGACTACAAGGCGTTCCGCGGGTTGTTGATTCGTGCGGTCTCGATCGCGGCGACCGGCGCCTTCGTGATCTGGCTGGTCGCCTCGATCGCCGCGCGTCCGATGATCGAGCTGGTCGCGGGCTCCGAGTTCGTCTCGGTCGCGCCGGCGTTCCGCTGGTACCTGCTCGCGATGGGCGTCCAGCTGTGCAGCACGACCATCCAGCGCTCGATGATCGCGCTCGGCCGCCCGGGCACGCTGTTCCTGTTCGATACGGCGAGCCTCGCCGTCCTGATCGTGGCGGCGGTCGTGGGAGCCCAGCAGTGGGGCATGGTCGGCGTGGCGGCCGCGATCGTCGCTCACAAGTCGATCCAGCTCGTCTGGTCGAGCATCGTGGTGTGGCGGCTCCTGCGCGCCGCGGAGGCCACCGCCCTGCCGGTCACGGAGCCGACGGGCTAGCTCCAAGCGCCCAGGATCTCTCGGCTTTCTGCGACCCCCGATGGTGATGTCTTTGCTTGGATGTGGGGGCGATTCCGGCTACAAGAACCCGCTCCCCGGATGAACGTCCGGGCCTGCTTCGGCATCGAAATCGTTCGAGAACTTCGTGGACCCCGCCCCCAAGCCCCCAGCGCACGCGCCCGACGAACAGCTGTTCGATTTCGACTTCGCGCGCTACATCGACGGCTTTCGCAAATACTTCTGGGCCGTGATCGCGATCATGGCCCTCGCGATCACCGCGGCGGTCATCTACACGAAGCGACAGCCGAAGATGTACGAGGCCCACGCCTCGGTGCAGATCGAGCCGCGGCTCCCGGATCTCCTCGGCCAGCGCCAGGAGCTGATCAGCCGCGCGAACATCGGCGGCTCTGACTACTACGCGCAGCAGAAGCAGGTGCTCGCGAGCTACCGGTTGATCCGGCAGAGCGTCGAGACCCACCAGCTCTACAACAAGCTGCTGTCGCAGGAGGAGCGCGGCGAGCGCAAGCTCGAGGCGCTGATCGATCTCGCCACGTTGAAGCTCACCGGCATGCTGTCGGTCACGTATCCGGCCGAGAACCGGATCATGTACGTGATCGTGCGGAGCGCGAGCCCGGAGCTCGCCGCCGAGATCGCCAACGATCATGTCTCGACGTACGTCGACTATTCGAAGGGCCTGGTCTCCACCGACACCAAGAAGGCCTCCGGCGCGCTGTCCACCGAGTTCGACGAGGTCGAGGGCAAGCTCCGCGCCTCCGAGTCCGCGCTCTACGAGTTCCAGCGCGCGAACGATCTGCTCGCCGTCTCGATCGAGGAGCGGCAGTCCCTCGTGTCGTCTGGCATCACCGCGTACACCGTCAAGCTCAACGAGACCCATGCCAAGCGCCTCGAGCTCGGTGCGCTCCTCGATCGGATGCGCAAGGCCGCCGACGTGGAGGTGCTGTCGTCGCCGATCCTGATGCTCGGCCAGAACAGCTCGTTCGATACCCTGCGCGCCACCTACTACACGGAGCGCAACAAGTTCATCGAGATGGAGAAGGAGATCGGACCGAAGAACCTCGCCTATCAGATGCAGAAGGCGAAGATCGACGACCTCTACTCCGCACTCCAGACCGAAGCGCGCCGCATGCTCGCAGGTCTCGAGGAGCAGGTCGCCGCGGCCAGCGCCACCGAGGCTGCGCTCAAGCGCGAGGTCGACAAGGCCACCAAGGAAGCCCTCGAGCTCGGCCCGAAGATCGTCGCGTACAACGAGCTCCTCCGCCGCAAGAAGAGCGACGAGGATCGCTACAACATCCTGCGCTCGCGCCTGTCCACCAGCGAGCTCAGCGACCGGATGTTCCAGAACTTCGATTCCACGAACGTCCGTCCGCTCGATCCGGCGCTGGTCCCCTCCACCCCGGTCTCCCCGCGGCTGCGCGTCAACGTGGCCGCCGCCGGCATCCTGTCGCTGTTCCTCGGACTCGGCCTCGTGTTCCTGATCGTGTTCTTCGATCGCTCGATCAAGTCCACCGCAGATGCCCAGCAGGCCGCCGGCGTCCCGGTCCTCGGCATCATCCCGATGCTCGAGGCCGCGGAGCTCGCGGACACCACCGAGAAGCTCGCGTGATCTGTTCGTCCACAAGCAGCCCACCTCACGGGTCGCCGAGTGCTGTCGCTCGCTGCGCACGAACATCCTGTTCTCCGCCGCCGATCGTCAGATCAAGACCATCGTGGTCTCCAGCCCGAACCCGCGCGAGGGCAAGACCACGAGCGTGATCTACCTCGGCACCACGATGGCCCAGAGCGGCCAGCGCGTGCTGCTCGTCGATACCGACATGCGGCGCCCCCGGCTCCACGTGTCCCTCGGCGTGCCGCGCCAGACTGGCCTCTCGAACCTGATCGTCGGCGATCAGGACTACGACGCGGTGATCCGCACGACCGACATCCCGAACCTGTTCGTGCTGCCGTGTGGCCCGCTGCCGCCGAACCCGGCCGAGCTGCTGATGTCGCACCGCTTCGAGGCCGTGCTCGCCGAGCTCGGGAAGCGGTTCGATCGGATCATCCTCGATTCACCGCCGCTCCAGGTCGTCACCGATGCGGTGATCCTCTCGAAGCGCACCGATGGCGTGATCCTCGTGGTCAGCGCCGGCAAGACCCTCCGCGAGGAGGCCCGCCGCGCCGCGAAGCAGATCAAGGACGTCGACGGAACGATCTTTGGCGTGATCGTCAACGCGATCGAGCCCGACTCGCGCAGCGGCTACTACTACTCGTACTACGGCTACACCGAGAAGACGCCCGAGCCGCAGTCCGGGGTCTGAGCGGATGCGCGTCCTCGGCGTCGTCACAGCGCGTGGTGGGTCCAAGGGCGTCCCGCGCAAGAACATCCGCCTGCTCGGCGGCAAGCCGCTGATCGCGTGGACGGCGGAGGCGGCCCTCGGCGCGAAGCGGCTCGCACGCACGGTGGTGTCCACCGACGATGAGGAGATCGCGCAGGTCTCGCGCGCGGCGGGGCTCGACGTGCCGTTCCTGCGGCCACCCGAGCTGGCCCTCGATACCACCCCGAGCCTCCCCGTGGTCCAGCACGCGGTCCGCACGCTCGAGGCGATGGGCGATCGGTACGATGCGATCTGTCTCCTGCAGCCCACCAGCCCGCTGCGCTCTGCCGCCATGATCGATGCGTGCCTCGCCCTGCTCGAGAGCAGCGGCGCGGACTCGGCGGTGACCGTCCTGCCGATCCCGCACGATCAGCATCCGTACTGGGCCTATGTCGCGGCGCCCAACGGCGACCTCCGGCTGGCGCTGGGGGGGGCCGCTCCGGCCACGCGCCGCCAGGATCTGCCCCCGGCGTTCTTCCGCGAGGGCTCGGTCTATACGGTGCGCCGGGACGTGCTGCTCGACGGCGAGAGCCTCTACGGGGCCCGCACGGTCGGCCACGTCATCGAGGCGGCGCAGAGTGTGAACATCGACACGCTCGAGGACTGGGCGCGCGCCGAGGCCGCCGTCGCCGCGATCTGCGCGACCCGACCTCCCGGTTCCGCACTCTCGGGTAGTTGATCTCGGGTAGTTGATCTCGGTGACCTGGGCCACCCCCGCCCCAGACCAGCTGGGCTATGCTGCGCGCGTGCGGTCGGTGCTCGCCTTGGCGCTCGTGAGCGCGTGCGGTTTCTCGGTCCCCGCGAGAGACGATGCCGGCGGCATGCCCGACACGCCTCCCGATGTGCCGACCGTGACGTGGACGGTCGATCCCACCAGCGGCAAGGCCGTCCCCGCCAACCAGTTCGAGTGGCGAGACTTCCTCAAGGCCAAGGGCCTGACCAGCATCATGACTCCGAACGGGTTGTGGCTCGCGCAAGAAGCGAGCGGCCCCCTGGCGGACAGCATCGGTCCGGTCGCGCTCGCACCCATCGGCGCCACGCTCTATGGGCTCACCGTCCCCGGCTGGAGCCGCAAGGCCGTCGGCACCACGGAGGGTTCCGTCGCGAGCTTCTCCAACATGACCGATGCGACGCTGCCGAACGTGGGGAGCACGTCGATGACGGTGCTGGCGCTGATCGCGTTTCCCGGCAGTGCACCCGCGAACACGCGCACATTCCTCGTCGAGGGCTCGGGCTCGCTGACCGCATTCGCCCAGGCAAATCTCGACTCCAGCAAGCACCTGATGATGACGATCTCTCCGACCACGACCACGGGCGCGCAGGATCCCGGGACCGCCGCGACCGCCGTGATGATGAAGCTCGACCATCTGCACGCCGAGCAGAAGCTGTTCACGAGCACCGAGACGATCACGCTGCCCAACACGCCGCTCGTGGGCAGTCGCGGTCTGTTCCTTGGTGGCGCGGTGGCGCCCGCCCCCGAGACGCGCTTCCTCTACGTGGTCGCCTGGTACGGATCGCGCGCCGAGATCAGTGATGCTGACGTGACGGCGCTGTTGACGGCGCTCGACTGGTAGTCGCGAGCCCCGCGGACGTCGCGAGCGCGTCCACCAGCAGCTGCACGTTGGCGTCCTCCAGCACGGCCGGGAAGCTGACCGGGCTGCCGATGAAGCCCTCGAACGAGGTCGCCTGCATCGCCGCGATGTACGCGAGGAGCGCCTCGCGATCCGGCACATGTGCGGTGATCGCGCGCTGGAACAATGCGTACCAGCCATCCTTCGGCACCTCGCTCGCGCGATACACGCTCGAGACCTGGTTGTAGAACACGTCCCCGAACGTCACCACGGGCTTGTCAAACAGCAGGCCCTCCCAGCCCATGGTGCCGGTGATCACCGCGATCGCGCTCGCCTGCTTGATCAGCGCCCAGGTGTCCGCATCCGGGCCGAGGAGGCGCACCGCCGGGATCCTGCGGATCGCGTTGTAGAACTCGAGTGGGCGACGGCCGCGATTCGAGAGGTGTTCCTTGACGTACAGCCGGTATCCGACGGGGAGACTGCGCGCCATGTCCTCGAGCAGCGCGAGCTGATCGACGTACATCGGCGCCTGGACCAGCGTCGAGGCCTCGGGCTGGAAGTGGATCGGGTAGAGCACGAACTTCTCGCCCTCCACCGGCTCGTCGAAGAGGCCGAGCAAGCCGGCGCCGCGGATCCTCGCCAACCGCCGCAGCCGCTGCTGCATCACGCGCAGCGGTGGCGTGGAGGTCGGATCCTCGCGATCGCGCCAGTACCGCGCGGCGGCGAGCTTGAGGATGTTGAAGTCCGCGCGACCGACCCCGGGCGCCACGGCGCGCGAGTCCATCCCGGTGGGACGGCGAGGGCGATTCTGGAACTCCGTGACGTAGGCCTGCGCGGCGGTGCGCTGCTCGGGCGTGAGGCCCCGGCGCTGGTAGTCCGCGAACAGGCCCTCGACGCTCTCCCAGTGCTGCATGCCGGAGGCGTACACCGCGATCCGCTTGGGCAGCCGCGCCGCGCCGATGCACCAGAACGGGATCCCCCGCTCGCGGGCGAGCACGAAGTGCGCATAGCTGTGGAAGCAGGAGATGTCCTCGGAGAACACGAAGTCCGGGCGGACCCGATCGTAGGTGGCCGCGATCTCGCGGAGCCCGACCTCGGCCATCCGCATGATCTGCTCGAACGTGCGGCCCGCCAGCAGGTGACGCTCCGACGAGATCATGCGCTGGATCGAGACGCCGAGCTCGCGCTCTCGCTGCTGGAGCCAGGCGAGATCGGGCGGTGCATCGCCGTACTTCGGCAGGAGGTCCCGCGTGAAGATCACGAGCGGGTCGTACTCGATGCCGCGGTTGGCGAGCGCATCGGCCTGGGCATGGCCCCACACGAACGCACCGAACGAGTCCACCCCACAGCTGCGGAGGCGCTCGGCCATCCGGTGGAACAGCTCCTCGTGGACCGACATGAAAATGTACGCCTTCGTCACGACGCCCTACGTGTAGAACGAACGAAGGCCTTGCGGACCAGCCGGTTGCAGGTTAGATCGGCTTCCCAACTGAGATGTGCGGAATCACTGGGTTTATTCAGCGTGGAGGCCGAGCGTCGCGAGACGTGCTCGCGGCGATGACCACGCGTCTGGCCCATCGTGGTCCCGATGCGGACGGCCTGCTCGTGATCTCGAGCAGCCGAGGTGCGATCTGGCGGCCGGGTGATGCCCCGCAGCCTCCCGAGGATGGCGACGTCGCACTCGGGCATCGCCGGCTCTCGATCATCGATCTGAGCGAACGCGGCCGTCAGCCGATGACCACGGCGGATGGCAGCGCGTGGCTGATCTTCAACGGCGAGATCTTCAACTACGTCGAGCTGCGCGCGGAGCTGATCACCAAGGGCCACCAGTTCGCCACCGAGACCGACAGCGAGGTGATCCTCGCCGCGTATCGCGAGTGGGGCCACGCGTGCCTGTCCCGGTTCAACGGGATGTTCGCCTTCGCGCTGTGGGATGGCCACAAGCGCGAGCTGTTCTGCGCGCGTGATCGCCTCGGGGTGAAGCCGTTCTACTACTGGCGCGATGCGCAGCACTTCGTGTTCGGCTCCGAGATCAAGGCGCTGTTCGCGCATCCCGCCGTGCCGCGGCGGCCGAACCCCGCGATGATCTACGACTACCTGGCGCTCAAGCACATCGATCACACGCCCGAGACGTTCTTCGCGGAGATCGTCCCGCTGCCTGCCGCGCACTACCTGGTCGTGCGTCCGGACGGCGAGCTCGTCCAGCGGCGGTGGTGGGACGTCACGGTCAACGATGCCGTGGACACCTCGCCCGCCGAGGACGCCCGGCTCGTCGAGCGGTTCCGCGAGCTGATGATCGATTCGGTCAGGCTCCGGCTCCGCAGCGATGTGCCGATCGGCACCTGCCTGAGCGGCGGCCTCGATTCCTCGACGATCGCGATGATCGTCAACGATCTTCTCTCGAAGGAGCACGGCCGCGATCACGCCGCGATCGGCGAGCACCAGAAGACGTTCAGCGCATGCTTCGAGGACCCGCGGTTCGACGAGCGCGAGTTCATCAAGCTGGTGCTGCGAGACACCAACGCCGACAGTTACCTGACGTTCCCCGACGGCGATGGCCTGTGGCGCGATCTCGATCGAGTGCTGTGGCACATGGACGAGCCGTTCCACTCGACCAGCCAGTACTCGCAGTACTGCGTGATGAAGCGCGTCGCCGAGGCGGGCGTGAAGGTCACGCTCGATGGCCAGGGTGCCGACGAGATGCTCGCGGGATACCCCGGGTACTACGGCGTACTGCTCGGCACGCTGATCGCGCGCGGGCGGTTCGGGCGTGCGCTCCACGAGGCCAGGGCCGCGCGTGGCATGGGAGGGCGCGGGCGCTCGACCATGGACCTGCTGCTCCGCGTCGCCTACGGGATGACGCCGATCGGGCGGATGGTCCGTGGGGCGGTGTCGTCGCGGCTGCCAGGCCTGCTCCCCGAGGGCCGGCTCCAGGCGGTGGTCCGGCCTGACTTCGAGCGGCAGTACGCGCCGCGCCGCGAGGCGATGCTCGTCGGCCAGAGCGCGCGTCTGCGGGATCTGCCGCGTCGCCTGTACCACGACGTGTTCCACGCCAGCCTCCCCGCGCTGCTGCGCTACGAGGACCGGAACTCGATGGCGCACTCGATCGAGGCGCGCACGCCGTTCCTCGACTACCGCCTGGTCGAGCTCGCGTTCGAGATGCCGATGTCCCACAAGATCCGCGACGGTTGGACCAAGCGCTCGCTGCGCGACGCCACCGAGGGCGTGCTGCCACCGGAGATCCAGTGGCGGAAGGACAAGAAGGGCTTCGTGACGCCCGAGGTGCTCTGGCTGCGTCAGGGCCGCACCGAGCTGCAGGACACGTTCGCTGGCAAGCTCGCCAGCGCGGAGTACCTCGACGGAGCGGCCCTCGGACGCGAGTTCGGCAAGAGCCTCGACGCGACCGCCGAGGGTGCGTTCTACACCGATGTGTTCCGGTGGTTCATCCTCGAGAAATGGATGCGGACGGCGTTCGCATGATCCGCGTCGCCGTGATCGGGGCCGGCGCCTGGGGGCTCAATCACGTCCGCGTACTCGCGAGCGAGCCCGGCTGTCAGCTCGTCAGCGTGGCGGATCCGGATCCCGAGGTCGTCGGCCGCGTGCGGGCGATCGCTCCCGAGGCGCGCGTGTATGCGGCGGCGGATGCCGTGATCTCTGATCCTTCGATCGATGCGATCGTGATCTCCTCGCCCTCGGCCTCTCACGCCGCGCTCGCGGCCGCTGTGCTCGCCGCAGGCAAGCACGTCCTCGTCGAGAAGCCGCTCGCGATCAACCGGGCCGATGCCGTCGCGCTGGTCGAGGCGAGCCGCATCCACAAGCGGATCGGGATGGTCGGTCACCAGATGATCTTTCACCCCGCGGTGGTCCGTCTCCGCGAGCTGCTGCGCTCCGGCGCGCTCGGACAGCTGCACTATCTCCACAGCACCCGGGTCAACCTCGGTCGGATCCGCAGCGACGAGAACGCGCTGTGGAGCCTCGGGCCGCACGACCTCTCGATGATCGATTTCTTGATCGAGGCGACCCCTCAGAACGTCTCCGCGCGCGGCCAGAGCGTGCTGCAGCCCGGCGTCGAGGACGTGGTGTTCGTCACGCTGCGCTACGCGAGCGGGGAGATCGCGCACATCCACCTGTCGTGGCTCAATCCGCGCAAGGAGCGTCGGCTGACGATGGTGTGCTCGCAGAAGATGGTGGAGTTCGACGATGTCGCCACCGACAAGCTGCGGATCTACGACAAGGGGTACGATCGCCCCCCGGTGTTCTCCGACTACGCCCAGTACCTGACGCTGCGCGATGGCAACGTCCACATCCCGCAGCTCCCGATGCACGAGCCGCTGCGCCTGCAACTCCAGCACTTCCTCGGCTGTGTGCGCGATGGGCGTACGCCGCTCACCGATCTCGCGAGCGGCCTGCGCGTGGTCACGGTCCTCGAGGCCGCCCAGCGCTCGCTCGCGATGGATGGCGTCCCGGTCGCACTCTCGCCCGAGGAGAACCCCTGATGTCGCGCCCGATCGTCTCGATCATGATGCCCTGCTTCAACTCGGCCGAGACGCTACACATGGCGCTCGGCTCCGTGGTCGCACAGACGCTGGAAGACTGGGAGTGCATCGGGCTCGACGACGGTTCGCAGGATCGCACGTGGGAGATCCTGTCCGATGTCGCGAAGCGTGATCGGCGGTTCAAGATCGAGAAGTTCCCGGAGAACCGCGGGCGGGGTGCGGCGCGCCAGCGCGTGCTCGAGCTCGCCACCGGCAACTACCTCGCGTTCCTCGATTCGGATGACTGGATGTATCCCGAGCGGCTCGCGGCCGAGGCGCGCTGGCTCGATGCCGACGCGCACATCGGTGCGGTCAGTGCGTGCGCGGCGGTCACCGATGGCTCCGAGGATCTGGTCGGCCTGATGAAGCCACGCTCGGAACATCCGCTCCCCGTGGTCGCCGCGTTCGAGCACCCGGAACCGCCGCCGTTGCTGTTCCCCACGTCGATGATCCGCACCGACCTCGCGCAGACCACCGGCTTCGATCCCGCATTTCGCCGCTCGCAGGACTCGGACTTCCTGATCCGCGCGCTGCTCGGCAAGCACTACGCCCTCGGCTCCGAGGTGCTCTACGCCTATTCGCAGGCGAGCGCCGCGAGCCTCAGCCGCACGCTCGAGGGGTACAAGTTCCGCGCCCGCACGCACCTCCGCCACTGGCGAAGCCATCCGCTACGCGTCGCACGAACGCTGGCCGAGACCGGGGCGAAGTACGTCACGTACCGGGTCGCCGGTGCGCTGGGTGCCGAGCAGCGGCTGATCGATCGCCGGTGGGGACCTGTCGACGAGGCCACGCGGACGGGCTTCGTCGCCGCCCTCGCCACCGTACGCGCCACGGCGCAGCAGCTGTTCGCTCGATCGTGATCAGGGTGAAGTCATGCGAAGGCTGCTGTTCGTCACGTACCTGTTCCCGCCGAGCGCAGGCGGTGGCATTCCGCGCATCCTGTCGTTCACGCGCGAACTGCCGCGGTACGGCTGGCTGCCGACGATCCTGACCAGCCCGAGTGCCGGCAAGGCGGCCGTCGATGGGTCGACGCTCGCGTCGCTGTCGCCGGAGATCCAGATCGCGCGCGCCTACTGCCCGATCGCGGCGCGCGGGTTGCGCGGTCATGTGCGTGCGGAGCAGGGCGTCTCCGGCAACGCGCGGCGATTCGCCAAGTTCGCTTCGAAGGTCGCGATGGTCCCCGAGCCGTTCGCGCCGTGGATTCCGTTCGCGCTCGCACGCGGCCGCGAGCTGCTGTCGGCGACACCGCACGACGCCGTGCTCGCGACCTACGGTCCGCCAGCGAACTTGCTCGTCGGTGCTGCGCTCGCGCGGATGTACGGCCTGCCACTCGTCCTCGACTTTCGCGATCTCTGGAGCGATCTGCCGTTCGCGAAGTTCCCCTCGGTGGCGCACCACGCGATCGTCCGGCAGATCGAGCGTGCCGTGATCCGGCAGGCACGCGCTGTAACCACCGTCTCTGACGCGATGTCGGCCCACCTGTGTGCCCAGTTCTCCCTCCCTGCCGAGCGCGTGGAAACCGTGGTCAATGGGTTCGAGGACGACACGCTCGCGCTCGTCATCGACGGTCGCCGCGAGATCGATCGCCCGTTCCGCATCTGCTACTCGGGTTCGGCGTACGAGGGCTACGACCTGTCGCCGTTCCTTCGCGCCGTGAAGCAGCTCGCCGACCAGGGAACGATCACTCCGTCGACGTTCCGGTTCCTCACGCTCGGGAGCTTTGCGCATGACGTGGCCGAGCGGCACGGCGTGGGCGCGTTCCACGACTTCGAGCCGTTCATCCCAAAGGCGCAGATGTTCGCGCGCTTCGCCGAGGTCGACGCGTTCTTGCTCGTCGAGATGGGGGCGTACGGTGCGAAGATGGGCTACCCGGTCAAGATGTTCGACTACCTGCTCACCGGCAAGCCGATCCTCGGGATCGGCGTGGAGGGCAGCAACGGGCACGCGCTGCTTCGCGAGATCGGACCGCAGCACCAGCTGGTGGCGAACGAGGTCGAGGCGATCGCACGCTCGCTGACCGGCATGCTCGCGGCACGCAACGCACCGCCCGGTCCGGTGGACGTGGATCGTGCTCCGCTCGCCCGCTTCTCGCGGCGGCGGAACGTGGCCACGCTCGCAAGCGTGCTGGATCGCGCCGTCCGTGAACCTCCCCGCGCGTCCAGTTCTCGAACGTGAACCAACGAAACCCGCCGCTGTAGAGGGGGAGTGCCGCAGCAGTAGGTAGCAGGGGGGGTTGTGCGGTAGAACCCTGCCGCGTGTTGAAGATCGCCCTCGTTGGTTGCGGAAGGATCGCGGTTCGGCACGCCGAGCTGCTCGCGGGTGGACATATCGGAGGCGCCACGCTCGCGGCGGTCTGCGACATCGATCCCGAACGCGCGAAGAAGTTCGGCGACAAGCACGGGGTGCCCGCGTTCACCGATCTGCACGAGCTCGCCCGCGCGCACCTCGCGGACGCATACACCGTGCTCACGCCGAGCGGCATGCACGCCGAACACGTGATCGCCCTCGCGCCCTACGGCAAGCACATCATCGTCGAGAAGCCGATGGCGCTCACGCTCGACGACGCCGACGAGATGATCCGGGTCTGCGATGCCGCGGGCATCAAGCTGTTCGTCGTCAAGCAGAACCGGTTCAACGTCCCCGTGGTCAAGCTGCGCGAGGCGCTCGAGGCCGGTCGGTTCGGCAAGCTCGTGCTCGGCACCGTACGGGTGCGCTGGTGCCGCCCGCAGGCGTACTACGATCAGGATTCGTGGCGGGGCACGTGGGCGCTCGACGGCGGCGTGCTGTCGAATCAGGCCAGCCACCACGTCGATCTACTCGAGTGGATGATGGGCCCTGTCGAGAGCGTGTTCGCGAAGACGACGACTGCGCTCGTCAAGATCGAGGCCGAGGACACCGCGGTCGTCGTGCTCAAGTTCCGGAACGGTGCGCTCGGCGTCATCGAGGCGACCACCGCTGCCCGGCCGAGCGATCTCGAAGGTTCGATCTCGATCCTCGGCTCCACGGCATCGGTGGAGATCGGAGGCTTCGCGGTCAACGAGATGAAGACCTGGCGCTTCTCGCAGCCGCTGCCCGGCGACGACACCGTGATGCGCGAGTTCTCGGTGAACCCGCCGAACGTCTATGGCTTCGGCCATCAGGCGTACTACGAGCATGTGGTGGAGAGCATCGCGGGCAATGCCCGGCAGCTGGTCGATGGCCTCGTGGGTCGCAAGAGCCTCGAGTTGATCTCGGCGATCTACGAGTCGGTCGAGACCGGGCAAGGAGATTCCGCTGCGGTTCGCCCCGAAGCTGTGCCGCCTGGGGCAACGGACCAAGTGAGCCACGAACCAACCTTTCACGACGTCGCCGTGGTCGACGTCACATTCGGCGAGAACGTCCGCGTGGTTCGGCCGGTGAATCTCTACGGTTGCACGATTGGCAGCCAGACCTTCATCGGCCCGTTCGTGGAGATCCAACGCCAGGCCTCCATCGGAGCACGGTGCAAGGTGCAATCCCACGCGTTTATCTGCGAGCTCGTGAACATCGGCGACGATTGTTTCATCGGACACGGGGTGATGTTCATCAACGACGTGTTCACCGAGGGTGGCCCGGCGGCGGGGGACCGCACCAAGTGGAAGTCGACCACCGTCGGGAACCGGGTCTCGATCGGATCGAACGCCACCATCCTCCCGATCACGATCTGCGACGACGTGGTGATCGGCGCCGGAAGCGTGGTCACGAAGGACCTCACCCGGCCTGGCATCTACGCGGGCAACCCGGCGACCTATCGCCGCCCGAATCCGAGGTCGCCGTGAAGATCCCGTTCGTCGATCTCGGCGCGCAATACCGCGCCCACCAGGCGGAGCTCGACGCGGCGATCCGGGGTGTCCTCGAGACCACCGCATTCATCGGCGGCAAGCCGGTCAAGCAGTTCGAAGAGGCCTACGCGAAGGAGTACGGCGTCAAGCATTGCATCTCGTGCGCGAATGGCACCGACGCGATCTACGTGGTGCTGCGCATGCTCGGCATCGGTCCCGGCGACGAGGTGATCACGACGGCAGCGAGCTGGATCTCCACGTCGGAGACCATCGGTCAGACCGGGGCGCTGCCGATCTTCGTCGACGTCGACGAGTTCTACAACATCGACGTCGCCGCGATCGAGCGCGCGATCACGCCACGCACGCGGGCGCTCATCCCGGTGCACCTCTACGGTCAGGCGGCACGGATGGACGCGATCGTCGAGATCGCGCAGCGGCGCTCGCTCGTGCTCATCGAGGACTGCGCGCAGGCCCACTTCGCCACCTATGGAGGCAAGCGCGTGGGCACGTTCGGCGCCGCCGCCACGTTCAGCTTCTACCCGGGCAAGAACCTCGGCGCGTACGGCGACGCCGGCGCGATCGTCACGAACGATGACGATCTCGCGAAGCGCTGCCGGATGTACGCGAACCACGGCGCGCTCGTGAAGCACCAGCACGAGATGGAGGGCATCAACAGCCGCCTCGACGGGCTTCAGGCGGCCGTGCTTTCGGCGAAGCTGCCGCACATCCACGACTGGACGAAGCGCCGCCAGGCGGTGGCCGCCGAGTACCGCGAGCGGCTACGGGACGTTCCGGGCGTGTTCCTGCCGGACATCGCACCGAACGCGACCCACGTGTTCCACCTGTTCGTGGTGCGGGTTCCCGACCGCGATGGCCTGCGTGCTCACCTCGCGAAGCTCGGGGTCGAGACCGGCATCCACTACCCCACCGCGCTTCCGTTCCTTGGCGCGTATCGCGAGCGCCGCTTCGAGCCCGCGCAGTTTCCGCGAGCGTTTCGCAACCAGGGCGAGATCCTCTCGCTGCCGATGTTCCCGGAGATGACCTCCGAGATGATCGCGTACGTCGCGGATGCAATCCGCGCGTTCTACGTGTAGGCCGCGCTCCGCGCGTACCTCGACGCGCGCGATCACGCACGCCTGAGCGCCACGGTGCAGCCGCTGTTCGCTAGATCGTGATCACGCGCTGGCCGTGGGCGGCCACCCGCGCCTCGAACATCGGCATCACCGTCGGGCGGATCGCGACGACGTTGAACCCCGTGCGCGGCCCTTGCTCGTTGATCAGCGTGTCGAAGATCCGCCGGCGGCCGACCTTCCATCCAGCCTCGGTCCGTCGCGCCAGGAGGAAGCCCGCAGCGAGCAGGAGGTCCTCCGTCTGTTCCGGCTGATAGCCGAACCGCGCCGAGTTCGCTCTGGACAGCTCGCAGTAGACGATGTTCGTGCGCGCGAGCGTGGCGGGTGCGCCACGGAGGACCTGGAGCTCGAAGCCTTCGACATCGAGCTTGAGCAGCGAGACCTGTGTGGCCGTGACCACCTCGTCGAGGGGCCGCATGGAGACCTCGTCGCCACCCTCGCCGACGCGGTTCTGATCGTCATCGCGGCGATCGCTGATCCGGATCGTGCCAGGGCTCTCGCCGAGGGCGAGGTTCAAGACGTCCACGTCCGTGAACCCGTTGAGCGCGAGGTTGCCGCGGCAGTAGCTGGAGATCCGCGGGTTCGGCTCGATCGCGGTCACCGCCCCACCACTGCCGACCAGCGCGCGCGCGATCACGGCCAGGTGCCCGACGTTCGCACCACAGTCGAGATAGGTGTCGCCGGGGTGGAGCACGAGGCGGAGGAACTCGGCGTCCTCGCTGCGTGCCCCGGCGGAGACGAACAGCGCTGCCGAGATCGAGCTCGGATAGAACCGCAGGCGGAGGCCTTCGGGCAGCTCGATCGTGAACAGGTGCGAGACCCGGGCGGCCCACAGCAAGCGGGACAGCAGGAACCGCCCCGGCGTTGGGTGGTGGCGCAGCTTCGCGGCGCGGTCGATCCAGCGTTTCCAGGGGCGAGTCACCCGAGAGGCCCCCTCACGGCGGGGATTCCGCACACCCGGAGGCACCAGGTGTCGAGATCGGGTGATCGCCCGCCCATTCCCCAGGCTATACCATTGAACACTCTCTCTCGACCCGCCCACTAACGTCCAGGCCTCCCTTGCCGCGCATCTACCTCTCCCCCCCCGACCTGGCCGGCCCAGAGCTGGACATGGTGCGTGACGCGCTGGAGTCCAACTGGATCGCCCCGCTGGGTCCGCACGTCGATGCCTTCGAGGCGGAGATGGCGGCGCGGATCGATCTTCCCCACGCGCTTGCCCTGTCGAGTGGCACAGCCGGGCTCCACCTCGCGCTCGAGGTGCTGGGCGTCGGCGTCGGTGACGAGGTCTGGATGTCGACGTTCACATTCGCCGCCACCGCGAACGCGGCGACGTACGTGCGTGCGACGCCGGTGTTCATCGACAGCGAGCTCGCCTCCTGGAACCTCGATCCGGGGCTGCTCGCGGAGGCGCTCGATGCTGCCGCGCGGGTCAACCGGCTCCCCAAGGCCGTGATCGCGGTCGATCTGTACGGGCAGTGCGCGGACCTCGAGCCGATCGTCGCCGCGTGCCGGAAGCACGGCGTGTACTTGATCGAGGATGCCGCCGAGGCGCTCGGCGCCACGCACCACGGTCGGCCTGCAGGCTCGTTCGGCGATCTGTCGGTGTTCTCGTTCAACGGCAACAAGATCATCACGACCTCGGGCGGCGGCATGCTGCTCGGCAAGCGCAAGGAGTGGATCGATCGCGCGCGCTACCTCGCCACGCAAGCGCGCAGCTCCGCGCGTCACTACGAGCACGAGGCGATCGGCTACAACTATCGAATGTCCAACCTGCTCGCCGCAGTTGGACGCGCGCAGCTCGCGGATCTCGATCGGCGGGTCGCCGCGCGCCGCGCCACCAACGTCGCGTATCGCGCGGCGCTACGCGATACGCCCGGCTGGTCGTTCATGCCCGAGGCACCCGCGTGCGTCTCCACGTTCTGGTTGACGTGCGCCACCATCGAGCCGCAAGCCGGCGTGGATCGCGATGTCGTGATCGATCAGCTCGCCCACGAGGACATCGAGGCTCGCCCCACCTGGAAGCCGATGCACCTGCAGCCGGTCTTCGCCGGGACCAGGGCGATCGGCGGCAGCGTCTCCGAGCGGCTGTTCGCGAACGGCGTCTGCCTACCCAGCGGTTCGAACCTCGCCGAGCGAGATCGAGCGCGCGTGGTCGAAGTCATCCAGCGAGCGTACGGCCATGGCCGCACGTGATCGCGCGCGGGTAACGCCGCCGGCGCGGTTTCGGCTGGCGGAGCTGTTTGCCCAGCCCGGCCTGGTGGTGTGGTGCCTCTACCTGATCCTGACCCCGTTCTACGTGGTCGACAGTGGGTTGCCGCAGCCGGGTGATGCGCTGGTGTTCCCGCTGCTCCCTCTCGCGCTCTCGCGGTGGGACGGAAAGCTCGACCGCACCACGTCGAAGATGCTGCGCGCCCTGCTGTGGTTCACGATCTGGGTGTTCGTCGTCAACTACGCGTGGGCGTTCATCCAGTGGAAGTGGACCAAGCCCGAAGACTTCATCATTCACCCGTTGTTCTACGCGTACAACGCCGCGGTGCTGCTCGCCGCGCTGATCCTCGCCAAGCGCGAGCCGGCGCGGTTCCTGCGGCTGACGTTCGACGTGATGTTCTGGATGATCATGTTCCAGGTCGTCGCATCGTTCTTCTATCGGACGGATCTCTATCGCGGCACGCTGTTCTTCAACAGCCCGAACCAGCTCGGCTACTACTCGCTGCTCGCCGCCTGCCTGTTCGCGATGATCCAGCAGCCGCTCGGGCTATCGCGCCTGCAGGCGAGCGTCGGGGTCACGGGCTGCGCGTACCTCGCGGTGCTGTCGTCGTCGCGTGCGTCGCTGGCAGGCATCTTGATCCTGTTGCTGGTACTCCTGGTCTCCAACCCGCGCGCGATCATCGCCGGCAGCCTCCTCGCATTCGGCCTGACCTTCCTCGGTGGACCGCTCTCGGACGCGATGGAGTTCACGCAGTACCGCGCACTCGAGAACCGCGAGCCCGAGGTCAGCTTCGCCGAGGAGCGCGGGTACGATCGGATCTGGCAGTCTCCCGAGTACCTGCTCACCGGCGCCGGCGAGGGTGACTACGCCCGGTTCGGAAACCCCAACCAGCCCGCCCGCGAGATTCACTCGTCGCTGGGCACGGTGGTGTTCGGGTACGGGATCGTCGGCGTGATCCTGTTCGGGTTGTTCGCGGTCCGGCTGGTGCGGGGGGGCGCGCTGAGAACGACGATCATCCTGATCCCGGCGACGATCTACACGGTCGCGCACCAGGGCTTGCGGTTCACCATGTTCTGGGTCGTGATCGCGGTGTTCGTCGTGCTGAAGCAGATCGAAGGACGTCGCCCGCCGTGACCCACGCGCCGATCACCGATTGGCTGCCCGCCGGAAAGCGCGCCGCGGTGTGCTGGAGCATCGACGACGTCCACCCCGGGACCTCGGCCGAGCACTACGACGGCGGCGGCGATCTCGGCAAGGGCGCGCTCGGCCTCGTCGCGAGGTTGCTCGAGCGCCACCCGTACCTGCACGTCACGTTGTTCACCACGGCGGACTGGAGAGAGATCTCGCCGTCTCCCCACCCGCTCCTCTCGAAGGTCCCGGTGCTGCGCGATCGGCTGTACCTGTCGCGGATCCTCCCCGAGGGCACGCGTCGGATCGATCGCCACCCGGCGTTCGTCGCCTATCTGAAGTGCATGCCGCGCACCGAGATCGGGTTGCACGGCCTCCACCACATCCACCGCGGGCCCCTGCTCCACGTCGAGTTCCAGGACGAGAGCGTGGCCGACCACACCGCGAAGCTGCGCAAGATGCTCCAGATCTTCGACGCCTCCGGTCTGCGCTACGTGCGCGGGATGTGCCCGCCCGGCTGGAACGCTCCGCCTCACCTGCTGACGGCGATGCGGGATCTCGAACTCGCGTTCGTGGCCAGCGCACGCGACATCCGCACCCCGATCAGCGCCGCCGCGCAGACCGACATGAGCGGCCTCAAGGGCGCCTCGCTGATCCATCCATCGCGGATCGCCGGGTCCCGGCTCGTCCACTTCGCGAGCAACTTCCAGGCGACCTCACCGTGGGAGCGCGCCAAGGAGATCGTCGAGGCGGGCGGCCTGCTCGCGGTCAAGGCGCACATCATCAAGGACGCGCTCGGGCACGTGGCGCTCGACGGGATCGATCCGATCTACTGCAACTTCCTCGACATGGTGTTCGCGCGGCTACACGCCGAGTACGGCGACAGCCTGTGGTGGACGACGATGGGCGAGATCGCGGATCGCGTTCGCGCGGCACGCGTGGACGCGGCGTGACGCGGCCTCCTCGTCTGGTGTTCATCGTCACGGTCCCGATCACCGCGAAGGTGCTCCTGCGTGGCCAGCTCGCCGCGCTCCGCGCGCAGGGCTTCGACGTGACCGTGATCAGCTCCCCCGGGCCGGAGCTCGAGCTCGTGCGTGATCGCGAGGGTGTGCGGGTGATCGGGATTCCGATCGCGCGCGAGATCGATCCCGTGGCCGATGCGCGCTCGCTCGCCCAGCTGACCCGGGCGCTGCGAGAGCTCGCACCCGACATCGTCAACGCGAGCACCGCCAAGGCGGGCCTCCTCGGGATGCTCGCCGCCACGGCCGCCCGCGTGCCCCACCGGATCTATCTGCTCCGCGGCCTGCGGCTCGAGACGGAGCGCGGCGTGAAGCGCGCGGTGCTCGGCGCCACCGAGCGGATCGCCGCGGCGTGCGCGCACCGCGTGATCGCCGTCAGCGAGAGCCTGCGCGCTCGATACGTGGCGGAGGGGTTCGCGCCGGCGCGCAAGTGCGCCGTGCTCGGTGCGGGCTCGTCCAACGGCGTGGAGATCGCACGCTTCGCCCGCACCGATCTCCGTCGCCGCGAGGCGCTCGCTCTGCGCGCCCAGCTCGGCATCGCGCCGGACGCATCCGTGATCGGCTTCGTGGGGAGGCCCGTGCGCGACAAGGGGATGGGCGAGCTGCTCGATGCGTACGAGCAAGCCATCGCGGCGCACCCCACCACGCGCCTCGTGATCGTGGGTGCGGGCTTCGCCGCGGATGACGTCGATGCGGACCTCGCGCGCCGCCTCGCCGCTCGTCGCGACGTGATCGTCGTCGGTCGCGTGGACGAGCCTGCGCCGTACTACGCGATGATGGACGTGCTCGCGTTTCCCTCGCATCGCGAGGGCTTCCCGAACGCTCCGCTCGAGGCCGCTGCCGCCGGCGTGGCCACGGTGGGATTCCGCGCGACTGGCGTGTGCGATGCCGTGGTCGACGGCGAGACCGGCCTGCTGTTCGATGTGGGCGACACCGCAGGGCTCGCTAGCGGCCTCGCGCGATACCTCGCCGACCCCGCGCTATGTCGCACGCACGGAGAACAGGCCGCGCGCCGCGCCGCCGCCGAGTTCTCGCGCGAGACCGTGTGGGCCGCCTGGCGTGCCGAGTACGCGCGTCTCGCTCAGGTGCCGCCGAACTCCGGCATCTGATCCGCGAACCCGGGGTCCACGCCTTCGCGGCTCACCACCGTGAGCACCGTCTTCAGCAGGATCTGGAGATCGAGCACCCACCCGAGGTTCTCGACGTAGAACACGTCTTGCTCGAACCGCTCGGCCCACGAGCCCGTGTTGCGGCCGTTGACCGCGACCCAGCCCGTGATCCCTGGCCGACACTCGTGCCGCCGGTTCTGGCGGGCCGAGTAGTGCGCCATGTAGCGATGCAGGAGCGGGCGCGGCCCGACCAGGCTCATCTCGCCGCGCAGCACGTTGAGCAGCTCGGGTAGCTCGTCGATGCTGGTCGAGCGCAGCCCACTGGCCGAGCGAGGTCAGCCGTACCTTGTCGGGGAGCAGCGCGCCCGAGGCGTCGCGCTCGTCGGTCATGGTCCGGAACTTCATGATCTCGAACGGCTCGCCCCCGCGCCCGGTGCGGGTCTGGCGGAACAGGACCGGGCGCCCGTGCCGGCGCCACACCGCGACCGCCACACCCGCGAGGAGCGGCGACAGGGCCACGAGCGCCGTGGCCGACATCGTCACGTCGAAGGCTCGCTTGACGATCCGGTCGTAGAGGGTCCCCGGGCCACGCGACATCGTGTTCCTAAGGTACAGTCGCTCCCCGGCGACGCAAGCAATGACGATCAAGGTTTTCTTCACGGGTGGCGGTGGAGCCGGGACCATCGAGGCGGTCCGGGCCCTCAAGGCGCTGGGCGGCTACGAGGTGGTCACCGCCGATGCGACGGCGGCCTCCGCCGGGTTCGCCTTCGCGGATCGCTCGTACGTGATCCCGTTCGGTGCCGATCCCAAGTTCGACGATGCCCTGCGCGAGATCCTGCGCCGCGAGCAGCCGGACTTCATCGTCCCGCTGGTCGACGAGGAGCTCCCCAAGGTCCATCGCCTGGTCGCCGCCGAGTGGCCCAAGCTCCGCGTGATCGCACCGACCCTGGCGTTCTGCGAGCTGGTGCTCGACAAGTGGACGATGGCCCAGGCGATGGTCGCGCATGACCTCGGCGTCGCACGCACCTTCCTGGCGAGTGACGCCGCCGGCGCCAGCTATCCCGCGATCGTCAAGCCGCGCCACGGCCGAGGCAGTCGCGGGCTCGCGTTCCTCGACGGCCCGGACGATCTGACGCGCTACCTCGCCGCGGCCGCGCAGCCCGCGGACTACTACATCGTCCAGGATCGCCTGTTCGGGCCCGAGTACACCACCAGCGTGGTCGTCGCGCTCGATGGCACGTTGCTCTCGATCATCCCGAAGGAGGCCGTCGACAAGCGCGGCATCACCCAGGTCGGCGTCACGCGCGCGGTGCCGGCGATCGACGAGCTGTGCCGTGCGATCGCCAAGGCGCTGGATCCGCGCGGCCCGTTCAACGTGCAGCTGATCTTCGGCGAGGATGGCGTGCCGCGCGTGATCGAGATCAACCCGCGATACTCGACGACGATGGCGTTGACGCTCGCCGCCGGTGTCAACGAGGTGGACGCGGTGCTCCGCCATGCCCGTGGCGAAGATCCCGGCCGGCTGACGTTCGAGCCGGATCTGATGATGATCCGGTACACGGCGCAGGTCTACGTCAAGGAAGCGGACTGGCAGCCGATCGATCTCCGGGGCCGCGCCCCTTGAGCCGCGTGCTGGTCACGGGCGCGACCGGCTTCCTCGGACGCGCGCTGGTGCCCCGCCTCCTCGCCAGCGGCGCGACGGTCACCGTGCACGGCCGCGCCACCGCCTCGCCGTTCGCGACCAGCCTCGATCACGTCCGTGGTGACCTCGTCGATCCGCTCGAGGCCGAGCGCCTGCTCTCGCCGTGGCGCTGGGATGCGGTCGTGAACCTCGCCGGGCCGGTCTCCGGTGGCTCCGAGGTGTGGGCAACCGGGGTCGCCGTCGTGCACGCCCACGCGATGATCGCGCTCAACCTGCGCCGCCTGGCGGCCGAGGGGACGCGGATCGTCCACACCTCGTCGATGACGGTGTACGGCGATCCGCAGGCGTCTCCGATCGACGAGCAGCACCCCCGCCTGCCACGCCACCTCTATGGCCTCGCGAAGTCGGTGGCCGAGGACGTCTGGCTGTCGGCCCTCACGCTCGACACCTGGGTGCTGCGGCTGCCGGGGCTGTTCTCCGAGCACCGCCGCTCGGGCGCGCTCTATCACTTCTGCCGCGCTGCCCGGGCGGGCGAGGTGGTCAAGGTCAGCGCTTCCGAGCCCACGCCATGGGATCTGCTGCACGTCGACGATGCAGCGCTGGCGATCACGAGCGCGCTCGCTGCCGAGCAGCCTGGCGGCCAGGCGATCAACGTCTCGTACGGTCAGCCCGTCGAGCTGTCCGCGATCGCGCGGTGGATCGCCGATCACGCCGGAGCCGGCTCCACCGTCGAGCAGCTCCCCGGCGTGACCCACCCCGTGTTCTGCCTCGACGTCACCAAGGCGCGCACCCGGCTCGGCTGGGCGCCGCCACAGCTCCACGATCGCCTCGCGGCGCTGTTCGCCGCCTACGGAGCGGACGCTCGATGATCGCGCTCCCCGAGCCCCTCGCCAGTTCCCCGTGGGGCCCGCGCCTCGCCGCCGCGAGCGCCGCGGTGCGGGGTGCCGGCCGTGGCCTGGTCGAGCTCCGCGGCACGATCTCCGGAACCGAGTCGGCGGGCGGTCAGCTGAAGACGGCCATCGACCTCGCGGCGGAGGGCTGGGTGCTCGGCTTCCTCGAGGGCAGCTTCCCCGACGACGTGTTCCTCGCCGAGGAGCGGTTCGATCGCGCCGGCGTCCCGTGGACTGGCGCGCCCGCGTACTGGACCGTGGATGCGCTCGACGGCACGCGCAGCTTCGTCGAGGGCTTCGACGGGTTCTGCGTCCAGGTGGCGTTCGTCGAGGCCGGCGTGCCGCGGCTTGGCGCGATCTACGAGCCGGTGGCCGACGCGCTCTACCTCGGCGCCGAAGGTGCGGGCGCCTGGCGCCTGACCCGAGACGCGGCCTTGCGGCTCACCGGCTCGCGCGCCACGGCGCTGACCGCCGGCCTGCGGTTCGTGGACAGCACGCTCCCCGGCCCTCCGGTCGGCGCGATCTTCGACGGCGTTCAGGGTGTGTTCGTCGAGTGCGGCAGCGTGGGGCTCAAGATCTGCCGGCTGCTCGACGACGCTGCGGACGTCTACGCGAAGCGGTTCCAGCCCAAGCTGTGGGACGTCGCGCCCGGGGAGGCCCTGCTCCGCGAGCTCGGGCTACAGCTCGGCACCTGGGATGGTCAGCCGTTCGACTACGCCGGCACGCGCACCCACTACGACAGCGTGCTCGGCGCGAGCCCGGCGCTGTTCGCACAGCTCGTCACGGCACTCGCCGCAGCGTAGGGCGCACAGCGGTCCCCAGCGTTTGCGGTGCACCAATGGCCAGGGCTCGGCCGCCTGCCAGCCGTGCGCGGAGAGTTCAAAGCCAGGAAGCTAGGAACCAAGGCAGCGGACTTGGCCAAAGTTCTCCGACCTCGGCCGCCTGCCAGCCGTGCGCGGAGAGTTCAAAGCCAGGAAGCTAGGAACCAAGGCAGCGGACTTGGCCAAAGTTCTCCGACCTCGGCCGCCTGCCAGCCGTGCGCGCGGAGAGCTCAAAGCAGTGCGCGCGGAGAGTTCAAAGCCAGGAAGCTAGGAACCAAGGCAGCGGACTTGGCCAAAGTTCTCCGACCTTGCTTCCTGGCTTCCTGGCTTTGATCTCCGGGCAATCGTCCCGGGCAACCGTCCCGGGCAACGCCCAAACGCGGAGTCAGTTCGGGACGTTCTGCGAGCCGCTCTTGCGATCGACGACGCCGCCGTTGTGCTCTTCGGCGGGGTTGGTCTGCGCGCGCTCGGTGCGCTCTTCCACCCGCGGCAGCGCCGGTGCGGACGGACGGGCGGCCTGGTACTCGGGGACGATGGCGCCGATCGCGCCGCGGATCCGATCGTGGAGCGGGCCGGTGGCGAGCTCGAGCAGCGCATCCACGCCGTGCGTGACGGACTCCCACGCGTGCGCCTTGATCCGGCCAATAAACACCTTGGGGTGCTTCGTCTTGTCCGCGTGTTCCGCGTCCGTCGAGAGCTCCTCGAACAGCTTCTCGCCGGCGCGCACACCGCTGAACCGGATCTCGATGTCCTCCTCGGGACGGAGGCCAGAGAGCGTGATCAGGTCGCGCGCGAGATCGACGATCTTCACGGGCTCGCCCATGTCGAGGATGAAGATCTCGCCACCCTCGCCCATGCCGCCCGCCTGGAGGACGAGCTGGCTCGCCTCGGGGATCGTCATGAAGTAGCGGCGCATGTCCGGGTGCGTGACCGTGATCGGGCCGCCCTTCGCGATCTGCTCGCGGAAGATCGGGATCACGCTGCCCGCGGAGCCGAGGACGTTGCCGAACCGCACCGTGACGAACTTCGTCTGCGAGCGGCGGGACAGCGCCTGCGTATAGATCTCGGCGACGCGCTTGGTCGCGCCCATCACCGAGGTCGGGTTGACGGCCTTGTCCGTGGACACCAGCACGAAGCGCTGCACGCCACAGCGATCGGAGAGGTCCGCCAGGATCCGGGTCCCGCCGATGTTGTTCTTGACCGCCTCGCCGGGGTTCCACTCCATCATCGGCACGTGCTTGTGCGCGGCGGCGTGGAACACGAGCTCGGGCTTGCTGTCGCCGAAGATCTGCTCCATCCGGCCGGCATCGGTGACGTCCGCGATCACCGGATCGATCCGGAGGTGCGGGAACGCCGACGCCAGCTCGCGGTGGATCTCGAACAGCGCGTTCTCGAACCGCTCGATCAGGATCAGGCGCTCGGGACCAAAGCGACACACCTGCCGGCACAGCTCGGAGCCGATGCTCCCGCCCGCGCCGGTGATCAGCACGACCCGCGCGCCGATCGCGGCGCTGACGACCGCCTCGTCGAGCTGCACTGGCTCGCGGCCGAGCAAGTCCTCGATCGCGACCTCGCGGATCCGCGAGAGGTTCACCTTGTCGCCGACGATCTCGTAGATGCCTGGGATGATCTTGGTGCTGATGTGCGCGTTGCGACAGACCTCGGTGATCCGTCGGATCTGATCGCCGGGCGCGTTCGCGATCGTGATCAGCGCGCGCTGCACGTGCTTGCGCTCGGCCACGTCACCGATGTCGGCGGTGGTGCCGAGCACCGGCAGGCCGCCGATGCTGGTGCCCTTCTTCATCGGATCGTCGTCGAGGAAGCCGACGGGGTGAAGGCCGAGATCCGGGCGCCGGGCGATCTCTCGCGCCACGAGGACACCGGCCTGGCCGGCACCGATCAGGAGCACGCGATCGAGATCGCCGCCCGAGGCCTGCCGGCTTCGATCGAGCGCCTCGCCATGCAGCCGGCGAAGAGCGCGGATCCCGATCAGGCCGAGCAGCGCGAGCACGAAGTTCATCGCAAGCACGCCGAGCGGCATCACCACGACGGTGAACCCCTCGCTGACCGATGGGCTGACCAGGCGGAACACCGCGAGGATCGCCGCCGAGGACAGGAGGCCGAGCAGCACGCCGCTGATGTCGGAGATGCTGATGTAGCGCCACGAGACACGAGGCACGCCGAACGCGTAGAGCGCGCCGTACTGCAAGAGGACGACGATCGGCAGCGTCGTCAGGAACACGCTCATCCAGTCCGCCGGGATGACGAACTCGAAGCGGAACAGGAACGCGAGCCAGTACGACATCGACATCACGAGGATGTCGAGCGCCGCCTGGATGGTCCGGTTGAGGACGCGCGGAGTCATCTGACACCCGTTAGTGAGTGCCGCGGGTGAGAACGTTCACGGCCGCGAGCGGTCAACGGCCGCTCAGTTGTACGGCGAGGCGTAGCCCGGCGGCTCGACGTCGACGACCACGTCATCGAAGGGCGTCGCGGTCGTGGGATCGTCCGGGAAATCGGGGTGGTGCACCTCGATGCCGGACTCCTGCTTGTACAGCTCGGGTACGCCGACGCAGCCCGAGGCCTCGTTGCGCAGCGACGAACCGTCTGCGCCGGCCTTGGTGATGCTCTCGTAGTGCGTGCGTGCGACGGCCTCGTTCCCGGCCGCGCCGTTGAACAGGTCCCGCGCCTGGTCGAACATGTTCACGGCGACCTTGAGCTGAACGTACTTGTCGTTCACGCAGTTCAGCTTGATGACGTCCTTGTCCCGACGGACGACGGTCCGCAGGTGCTCCATGAACTGGAGGTCCGCCTTGAGCTGCGCCTCGATGGTCAGGGTGCTCGACGTCATCTCGGACAGCGTCAGGACCTTCGCGGGCTTCTTGGCAGCAGCCGCCTTCGGAGGATCCTTGGGAGCGGTCGCAGCGTCATCGGCATGCGCGACAACTGCGCCCAGAAGGGCGAGCAGCGGCAGGTATTTAGAGGCAAAGCGCATGTCGCTCCAGGTGTTTGACGGTACGTCCGACGGCCGGGGGGAGTCAATCTCCGACACTCGTTCGATGTCCAGGAGGGTGACACTGTTCACGGAGATCTGGCATGAACGTTCCCGTGCTCACTGGCATCTCTCGTAGCTCGATGCGCGCCGCGATCGCTGTTGCGATTATTGCTGTGATCTTCACAGGTTGGGGATGTGCGGATAATCCACCCGTGGTCTATCCGACCGTCGCTCCGTTCGACAACACGAAGCTCGTGCTCGGGCCCGGCGATAAGATCGAGCTCACCATCTTCCATGGGTCCAACGAGACCAAGTCCGCCTACAGCCTCGATGCCACCGGCCGCATGGAGGTCCGCTACATCGGGGGCGTGTCGGCCGCTGGCAAGACCGCCAGCGAGGTCCAGAAGGAGGTCCAGGAGCGACTGGCCGACGGGTACCTGAAGGAGCCCGTGGTGTCGCTAACTGTGGTGGAGATCAACTCCCTGCACTGTGCGGTGCTCGGGCAGGTCGCCCACAGCGGCTCGATCAAGTTCACGCCCGGGATGACCATCGTGGAGGCGATCGCACAGAGCGGCGGCTTCACGCCGCTCGCCCGCAAGAACCTGGTGCGCGTCACCCGGCTGGTCGAGGGCAAGAAGGAGACGTACAAGATCCCCGTCGAGATGATCGCCGAGGGCAAGCGTCCGAACTTTCCGATGGCGCCGGGTGACGAGGTCTTCGTTCCCGAGCGCGCCTGGTAGCAACGTTGCGGACGCGCGAGTGGGTCACAGCCGTCGTCGGGCTCGCGGCGGTCTGCACGTCGGTGCTGGTGATCGGTGGCGCGCTGCGGTGGACCCAGGCGCTGGTCGCGGTGCTGGTGGCGATCGCGCTGGTGCCGACGATCCCGTCGCGGCGCGTGCTCGTCCGCTCGCCGCTGATCGCGATCATCGGGATCTCGATGGGCCTGACCGCCCTGCAGCTGCTGCCGCTCCCGCAAGCGCTGCTCGACAGGCTGAACCCCACAGGCATGGCGCTCCGTGCCGATGGTGCGGCGCTGCTCGACATCTCCCCGTGGCAGTCGATCACGCTCGACTCCGCCGGCACCCTGCGCGCCCTCGCCTTCTTCGCGATCGTGCTCGGGATCGCGATGGTCGCCCTCCGGATCGCGGTCTCGGAGCGCGGGCGCTACCGGATCCTCGCGAGCGTCGCGGCACTGTGCGGCATCACGGCAGCGGTGGTCTGGATCCACGAGCTGGTCGGCGCGACGAGCGTCTACGGGATCTACGAGCCGACGTACGCGCACCCGCACCTCCTCGGGCCGCTCCTCAACCTCAATCACCTCGGCTGCTTGATGGCGGCCGGCACCGTGCTCTCGATCGGGCTCGCCGCGCATCGCCTCCAGCCGAACTGGATCCGCGTGGCCTGGATCGCCGTGATCGGGTTGTGCGGCTCGCTGACCGTGGCCACCGTGTCACGCGGCGCGACGCTGGCGCTGATGATCGGCGTGGTCGTCGCCGGCAGCACGCTGATCGCGCAGCGCCTGAGTGATCAGAATCGTCGCGTCGCGCGGCGCACGGAGCTGTTCACCAAGTCGCTGCCGATCGCGATCGTGGCGATCTGCACGGTGTTCGTGGTGATCTATTCGAGCGCCGGCAACGTGAGCCGCGAGCTCGGCAAGCTCTCGTTCGAGGAGATCAGCCGTCCGCGCACCAAGTTCGCCGCGTGGAAGGCGAGCACCAACCTCGTCGAGGAATCGCCATGGATGGGCGTGGGGCGCGGCGGGTTCGAGACCGCCTTCACGCGGGTCTATCCCGATGCCGGCTTCTCCACGTTCTCGCACACCGAGAATGCGTACCTGCAGGCCGTGGTCGACTGGGGGATTCCCGGCGCCGCGCTGATCGGCCTCGCCCTCGGTTGGTTCTGGGTGGTGGCACTCCGGAGGTGGCGAGATGGTCCGCTCAGCGCGGGTGCCCTGGGTGCCCTGGCCGTGGTGGCGATCCAGAGCAACGTCGATTTCGGGATCGAGCTGCTCGCCCTCGCGGGCCCGGCCACCGCGATCGCGGCCACCGTGGCGTACGTCCCGCTCCGCGAGGGCTCCTCGCGCGCGGTCACCTCGGCGCTGCGGGTCGCTCACATCGTGGCGCTGCTCGTGGGGGCGGTGTTCCTGGTCTCGAGCGCCACCACCAGCGTGGCCGAAGATCACGCGCAGATCACCGACAGCTCCACCCTCGACGAGCTCCGCGCCGCCGCGCAGCGCCATCCGTTCGACTACTACGTCTATGCGCAGGCCGCCCAGCAGCTCGCGAAGAAGGGTGACCGCGGGGCCGTGCCGCTCCTCAACCACGCCTTGCGGCTCCATCCCACGCACCCCGGTCTCCACCGGATCGCGGCGCGCTTCCTCCTGCGTGATCGCCACCCCGCGCAGGCGGCGCTCGAGTATGCGGAGGCGATCCGGGTCGGTGGCTCCGCCCAGCTGCTCGTCAAGGAGCTGGCGGCGAGCCTGTCGCCGACCGATGCGCTCACGGCGATCCCGCTCGACTATCCCTACGTCGATCAGATGGTGCAGCTCCTCGAGGATCTCGGGCGGCGCGACCTCGCGCTCGGCTGGCTCGCGAACCTCCACGTGCGCGAGCCCGGCCGCCCCGGGGTGTGCACGGCGCTCTATGACCTCGCCCTTCGCGACAAGAACCTCGCCGCCGTGGCCAGCACGCAGCGCGCGTGTGGCGAGGCCGCGCTCGATCCTCCGCTGCGGCTCGCGCTGGTGGGGCTGCTCGCGCCGCGCGGCGCGTATCAGGAGGTGATCCGCGTGATCGGCAACGTCGAGGACTGGTCCGGGCGCCTCGAGCTCAAGGTCGCCGGCTGGCTCGCCTTGTGTGATGCGCAGATCGCGCTCGGGGCCTGGGACGATGCGAAGCGCTGCGTGCGCCGGCTCGATGCCGCGGCGCTGCTCCCGCGCAACGCGGGGTCCGAGATCCGCAACCGGCTCGATCAGATCGAGCGCGGGCGAGCGACGCCGATCCCGACGCCAGTCCCGCCCACACCCGCACCGACTCCAGCACCAGCGCCCGCGAAGCCCTAGCTCACAGCTTGAGGTTCTCGAACTGCACGCGCTGGCCAGCCTCGACGTGGTGCGCCGCAGACCAGCCCGCGTTGACCTCGAGCACGTAGAGCGAGCTGGTACCGACCCGGATCGAGGTATCGGTCTGGGGCTTGGTGTCGCGCGCGATACCGGCGACGTGCAGGTCCTTCGTGATGAACACGATGTCGAGAGGGATCAGGGTGTCGTGCATCCAGAACGACCAGTCCCGCTCCTTGTTCATGAAGAACAGCATCCCGGCGTCCGCACCGAGGCTGCGCCGCTCCATGAGACCGCGGTCGATCACGGCCTTGGTGTCGGCGACCTCGACGGTCACGGTGGCGTTGCCCGCGGGCGTCGAGATCACGACGCGCACCGGCGCCGCCGGATCGACCAGCTCCGCACGATGGCGCTCCGCACATCCCCACATGGAGACGGCGAGCGCGACGATCAGCGCGGCGTGCCTCAGGGGAGGAAGATCAGCGTGAGGCCGCTGCGGTAGTATGCGAGGTCGCCGATCACGTCCTGACCGCGGAGGTTGTACGTGACCGGGCCCGCCGCCGTCACGGGGAAGTACGAGGTCCGCGTGATCGACGTGGTGATGTTCGGCTGGAGGAACACGAAGTCGTAGTCGGCGACGGGCGCGACCGTGTTGGCCTCGTCCGCGATCCACAGGTACGCGGACGCCGCCGGGCTACCCGCCGGGCACTGGGTCGCCGTGCAGAACAGATCCGAGCTGCCCACCGCGATCACCTTGCCGGCCGCGGGCGCCTGGATGACGCCAGGGAGAATCGTGATCGGCGTACCCGTCGTCGCGTTGACGCCGCCCTGCATGAACGACTTGCTGACGATCGCCTGGCCGGCGCCGCACACGTACTCGGTGGAGGCCGCCTCGGTGCCATCGAGCATGCCGTTCTTGTTGGTATCGGTGCCGACCTGGATCTTGACGCCGCCGGCCGGGCAGTTCGCCCCCGCCGGCTCCGGGTTGACGTCGGTCATGGTCTGGTTGCCACAGACGTACTTGGTGGTCGCGATCTCGCCGCTCTCCAAGGTCCCGTTTCCATTGTCATCCGGGCCGGTCTCGATGCGGACGCCGCCGCTCGGACAGTTCGCTCCCGCGGCCTCATCGTTGAGATTCGTGAGGTAGGACGTCCCGTCCTCTCCTGCACAGCCGACCGTCGTGACCGCGAGCAACAAGGCGAATTGAATGCGCATAGGTTCGTCCCCTCTGGTGAAGCTGTGGCGATACTAGCCCAGGACGAGAATAGTTCGCGATTTCCTCACCTAGCGGGTGCGAGAGGTCACGCTATGAAGCTTGCCGGAGGGCCTCAAATCGTGGTCGACTGGCGACACATCGGTGGTTTGAACGTTTGCCGGTCCGCCGGAATCAAACCAGCTGGAAGCGAGTATGTCGGACAAGAAGCACGACCAACCTGAAGCTGACGAGCCCGTGAACGAGGGCCGCCGCCGCCTGCTCCGCATGGCGAAGTACGTGCCGCCCGTCGTCCTCGGTGCGATCACGCTGTCTCAGGCTGGCTGCCAGCCCGAGCCGTGCTCCTGCCCGCCGTCCGGTGGCGTGAGCTGTCCGCCGGGTGCGCCCGCGCCGAAGACCGAACCCTCGAAGGCTCAAGAGGTCGATCCGTCGACATGAGCACGGCCGCGACGGCAACCACGCCATCGCGACCGCGGTCCGCAAGTTGGTTGTTTCCCCAGTTCCAGGGGATGGTTGCGAGGCAGGACGACCGGTACTTGATCCTGAATGGGTCGGGGATGAGGTCGACGATCGAGGGTCCGCTGTGCGCCGAGGTCGAGGCCTCGCTCGAGCGCGGCGCTCCCACCGAGCGGCTGCTGCGGCTGTCGTCCGCACACGTCTCGCTCGCCGAGCTGGCGCGCTGGCTCGCCACACCTTCGGTGCCGCTGACGCCGCTCGACGCGGTCCGGCTCGATGGCTTCGACACGCTGTTCCTCGAGCTGCTCGGCCGCTGCAACGAGCGCTGCATCCACTGCTATGCCGATGCGGATCCCACCGTGACCGCGGCGCTCGATCGCGAGACAGCGCTCTCGGTGATCGAGCAGGCTCATCAGCTCGGGTTTCGGCGGATCCAGATCACCGGCGGCGATCCGCTGCTCAGTGACTACCTCCGCGACGCCGTCGCGAAGGCGCACGAAGTCGGGTTCGAGCACGTCGAGATCTACACCAACGGTCTCGCGCTCACCGACGAGCTCCTCGCGCATCTGGCGCCCGAACGGCCCGCCTTCGCGTTCTCGATCTACAGCGCGAATCCCGACGAGCACGATCGGATCACGCGCACCCCGGGGAGTCACCGCCGCACGCTCGCCGCGATCGATCGCGTGGTGCAGCGCGGGCTCGAGCTGCGCGCCGCGATCATCGTGGTCGATCGCGATGGCGATGTGCAGGTGCTGGTCGATCTGCTCGCGCAGCATGGCGTGACCCAGATCTCGGTCTCGAAGACCTATGCGGTCGGCCGCGGCGAGGGTCACGGTGAGGCCAGCCAGGCGCTCGAGGTGGTGTCGCGCTCGCCGTTGCGCGGCGGCCATCGCGCCACCGATGATCGCTCGAGCGGCAAGCTCTGCGTGACCTACCAGGGCGATCTCGTGCCGTGCATCTTCCAGCGGACGTCGACGCTCGGGAACGTTCGCGAGGGCACGCTGCTCGAGCTGCTCTCCCGGCCTCTGCCCACGGTGGAGCGTCGTGGCTTGCCGCTCGCCGAGGACGCCTCGCGCCGGCTGCAGTGCACGAGCTGCCGGCTCACCGAGGCCGGGCTCGCGCTGTTGCGGAGTGCACGATGAGCCGGCTCCGGGTGCGCGCCGGGCTGACGATCCGCGAACTGCCCGACGGGGATGCCGTGGTCGCGCGCGACGATGGCGCGGAGGCCGTGATCATCAACGCCACCGCGAGCGCGGTGCTCGAGCTGTTCGGCAAGGAATCCTCCGAGGAGGAGGTCGCGCGCGTGTTCTGCGAGAGCTTCCCCGGTGAGGACGTGACGGCGATCCGCCGGGACGTCCACGAGATCGTGCAACGCCTGATCACTTCGGGGATCCTCGAGCCTTGTGGCAGCGCGTCGTCGACTGTCTAGGCATGACGGTCCGGGTCCGGACGGACTCGCACGAGATCGCCGGCTTGCTCGCGGGTGTGCTCCGTTCGTATGCGGATGCGCAGGGGCCGATCACCGTCGACTACCTGCTCGACACGTCCTCGCCAGCGCCGCGCGTGGTCCGCGATGACGTGCTGCTCTCGACGTGGGAGGTCCCGATCGAGCTGGTGCCTGCGTTCGAGATCGATCTCTACAACCGGCTGATCACGTTGACGCCCGGGGTCCCGCTGCACTCGGGCGCGGTGGTCGATGCGCACGGGCGCGCGGTGATCTTCGCGGGGCGCTCGGGCGCCGGCAAGAGCACGCTTGTCCGCGCGCTGCTCCACCACGGCTACCGCTATCTCAGCGAGGAGTGCAACGTGCTGCTCGGCGGCGGGCGGTGTCGTGGGCTCGCCCGCGCCCTCAACATCGAGGATCCACAGATCCAGCTCCCACCAGGCTATGTCAGCGATGACTACCTGTTCCGGGATCAGGCGCAGGTGCGGTTCCGGATGTTCCATCCACCCGAGCGCGTGATCTGGCGCGGCGATGCGCAGGTGATGGGCGTGGTCGCGATCACGCACGCGGCGGATGCCACGAACGACGTCGTCCCCCTCACCAGCGGCGAGGCGCTGATCGCGCTGTGGCCGGCGATGTTCCGCCACCAGCCCGAGGATCTGGCGCGCGTGGGGCCGGCGTTCGAGGGCGTGCCGGCGCTCCGCCTTCACACCTCCAGCCCCACGCTCGCTCTCGAGCGCATGCTATCGATCGCGAGTGAGCTTGGACTCGAAGGCTGACGCCGCGGACGTCGAGCGCATGCGTGCGTTCGTCGCGGCCGTGCTGACCGATCGCCCGATCGGTCCCGCGCCGTCGTTCGAGCTGCTGCAGACCGGGATGCTGGCCCCGATCGCCTACCGTCGCGGTCACGCCGCGACCCGCAACGACTATGCCGCCACGCTGATCGTGGCCGATCGTCGCCGGCGGACGCTGCGCGAGGTGGTGTCGCGGTTCGCCGCGCACGGCATCGAGCTCGCGCTGATCAAGGGCTGCGCGTTCGTCGGCACGATCTATCCGGATCCGGCGGAGCGGCCGATGAACGACATGGACGTGCTGGTCAGGAAGGCCCAGCTCCCCGAGGCGATCCGCTGCATGCTCGCGCTCGGCTTCCGCCGGGTGGGCTTCGATCGCAAGCTCTCGAACTACTACCACGCCGTCGTGTTCCTCCGTGACGACATGATGGTGGAGCTCCATCGCAACATCGTGCAGCCGTACCGGACCCGGATCCGGATCGAGGATGTGTGGGCCAGGTCCACGCTGGATCCAGAGATCGGCGCCCGCAGGCTCGAGCGCGTCGACGAGCTGTTGATCTGCGCCACGCACGTCGCCCGCCACGAGCTCGCCGTCCCCGCGATCAACTACGTCGATGTCTCGCGCCTCTGGCACCGGCTGACCGAGGCCGAGCGCCGCACCGTGCACACGCGCGCCACCGAGTGGCGGATCTCGCGCGCGATCAAGGCCGTGCTCGCGATGACCGACAACCTCGCCCACGGTCGGCGCGGATCGCCCGACGTCGGGCTCGGCTCGGCGCTCCTGCCCACCACCGACGACGTCCTGCGCGGCGTGCACCCGGCGCGACTGCGACAGATCGGCCAGAAGCTGCTGCTCGCGCAGGGCCTCCGCGAACTCGCCGGGCTCGGGTTCACCACGGTCGCGGCGATCGTCGATGGCTGGCGCCTCGCGCGGACCTTCGACGAAGACACGCGCTCGTAGGAGCCGCGCCTACCAAGCTCGGAGCGTCACGCGGTCAGATGCGCTTCCTGTCGGAGTTCAAACCCAGGAAGCCAGGAACCAAAGCAGAGAGCTTTATGGAATCCGCTACCTTGCCTCCACGGGAGCGCTTGAATCCCCGCAGTCAGTGCTCGAGTTCGGAACTACCACCGGATCACAGTCTCCAAAGTCCGCTGCCTTGGTTCCTGGCTTCCTTGCTTTGATCTCCGGGTGCGCGCCCCGTGGCTCGTGTGTCGTGGCACGGGTCAGCGGAAGTCGCCCGCTCCACGTGAGGCGCCCGACGCCCTATCGGTAGCGCTTCGCGGCTTCCACGAGCCAGCTCCGGTTCGGCGCCTTGGCCGCCACGCCCTCGAGCAAGGTCGCGGCGCCGGCGCGATCTCCCGCGGCGGCCTTCAGCGCGGCGCGCTCGCACAGCGCCCAGGTCGCGAAGAACGGCACGTGATACGCGGCGTAGAAGTCGAGCGGCGCCGCGTACGCAGCATCGAGCTTCGGATCGGCGGCTGCCTGGGGGCCAGGCGGCAGCACGCAGCCACCCCCGAAGAACGTCGCGCGCGCTCGGACCAGGCCGGCGAGCGAGGTCGGTGCGCCATACGCGGGCTTGATCGGCGTGGCCTCCGCCGCGAGGGTGTCGAGCTGCGCGGCGATCTCGGTGGCGCGGTCAGGCTCGAGGATCCCGGCGACGAACAGGCACGCCCCGCGCTCGCGCGCCTGCGCATCTCCGCCGCTGAGGCACGGCGCCACCGTGGCCTTCGCCGCATCGAGCTCGCCGTCCATCCACTGCAGGAGGGCGAGGGCCGCGCGACGCACCGGGCGGCGCGATGCACCTGCGCGCTCGAGCGAGCGCTGGTAGAGCTCCTTGGCGCGCGGGCGTTCACCGGCGAGGGCGAGCACCTTGGCCAGGCCCGCCAGCGTGTCCTCGCCCTCGGCGAGACGCAGCGCCTCCTCGGCGGCGACGATCGCCTCGGCGGACTTGCCAGCGGCAGCGAGCGTGGTGGCGTACACCCCGACGGCATCGGCCTCGCCTGGGAAGGCCTCGCGATACATCTTGCCGATCCGCAGCGCCTCGACCGGATCGTCCAGGTACAGCAGCACCGACGAGTAGTGGTCGTAGATCCGGCCGCGCAGCGACGGGGCCGTGTCCGCCAGCAAGGCCTTGTACTCGTCGCCCGCACCGGCGTAGTTGCCCGAGCGGTACGACAGCTCGGCGGCCCAGAAGGCGAGCTCGCGATCGCTCGGAGCGCCGGCGCCCGTCAGGGCGGAGCGCGCGGCCGGAGCACCCTGCTGCGTGTACGTGATCGCGGCATCGACGAGCGCGCGGTCCTTGCTGTGCTCCTCGGTCGCGGGGAGCGCGCGGCGCGCACCGGCGATCGCCGCCTCGCGATCAGCCTGCGGCGCGCCGCCGAACAGGATCATGTACGCGTTCGCGCGCGGATGATCCGGCGCGGTGGCGAGCGCCGCGCGGAGCGAGGACAGCGCCTTGTCGTTGTAGAACACGTCGTACTCGTCGAGCGCGCGCTTGACGAGCTCGTCTCCTGGGCCGATCGGCGCCGGGCGATGCGCGCGCCACCACCACACGCCCACGCCCGCGCCCGCCACGAGCAGCACAGCTGCCACGGCCAGCGGCCAGCGCCGAGCTGGCGGTGCGAACCGGCGCGCGCGCTCGGCAGCCACGGCCGTGCGCAGCGCCTGCATCGTGGGGTATCTCGCCTCGGGCGCCTTCGCGAGCGCACGCCGCACGATCTCCACGATCGGATCGGGGATCCCTGCGAGCTCGGGCGGCGGATCCGACTTGATCTGGTGGAACAGCTCCGCCATCGAGGTCGCCGTGTACGGCGGCTTGCCGGTGAGGATCTCGTGCGCGAGCACGCCGACGGAGAACACCTCGCTGCGCTCGTCGGGGGAGGCGCCGTCGATCTGCTCCGGGGCCATGTACAGCGGCGTGCCGATCAGCTGACCCGCGTGCGTCTGGTAGCTCGCGATCTCCATGCTGGCGGCCACGGTGCGCGCGGACGCGGTCGAGGGCGCCGACGCCGATGCCGATGCCGATGCCGATGCCGATGTCGATGTCGATGTCGCACGGAACGGTGCGGACTCGCTCGGCATGGTCTCGTCGAGCGCGATCTTCGACGACGGGATCGCAGGCGTGAGGCTGGTGGCCGCCGGCCCGCCGTCGTCGCCGAGGAGCTTGGCGAGTCCGAAGTCGAGGACCTTCACGCCCTCAGGCGTGACCATGATGTTCGCGGCCTTGATGTCGCGGTGGAGGATCCCGCGCGCGTGCGCGGCCACCAACGCATCGGCCACACCTCGATCCAGCGTAGCGCCACCTCGAACGTCGGCGGGCCATCCTTGCGGAGCGTCTCGGACAGCGTGCGGCCTTCGACGAGCTCCATGACGAGGATGTCGTCGCCCTGGTGGCTGACCACATCGAACAGCGTGACCACGTTGTGGTGCCGGATCGCCGCGGCGGCGCGGGCCTCGCGGAGCATCCGCGCGCGCCGCTCCACATCGCCCGCGAGGTCCGCCGGGATCACCTTGAGGGCGACGTAGCGATCGAGGCGCTCGTCGCGCGCGCGCCACACCTCGCCCATCGCTCCCTTGCCGAGCTGGGACACGAGCCGGTAGGGCCCGACCAGGTCACCCGACTCGGGCATCGCGCCAACTCTACTCGATCACTTCGTCGCGGTCAGGAACTCGACGAGCGCCTTGTTGAAGCTCTCCGGGTCCTGCCACATCACGAAGTGGCTCGCGTCCTTGAACACGGTCGCCTGGCCGTTCGGAATGAGCTTCGCCATCTCACGCACCTGATCGAGGACGATGATCTCGTCGTGATCGCCGAGTGCGATCATGCTGGGTGCCTGGATCGCCTTCAGCTGCGCCTTGGTGAACCCGGCCGGGTTCCGCCACACGGGGAGCAGCGCATCGATCAGGGCATCGAACGACTTGGGCTTGGACGACAGCTTGCCGTGATCGGCCTTGCACTTGGCCGCATACGCCTGGAACGTCGCCGACGACGACCCACCGCGCGGCTTGCTGCCGTTCGCGTCGTAGTTCGCGCCGACGATGAACATCTTGCTGACGCGGGCGGGCTCGTGGATCGCCAGATCGAGAGCGATCTCACCACCATCCGACCAGCCCACCATCGCGGCCTTCTTGATCGCGAGCTTGTCCATCACCGCGATCACGTCCTCGGCCATCGAGTGATACGTCAGCTTGGCCTTCGAGAGCGTGCTGCGCCCCTGCCCGCGCGAATCGATCACGATGACCTGGAACGCATCGGTCAACACCGGGACCTGGAACGCGAAGTGATCCGAGTTCCCGAGACCGCCGTGGAGGAGGATCACTGGCTCGTGCTTGCCGTCGGTCTGGCCGTAGATCGCGTAGTAGATCTGCGCTCCCGCCACCTCGACACGGCCGGTGGACGCCGCCTTCGGCATCTCCGGGGGCAGCGGTAGGGTCTCCCACCGCGGCTTGACCTTGGGGGCCGCGCTCGCCGCGGTCACCGCGAGCACGAGCCCGCAAGCGACGGCGACGGCGCGAAGGTACATCCCCTCGATAGTGCCGCTAGCCCGGCTGAAGCGCCAGCGCGAGCTTGAACGCCTGCTCGGTGGCGTCGCCGTCCTTGTCGCGCGGGATCGCGAAGTGCCAGCCACTCATCAGGCTCGAGATACAGGCATCGACGTCGGTGCTCACGCCGCGGGCGCTGTTGTCGTCGAGGCCGCCACGCTCGTTGACCGTGAACGACATCGAGATCTTGCCGCCGAGCTTGGCATCCTCGAGCAGGCCCTTCTTGTAGCAACGCTGGAGGCCCGACATGTACACGCCGTTGATCTTGTCGAGGACCATCGCGACCGTGAGCGTGGTGCCCGGTCCCTCGGGCGGGAGCGGCCGGATCTGGATCCGCCCACCGGGCGTGGTCTCGGGACGCTTCGGCGTCTGGTTCGCGACCTGCGTGGGATCGTCGATCTGCGGGCCGTTCGGATCGGTGCCGATGCCCTCGCGCGGCTGCTTCCAGGAACCCGCCGTCCTCGTTGCCGACCACGACCTTGCGATCACCGACGGCATCGATCTGCTTGTTGAGATCGGCGCCGGGCTGCCGCTTGTTCAGATCGTTCGCGCCGGTCCGGCCGATCTCCGAGCCGGTGAGGATCGAGGCGAACCGCTGGGCATCGTCCTCGGTCATCACCGTAGGCTGCGTGCGCTGTCCCGGAATCGGCCGGGGACGGCTCACGATCGGGCGCGCGGTCTGGGTGGGCGTCACGGGCGTTGCCGCGCCCGGGCCCGGATCGGTGGTCGTCGGCGGTGCCGGCTCGTCGGGGAGCGTCACCTCCATCACCTCCTGGTGGTACTGCTGCGCCACCGGGGTCTCGAGCATCGAGTGCGTGTCCACATCGTCGAGCCACGCGTACGCAGCGATCCCGAGGTGCGCCGCCACCGAGGCGCCGATGATCACCGCGAGGCGACGATCGATCCGATCGCCGAGCGTGCCGCGGATCGAGGCGGGTAGCACGGGCCGCGGCGTGATGGGCGCTGCCGCGATCTCCTGGAACAGGATCGTGGCATCCCCGAGCTGCAGGCGGCCGCGCGTGCCGCGGGGGATCGGGAGCGTCCACACCCCGTCGACCGCGCTGCCCTGCTGGAGCTCGCTCTGGATCTGGTCCCCGCGCGCGATCCGGCCGCGGAACGCCTCGGTCACCCGGAGGCGAAGCTGGCCATCATCCATCACGAACAGCACGTGCTCGCGGGGTACGCCCTCGGCCGGGAGCGACAGCGTGCAGCGCAGCGACTGCCCGAAGGTGATCGGCGCGCTGCTCGATAACACCCGTTCTTCCACGAGGTTACCGCCGAGGAGGAGGCCAACACGGAGGGCGCGAGCGGTCATCTCCCTGATAACGCGCCAAGCTCGCGAATGATCTACCAATGGACGTTCGTCCATCATAACGGATATGGACGCTTGTCCAATATAACGGATGTCGGGTACGGTGCAGATCGTGACGCTCCGCCGCTCTCACCTCGCGAGCCTCGAAGACGAGGCCGTTCACATCCTGCGCGAGCTCGCCGCCGAGCGTGAGCGTCCGTGCCTCCTGTTCTCCGGCGGCAAGGACTCGATCGTGCTGGTGCACCTGGCGCAGAAGGCGTTCCGCCCCGCGCGGTTCCCGTTCCCGCTCCTCCACGTGGACACCGGCCACAACTTCCCCGAGACGCTCGCCTACCGCGATCGCAGGATCGCCGAGATCGGCGAGCGCCTGATCGTCGCGCACGTGCAGGACTCGATCGATCGGGGCCGCGTGGTGGACGAGACCGGCCCCCGCGCCTCGCGCAACCGGCTGCAGACCACCACGCTGCTCGATGCGATCGAGGAGCACCAGTTCGATGCCGCGATCGGCGGCGCACGCCGTGACGAGGAGCGCGCCCGGGCCAAAGAACGGATCTTCTCGCACCGCGACGAACTCGGGCAGTGGGATCCCAAGCAGCAGCGCCCCGAGCTGTGGTCGCTGTACAACGGCCGGCTCCGACGCGGCGAGCACCTCCGCGTGTTCCCGCTCTCGAACTGGACCGAGCTCGATGTCTGGCAGTACATCGCCGCGGAGAGCATCCCGCTGCCGTCGATCTACTTCGCCCATCGCCGCGAGGTGTTCGAGCGCGACGGCATGCTCTACGCCGCCAATCCGTTCGTGACGCTGTTGCCGCAGGAGCGGATCCGCACCGAGACCGTCCGGTTCCGCACGATCGGTGACATGACGTGCACGGGCGCGGTGCGGTCTGAGGCCACCACGCTCGCCGAGGTGATCACCGAGGTCGCCGCTGCGCGGCTCACGGAGCGCGGCGCCACCCGCGCCGACGATCGGTTCACCGAGGCGGCGATGGAAGACCGCAAGCGCGAGGGCTACTTCTGATGCTGATCTCCGAGAGTGTGGATTCCCAGGCGCCGGTCGGGCTCGTCGTGGATGGCGAGCTGCTCCGGTTCTCGACGGCGGGCTCCGTCGACGACGGCAAGTCGACCCTGATCGGGCGCCTCCTGTACGACACCAAGACCGTGTTCGAGGACCAGCTCGATCACGTGGAGGATGTGTCGCGCCGCCGCGGTGACGAGCGCGTCAACCTGGCGCTCCTGACCGATGGCCTGCGCGCCGAGCGCGAGCAGGGCATCACGATCGACGTCGCGTATCGCTACTTCGCCACCCGGCGCCGCAAGTTCATCATCGCCGACACCCCGGGACATCTCCAGTACACGCGCAACATGGTCACCGGCGCGTCCACCGCGAACCTGTCGATCATCCTCGTCGATGCGCGCACCGGCCTCGTCGAGCAGAGCCGGCGCCACGCACTGATCGCGCAGCTGCTTCAGATCCCGCACCTCGTGTTCGCGATCAACAAGATGGATCTCGTGGGCTGGTCCGAGGCCCGATTCCGCGAGATCGAGGCCAGCATCGGCGCGCTGATCGCCCCGCTCGGGGTCCGCGACACCACGGTGATCCCGCTGTCGGCGCTGACCGGCGCGAACGTCGTGGAGCGCAGCGCCGAGATGCCCTGGTACACGGGGCCGACGATCCTCGAGCACCTCGAGCGGGTGCCGATCACGTCGGACGCGGACCTCTGGCACGCCCGGTTCCCGGTGCAGTGGGTGATCCGCCCGCAGTCCACGAGCCACCCCGACTACCGGGGCTACGCAGGCCAGGTCGCGGGAGGCGTGCTGCGACCGGGCGACGACGTCATCGTGCTGCCCAGCGGCGTGACCACCAAGATCGCGCGCATCGAGCAGGGCGGCGTGCCGATCGACGCGGCCTACGCCACGATGAGCGTGACCATCCACCTCGCCGACGATGTCGATGTGGCGCGCGGCGACATGCTCGCCCGGCCCGCGAGCCAGCCCACGGTGGGCCGCGAGCTCGAGGCGATGGTGTGCTGGATGTCGGAGCGCCCGATGGCGCGGAGCGGCCGCTACGCGCTCAAGCACTCCACCCGGTGGACCCGCGCCGTGATCTCCGAGCTCGCGTACCGGTTCGACATCAACACCGGCGCCCACGACGCAACCGCCGTGCAGCTCGGCAAGAACGATCTCGGCCGGATCCGGGTCAAGACCACGACCCCGGTGGTCTACGACGCCTACGCCCAGAACCGCCTGACCGGATCGTTCGTGCTCGTCGACGAGGCCACCAACGAGACCGTCGCCGCGGGGATGCTGCTGGCCCCGGCCGCGGGCGGGTAGCAGGGAGCAACGTTAGTCGGGCCGGGCGCTAACCAAACGCCGGTCGGCTTCGCTATGGTGTGGCCATGAGCGACGCCAGCATCACCGTGACCCTCCCCGATGGCAGCCAGAAGCAGACCGCTGCCGGCACGTCGATCGGGACGTTCGTGAGGGATGCGATCGGCCCCGGCCTGGCCAAGGCGGCGGTGCTCGCGAGGGCGAACGGGACGTTCGTGGATCTCTCCCGCACGCTCGACGTCGACACCACGCTCGAGATCTTCACCACCAAGGCTCCGGAAGCGCTCGAGACGATCCGTCACGACGCCGCGCACATCGTCGCGGATGCGGTCCAGCGGCTGTTCCCGGGTACGCAGGTCACGATCGGCCCCTCGATCGAGAACGGGTTCTACTACGACTTCGATCGCGGCCAGCCGTTCTCCGAGGAGGAGCTCGCCAAGATCGAGGTCCTGGCCAACCAGATCGTCGCCGCGGATCTGCCGTTCCAGCGCACCGAGGTCACGCCCGATCAGGCGGTCCAGATGTTCACGGCCAAGGGCGAGACCTTCAAGGTCGAGATCATCCAGGACATCGTCGGCAAGGGCGCGACGGTCCTCACCCTGTACAGCCACGGCGACTGGGTCGATTTCTGCGAGGGTCCGCACGGTCCCTCGACGGCCAAGGTCGGCGTGATCAAGATCCTGTCGTCCTCGGCGGCGTACTGGCGTGGTGATCACCGCAACAAGTCGCTGCAGCGGATCTACGGCACCGCGTTCTTCGATCAGAAGGGCCTCGACGCCTGGCTCAAGCAGCGCGAGGAGGCCGAGAAGCGCGATCACCGCCGGCTCGGTAAGGACCTGGACCTGTTCCACTTCCATCCGTTCTCCCCGGGCGCCGCGTTCTGGACCCCGAAGGGCACGGCGATCTACACGGTGCTGTCCTCGTACATGCGCAAGCTCGCGCTCGAGAACGGCTACGTCGAGATCAAGACCCCGCTGCTCTACAACAAGGGCCTGTGGGAGACCTCCGGCCACTGGGGCAAGTACAAGGAGAACATGTTCCTCATCGAGGACAGCGAGGCCAAGGCTGCGGGCGATCCGGACCCGCACAACTTCTCGCTCAAGCCGATGAACTGCCCGTCGCATCACCTCTACTACGGGTTCCGCAAGCAGAGCTATCGCGACCTCCCGCTGCGCCTGCACACGCAGGACGTGCTCCACCGCAACGAGGCGGCCGGCTCGCTCGGTGGCCTCACGCGCGTGCGCCAGTTCGCGCAGGACGACGCCCACATCTACTGCCGCGAAGATCAGATCCCCGACGAGGTGCAGCGCTTCGTGAAGCTCCTCGATCACGTCTACAACGCGGTCGGCCTCAAGTACTCCGCGAAGTTCGCCACGCGCCCGCCGCAGCGGATCGGCGACGACGCGATGTGGGATCGCGCGGAGGCCTCGCTCAAGTCCGCCCTCGATGGCCTCGGGCTCGCGTACGAGCTCAAGCCCGGCGACGGCGCGTTCTACGGCCCCAAGATCGACTTCGACGTCTCCGACAGCCTCGGCCGCAAGTGGCAGCTCGGGACGATCCAGCTCGACTACGCGGCCCCCGAGCGCTTCGATCTCACGTACGTCGCCGAGGACGGCAAGCCGCACCGCCCCGTCGTCACTCCACCGCGCGATCTACGGCTCGTTCGAGCGGTTCATCGCGATCCTGATCGAGCACTTCGCCGGCGCGTTCCCGGTATGGCTCGCGCCGATCCAGGTCGCGATCGTCACCGTGATCGATCGCGTCAACGACCACGCCCGCACCGTGGTCTCGCGCCTCGCCGCCAATGGCGTCCGCGTGATGTTCGACGACAGCAACGGGATGATGAAGGCGAAGATCCGCGACGCCTCGCTCCAGAAGATCCCGTACACGATCGTGATCGGCGAGAAGGAGGTCGCGAGCGACTCCGTCAGCATCCGCACGTTCGGCGCGGCCGATCAGCAGAAGATGGAGACCATGACGTTCGATGCGTTCGCTCAGCGGCTCGCGCTCGAAGCGCGCTTCCCCTGAACCGCCAAGGGCGCCAGCGCGCAGGCCGCCAGCGCGCGCGCCGCCAGCGCGCGAACCGCCAGGGTTCGTTCCCCGGCGCTTCGGTGCCTCGGAGGTGACGAACCGCCAAGCGTTTGTTCCCGGGCACTTCCGTGTCCCAGAGGTGACGAACCGCCAAGAGCGCCAAGGACGCCAAGGTCGGAGAGTTTTTCGGCCTGTCACGAGCGCCCGCCCAAGGACGCGCACGCTCCATATCAGTGCCTGACGAGGAGAAGCTGGGCCGACGATAAGCTGGGCCGACGACAAGCTGGGCCGACGACAAGCTCGACGACACGCGAGGCCGACCGACGACACGCGAGGCCGACCGACGACACGCGAGGCCGACCGACGACACGCGAGGCCGACCGACGACACGCGAGGCCGACGACGATCTAGGCCGACGTCACTCGGTCAGGCGGCGGAGCATCACGACCGAGTCCTTGTCGCCCACTTCGCTCTCGAGGATCGTCCAGCCGTTTCGCTCGTAGACCGGGGCGGTGACGGCGAGGCAGTCAATGTAGAGGCCCGTGACGCCTGCGCGCGAGGCGATCCGCGCGGCCTCCTGCAAGATCGCCGACGCGACGCCGCGCTTGCGGTGCGACTGCACGACGTAGACCGCGGCGACCCATGGCGTGTACTGCGGACGGTGGTCGCAGTCATTCTCGATCACCGAGCAGGTTCCAACCGGGACGCCGTCGGCCAGACCAACGACCGTGTACGGAACGCGATCGAAGGCCGCGCGGGTACGGAGCAGGTCGATCACGAGCGCCGGCGTGGGCGTACGCCGATGCCACCACTGCTCCCAGAGCCACGTCCCGACGGTGGTCAGGTGCTCGGGACACTCGGACAGCTGCCTGATCTCGACCTGCATCGGCCTCGATCCTACTCCCGCGCGACGATCGTGGTGATCGAGGGGATCGAGGGGATCGAGGGGATCGACAAGATCGAGGGACGGAAACACCCATCAGCAGACTGGAGCGCTCGTGTCCCTGGGCGGGAGCTCGCGACAGGCTGAAAAGATCCTCCGACCTTGGCGCCCTTGGCGACCTTGGCGGTTCGTAAACTCTGTGGCACCGAAGTGCCGGCGAACAAACGCTTGGCGGCACCTCCGGGACACGGAAGTGCCGGCGAACAAACGCTTGGCGGTTCGCGCCCGGCCCTGGCGGCTCAGTCCGGGACGAGCTGCAGCGTGATCGCGAAGCTGGCCTCGGTGGCCTCGCCGTCCTTGTCCTTCGGGATCGGGAACCGCCAGCTGCCCATCAGGCCGCTGATGCAGTCATCGACATCGCCCGCGAAGCCCTTGGCCTTGCCCGAGGTCGTGCGGCCGGTCTCGTTGACCGTGAGCGACAGGGTGACCTTGCCGCGCGCCGTGGCGTCCTTCTTCAGGTACTCCTTGTAGCAACGCTTGAGGCCGGCCATGTACGCCGACTGGATCTTCGAGAGGACGACGTCCGGGGTCAGGGTGGACTCGTCGAACGTCTGCTTGTCGCTGACGTTGATGCGGCCGGTGGGGACCTTCTCGGTCTTGCCGCCGCCCGCGGACTCGGGGCCCGTGGGGCCATCGATCTTCGGGCCAGTGCCGGTGCCGACGCGCGGATCACCATCACCGCGCGAGCCGCGACCAGCGCCGCCACCGATGGCGACCTGCTTGCCGCCTTCCTTGACGCCATCGATCTGCTGACCGAGATCCGCGCCCGGGCGGCGCTTGCTCATGTCGCCTTCGCTGGTGCCCTTCTCGCCTTCGCCGGTGAGCAGATCGGCGAACTTCGCCGCCTCCTCTTCCTGCATCGCGACGGTGTCCTTGTCGCTGCGGCCGCCATCGGGCTTCTCCGAAGGCTTCGAGGGCACGGTGGCCGGCTTCTTCTCCGGCTTCTTCTCGGGCGCGGCGCTGCCGGCGGCGGAGCCCTGGTCCGGCGACTTCGTCACCTCGGGCTGGACCACATCGACCTGATAGGTCTCGGGCTTGAACGTCAGGTTGTACGCGCGCTCGGCCATGCCGTTCGGGACCTCGATGTCCCAGAACAAGGCGGCGATCACGATCGCGAAGTGGAACACGACGGAGGAGCCGAGGATCACGCTGAGCCGCGGATCGAAGCGGTCCGCGAACGTGCCACGCACCGAGGCGGGCAGCATCGGCTTGGGCTGACGCGGCGGCTCGGTGACGAACTGGAACAGGATCGTGAGATCGCCGAGCGAGAGCTTGCCGCGTGCGGCATCGCCGAGCGGCACCTGGAAGTACTCGCCGTTGTTGGTGGCGCCGCGGCCCGACTTGAGCGCGTCGAGCGTGTTGACCTGCCCGGTGCCATCAGAGAGCCGACCATCCATCTTCGCGAGGAAGCGGAGGGAGTACTTGTTCTCGTCGATCGCGAACAGCGTGAACTCGAGCGGCAGCCCCTCGACCGGAATCGAGAAGGTGTTCTTCATCGATTGGCCGATCGTCACGGGCGTGCGCTCGCGGATCAGCCGCTCTTCGACGATCTTGCCGCCGAGCAACACACCGATGCGCAGGATCCGCTGGCGCGGAGCTCCGGCCGAAGTGCCGCCGCCTTGGGGAGAACGTGGAGTCGCCATCAGAAGGGCGCTTTCTTGATCGTCTGGAGGATGAGCGGCATGAAGTCCTGCTTGAGGTTCTCCCACTCGTAATCGATGTTCTTCACCGTCAGCACGTAGACCACGCTGGGGCGCGGGACCTTGCCGCACACCGAGACCACCGTATCGATCACCGTCACCGGCTTGCCGTTGACGTACTCGATGTGGAACTTGCCCTGCTTCTTCTCGCCGCCTTCGGCGTCATCCGGGCAGCCCTCGGCGCGCGCCGTAGATGCGTGCCCGAGTAGGCCGAGCGTCGCGACGGCCGCCAGGGCCAGGGTCATGCGCTGCATGGTCGTCCTCACCATTATGGGGTGCCCCCGCCGACGCCGCCACCAGAACTCCCACCACCACCGCCTCCGGCGTCCTTCTTCTTCTTCTTGTTCAGCTTCTCGAGGCGCTTGATGGCCTTGGTGACGTCCTTCATGCGGTCGTCATAGAGCTTGATGTCGAGGCCGGGCTTGTTCTTGTACTCGTCGAAGTAGCCCTTGGCGGCGTTCAGGCGGGCCATCCCATCGGTGACGCCCGGGAACGGATCGTTCTCGAGGTAGAGCAGGCCGAGGTTGTAGTAGGCCGCACCGTAGTTGGTGTTCGCGTTGATCGCGCGCTTGTACATGCCCTCGGCCTTGCGGACGAGATCGTTGCGCTCGCCGGCGCCCGCCGGATAGTCCGCCGAGCGACCGCGGTACGCCGAGCCCAGGGAGGACAGGGTCACCGAGTCGTTGCGGTTGAACCGGGTGGTCAGCGCCTCGAACGTCTGCTGCGCCTCGCCGTACTGGCCGTTCTGCAGCTGGTGCACGCCCAGGTTGACGAGCGCGCTCGCGTGGTTCGGATTGATGCCGACGGCCTTCTCGTACGCGAGCTTCGCGCGATCGGGGCGGTTGGTCTTGTCGTAGACCAGGCCGTACACGTAGTAGACCTGCGCGTTGTTCTTCGCGGACTCGCGCTTGAACAGATCGTCGAGGACGAGCTCCGCCGTGTCGTAGAGCTTCTTGTGGTAGTAGGCGAACGCGATCATCGCCGCGGCATCCACGTTCGCCGCATCGAAGGTCAGCGCGAGCCGCGCCTCCTTGAGGGCGGTGTCCGGATCTGGGTTCGCCGCAGCGAGCGCGCCACGCGCGACCTGGAGGTGCTGCTCGACCTGCGTCTTCGCCGCCGCCGGATCCGGATCGAGGTTCGGATACGCAACTTGCGGCGTGACCTCGCCCGGCGCGTCGGAGCCGCTGCCTGCACCGCTGCCACTGCCTGCGCCGCCACCCGTGCCGCCGGTGTTCCCACCGCCCGTGTTTCCCGCCGCCGGTCCCGCCGCCGCCACCGGGATCCGTCGGATCGCCGGTGTCCTTCATCGACTGCGAGCCGCCCGTACCCTTGTCCTTGGGCGTGGTGTCCTTCTTCTTGCTCCCGCCGCCACAGGCGATCAGGAACGACAGCAGGACGGTCCCGAGGACCCGGGTCATGGGGTTAGAAACGCTCGACGACGCCATCCGATCCACCTTGAGAGCCGGCTTGAGAGCCTGCGCGTGAGCCTTCACGGAGCCTCCGTTCCCTGGATGATCTCCTGGCGCAACGACGTGAATTCGCCCGGGAATTCGCGTCCGAGATTCTCCTGCGCCCGGCGGCTCCACTTGTTGGAGATGCCGCCGCGCTTGGCCAGGTCATAGACCTCGGCCCACTGGGTCTTCGCCTCGCCGAGGTACTTCACGAGGTTCTTGTCACGCTGCGCCTCGTAGGCGGCGACTGCGTTCTCGTTCTTCGCCACCGGCACCGGGATCGGAGCGTCGCCGATCTTCTGGCCGAACTCGTACTGGATGTCGGCGTAGCGGACCTTCGCGGCCATCGACAGCTCGGCCACGCCGTACGGATCGAGCGCGAGGTACTTGTCCTCGGCGGTGCGCTTGAGCTTCTCGATCTCGGCGTTCTGCGACTTGGCCTCGGCCACCGTCTTCGCGGCCTTCTTGATCGCGAACGGGGTCCAGGTCGCGGCGTAGTACTCCTCGGCCTGGGCGAGCGCCCACTCACCGGCGAGCTTCGCGCCACGGCTGCCCTTCTGCGAGCCGCGCGCGGCCCACGCATTGATCGTCTCCTGGCCCGCGGCCTTGGCCTGCGGGGTCTGGCCCTTCCGCTTGCGCAGCGCTGCGGTGTCGTAGAACGACTGCACGTAGTCGTCTTCGTTGCCGAGGTCCTTGCCGTAGAGCCGGCGCCACTTGTCGAGGGTCTCGGTGAGGCTGTTGACGTCGCCGGACTGGCGATAGATGCCGGCGATCGACCACACCGCGCGGTCCTGCTTGCGGTGATCCGGTTCGACCTTGCCGTACTGCGTGTACAGGTCGACGGCCTGCTTGAAGTCGCGGTTGAGCTCGGAGGCGAGCGCGGCGTTGAACAGCGCATCGAGGCCGATCTGCTCGAGCGTGCGCGGCTGCTCGCCGGGCAGCGGATCCGGAGCCTTGATGCCCTTGGACTTCGCGACCTTCGTCAGGTTGTAGAGCTCGAGGTAGCTCTTGATCGCGTTGTCGTACTCGAACTTCGCCTGATAGCTCGCGGCGGTCAGGCGCATCGCATCGAGATAGAACGGGCTCTCGCGGAAGTTCTTCTGCGTGTTCGCGGTGAACTCCTTGAACAGCGAGAGCGCGTTGTTCGGCTTGTCGGCGAGCTTGTAGCTGACGGCCGCGTCGTACAGCGCCACCGGCAGATCGGGATCGGTGTTCGGTGCGGTCTTGTAGAACCGGTAGAACGCCTCGGCGGCGGGAACGTACTGCTTGTTGGCGTAGAGGTCCGCGGCGCGCGAGAAGTTCAGCGAGCGGTTCTGCGAGATCGCGAGCTTGATGCTCTCCGCATCACCGCACTTCTGCGCGATGAACTTCTTGTTGGTGGCCTCGATCGCATCGAAGTTCGATTGCGCCTCGTAGATCGCGAGGATGCCGTCCTTGGCCTTCGCCGCCTCGGGCGCGCCGCAGAACTTGTCCATCACCTTCTGGAACCGGGCGATCGCGTCATCCACGTGGAGGTACGCGAGGCTGATCAGCGCCGCGTTGATGCCCTGACCCGGAGCTGCCTTCGGATCGGGGACCACGTTCTGGTAGTTGTCGTACTCCGCCTGGAGCTTCACGTAGATCTCGGGGATCGGCTGCGCCGACCACGGCTGCGGCAGCGCCTTCATGTCCGCGATGGTCGGGACCCGGAGCGCCTGCAGCTTGCCCTCGGCCACTTCCTTCTCGGCCTCGGCCTCGTACGACTGGAGGATCGAGCGCGCCGCGTCGATGTAGTACGCGGTGCCCATGTCCTTGTGGTCGCGGACCCAGGTGTACGCGACGATCGCCTCGGGATACCGCTCGCTCCAGTACAGCGCCTCGCCCTGGAGGAACGTGAACTCGTAGATGTAGTCGCTCTCGGGATAGGTCGTGATGAACGTCCGGTAGAGCTCGACGGACTTGTTGTACATCGCGAGGTAGTCCTGCTTCGCCTGCGGATCCTTCTTGGGCGCGGCGTCGTAGTCCTTGCGCATCGTGGTGGCGGCGGTGTGCGTGTTGCGCGTGGCCGCATAGAGCGCGCGCTCGGCGATCCGGCGCTGGTTCTCCATCGCCTCGCGATCCTTCTCGTTCGCCGCGAACCAGGGCGTGCCCGGCGCGTAGCGCGTGGCGAGCTCGGCGGCCGCGGCATCGGCCGCGAACTTGTCGCCCTTGAGCTCGAACACGTTGACGATCTCCTGGTGGACCAGCGGGTTCTTCGGGTTGAGCTCCCACGGCGGGCCGATCGCGAGCCGATACGAATCGACCGCCTGGTCCCACGCCTGGAGATCCGAGAACGCCTTGCCCATCGCGACCCAGACGTCGCGCACGTGGGGCTCGTTCTCGCGGCCCTTGTAGAACTCCTTCGCGCGCTCGAACGAGCGGCTCGGGTTGCCGTCCGCCTCGCCCTCCCACGGATCGGTGAACGCGACCGAGATGTACTGGATCGATTCGTCGCGGAGCTCGAGGGCCGGCGTGCCGCCCGCGGCCACGATCTGGTCGTACAGCTTGACGCTCTGATCGAAGCGCTCGATCGAGGGCTTCATCATGTCGCGCTTGTAGAACGACCACGCGAGCTTGTAGAGCGCCTCGGCGTAGAGCTTGGAGTCGTTGCCGCCGTCGGCGACCTTCAGGTACGAGGCGATCGCTTCATCGATCTCGCCCGGCACCGCGAAGTGAAGATCGGCGATGCCGCGGACCCAGGCGTGACGCACGAGCTCGATCTCGGCGTTCGGGTACGGCTTGCACTGCGCGTACGGATCGCGGAGCTGCTTCTGCGACACCCGCTTCAGCGCCTCGTCTCGGGTGGGCAGCGGCGGCGGCGGATCGTTCCACTTGAACTGATTCGCGCACGCCAGCGCGAGGAACAGCTGGAGCGACTTGCGCTCGTCCTTGGTGCGGCCGTAGTAGCCGAGCAGGTACAGCGTGGAGGGCGTCTGCCGGTAGCTCGGGAACTTGGTGAGGATGCCTTCCCACAGCGCGAGCGAGCGCGAGTAGTCGACGATCTGCGCTGCATCCGAGTCGGCCGGCTTGCCGGACTTCTCCTGCTCCGTCATCCGCGCCTCGAACTCCTCGTCGGCGCTGTCGATGTACAGATCCGCGAGGCGGAACATCGCATCGGGCGTGAACGTCTCGTGGTCGGGGTGATCGACGAGGAACTTTTCGAGCTTCGCGACGGTCTCGCCGTGGCGCTTGCCGCGATCGGCCTCGGTCTTCGCGATCTTGTCCGCGTACTTCTTGGTCAGCTCCGCGGTCCGCGTATCGAACTCGCGGCGCGCGATCGTGCGCATCCGGGCGTCGTGCTCGACGGCCGCCTGCGTGAACTTGTCGTACTCGGACTCGACGTCCTTGAGCTCGTCCTTCTCCTGCGGAGACAGCTGGATCGGCGCGGGCATCGACGGGATCGGCACGCCACGCGGACCACCGAGGCCCGGGCCGTTGGCCGGATCGGAGGGCATCGTGCCGGGCTGCGCCCCAGCGACCATGGTGAGCGAGCTGACGAGCATCGCGGACAGTGCGATCAGGGCTGGGACTCTCACTTCGAGCCTCCCTTCTGCGGAGCGGGCGCCGGCACTGGCTTGGTGTCGTTGTCCGGCCGAACCATCGGAGCCACCGGCGCCTTCGGCACCTCGGCACCCGGGCTGACGCGTGCGCCACCCGCGCCCTTGTCGGGGCTGCCCGAAGGCGCACCCGCTGCAGGGATCGGTGGAGGCTCGGCGGCCTTCGGCGCCGCGGGCGCGTTCGGCGTGGCCTGATCGAGGATGTCCTTGAACTCGTCCTTCAGCTGCTTGAGCTCGCGCGAGCGCGAGAGGTTCAGGCGCTTGAGATCGTCGTCGGCGTCCTCTTTCTGCGACCACAGCACGTCGATCGCGCCGACATCGGTGCGCACGATCACGTCGTAGAACTTCGCCTTCACGTTCTTGAAGCTCGCGCCGAGCACCGTGCCGCCGACCGCGCGCGACTCGATCTCGTACTCGGCGAGCTCGGTCTTGTACGCATCGACGTTCGTGCGCTCCGCGGCAATGGTCGTCTTCGCCGCCGCCATCGCGGTGTCGACGATCGCATCGATCTGCTTCTCGGTCTGATCGAGCTGCTCCGCGATCCGCGCCGCGCGATCACCGAGCGAGACCAGCTTCTTCGATTTACCGGTGTCCCGGCTCGCCGCGGCGAAGCCGGCCAGCAGGCGATGCTCGCCATCCTGCGCCGCCTTGAGGCTCCGGCGCGCCACGCGCGAGCGGGCGATCGATTCATCACCGACGCCCGCGAGATCGCGGCCGAGCGTGAGCTCGCGACGGATCTCCGTCAGCTCGTTCTCGATCGCATACGCCTCTCCGGCGGTGGCGACCAGCTCGGTGCTGACCTGTGACTTCTGCTCCGGCGGCACGGGGGCCTGACCCTCGCCCGGCGGATCGTTGACGTACTTGCGCAGCGCCACGGCCACGGCCTGCGTGGAATCGAGCGTGGCGCTGACCTCGTTGGCCTTGTCGTCGAGCGCATCGAACTTCAGCCGCGCATCATCGACGAGCGCGAGGTACGTGTCCTCGGGGCTCGCCATCGCGGCGAACTGCGAGGCGAGCTGCTTGCGCGTGGACGTCAGCTGCGCGAGCTCGCCCGAGGACGAGATCAGCGCGAGCTGCTGATCGGCGAGGTCGTTGCGGATCGCGATCAGCTCGCCCTGGATCTGTCCGATCCGCGTGCGTCGGGCGCCGAGCGCTGGATACACGACGGTCTTGTCGTTCGCGGACAGCACGCCCTCGAGGCGCGCGATCGTGGCCTCGGCCTCGTTGAGGTGTGCCTGGATCGTGGCGAGATCGACCTGGTTGGCGACCGCACGCTGAACCTCGGGCTCCTCCCGGAGATACTGCGCGGCGGCCTCGGGAATCGGCGGCGCGGCCTGGAACACGTTCGCCGCACGGCCCGCGAGCTGCGCGAGATAGTCCGCGGAATCGGCGGACTGGTTGTCGAGCATGCGCGTCAGCGCCTGGTACGACGGGTAGTAGCCATCGTGGGTCTCGCGGAACACCGCGGCCGCCTTGTCGTACTCGACGGCGGGATCTTCATCGCTCGCATCGACGGCGCCGGTGACCTGCGAGCTGCGCACGAGCTGCGCCTTGCGGATCCGGAGGTTGCCTTCGAGGATCCGGACCGTGGGCGTCTTCTCCGACGTGGGATCGGACAGCGCGAGCAGCTCGAGCGCGCGGAGCGCCTTGTCGAACTGCTTGGCCTTCACGTAGACCCAGGCGACCTCGTAGAGCGCATCCGGGAACAGATCCGAGTGGCGATCGACGAGGAGGTAGCTATCGATCGCCTTCGACGGCTGATCGCGCTCGTAGAACAGCCGACCGAGCGCGAGCTGCGAGAGCTCGATCACGCGACGATCGTTCGAGGTCTTCGGGCGGCGCGTGGTGAGATCCGTGAAGATCTCGGTGGCCTTCGCGAGGTCCTTCTTCGCGACCTGTGCGGTGCCCGTGTAGTACAGGGCCTGGAGCTCGAACGCGGAGCCCTTCGGCACGTCGACGAAGAACTGCAGCGCCTCGTCGAGCTTGCCCTGCGAATAGGCGAACTTGCCCTTCACGTACGGGATCTGCGGCAGCCGTGCACCAGGCGCCACGCGATCGAGCGCCGCGATGCTGGTCTCCGCCTCGGTGGCATCGCCCTGATCGATCGCGATCTCGACGAGGCGGATCAGCGAGGGCTGATACAGCTTGCCGGCATAGTTGTTGAGCGCGACGGCCTGCGCGAAGTACGTGTGCGCAGCGCCCTTGTCGCCCTTCTGGAACAGCGATTCGCCGAGGTAGTACAGCGCCGCTTCCTGCTCGGTGCCTGGCTTGCTGGCCAGCTCGAACAAGGTCAACGCGGCCTGATCGTAGTCACCGAGCGAGAACGCGAGCTGCGCATCGACGAGCTTGCGCTGCTGCTGCGTGTTGGTCTGCTCGTTCGGCCGCGGCAACGTCTCCGCGATCTGGCGCGCCTCGGACTCGTACAGGTTGAGCTTGCCCTCGACGTCCGCTCGCGCGGCGGCGGGCAGACTCAGCAGCAGGAGCAGCAGCCACTTCGACGCGCGACGCATCCAATCACTTCCCCGGCGCGGCGGGCGTGGTGGCCGCAGGAGCGGGGGTGGCTGCGGGTGCGGGTGCGGGCGTGGCGGCAGGTGCGGCGCCGGTCCCGGCGGGGCCCTTCTCCTTCTCGGGGCTGACCTCGGTCACCTTGCAGTCGACGGCCGGGCGCTTCTCCATCGGCATCGTGGGGCCACCCTTCTCGTGGCCGCGGCAATCGATCTTCGAGAGCTTGCCCTCGCCGGCGATGAACGTGGAGTTACCGCGCGCGGTGAACGTGTACTTCGAGAGGTACTCGAACACGCCGTAGCCGTGACCGCGATACATCGCGAGCACGGACAGCGTGTGGCTGCCCGGGGCGATCGGTCCCGAGAAGATGTCGAACGACTTGGTCTTGTACAGGTTGTCGGCGGTCTCGTCGGTGCGGACGAACACCTGGGTGCCGTCGAGCGTGTAGATCAGCTTGATCAGGCGGAACGAGCTGCCCATCTCGTTGGCGTGGGCGATCAGCGACTGGGCACCGACGCCACCGCCGAGGATCTGCTCCTTGAGCAGCTGCACGCGCGCCTTCAGCTGCCACGCGCGCTCCTTGAGCGCCTGGGTCTTCTGCTCGAGGCGGCGCATCCGAACGGCCGTCGGCATGTCCTCGGGTTTCACCGAGGCCGGATCGGGGGTCGCCGCGCTGCCCGCGCCGCCCGCGCCCGGAGCCGCACTGCCGGCGCCATCTGCTGGAGTCGTCGATCCCGGTTGAGCGAGAGCGCTCGCGGCCAATGCCAGCGAAGAGAGGACGACAACAGTCGATGAAGCTCGCATGCGAAAATCTCCAGCCCGACAGACCGCCGGGACCCTCATTGCGTGACACCGAGTCGACGCAATTTCCTATTGGAATGGAGTGGTTGTAACACTCCACCTGGGGGGTATCAAGGCGACGCTTCGTCGGTTTTCGGATCTCACCCAGCCCTGGCGGCGAGCAGGTGTGACCAGAGTCTCTCGAGTACAGGGGCCACCCCTTCGCCGGTGGCGGCCGACATCGTGAACAGCTCGATGTTCCGGGCGGCGAACGCCTGCTGAACCTCGGCGATCCGCTCGGGTTCCGTCGCGTCGACCTTGTTCAGGACCACGATCTGAGGCTTGTTCGCCAGGTCGGGAGCGTACTTCGCCAGCTCCCCGTTGATCACGTCGAAGTCGTCGAGGGGAGACCGCTCCGGACCCGTCATGAACGTGGTCTCGACGATGTGGAGCAGGACCCGGCAGCGCTCGACGTGCCGCAGGAACTGGTGCCCGAGACCGGCACCCTCGGCGGCACCCTCGATGAGGCCCGGGATGTCCGCGATCACGAGGCTGCGCTCGTCCGAGAGCCGGACCACGCCGAGGTTCGGGACCAGGGTCGTGAACGGATAGTCGGCGATCTTCGGGCGCGAGCGCGAGACGTGGCTGATGAACGTGGACTTGCCGACGCTCGGAAACCCGAGGAGCCCCACATCGGCGAGCAGCTTGAGCTCGAGGCGGATCTTGCGCTCCTCGCCTCGGGTCCCGGGCTCGAACTTCGTCGGCGCCTGGTTCCACGCCGTCTTGAAGTGGATGTTGCCACGGCCGCCGATGCCGCCCTTGCAGATCGTATGCGTGTCCCCCGCGTTCGCGAGATCGACGAGCTGGACGTTGGTCGCGTCGTCGTAGACCACGGTGCCGACGGGCACCTTGAGGACGAGATCCGGGGACGCGGCGCCGTACTGGTCTTGATTACGGCCGTGCTCGCCGCGTTCGGTCTTATAGTGGCGGCGATACTTGAAGTCGAGCAGCGACGACAGGTTGGGATCTGCGACGAGGATGATGCTACCGCCGTCTCCGCCATCACCGCCCGACGGACCGCCATGGGGCTGCCCCGACGAGCGACGGAACGCGTTGGACCCGTCCCCGCCGTCTCCGGCCTTCACCTCGATGATCGCCTCGTCGATGAACTGCATGGCGCTCGCGGAGAGAGATAGGCGGTGGCGCTCCGACGGTCAAGGGAATGAACCCCACACCCGGAGTGGTCCACCGTGGACGTGAGCGCACAGGTGCCACAGGTGCCTCGGGGTGGCTCCACGTCTGGACCCGTGCGGTGGTCGGTCCGGCGTCCCGGCGGGCGGCCGCGGTGTGGGTCGGGGCGGCGATCCTCGGCGCGGTGGTGTTCGGGCCGACGGGGATGCAGCCCCGGGACCTCACAGGCCTGGCGCTACACGCTCCTGGGGTCGGGGTGGTGCTCGGGGTGATCTGGCTCCTGGTGTACCTGCCGATCGCGCGCGTGATCATCCGGGCCGACGCCGCGGCGTATCTCCGCAGCCTGCCGGGGCCTCGGCGAGGCGCGCTGCTCGTGGGCGGAGCGGCGATCGTGGCGTTCCAGCTGCCGTGGCTCCTGCTGTGGGGGATCGGCGACGGTGGCCGTGGCCTCGCGCTCGTCCTCGCATGGACCGCCGTGATCGTCATCCTCGCGCGCTGGCGTCCCCCGCTCGCCCGGCCACGCGTCCCGCACTGGAGCACCACAGGCCAGGCCCTGCGTGGCGTGCACCTGCGCGCGCTGCGACGACGCGCCGGCGATGCGCTTCTCCGCGGCACCGGGCTCGCGGTACTCGCGGGAGGTGCGGCCGGGTTGTTCGTGCGCAACAACCACGTCGTGGGTGCGGATGCGGCCGTGCTCGGTGCGAGCGTGATCGCGATCGTCCTCGTGCCGGCGCAGGTCGGCGTGTTGCTCGTGCTCGTCGAGTCTCACCGGCAATCCGCGTGGCTCGCGTCCTCGCTCGGCATCGCGCGCTCGGCCCGCGTCTCGGCACTCGCGTTCGCGATCGCGATCGTCCACGTGGCCGCCACGCTCCTCGCGGTGATCGCGGCCGCGCTCGTGACCGGCGCCGATCCGACGACGCTCGGCCTCCTCGCGGGGACCAGCCTCGTCGTGGCGCTCGGCTCCGCTCTCGGGGAGACCCGCGTCCTCCTCGGCGCGGAGCACGCGAGCTCGATCGCCTCGCGCACCGTCAGCGGTGCGGTGATGGTCGCCTCCGTCGCCGTGCTCTGCCTCGGCACGCTCGGCCTCGCGGGCCTCCTCGCGATCCTCGCGGCGGGCGCCCTCGCGCTCGCGACGGTGCCTCCGTGATCCTCTCGATCGATCGCCTGACCGTGAAGCGCGGCGCGCGCACGGTGCTCTCCGACGTCTCGCTCCGGGTCGAGGCCGGCGAGATCATCGGCGTCGTCGGCCCCAACGGCTGTGGCAAGTCCACGCTGCTCACCTCCGTCGCCGGCGTGATCGAACCGCACGATGGCCGGATCACGATCGCCGGCGCCTCCGTGTGGGGCACCCGCACCGAGCGCAACCGCGCCCGCCGGGCCCTCGGCTACGTGCCCGAGGGCGCAGACCCGCCGGGCTTCCTCCGCGCCGCCGAGCTGTGGTCGCTGTGCGCCACCTCCCGCGGCAGCGATCCCCCTTCACCTGCCCTCCGCGCCGCCCTCGGCCTCGACGAGCTAGCCGACCTCGCCCTCGAGCGCATGTCCCTCGGCCAGCGCCGTCGGGCATGCCTCGGCGCCGCCTTCATCGGCTCGCCGCCCCTGCTCGTCCTCGACGAGCCGGACAACGGCCTCGACGTGGCGCGCCTCGGCGCCCTGGTCACGCTCCTGCGTGACCACGCCGCCGGTGGTGGGGCCACGCTGCTCGCGTCGCACGACGACGCTTGGCTGGACCAGGTCGGGGTACGGGGACGGTTTCAACTTGAGCAACTTGCGATCGACAACCGTGCGTAATCACGTGCCGGGCGCGACGGGCGGCTGCGCCGGATCCGTGAGCCGCTCCCACTCCGCGAGCGTGGCCATCGCCTCCTCGGCGGAGGCGCCGCACATCTCGAGCTGCGGCCGCAGCTCCACGCAGACGCGGGGACGCTCCGGTCGGCCGAACAGCGCACACCGGACGTCGTCGGTCAGGTGCGGGCAGCGCACGCCGGCGAGCTTCCCGGCGGGAAAGCCGGGCATGGGTGCCGAGATCGACGGCGCGATGCAACACGCACCGCAGCCGGACCGGCAGTCAAACGACAATCAAGCCGCAGCGGCGGGCGCGACCGGCGTGGCGTAGACCGCGACGCGCGTCTTCGACTTGCCGTGGCGCTCGTACGTCACGTGGCCATCGATCTTCGCGAACAGCGTGAAGTCGCGACCAACGCCGACGTTCTCGCCTGCGTGAATCTTGGTACCGACCTGGCGAACCAGGATCGAGCCGGCGCGAACGACCTCGCCACCGAACCGCTTGACGCCACGCATCTTCGGCAGCGAATCGCGGCCGTTGCGGGTGGAGCCTTGTCCTTTTTTGTGAGCCATGGCTGTTCTCTACTTCCTAGGCGTTGATCGCGGCGATCTTCACCGCGGTGTAGTCCTGACGATGCCCGTTCTTGCGGACATAGTTCTTCCGGCGACGGAACTTGAACACGACGAGCTTCTCGCCGCGGCCCTGCTCCACGATCTCTCCGGTGACCTTGGCGTTCGCGACGATCGGCTTGCCGATCGTCACGTTGCCACCGTCTCCGGAGGACACGAGGAGAACCTGGTCGAACACGACCGAGGCGCCCTTATCACCGGCGAGCTTCTCGACCACGACGGTCTTGCCGGGCTCGACCCGATACTGCTTTCCACCCGTCTGAATCACGGCGTACATTGCTTGCTCCGCAAATCGCTTTTAGGAACGCGGACTTTACTGATCGCGGGCCAATCGTCAAGCCTTCGTCGAGGTCGTCGCGATCACTGACCAAGATCAGGCAGTTGCACGTGATCAACGACCCAGACGTTTACGGAGTAAATCGGTGGTGATCACCGGATTCGCCCGTCCTTGGGTCTCTTTCATGACCTGGCCGACGAAGTAGCCGAACAGGCCATCCTTGCCGGATTGGTACTCCGCGGTCTGTTTCGGGCTGTTCGTCACGACCTTCTCGACCACCGCCCACAGCAGCGCCTCGTCCGAGATCTGCTGCACGCCACGGCGCTCGACGATCGCCGCCGGCGCCTCACCAGTCTTGAACGACTCCTCGAAGATCTCCTTGCCGATCTTGCCGCTGATCGTCCCGGTCTCGACGAGGACGATCAGCGCGGACAGCCGCTCGGGCTCCATCGGCGACTCGTCGATCGTCTTGCCACTCGCGTTGAGCGCACCGAGCAGCTCGGTCAGCATCCAGTTCGCGATCGTGCGCCCGCTGCCATCTCCGGGGTGCGCCTTCACGACGGCATCGAAGTACTCCGACAGCGCGCGCTCGGACACCAGCGTTCGCGCGTCATCCGCCGCCACACCGTGCGCCTTCTGGTACCGGTCGAAGCGTGCGCCCGGCAGCTCGGGGAGCGAGCGCAGGATGTTGCCCATCATCGCCCCGTCGACCACCAGCGGCGGTAGGTCTGGATCCGGAAAATACCTGTAATCGTTTGCCTCTTCCTTGCTGCGCATCGGAGCCGACTGGCCGAGATCGGCGTCCCACAGCCGGGTCTCGCGCTCGACCCGACCACCGCCATCGATCAGCCGGAGCTGCCGGGCGATCTCGTGATCGATCGCGTTCTGCACGAACCGGAACGAGTTGATGTTCTTGAGCTCGGTGCGCGTGCCCAGCCGATCCTCACCGCGCAGCCGCACGGACACATTCGCATCGCAGCGGAGCTGACCCTTCTCCATGTCCGCCTCGGAGATCTCGAGCCAGCGCACGAGCCGATGCAGCGCGCGCATGAACTCCGCGGCCTCCTCCGACGACGTCAGCTCTGGCGCCGACACCACCTCGACGAGCGGCACACCCGCCCGGTTGAGATCGACGTGCGAGAGCGCACCGACGTGCGTGTTCTTGCCGGCGTCCTCCTCGAGGTGGATGCGCTCGAGCCGCACCCGCTTGATCGCACCACCCACGATCAGATCGAGGTGGCCGTTCTCGCACAGCGGCTCGTCGAACTGGGTGATCTGGTAGTTCTTCGGCTGATCCGGATAGAAGTAGTGCTTGCGCGCGAACCGCGATTTCGCGCGGATCTGCGACGAGGTCGCCACGCCGAGCTTGAGCGCGAGCTCGAGCACGTGCTGGTTGAACACCGGCAGCGAGCCCGGCAGGCCGAGCACCGTCGGATCCGTCAGCGAGTTCGGCGGCGCACCGAACATGGTCCCGGAGCTCGAGAACGCTTTGGACTGCGTCGCGAGCTGGACGTGAACCTCGAGCCCGATCACCGGCTCGAACTCCTCGAGCAGCTGGGCGAGCTCGGTCACGAGATCCCTCGCACGCCGCTCGGGCGCTTGTCGCCGAGCCCCACCGTGGCCTCGATCGTCGCGCCCGCGCGCAGTAGCGTTGCCTCGTCGAGCGGCTTGCCGAGGAGCTGCGCACCGATCGGCAGGCCATCACTGGTCAGGCCGCACGGCACGCTCAGGCCCGGCAGGCCTGCGAGGTTGCAGGCGAGCGTGAAGATGTCGCCGAGGTACATGTCGAGTGGCGTGGCCTTGGCGCCGAACTTGTACGCGGCGGTCGGCGTGGTCGGCGTCAGCAGCACGTCGCACTGCGTGAACGCCTCGTCGAAGTCACGCTTGATCAGCGCGCGGATCTGCTGCGCCTTCTTGTAGAACGCGTCGTAGTAGCCCGAGCGCAGCGCGTACGTGCCGAGCATGATCCTGCGCTTGACCTCGGGGCCAAAGCCCGCGCCGCGCGTGCGGCGATAGAGTTCGAGGAGGTCCGTGGCCTCGGCGCGCTTGCCGTAGCGGATGCCGTCGTAGCGCGCGAGGTTCGAGGACGCCTCGGCAGGCGCCACGATGTAGTACGCGGGCAGCGCGAGCGAGGTGTGCGGCAGCGAGACGTCGACGAAGATCGCGCCCTTGCTCTTGAGCGCGGTGATCGTCGCTTCGAGCGCGGACTTCACGTCGGCGTCGATCGCGCCCTCGAAGTACTCCTTGGGCAGGCCGATCTTGAGCCCCTCGACGCCATCGGTCAGGCCCTCGGAGAACACCGGGACGGGCGCGGTCAGCGACGTGGAATCGCGCGGATCGTGCCCGGCGATCGCCTGCAGCACCAGCGCCGCATCGGCGACGGTGCGCGTGATCGGTCCGACCTGATCGAGCGACGATGCGAACGCCACGATGCCCCACCGCGAGACCCGACCGTACGTGGGCTTGAGCCCGACCACGCCGCAGAACGCCGCGGGCTGACGGATCGAACCGCCCGTGTCGGTCCCCAGGCTCGCCGTGCACAGCCCCGCCGCGACCGCCGCCGAGCTGCCACCCGAGCTGCCGCCCGGCACGCGCGAGCTGTCCCACGGGTTGACCGTCTTCTTGAACGCCGAGCGCTCCGTTGACGAGCCCATGCCGAACTCGTCGCAGTTGACCTTGCCGATGATCACGGCACCCGCCGCGCGCAGCCGCTCGACGACCGTGGCGTCGTAGGGAGGCTCCCAGCCGGCGAGGATCTTCGAGCCCGCCGTGGTGGTCAGGCCCTTGGTGACGATCATGTCCTTCAGTGCGATCGGCACGCCCGCGAGCGGCCCGATCGGCTCGCCGGCCTTGTGCTTGCGATCGACCTCGGCCGCATCGCGCAGCGACGCATGGCTATCCGTGGCGAGGAACGCCTCGAGGGAGCGATCGACGTTCGCGATCCGCGAGGTCATCGCGTTCACGATCTGACTCGCCGTGACCTCGCCCGCCGCGATCCGGCGCGTGATGTCTCCGATGGTCCAGAACTCGGGGTTCATCGCTCACCGCCGGGAATGATCGACGGCACCACGATCAGATCGCCATCGCGCTTCGGCACGGCCTTGAGCGCGTCGGCCACATCCATCGATGGCATCGCGACATCGGCGCGTAGCGGCAGATCGATCGGCACCGCGTGGGTCATCGGCGGCACGCCTTCGGTGTTGACCGAGGCGATCGAGCTGAAGTGCTCGAGGATCGCTCCGAGCTCCTGCTCCATGGACGCCAGCTCGGGTTCCTCGAGATGGAGCCGCGCCAGCATCGCGATCTCCTCGACTTCCTTCCGCGTCAAGGTCGGCATCGTCAGTCCGGAAGTGGCTGCGGTTGCAGCTCCGGCTTGCCGCCGAGCCGGCCCGCGAGCTCGGCTCCCATGCGGAGGTACTCATCGGCGATTCGCCCGGCCCCGGCGACATCCCCCTTCTCGAGCGCGAGGATCAGATCGCGGTGATGCTTGCGCACCGTATCGCCGGGCCCGGCGAGGTTCGCGAGCAGCGGCATGAAGTTACGCACACCATCCCGCACCGTGTTGATGAGCAGCAGCATGACCTGGTTGCCGCAGAGCTGGGCGATCGCGACGTAGAACTCGAAGTCCAGATCGAACAGCTCGGCCGCGTTGCCGACGGTGTCCGCTCGATCGGCGAGCGCCCGAAGCTTCGCGAGGCCGTCCTTGTCCGAGCCGGCGCGCGCGGCCGCGAGGCGCGCGATCTCGCGCCCGAAGATCCGGCGGAACTCGAGCAGATCGCGGATCAGCTCCGGCTTGCCCCCGGCGAGCGGCAGGAGGTGCTGCACGAGCTCCAGGCCGCCGGTCTCCATGAAGTTCAGGACTCGCGTGCCATCGCCCTGCCGGATCCGCACGAGGCCGAGGTGCTCGAGCTTCTTCAGCGCCTCGCGAAGTGATGCGCGATTGACCCGCAGCCGCTTCGAGAGCTCGCGCTCCGGTGGGAGCTTCGATCCAGGCGGGTACTGTCCGTTGAGGATGAGCGAGCGCAGCTGCTCGGCGATCTCCTCGGCGACGCGCTGCTTCTCGACCGGCTTGAGCATCCGCTGAACCGAGGTTAACCCAGCGCGGCCACTACTAGAAGGCTTGAGGGCGCAATGCGCGGCGTGGTACCTGCGGAGGATGTCGGGGGGGCCATGCGTGCTTGTCGTCGATGGTGATGAAGCCCACGATGTGTTCGAGGTCCTGGGGATCACCGATGGCGTGGCACGCGTCCGCTCGCCACTGCTGTTCGAGATCGGGGAGGAGCTGGCGGTGCGGGTCGAGCGCGACGGCACCGTGACGGAGATGGTGGCGCGCGTGCGCGCCCACGTGGGCCCGCTCGATGGTCGTGTCACCGAGCTCGAGCTCGAGGCGAAGTAGCCGTCAGCGCTTGAGGCGACCGAACAGGCCGCCGCCGCCACCCTTGTCGCCGCCGAGCCGCGACTGCAGCACGCGGACCTCGGCGGTGGCCTCCGAGTGCCCCGGCTCCATCTCGAGCACCTCCTCGAACCAGCGCAGCGCCTCCTTGTCACGGCCGAGCATGCGGTCGACGCGGCCGAGATAGAACCGGCCGGTCACCGATCCCGGGAACGCATTGATGATGCCGCCGAGCGTCTTTCGGGTGGCCGCGCCGATCGAGGCCTTGTCGGGCGTGGCGCAGAACTTCGCCCAGGTGAGCAGCGCCTGGTAGTCGGACTCGTCGGGGTTGAGCGCCATCGCGCGCTCGAGCTCCTTGATCGCCAGCGGGATCGCATCCCGACGGAGCGCGGCCTCGCCCTTGCGGAACGCCTCCTCGGCCTCGAGGATGCGCTCGGCCATCTGCTCGGCGGCGTTCTGCTCGTCGCGCACCGCGGCCTCGCCACCGCGGTCGAGGACATCGGTATACGCCTCGCGCTTCTTGTCGTTGCCGAGCACCGCGAAGGCCGTGTTGACCTGCGCGAACAGCCGCTGGGCCTCACGGTTGTCGTCGACGATCCCCACGGCCTGCAGCCGATCGGGGTGCAGCTGGCGTGCGAGCGCGAAGTACGCCTTCTGGATGTGCGCGGAGGTCGCCTCGCGAGGAAGGCCGAGCAGCGCGTAGTGATCGGCGCCCGCATCGAGCAGCGCCAGGCGCTGGCGGATCAACAGCTCGACCTCGGCGGTCTGAGGCGTGTGGGCGACGACCCGGCGCGGTGGCACCTGGGTGGTGGACTTGCTGCGCCCCGCCGGAGGATCGGCCTCGGTGTCCGCGCGGCGGTTCGGGCTCGGCTGGCGGCTGGTGTCCCCGGGCCGCTGGCGCGGTGGCGCGGACGTGGTGGATGCAACGGGACGCGGCGTGGGCGCCTTCCGTGCGGCGGCGCGAGGCGCGGCTTCGACATTGCACTGCCCGCACGAGACCAGGGCGTAGACCACTGCCCGGGCCATCCGCTGCTCGATCTCGGGCTGCTCGATCTCCGCGAGGCCTGCACCACGGGACAGCGCTTCGAGCACGGGCTGCTCCGCCTCGCCAAACCCATATTGCGGCAGGTACTCGTCGAGCTCGGGCTTGAGCTGGAACCAGCCACCGAGCTGGCCGAGCTCCCCATTGAGCCGTGACTCCGAGAGGAACTGCCGTGCACCGAGGTAGATCACCGAACGGATGTCCAGCTCGCTGCCGGGGACGAACCGGACCGTGATGTGATCTTCGACGACGAAGTCCGCGCGCTCGAGCGAGAACGTGCGGGCCGCGCGCTGGGCGATCGACCGACGACGCAGCCGCATCGATTGCTCGGGCGCCAGGCGGGCGAGCTCCATGATCAGCTCGATCTCGTCGCGCTGAGGGTTGGCCTGCTGGTGGCGGACGATGTCCGCGACCTGGGTGGAGGACAGGAGCGAGCCGGTCAGGGCGATCCGGACGGCCGAGTCCGAGGCCAGCGGCGAGTGTGCGCCACACACGGCCCCCCCGTGAAAACCGACCTGGTAGACCTTACCGTCGGAGATCACGTTGATCTGACCGGTCAGGCCCCGGATCGCGAGCGCGCCGAGGGTGCGCCCCCAGGGCCGGTCGAGGACCGTGCCGCGTGCGAGCTCGGCCACCCTACCGCCCCTTCCCGAGCAGGCGGCGCACCACGTATCCGACGGCCGCGAGCGCGACGATCACGACCACGATGGTCACCAGGGTCTGGTTGCCCTCGGCATAGCCCCACATCCTCTACAGGATGAGAGGGCCAGCCGTTGGAGTCAACCGGCTGGCCTGGGGTAGAATCGGCCTGGATGAGCACGTCGTTTCCGCTCGACGGGATGCGGGTCCGCTTTGCGGGCGCGACCAACATCGGGCGCAAGCGCGATCACAACGAGGACTCGATCTCCCTCCCGGAGAACGAGCGCCTGTGTATCGTGGCAGATGGCATGGGAGGTCATGCCTCTGGCGAGGTCGCCAGCCGGCTCGCGGTGGAGCTGATCAGCGACCACTTCCTGGAGACCGGGAAGCAACAGACGCTGACCTGGCCCTACAAGGTGGACCGGGACATCCGGACGCACGTCAACCGCATGATCACCGGGTTCATGCTGGCCAACCTCGAGATCTGGGAGCGGTCCCAGCGCGAGGCCCGGTTCAAGGGCATGGGCACCACGTGCGTCGGGATGTACTTCCTCGACGATGCGCTGATCATCGGCCACGTTGGAGATAGCCGCGCATACCGCCAGCGCGGCACCGAGCTGAGCCAGCTCACCGAGGACCACTCGCTGATCAACGACTACATCCGGATGAAGCGCGTCACGCCCGAGGAGGCCGAGAACTGGCCCCACAAGAACGTGATCGTGCGCGCGCTCGGCATGAAGGAGAGCGTGCAGGTCGACATCCTCACCGAGAAGCCGCACCTGAACGACACGTACATCCTGTGCTCGGACGGTCTGACCGGCATGCTGAAGGACGATCAGATGCAGCACATCCTGATGATGGAGCGCGATCTCGATCGCTGCGTCGAACGCCTGATCCAGGCCGCGAACGAAGAAGGCGGCGTCGACAACATCTCGGTCGTCCTCGCCCGCGTCGAGGCGGGCTGACGATGCGCTGGCTCCTCGTTCTCCTCGTCGTCGCGGGGTGCAGCAAGAAGGAGCCAGCTGGGCCGCCGCCCGAAGAGAAGCCACCGCAGATCCCGCAGACCGAGCTCAAGCGCGGTCAGGACGCGTGCGGCGCGTACGTGGCCAAGATCTGTGCGTGCACCGTGCCCGATGCCGCGCGCCAGTGCGGCCTCGCGAAGGCGCTGCCCGATGCGATCACGACCGGCCTCGAGGTCGCACAGAACCCGGAATCGACCCGGCGCGATGTCCTGCAGTCCAACGACGTCATCCGCAAGACGATGAAAGAGTGCATCGAGCAGACCGCGAAGTTGCCCGCCCTGGGATGCGACTAGTCGCGCGGTAGGTCGCGGATCTCGACGGTGCCGCCGGCCTCGTAGGTCGGGTGACCGTCGAGAAGCCGGCGCGCATGATCGAGATCCTCTGCGTCGATCCGGATGAAGCCCACGATCTGAGCGCTGAGCGCTGCGGGCGCGCCGGCCTTGCGCGCACACAGGCCATCGCCGATCGAGCTGCCGCCGCGAAACACCCCCAGCGCGCGCAGCTTCTCGAGATACGGCTCCCATGCCACGGTCTCGACGGCGCCAGCGTGCGTGAACAGGATGAACTCGGCCATGGCCCCTCCTAGGTGATGATCGACCCGGAATCGTCCACGCCGGCGACGGCACCCGCCCACACCACCGTGCGGGTGATCGAGCGCTCGACGCGTGCACCTTCGCCGACCACCGCATACGGACCCACAGTGACACCGGGCCCGATGATCGCGCCTGCACAGATCTTCACCGGCTCGACGATGTTCGCGCTCGCCGAGATCCGCGCGGTGGGATCCACGCCGGTGAGGTGACGCGTCGGCGGATGGCGCAGCGGCTGACCGTCGAGCAGCGCCCAGTTCGATTCGAGGTAGCGCTCCGGCGTGGAGTGCTCCGCGAAGTACCCGCCGGTGTGCTCGTACGCCGCCACGCGCTCGCCCGCGCGCAACCACGGCAAGTAGCCCTGGCGGATCGAATCGGACTCGCCATCGGGGAGCCGCGCCATCACCGACGGCCGCGTGACGTGAACGCCGCAGAACATGTGCTCGCCGTCGCCGAGGATGTCGGTGACGTGAGGGCCTCGCGCGTCGTGCTGGACGTTGACCGCCCCCCACTCGCGCGCGTTCGGGACGGCCTTGACCACCATCATGCCGAGGATGTCGCCCGCGCGCCGATAGGCGTCGACGAGGGCGGTGAGATCGAGATCGAAGATCAGCTTGCCGTTGTGCGAGATGAACGGCTCGTCGTGGCCGTCCGGATCGAGCAGGCCGAGCGCGTGCTTGAGGCCGCCACCGGTGCCGAGGATCACGTCCTCCTGGAGGTACTGGATCCGCGCTCCGAGGTGCCGGCCGTCGCCGAGCTCGCCGCGGATCACGTCCGCGCGATGGTGCGTGTTGATCACGATGTCGCGGATCCCGTGCGCGACGAGGTTCGCGATCCCATAGGCGAGGATCGGGATCCCGCACACCGGCAACATCGGCTTGGGCCGCTCCGCGCCGAGCTTCCCGAGCCGCGTGCTGAGACCGGCACACAAGAGCATCGCTCGCATCCCGCAGACGATCGCACGGCTCGCGCGGAATGCGAAGTGCGCGCCGGGCGTCTACACGAAGCAGGAGGTAGGCTCTCGCCGTGCGCATCGAACCACTGGAGCGATCGATGCTCCCCGCGGCGACCGCCTTGCTCGCTGGCGCCTGTGCGTTCGATCGCGCCGCGGTCGTCGCCGAGGAGAAGCTGTTCGGTCCGGGTCCGAGCGGGACGGTGCAGGCCCTCGGTGCGTGGCTCGGTGACGAGCTCGCCGGGGTGGCCGCGGTCGCTGCCAACCGGATCCGCGTCCTGGGCGTGATGCCGTCGCGCCGTGGCCGCGGCGTCGGCACCGCGTTGCTCACGGCGTGCGAGGCCGCCGCGAAGGCCAGCGGCCAGGTCACGCTGCGCACGCTCGATCAGCCCGGCAACTACCTCGCCCCTGGCGTCGACGAGCGCAACACGGAGACCATCACCTGGCTCGAGAAGCGGGGCTGGGTGAAGACCGGCGAGCCACGCACGAACGTCCTGATCGATGTGCGTGGCAACCCGCGGGTCACCGCGCACCGTGTGGAGGCGCTGAGCCGGGCCGTGGGCGAGCACGGCTACGAGATCCGACGCGCTCGGCCCGACGAGACTGCGCTCCTCGACGCGGTGGCCGCCGAGTTCGGCGGTGCGTGGCCGTTCGAGCTCTCGCGCGCGCTCGCGCATTCACCCACGGGCGTGCACGTCGCACTCAAGGACGGGGCGTACTGCGCGTTCGCCGCGCACGATGGCAACAATGCCGGTCTCGGCTGGTTCGGCCCCACCGGCACGTGGCCCTCACACCGCGGCCAGGGGCTCGGCGAGGTGTTGCTGGTCGCGTGTCTCGTCGATGTGGCGGAGGTGCACGCGCAGTGCGAGGTCGCCTGGATCGGGCCGCGCCCGTTCTACGACAAGGTCGCCGGCGTCGTTTCGGATCGCCGGTTCCTGCTGCTCACGAAGACGCTGTGATGGCGGTCAGCGGCAGGGCGGGATCTCGTCGGCGATCGGGTCGCCACCGTCGTCGGTGTTGGTCGCCATCAGCAGCACGGACTTGCCGGTCTTCTTGAAGCTGGTCCAGTCCGTGCCGAAGTTCATCTCGGACTCGTCCTGGTCCTCGTAGATCCACTTCTTCGTCTTGTAGCGCCAGCCCCACAGGCTGTACATGTCGCCCATCAGGTTGTCGGCCTGCGAGCTGGTGACGTCCGCGACCTCGAGAGGATCGCCGATGAAGCAGGGCTTGAGCGAGCCGACCGCGTAGTCGTTGACCGAGCTCGCGTAGGCGGCCATCTCACCATCGATCTGAAGGTTGAGCTTGGTGGCGATCGCCTGGAGGCGTGTGTCATAGGTCGCCATCTTCGCGGTGTAATCGGTGCTCGCGTCGACGAACGTGTACTTCGCGAACCCGGCGACGCCGGCCGTGCGCGCCTCGTCGTTGTACGAGGTGATCGAGACCCGCGAGTTGCCCTCGACGACGAGCGGGATCCGCAGCGCCGTCTTGAACAGGTGCGCCTCGGCGGCGTGGTGGAGCAGCTCCTTGAACACCGTCGTGCCGACGTACTTCGCGGCATCGAGATCTGCGAGGTCCTTGAACTTCTTCCCGGGCAGCGTGTTGCGCTGCGCGACGATCGCCTTCGCGACGCGCTCCGACAGCCCGACCTCGTCCTGGAGCTTGGCGACGGTCGCCGAGCTGACGTAGGTGAGGACGGCCGCGCCATCGGGGCTCCAGTCCTCCACGCCGAAGGCATCCGCCTTGACGTCCGCCGTCATGAACTCGTCGTTCTCGCCGTCCTCGATCGCGCCATCAGACGCGCATCCGATCAACAGAGACGACAGGACGACACCCACCGAAGCCAAGTAAGTCTTCATGCGCCGGCCTCCGAGCACGCCGGGTGCCAAGCGCGCAGCGCGTCATCCTCGATAGTTGGACGCGCACGAGGGTGGCGAAGCGAGCTGCCGTGGCTGGTGCGCTGGCCGATTCCGTCGCAAATCCGTAACGTTCGGCCGGATCTATCGGCTCGACCGCCCACGGGTGGTTGCAGCGCCCGCGTCGGGTCAGTTCACGGGAGGCGGGCCATACGACAGCGCGATCCAGCTCGACAGGTTGGTCGCTGACCAGCCCACGCCATACAGCCGGGGATAGATCACGCGCGGCTCGTCCTTCGCGATCGCCACCGTGATCCGGCGTGCGAGCTCGGCGGCATCACCGGTGGGTGCGAACCGCGCGAACAGCCCGCCACCGCCGTAGCCATCACGCGCACCTTGCTCGAGCGCGGAGTGCACCGGGCCCGGGTACACGGTGAGCACCTGCACGCCGTGCGGCGCCAGCTCCGCCCGCGCGATCTCCGAAGCCATCGCGAGGCCCGCCTTCGAAGCGCCGTAGTACGCGCAGCCCTTGAGCGGGACCTTCCCGGCCATGCTCGCGATGTTCAGGATCAGACCTGAGCCACGCTCCACCATGCCGCGCACGACGAGGTCCTGGAGGCGCAGCGGTGCGAGGAGATCCACCGCGAGCAGCGACGCGGCGTCCTCCCAGTCCCATGACGGCAGGCCCTGGACGCGCATGATCCCGGCGCAGTTGACGAGGCCATCGATCGGCGCGGTGGCCGCGAGCTCGGCGATCAACGCCGGCAAGGTCTCGAGCTCGCGGAGATCCACGCCGTGCGTGCTCGCATTGCCGAGACCCGCCGCGAGCGCGGCCATCCCCGCGGTGTCGCGATCGAGCAGGGACAGGTGCGCCGTGGGATGCACGGCGCGGAGCTCGCGTGCGATCGCCGAGCCGATCGCGCCCGCGGCGCCCGTGATCACCACGTGGTGCAGGTTCACGACAGCCTCGCATCGAGCCCGAACCACAGCACGAGCGACTTGTCGCGCTCGCCCTTCCACATCGCCGGGCCGAGGAACAACCCGGGCGCGACCTCGCGGATCTCGTCGTGGATGTGGCGGATGTACGAAGGGTTGACGTCCAGATCGTAGTCGAGGATCAGCGTCGGCTTGCCATCGATCGCGGAAGGCCCGAACAACGTCTCGAACGGGAACAGGTTCTGCCGGCCGAGCGCACGCGGGATGTGCACGCGATTGTGGCCCACACCGCGCGTGGTGCTCGAGGCCTGGAACGTCTTGCCCTCCCATACAAACGATCGCGATGCCGCGAACCGGCGCAGTGGGCTCGCGATCACGCCCGGGAGGCTCTTCACCGCGAGCATGCGGCCGATCAGCGCTCCGTCCGCGGCGTGCATCGAGGACGAGACCGTGGCGCTGCGATACAGCGCATCGAGCTCCCGGCTCGAGCGCGCGGCGAGCGCATCCAGCGATTGGACCTGGGGACGGGCGCCGGTGGTGGTGGACGCTGGGGACGATGAGGTCTGGGTGGAGAGCATGGGTCAGCCTTTCTTGGGTCGGGGAGCGATCATTCGCCAGCAGGCCGCGCCGGCCTGCTCGAGCTGCTTGTCATCGAGGCGGAGGTAGCCAAGGCGCTGGGCCTTGATCAGGCCGACGAACGCGCCCCACAGAAGTGCGATCACGACATCGACGGTGGGCCCCTCGGCGCGCTCGCGCAGCCGCTTGCCGGCCATCCACAGCGGGGCGAGCACGCTGAGCTCGACCTCGCGGCTCGCCGCATCGAGGTACTCGACGTGGTCCTGCATCTCGAGGAAGCGGAACGCATCGGGCTCCGCCTTCGCGAACGCGCCGAGGCGACGCCACAGCTCGGCGAACCAGGCCTCGGCGATCTCCGTTCGGCTCAGATCGAGTTCGGGCGCGCCGGCGAGGAGCGCCGTGCGGAGCCGCTGCTTCGCGTCGCGATAGACCTCGTTGACCAGGGCTTCCTTGTTCGCGAAGTAGCGATACAGGGTCCCGGTGCCGACGCCGGCAGCCTCGGCGACCTCCGGAACCGCCGTGCCGTGATAGCCCCGTGCTGCGAACGCCTCGAGGGCCGCGTCCAGGATGATCCTGCGCTTGTCATCGACGAGCGGCCGTCCGCGCCGGCGCTTCGCGGCCGACTTATTTACGGAACGAACGTTCATTCCGTAATTAATACTGCCGGTGTCGATGACTGTCAACAGCGATCCGATCGCTGTACAACCGCCCCATGAAGTTCGCCTCGCTGGTGCTCGTCACCTCGCTCGTCCTCGGCCCGGGGTGCATGACCTCGAGCTCGCACCGCGCGCAGATGGCCAAGCTGAAGTCCGATGACGCAGCCGTGCTGGCGGCCAAGGAGAAGGAGCTCGGCGACAACATCGCGAAGCTCGAGAAGCAGATCGCGGACCTCACCAAGGTGCGCGATGATCTGCAGAAGCAGGTCGAGGAAGGCGAGGCCGTCGCCGGCACGATGAAGGCGCGGCTCGAGAAGCTCGGCCAGAACGTCGAGAGCCTGACCAAGGACAAGGCCGAGGCCGCCGCGCGTCTCGAGGAGCTGCGCAAGCAGAAGGCCGCCGCCGATGCGCGGCTCGCCACGTTCAAGAGCCTGCTCACCAAGCTCCGCGCGATGATCGATTCAGGTCAGCTGAAGGTCATCATCCGCAAGGGCCGCATGATCATCGCGCTGCCCAACGACATCCTGTTCGATTCCGGAAAGACCTCGGTCAAGAAGGAGGGCAAGGCGGCCCTCGAGAAGGTCGCGCAGGTCCTCGCGACCGTCGCCGACCGTGACTTCCTCGTCGCCGGTCACACCGATGATCTGCCGATCAAGACCGCGCAGTTCCCGTCGAACTGGGAGCTGTCCACCGCGCGCGCCGTCGAGGTGGTGCGGTTCCTGGTGTCCAAGGGCATGAGCGGCAAGGTGCTGTCTGCCGCCGGGTTCGCGGAGTTCGATCCCGTGGTTGCGAACGACAACGACGAGCACCGTGGGCAGAACCGGCGGATCGAGATCGTGCTGCAGCCGAACATCGGCGATCTGCCCTCTCTCGACGATCTGACGAAGTAGCCGCGGCTAAGGTGCCGGCGGCGCGTCCGCCGTGCGGAGTAGCAGCAGGTACTCGACGTTGCCGGCCGGGCCGGTGATCGGCGACTCCACATCCTCGTGAGAGGTGAAGCCGTTCGCCGCGGCCCAGGTCCGGATCTTGTCGACGGCGCCGCGCCGCACGGCCTCGTCGCGGACCACGCCGCCACGTGCGACCTGCTCGCGCCCGACCTCGAACTGGGGCTTGACCAGCACGATCACTGGCTTGCCCACGGGTGCACGCAGCAGCTGGGCCACCCGCGGCAGCACGAGCGTCAGCGAGATGAACGAGACATCGATCACCGCGAGATCGGCCGGCTCGGGCACCAGCGCCAGATCCATGTTGCGAACGTTCTCGCGCTCGATCACCACCACGCGCGGGTCCTGGCGCAGCGACCAGGCGAGCTGCCCATAGCCCACGTCGATCGCATAGACCCGCGTGGCGCCGCGCTTGAGGAGCACGTCGGTGAAGCCGCCCGTCGATGCGCCGATGTCGAGCGCCACCATCCCGGCCGGATCGATGGCGAACGTGTCGAGCCCTTGCACGAGCTTGAGCGCGCCGCGCGACACGTACGGATGATCCTCGGCGCGCAGCGTGATCTCCGCGGAGACATCGACCTGCGATCCGGGCTTGCCGGCGGGCTGGCCGTTGACCATCACCGCGCCGCTCATGACGAGGGCGGCCGCGCGATCCCGGCTCGCGGCGAGGCCGCGATCGACGATCAGCTTGTCGAGACGGTCGCGCGCCATGCGCCCCCCCCCCCCCCCCCCGCGCCCGCCCCCCCCCGGCGCCGCGGGCGGCCCGGGGGGGGGGGGGGGGGACCAGGCCGGGGGGCGCGGCGCCGGCGGGCGCGTTCGGGGGCGGCGCCGGGCCGGCGGCGGGCCGGCCCGCCGGGCGCCGCCGGCCGCCCCCCGGGGCGCCGCGCCCCCACGCGGCCGGGGCCCCGCCCCCCGGCCCCAGCAGGCGCCCGGGCTCCAGCGCCAGCTACATGAAATCACGCGCGTTCCCCGATGGCGGCGACAAATCGAAGCGATCGTCCTATTCCCGATCGCATGGGGGGGGGCGAAGGGCGAAGACACCCGGCACGCGATCCTCGCGAGAGCGTTCGCGCTCTCGACGGTGGTCGGCGTGCGTCTCGGGGCTGTCGATCGGCCGTCTCGCCGAGGCCACCGGGCTCTCGAAGAGCGGCCTGTTCGCGCACTTCGGCTCCAAGGAAGCGCTCGAGATCGCCGTGATCGATGAGGCCGGCCGCCAGTTCGTGCAAGAGGTCATGGTCCCGGCGCTGCGCGAAGCGCGGGGCCTGCCTCGCGTACGCGCACTGTTCGAGCGCTGGCTCACCTGGGGCATCCGCCCCGGCGGGTGTTTCTTCGTCGGTGCGAGCGCCGAGCTCGACGATCGTCCTGGCGCTCCCCGCGATGCGCTGGTCCAGACGTGCAAGGACTGGATCGACGAGCTCACGAAGGCCGCGCAGATCGCAGTCCGCGAGGGCCACTTCCGCACCGACCTCGATGCCGCGCAGTTCGCGTTCGAGGAGTACGGCATCATGCTCGGCACCCACACGTTTCTCCGCTTCCTGCGTGAAGCGGACACGCTCGACCGCTCTCGCCTCGCCTTCGAGCGCCTGCTCGACAGTGCCCTGGCACCCGGCCACCGCTCCCGCTGAGCCATCCAACCTCCGGAGGATCCTGTGCTTCACTCATCGACGACGACCAAAAATAGCACGACCGTTCGTTCTCAAACGGCGCTCCGAATTACCCGGGCGGCGCTGCAGACGGCCTACATCCTCTCCGACGAACTGGGTACCAGCCTCGCCGAACGACTGTTCACTTCGCCCCGACGTCACCCGCGCCCCGAGCGGGAGCGCGCGATCCTGGCGAGCGGCAAGCGATTCTCGGTCGAGGTCCTCCTGCGCTCGCCGCGCTGGGAGGGTGCGCGCACCCGAGTCACTGCCTGGCGATGGGGCGTGGGCCCGACCGTCCTCCTGGTGCATGGCTGGGAGGGCCGCGGCTCGCAGCTCGGCGCCCTGGTCGAGCCGCTGGTGGCGGCCGGCCTCTCCGTGGTGGCGTTCGATGCGCCCGGCCACGGCAGCTCGCCTGGCAACCGGCTCTACCTGACCGACCACGCGGACGTGATCATCGACGTCGCCGCCGCGGTCGGGCCGGTCCACGCGATCGTCGCTCACTCGTTCGGCGCGGCAGCCACCCTGCTCGCTCACGCGCGCGGCGGTGTCGATGCTCCTCGCAACGTCATGCTCGCGCCGAACGTCTTGATCGAGGATTCGGTGCAGCGGTTCGCGAAGCTGGTCGCTCTCGACGAGAACGATCGCGGCGCTCTCGAGGACAACCTCGCCGTCCACAGCGGCGTCGGGATCGAGGCGCTGCGCATCGATCGCCTGATCGGCCACCGCGATGCCTCGATGCTCGTCATCCACGACCGCGACGACCGCGAGGTCCCCGTGCTCCACGGAGAGCGCCTGGCTGCGCTGTGGCCGAACGCGCGCCTCGAGCTGACCTCGGGCCTTGGCCACCGCCGGATCCTCCGGGCGCCCGCCGTGATCGCCCAGGTCGTGGACGCGGTCCGGGTCGGGGTGCCACTCCCGCCCTCGGACCTGGTCCGCGAGGTCGATCGCCTGGTCGCGGCCATCGAGTCGGAAGTCCTCACGAATCCGCGCTAGTCCACGACGCTCGCTTGACAGGTCACACACCTGTTGATACCCATACCGCCGCCAGTCCTGGGGTCTTAGCTCAGCTGGGAGAGCGCTAGAATCGCACTCTAGAGGTCAGGGGTTCGATCCCCCTAGGCTCCACCAGGAAACGAAGTCGCCGCGTAGAGATACGCGGCGATTTTGTTTTCGGGCGACCTGCGAATCGTTCCCCTAGATCTAGAGGTCGCAAGCGCCCGCAACTTCATCGAGGAAGCGATCACCCAATCCATCTCGCTCGTGCTCGTAGTTCGCTGCGGCCTGTCGCATCTCTCGACGCGCGCCGTCGACTCGACCCGGTTGCCACCGCGTCCGTGGAGCTCGGTACGGAGTGATTAGCGAGTCTCGCGGTGGCTGGCAGTTTGTCCTGGTCGCGCTGACTGTCTCTATCCGTCGACGATCCGACCAGTCTCAATCCGGCTGGCCGCAGGCCAGGAACTCGGTGACTGTCGTCGCTGCTCGCGCACACGCGGCCCCCGCAGCACTCACCAGACCGCGCCTCGATGCATCCGTGTAGTTGCGCGGGGAGCGGAACATCCGGCGATGCAACATCGCGTGATTGTTGGGCGTCGCCATAATCGCACTCTAGAGGTCTCGCCAGTCGTTCGATTTCCCCCCTAGGCTCCGCCAGGAAACGGAAAGGTCTCGCAGCGATGCGAGGCCTTTTTGTTTTTCGGTGCGTAGCGCTAGAACGTGTGGGGAACGGTGTTCTAGCGGTCTCATCGCAGGCCGAACCGTGTCGTTCCGGCGTGATAGCGTTCGTTGTGGCCGTCGACGCTTCGAACGTATCTCCAACCGAGATCGCCGCACTCGTGGCGAACCTCGATCCAGAGGTCCGTGACGCCATCGGCGATGTGGACCGAACGCTCATCGCGCTCTCGCTTCAGCAATCCCCTTGGGACCGCCTGAGATCAGCATCTCGAATGGCGCAGACCCTGGTCAGGATCCGAGATGGCGCCGCACCCGAAGGCCACTGATCTTCCCGCGTTGCTCGCGAAGCTGTGCGACGCCGGGATCGAGTTCATCATCGTCGGTGGTGCCGCCTGCGTGATCCAAGGTGCGCCGATCACCACCAACGATCTCGACATCGTCCATCGGAGGACGCCGGAGAACGTCGAGCGACTGCTCGAGCTGTTGCTGCAGCTCGATGCAACGATGCGCTATGACTTCGCGAACAGAGGACTCCGGCCGACCGCTGAGCTGCTTGCGGGCAAAGGCCACCTGAACCTGTCGACCTCGCTCGGCCTGGATCGATCCGCTCTGCGAGCTCGACGGTCTCGGGTTCGATGAGCTGTTGCCCCACAGCCAGTCGATCAACGATGAAGGGCGATTGCTGCGCGTGCTCGACCTGCCGACGCTGATCACGGTGAAGACCAAAGCCGGACGCCCCAAGGATCGACTCGTGCTCCCGATCCTGATCGCGACCCTCGAAGAGCGCGACAAGCCGAAGCGTTAGATTCGCCTGGTCGCCGGTCTCCCCGGCACTTCTCGATTGACCACTTCGAATCGGGATCGCGATCATGGCTCGTGGCCCCGACCAGGAAGTCGAAGCGCGGCAAGGTGCCGGAAGACGTGCCCGACCTGACGGTTGCGGAACGGTTGGTCCAGACGAGTTAGACCTCTTGCGTCGTAGCTGAACATCGCTGTTCAGCTACAGGCCCGGCCGGCATTGTATAATCCAGGGTCTCGCCAGTCGTTCGATATCCCCCTAGGCTCCACCAGGAAACGGAAAGGTCTCGCAGCGATGCGAGGCCTTCTTGTTGTTCGGTCCGCCCTGGAGGCCGAACTATTCTTCCCATTGCTGGGGGCTCACACGTGTACCGGATATGCCGCTTCTGTCGCTTCTGGCCCCGATCTGGCTCCCGTTTGGTTTGCTCGACCGCCAGGAGCTGGCGCCACCTCGCCTCTCGGACACGATCGAGATCGATGGCGGTCCAGCGATCTCCTCGACGTTGCACGCGCAGGCGTCGACCGCATGCGACTGCCACATCGGCGCGTACGGCACGCTTCCACTCGCAGTATCGACCGAGCGAGAGCCGGGTGTCGCGGCTGCCGGCGTGACGATTCCGGCCGACGACTCGCGCGCGAGCATCGGCACCGCGGACATCGGTGTGTTCGGCGGCACGCAGGACAGCAACGGCCAGCAGATCTATCGTCTCGGATTCCTGCTCCCTAGCGCGGCGCTTGAACAGCCGCGTTTGGCCGCGAGCGCACGCGTCGGCGACCAGGTCCTCGAGCTACCTCGCACCGCCGGCGTACGACTCAGCCACTCGCGGATCTGGATCAAAGACACGCCGTGGACGTCGGTCGCGCAGCACATCCTGCGCGTCGACCTCGGTCTCGATGTCGCCGGGCAGTACGCGACCGAGGACCACCGGCGGATCGTTCACATCATTCCGCGCGCCGGCGTCGGTGTGATGCAGCAGTGTGACCTCGGCTCGGTCTCCGTCGAGACCGCGCTCGCGTACGATCCATTCGTCGATCGCGATGGCGGGTTGCGATGGAGCGCCGGCGTGACCGGCATGTTGAAGCTCGGCTGGCTCCAGCCGGCCGCGACAGTCGCCGCCGTTCGCACGCCCGACGGCTGGGGTGCCACCATCTCGCTAGATCTTGCCGCTGTGTGGCAACCGCGGCACGCCGAGGGCTTGTAACGCAACAGCTCGTTTCCGCGATGTTGAACAACACGCCGATAGCGCGGCGTGAGGACGCGCAAGTCCGGAACGTTTGGGGTTTCTCGGCCTGGTTGTCCAGGCGAGGACTGCCCTACCCTCCTCTCGATGAAGTACCTGCGCTCTCTTCTGCCGGTGGTCGCCGTGCTGTTCGCCGCCCCGTCCGCTGCGATTGGTGCCCCCGCCGGGATCGATCCATCGCAGATCAACGCGATCTATCCCGGTGTCGAGAAGCTCTACATTGACCTGCATCAGAACCCGGAGCTGGCCTTCCAGGAGAAGCGCACGGCAGCGACGCTCGTCGCACGGCTCAAAGCACTCGGCTACCAGGTGACCAGCGGCGTGGGCGGCACGGGCATCGTCGCGATCTTGAAGAACGGGCCGGGCCCGGTCGTCATGCTGCGCACCGAGCTCGACGCGCTGCCAATCGAGGAGAAGACCAACCTTCCGTTCGCGAGCAAGGCCAAGACGAAGTCCGACGCCGGTGACACCTTCGTGTCTCACATGTGCGGCCATGATCTGCACATGGCAGCCTGGGCAGGCACCGCCGAGCTCATGGTGAAGAATCGCAAGCTCTGGCATGGCACCCTGATGCTGGTCGCGCAGCCGGCAGAGGAGATCATCTCCGGCGCGAGCGCGATGATCCGCGACGGCCTGTTCACGCGGTTCCCGAAGCCGACCTACGCACTCGGTATGCACGTCGACCACGCGCTCGCCGCTGGTGTGGTCGGCTTCCATCCCGGGTTCTTCCGCGCTGCCTCGACGAGCCTCGACGTCACCGTGTATGGCAAGGGTGGCCACGGCGCGTACCCGCACCGCTCTATCGATCCCGTCGTGATCGCGGCGCGCGTCGTGCTCGGTGTGCAGACCGTCGTGTCGCGCGAGAACAATCCGCTCGATCCGGCGGTGATCACGGTCGGTAGCATCCACGGCGGGACAGCCCCGAACATCATTCCAGACGAAGTGAAGCTCCAGCTGACAGTTCGCTCGCTCGACCCGGAGGTCCACAAGCGCCTGCTCGCCGGGATCGCGCGGGAGGCGAAAGGCGAGGCGCTGGCGGCGAACGCACCGAAGGACCCGTTGATCGAGACGAAGGCTGGCACCGACGCCGTGTACAACGACGTCGCGCTGACCCAGCGGATGGTCGCGGCCACACGCGCCTCGCTCGGCGCGGACAAGGTCGTCGAGATACCCGCGCAGATGGGCGGGGAAGACTTCTCGCAGTTCGGGCTCGCGGGCGTCCAGGCGGTGCTCCTGCACATCGGGGCCATCGATGCGGCGAAGCTGGAGACCGCGCGCAAGTCCGGGGTTCCGGTCCCCGGCATCCACACGCCGCAGTTCGCACCGGAGCGCGAGCCCACACTCAAGGCGGCGATCGGCGCCGAGCTCGCGATCCTGCTGGATCTGATGAAGGCGAGCTGAACGCGCCGACGCGCGAGCACTCCGCACCGTTCCCGTCGATATCCCCCCTAGGCTCCACCAGGAAACGGAAGGTCTCGCAGCGATGCGAGGCCTTCTTGGTTTTCGGAGGGCAGCGCTAGAGCGCTTGGGGAACGGTGTTCTAACCGGTTAGGGTCGGGGCGCTCGCTCAGCGCGCCCCGCGCTGCTTCGCCGCAGGCCTCTTCGCTGCAGGCGTCTTCGCTACAGACTTCTTCGCCGCAGACTTCTTCGGCGCAGGCTCGCTCGCTACCGCAAGCTTCTTCGCCGCGGGTTTCTTCGCCGCCACGGCGCCCTTCTCCGCCGACGCGCCGGGCGCGTTACGAGGCGCCAGCGACGGAGAACCGTAGTGATGGAATTGGTTGAAGCCGTCGACAGCGATGAACTCTTGCCGTCCAGACCACAGCGGAACGAGACGAGCGTACCCTTCGAGGCTGGCCATCGGCGTCGCCCCCATTTCGCGTAGCTCCTCGTCGAAGAACACGAAGCGCTTCGCCTCGGGATCGGCAGCGACGATGATCTCGCCCGCAACGATGACTCCCATATGAACCTGCTTGCGGCGGCTTACAACCCTGCCAGTCTTCGGAGCGAGCACGACGATCTCAGGATTCGTGTTGGCTCCATTCGCAGGTCGGAAGGTCGTGATGACGTTTCCGCTCGCAGTCAGCGCGACGCCCAGGCAGCTGGATCCGCTCGGGACATCCAGGCGTTTGGTGCAGACGACGTTCGACATCGTCCAGCAGCGCACGCTGGTCACGTCGTCGGTCCAGAGCTCACCGTCGTCGGGTGTCATGGCGAACGTTGGTTGAATGGCTCCCCACTGATTGGGCACCTGCTCGAGTCGACCTCGCAACGCGCCCGTGTTCGTGTCGTACACGCCGTACGGCAGCGCGCGATCGTAGCGATTGTCCTTGGTCACGAACGCATCGCCCACGAACAGGCATGAGCCGCTGACATCGGGCGCCGACAGGATGACCGCTCTGCCGTCGGGATGGATCACTTGGTAGACGTCTCCGAGACGACGGAGGAGACGTCCGTCCTTCGCGTACGCGATGTCGATCGTCCGTAGCGCCTTCGTTACCGCACCGGTCCGAAGATCGTAGAGCTTCGCCTGACTTCTTACGACCGTCTCGGAGACAACATCGACTTGTGTCACGTTGTCGGCCCGCGTCCTGCTTCCATACGATGCGAGGAGAACCAGCATGACTGGGCTTTTATCACGCGACTCCGCTCGGCGATTGCGGGACCAGGAAACGGTAAGGTCTCGCAGCGATGCGAGGCCCTTCTTGGTTTCGACGCAGGTACACTCGTTCGGTGAAGCGTTCCTCGATCGCGCTCCTGGTGGTGAGCTGACAACGAGCATCCATGTCTGGACCGGTGTCGCCGATCCGGCGCTCGCCGGGCTCCCGCTCGCAGGGCTCGACGCGCTCACCCTCGTGCTGCGCTCGACGACCGGTGCGACCGGGTTCGATCACGATCCGGTGGCCATCGCCACTCTGCGCGCATGCGCGAGCTCGTTGGTGTTGGTTCATCCGCGAGGGACGAGCGAGCCGATCGAGGCGCGCGATGATCTGGCCGGCGTGGTACGCGCGGCGACCCGACAGCGTGCGTTCGTGTTCGCCGACCCGCGACCAGAGCTCGCGCGTGAGGTTGCCACACTCGCGGCGTACCGCCTCGAGGTCGCACGAACGATCCTGCCGAAACGGTACGGCAAGCCGTTCGTCACGCCGATCGCACCGCCGATCGCACAGCTGTTCGACGAGCCGCCCGCCGAGGTTGCCATCCAGCTGGCGTCAAGACTGGCCACGGCCGTCCTGGTGTTTCGGTTCGCGGGAGAATGGGGACTCGCGCCGACCGTCCTCGCCGCGGCCGGGACCGGCGCGGTCATCACCCGCCAGATCTCGGCTGCCGGGATGTTGATCGTGCATGCGCGCACCCAGCGCGAACTGCCGATGTGGTGACCTGACCGGATGTCTGCGGACCGACTCGTCGAGACGCCCCGGCGCTTCTCAGCCCTTGATCGTGAGCAGTGGCCACGTCCGCGCTACCCGCCGAGCGATGCCCGCATCCTCGACGGTCTGGACGACTGGGGTGATGTCCTTGTAGGCGTAGGGTGCCTCCTCTTTCAGGCGATCGTGATACTCGGCGAGCACATCACGCCGCAGTCGAACTTCGGGCGCCGTCGGATCGATCGGCGTCACGACGCGCAGCCGCTCGAACGTCGCTTCGTAGGTGCGGTCGTCGACGTGACGTGACTTGCCACGTGACAGGCTGCGTCCTGCGCCGTGACATGCACTGCACAACGCAGCATCGTTGCCGCTGCCTGCGAGCAGGTAGCTCGCCGCGCCCATCGAACCCGGAATGATCACCGGATGGCCGGTGTAGCGGAAGGGACTCCCCGCGAGGCCCGGATCACCGCCGAGGGCAGGACACGCGCCCTTGCGATGCAGCAGGATCTCGTCGTCCTCGGTACCCCAGATCAGGTTGTGAGGTGCGTCGTAGACGAGTCTCGCATCGACGTCGCGACCGAGCACCTCCGATAGCACGCGCACGGTCATCAGCCCGAGCAACAGACGATTCGCGAAGGCGAAGTTCGCCGCGTTACGCATCGCATCGAGGTAGCGCGCAGCAAGTGCCGCATGCGGGCCGCGCGTCGGGATCACGTAGAATCCGTGCTCTGGCCGCTTCATCTCCTTGGGATAGATGTCGCGCGCGCGATCGAGAAAGAAGCCGCCGACAGGATGCCCCAGCCCGACCGACCCCGAGTGCGCCATGATCGCGACCGAATTCGCGGTCACACCCCATGCGTGCGCGGTCGTGCCATCGAGGATCTCCTCGATCGCCTGAAGCTCGACGAAGTGATTGCCGCCACCGATCGAACCGATCTGAGAATCGCGCGAGTCGTTCGCGCCCGAGCCCGTGATGTAGTCACCGAACGCGAACACGCCTTTCGCGGGCAAGACTCCCTGGAAGTGAACGCGGGCAAGATCCGCTTCCTGCGTGCGCGCATCGTAGTGACGCCAGATGCCAGCTCCAGCGTTATCTGTGTGCGTCTCGAACAGCCCCCAAAGACCGTCGCGCAACAAGGCATCGCGCTGCCTGGGTGACATCGGGATATCGCGCTTGCCGCCGAAGAACACCTCGCGCAGAGGCCGATGGAGCGTATCGAGATGCGGTGCGATCTCGTCCCGCGTGATGTCCGTGACGAGCAGCCGCATCCCGCAGCAAACGTCGTTGCCGACCGCCTGCGGCACGACGAAGCCGCGCGCTTCACCGACCGTTCCGACCGGGATGCCACCGCCGCGATGGAAGTCGGGCGTGAGTACGACACGCTCGAGGCGCCCGTCCTGGTCGCCCCAGAATGCAGTGGTCTTGCCCGTGCGCTGCCAGCTGGCGATATCGTCGATCGTGCCCTGCACGTCGACGAAGCTCAGCGCCTGCTCGACCGCTTCGAGCTCGATCGGGACATCGCGGTTCGCGAACAGCGTGATGGGTACGCCGTGTGGATTTGAGATTGTCGAACGCGTCTCGTCCAATCGATGGACGAGCGAGTCCAGTCGAGTAATCGACATGAGTGTGCTCCTGTGACAATACGAGGTTGATCAAGTCGGGAAGGCGTTTCCCGCTCGGATGAACCCGGCACGCAGCAGCCTGCTCGTGGCGAGAGGCAGCCACTCTACCCAATCGGGCCGGGACGTCCACGGGATTTCGTAGGGATCAGAGTCGCCGCGGAGAGATCCGTGGCGATCTTGTTCTCGGTCAGCACGAATGGGTCGAGACTTCACCCTGGTCCACGAATGCAGCGCTACGCCCCACGTTTGGTCTTGCCGGGAACCACACCGAGCGATGCGCTCGTCGAGCCGCTCATCGCGAGCCCACCGACAAGCCCGCTCGGCGAGCACGAGCTGATTCCGCATGTTGCCTGGATGGTCGAGCAGGACGGCGTCTTCGTTCACGTGCCGGCGTCCGAGCGCGCGGATCTCGAACAGATGCGCGGCTCAGCGATCATGACCATGCTCGATGGCGAGCTCACCAACGAGGCGCTGGAGCACTTGCCCGGCGTGAACCTCGCCACCAACGGCACCTACGCGGCGGAGCTCATGCTCGACGGCGACCATCTCGCCGCGCTTCACGGATCCTCCAAGGCCAAGATCTTCCTGGCCGCTGCGCCACACCGAGGGCGCTTCCTCGTGGGGGGCGTCGGGGGCGGCATCGAGGGCATGAGAGCGTTCGTCGATCAGGTGCGGCGCGAGCACGATGCTGCGCCTGCCGCTGCGCGCATCAGTCCGGTGACGTTGCTCGTGCGCGATGGAGCTCCGCAGGCGGTCGTCGGTGAGCTGCAGCTGACCGCGCTCGCACAGGCAGCCGGCAAGCATTGAGCTGGGTTTGATCCGTTCTCGTCGACCGGAGCGGCGTGATCACTTCACGGGTTCGATCTCTTCGGTCACGACGCTCGTGATCGCCAGCTTCGCCTCGGGCGGCGGCTGACACGGCTGTTCGCTCGGGCAGGGTCCCTCGATCGAGGTGTACGCCTTGATCGTCGCGACCGTGCGCCTCGATGGGCGCCGCCAGAACGTCATCCGCGACGGGACATAGCCGTAGACGGTGTCGCGGATGTAGCCCTGGTCGCCTTCGAGGCGAAAGGACGGGTCACCCGACGCGCCGCCCGTCGCGATGATCGTGAACGTCGTGCGCATGTCCTTGTCGGGATCGAGCAGCACGTCGTGTTCCGGGCTGCTCGCGTCGAGGCGCCAGCTCGCGATGTTCTTCGTGGAGATGATGCGGACGAACGAGTCCTTCGGCGCCTCGCACGTCGAGCAGCCGCCGCAGAGGCCGTCGACCTCGAATTCGCCGGCCTCGCCCGCAGGAACGAAGTACGTCGCCTTGCCTGGGTAGGTCGTCGGCGTTGTCAGTGGATTGATCGAGTGACCGCCGGCGTACAGCGACGCGTACTCGCTGGACTCGACTTCGACGATCCGACTCTTGTCGTGGGACGGCACCGGCGTGCGAACGACCCAGCGCCGGGCCATGCCAACGCTCGCGAGCGCCAGCGCGACGATGATGATGGCCGCTTTGCGCACGCGATGCGATCGTAACAGGCTGCTCGCCGACGGTGGAGACGATCGCGCAGCGGAGGCTCCTCCGCACCCCGGCGATGCACCGCCTACTTGGCCTTGGCCTTGGCCTTCGGCTTGGGCTCCTTGTCGATCAACACTCGTTGCGCCCACGGACTGACGGCCTTGTCGGTGCGATGGATGCACCCAACCCAGCAACAGGGCCGGCGCTTCCCCTCGAGCAGCTCTTCTCGCGTTCGCTCGATGCGGCGCTTCCTGGTCTCGAGCTGCTTGGCGTCCTCGACCCAGCACAGAAACTCGTTGCGGCCGAGCGGCGGAGGGCTGCCATCGTTCCAGCGCGGACTTGTCTGACAACAACGCCTTGCGTAGATCCGCCGGGATCTCGTGCACCACGCCTGCTGCGAGCTCGATCTTCGCCATGAAGCTGGAGCCACTGTAGCGCGTGACGTGCGTCGTCAGCGCGTCGCCGAGGCCTTCTGGTTTCGGGGCTTTGTGCGTAGCATTCCCACATGCGGTCCTGCTGCTTTGCGATGGTCGCGCTCGTCGCGTGCCGCAGTGATGAGCCGCTCGAACAGCTCGATCGGCCGAACGAGCCGATACCAAACCTCGCGTGGCCGCAACCTGCGCACCCCCTCCCGCCACCTCCACCGCCGCAACCGGGGCCGGTAGATCCGCCGGTCGAGATCGCGACGTTCCTCGCCGACGCGGCGCACACGACCGCCCCATGGCGAGTCACGATCCACGAGCTGGCCGACCGCCAGAGCGGAAGGCGATTTCTCGGGTACCGGGACCAAGGTGTCCGCGTACTGACCCAATCGCTCACCGACGAGCTGGCCGCACGACTCGCACTCGCCACGTCGTACACCGACGGTGACGTCGGCTGCGTCGGCGATCCGGTCGGAATTGGCGTGGCACGCGGCAGCCTGACACTCGACTTCGTCGAAGATTGCGGCCACGTCTACCTGACCGAGCAGGGTCATGCCGGACGCTGGGCGCTGTTCTCGTCCGAGATGGCAGTGTTCATCCGCGGGCTGCGCCAGCGCTGACTGGCGAATCGTTACCGGATTTCGGCGGCAGCCTCGTACGCGATGTCGTTAGAACGTCGCCCTACGTCGTCGCGGAGACATGGAGATGCGACGATGAAGGCTGGTGACTGTCCTCCATGCAGAGCTCGCTCAGCGCGTCGCTGTCGACACCGCGGCGATGCCGTGGACCGCGCACGACGGGATCGAGGAGAAGCTGCTCGAGCACGCGCCCGGACCTCGTGGCCTGCTCCGGACGGCGCTCCTCCGCCTCCCACCGGCTGCGCATGTGCCCGTACCGGACGTGGCGGGCGGAGCCTCGACGTCTTCGTGCTCGAAGGCGATCTACGAGATAGGCGCGCTCGTGCATGCACGCGGTGCGTACGTGCATGCGCCCGGTGATCGCGGGCTCGTCACCGACGGTGGCTGCACGCTGTTCGTCAAGCAGCGCCCAGCACACCGCCCGGCGCGCGCCGTCGTCGACACACGCTACATCGTGTTCGAGCGGTCGTACACCGCGGGCCTCTGGGAGGCGCCGCTGTTCAGTGACCCCGCGGGTCGCGTGGTGCTGCTGCGATTCGACCCGGGGGCCAAGGTCGCCCACCACCACCACCGCGACGGAGAGGAGTTCTTCGTGCTCGCAGGCGAGCTCCGCGACGACTTCGGTCGCTATCCGGCGCACGCGTGGACACGGCAACCTCCCGACAGCAGTCACGCGGTGGAGTCTGTGCAGGGCGCGATGATGCTGACGTTCGCGCACCACCTCCAGAACGTCCGAAGTCCGTAGAGCTTCGCCTGACTTCGCACTACGGCACGAAACGCACGAGCAGCGATGTCCGCCCGAAGCCGCCGTTCGTGAAGGTCTGCGCGGACGGCTTGCCCGCGTTGATGGTCACCGTCTGCGAGAACGTCACGAAGGCGACGATCGAGCCGTCATCGGCGAGCGCTGCCGCCGAGCTCCGGCCGGTCGCGGTCGACCACACGATGCGGTGATCTGTCGCCGACGCGCATGCGAGGAAGCCAGGCGGCAGACCGGGGGTGGTGACCGGTGTCGGATCGATCTCGCCGTTCGGTCCGCTCGCGAACCGGCGGTAGGCCGAGCCCGTGCCCGAGAACAGGAATGCGTCGGCGCCGAGGTTCGTGAGCTTCGCGGAGTCGAAGCCCGTGCCGAGCGGGAGGAGCTTCGTGAACGCGAAGCCTCGTCGAAGCTGACGAGGTACGACGCGTAGGGAATCGCGCCGTTCGGCGGGACCGTGGGTTCCGGATCGAAGGCCGAGAGGCGATCGGTCTCGGCGGCGAGGTGGAGCGTGCCGCCGTCGCGCAACATCGCGGTCGCCGTCGACTGGCCGCCGTTCGCATGCAGCGAGAGCACGTTGCCAGTCACGGGTGAGAGGCGCGCGAGGTAGGTCGCCGAGGTTCCGTAGCTGGTGTTGCCGGTCTGCTGGATCGTCTGCGGTCCCGAGGTCATCGTGGCCGGTCAGATCGGCGCCGAACGAGCCGCCGAGGAGCAGGTCGCCATTGCTTGCGAAGGTCACGACGCCGACCGCATCCTTGCGGCTCGAGCCACCAAGGGTCCGCAGCCAGCCGATGCGGCCTTGCGCATCGAATGACCCGATCCATCCGGATTCCCACATGTCCGTTGCGGTCGCGGCGACCGGGCCATTCTGGCCGTCAGGGAACGTGAACGTGTGCTGGGAACCGTCGCCGAAGTAGCCCGCGGCGACAAAGCTACCGTCGGGGCGAGCGGCGATCGAGAAGATGCCGTCGATCGCGCCCGATGCCGCGGAGTGAGCCCACACCGCGTGGCCATCGGGATCGAGCTTCGCGATGTAGATGTTGTATCCCGTGCCGACCGCCGGCAGCAGGATCTGCGTCGCGGTGCCGTAGTCGATCGCGAGTTGCTCGGTGAAGTAACCACCGACGAGGACCGAGCCATCGGCGAGCGGCTGTAGCGCAGTGAGCCACCCGACGCGCGATGACATTGACGAGGCCTACGCAAACGCACCATTGGCCGCGTACTTCGCGACGACCGACGAGCCGACCTGCGATCCCTGGACGACCCGCGAACTCGGCGTGCCGGCTTCGAGCGTGGCGTGACCCGCGAGCTGCCCCCCTGCGAACAGCGCGCCCCCCGCGCCGATCGCGATGTGATCGAACACGAGCTCGTCCCCGCTGGTCGTCGCTGCGAGGACGCGTCCGCTGACGAGCTCACCCGAGGCACATGCGATGTTGGGCGCGACGGCGTCCCCGGGCATCCAGCTGTCACTGATCGACGCATCGATCAGCGCGTTGGCGTCGTTGCCTCCGTCGGTGTCATCACCGCCGCCTGCCGCGTCGACGGTCTGCCCGGCGGGTTTGCCGCATCCGACCAGAACGAGAATCACTCCCAGGGCAACGCCGCGAGTCATGGCGCGTGCATATGCGGTGTTGACCCGCCTAGCAACGCATTTCGGCTCAGCTGAACAGCCTGGGGTTCTGGACCGTTACGGGTCACAGTCCGTTGTGCAGTGTTACCAGCGCGAGTCCCTCGGCGGCGGCTCGGCGCACTCGGTCGGCGAACAGCGGGAACAGCTCGTCCTGATCGTCAGTGTCCCGAGCCGCCTCGAGCTGCGCGATCTCGTCGAGGCAGGAGGCGAGCCGCCCTACCTCTTGCGGCGCGAGCAGGCCCTGGAACCAAGTGTCGTCGTACCCCGGCCACGTGGCGTTGCGATCGAGGACCTGGATCCCTGGGAACGTGCGAGTCGACAAGAACAGCGCGTCGAGCAGGTCGCGCAGTGGAGGAGCGACGACCGGCCGTGCCGCGTAGTCGTAGACTCGGCGCTCCGGCCGCCAGGTCGTGGTGAACAGCGCATCGAGGAAGTGGAACCGGTTCTTCGTGCCGGCGACCTGACAATACGGCGCATCGTGAAGGCGCGCGTAGTAGCCGTCGTCCTCGAACGGGTCGTCGCCGGCCAGGTCGACGCTCGTACTGAACCTGATGGCGTGGCACACCACGAACGTATGGACCGCGGCGAGACCGGACCGATCGAGCTCGCTGTGCAGGGCGCTCGCACGGAGTCGGTCTGCCTCAGCGAACGGCGCGCCCGGTGTCCAACCGATTTCCTGCAGGTAGCCCGGCGGCGACGTTCGAGCGACCTCTTTCCCCATGGCAGTCACGAGCTCCGCCTCGTTCGGCGCGAACTTCTCTGCGAACGATGTCACCGACCGCATACTCTGCAACGTCTCCACCCAGGCGGGCAGGACCTCCATCGTCAGCCGCGACCAGGACACGGGAACAACTGCGTGATACGAGCTCATCGTGATTCCTAGCTAGGCGGCCGGCGCCGACGTGCGCCGGGCGGGGCCGGGGCGCGGGCGCCGGGCCCGGGGGGCTCGTCCAGCGCACGGGCAAGAGGCGCGGTTTCTTCGATCCGCGGCGGCTGGGGCGGATCATGGCTACGGCGGCGCTTCGCCGAGCGGTGATCCGGCGGCGACAGGCTTTGCGGCGCGCGCGGCCACGACCTTGAGCTTCGTGCCGGGCGGGCGATTGACGATCAGGGTTCAGACGCCGCGCGGGGCGAGCTCGGTGACCGAGGCGCCCTCGACGGAGGTGATCACGTCACCATTCTGGAACCCAGCGGTGGCGGCGGGACCGGTCGACTGTACGCGCACGAGGCGGCACGAGGACGCTCGGATCGAAGTCGGCGCCGAATCCGCCGAGCGTGACGCCGGGCTCTTCGCTCAAGCCGACGACGGGGACGTCGAGGTCGGCACGCTGCCCCGGCTGCAGCGTGATCATGCGCAGGCCATCGGAGTGTTGCGCCACAGCTCATCGCACGACACCGAGACCGGACCGGCAGGCGCGGCGGCGATCAAGAACGCGCCTTGCGCGTCGATCCGCACGCCGTCGCCGGCCCTGACATCCGTGTGGTCGGTGCCCGACGCGGGAGCGCGCGGCAGGTCATGCCTTCGATCGGCTTGCCCGTGCGGAATTCGCGAACGCGCCCGGCGACGACGGCGGAGCCCGCGCTCGTGAGCGTGGTGCGCGACGCGCGACCTGCGGCTACCTGAACGATCGCGCTCGCCGCCTCGGAGGAGGTACGAGCGATGACCGTGTAGCGGCCGGGTGAGAGGTTGCGGATCGAGAACTCGTTGCCACGAGCAACGCCGGAACCGGCGCACGTCGGACCACCGCCGTCGGTGCGGATCGCGGTCACCTGCGGAGCAGTCTTGAACCCGACCGCCGCGACCTCGATGCTGCCCGGCGGCGACCACCAGCGTGATGTCGGCGCGCCCGGCGCGGATGCCCAGCAGCGTGGCCCCGACGCCGGTCGGCGACACAGCGCGCAACGCATAGGAGCCCGCGAGCAGGTCGTCGATCGAGAACTGGCCCTCCACGCTCGTGGTGTCGGCTGGGTCCTGAAAGCCGCGCGTCGAACCTGGGACCTGCACTCCCTTCGACGAGCTGTGCAGTCACGCGCATCCGCGACCGCGGCGCCACTTCGCGTCGACGACCTTGCCGGCAAGCGACAGGTGATCGATCCGTACCGCGAGTACGACACCGGTCACGTCCGCTCACCGTCGGCGACCGCGATCGGCGGAAACTCGCCACCCGCGACCGGGGAAGCGGTGCGCTCGCGAGCATGCTGCGCCGAACGATCGGCCGGTACTCGCCACCACCCGTCAGGCTCGCGGCGCGGAACGATCCGTCGGCCGCGGTGGCCGTGATGCCGGTGTCGTCGGACTTCGTGCTGCGGAACTGCACGGACACCCCTGGCACCGGGCGCCGGTCTGATCGACGACGCGGCCGGAGATCGCTCCCCGAACGCCCAGGTCGATCGTGACCTCGGCAGTCTGGCTGCGCGAGAGCTGAACGGTCTCGGGAGCCCGGCCGAAGGCTCCCCTGCGGTCGCCGAGGCATAGAGGGTCCACGGGCCGGGCTGCAGTCCATGCACCTCGAACCGGCCTGTCGCATCGGCGCGGACCGTCTCGAGCTCGCGATCGTTCGGCCCGTGGATCTGGATGTTCGCGCCAGGGACCGGCTGCTTGCCACGAATGACGTGGCCGACGATGGTACCCAGCGCGTCGACCTCGATCGTGACGCCCTCGTGCACCGCCTCCGACACGCGGAACGTTTTCGGCGAGACCACTTCGTACGGTTGCGCCGTGAACCGAAGGTCGTCGCGCGGCACGCCGCTGAGCGTGAAGGTACCGTCGTCCTGCGAGACCGCGCTCGCGGTGCTACGGGATCCATCGAGAGCGTTCACGCGTGCGCCGGCGATCGGCTTGCCATCGTCGACGACCTTGCCTCGGATCGTGGAGCCAGTCTCCAGCCGGATCTCGATCTCCACGCTGGTCTGGCCGACGCCGACGACCACCGGCGTCCCCTGGGTCGTCTCCACGAGACCCTCGGCGCGTGCGAACACCAGATGTCGCCCGGCGGTCATCCGATCGATCCGGAACCGCCCCGCGGCATCGGTGAAGCTCCCCCGCAGCGGCGTGCTCTCGATGCCCTCCGATCCCGGGGGCACGAACACGTACGCCTGCGGCACGGGCGCGCTCGTGTCGTCGCGGATCACGCGGCCGACGATCACCGCCTCGGGAACCAGCGCGAAGTCGACCTTCGTGCGCCCCGGAACGATCATCTGCAGCGTGACCGCCGCGTACCCATCGGCCGAGGCCTCGACGATGACCCAGCCCGGCCAGCGCGGCTCGACGCATAGCTCGTACGCGCCGTTCTCGTCGCTCTGTGTCGCGGGACCACCAGGTACGCCGGCACCGTCGTCGCGTAGCCGGCTGATCCGAGCCTTCGCGATCAATCCACCCGAGGCGTCGCGCACCGTTCCGACCAGCGCCGCATCGCATGCTCCGAGCTCGAGCTCGAGCCGGTCGGGCGCAGGGATCGCGCGCGGATCGCGCAGGTCGACCTCGTGGCGCGCGCTCGCCTTGCCGGGCGCCGACGCGCGCACGCTCCATTGCATCGCGCTCTGGGCGCCGAAGTCGAACTCGCCGTGGTCGTTCGTGGTGACGTGCGGTGCCGTCGTGAGCCCACCCTCGGAAGCAATGCTCGCCAGGTCCACCGTCGCTCCGGCAACCGCCACGCCGCGGAAGGTCACGCGCCCCGCGATCCGCCGCCGCTTCACATCGGGCTGTACGAGCCAGCGCGGAACGTCGTCGCGCTCGGTCGCCGCAGTGGTTCCGCCTGGCGTCGTCGTCGTCGTCGCGGTCGCGACGGCGCTGCCGTGCTCGTCGGTGGGCGCGTGGGTTGCCGCCGTCTGATGATCGCGTCTCGACCACAAGACGCCGGCGAGGATGATCAGGATCAGCGCGATCACCAGTACGAGTAGCTTCTTCATGGCGATGACTCCAAGCGCCCACGGTGCGCCGGCTTGCGAGGGTGAGGAGAGACCGGCGATCGGAGCGAGCGCGGCGAGCCCACCACGCCCGCCACGCTCCTTCGCGGAGATCCGCGCACGCAGCTCGTCGAGCGCCACCTTCAGCCGGCGCCGCACCGTGCCTTCAGGGATCCCGAGCCGCCGTGCGATCTCCGCGCACGAGAGTTCTTCGAAGTAGTGAAGCAGGATGGTGGATCGATACGGCTCGGCGAGCGCGAGGGCCTCGCCGGCGACGAGCTGCTGGAGCTCGACGCGCTCGACCAGGTCATCGGGAGTCGTCGCCGGCTCCACGAGCTCGGCCGACCTCGCCTCGCGCGCCTCGCGTCGCTTGCGAGCGCGTGCCCGCATCTTCGCGAGGTTTCGCAGCACGCCGCCGAGCCACGGGCGCAGCGGCCGAGCCTCTGCGGGCGGACGTTCCGCCGCGACGAGCCACGCCTCCTGCGCCAGGTCGTCGGCGTCCTGGTCGCGCAGCAGTGCGCGGGCGAGCCGGCGTAGCCACGCGAGCTCGGCCGTCACCCTGCGCAGCTGCGCATCCTCCTCGAAGTCGTCCATCTCGCTCGACAGGTAGATTGCCGCTATTGAGCGCACCGTTCGCGGAATTCGCCTTGCGGGACAGCTCTTGTCCCCGACGAAGGCCCCGGTACTCGGAACGCCTACCCTTGGCGAAGGCTGGTACCCTCGAGCACGGATGCAGGGCAACCGGACCAAGATCCTCGTACTCCTCGCGGCCTATGGCGGCCTGGTCGGTGTGGCGCTGTTCGGGATGGACTGGTTCGTCATCAACAGTCATTTGGCAAGATCCGGGCTCGATCTGCGGGCGGTTCACGCCTGCGACGCCAGCGGGCAGTGCGCATCGGTCTCGATGAGCATGATCCGCGGCATCGGCTTCTATCCGATGCTCGCGGGGGCGACGTTCTGGGGAACGCTCGGGCTGTCGGCGCTGCTGCTGTACCAGGTGGCCACCCGCGTGCTGGCAGGAAGCACGAGCGAATCGCTGATCCGGATCAGCTACGGGCTGGCGGTGTTGCTGCTGGGGACCACAGTGGGCGCGGCGTACATGTTCGGGCCCGAGATCGGCTCGGTGTCGACGGCGACGATGTCGCTGTCCTCGCAGCGCACGTTCGCACCGTTGATGCTGATCGCCGGCCAGCTCGCCGCGATCGGGATGCTGTACTTCATCGCGGACGACGACGACCTCGGCCAGGGAGTTCCGAACGCGCAGGCGTTGCCGGCGCGACAGTGGGATCGTTCGCCCGCGGCTCCCGCGGACGCACCGCCCACGGGCGGTGGACGTGGCATGCGATCGACGGCGCCACCGCCCGTCGCGCCCAGCGGACGCGCGATGCGCGGGACCGTGCCGCCTCCCCAGGCCCCGAGCGCGCTGCGCAACCAGCTCCGGTTCGTGACCGCGAGCGCCGAGCTCACCCAGGCCGGGATCGACGCGCGCCAGGAGGATGGCTCGGCGGTGCTGGTGCTGTGGCGAGATGTCGTCGGCGCCGTCGCCCGCCGCTTGCCGCCCGAGCTCGACGGGGCGACGTTCGTCGACGTGATCGACCCCGGGTGCGACGCTGCGGATCCTGCCGTGGACCCGGCTCTCTGGAGACCTCGTCGATGGTGTCGGTGTCGGCGTCGGCGTCGGCGTCGGTGTCGGCGTCGGTGTCGGCGTCGGTGTCGGCGTCGGCGTCGGCGTCGGCGTCGGTGTCGGCGTCGGCGTCGACTTCGGTGTGAGCTTGGGCGTCGGCTTCTGCGCGTGCTTCTTCGGAGGTGCCGCCGCATCGACCGCGACTCCGGCATCACCGATCGGTGCATCGGCGATCGCGGCATCGACGACCGGCGGCGCCGGAGCTGCGGGCGACGAATCCTTGAACCCGAAGCGAATGACCACGATCACGACCAGGACCGCGAACGCGACGCATGCAGCGAACGCTCTCCTCATCGTGCACTCGCGGTGGTCGTCGTAACGCACGTGAACACCGGCGGTGCCGAGCGTCCTCGCATGGATCTGAGGATAGTCCGTTCCGAAGCCGTCGATGGTCAACAAGCGCCTTCAGAACCAGAGCTCGCTCATCTCCACCGTTCCTGTTTCGGGGCTTCCACGTTAGGTTGATGCATGGTGAGGGGTTGGATCCAGGCGTTGCTCTGTGTGGGACTCGTGGCGTGCTCCGACGGTTCTGGAACACCCGATGCCGGACCGATCGGTGATTCGGGGGCCCGCGACGCAGCGATCGACGCTGCGCCGATCGATCCGGTCCAGTCGATGATCACCGTCGACCGTACGCAAGGCATCGCCGGAGTCGACTATGCGACCGTCACGGTCACGCTCCGCACCACGTCTGGGTTACCAGCGGTTGGCGTGGGCGTGCAGCTGACGGCCACTGGCACCGGGAACATGTTCTCCCAGCCAGCGTTGACCAGCGCATCGGGGCTGACCTCCGCGATGTACACGAGCACGGTCGCCGATGCGAAGACGGTGTCGGCCACCGTCGGTGGCGTGACGGTCGCTGGTCCCGTGATCACGTTTGCCCCGGGGCCGGTCGCAAAGCTCGGGTTCGGGGTGCAACCGACAGACGTGGTCGCCGGTGCGCCGTTCTCGCCCACTGTTCGTGTGGAATCACAGGACGCGTTCGGCAACTTCGTCGATACGGGGACGGGGTACGCCAATCTCACCCTGAGCGCGAACCCCGGCTCGACCTTCATCAATGGCAGCTCGGGGCTGCTGCTCCAGAACGGCTTCGCGACGTTCCCCTCGATCCACATCGATGTCGCCGCAGCGGGCTACAGGCTCGGGGCGCAGTCCTCGTCCGGACTGGCGAGTGGAATCAGCACGGCCTTCAACGTCACGCCTGGAGTGCCGGACGCCAGCCACTCATCGATCGCCGCGGTCCCGCACTCTCTCGAGGCAAACGGGATCGATACGAGTCAGGTGACACTTCACGTCGGGAATGCGTACGGCGTCTCGGTTGCTGGCACGCCGGTATCGGTGATGCTCTCCGGGACCAACAACCTGGTAGCCCCGACGAGCGGACAGACCGACAACCGAGGGAACTTCCGCGCGACGGTCTCGTCCACCACGGCGGAGGTCAAGACCGTGACGGGCACCGCGGGATCCGCGGTCGTCACCGGAACCGTGAACTTCTATGGACCGAGTTGCCGGCCGATGCTCCCGGGCGGACCGATGGCGGTCGTCAATGGATACGCGTCGACCGCGCACGTGGCTGACGTCGACGGAGATGGCAAGCGCGACGCGATCGTGGGGATTTCGCAGGGTGTCGCCGTGTTCAGAGGCCTGGGTGACGGAACGTTCGCTCCGGAGGTCGACAGCATGATCACGCCAACCGGGTCCGTGACGTCGATCGCATCGGCGGACTTCAACGGCGACGGCAAGCTCGATCTGGTCCTGGCCGTCTCCAACGACAGCGCGCTGACGCTGATGCTGGGTGCGGGCAACGGGCAGTTCACCGCACAAGCGGTGCCGCTGCCGAGCTACGCCGGCCGTGTGGTCGTTGCGGACTTCAACCTCGATTCGAAGCCGGACGTGATCGTTTCGCTGCCGAGCTCCTCACAAGTCATGGTCGAGCTCGGCACGGGCAACGGGATGTTCACGGCCGGCTGGATCGTCAGCGCCGACGTGGCCGACTTCGCAGTCCTCGACGCCAACGTCGATGGCAAGCCCGACGTGGTGATCTCGGCGTCTCTAGCGCTCGTCACGGCGCTCGGAACAGGAACTGGCGCATTCGCAGCTCCGACGAGTCTCAGCGCGTACTCCGGCAAGATCGTGGTTGGCATGTTCAACAGCGATGCGGTTCCGGACGTCGCGGTCGCCGATCAGGTCGGGCACCTGACCTCGTTTCTCGGGAGTGGCACTGGCACGTTCAGCGTGAGCTCGAGCGTGCAGCTCCGCGCGGGCTATGTCGGGCATGGCGGCGTGGTCGATCTCGATGGCGATGGCAACCAGGACATCGTTCTCGGCGGAGCGAACGTGACCACGATCCTCAAGGGAACCGGTGCCGGCGCGTTCAACGTGCACTCGCGGTACTACGGTTCTGCGGAGACGCTGGCCGAGATGACCGGCGATGCGTACCTGGACCTGGTGGTCTTCACCAGTCATGGCGTCCAGGTGTTCGCGGGAACAAGCACGGCGGCGTTCGTGGCTCCGCTCGAGATCTTCGCGTCCGGCCAAACGGCGGAGCGGCTGTTCGAGACCGTCGCAGACTTCAACGGAGATGGCCGAGGCGACTACGTCCAGTTCCGGAACACCGTGACCCAGGGCATGAACGTGCTGCTCACGCAGCCGAACAACAGCGTGGTCCAGGCCCCCTCGGCGGTGGACACCAACCAGATCTACGAGGCAGTGGCCGGAGACTTCACCGGGGATGGAAGGCAGGACGTCGCGATCGTTCGCGGTGCGTTCAGTGGCGTCGATCTAGGGATCGCCGAGGGCAATGGCACGGGCGCGCTCGCCGCACTCACCACCCAGAACGTGACGTATCCGGTCGCGATGAACATGGTCGGCGCGGACTTCGATCAGGATGGAAAGCAGGACCTCCTGCTGTATCGCCTCGACTACGCGGATATCGCGGTGGCCCTCAGCACGGGTACCGGCTTCACCATACAGCCAGCACTCGAGTCGCCGAAGGCGCGCTCGGTGGTCGTCCGTGACATCAACCAGGATGGCGCGCCCGACGTACTCGTCGCTGGCATCTACGGGTTCTCGTCGGAGATTCGGGTCTACCTCGGCACCGGCACAGGCGCTCTGACGCCCGGCGCGATCTATGGCACCTATCCGCTCACCGGGCAGATCGCCGTCGGTGATCTCACCAACGACGGTCTTCCTGATCTGGTGTTCATGGATACCAGCGGGACGACCCAGCCGACCGATCGTCGAGACGTGTTCATCTACCCCAACGTCGGAGGAGGCACCTTCGGAGCTGCCATCGTCACGCCGAACGTGCGCATCCCGAAGATCCTCGACGGTGGGCGGCTGCATGTCTTCGACATCACGGGCGACGGCAACGCCGACATCGTTCTTCACTCGACCTTCGGAACTGCTGTGATCGGTGGATTCGGTGACGGCTACGTACGTCAGACACCGCTCCACTACTGGGTGGGCTTTCAGGGCGGCACACTCATGGACCCGGTCGTGATCAACGATCACGACGCGGATGCGAAGCTCGATCTCGTCTACTGGGAGTACGGGATGTTCGAGTCGCGGAACGTCGGCTGCGCGCCGTGACCTCGGTCGCGCTCAGAACACGTCGATCGCTCCCTGGCAGACCGACGGCGATGTCCCGGAGCAGTAGCTGCCTGACCCATACGCGCTGACACAGGCCGGGAAGGCCTGCGGATCGGCGATCGCCGCGCGGCCGCAGATCCCATCGGTGCCGCAGCACTCGTTGACGGCGTTGGCCTTGCAGCTCGTGTCCGAGGGAGCGCACGCGTTGCACACCGCGGTGGCGAGCTGCAGGCAGTAGCTGCCGAGCGTGGTGGTCACGGTGAAGGTGAACGAGGTGCTCGAACCGCCAGCCGACACGCCGACCGTCGATGCCGTGGTCTGCTGCACGACTGTCCCGTTCGCGGACCGCGCCTGTGCGACCACGCTGTAGGCGCCGACCGGAAGCGTGGTCAGCCCGGAGAAATCGACACACGAGAAGTCGCGCGTGATCGAGCTGCCCATCGCCCGCGTAGCGATGATCCGGATCGTCTGGGTGCCCTGGAACTGGTCGCACTGCAACGCCGTGCCCCCGGCATAGATCGCCCAGTTGACCTCGAGGATGCCTTCGTCAGCGGTCGGGCCGTCACCGGGCGGCGGCGTGCCGGCGTCGGGCTTCGTCTCGGGGACCGGATCCGTCAGGTTGTCGCAGCTTGCCGGCAGGTCGCCGTCGGTCAGGGCGGTGCAGCTCATCGTGGCCACGGCGTCCTCGCAGGCGGCGAGCCGCTCGGCGTCCGCGATCACGGGCTCGGCGCAGACGCCGTCGGGGCAACAGCGCGACATCTCACGTGCCGTGCAGCCAGACTGGGCCACCAGCGGCTCGCAGGCCGCCAGGCGCTCGCAGGTCGCGGAGGCGAGCCGCTCGCAGACCTGATGCCGGCTCATCGGAGAATCGTCGGTGCCGCAGGCAGTTAGAGAGAGCGTCAAGATAACGAGGGACAGTGCAACGCGGGTGTTCATGCAGGTGAAATGCGGCTCCTGGACGATGTCGCAGGAAATCGACATGCGACCTGCGGGGCCTCGCGCGTTTCTCCTTCGTGAACACCCTACGTCGCAGGCGGCTCGGCGCTGGTCGCGAGCAGGCGATCGATCGACAGCTCGATCCGGCTCTCGATCAAGGCGACCACGCGCTCGAGATCGGGGCCTCGGAGCTCGAAGCGCTCCGCGAGGATACGGCTGGTCTCGGTGCGCAGACGGCGTTTCGCCGCCTCGATCCACCTCGCGGCCGTCGCGCGATGCACGCCGTAGACCGCGCCGATGTGATCGATCGAATGCTGGCGAACCAGGTGCAGGCGCAGCAGCGTGTGCTCGCGAGGCGACAGCCGGCGCACCGCCTCCTCGAAGGCCGCCTTGAACTCGACGCGGTGGCGCGACTTGAGCTGGACGAGCTCCGGATCGTCGTCCGGAGACGACAGCTCCTCGAGCCAGTCCTCGGAGGTCGTCGTCTTCTTTCGCCGCAGCATCGTCAGCGCCTCGCGGACCGCGGCGACGCGCACGAGCCCGCCCAGCTTGCCCTGCCCCGCGTACTGGACGAGCCGCGCCGGTGCACCATCCTCGCCGACCAGCAGCCTGACGCGCAGGGTCTGCTCGATGTCGGCGATATCCGCGGCGTTGAGATTCATCGCGCGCAGCTGCGAGCGGACCGGGACCAGGTATCTGGTCTCGAACTCGCGGATCGCTGCCGGGTCACCTGCCGCCACCGCGGCCGCGAGTGTGATCTCCGCGTCGTCCATGTCATGCACCCTACACCTGTCGACCCCATGGTAAGGAGTCCCGGCCGATGACGTGCCTCGACGACCTGGACGTTCTCGACTACATCGACGAGGGTCTCGCCGCCGCGCGAATGGCCGAGGTCAGAGAGCACCTCGATGGCTGTGCGACCTGCCTGGGCCTCGTCGCGCAGCTCACCGGCACAGCGCGGCGACCCGCGATCGATGGGCTGACGTTCGGACGCACGATCTCGTCGGGGGGCATGGGCGTGGTCGTCGAGGCCTTCGACACCAAGCTCGAGCGCCGCATCGCGCTCAAGCTGCCACGCACGGATGACCCGCTCGCGCAGCGCCGGTTCGAGCGCGAGGTCAAGGTCACCGCACGGCTCCAGCATCCCGCGATCGTGCCGGTCTACGCGGCGGGGACGCTCGGCGATGGAGAGCCGTACTACGCGATGCGTCTCGTCGAGGGTGACTCGCTCGACGTGGCGATCGATCGCGCAGCCAGCCTGACGGAGCGGCTCGCGCTGGTCCGTGCGGTGACCACCGTCGCGGGCGCGATCGCCTATGCGCACTCGCAGGGCATCCTCCATCGCGACATCAAGCCGGCGAACGTGCTCGTCGGAAAGTTCGGCGAGGTCGTGGTGATCGACTGGGGTCTCGCCCACATGGTCAACGAGGCCGACGAATCCGCCGAATCCGGGAGGCCTCTCGCCGCGGGCTCGCCGGGTCCGCTCGTGGCCGATCACGGCGCGCGTACGGTCGACGGCGCGGTGGTCGGCACCCCGGCCTACATGGCTCCCGAGCAGGCCCGCGGCGAGCCGGTCGACGAGCGAGCCGATGTGTTCGCACTCGGAGCGCTGCTCTACCACGTGCTGCGAGGCGCCCCGCCGGCGCGCGGTCGGCAGGGCGATCTCGCCACCGAGGTCCCTGCCCTGCCTCGCGATCTCGTCGCGATCGTCGCCGAGGCCATGGCCCCCGATCCAGCGGACCGCTACCGCACCGCCGCCGAGCTCGTCGCCGATCTCGAGCGGTTCCAGGCCGGTCAGCTCGTCGCCGCGCACGACTACTCCCTCGGCCAGCTCGTGGCTCGGTGGATCCGCCGACACCGCGCCGTGATCACAGTGTCGGCGCTCGCCCTGGTCGCCCTGATCTCCGTCGGTGCGGTGAGCGTGGCGCGGATCATCCGCGCCGAGCGTGTCGCAGACGACGAGCGCACACACGCGGTCGCGAGCCGCGGAGATGCCGAGGATCTACTGGACTTCCTGCTCGTCGATCTGCGCGACAAGCTCGTGCCGCTCGGCAAGCTCGAGCTGCTCGACACCGTCGCGCAGAAGGCCCGCGGATACTACGAGCGGCGCACCGACAGCGTCGATCCTGCCGATCATCAGAACCGCGCGGTCGCGCTCCAGAACATCGGCGACGTCCTCGTGGATCGCGGCGATCTCGTCGATGCGTTGGGCGCCTACCGCTCGGCGAGCGTGATCCAGCAGACGCTGCTCGCCGTCATGCCCGGGCGCGAGGGGCTCTATCGCGCGCTTGGGGTCAGCTACGAGCGGATCGGCGAGGTGCTCGCGAAACAAGGCGATGACGTTGGTGCCCTCGCGAGCTATCGGGCCGGGTTTACCGTCTCCGCGTTCCTCGCCGCCGCTGCACCGGCAGACCTGGAGCGCCAGCGCGACCTCTCCATCAGTCACAAGTGGATCGGGGGGATCCTGCTCGCACAAGGCAACGTCGCCGCGGCGCTCGTCGAGTTTCGGGCGGCACTCGCGATCGCGGAGAAGGTCGCCGGGGCCGACCCCACCAACGCCCGCGGGCAGCGCGGCGTCTCGGTCGGCCACTCACGGGTCGGCGATGCGCTGCTCCAGCAGCACGAGGTCGCCGCCGCCCTCGTCGAGTATCGGGCGAGCATGGCGATCGACGAGCGCCTCGCCGCGATGGACCCGACGAACGCCGTGGGGCAGCGCGACCTCTCGCTGAGCCACCAGCAGCTCGGCGACGTGCTGCGAGCACAAGGCGATGGGGACAAGGCGTTGATCGAGTACCGCGCCGCCCGGGCGATCAGCGAGCAGCTGATCGCCTCCGACCCCACCAACGCCACCTGGCTACGTGATGTCGAGACCAGCCGCAACCGGAGCGGTGAGGTCCTCGAGGCCCGCGCGGACCTGCCGGGTGCGCTCGCCGAGTTTCGGGCGGCGCTGATGATCGCCGAGAAGCTTGCCGCCACCGACCCGACGAACACCACGTGGCTGCGCGACCTCTCCGTCGGCCACGAGAAGGTCGCGGAGGTCCTCGTCGCGCAACGCAAGCCAGCGGAGGCACGTGCAGGCTACGAGGCGAGCCTCGCGATCGCCGAGAAGCTCGCCGCGGCGGACCCGGCAGATCTGGACCTGCAGCGGGACCTCATGGTGACCCACGTCTCGCTCGCCGAGACTCAGGCGGCCGCGAACGATCGCGCGAGTGCCATCACGCACTATCGCGCCGCCGTCGCGATCGGAACGAAGCTCTCGCAGGTGACGCCGCCCCCACCGACGGCCCAGGCCGATCTGGCCGAGGTCCAGCGAGGTCTCGCGGCCTTGCTCCGGAACTGACCCGCGACGCAGACGAGCGCTCCGTCGGCGCCACTGGGTTAACCTCGGTCCATGTCGACGGTTCAGTGCACCGGGTGCAACAAGGCGACGACCGCAGACCAGCTGCGCGACGGCCTGTGCGGCCTCTGCGTCTTCGATCGCGACAAGGCCAAGTACTCCGCCGAGAACGCGGAGCTCGAAGCGGCGAGCCGCGTGCGCCAGCGCAAGGCGCATCTCGCGACCACGTTCTCGGTGCTCTTCGTCGTCCTCGGGATCGTCGGCTACATCGTGGCGAAGTACCTCCGCTACCGCCGGTACTGAGTCGCATCCCCGCAACGAAGACCTTCGTCGACCATCAGCCAAACCGCGCTGTCAGTTTGGGAAATCGCTTCTCGAGGCCGCCCCTGCCGGTCGGCTTGCCCCTCCGCCCGGGGCCCCACCCCCCCCCGGGGGCCCCGCCCCCCCCGGGGCCCCGGGGGGGGGCCCACTGGAAACCTTCGAAGGGGCGGTCGGGGGGCGTCCGAGCGCGACGAGCCCGGCCCGGAAGTCCCAGAACGTGTCGTCGGAACAGCCACCATGGATCACGTTGGCTGCGCCCCAGACGCTCCAATCGTAGGCACGCTGCATGGCGAGCAGAACGGCTTCCTCGGCGGGCGGCCCCCGTCTCGGGGGGGGGGGGGTGCCGGCGCTGGGGGCCGGGGCTTCTTCCGCCTTGCGCCACGCCGGACCCCCGGCAGGTCGTGCTCAGCGCGAGCGAGCACCGCAGGACACCCCACTGGCAGCATCACCAGATCACACGCCTTCACAACTTCTACGAGCAAGTCATAGATCTCGGCGCCATCCACGTGCGTCACCATGAACCCTGTCGCCAGGTTCTCCACACCGTAGATCTCGGCTGTCGACCAGCTGCTCGCAGGTTCCAACCGTGGGTGTTCTTAACGAGATACGGCGTCAATGCGACGCGAGCCAGCTTCACATCCACATCACGAGCGTCGCCATGGAGAAACCCTTGGACGAAGATGTCGAAGCTCACGACGGAAGACTAACTCGGAGTAGAACGCGGCGAGGGAGAAGGTCAGCTCGGCTTCTTGCTGGAGATCTCGCCGAGCAGCTTCTTCAGCGCGGCACCCAGCGCCGAGACCTCAGCCGCCATCGCGGAGCCCGCCTTGTGGGCTCCCGCTTCGAACGACTTCTCTAGCTCGAGGAGCTTCGGCTGCAGCTTGTCCCATTGCTCCCGCCCTTCCATGCCGGCGAGGTGCAGCTCGAGCATGAGCTGATCCCTCACCCGGCGAACGTCATCCCACGTGGCGGTGTCGGTCTTCGCTTCTTCGGTCATGGCCCAAGTGTTCGGCGGCTTCGCAGAAGCGCAAGAGTGATGGACCCGTGAGATCTACCGCCTGACGCACCCTCGGATGGCGGACGGCGAGCGGAGGCCCCTCGGCGCGCGCGAAGCTCACCTTGTTGCGGAGAGGCGCTGCTGCAACGCCGCGGCGGTCACGGCCGACTCGTTCGCCACCCGCTGCGTGACCGACACGTTGCGGCCGACGTACGCGAACATGTGCAGGTTCGTCACGGCGCGCACGTCGCGCCGGTAGTCGAGGCTGCGCTCGCTCTGGAACGCACCGGTCGTGATGAGGCCGTACTCCGTCGCGCCCACGTGACGCGCACCCTCGGCGAGGTGGCACGACACGCAATCGATGGACTCGGAGGTCTCCTTCGTCGGGTCCTGAAGCGTGATGGCGCGCGCGAAGCCGGTGCGGATCGTGTCGGTGACATCGGGCGGCCGAGTCTCGTCGACCACCGCGACGACCGGAGAATCCAGCGCCGGTGATACGCCGGCAATGCCGCCGGCGAGGAGCGGATCGGTCTGCGTGCCGGTGACCTGTTGCTCGTCAGAGCCTGTCGTGGCGATCGCTTGCCGCACCAGGTCGGCGTCGACGCGCCCGAACAGGTAGAAGTCCCAGCGGTCGCGCGCGGGGATCTGGTGGTTGAACTCCGTGAACCGTTCGATCCGCGAGTCGCCGAGATGCTCGAGCACGAGCGCATGGAGCCCGCGTGCGAACTCGCCGTCGAGCCCCGTGGCGACGAGGATCGGTTGCGGACCGAGGGTGCTGCCATAGGCGATGCCGCCGCCGTGGGCCTTCTTGAGCGCGAGGATCTGCTCGAGGAACCGCACCAGCTCCGCCTCGGGCATGTCGTAGAACACGTGGATCGCCCCATCGGCGACGGTCAGCTCCCCGCCGGGGGCGAGCACCACGGGCTGAAAGATCGCGCGCACCTCGGGGTTGCACGCCTTGCGCGCCGAACACGGATCGAGCCGCAGGGCGAGCAGGCGCATGTCGCGATAGCTCGTACCGATATCCACCGGGCCGATCGCGGTCGGAAACCAGGCTTCCGGGAACAGCGGGCCGAACGCGCCTTGCTCGTCGGGTGCGATCAGCAGATCGAGCGAATCGGGAAGCGGATACAAGATCGACACGTCCGCCGCCTCGACCTCGAGATCGTAGTCGAGGCCCGGGTCGAGATTGTCCCCGCAGCCGGCGAGGCAGATCAGCGCCGGAAGCCACCTCCGCATCATCCACACAGGGTACGGCCAGGACCCGAGCGCGGCGAGCGGTTTCGAGGCGCATGAAGATCAACGCAGATCGGACCTCCGGGGTTACGTCGGAGCTGCGAGGATCCCGAGGACTGTTTCGTGTGGTTGCAAACCTCTGCCTTCGCACCCGATGATGTTCGCGAAGCGGAGCGGAGCGGAACGCGACATGGGCATCCTCGACGACGCTTCGTTCTACCAACGTGCCGCCACGATCATCTCGGCCGTGCGTGGCAAGCCGAGCGAGACCCTGCTCCGGCGCGCAGCGCTCCTCGAGGAGTCGCCTTCGCCCGCCATGCTCGAGGACACCGCCGAGTGGCTCGCGATCATCGATCAGCTGGAGGAGGCGAGCTTCACGCCCCAGCAGCTGCTGCTCCTTGCGGCCCGCGGAACCCGTGAGTCGCTCGGCCGTCATCCGCCCGGAGGTGCGTTGCTCGCGAAGCTGTTCGAAGGCGCCGCCGGCCTCGAGGTCGCGCGCGCGATCTGCGAGGAACAGCTCGTCGCCAGGCGACCGACCTGGCAGGAGGAGTTCCGGGTCCATCAGCTCGGAAATGCTGCGCTCGCACGCCTCGCAGCGGCGAGGGCGATCGAGCCGCGGTTCGAACCTGTGTTCCACTTGCACCCGACGGAGCCCACCCAGCTCCGCGCCATCGTCGCGTCGCTGCCGCCCGACCGGCGCGAGAGCTTCGTGGTCTCGCGCACGAAGCTTCCGACCGCCTCCAGCGTCGATCCAGGCGAACCCGCCGTGTTCTTTCTCGACAAGCTGCTGTGGCTCACGGATCTGGTTCCGAGCATCCGCTCGCGGCTCGAGGAGCTGCTCGCGGCCGCGAAGCGCCAGGGCCGGCACGCGATGCTCGCGGCCGAGGTGGCGGCCGGCCGGCCCCGTGTGATCGAGAAGCGGCCCACCGCGGCAGCGAGAGAGGCGCTCGCGTACTGGCTCGGTGACCGGGTGAAGAAGCAGCGCGGGGCCGAGATCGCGTCGATCGCAGCCGAAGCCTACGCACGGAGCATCGCCGTCCCGACGCCCGAGCTCGCCACGATGGCTGCGTGGGCAGCCGCGAGCGATGCACGACGAGCCGAGATCGCGACGCTGGTCGCGAGCGCGCTTCGCTCGTACACGAAGCAGGCGTCGAAGGTGGTGAGCATCGCCGCGTTCGGAGCGGCGCCGATCGCGGTCATCACCTGCGGCAAGCGTCGGTTCTGCCTCGTGCCCGGTGGCAGCTTCGACATGGGCTTCTCGAAGAACGAGGAGGCCGCGGTGCGAACCGGCGGCAAGCGCATCCGTGGCGGGTCACCCCAGCGCTTGCTCGCGATGGTCGATCGCATGCGGCCGCTCGCGCCGATCACGGTTGGCCCGTTGCTCGCCGCGCAGGGGCCCGGGGAGGTCTGCCCGCCGGACGAAGCTGCCGATGCGCTCGAGAGCTCGAGGTTCCGCGTTCCTTCGGAAGCGGAGTGGGAGCACCTCGCGCGCGGTGGACGGGTGCATCAGCTCACGGCTCGCAGCAACGTCATCCCCAGCAGCGCGAAGATCTTCGCGGCTCAGCGCGCGCTAGGCGCCAAGGGGGCGAACCCGTTCGGCCTGTGGGGCTTTGGCTTCGAGCCCGAGGTGTGCGCGGACGCGTGGGCGGACACCCTCGACGACGTTCCCCGCGATGGAACACCTCGTCGCGGAGCGGGGGACCGCGTCGTGCGCGGCGGCGCGGCGCAGCGGTATCCGTGGCAGGGCAGCGATGAATGGCATCTCCTGGTAACCGCGTTCCGTCGACCGCACTCCGACGAGGATGTGCTCGCGTTGCGCTATGTCCTCGGCATCAAAGCGATCCTGCCGACCGGTTTTCGTTGACCGAGGCCAGGTGTGTGGCTACAAACCGGCCCATGACGAAGCTCCTGGTGGTCACGGTCGGTCTGGGTCTTGCGCTGGCGGCGTGTGCGTCTGACGAGGGCGGCGGAGGCGTCGGCAATGGTGGCGACACGCTCCCCAAGCGCGGTGAGATGGCGACTGACCCGACGATCGTGTCGGCGACGGCGCGCTGCTCGTGCGGCGGCGAGGTGTGCTCCGGCGGAGATCCACAGAACGGCTACGTCAGCGTGCGCGTCGATGGCACCGATCCGAAGGGTCAGGGGAACCTGGCGACCTGCGCCGGCACCCTCGCCGCGGTCAGCGATCAGGGCACCTATGGCGAAGGGAACGCCTGCTCCCTCTACTTCAAGGTCGCGACGCCGTGCGCCGTGGGCAGCTCCGTGACGGTCGGACTGACCGTTGCGAACGACAGCGGTGGCGTGACCACTGCGTCGGTCAAGCTCGCCATCTCGCAGTAGCCGCGCGGGCTGGCGAGGCCGCGCTCGCGTGAACGTCGCGTCCGTGCGACGAGGTGATGAGTTCACGAAAGCGCGGTAAGACACCTCCATGCCCGAGACCGTCCATCATCCGCTCGATGTGTTTGTAACGAGCAACCGCGAACGCATCATCGCGCTGTCCCGGACCCGGACGCGCGAGAGGGCAGTTCCATTCCCGACGGACATCGAGGTCGAGGAGGGTGTCCCACTGTTCGTCGAGCACCTGATCGAGACGCTCCGGGTGCCTCTGGTCGCGCATCGGCCGCAGCCGGAGCAGGTCACGGTAGGAGCCAAGGAGCTCGTCGAGCGGTTCACGATCTCGCAGGTCGTCTGTGGCTACGTCTGTATCTGCCAGGTCATTGCACATCTCGCCGACGAGGCCATCGGCCCCAAGGAGTCCCTGCTCCTCGATGTGTGCCTCGACGACCTGATCTCGGAAGCGATCACCGCGCACGGCAGCGTCCGCGTGTGAGCGTGTGAGCGTGCGAGCTAGCGAGCGCCCCGCCGGTCCCGGGTCCGGAGTTCCTCGAACCGGTAGCTGCCTCCACCCGAAGCGGCTACGATCACGGCATGGGGCGCATGGTGGTGTTGCTGGTCGCGCCGCCGGTGCTCTACGCGCCCACCTGGTGGAGCTCGCGCGTCGCGTCGAAGCCGCACCTGCACAGCCTCTCCGGCTTCGTGCGGGACCTCGCGGACGTCCGGATCCTCGAGCTCGACACGCTGGCCGGCGTCGCTCCCGGTGACGTCGCGGCGGTGCTCGCGGGGATCGATGAACCGCTCGCCACCGCGCTGGAGGGTGTCGACCTCGTCGGGATCTCGTGCTGGACGAGCCTGCACTACCTCGGCGCGGTCGAGGTGGCGCGCAAGATCCGGGCGACGCGACCCGAGGTGCCGATCGTCGTGGGCGGTCATCACCCCACGGCGATGCCCTCCGATTTCGACGATGCCGAACAGCTGTTCGATGTCGTGGTCTGCGGCGATGGGGAGCACGTGTTTCGCCGGCTGTGCGAGGAGCGCCGGCCACGGTCTCGGACCACGGAGATCATCCGAGGCGCGCCGTACCAGATGTCCGATCCCGCCCGCATCGACTGGACCCACTACCCGTGGCACGACGAGAAGCAGCGCGTGCTGTGGCTGTCGCTCTCGCGAGGCTGCCCGTTCAAGTGCGCCTACTGCGCCGAGCCGCAGCGCGGAACCAACTGGAACAACTATGCGGTGGAGGATGCGCTCGACATCCTCGACGGGCTCGCCCGCACGCACGCGCCGAACGTCGTGTGCTTCGCCGATCCGCTGTTCGGCGCGAGCCGCAAGTGGACGGAGGCCCTGCTCGATGGCATCGCCGAGCGGCAGCTGCCGAACATGTTCTGGTGCGAGACCCGCGCGGATCTGATGACCCCGGCGCTGCTCGACAAGTTCCGGACGTGCCGATTCAAGGTCGACTTCGGCCTCGATACCGGCAGCGAGACGATGGCGCGCCGCATGGTGAAGAGCCCCTCTCCCGCGAACTATCTTCGCAAGGCCCGCGAGATGATCGCGCACGCGAACTCGATCGAGCTGTTCCACGATACCTACGTCCTGTTCAACTTCCCGGGCGAGACTCCGGAGACCACGCGCGAGACCCAGGAGTTCGTGGTCGCGATCGCCGAGGGCAACGGGCCGATCAGCGGCTGGGTGTCGAGCCAGAGCTTCTTCATCTTGCCCGGCACCGAGACCTACAAGCGGATGGACGAGTACGGCCGCGACTACGGGACGGAGATCCGCAACCCCACCTGGTGGCGCCAGGTCGGCGACCACAACGCGCTCGCGACCGACGTCCTGCCCAGCCGCGAGTTCCGCGGCCGCGAGCACGAACTCCTGGCGTTCCGCGAGTGGCAGAACACCGTCAACATCAGCCGCCTCGAGAGGCACTCGAACGCGACCCGCGCGTTCATGAAGGGCTTCTACGGGTTGTGAGGCCCCACCTCGCCCAGGCTCGGGCGCGAAGCTCCACCGAAACGTTCAGCTTCGTCGTGGTGTCACGGCGCGTGGGTGAGATGGCCCCAAAGAATCACTTCCGCTTCATCGCCGAGTAGCCGCAGCGCAGACAGTGGACCGATTCGGCACCCTTGCTCGAGACGTTGAGGCCCAGCCCGCCACTCCGCATCTCCACTCGCTCACCGAACATCAGAAGACAGATCGAGCAGCATACGCCCGTGTCGCCCGCGCCATCGAGGGCCGGCCGCTCGCGGTTGTACTCGGCAAGCGTTGGAAGATCGCGAGGCTCTCGCTTGCGGACCATGTCGACGAGCTTCGCGTGCTCGTCGGTCAGCGATTTCACCTGCGAGCGCATGCGCTCGACTCCGCGCGTGATCTCGTCGGTGTTCGAGGTCTCCGCCTTGGCCTTCGCCAGCTGCTGCTCGAGTTGCGCTAGGCGCTCGAACAACGGCGAGAGGGATTCGCCTGCCCCGGTCGCGGCGAGTTGTTGCTCGAGACCCTCGATGCGCGCGTGGGCGGCCTCCAGATCATCGCGATAGCTCATCGTGCGGCAGAGTATGCACGACCTCTACCTACTCGACTGGCTCGAACA
>JADKKI010000037.1 GCA_016720595.1 Myxococcales bacterium
ATCTTCGCCGGCGTGCCCCGCCCGCGCGCTCGCTCTCGGGCGCTCGCGACCACCGGGCCCGCGCTCGCCGACATCTGCCAATCCGACCTATGTCCCGGGCGTGAAGCTGATCGCCGGGGTCTATGCCGGTACCGTGGATCGCCGAACCCGGGCCGGCGTTCGATGCGGATGATCTGCGAGCAGCTGCGGACGTGCCGGCAGACTGGGTGGTCGTCGATCTGGGGCCGGGGCTCGCCTCGCCGACGCTGGAGCTGTTCCCTCGAGGCGGACATCTCGATGGTGGTGTGGCCGTCCCCGATCCCCACCTCGATCGGGCTGATGCACGGGTTCGTCAAGGCGGCGTTCCTGAAGCTCCTCGATCGCCGTGGCCTCGCACACCTGGTCTTACGCGGACGGGTGAGAGAAAGCCGGGCGAGCAAAGGGTGGCTCGCCGAGCCCGCTCAGGATCTGGCTACGATGCCGTCGGATGGGAGCCTCCGAGGTCCACGCACTGCGCGATGCGATCCTCCGGGTTCGCACCACTACCTCGAGATCAACTCGGCGCAGCAAGTCCGACATAGAGCTCGGGCGGGCGGTCGCGTCGGTCGCCCGGCGCCGGCTCGGCGTCCGAGATCCGCTACCTCCGGTCACCTCGAGTACGACGAGGCCGTGTAGGCCCTCCACGCGCCGCCGTCGCCCGCTCCTCATCGAGCATCGGAAGGTCCCGCGTGGCGGTCGCTTCCGAGCGCGTGGACCGCGGCCTGCTCGCGGTGCGCCCACCGGTCACGGACGGCGGTGCTGCCCTCGGACTCGCACTACGAGCTGCCCGAGTGCCACCAGCGAACTGAGGACATCCACGCGCAGATCGACCGGATCCGCGATGTCTGTGGCGCCGGGTGCGATCCCGATCCAGCGGGCTCTACGATCGGCGAGCCTCGGGCGGTGCACCGTCAGCTCGACCTCGCGTACACGAACCTCATGGATGCGGCCAAGCGCAAGGAGTACGACCTCGAGCTGTTCCCGGATGGCGTGCCGGTACCGGTCACGCCGCCGTCACCGGAGCCTCGAAGAGTGGGCCCTCGCGCCCCGACGAAGGTCGGCGGTCCCACCGCCATCACGTGATCCGGCCCGCCGATGCCGGAGTTCCGCCGCAGACCGAGTTCTCCGGCGCGCCCGCTGCTGCGGCGGATCCGCGGGCGGTCGCGTGGAGCTGCGCGGATCGCCGAGCGCTCGAAGATCGGCATGTCGTACCTCCACGCCCTCGAGGGCGGGTCGTTCGCCAGCTGCCGGCGGCGTCTACGTGCGCGGCTTCCTCGCGGGTACGCGCGCGCGCTGAGACTCCACCGGGCGGGTCAAGCAGACCTACCTGCGGCGCTACCGGGCGGTCCGTCCATCCCCGGATGACGGAGGACGACGTGCAAGGGCGCGATCGCCCCGCCAAGCCTTGACCCGCACGGCCCCCCCTCCTACGATCGCCCCTGGCTACTCTGATCGACAATCCCAAGCGCGCGCGGCGGCTGGCGCGCGCGATCACTCGGACCTGACCCTCTATCACGGGCCGAGATCCTCAGGGGCATCACCAACGACAACCTGTTCGACGTGATGGCCGACGAGGATCAACGAGGGGCGCAGGCTGTTCAGAGCCGCGTCACCGAGGAGATCTTCGGTCAGCATCTACGAGCGTGCGATCGTCGACGTGCTCGTGAAGTCGAAGGGTCACGTCAAGTCAAGAATCTGGTGAGCGGGCCTGACGACCCCGGTGAGGAGGTCGACGCGGACGAGCTAGACGAGGAGCTTGTCGACGAGCTTGTCGGCGGCGGTGGAGGCGGGGACGAGCGCGAGCACCGGTTCGTCGCGGAGGCCGCCGACGCTGGTGGCCGGCTCGATGCGGTGGTCGCGGCGCGGGTCGCGGCGCTGTCGCGCGCGCAGGTGCAGCGCCTGATCGAGGACGGCCAGGTCACGGTCGGTGGCGTGGTCGCCAAGAAGGCCGGCGCCCGGCTCAAGGTCGGGGAGGACATCGCGATCCGGATCCCGGCGCCGTCCACGCTCGAGGTCGTCGCGCAGGACGTTTCCGCTCGTGATCCTTCACGAGGACGCGGACTGATCGTGATCGACAAGCCCGCCGGCCTCGTGGTCACCGCGCCAGGCCCGCCTCGGGCACGCTGGTCAACGCGCTGCTGTTCCTGAGATCTGTCGGGGATCGGCGGCGTGCTCCGCCGGGGATCGTCCACCGGCTCGATCGCGACACCACCGGCGTGATGGTCGCGACCAAATCGTCGCGCCCGCGAGATCCTCACCGCGGCGTTCGCGGCGAAGCCGTGGCGGACCGGGCGGCATCGATCGCAGCTACCTCGCGATCGCCGCCACCGCCACCGGCGGCAGGCGGCACGCTGCGGACGTTGCACGGGCACCATCGATCCACCGAAGGGTTCTCGTCGAAGGTCGCGAGCGGCAAGGCGGCGGTCACGCACTACGGGGATCGCCGAGCGGCTCCACGGCGCCGCCCTCGTGCGGCTCCGCCTCATACCGGCCGCACGCACCAGATCCGCGTGCACGCGGCCGATCACGGCTGGCCGCTGCTCGCGATCAGGTCTACGGCGTGCGCCAGCGTGACGAAGCGCTCGCCGCAGCCCGCAGCAGCACTCGGGCGGCAGGCGCTGCATGCAGCGGTCCTCGCGTTCGAGCATCCGGTCACCGGCGTGCGGCTGTCGTTCAGTCGCCGCTGCCGCCGGATCTCACGCGGCGCGGCGCGCTGGCCTGACGGTCGGACGCGACGACGGGCGGAGAAGCCGGATCTGGTCCGCCTCGTCCGCCGTCGTACGTATTCTCGCTACTACTACTACTGACGCGGGCGACCGTTCGGCGCGAAGCGCCCGACAGCCCGAAAAGCCGATCGCCGCGTTGCCGATCGATTCGTACCAGGTCGCGCCCGCCTTCCTCGCGCCGCGATACCCCTCGGCGGCGTTGTCGATCATCTGCCCGGCCTGCTGCACCGGGTTGCCCTGGACGGGCGCGAAGTCGCTCCCCGGCGGGCGCTGCGGCGCGGGCGCGGCAGGCTTGGCGTCCTGGCCGCCGTGGATGGTGTCGAGCTGCGTGAGGGTGATGGTCTCGAACGTGGTCGTGGACATGATGCATTCCTCTCCTCGAGCCGTGCCGAGCTTGATTGCTCGACTGTTCGGCTCCTGTCCGAGGAGAGTGCAGCCGCTATGCCGAGCGGCTCGCGCTGGCGAGACGCGGACTTGCGATGTGCGCGCGGCGATCGCGCGATCACCGCGCGATGCAGTTCGATGCCGGTGGTTGGCGATGCCGGTGGTTGGCGATCGCGTCGCACGCTGACAGATGTCCCGCAATCCTCGAGCATTCAGGAGACTGGTGGACGTTGCACTACCCCCCCACCGGTGCCACGCGCGATCGACCTGACGTAGACCGCGCGGCGCCGGGAGAAGCTCCGGACGATGGGGCCTCGCGCGCGGTGCTCCGAACGCAGGCGCGCGGTGCGACTGTCGACATTCGGCGCGTACGGATGGACGGAGGCAATCGAGCGTTGCCCCCGCGCACCCGGGTGCCGCGCCCGATCAATCTGACGTAGAACGCGGCGCTGGCAGTGGCACCGAACAAGGCAGGGCGCGCGCGATGCCAGGACGCAGGCACGCGACGCGATTCGACGTTTGAAGTTGCCCCGATTTCGTGGACACCGAAACGATAGAAACGGAGTCACGGATGAAGAAGGACAGACGTTACCCCCCGGAGTACAGACGTCGACTGGTGGACCTGGTCCGCGCCGGCCGAACGATCGTGTCGTTGGCGAACGAGTACGGCGTCTCGTACAGCGCGATCCGGAAGTGGGTCATGGACGCTGACGCAGCGGCGATGCGGAATCTCGACGGGGTTGCACCAGGGGATCAGACCGAGCTGCTGCGGTTGCGAGAGCGCGTGGCGGAGCTTGAGGAGGAGCGAGAGATCCTAAAAAAAGCGTCGGCCTGGTTCGCCCAGGAAGCGACTCGTACGCCCTCGAAGCGTTCGGGTTCGTGAAGGCGCACCAGGCCGTGCATGCCATCTCGACCATGTGCCGGGTCCTCGAGGTCTCGCGAAGTGGCTACTACGCCTGGCTTCACCGCGGGCCCTCGGAGCGGGCCAAGCAGGATGCCAAGCTGACCGTCGAGATTCATCGAAGCTTCGAAGCCTCTCGCGGAACCTACGGTGCACCACGGGTACTCGTTGATCTCGCCGACGCCGGATACGCCGTTGGGAAGAAGCGCGTCGCGCGGCTAATGCGGTGTGCGGGTCTCGAAGGCGTGACTCGTCGACGAAAGCGGCCAACAACCGTGCGAGATCCTCAGGCGCGTCCTGCCAAGGACCTCGTCGACCGTGACTTCTCCGCGAGTGGACCGAACGAGCTGTGGGTCGCAGACATCACCTACGTTCCGACCCTCGCAGGGCACCTCTACCTCGCGGTCGTGCTGGACGCCTGGAGCCGGCGCATCGTCGGCTGGTCGATGCGAGACCACCTCCACACCGAGCTCGTCATCGACGCGCTCGACATGGCGGTCGCTCAGCGCCAACCCACCCGAGTCATCCACCACTCGGACCAGGGCTGCCAGTACACATCACTTGCCTTCGGAGCGCGCTGTGGCGAGTGGGGCGTGCAGCCATCGATGGGCTCGGTCGGCGACGCCTACGACAACGCGATGTGTGAGTCCTTCTTCGCCACCCTCGAGTGCGAGCTCATCGACCGTGTCCGCTTTCGCAACCATGCCGAGGCAGACGCTGCACTCTTCGACTTCATCGAAGGCTTCTACAACACCAAGCGTCGTCACTCGGCCCTCGACTACCTGCCACCAGCACGGTACGAACGAACCCACGCTCAGGCTGCCTGAGCTGCCTCATCAACTGTCCACGGAACCGGGGCAAGCTCACGTTCGACCACCGCGGGTTGTCCGGACGCCGGACAGTCAGATCTCGAGTGGTGTCGATTCCTGAAGATTCCACTTGACGGCTCGGCGGAGCGCAGGCGACGCGGGCCTGTGAGAACGGCGTCTTTATCGTCGGGGATTCGCTGGATCGCGCTGTGCGCGAAGTAGACCGGCGCGATCGATCTGCGTCGGGTCAAGGGGCTCAGACGCCCACCACGCGAAGCGGAGAGCCCTCAGAAACCCGGTGGTAGAAGTGATCGTGCGCGTGACCACCCACGCGTGGAGGAGGCTCTCGTGTTCGACAGCGCCGCAACGGAATCGTTTCCATCGCAGCTCTCAGACGCCCACGCGGCCACGTGCCGCGAACGGGACTGGATCGCGCTGCACGAGGAGATCACGTCCGTCGGCAAGCAGCTCGTCTGCCTCCGAGGCGCGCGAGGTGGATCTGCTGCTCGAGGCCGAAGAGACCAAGCTCTACCGGCGGATGGGGTTCCCACGATCTATGCGTACATCGAGGCGGTGCTGCATCGCACGCACCACGTGGCCACCGAGCGCATGCGCGTGGCGCACGAGCTGCTCGAGCTGCCGCAGATCGCGGTGCAGTTCCGCGCGGGCGACCTGGCGTGGACGAGCGTTCGCGAGCTGACGCGCGTGGCGACGAGGAGCACCGAGAGCGCGTGGCTCGATGCGGCGGAGGGCCAGACCTCGACCGGTGTTCAGCAGCTGGTGCGCGGCAAGGCCAAGGGCGATCTCCCGGGTGACCCGGTGGACCCGAACAAGATCAGGCACCGGATCGTGCTGGAGAACCTGTCCGAGGAGACGATGATGCTGTTCAAGCAGGCGTGCACTGCCGCATCGGATGCGAAGGGCTCCACGTGTACCGACGACGAGCTGGTGCGGGCGCTGGCCGCCGCGATGCTCGAGCCGGCATCGCAGCGCTCGCCGAGCAAGCCGCGGCACCAGCTCGCGACGACGACGTGCCGCGTGTGCAAGCAAGCGCATCGGGTCGGGGCGGGGATGGAGATCGCCGTGTCCGCGCAGGAGCTCGAGCGGGCGCGGTGCGACTCGGAGGACATCGGCGATCTCGAGCGGGAGGAGCCTGGGCGCAAGCTGCAGAAGTCGATCCCCGAGGCGACCCGCCGCAAGGTGCTGGTCCGCGACAAGCACGCGTGCTCGGTGCCAGGGTGTCGATCGACCAGGTTCATCGAGGTGCATCACATCAAGCCGCGGTCCGAAGGCGGAGGTCACGAGCTGTGGCAACTCACATCGTTGTGCGACGGCCACCACGTTTTGCTTCACGAAGGCGTGATCGCGATCCGTGGAATGGCGCCAGACCATCTGGTGTTCGAGCTCCCGCTCGATTCCGTCGGGGATTGAACAAGGATCAGTCCCGGCGGGGACTGAGCAACGATCCGTCTCGGCGCGGACGGGGAGCGTGGTCATTGACAGTCGAAGAGTTGAACGAAGCCAGCGTGGACTACGCCGGACCCGGGGACCGGAGTGCTCGCAGACCTCGCAGACCTCGCAGACCTCGCAGACCTCGCAGACCTCGCAGACCTCGCGACCTCGCGACCTCCGGCGATGATCTCTCGCGCGATCTGTGCGCGGTCCGCGTCCCGCGGGTAGGTGTAAACCGGGCCCACGGGCCCTGGACGATCACCCCATCGTCAACGCTGTCGCCTTCCTGCAGAGCCATCGTGCAGAATTGCGGGACAGAGCCCAGTTAGTCAGGGCGCGACGACGTGGAACTCTTCGAACGTCTGCACCTTGCCGGGGCGGCCGGGGAACTGACGCTTGTAGTTGTCGGACGCACAGAACTTCGATTCGTAGCCAGGCAGCTTGTCGGGCTCGTCGCCGACCCACTTGTAGCGGCCCTCGATCAGCCGGATCCCGACGCAGTCGTCGTCAATGAACAGGACCTTCCACCGGGTGCCGACCTTGTCCTCCTTGGCGCCGTCGACGAACTCGGTGGTGTCGAAGTGGCGGTACTGGACGATCACGTCGCCGACCGCCATCGGCTGCTCCGCGGTCGTGGCGTGTGGTGCAGGGGTGGCGACGTTGGCCACGTTGGCCGGCGGCGCGGGCTTCGGCTCGCATGCGGAAAGGGTCGCCCCGAACGCGCCAAACGCGACGAAGCGGACGAGCTTGGTGATCACCTGCACGCGGGTCATCTCAATCACCCTCGATGCCGTACTGCCGCAGCTTCTTCCACAGCGTCGTCCGGTTGATGCCGAGCATCGCCGCGGCCTTGGTCTTCTGGCCCTCGCACAGCTCGAGGACCTTCAGGATGTGCGTGCGCTCGAGCTCGTCGAGCGTGGGCACGTGATCGCCGGTGAACGTGGTCAGGCCGGCGGCGGCCACCGCGGGGCGCGGCCCGGCCACGTCGGCCACGTCGAGCACGTCGCCGGAGGACAGGATCACAGCGCGCTCGATCGTGTTCTCCAGCTCGCGCACGTTGCCTGGCCAGGTGTGCGCGGTGAGGTGCGCGATCGCCGCATCGGTCAGCGCGGGGCGGCCCTTCTCGGCGCGCATCGCGGCCTCGTCCGCGAAGTGGCGCGCGAGCACGGCGATGTCGCCGGGGCGGCTGCGCAGCGGCGGGACCTCGATCGTGATCACGGCGAGGCGGTAGTACAGGTCCTCGCGGAACGTGCCCGACTTGCAGGCCTCCTCGAGGGCGCGGTTGGTGGCGGCCACCACGCGGGCATCGACGCGGATCGAGGACGTGCCACCCACGGCCTTGACCTCGCCGTCCTGCAGCGCGCGCAGCAACTTGGGCTGGAGCTCGAGGGGCAGCTCGCCGATCTCGTCGAGGAACAAGGTGCCGCCGTCGGCCGCGAGGAACAGGCCGCGCTTCGCGGTGTCCGCGCCGGTGAAGGCGCCGCGCACGTGCCCGAACAGCTCGCTGTCGAGCAACGTGCCGACCAGGGCGCCGCAGTTGACGGGCATGAACGCGCGGCTCGCCCGCCGCCCCGCGAAGTGCAGGGCGCGCGCGACCAGCTCCTTGCCGGTGCCGCTCTCGCCGGTGATCAGCACCGTGGCGTCCGAGGGCGCGACCTTGTCGATGGTCTGCCGGAGCTGCTGCATCGCCGGCGAATCGCCGATCATCGAGCCGTAGGCGAGGCGCTTGGTCAGCTCGCCGTGGGCGCGGCGGAGCTCGTCCTCGTCGAGGGCGCGCCGTACCACGAGGCGGAGCTCGTCGGGCGAGAACGGCTTGCCGATGTAGTCGCGGGCGCCGAGCTTCATGCCGCGGACGGCGGTGTCGATCGAGGGATACGCGGTGATCAGCAGCACCGCGGGTGGCGGCGCCTCGTCCGCGCGCGGCGCGAGCAGCCGGGGCAGGAGCGAGACGCCGTCCTGGTCGGGGAGGTTGATGTCGCACAGGATCAGATCGAAGCGGCGGCGGGCGACCGCGGCCACCGCGCCGGCGGCGGAGTCCACCGCTTCGACCTCGTAGCCGGCACGCCCGAGCACGTCACTGCACAGCGCACGGATGCCGCGCTCGTCGTCGACGATCAGGATCGTGCTCACGCCGCGTGCATAACACGATCGCTCGGGCGGTGGTCACGCCGCGAGGAGCCGCGCGAGCTCGCCGCTCTCGATCAGCTGCTGGACATCCGAGGCGCCCCCGATCAGGGTCCCCTTCACGAACACCATCGGAAACGTGGGCCAGCCGCTCCAGGCCTTGAGCGCGGTGCGCCGGCGCCAGTCCCCGAAGTAGCTGCCGTAGGTCAGGTAGTGGAACGGGATGCCGGCGGCGGTGAGCGCCTTCTTCGCCTTGCGCGGGAAGGGATTGATCGCCATGCCGACCACGACCACGTCATGCGCCGCGATCGCGGCCTCCACCTCTTCGACGATCGCGCGGTGGTGGCCCGCGACCTTGTCGCGGATGGCGGGATGGATCCGCGCCTCGGGCAGGAGCATGCGTGACATGCCGGGACCCTACCGTGATCGGCAGCGGTGACCAGGCCGCTACGACGCGCGACGTACGTGCGCGCGGGGCAGGGCGGCCCGCGGCACGGGGAGCTGCCGGCGGACGGCGCGCTGGCGGACGGCACGCTGGCGATCGCGGCGGGTCTGGCCGAGCAGCTGCTCCTCGAGCACGTCCGAGACCACCCAGCTCACGAACATGATCACGCCGAACACCACCACCACGAGCTCCGCAAACGAGGGCGTCGAGGCCACGATCCTAGGATGCCGCGACTCGGCGGTTCGTACCAGGACCGTGTTGCGAGGCAAGGGCGGCCGGTCGGCATGCCACGTTGGCAGGCCGCGTTGGCAGGGCCGTGGGGCCGGGTCAGGCGTTCGGGATCACGAGCCGGAACTCCGCGCCCTTGCCGCCGGGCCCGTCTCCGACCTCGATCGAGCCGCCGGCGGTGGTGATCAGGTGCTTGCACACCGCGAGGCCAAGGCCGGTCCCCACCCCGGCGGCCTTGGTGGTGAAGAACGGATCGAACACGCGCGCGTGGTGCTTGGCGGGCACGCCGGGGCCGTCATCCGTGACCGTGATCGCGGTCGCGATGCCGCCCGGGGCCGGCGCGACGGTGATCGTGATCGTCCCGCCGTCGGTCATCGCCTGGGCCGCGTTCTGGACCAGGTTGACGAGGACCTGCTGGAGCGCGTGCGCATCGATCGCCAGCGCCGCCTGCGACTGGACGTTGCTGGTCAGCCGCGCCCGGGTCTTCTTCAGCTGGGGCTCGAGCAGCGCGCCGACATGGCGAACGATCTGCGCGGGCTCGGTGGTGGCGGGGGCCTCGTACTTGCCGGCAGACGCCGCATCGATCGCCGCATCACTCTGGCGCGGGGTGCGCGCGTACTCGAGGAGGCCGCCGATGATGCCCTTCATCCGCTCGGCTTCACTGGCGATCAGCTCGAGCGCCGCGCGATCGGGATGATCCTCGGCCTTGTCCTCGGCGAGCAGCTTGGCGTACCCGAGCACCGTGGTCAGGGGGTTGTTGATCTCGTGCGCGACCTGCGCCGACATCACGCCCACCGAGGCCAGCCGATCGCCCCGCGCGAGCGCGGTCTGTAGCTCGTGGCGCTCGGCGATCCGGCGCGCCATCTCGTCGATCCGCTGGCCGAGCACTCCGATCTCGCCGGGGCCCTCGATCGGTGCGCCGCCGTCCGCGTGCCCGGTGGCGATCGCATCGGCGCGGGCGGCGAGTGCTGCGAGCGGGCGGGTCAGGCGCGTGGCGAACCACACGCCGAGGGCGAGCGCGAGGGCGAGCGCCGCGCCGCCGATGATCAGGGTATCGCGGGTGGTCCGCCGGGCGAGCGCATAGGCCTCGGCCTCCGGCTGCTGGTGCAAGATCGCCCAGCGCACACCACGCAGGGATTGATAGCCGGAGAGGTTGCGATAGGCGCTGATCCAGCCGTTCGCGGACAGCGTGCCCTCCACCGAGGAGCCGAGCGCGCGATCGACCGCGGGATCGGTGCCGGCGAGCGATGCGCTGCCGATCGGCGCGCCATCACTGGCGGCCACCGGCACGCCGGCGCCATCGACGACGACCACCCGCGCGCCCGCGCCGAGCCGGGCGGCCGACAGCAGGTCGCGCACGAATCCGAGATCGAGGCTCGCCACGAACACGCCCATCAGCTCACCGGTCCGCCCGCGCGCCTGCACCACGAGCTGGACGATCGGGCGCCCGTCGCTGTGGATCGCATCGCCCACGTACCCGCCGAAGCTGTGCGAGCCGACATCCGCACCGGCGGGGACCGGATCGCCGTAGCGCAGCGCGCCCTCGGGATCGAGGATCGACAGCGTGTGCACGATCGGCACGTCGCGGCGCAGGCGTGCGAGCAGCAGCTGGGTCTCGCGGACGTCGTCAGGCGCATCGGCCCACGTGGCCGCGGCGAGCTCCACGGTGCGCCGCGAATCCTGGAGCGTGCCATCGAGCGCGGCGCCGAGGGCGCGGATGTGAGCGAGGGCGCCACGACGGACCTCGCGCTCGACATCGTTGCGCGCGCGCATGATCGCGAGCACGCCGACGATCATGGTCGGGACGATCGCCGCCAGTGCGAGCACGAGGAGCACCCGCCAGCGCAGTGAACCGGTGCGGCGGTCGCTCATGGGAGACCGCTCGGCGCGTCGGAGGGCGCATTGTCCGGCGTCGCGTTGGGCCGTGGTTTCGGCGTCAAGCGCGTCAGCCGCGCCCAGCCGCGCCGCACGCCCTCGATCGCCTCCTCCGGGGTGGCGTCGCGGGCGACCACCGCGGCAAGCGCGGGATTCAGATCGTCGAACAGCAGCGGCGTCACCAGCTCGCGCGGGAGCATCTCGGCGCTCCGCAGCGCGTCGGAGGCCGCGCGCGACAAGGGTGGCGCGGCGGCGAGGGCGGCGACGCGGGTGGGGATCGTCGAGAACGCCTGCGCGAACCGGGTCTCGACCGCCACGCTCGCGAGCTCGGCCGCCAGTCGCCAGCCTGCGTCGGGGTGCTTCGCGCACGCCGGCACCACGAGCAGCTGGCCGCCTCGCGGCGCACGTGCGATCGGCGATACCGCGACGCGCTCGGGATCGTGCAGCGCGCCGAGCTGCCACGGCCCGGTGATCCAGTACGCCACGTCGTGCGAGTTCCACCGGCGGAGCTCGTCGGGGGTCTCGGCGCCCGCGGGCGGGGGAGGGGCCGCGACGTCGCCGAACAGCGCGGCGAACGAGGCGAGGGCGCGCGTCGCCCCTGCGCCGGTGATCGCGTTGGCCGCCAGATCCGCCTGCTCCGCGCGCAGCCACGGCACCAGCCAGTAGCCATCGACCCGGAGCCCGAGCGGATGGCGCCGGCCCTCGCTGCGCGCGGCGCGTGCGGCCGCGATCAGATCCTCGATGCTGGCGGAGCTCGGCGCGGGGCTCGCGGAGTCCCGCACGACGAGCAGGCCATCGACGGTCTGCGGAAGCCCCCACCAGGCGCCTCCTGGCTGCCCGGGCTGCCCGAGCTGTGCAAGCGCCGCGGCCTCCGGGGTCCAGTCGAGCGCGGCGAGGTCGGTCGGGGCGGGGATCAGGTCGGCGCGCAGCCCGGGGAGCCAGGTCGCGTCGATCCGGATCAGGTCCGGGCAGTCGGCCTTCGCGCGCAGGATCTCGCTGATCACCTGCTGGCCGCGAGCGAACGGCACGAGCGCGCCCTCGACCACGAGACCACGCTCCGCCATCGTGGCGTTGAACAGCTCGGTCTCGTCGGGGGAGAACGTGTGGAGGAACCGGATCGGCGTGGGCGCGGCAGCATCGCCACCTCCACAGGCGGCGAGCACACTCGCGATCGCGATCCACCGCATCGTCACGCAGGGACCATACCCTTCGCGTGATATCAACGGGGCGTGAGGAGCATGACCGGCTTCGGACGGGGCGTCGCGGAGCAGGCCGGCCTGCGCGCGACGGTGGACATCCGTGCCGTCAACCATCGGTTCCTCGATCTCAAGCTCCGCGGCGCCGCGATCCCGCCCGCGATCGAGGAGGCCGTGGCGGTCCGCGTCCGCGGCGCCATCGAGCGTGGCTCGATCTCGGTGTCGATCCACATCGTCCGCGAGGGCGTGTCGGGCGCGAGCACGATCGATCCCGCCGCGGCCGCCGCTGCCCACGCGCAGCTCGCCGCGCTGGCCTCCCAGCTCGGCCTGCCGGGCCCCGATCTCGCCCTCGTGCTGGCCCAGCCCGGCGTGGTGACCACCGGCGAGCGCGCCGAGGATGATCCCCCCGTGCTCGCCGCCCTCGAGGCCGCACTCGCCCAGCTCGAGAGGATGCGGGCCACCGAGGGCGCGGCGCTCGCCACCGAGCTCGGGGCGCGGTTCGACGAGCTGACGGCGCTGCGCACCCAGATCGCGACCGCGGCTGCCTCGGTACCCCATCAGCTGACCCGGCGCCTCCAGGAGCGGCTCGCCCGCCTGCTCGAGGGCCAGGACACGGCCGGGATCGATCCCGCCCGGCTGGCCCAGGAGGTCGCGCTGCTCGCCGATCGCTCCGACATCACGGAGGAGCTGGTCCGCCTCGCCAGCCACCTCGATCAGGTGCGGTCTCTCGTCGCGGGCACCGGCTCGGTGGGCCGCCGGCTCGATTTCCTGGTTCAGGAGATCGGCCGCGAGCTCAACACGATCGGCAGCAAGTCCACGATCACCGAGATCAGCGCTGCCATCGTGGACGGCAAGGCCGTGCTCGAGAAAGTTCGCGAGCAGGTTCAGAACGTCGAGTGACCCGGCTATCATGGCCGGCGTGAAGGATCGCGGAGTCCTCGTGATCGTGTCCTCGCCCTCGGGCGCGGGCAAGACGACGTTGACGCGCCGCCTGCTGGCGGAGCACAAGGACAACCTCGAGTTCTCGGTCTCGCACACCACGCGCCCGATGCGCCCCGGCGAGGTCGACGGGCGGGACTACCACTTCGTGTCCACCGGTCAGTTCGAGGACATGGTCCGTGCTCACGAGTTCGCCGAGCACGCGTTCGTCCACCAGAATCGCTATGGCACCGCCCAGGCCCCGGTCGAGGCGGCGCTGGCTCGCGGCAAGGACATGATCTTCGATGTCGACTGGCAGGGCGGGGCCGCCCTGTCGGCGCGGTGGCCCCAGGATTCGCTCAAGATCTTCATCCTTCCGCCCGATCTCGAGACCCTGTCGAACCGGCTCCGCCAGCGGGCCACGGACGCTCCCGAGATCATCGAACGCCGGCTCCACAACGCCCTGGCCGAGCTCGAGCACTACAGCGAGTACCCGTTCCTGATCGTCAACGACGATCTCGAACGCGCCTACAAGGTGTTGCGCGCGATCTACCTGACCCGCCGGTACGGGGTGGTAGACCGACCTGATGTTCCCTACCTCCTCGCGGAGCAGCAGCGGATCGTCGACGGGAACACCGCCGCCGAGGCCCACGCCCGCAAGCTCGTCGGCCGCGCTTGAGCGACCCTGACTGCGCGCGACCTGGGACAGCAGTTCCTGTCGCACCGCAGGCAGTGCGAACGTCATTGACCTGCGCAACGCGTGCGCGTTGCTGCGCGCCCCACATGCGTGGGGCTTTCAAATTGACGGCGATGGATGGTTGGGACAACCTGTTCGTATGAGGGGTCTTGGCGCGTTGATCGTGTGTGTCGTGGGTGGCCTCGCGGTCGCGGGCTGCACGAAGACGTTCCACGGCAAGGCGATCCAGCCCAACCCGCTGGCAAAGCCGACCGAGACGCTCCGCAGCTCCGAGAAGATCACGATCGTGCGTGGTGACATGGAGCTCGAGGCGCCCGATCAGGCGGCTCCCTCCCAGCGCGCGAGCGTGCTCCACAACCACCGCTACCCGCTGCTCAACCAGGCGAGCTTCACGGTGGTCAGCCGCGATCGGCTGCGGTTTCACGTCCAGATCGATCACAAGTGGCAGGAGTGGGCGGATCTCACCACGTGGAACGTCACCCTGACCGACGATGCGGGCCGTCACTGGACCCCGGAGTCCACCGAGCACGCGCGCACCAAGATCATGACCACGATGTGGGATCGCGAGCAGCAGACGGCGCAGCGCAACCGGTTCGGGGACATCGTGGCCCTCAATGACGATGGCTGGAAGAACCGGCAGAGCCTCGGCTCGCTGTCGGTGTTCCGGGGCAAGGCCGACTTCGTGTTCTACGAGCGCGACCTGTTCCACGCCAACGTCCGCTGGCTCAAGCTGGTGGTCAGCCGGAGCGGCGAGGCGTTCGAGTTCATCTGGGCGTTCCAGGACCAGATCGCGTCCGAGTGACCCGTCCCCTTGGGGGGGTACGGAGATGCCGCAGTGCGTGGTAACCTGATCGCTCGGGTCCCTCGCGCAAGATGCATCAGCTCGATCAGATCCTCTCCGAAGTCGCCAGCTACTTCCCCAGCGCCGACCTACCCCTGGTTCGCCGGGCGTACCAGTTCGCGGCGCAGGCGCACGATGGCCAGACCCGCAAGTCTGGAGATCCGTACGTCACCCACCCGCTCGCGGTCGCCCAGATCATCGCCGAGCTGAAGCTCGATGTGGCCAGCGTGTGCGCCGGCCTCCTCCACGACTGCGTCGAGGACACCAGCGCCACGGTCGAGCAGCTCTCGGAGCTGTTCGGCAAGGAGGTCGCGTTCCTCGTCGAGGGTGTGACCAAGCTCGGCAAGCTGCCGTACTCCACGCGCGAGGAGCAGCAGGCCGAGAACTTCCGCAAGATGCTGCTCGCGATGGCGCGCGACATCCGCGTGATCCTCGTGAAGCTCTGCGATCGGCTCGACAACATGCGCTCGCTCGGCCACCTGCCCCCGGAGAAGCAGGAGCGGATCGCCGCCGAGACGATGCAGATCTATGCGCCGCTCGCGAATCGCCTCGGCATCCAGTGGATCAAGATCGAGCTCGAGGACCTGGCGTTCAAGTACCTGCACCCCGGCGAGTACGAGCAGCTCGCGACGGATGTGGCCAAGAGCCGAGCCGAGCGGCCGAGTACATCCGCTCGGTCGAGGAGCTGATCGCCAAGGAGATGAGCGACAACGGCGTCCCGTGCGAGGTGATGGGCCGCGCCAAGCACCTGTGGTCGATCTACCAGAAGATGAAGCGCACGCAGCGCCCGTTCGAGGAGATCCACGACGCGATCGGCTTCCGGGTGATCACCGACTCGCAGATGCACTGCTACCAGGCGCTCGGCGTCGCCCACCAGACCTGGACCCCGATCCCCGGCCGGTTCAAGGACTACATCGCGCTGCCCAAGCCCAACCTCTACCAGTCGCTGCACACCGCGGTGATCGGTCCGCGCGGCGAGCGGATCGAGGTCCAGATCCGCACCGGCGAGATGAACCTCGTCGCGGAGCACGGCATCGCCGCGCACTGGAAGTACAAGGAGGGCAAGCCGATCGCCCCCGACGACAAGAAGTTCGCCTGGCTCCGGCAGCTCATGGAGAGCCAGAAGGAGCTCCGCGATCCGACGGAGTTCCTCGAGAGCGTCAAGATCGATCTGTTCGGCGACGAGGTCTACGTGTTCACACCCGGTGGCGACGTCAAGGCGCTGCCCAAGGGCAGCTGCCCGATCGACTTCGCGTATGCGGTGCACTCGTCGATCGGCGACCACTGCTCGGGCGCGCGCGTCAACGGCATGATCGTCCCGCTGCGCTATCAGCTGCGCAACGGCGACACCGTCGAGATCATCACGAGCCCGAACCAGAAGCCGAACAAGGACTGGCTGGCGCTGGTCAAGACCGCGAAGGCCCGCACCAAGGTCCGCTACCTGCTCCGCACCGAGCAGCGCGACAAGGCCGTGACCCTCGGCACCGATCTGCTCGACAAGGCGCTGCGCAAGCACGGCACCACGCTGACGCGGGCCGAGAAGCAGCTCAAGCACGCCGCCACCGAGCTCAAGTGCATGACCGTCGACGAGCTGGTGATCCAGATCGGCTACGGCAAGATCACCACGCAGCAGGTGCTCGAGAAGGCGCTGCCCGAGCTGGCGAAGAAGACCGATGACCTCCCGGCGAAGACGGAAGGCATGCTGAAGACCCTGCTCCGCAAGGTCACGCGGCGGACGTCGTCGTCGGGGATCAAGGTCGCCGGCGAGGAGGACATCCTCGTGCGGTTCGCGAAGTGCTGCAGCCCGCTGCCCGGCGATCCGATCGTCGGCTTCATCACGCGCGGCAAGGGCGTCACCGTGCACCGCCGCGACTGCGACAAGGGCCTCGATCTCGATCCCGAGCGCCGGATCGACGTCGAGTGGGATGGGAACTCGAAGACCCAGCACGAGGTGGCGATCCAGGTGCTGTGCTCCGACAAGCCGGGCCTGCTCGCTCACATCTCGCAGTCGTTCACCGACCAGGGCGTCAACATCAACCAGGCCCACTGCCGCGCCACCGAGGACGGCCGCGCGGTCAACACGTTCCACGCCTCGGTGAAGGATCTCGATCAGCTGAAGAGCGTGATCCGCTCGCTGACGCGGATCAAAGGCGTGTTCTCCGTCGACCGCGTCTCCGCCGACCCCGGCTGAGTCAGTCGTCGCGCTTGAGGAACGCGGGCCCCTCGTCGGGACCACGCGGCTTCTCGATCGCCGGGGCCACGCTTGGCACCGGGACGAGCGGCGTCGGTGGCGGCGCACGCTTCGGGACGGGCGTCGCCCTGGCGACCGGCAAGGCGTCCTTGGGGTACTCGAGCTTGAGGATCTCGGCGCGGTCGGCGCGACGCAGGCGCTGGAGCTCGCGGTACCCGAGCCACAGTGCCATCACGCCCATCCCGATCGCCACGATCCAGCCCTCGCCACCGACCACGGCGGCGAGGGCGCCGACCGCGAGCGGCGCGAGCACGCGGAGCAGGGCCCATCGCAGCGCGCCGGGTGGGCGGAGCTCGCACGCGGGACAGCGGATCATGCGGGCGACACGATCGGCATCGACCATGAGGTCGTCGGCCGCTTGCTGGGCCGATCGTTCGACCGCGCTCGACGAGCTCCACCAGGATTCGCGGACCCAGCCGCCTTCGCCGACGGCGTGGAACTCGACCTCTCCCTTGGCGTTGCACCGCGGGCACGTGAAGTACCGCTCCGTCACCTCGGTTCGCGTGACCTTGTGTTCGGTCGGCACACGGAGGTCCTACCACCGCGCGATCGTGCTCTCCAGCAGGATATTGGAATCGGCGCCGCGACTCAGATCAGCGCGACCACGACGAGCGCGACGACCAGGATCGCGGCGACGCGCGCGGCGAGGGGGAGCTCGACGAACGCGATGCCGAGGCGCTGCCACGAGGTGGCCACCGGCACGGGCACCGGGGCGAGCGGGCGCGGCTGCGCGATCGCCTCGGTGCGGCACGCGCGCCCATCGAACGGACGCTTGCGCTTGCACGCCGGGCACGTGGTCACGCCGATCGCGCCCGTCGGTACGCGCAGGCGCCGCGCGCAGAAGCAGCGGATGATCACGTGCGCGTCGAGGGCGCGGGTGGGGAGCCGACGTCGGGAGACGCGCGGCCACAGCAGCGTCACGTGGAGCTTGCGCGGGAGCACGTCGAGCGCGCGAGCCAGGCCGATCGCGAGCGAGGCGGTGACGTGCGCGTACGCGTACCGCACGAGGCGAGGGCGGAGCACGACCGGCCCGACGCCGGCGTCGACCCCGCGCAGCACGAGGGCACCGAGCCCGGCGAGGATCGCGGAGAGTTCGACATCGGCGAGGTCGACGGCGGTGTGGGCGCGTGGGATCTTGCGGAGCGCGAGCAACGCGCGCGCCGCCTCGTGCGCGAGGATCACGCCGAGCCCCTCGGCCGAGCCCCGCCACTGGGAATCGATCTCGAAGAACCAGCTGTCGCCATCGCGATCCACGCGCGTGGCGCCGAGCCCGGCCTTCCACAGCACCACGGCGGTCTCGCAGCCCACACCCGCGTGCTCGAACACGCGCTTGATCGCGCGCTGGAGCGTGGTGTCAGATTCGGTGCACGACCCACGAAACGCGTGGTCGGCATCGAACAGAAAGCTCTCCCGCACCGGGCAGGGCAGGTGGAGGGCGGCGGCGAGGGCGACCAGACGATCTCGGGTCCAGCGCTCGGTCGCCTCCAGCTTCATGCGAACGCATCGATACCGCGAACGATCACGGGATGCACACGCAGAACGAGATGTGACGAGCTGAAACTAGCGCTTGGCGGGAGCCGGCTTGCCGGGCTCGCCGAGGCCGGCGAACAGCTCGGCCGTCGACTTGGTCGACTTCCGCGCGGTCGCGTTCTTGCGACGGCGACCCGCCTTCTCGTGCTTGTTCTTGCGCTTGACGCGGGTGGCGGACGTGTTGGAAGCCATGGGACGGGCTTTCTAGCGCCCCGCCTTGGAGGTTGTCAACGCGAAGGGCGAGCGGAGGGGGGTGCGCTGGGTTGCTTTCCCGCATGGATCTCCTTACGATCTGCGTAATTGCAAGCCCCACGAAGGTGGGGGGCGCAGCAACGCAAATGCGTTGAGCAGGTCAAGCATGCGTTGCGCAGGTCAAACGAGGGACGTGGGATGAAGCTCTGCCCCAAGTGCCAGAAACAGTTCAGTAGCGACGCCAATTTCTGTCCGGTCGACGCTGCACGTCTGATTCCCCTCGAGGGACAAGCGGTCGGGGCGGACCCGCTGGCAGCGCGGTTCGAGCTCGGCGACCGTCTCGGCGGTGCCCGGACCGGCACCGTGTTCCGTGCCAAGGACAAGACCACCGGAGCCGCCGTGGCGGTCAAGGTCGTGGCGCCCGAGGTGACGGCGCTGCCGGGCGTGGCGCAGCGGCTCGAACGCGAGCTGAAGCAGCTGGAGCGCGTGCAGAGCAGCGGCGTCGCGAAGATCGTCGCGTCGGGCAAGCGCCCGGGCCTGGCCGGTGACGAGACCTGGGTCGCGATCGAGCTCCTCGATGGCGCCCAGACCCTGGCCGAGGCGATCTCCGCCCGTGGTCCGATCGGGCTCGACTTCGCGGCGCACCTCATCGAGGTGATCGGCGAGGCGCTGATCGAGGCCGCGCAGGTCGGCGTGGTCCACCGTGATCTCGCCCCCAAGAACATCCTGTTCGCGTCGTCGGGCTCGGGCTCGATCAAGCTGATCAACTTCTCGCTGCCGGTGCCCACCACCGAGAAGGTCCCGGGCGTTCCCGAGTTCGTGGCGCCCGAGCAGGTCGATGGCAAGGCCGTCGATCAACGCTCCAACCTCTACAGCCTCGGCGCGCTCTACTACTACGTGCTCACCGGCGTGACCGTCCACACCGGCGCCACCGACGAGGTTCATCGGGCCCACGTCAATGGCTCGATCAAGACCCCGTCGTCGCTCGCCGCCGTGCCGGCGCCCGTCGAGGCCGTGATCATGCGCGCGCTCGATCGCAGCCCCACCAAGCGGTTCCTGACCGTGCGGCAGTTCGTCGACGAGGTCGGCCGCGTCGCGCGCGGCGAGGCCGATCCGAAGTCGACGCAGTCGATGGGCAAGGCCGGCCGGCCCAAGGCCGAGCTCGTCCAGACTCTGATGGGCGTCGCACGCAATGGCGGCACGATCCCGCTCGGGTCGGGTATCCACGGCGAAGCGCCGGCGTTCAGTGCGCCGGTCGCAGCGGCCAAGCCGTCCGCCGCGGCGCTCTCCGCGGATCGCTCGCCATGGGCACCACCCGCCAGCGAGCCGCCGGCCCCTGGGATCGCCGCGATCGCGGCACCCGTCGTGCCAGCGCCCGTGGTCGCCGCGCCCGTGGTCGCCGCGCCCGTGGTCGCCGCGCCCGTGGTCGCCGCGCCTGTGGTCGCCGCGCCCGTGGTCGCTGCGCCCGTGGTCGCCGCGCCCGTGGTCGCTGCGCCCGTGGTCGCCGCACCGGTCGTGGCTGCTCCCGTCCTCGCGGCGCCGGTCGTGGCGGCTGCGCCCGCCGGCAAGAAGAAGGCGCCGGAGGAGGCCGGCTCCAAGGGCAAGTTCCGCGAGACGATGTGGTTCAAGAAGGGCGATCTCGATGCCCAGGCCGCGGTCACCGCCGCCGAGGAGCGCGAGCGCACCGGCAAGGACGGCGCCGCCGACAAGGCCGATTCGATGCCGATCGACGAGCGCTACAAGGACGATGGTTCGATCTCTCGCGGTGACAAGGAGAAGTACTCGCTCCGCACCGGTGCCACGCAGATGATGAGCGCGGTCCAGGATCCGAAGCAGAAGACCGCCGGCGACAGCACGACCAAGGTCTCCGAGGACGCGCTGATCGGCGAGATGAAGGGCGGCCGGAACAAGATCTTCCTGTTCATCGGCATCGCGGTCGTCGTCGTGATCGGGATCGTCGTGCTGCTCGTTCGCTGACGCCGCTGGCTACTTACCCACGACCCGCGCGTTCGCCGACCGAGCCTGGAACGGGGCCATCGAGTCCGGATCGCGTCGTACCGGGATCCGGACGGTCTGTGTGTTGAAGCCGACCGCCTCGATCGCCTGGGCGAGCGCACCGTCCTTGGCCGGCAGTGGGATCACGCGCTCGATGCCGAGCGAGCTGCGAAGCGGCAGGGGGATCATCCCCACGCCGATCACCACGCCACACCAGCCCTGCTCGCGGACGGCATGGAGCTGGAGCATCTCGCCAGCGTCCATCTTGTCGAAGTCGACCACCATCAGCGCCGGGCGGGGCGCGGGGTCTTCGAGCAGGGCCGCGATCACGTTCTCGACGTTGCGTTCGATCTGGACGAGCGCGTCGGCCCGGGCGATCTCGGCGGAGATCCAGTCCACCTGCGAGCTGTTCGGAGCGAACGCGAGGACCCGGAGGGCGCAGCGGTCACGGATGGGAAGATCACGGGAGCGAAGGCGAGGGTGCGTCGGCGCCATGCCAGATGTATCGGCCGCACCCGAGCCTCGCGTAGGGCTCGCGAGGGATCGCCGGGTTCAAACGGGCGTGACGATCGCGCGGTGATCGGGAGTCGGCCCCGCTGCCGTACCGCCGGTGAGGTCGATGTCGCCCTTCACGCACATCGCCGCCACCTCGACGACGAGATCGGGGTGCACGCCCGCGACGCCGATCACGGTGACCTCGCGCGCTGCGAGATCTCCCGACAGCGGCCCCGCCGGAGCGAGCACGGTCAGGGTCGCTCGCGGGCCGGCGAGCGCCACGCCGGTGGCGGTCTCCGCACCATCCGTCACGATCACGCGCCAGGGCCGCGCGCCGAGGCCCTGTGCCGCGAACGCGGCCGTGCAGGTGGCGCGCGCCTCGTCGACGCGGGTGGTCCGGGCGACCGTGACGCCCTTCCCGAGCAGCCAGTCGACCCACGGGCCATGGTCGGGGTTCGCGACGATGGCGGGCGAGATACCCTTCGCGAGCAAGATCTCGATCAAGAACCGGCTGATCGGGGTGGCGCCGATCACCACCACCGGCTCGCGCGGCCCCACCCCCGTCCGTGCATAGAGCGTATACGCGAGGGCGATCGCGCCGGGCACCGCCGCACCTGCGGGGTGCGGCAACTCCAGGCCCTCGCCAAGCGTGACGACCCACCGGCCGGCCGCGACGATCGTGGTCTGTGTCCTGGTCTCACGCCTGCGCGCGAGTGGGCACACCGGACCGCCGCCCCGGCGACAGACCTCGCACTCACCGCACGGATCCACGGGCCCCACGAGCACCCGCTTGCCGATCAGGACCTGCGCACGCTCGCCTGCACGGACCACACGCCCGATCCCCGCGCCTGGCTCCGAGACAGCCTCGAGCTCGATGGCGACGTCGTCCTCGCCGAGACCTTCGCTCACCAGTCGTCGTTGCGGATGTTGCTCCGCAGCTGGCCGCTCGGCGAGGCGACCTCGGTGCCGCCGTCATCCAGGGTGTGATCGGATGGACGACCGGCGGGCACGGCGCCGATCGCGGTGGCGTCGTCGCTCTCACCCTGGCTCTCGGGGGCGTGCCCCGCGGCGCCGAACGCCATCGCGAAGTCATCGCCTTCGGGCTCGAGGTGCGGATCCTCGAGCAACGCCTCGTCCTCGACATCGAGCGAGTCCTCGGGCGGCGCGGCGAGTGGCGGCGGGGTGGCGACGTTGCCGAGGAACGCCTGCTTCGGCGGCGGTGCGGGCGGGCCCGACGGCCCGGAGGGTGAAGGCGGCGCGGCCACCACGGGTGGCGGTGTGAGCGCGCCCGAGAGCTGCGCGACCGGGAGCCCCTGCTTCGCGCGCCACGTCTGCAGCGCGATCACCAGATCCTCGTACGGAATCATGAGGCGACGTTACCATGGTAAGCCCCCCGCGATGACCGCGCCCGCCGCGAACGCTCCGCACCCGTCGATCCGGCTCTACCGCTCGTCCGTGATTCCTGCGCAGGGGTTCATCCACGGCTTCCCCGAGCGCACGGGTGGGGTCTCGGTGGGGCTGCGTAGCTCGCTCAACCTCGGCAAGCGGTGGGGGGACGACGAGGCGAACGTGGCGACCAACCGCCGCCTGCTCGCCGAGCACGCCGGCTACGATCCCCAGCAGCTGGTGGCCACGCGCCACGTGCACGGCACCAACGTGTGGCGGTTCGGCGAGCCGCTGGCGGACGATGCCGAGTTCGATGGGCTGGTCTGCGATCGCACGGGGCCGGTGCTCGGGGCGTTCGCCGCCGACTGCATCCCGCTGGTGTTCGCGGAGCCCGAGGCGCGGGTGTGCGGGGCGGCGCACGCCGGCTGGCGCGGCACCGTGGGAGGCGTGGCCAAGAACGTCGTGGCGCGCATGGTCGAGCTCGGCGCGAAGCCGGAGCGGATCCGCGTGGCGCTCGGCCCGTCGATCGGGCCGGAGTGCTTCGAGGTCGGGCCCGAGGTGATCGCCGAGTTCTCGGCGGCGTTCGGCGCGGTGCCCGGCATGATCGTCGATGGGCCCAAGAAGCAGCACATCGATCTTCGCGTCGCCACCCGCACCCAGCTCGAGCGCGCGGGCCTGCTGCCCGAGCACATCGACGACCGGCCGCCCTGCACGCGCTGCGAGGGCGATCGGTTCTTCAGCTACCGCCGGGATGGCCGCGAGGGCGGCATCCACATGGGCTTCATCGGCCTCGCCTGAGGGCGTCCAGGAGCTCGCGGTCGATCACTGGCAGACGCCGGCGGCCCACTGCGTGTAGTAGTCGCCGGTGGCCGGGTCGAACGTGTCGGTGCCGGTCACGCACTGGCCCGCGGTCGCCGAGAAGCCGTACTGCGCCGGGTTCGTGGTGATCGCGAACGTGCCGCCCAGCACGGCCACCTGATCGCTGCCGTCGCCGCGCAGGCTGCCGTCGAGACGCACGCGCGTGACGTCATAGCGGCCCGCCACGTCACCGAGCACCGTGTGGTTCTGGGTGATGTTCGCATCGAGGAGTGGAGACACGCTGAGGGTCTCGGTGCCCGCGAGCTCGTCGAACGCGATCGTCGCATCGAACGCGCGGCCGTTCGCGGGGTTGAGATCGATCGCGAGGCCGACGGCGCCCTGCTTGCTCAGGGTCGTCGTGCGATCGCCGAGCCCGACGTGATCGATGTGGAGCGGCTGACCGGCGGCGAGGGTGACCTGCGCGGTCGCCCCGGGAAGGTCGAGGTCGAAGCCGTCCGCGCCGGGGGTGTGCACGGTGGTCGCGCCGAGCGCGAGATCGAGCGAGCCGATGCCGCCCGCACCGTCGAGCTCGACGGTGACCACGTCGGCCGCCGCGGAGGCCACGCGGAGCGCGTCGGCGCCCGCGAGGTCCGCGCCCTGGTCGGCGACCGCGATCGAGATCGCGCGATCGACGGTCAGCGCGACCGCGGCGTGCGCGGTGCCGAGGATCGTCAGCTTGCCGGTGACCTTGCCCGACAGGCTCGCGTTGGGTGCCTGCTGCCCGAACGCCGAGGCGATCGCCACGGTCGCGTCCTCGGCCTCGTCGAGATCCACGGAGACCGCGAGCGACGTGTGGGTGAGCGACAGCTCGAGAGGCTCGTCGTGATTGGCGCCGAGCTGGACCGCGAAGGTGAGCGTGCTGCTCGAGTCCTCGACGCGGATCCGCAGCGCGAGCTTGGCCCAGCTCGCCGCGCAATCGGGATCGATCACCGTGGTCTCGTTGCCGAGGCCATCGATCGAGGTCTGGCTGCATACCAGGTCGGCAGGGATCGCGTAGATGCCGGCCTCGACCTCGTTGGCGTTGGTGAAGATCGTGGTGTTGAGCTGCTCGATGATCGCGTCCGGATCGAACGCCATGCCGTTCGCCTGGTTCTCGACCTTCGCGAGCATGGTCTGCGTCGCCGCGCCGCCGCTCTGGCCGAGCACGCGCGAGAACAGATCGTACGACCCGGTGGGGATCATGTTGGAGGCGCCATCGCTGGCGGCGGCAGACTCGGTGAGCACGTGGCCGAGGTCGCTCGAGAGCCGCGAGCGGACCTGGGAGGGGGAGGGCGGATCGCCGCCACAGGCGGTGACGCCGAGCGAGCCGAGTGCGAACAGGGACAGGGTGAAGAGGCCGGTAGGCTTGCGCATGTCTGCCTTGACCCTCCACCCGGCATGCCAGCCACCCGAAATCCACGCAGGGCCGTGGATTGCCAGGGCTTGCCGGGACATCGCGATCATGGCCGGAGCAAGTGCCTGAAGTCTCAGGGTGGCAGGTCCCGCGACATGCCCGCCCGTGTGGCCGCGCGTTCACGCTCCGGCCCGCCTCACGTCGTGGCTGTCGGCGGATCGGCGGCGGACCGTCGAGGTCCTGCCACAACCTGACGGCTACTGGATCGCGATGCCGTAGGTCGGGAGGATGTCGCCGGTCAGCGCCTGGACCACGGCCTCGGCCTTGTGCCAGTCGATCAAGGCCGACGTCTTGCGCAGCTCGGCCTGCCGCAGCTCCTCGAGCCGGTTCAGCACGTCGAAGTTCGTCGACTTGCCGAGGTTGAACCGATCGGTCTCGATCTTGATGTTCTCGTTCGCGAGCTCGATCGCGCGGCGCGACAGGCGCGACCCGGCGGCGGGCCACCTCGCGCTGGGCGATCGCGCGCGCCATGGTCTGCGCGATCTGCGCGCGGATATCGAACGCGTTGACCTCGAGCTTCCTGCGCTGCTCGCGGAGCTCGCGGGCGCGGCCGCGGACATCCTCCTGGCCGATCGAGTGCTGGTACGTCAGCGAGCCGCCGACCGAGATCGACTTGAACGTGACCAGGTTCTTGAGGGCGGTCCCGAACTGGGCGTCCTGCCCGCTCGGGCCGAGCGTGAGGGCGGCATCGAGCTGGGGAGCAGCCCGTTCTCCGTGACCTCGATGTCGATCGTCGTGACGGCATCCGACTTCGCGAGCTGCGCGAGCTCGGGGCTGGCCGCGAACGCACGATCGGTGAGGCCGGCGAGGTCACCGTTGATCTCGAGCTCCTCGAGATCCGTGGGGACCCGGAGGCCGAGCGCGCCGGCGGCGATCGGCAGGCCGGTGGCCCGGCGCAGGGCGATCGATCGATCGAGCACCGCGAGCTCGCCGCTGAGGACATCCTCCTCGCGCGTGGCGATCACCTGCTGGACGGCGGGGATCTCGCTGCGCGGGATCTTGCCGCCCTCGTTCCCGAGCGTGGTGATCCGCAGCCGCTCCTTGGCGAGATCGAGGCTCTGCAGCGTGATCGCGACCTGGCGCTCGGCGAGGACCAGATCCCAGTACGCCGACACCACGTTCTGCACTGCCTGGATCGCCGCGAGCCGCCGGGCGAGCACGGCCGCGTCGCGCGAGAGGGTGGCGCGGCGCTCGTTGGCGTCGTAGAGCGCGCGCCCGCGCCCCCGCAGCAGTGGCTGCGAGAACGAGACCGAGAGCTCGTCGGCCCAGTTGTTCCCGGGCTCCATCGTGATCGGGTTCGACGTCCGCGAGAACTGCGATCCGCCATGGAGCGTCAAGGTGCCGCCCGTCGAGAACATCCGCCCGACGTCCGTCGTCAGGCCGACGGTGGTGCTGCGATCGATCGTCAGGCCGGAGACGTAGCTCTGGGAGCTGCGTGCCTGGAGCTCCGCGCGGATCTGCCAGTCATCCCGCGCGTAGGTCTGCTCGATCTGGGCCTCGGCGATCGCGATGTCGATCCGGGCGCTCGCGAGGCTGGGAGCCTGGCGCACCGCGGCGAGCAGCAGATCGGGGAGGGTGGTGGTCTGTGGGGCACCGGCCCACGCCGTGAGATCGTCGGACTGTGCGGGGGGCGCCGTGCCTCCACTGGAGGTCCCGTCACCGTCGGCGGTGCGGAGGGCGCGCGACAGCAGATCCGCGTGAGCGGAGGAGGGCGCGACGAGCAACGCCGCCAGTACGAGAGCCAGAGCAGGGCGCATCGAGCGGGCGCATCATGGCACGCGATCGCGCGGTGCGCAGCTACCGGAGGGACGCCGAAGTTTTGCGGCGCTCACGTGGAACACCGCAAACCACACGTGTTAGCGTGCCCTGCATCGATGGCAACGGTCCTGCGTACCTACTGCTTCCTCGATGCGCTTCAGCCGCAGCAGGCGACGTTCATCGGCAAGACCGCGCGCGGCTTCTTGCCGGTGCCGTACCAGGCGTCGCTGTGGGTCGAGATCTCCCCGGGCATCGCGATCAACCAGGTCACGGATGCGGCGCTCAAGGCGACCGCCGTCCAGCCCGCGGTGCAGATCGTCGAGCGCGCCTACGGCCTCCTCGAGATCCATCACCACGACAAGGGTGAGGTCCTGCAGGCCGGCGCCACGATCCTCAAGTACCTCGGGGTCGAGGAGGGCCAGCGGCTCAAGCCGAAGGTCCTCACGAATCAGATCATCCGCGGCGTCGAGGCCTATCAGACGCAGATCATCAATCGCTCCAGCGCGGGCATGATGGTCCTCCCGGGCCAGTCGCTGTTCATCTTCGAGTGCGAGCCGGCTGGTTATGCCGTGCTCGCGGCGAACGAGGCGGAGAAGGCGGCCCAGGTCAACCTGGTCAACGTGACCCCCTACGGTGCGTTCGGGCGGCTCTATATGGCCGGCCCGGAGGCAGAGATCGATGCGGCGGCGGCGGCGGCGACTGCGGCGTTGTCCGCGGTCACCGGCAAGGAATCAGAGAAGTTCGTCGACAAGTGATCGACTAGCCCCAGGAGAACGCGATGGCTGACGCTCTCGGAATGATCGAAGTAAAAGGCTTTGTCGGCATGGTCGAGGCCGCCGACGCCATGGTGAAGGCTGCGAAGGTCGAGCTCGTCGGCTTCGAGAAGACGGGTGGTGGCTATGTCACCGCCGTCGTCCGTGGCGACGTCGCGGCCGTCAAGGCGGCCACCGAGGCCGGCCAGCGCGCCGCCGAGCGCGTGGGCGAGGTCGTCTCCGTGCACGTGATCCCGCGTCCGCACGCGAACGTCGATGCGGTGCTGCCGCTCGGTCGCGCCGGCACGGGCTCGAACAAGTAGCCGATCGGACCCTGCGATGGTCCTCGGTAAGGTCATCGGCACGCTGGTCGCGAGCCGCAAGGAACCCACGCTCGACGGGCTCAAGCTCCTCGTGGTGCGGGCGTGCGACGTCGATGGCAAGCTGACCGGCGGAATCGCGGTCGCGGTCGATGCCGTCGGCGCGGGTATTGGCGAGGTCGTCCTGTACTGCGCCGGCTCGTCCGCGCGGCAGACCCAGGTGACCCAGAACCGCCCGGTCGATGCGACGATCATGGCGATCGTCGACGAGATCGCGGTCGACGGCGAGCGCCGGTACGTGAAGGACTAGCCGATGGCGCTCCTCGACGACCGCAAGATCGAAGAGATCGTCACGCGCGTGCTCGAGCGGCTGGGTGGGGGGCCAACCGCCGCTCCAGCACGCGGCGTGGCACCCCAGGTCGAGCCCAAGAAGGGGGCGAACATCCCGCGCGGCACCAACGGTGTCTATGCGGATGCGGATGCGGCGGCGAAGGCCGCGCGCAAGGCGTTCGAGCAGAACGAGAAGACCAGCGTCTCGACCAAGGTCAAGATGGTCGCGGCGATGCGGAAGGCCGTGCTCGCCAACCTCGAGAAGCTCTCGCAGTACGCCGTCGAAGAGACCGGCCTCGGGCGTTACGAGGACAAGCTCGAGAAGAACCGGCTGGTCGCCGAGAAGACGCCAGGGCCGGAGATCCTCCAGACCGTCGCGTACACCGGCGATCACGGCCTGATGCTGACCGAGCGCGCGCCGTACGGCGTGCTCCTCGCGATCACGCCGGTCACCAACTCCACCGAGACCATCATCTGCAACGCGATCGGGATGATCGCGGCCGGCAATGCGGTGGTGTTCAACGTCCACCCGTCGGCGGCGCAGGTCTGCAACTGGTGCGTGCACCTGCTGAACGACGCGATCCAGTCGGTGGGCGGTCCGCGCGACGTGATCGTCTCCGTCGAGCGGCCCACGATCGAGAGCGCGAACCTCCTGATGAAGCACCCGATGGTGCGCCTCATCGTGGTCACCGGCGGTCCGGCCGTCGTGAAGGCCGCGATGAACTCGGGCAAGAAGGCGATCGGCGCCGGACCGGGTAACCCGCCTGCCGTCGTCGACGAGACGGCGAACCTCGCGAAGGCCGCCGATGCGATCGTCCGCGGCGCCACGCTCGACAACAACATCGTCTGCATCGCCGAGAAGGAGATCATCGCGGTCGAATCGATCGCCAAGGATCTCGTCCGCGAGCTGCAGAAGCAGCCGGTGCTGCTGCTCGACGCTCGTCAGGTCAAGGAGCTCGAGAAGGTCGTGCTCGAAGGCGATCACGTCAACAAAGACTTCGTGGGCAAGGACGCGGGCGTGATCGCCAAGGCCGCCGGCATCGGTGGTCACGGCCACGATCTGCGGATGATCCTGTGCGAGGTCGACGAGCAGCACCCGTTCGTCCAGCACGAGCTGCTGATGCCCGTGGTCCCGCTGTTCCGCGCCAAGGACGCCGTCGAGGCGATCGCTGCGGCGCTGCGCGTGGAGCACGGCTTCCACCACACCGCCACGATGCACTCGCTCAACGTCGACAACATGGCGTCGATGGCGCGCCTGTGTAACTGCAGCATCTTCGTCAAGAACGAGGCCTCGTACGCTGGCCTCGCGCTCGGCGGCGAGGGCTACACCTCGTTCACGATCGCGAGCCCCACGGGCGAGGGCCTGACCACCGCCGTGCACTTCACGCGCGAGCGCCGCTGCACCCTCAAAGAAGCGTTCCGGTTCGTCTGAGCATGCCGCGCGGCCCCGCACTCGGCGTGCTCGAGGTCGGGACGATCGCGAAGGGCATCGTCGTCGCCGACGCGGCACTCAAGCGCTCGCCCGCGCTGCTCGTGCACTCGCGCGCCGTCTCCGGCGGCAAGCACCTCGTGATGCTCGAGGGCGGCGTGGCCGAGGTGTTCGAGGCGATGGCCGCGGGTCGCGAGATGGCGGGCACGACGCTGCTCGACTCGGTCGAGCTCGCGGCCGCCGACGATCAGGTGTGGCCGATGCTCGGCGCGCCGGTGACCCCGCCCGACTGGACCGACGACCCCACCGCCGAGGCGGTGGCGATCATCGAGACCCGCACCGTGTGCGCCGCGATCGCTGCGGCCGACGCCGCGTGCAAGGTCGCCGAGGTCACCGTGCGTGACGTGCGGTTCGCCGTGGATCTCGCGGGCAAGGCGTACTTCACGCTGACCGGCACGCTCGACGCGATCCAGGCCGCGGCGGAGGCGGCCAACGAGGCGATCGTGCTGCCGTCGGCGGATCGGCTGATCGGGCTCGAAGTCATCGCGCAGCCGTCGCCGGATCTGCGCGGCCGGCTGTTCCGCTGAGGATTCTCCGCGGCATCGGGACATGAACGGTGCGGGCCGCGTAGGATGGTCCGTATGCGCTTCGCATCGGCTACCGTCGTCGGCGCGCTCGTCGTGAGCGGAACGGTGGCGGGCGCTCAACCGGTCTCGCCACCGACCGAGACCGGCGAGACGACGGCGGTGTCGTACGACGAGTCCACCACCGAGTTTGGGCGGCTTCACCTCGCCGCACAGGTGCTCGGCTACCAGTTCTCCAAGCCTACCGGCGGCCTGGTCGCGGCGGCGTCGGCCGTGTTCGAGCTCCATCCGCGGTTGTTCGTGAATGCCCGGGTCGCGGTGCATCCCGGGTCTCAACGCGACGCCTTTCGCCCGGGGCATCCAGATCGTCGCGATGAACAAGCTCGAGGTCGAGTACGACCACGTCACGCTCAAGCAGGAGCGCACGGGCAACCTCATCAACGAGACGTTCGTCAAGGTCCCGCATCTCAACCGCAAGCGCGGCGGGCTCGAAGCGTCGATCCTGGTCGCCCGGGGCGGAGCCAAGTTCGACAACGCGGGCGTGACGATCGAGACGACCACCTCCGCGCTGATCGGCGCGGTCGGCGTCAACGCGATGGACACGCACGGTTACGTCACGAGTCTCGAGAACGTGGGCAAGCTCAAGAGCTTCCTGTGGACCAACGGCGGGCTCGACCTCCTCGTCGATCTCACGCGTAGCTACGAGATCGAACCCGACGACAAGGGCAGGCGCTTCGGTGGGCGAATCTGGGGTGAGACGCTGTTCCGGCGTCACCTCGGCATCGCGACCCGCATCGAGCTCGGGAAGTATCCGGGGCAGGCCGGGTGGATCTTTCTGGTCGGCGTCGGCGGAGCTCTTCACCTCTAGGAGTGATCGATGAAGCTGTTGTCCTTGGTCGTTGTCATGGCCTTCGTCTCGGCGTGCGGTGGTGCGAGTAAAGGCGGTGCGTCGAAGGGACCCGACGCGACCTGTCCGGCGACCGATGGTCAGGTCAAGAAGCAGTGCGGCTGTCGTCCGTCCGAGGCCAAGTTCCTCGCGCAGATGGATGCCGAGGGGCCCGCGGCGGATCCGATGCGGGATCCGGCTCGGAAGTGCGCAAACGGCCGCAACCCCGGCGTGATGATGGCCCAGTGCCTGAAGCCCGTCACCGACGGTCACCTGGCGATGTCGAGCCTCGCCGACATCTGGGCCAGCGTCGCCAAGGATGTCGACGACGGCAGCTTCAACGTCTGCTTCGCGCTGTACCAGGGCCTGAACTGAGCGCGTCTCGTGTCGGCCTGGGTGCGGCGAACGTCGCCGACCTCACAGCGATGGCAGCGCGAACACCTTGACCTGGTTCTTCGTGAACAACGGGACCAGGATCAGCTTCCGCTTCGTGTCGAGGCCGATGTCCGCCGGCGCCTCGACCCCACTCACGATCTCCTTCCACTCGCCGCTCACCTTGCCTCGGTAGATCGCCTTGCCGCCCCAGCTCGAGACCAGGAGGTCGCCGTGCTCGAGAACGACGAGACCGTCGAGCTCGCCCTTGGGAGGCATCGAACCAGGGAGCTTCTTGCCGGCGACGTCCACGGCGTAGACCTCACCCGATCCGAACGTGGCGACCTCGACCGTGCCGTCCTCGCCCATGGCGAGGCCGTTCGGTGCGCCGAGGCCCTTGCCGCTCGCTCGCTTCGTCACCACGCCGGCACCGCTGACGTGATAGACGGCGTCCGCTCCGTTGGGCTGGAGCTTCGCGTCGAAGCCGCTGTCGGTGACCAGGACGCCACCGGCGCCATCGGCGACCACGTCGTTGAGAAACGTCGCCCCTTCGATCTTGATGTCGTCCAGCTGCTTGCCGGTCTTGCGGTCGAAGCGGCGGAGCACGCTGATGTCCGCGACGTAGAACGTGCCACCGACGATCGCCGAGCCCTTGGGCCCGTCGAGCTTGATGTCGGCCGCCGCGCCATCGATCCACCTGGTCACGGTGCCGTCGGGCTTGAGCGCGGAGATGAAGCCGTTGTCGTCGGCATCGACCTCCCCGCCGTTGATGTTCGAGACGAGATAGACGTCGTTGTCGGCGTCGTACAGGACGGACTCGGGCGTCATGAAACCCTCGACCGTCAACGCCGCCTTGGGAGACTCCGGCGGCGTCGGCGGATCCTCCGTCTTGACCGGCGGGGGCGTCGGAGCCTTCTCGGGGGCCTTGTCGGCCTTGCTCCCGCACCCCAAGGCCACGGCGAGGGCCAACCACATCGCGTGCTTCATGCGGCGACACTACGATAGTTCCGTAACCGATCCCCTGTCACATCCGGTACCGGGCCTGCACTAGGCCCGCATGGATCATCGCTGGGTGCTGTTCGTTGCAGGGCTGGCTGCGTGCGGGAAGGGGGGCGGGGGCGGCGGAGGGCAGGCCGCTGATGGAGTCACGATCGCGACCAAGACGCGGACCGTGCCGCTCGATCCACTGGCCTACGAGGTCACGGGGACGCTCCCCGACTGGGCGCAGGGCGAAGGGCAGTACGGCCACGGGCGAGGTGAGCTCTACGTCGAGGCCCCGACGCGCGACACCCTCGCCTCGATCGTGTTCCGCGGGTGGCATCGGTACGCCTCGAGTGGCACGCCCGCGGAGGATGCGAAGCCGATGGCGGCGAACGCGCTCAAGAAGCCGACCATCGGGGCGCTGCCGATCACCGCAGGCAGCAAGCTCCACCTCGTCGAGGACACGTTCGAGATCGCGCCCGGCGCCTGGGCGTTCGCCGTGGCCTGGAGCGATCCAGCGCACGACGATGATCCGCTCGGGGTCTACGCCGAGGTTGCCGTCGCCCAGGCCGGTGCGGGGGACGCAGCGTCTCCGATGCACGGCTTCACCTGCGAGATCACGCTGGTCCACAAGCTTCCGAAGGATCCGGACTACCTCTCGCGCTGGAAGGAGCTCGCGCAGCTGTGCGCGGCCGGCAAGCTCGCGAAGGTCAAGCGATGAGGTGGATGCTGGGTCTCGTGCTGATGGTCGCGGCGTGCGGAGGCTCGAAGGAAGCCGCCCCCACCGCCGGCAGCGGCTCGGATCGCGCTGGCTCGGCCGCGGCGGTCGCGCTCCCACCCGAGGGCCCGGTCGAGATCACGGTGACCCCGATCGCCACTGGCAACCTCTACGTCCAGGACGGCCTCGGCAAGGGGAGCTACTACCCCAGCCCCGAGCTCGTGATCACCGCGAACGTGGCGGGGCCGGCGGGCACCGTGATCGCGTGGCAAGGCCAGACCGCGAAGCTGACCGATCAGCCGCTGGCGATCGCGATCGACATCCGCGACCTGGCCTTGCGCGCCGAGCTCGGCGCGAAGCACCATCGTCTGCCCATCGTGGTGACGGCTCCCGGCAAGCCGGCGGTGACGGCGACCATCGCCTTCGATGCGGGTCCGGAGATCGCGTTCCTCGCCGCGGCCGCGAAGCAGCCGGTCGCGTTCCCAGGAGACGATCGGTCGACGCAGCGCGCCGATGTCGCGATGATCGTGTTCGACGGTGGCTTCTACGCGGGGACGATCAGCAAGCGCGAGGGCGCGGTCCGGCTGTACGACACCGATGTTGTGGTGTTCCGCACGCAGAAGGATCGCGTGGTCAAGGACTGCGGCGCGTACTCCGATGGCAAGACGCAGGTCCGCCGGAAGATCCTGGCGCGCGACGCGGACGATGCGATCTACGACCGCCGCACGGGCAAGCAGGTGGCGACCCGATCGTTCGCGGCCTCCAGCGAAGCCTCGTGCGAGAAGTCGTTCGTGATGGGCGGTGCCACGCCCGATGGCAAGTTCGAGACGCTCGATCAGACGTTCAGCGAGGCCGACGAGCATGCGTGGATCTCGACCTTCCTCACCGCGCCGACCGGCGCCGAGATCGAGGTGCCCCCGACGACCGCGGCCGGGATCGCGAAGGCCGGCGCGAGCGCGATCGTCGCCTCGAGCGATCCGGGCACCGGCTTTCCGACGCCGGCGAACCTCGCGGCGCGGATGAGGGCTCTCGGCTGGCAGCCAAATGCACCGACGGTGTCCAAGGATCCGTACCCGGCGAAGCTGCGGATCTCGAGCGGCTCATCCGAAGGACCGTGCGTCACCCTCTACGACTACAGCGGTGCCGACCGACAGCCCAAGCCGACCGTCGTTCACGTCGGTCCGCGGCGCGCGCTCTACGCCACCATCGACGAGCCCGCACGCAGGCCGTGGCTCGACAAGGTCGCCGCGAAGCTCCCGACCATGAAGCCGGAGAGCGCGAAGGCCCTCGGTGGGCTGTTCGCGGGCACCGGCCTGCACACCGAGAAGGACAAGTTCAGCTTGAACACTGACGATGCCACCGACGAGCCACGCTCGTGGACGGCGCGAGGCAATGACCGCGAGGACTACACGATGGTCACCGTCGAGATCAGCTACTACGGCCATCTGCTGGGGCCTGGAGCCGACGCCGAGGTCGCAGTGTCAGGTGATCGCGTCGTGATCGTCGGGTGCCTGGCTGCGGCGGAGCGCAAGGCCGCGCTCGCTGCGCTCATTCGGTGACGATCACCTCATGCGGCGCGGTCAGCCCGCCCGATCGGGTACCAGCCGTGCAGCTCGTCGCCGCGGGTGACCACGACCGCCATGACTGGCAGTTCGAGCGTGCCGCGCCGAATCTTCCGCTTGAGATCGCCCACGCACACCTCGAATCGCGATCGAGTGCCATCCTCGAACTGGACCTCGAAGTAGGAGACGCGAAAGTTCGTGGAAGGGGACAGGTCGCCCGGATTCACGCTCCGGGTCTCCTGAACACACGCCACCACTTCGACGAGCTCGCGCGCGACGGGGAGCTTCCCTTTCGCGCGCTCGTCAGCGGTCGCGATAAACAACACCAGCGCGAACACCGCGAGCGTGGCGCCGATCGTGAGCACGGTGCTTTGATCGAGTGCGAACCCGATCGTGACGAGCAAGGCACCGATCGCGAACATGGGAATGACCACGATGGCGCTGCGGAGTGGCACACGGGGCGTCGGCGCCGCCATCGCGGTCGTGTATTCGGGGCTCGCCTTCACGAGGGCGAAGTCTGGTGGTTCCGGGGCCACGGGAACTCGCCGTCGCCGCTACCAGCTCTGCATCTTGCTGATCGTGACCTTGTTCATGGTCACGGGCGTGTTCGGCTTGTTCGACTCGTCCTGCGGCACGCGCGCGATCTGCTTGACCAGATCGAGCTCCTTGCACTGGCCGAAGATCGTGTGCTTCCCGTTGAGGTGATCGGGCGCGACCTCGGTGATGAAGAACTGGCTGCCGTTGGTGGACGGTCCCGCGTTCGCCATCGCGAGCGTGCCCGGCTGCATCCGCAGGTCGGGCAGGAACTCGTCGCCGAACTGGTAGCCCGGGCCACCGCGCCCGATGCCCAGCGGATCGCCGCCCTGGATCATGAACTCGGGGATCACGCGGTGGAACACCACGCCGTCGAAGAACGGCTTGCCCTTCTCCACGCTGCCGGTCTTCGGGTTGAGCCACGGCTTCTTGCCGGTGGCGAGCCCGACAAAGTTCGCGACGGTCATCGGCGTCTTGTCCGGGAACAGCTCGCAGTGGATCGTGCCCATGCTGGTCTCGAACGTGGCGACCAGCTTGCCGTTGCCCGGGAGATCCTTGACGTAGTCGGTCAGATCCGCGGCGGTCGGTGCACGGACCTCGTCTTGCGACGCGGGCGCCTGCGCCTGAGGAGGCGGTGCCGGCGGGCCGGGCTCGCGGGGCGCGGGCTCGGCGGTCTTGTTCGCCGGCGGCGTGGTCGGCGGCGTCTGGCCGCCCGGCGGCTGCTGCGCGGGCTCGCTGCTCTTGCTCTTGTGCTCGCACCCGGCCGCGAGCGCGAGGATGCTGAGGAGGACGGCGTTCACACGGATAGCTGTCATGGCGCCCCGACCATGGCGCAAACGCATCCTCGCCGCAACACGGGCCGCTACATCGCGGGCCGGCGATGCGTCGGCGCCGGGGTGCGCTCGCGCTCGCCCTCGGGAGCCAGCCGCACGCGCACCGGCGGCTCGGGCGTGATCACGCTCGCGCGCTCCACCACCGGCGCCGCGATCCGCGCCGCGGCGAGCGTCAGCGTGCCGGCACCACAGGTCACCACGCGGCCGGGGATCCCGAGCCCCGTGGTCGACAGCCCATCGCACACCGCATCGTAGGTCTGCCCGGGCGGGGTCAGCACGGGCAGGTCGCCGCCGGCGCCGGCGATCCCCTGCAGCAGGAACTGCGGAGACTCGAGCAGCGCGGCACACACCTGGCGCAGGCTCGCCGGTGTCACGGCGCTCGCCGGCCCGTCGAGCGTCCCGACGATGCTGGTCAGGGCATCGTGCTCCGCGCCATCCGCGATCGCGGGCTCGCCGACGAGGCGATCCTTCAGCGCGGCGACGAGGTCCGCGGCGGTCGCCGTGGGATGGGCCGCGCCATCGGCGGCGAGCCGATCGACGAAGTCCATCGCGACCCACCCCGGGCGCGTACACGCACCATAGCGATCCTCCCACGACAGTCGCGCCTGGAAATCGAGGCCGCGGAAGCCGCGCTCGCTGTTGCGCAGGAACATGCCCACGCCGCGCTGGAACCCGAGCTCCTCGTACGGGATCGGGGCGCCCATCTGGCAGGCCATCGCGGACGTGCAGCACTGCCCGGTCTGGCACAGCTGCATCAGCCGGGTGCACGTCGTGGAGTTGACGCAGCTCTCGCCGTAGTCGGGGAACCGCGACAGCAGCGGGGCCGGACCCCAGTCGAGCGCCGCGGAGGTCGCCGTGACAAGGGTCCGCGCATCGACGGCGGTGACCGCATCGCCGGGGCCATTCTTCCGGCGCGCCTCGTCGGCATCGGAGATCACCCACGGGTCGAACACGTTGGGATAGGTGTACGGGCTCGGGCCGCAGCCCGCGTCGGGGGCCTGGCGGTTGAAGTAGTCGCCGCTGACGATCGCCGCGAGGAGCGCCTTCAGCGAGTACCCGCTCTGCGCGAACCGGGTGGCGAGGCGATACAGCTCCTTGCTCGCCGCCTCGTTGCGCGGGAAGTAGTTCGCGATCGTCAGCTGCGTGCCCGTGGCCTTCTGCCACACGTCCTCGGTGATCTTGAGCGTCACCAGCCACGCGAGCGCGGTGTCCGGATCCGTGATCGCGGCATCGCCGGGGAGCGCCACCCCGCGCAGCGCCGCGAACCCGCGCGCGAGCGCGGCCTCCACGTCGTACACGGTGGAGCGCTTACCGGTGGCGCTCGCGAGCTTGCCATCGACGCCGGCGATGTCATCACCGAGCGAGGCCGGCGCCGCGAACGAGCCGCACCGCGTGCTCCAGCCCCACGGCCGCGTGCTGCCGTTGTCCACGAAGTTGTCCACGCGGAATGCCGCGTGCGCGCGTTCGTTGGTCACGCCCATCGACTGGCCGTAGATTGCCTTCTCGGCGAGCCCGGGCACCGGCCAGTGGCGATCGAGCGCCGGATCGTCGGAGTCCGTGACGCTCGCCTCGCTGTTGTGGCAACCGAGGCACACCGAGTCGCGGTGCAGGTAGCTGGCGTCGAACGTCGAGCCGAAGTCCTCACGTCGGGCCAGCTCCGCATCCACGGCGCCGACGTTGGCCGCGGGGATCGGGTGGCTGACCAGGGAGAACAGCTGCGCGCGATAGATCGGCGAGAGATCGTCGAGAGCGATCGCGCTGCGGGCGAGGTCGAGCATCGTGAAGCTCGTGCCATCCGCGCTCTGCGGCGCGCTCTTGTCACGGACGGCCATCGCGAGCGCAGGGGTCACGGTGCTGCGCAGCGGCTCGTCCCAGCAGTCCGCCTCGCTCTGGATGTCGAGGCGCTGCACGTGCAGCGCGTCCATCGCCACGTTGACCCAGCGCTCGGAGAACTCCGGCCGCGTCATGATCGCGCGCGCCACCGTGTCCTTCGGGTCATCGCCGAGGTCAGCCGCCGCCTGGTAGAGGTCCGCATAGACCTTGACCTCGGCCTGGCTCTTGGGCCGGCGGCCCACCAGCGAGAGGAAGCTCTGCCGCGCGAACGAGGCTGGATCTCCGCCGCACTGATCGAACGTGTTGTCGCCGGGGCCATCCGGGCCGGCATCGGTGCCGGGGTTGGTGTCGTTGCCGCAGCCCTCGCAGCCTGGCAGCAGCGAGGTTGCGACGGTGGCGAGCGCCACGAGGAGGAGCGCGGAGCGCATCACAGCGTCCTCCCGAGGAACTTGGTCATCGCTTTCTGGGCGGCATCGAGCTCGTTGGTCGCGCCGGGTGAATCGGCGACGTTGAAGCCCTCGGCGGCGAACGGCCACACGCCGAGCGCGAGGAGCGCCGCCATCCGGTTCTCCGCGGGGGAGGCGAACCCGGTGGAGCTCGCCTTGCCATCGCGCCCGATCGCGCCCGACACACCCTTGAAGGCCGTGGTCACCGGTCCGCCGATGAACGCGGTGACGTAGCCGTAAGGATGGTGGTTGCGGCCGTTCGCGCCTTGCTTTCCCGGCGTGCGCCCAAACTCGGTGTTGAGGATGATCAGCGTGTCGTCGAGCGAGAGCTTGTCCGGACGGTTCTCGCTCGGCCCGTTGATCATCCCGAGCAGCGACTGCAGCATGTTGTCGAAGTTGACCGCGGTGTCGACCGCGTTGTCGGTGTGCGTGTCGTAGCCGCCGCCGCCCGAGGCCTCGTAGAGCCCGGTGTCACTGACGCACGCATACGACGCCGGCTCGGACGTGTTGGTCAACAGCTTCACCGCCGCGGTCAGCCCCATCAGCGGCAGGCTGACATCGGTGACGCCGCACGAGGTGCCGTTGCGGCTCTGGAACAGGTCGCTCGACAGAACGTTCTCGATCGCACCCACGTTCTTCGTGGTGTTGAACGCGACCGCGAAGTCATCCGTGCGTGCGCTGCGGACCCGCCCGTGGCCCGGGAACGTCAACCGGGCGTTGTACCGATCGAGGTACGCGCCCACGAGGGCATCGTGCTGTGCACGGCCGGCGCCCACCGCGTTGCGCGCGAGCAGCGTGGTGAACCGCGAGGCGTTGTCGGTCTTGATCAGCAGCGGTCGCGCGCCGCCCGGGTGCGTGCCCGAGGCGGCCGCCGCGGCGATGTTGTCGCTCGAGATCCCGCCGGTGGCGAACACGTAGGAGTGCGGCGAGGCGCGCCCCGGGGTGGCGCCGGCATCGATCCGCGCTCGCTGGATGTGTGTGCCGAGGCCCGCGGCGTTCGGCTGGCCCACGGGGCGCCCGGTCAGCGCCATCGGCACCGCGGCCTCGTGCGGCTCGAGCGTGTGACGCTGCACCACGAGGCGCATGCGCGAGGCCACATCGGCCCGCGCATACAGGCGGTGGGCGAACGGTCCGAGCTCCACCATCGCCGAGTTCGCATCCGTCGCGAACGGGCGGGCCTGATCCACGTTGCCGCACTGGGACAGCGCCTGTGTCTGCGACAGCGCGTAGTACTGCGAGTTCGGATACTGCGGATCGGCCGCGGTGCCGTAGTCGCGGACGAAGTACAGGGTCTCCCACGGCGAGAGCCCGCCGTAGAGGAAGATCTCGAGCACCTTCTTCGCGCGCTGGGCCACCGGGAGCTGCACGGAGCCCGTGCCCGTGGGGAACGCCCCGAAGGTCGCGGCGCTCGAGCGCCCGATCCACGGGCCGATCATGACCGCGGCCCCGGCCCCTCCCGCGAGCGTCAGCAACGTACGGCGCTTCATGCCGCGTACCGTACGCCGGCCCCTCGGCGGTCAGCCGATTCGGCCCTCAAGTCACCTCTCCGTTCGATGCGCCGGCTACGCAGCACTCGAAGCGCAGCCAAGAGCAGCTGTCAGCGGGCTGTCACACACCTTGCGCCGCTACCTGTGGTGTCGTCCCGGCATGGTGCGGATCCTGGTCCTGGTGGTCGTGGTGTTCGTGGTCACGGCGGCAACCCCTGGAATTGCCAGGGCGCAGCGCTGGACCGATGCCACGGGGAGCTGCATCGGCGCCACCGCCGAGTGGAGCAACAAGGTCGAGCTCGCCGATGTCGACAAGGACGGCCTGGTCGATCTCCTGATCGCCAACGGGGGTAACTACGCGAGCCCCGGCACGCCCGAGCCCGTTCGGATCTGGAAGAACCTCGGCGGCTGGGGCACCGCCGGCACGCACTGCCAGGAGATCTCGGCGCAAGCAGTCCTCGGGTTCACCGGCCTGTCGCGCGTGATCAAGGCGATCGATGTCGATCACGACGGCGACCTCGATCTGATCACGGGCGGCGCCTACCAGACCCAGCTCAAGCTCTATCTGCGCGGCCCGGCCGGCTGGACGGATGCCAGCGCGCAGCTGCCGCAGCAGCTGACCTCGATCGGCGATCTCGAGGCAGGTGACGTCGATGGAGATGGGGACCTCGATCTCCTCCTCTCCGACTGGGGCGCCGCGAACCCCACGATGAACGGCCCGGGCGGCCCGACGCGGCTCTACCTCAATAACGGCTCGGGCACGTTCACCGACGCGACGGCCACCCACATGCCCGCGCAGCTGGTGAACTGGTCGTGGGACGTGGAGCTCGTGGACGTCGACAACGACTGGGATCTCGACGCGCTGATCGCCTGCAAGTTCTGCTCGACCAGCTATCTGTTCCGGAACGACGGCACCGGGCACTTCACCGACGATCCGGCCGCACTGCCGCACTTCCCCAACAACTACGACTTCGAGCCGATGGACATCGACGGCGACGGCGATCTCGATCTCGCGACGATCAACGATGGCGCGCAGCTCCGCGAGCACATCTTCGTCAACGACGGGCACGGCGTGTTCACCGACGAGAGCGCGACGCGCTTGACCGGTACCGCGAATCCGGCGAACGCGGATGACAACGTCGCCGTGTGGCTCGATGTCGACGCCGATGGCGATGCCGACCTCCTGATCGGATCGCTCGGCGCCGATCGCCTGCTGATCAACACCTCCGGCGTGTTCGCCCTCGCGCCGAACGCCACCCCGAACGACACGTTGGCCACCCTCGGCCTCGCGGCCGCCGATCTCGATGGCGATGGCCGCCTCGATCTCCTGCAAGGGCAGGGCGAGTCCGCGTTCCCCGACAAGGTCCAGCTCGGCAGCACCACCGTCGCGATCGACATCGTCCCGCCCTCGATCACGATCGAGAAGGCGTTCGGCCGCCTCACCGGCGTGGTCCGCGCGCGCGTCCACGATCACCAGAGCCCGTCGCATGCGCACGATTTCCAGCGCGTGTGGATCGAGCACGATGGCCCCGCGCCGCTCGTGTTCGAGTCCGCGCCGCCGCCCGACACGATGACGGACATGCAGTGGTACGGCGAGTACCTGTGGGCCTCGCCCGTGCTGCCGAGCTTCACGCACTACCGGGTGTGCGCCACCGATCGGCGCGGCAACTCGATCTGCTCGGCCGAGTTCAACGTGTTCTCGAACCCCGACGGCGGCAATGTCACCGAGTACGGCGACACCATCGATGCCGGCACCGGCACCACCGGCAAGGGCGCCGGCTGCTGCGAGGCCGGCGGCTCGCCCTCCGGCGCCGTGCCGCTCGCGATGATCGTGGCCTCCGCCCTCGGGGTGCGCCGTCGCCGCCGGACGCGCTAAGCTGCGCGGCGTGGTGCGCACCGGTCTCGTGAGCTTCGGCCTGGCCTGGCTCGCCGCCTGTGGTGACGATCCGGCTCCTCCACCCGAGGACTTCGGCGGCTGCGACGGCCTCGTCGAGAGCGTGGCGAACGAGGCGGGCGTCCACATGCCGATCGGCACCCCGATCTCGTGGTCGAGCAATCCGCCGGCGATCGGCGCGCACTATCCAACCTGGGCCGGCTGGGACCGTCACTACCAGCAGCTCGATCGCGGCTACTACGTGCACAACCTCGAGCACGGCGGCGTCGCGCTGCTCTACAACTGCCCGGCGGGTTGCCCCGACGTGATCGCGGCGCTCGAGGACGTCACCCGCAACGCCAGCGTCGATTCCACCTGCGCCGCGCCGGTGCGCAACCGGATCATCGTGGCGGCGGATCCGCTGATGCCCCCAGAGATCCAGGTCGCGGCGGTCGCGTGGGGCCAGGTCTACACGGCGACGTGCTTCGATCCGTACGTCGCCACGTTCGTGCGCACCCGCTACCGGCACGGCACCGAGGACCTGTGCGCAGACGGCAACCCGATGAGCGGCGCGTTGATCGTGGGGGGGGTCCGTGGGGGGACCGCACCGGCGAGATCAAACCAAGAAACCGCCCCCCCGGGGGGCACAACCTCTCGCGGAGTACAGGCGCTAGCGCAGCTTGATCGTCGCGGCGTTCTCGGCGTCGAGCTTCTTGTCGAGCGCGACCTTGTTCTCGTTGAGGAACCACGCCACGGCGGCGAGGTACTCGTCATCCGAGAGCGAGGCCGGCTTGTCGATCGGCATCTTCGCCTTCACGAACGCGAACACGTCGCCCGCGGTCTTGAACGCGACCTTCTTGCGGAGCTTGGCCTTCGCGAATGTCGCCTTCTCGGGGAGCGCCTTGTCGCCGACGAGCGGCGGGTTCTTCGGGTTGCCCTCGCCGTTGTCGCCGTGGCAGCTGGCGCACGCCTTGGCGTAGACCTCCTTGCCGGTCGCGTACTGCTCGGCGAGCGCCGAGGCCGCGAGCATCTCGTCGGTGGGCTTCGGCGGCTCGGCGGGCTTGGCCGGCTCGGCCGGGGCCGCGGTGGGCGCCGGGTCGGCAGGCGGCTTGGCCTTGGGCTTGCTGCCACCGCAGGCGACGAGGACAGCGAACAGGGGGGCGACCAGGGCAGACACACGGAGCTTCGACATGGAGGCGACGATGCTCGATGCCTAGGGCAGTAGCCACCGGATCCGCCGGCTATCTTGCAAGCCTCACGCACGCGCGCGTCAGTGCCAGAACCCGATCGAGAGCGCGGTGTTGCGATAGCGCTCGGCGATGTCGGCGGTGAACGAGAGGCGGCCGCGGCGCCGCCCCCACATGTGGAACTCGAACACGCGCAGCTCGGCGCCGAACGTCACGTGCATCCGCCCGCCGACGCCGACGAAGCGCTCGGGCTCCCAGTACCCACCGGCGCGCCAGCGCAGCCGCCCGGGCAGCCACTCGTACTCGGCGCCCGCGCGGAGCGAGACCGCGGCGTGGCGACCCGCGCGTTGCAGCTGCTGCATGCCGAACGCTTCGATGCCGTACGCATCCTTGCTCGACCCCGCCACGACCAGGTCTGCGGCGAGCGTCAGCGAGGGCTCGTCGCGGAACGTCCCGCCCACGAGCTGGTTCCACTCCGTGGCGGCGAACCGGTACGCACTCCCCGCGACCACGCGCCACGGCGAGGCGATCCGTTCGGGGAGGATGAACCCCTCGCAGTTCGTCGGATCGCAGGTGCTCGTGACGTCCGCGCCGAGGATCGGGCTCTCCCACGCACCGGCGATCCGGAAGTTGCGATACTTCGGCAGCCACGTCGCGCCGGCGATCAGGCCACCGCCCGTCACCTGGAACAGCTGCGCCTCGCCGGTCGGCGTGATCTGGAACGACACGGTCTGGCCACCCACGCCGATCGCGAGATCGCGCGACGGGAAGTACCTGCCCACCATGAACCGCGCCCGGAGCGCCTGGGCCTCGAGTGGCCGCATCGCGCCCACGACCGGAGCAGTCTGTGCGGTGATCGTCACCGCTGTCGCCCACTCGTGATAGCGGCCGCCGAGGCCGCCGGTGACCAGCGATGCGCCACCGGTCGCGTCCTGCCCGTTGTTGTCGTAGTCGAGCGAGTACCGGCCGCTCAGCAGATCGAAGTGATAGTCCCAGCTCCAGGTGTCGGTGTCGGTGGTCTGGCGCACCGCGGGCGCCGCCGGATTGAGCAGGCCACCCGAGGTGCCCACGATCAGCGCCGCCCCGGCGCCACCCATGCCGACCTGCGCGGTATTGCCGATCGCCACGCCGTCGTAGAACTCGATCGCGTAGTCGGTGCTGGTGATCGGCGCGTCGGCGCGCACCGCTCCGAGGCTGCCGAGCATCCCCAGTGCGATCGTGGCCCCCTGGATCCCGCGCACCCTACGGATCATGCCTCTATGATCCATAGGTTTCCCCGGCCAGGCTATCCTTGGCGGCGGATGCCTGGCGGGGAAGAACCGACACCGGAGGGCTCGCCCTCGAGCCGGGATTCGCGGCCCGAGGTCGCCGCGGCGCCGTCGTCGTCGCCGCTCTCTGGCGTCCCGTTCAAGCGTCGCTTCCTGCTGCCGGCCGTGCTGCTCGGCCTCCTCGAGATCCTCGGGATCGGCTACCCGCTGTGGATCGCGTTCGATCTCGGCGACCTGCGCGGGGAGACCTTGCTCCGCACCGCGCTCCCCGTCGGCATCGGCGCCTGCGTGGTGTGGCTCGCGGCGATCACGGCGTGGCTCCTGCCGCTGTGGCAGGCGGTGGTCGCCCGCCGGCGCGGCGAGCGCGTCCACAAGGATCTCGCGGCGCGGGCGTACCGGATCACGCTCAAGGGGCCGATGCGCGTGCTCCTCCTGCGCACCGGCGTGTGGGCGAGCGCCGCGTGCCTGACCGGCGTGTTCCTCCACATGTACGAGGACTGGCCGGTCCAGCGGATCGGCGAGCTGACCGCGCTCGCCGCCGTGCACGCGTACATCGTCTCCTGCGTGCGCGCCGTGTGGTGGGCGCAGATCCTCGGCGAGGTCCGCGGCCGGCTGTTCGCCGTGGGCTCACCGCTCAAGCGGTTCGACGACAGTCACTTCCGCCGGTTCACGCTGGTCGCGATGATCGTCGCCGGCGGCATCCTCGCGTCGCAATCGGCGTTCGCCTACTACTTCGTGCCGATCACGCGCGAGCAGTACCTCCAGCTCCAGACCTACTATCCGATCGCGGCGCTGATCGGGCTCATCGGCTGGGCATGGTTCGCGCGGATCTTCACGTTCGATCTCCGCCGGTACCTCGCCGTGTCTCGCGGCGAGAGCGTCACCGATGCGCCGCCCGCCGCCGTGATCTATCGCCGTGCGCAGGCGCTGCCGTACCGCCTCGCGCTCCTGACCATCGTGGTGTGGGTCGTGATCGCCACCACCGGCGCGCTGGTCGCTCGGTTCCACCTCGGGTTCGATGTCGATGACACGATCATCCTCACCGTCGCCACCGGCGTGCTCACGATCGCCGGTGCGATCTACGAGCAGCTCTGGCACCGGGACGTGCTCCGGCCGCTGCTCGCACATCTGACGCAGCGCTATCGCGTGCCGGTCCGCAGCATCGCGCCGTCGCTGTCGTTGCGCTCGAAGCTCCTGCTGTCGTTCGGCGGCGTGGTGCTCCTCGCGTGCGGCATGGCGCTGCTGTGGGGCTTCGTCCAGTACAAGAACCTCGCGAACGATGCCGCCGGCCGGCAGTCTCGCGTTGGCCTCGCATGGCTGCACTCCGAGCTGCAGACGGAGATCGCGACGCAGCCGCATCCTCCCACGCCGGACTCGGTCGAGACCGCGATGCGGCGGGTCGCGGTGGCGGCGCCCGAGGCTCCCGTCATGTACTTCGTCGACGATGGCGACAAGCTGGTCGCTGTAGGTGGCGGTCCGGTCGGCGCGCCGCCGTTGCCGTGGTACGTGCGCGCGCAGCTCGGCAAGGCGAACGCGCGCCTGATCGCGATCGCCGAGGCCAAGCTCACCGGCCGCTCCGATCGCCTGGTGCTGAGCTGGCGCGGTGGCCGCTACGATCTCGGCTCCGTGGCGGTGTTCTATCCGAGCTACCGCGGCCGTGGCGAATCGATGGTGCGGCCGCTCAAGGAGCTGCTCGTGTTCTTCCTGATCCTGTTCGCCGCGTGCGGCGGCATCGTGGCGTTCACGGTGTCGCAGTTCATGGCGCCGATCCGCAGGCTCGAGCAGCGCGCGGATGCGATGGCTCGCGGCGAGCTCGCGGATCCCGTGGCCTCGGGCGGCGAGGGCGACGAGATCGGCCGGCTCACGCTCGCCCTCGAGGAGATGCGCCGCGCGCTGCGCGACAAGCTGCGCTCCACCGAGGAGGTCAACCTCGATCTCGAACGCGCCGTGCAGATGCGAACGGCCGATCTCGCTCGCAAGAACCGCGAGCTGGCCGAGGCGCTCGACAAGTTGACGCGCGCGCAGAAGCAGCTCGTCCAGTCCGAGAAGCTCGCCTCGATCGGTCAGCTGGTCGCCGGGATCGCGCACGAGATCAACAACCCGGTCAACGCGATCGTCAACACCGTCGGTCCTCTCGAAGACGCGATCGGCGAGATCGACAGCGCGGATCCCGCCGCCCGCAGCGAAGCGGCGAAGGACGTCCGCGAGATGATCAAGGTGGTCCAGCGCGGCGCGCAGCGCACCAAGGCGATCGTGTCGGCGCTCCACAACTACTCGCGGACCGACGACGAGAGCGTCGTCGATTTCGATGTCGATCGCTCGATCGATGATTCGCTCGAGCTGCTCCGCCACCTGCTGAAGGGCAACGTCACGGTGACCAAGCAGTTCGGCGCACCGGGGCGCGTGCGCGGCCACGCGGGGCAGGTCAACCAGGTGTTCATGAATCTCTTGACCAACGCCGCGCAGGCGCTCTCGGGCCGCGATCACGCCACGATCACGATCCAGACCTCGGGCGACACCGAGAGCGTGGTCGTGAAGATCGGCGACAACGGCTCGGGCATCCCCACCGAGGTCCTCCCGCGGATCTGGGATCCGTTCTTCACCACGAAGGACGTCGGCGAAGGCACCGGGCTCGGCCTCTCGATCGTGCACGAGCTGGTGGAGCGCCACGGTGGCACGATCACCGTGGACACCAAGCTCGGCGAGGGCACGACCTTCACGGTCACCCTCCCCAGGCAGATCCCGGAGGCACTCCGGAAGCCCCGGGCCTCCACGGACGCCAAGCCCAGAGCCAGCTGACCGCGAGGCGTTGTTCCAGCAGCCCAGCCAGCCGTTCTGCCAGATTGTCAGCGCGCTTGGGACGTCCTGACACGGTGGCACGAACCCTTGCTCGCGACCCCAATTCCTGCCAATCATTCCCGCGACTTGGCTGGAATCAGGACTGGCCTACGGCTTGTTAATGCAGACAGGGAGTATGTGGAACCAGCCAGCGCAGAGTCCGTTCCGTCGCTTCGCGGCGGCCCAGGTCGATGGCGGCGGGAGCGCGGCTTCCGATGAGCCGTCCGAGCTCAAGGCCGACCCGGAGCACGGCGGCATCGTGCTGGTGGTCGATGACGAGCCGGCGATCGTCGAATCGCTGACCAAGATCTTCCGCCGCGAGGGCCTGACCGTCCTCGCCGCCACCGATGGCTCGGCTGGGCTCGACATCCTGCGCAAGCACCGCGTGGGCGTGCTGCTCACGGATCTCATGATGCCGAACACCACCGGCATGGACCTGCTCCGCGCCGCCAAGACGATCGCGCCGGAGACCGAGGTCGTCCTGATGACCGCGTACGGCACGGTCGAGACCGCGGTCGATGCGATGAAGGAAGGCGCCTACGACTTCGTCACCAAGCCGCTCAAGCGCGCGCACGTGGTGCGGATCGTCAGGAACGCGCTCGAGAAGCAGTCGCTGCTCGTCGAGAACCGCAGCCTGAAGGCGCAGCTGGCCGAGAAGCGCCGCCGCGCGATCATCGGCACGTCGCTCGCGTGGCGCCGCACGATGGACATCGTGATGCAGGCCGCGCCGAGCGAGGCCACCGTGCTGCTGCTCGGCGAGAGCGGCACCGGCAAGGAGCTGCTCGCCCGCGCGCTCCACGACAACAGCGCCCGCGCGAAGGGGCCGATGATCTCGGTCAACTGCGCGGCGATCCCCGAATCGATCCTCGAGGCCGAGCTGTTCGGCTACGAGAAGGGCGCGTTCACCGGCGCCGCCACGGCGCGCGATGGCCGGTTCGAGGCCGCGAACGGCGGCACCCTGTTCCTCGACGAGATCGGCGAGATCTCGCGCCACGTGCAGGTCAAGCTGCTGCGCGTGCTCCAGGAGGGCGAGATCGAGCGCCTCGGCGCGAGCGGCAAGACCCGCCGCATCGACATCCGCCTGATCGCCGCCACCAACGTCGATCTCGCCGGCGAGGTCAAGGCAGGCCGGTTCCGCGAGGATCTGTTCTATCGCCTGAACGTGATCCCGGTGAGCGTGCCGCCGCTGCGCGATCGCCGCGATGACGTGCCGCTGCTCGCACAGCACTTCGTGCAGGTCTATGCCGAGAAGAACGGCAAGGCGATCTCCGGCTGCTCGGCCGCCGCGATCGAGCGCCTCAGCGAGTACGGCTGGCCCGGCAACGTCCGCGAGCTCGAGAATGCGATCGAGCGCGCCGTCGTGCTCACGCGCTCCGGCCACACGATGATCGACGAAGACGCGCTGCCCCGCGAGATCCGCGATGCCGCGCCGGGGACGGCCTCGGCGTCGTCGCTGACGTTCCCGCTCGGCATGCCGCTCGCGGAGATCGAGATGCGCGTGATCCACGAGACCCTGCGGCACACCCGCGGAGACAAGCGGCTGACCGCGAAGCTCCTCGGGATCGCCACGCGAACCATCTATCGCCGGCTCGAGACCACGGATCCGGACGAGGCGGGCGCCGGCGACAACCACGACGACGATCGCGAGAAGGAATAGCCGATGCAGGATCTGGTGAAGCGGTACTTCTGGGTGCTCGGCGCCGTCGTCGTGATGGTGTGCTCGCTGTTCGCCGCCAAGGCGACGGGGCACATCCTCGAGGCGAAGTTCCTGGGCGATCCGGTGAACGGCCCGAAGGTCGTCGCGATGGTGCGGCCCGACGCCACCCCCACCAAGAGCCACCACGACAAGGACGGGTCGCAGATGCAGACCCGCAACATGTTCTGCTCCGACTGCACGCCGCCGGTGGCCACCACGCCGACCAACACGGATCCGTCGTCGATCGTGAACACGTCGCTGCCGCTGATCCTGATCGCGACCATGGTCGCCCCGGACGACAAGGAGTCGTACGCGACGGTGATCAACACGGAGAACCAGAAGCAGGGCGCGTTCGGGATCGGGGACACGCTGCCGGGCGCCTCCGGGAAGCTCAAGGAGATCCACTTCAAGTACGTCGACTTCGAGAACGGTGGGCACACCGAGCGCCTCGTCCTGGTCGGCGTCACCCCGCCGCCCACCCCGGTCGCGTCCGCCGAGCCCACGCCCTCGACCGGCGATGGCGATGACCTCCAGGCCTCGATCGACAACGGCATCAAGAAGATCGACGACTCGAACTACGAGATCGACAAGAAGCTCGTCGATCAGGTCCTCGCGAACCCGATGGCGGTCGCGAAGGGCGCGCGCGTGGTGCCGGCCGTCAAGAACGGCAAGCCCGATGGCTTCAAGCTCTATGCGATCCGTCCGAGCAGCGTGTACGCGAAGCTCGGGCTGACGAACGGCGACACGATCCAGTCGATCAACGGCTTCGAGCTCACCACGGCCGACAAGGCGCTCGAGGTCTACACGAAGCTGCGCGAGGCGACCTCCCTGGAGATGGAGGTCACCCGCCGCGGCAAGCCCGTCACGCTCAAGTACACGATTCGCTGAACTGGACTAATCCGATGCAAACGCAACACTCGACCTCAAAGACCACGCTGGCCTCGGTGCTGGTGGTCACGATCCTCACGTCGCTCACGCCTCTCGGGCCGCTCGGCCCGGTGCGTTACGCGGCCGCGCAGCCGGCACCGGAGAAGCCGGCGGCCGGCGCCACGGCGACCGAGGACGAGACGCTGTATCCGTGCAAGAAGCGCACGGGGCAGGTGTCCGTCACGTTCAAGCCCGAGACCGAGCTGAAGGACCTGATCGCGTGGGCGATGGGCTTCACGTGCCGGAACTTCATCCTCGATCCACGCATCGTCTCGACCGGCAAGAAGGTCACGGTGATGGCGCCGAACAAGATGAGCGCCGCCGAGGCGTACAACGTCTTCCTGGTCGCGCTGTCGACGATGGGCCTCACGGTGGTGCCCAAGGGCAACATGCTGAGGATCGTCGAATCGGCGACCGCCAAGAGCGAGACGGTCCCGATCTACAAGAAGGGCACCCCGAGCAACCAGGACCAGATCGTCCGCTACATCCTCCGTCCCTCGTACGCGCAGATCGAGACCCTGCGCGGCGCGCTCGATTCGATCCGCTCGCCCGCGGGCAACGTCCAGACCGCCGGCTCGATGCTGATCATCACGGACTACGCCAGCCAGGTCCGGGACATGATGTCCCTCGCCAAGGCGATCGACGTGCCCGGCGGCAGCGACGGCATCTACACGATCCCGGTCGCACATGCCGATGCCACGCAGCTCGCGCAGAAGCTCAACGAGATCCTCGGCATCACGGCAGGCGCGGCGGGCGGCGGCGGCTCGCCCCAGCCGGTCAGCGGCAAGCGCGGCCCCACCGATGGCGGCGGGGCTCGCGCGCCGGGCGGAGACGAGGTCGCGGGCGCGGTGCCCTCGAAGATCCTGGTCGATGACCGGACCAACACGCTGATCGTGGTGTCGAGCCAGGCCGGGTACTACCGGGTCAAGGCGCTCGTCGAGCGTCTCGACATCTCGCTCGACACCGAGGGTGGGACCTCGATCCGCGTCCACCCGCTCGAGAACGCGCTCGCCGAGGAGCTCGCCACCACGCTCAACGCCGCGATGGGGCAGGGCCAGGCCGGGCAGGGCCGCGGTGGCGCGGCCGCAGGCGGCGCGCGGACCGGCAATGCACCGCCGCCCACGCCGGTGACCGGTGACCTCGGGACCTCGCTCGAGGGCCAGGTCCGCGTGATCGGCGACAAGCCCACCAACTCGCTGATCGTGATGTCGAGCGGCCGCGATTACATCGCGATCAAGGACGTGATCAAGCGCCTCGATCAGCCGCGCCGGCAGATCTTCATCGAGGCGCTGATCCTCGAGGTCCAGCTGTCGAAGGACCTGTCGATCGGCTCGAGCTCGCACGGTGGCTTGCCGATCAACAATGGCGATCTCGTGCTCGGTGGCGTCCAGACCCCGACCCTGCGCTCGCTCGACCTCAAGACCCTGGCGGCCGCGACCGGCCTGATCGGCGGCCTCGTCGGCGCGCCGCTCGCGAACTCGCAGACGCTGCTCGGCACCAGCATCCCCTCGTACGCGATCCTGTTCCAGGCGCTCGCGAGCCAGGACAACTCGAACATCCTCTCGGCGCCGCACGTGATCGCGATCGACAACGAGAAGGCCGAGTTCTCGGTCGGTAACAACATCCCGTACAAGGCCGGCCTGTCGTTCGGCGGCTTCGGCGGCGCTACCACCGGGCAGCAGGGCCTCGCCGGCTCGATCGGTCAGAACATCCAGCGCGAGAAGCTGAACCTGACGCTCAACGTCACGCCCCACATCTCGAGCAACGATGCGGTGCGCCTCGAGATCGAGCAGGAGACCAAGGACATCGGCGGCAAGGACGCCGAGCTCGGCCCCACCTGGACGGAGCGCAAGCTGAAGACCCAGGTCGTGGTTCACGATCAGCAGAGCGTGGTGATCGGTGGCCTGATCCAGGAGAAGGACATCTACAACGTGTCCAAGGTGCCGCTCCTCGGCGACATCCCGATCCTCGGGTATCTCTTCAAGTACTCCACCAAGTCCAAGCGCAAGACCAACCTGTTGATCCTCCTCACCCCGTACATCATCAAGGACCAGCTCGACCTCCAGTCGATCCGGGAGCGCAAGGTGCGCGAGCGCGAGGAGTTCGTTCGCTCGTTCAGCACGCTCAACGAGATGAAGTACGAGCCGAAGATCGACTATCGCCGCAAGCGTGGCGTGGTCGAGGAGATCAACCGCTCGGTGCAGTCCGTCGAGGAGGACCTCGAGGTCCTGAAGGCGATGGGCGCCCGCCAGCGCGTGCTGAACGGCCCGCTCGACTACGCACCGTCCGAGATCGAGGATCCCGATGCTCCGCCGGCCCCCGGCGCGGTGCCAGCTCCTGCACCGGAGCCGGCCCCCACGCCAAAGGCGGAGCCCAAGGCGAAGGCGCCCGCGGCCAAGGCCCCGGCGGCGAAGAAGGGAGGCGGTGGCTGATGGCGACTCCTGGCTTTGCGATTCCGCGCGGCGGTGGCGAACACATCGGCCCGGTCACGCCGCTGCTCGGCGAGATCCTCGTGGGCCGCTGTGGCATCACGCCGGAGGCGATCGAGCGCGCGCTCGGCAAGCAGCGCGAGGAGGGTGGCCTGATCGGCGAGGTGCTCGTGCGCCTCAAGCTGATCGACGAGGAGCAGCTCGCGTTCGCGCTGTCGCTGCAGTCCGAGATGCCCTATCTCGAGAAGCTGCCGCGCGCCGAGGACATCCCGGTCGATCTGATCGACAAGCTCCCGATCAACTTCGCGCGCCAGCGCCTCGTCCTGCCGCTCGGCCGCGATGGCTCGGGCCGGGTGATCGTCGCGGTCGCGGATCCGAACTCGGTCGACGTGATCGATGCGGTCTCGGTGTTGCTGTCCGAGCCGGTCGAGCCGGTGATCGCCTCGAGCGTCAAGATCGTCGAGCACATCAACAAGACGTACACGCGCCTCCGCGGCACGCACGAGCTCGAGGAGAGCGGCAAGAAGGAAGATGATGAAGGCGGCGAGGAGTTCCAGAACGAGGAGCTCGTCGACATGCTCGACGCCAACGACGAGGCGCCGATCATCCGCTGGGTGAACTCGCTGATGTTCCAGGCCGCCAAGGAGGGCGCCTCGGATATCCACATCCGGCCCGGCGAGAAGGACATCCTGGTCCGCTACCGCGTGGACGGTCAGCTCCGCGAGGCCAAGCGGGCCCCGAAGAAGTTCCAGCAATCGATCCTCGCCCGCGTGAAGATCATGGCCGGCCTCAACATCGCCGAGAAGCGCCTGCCGCAGGACGGCCGCATCCGCCGCAAGATCGCCGGCAAGGACGTCGACATGCGTGTCGCCACCGCCCCCACGGCGGCCGGCGAGAGCGTCACGATCCGTCTGCTCGATCGCTCGAGCGTGCTCCTCGGGCTCGCCGACATCGGGTTCGCCACGGACCACCTCGCGCTGATCCGCGCGATCATCGCGCGCCCGCACGGCATCTTGCTGGTCACCGGCCCCACCGGCTCCGGCAAGACCACCACGCTGTACGCGTGCCTGTCCGAGATCAACTCGCCCGACAAGAACATCCTCACCGTCGAGGATCCGGTCGAGTACCAGCTCGAGGGCATCTCGCAGACCCAGACCAACGCGAAGATCGATCTGACGTTCGCCTCCGGCCTGCGCTCGTTCCTTCGCCAGGATCCCGACGTCATCATGGTCGGCGAGATCCGCGATCGCGAGACCGCCGAGATCGCGATCACCGCGTCGCTCACCGGCCACCTCGTGTTCTCCACCGTCCACACCAACGATGCCGCCGGCGGCATCACCCGCCTCGTCGACATGGGGATCGAGCCGTTCCTCGTCGCCTCGTCGCTGGTCGGGCTGCTCGCGCAGCGGCTCGTGCGCAAGCCCTGCTATGCGTGTGCGCGCCCGGTCCGCCCCTCGGACGAGGCGCTGGTCGAGCTCGGCATCGATCCGGATCGGTTCTTCCGCGGCGCGTACGATCTCCCCGCGGTCAAGGGCATGCGCCCGCCGCCGGTGGGCACCGTGTTCGAGACCGTCGGCTGCGCCACCTGCAACCAGCTCGGGTACAAGGGCCGGACCGGCATCTACGAGCTGCTGATGGTCAACGATGCCGTCCGCCGTCTCGCGCTCGCGAAGGCGGACGCCGGCTCGATCCGCAACGCCGCGGTCGAGGACGGGATGGTCGCGCTCCGGTTCGACGGTGCGCGCAAGGTGATGCAGGGCATGACGACGATCGAGGAGGTCATGCTGACCACCGTGGAGAGCTCGGACTAACCCATGCCGATGTACGCATTCAAGGGCATCTCGCCGAGCGGCAAGTCCGTCAACGGCGTGCGCGACGCCGAGTCGCCGAAGACGTTGCGTCAGCTGCTCCGCAAGGACGGCGTACACGTCACGAGCTTCGAGCTGTCCAAGGGCGGCAAGAAGGCCAAGGAGCAGAACGCCAAGAAGGGCGGGCTGTCCCGCGATGTCGATCTCGGCGGCCTGCTCGGCGGCGTCAAGAAGACCGAGATCGCGGCGTTCACGCGCCAGATGTCGACCCTGATCAAGAGCGGCATCCCGCTCGCGGAGGCGCTCGGCGCGCTGGTCGAGCAGGTCACGAACCTGCGGTTCAAGACCCCGCTGTCCGAGGTCCGCACCAACGTCAACGAGGGCATGTCGCTTGCCGACGCGCTGGCCAAGCACCCGCGCCTGTTCGACGAGCTGTTCGTGTCGATGGTCCGTGCCGGCGAGATCGCCGGCAACCTCGACGAGGTGCTCACCCGTCTCGCGGACTTCCTCGAGAACGCTCAGAAGCTGAAGTCGAAGATCCAGGGCGCGATGGTCTATCCGCTCGTGATGCTGTTCGTCGGCGTCGGCATCATGGCCGTGCTGATGATCAAGGTGATCCCGGAGATCACCTCGATGTTCACGTCGCAGGGCAAGACCTTGCCGTGGAACACGCGGCTCCTGATCTGGACCTCCAGCTTCATGGGCAAGAACATCCTGTGGATCGCGCTCGGTCTCGTGTTCGCGCTCGTGCTGTTCTTCAAGTGGAGCAGCTCGAAGGAGGGCAAGCCGATCTGGCACAGGTTCGTCCTGTCGTTGCCCGTGCTGGGGCAGCTGGTGCGGACGATCAACGTCGGTCGGTTCTCGCGCACGCTTGGCACGATGCTGCAGGCCGGTGTGCCTATGCTGCGCTCGCTCGACACCGCGAAGATGATCATGGGCAACGTGATCCTCCAGAGCGCCATCGACGACGCCAAGAAGGCGGTCACCGAGGGCGAGTCGCTCGCCCAGACGCTGAAGAAGTCTGGCCAGTTTCCTGCAACGATGATCCACATGGTCGCCGTTGGTGAGAAGGCCGGTCAGCTCGAGCAGATGCTCGAGCGCGTCGCCACCACCTATGAAGCCGAGGTCGACACCAAGCTCGGCCGGTTCACGGCGCTGCTCGAACCCATGATGCTCGTGTTCATGGGCGGCGCGGTCGCCTTCATCGTGTTCTCGATCCTGCAACCCATCATGGACCTCGGTCAGATCTCAGGCCCGAAGTGACCCCGAAGTGAAAAGGAGCCCCGACATGTCGAACATCCGCACCCGTCTCGCCCGCACTGCTCGCCGCGCCCAGCGCGGCATGACCCTCCTCGAGATCATGATCGTGCTGGCGATCCTCGCGCTCGTCATGGGCCTGGTCGTCGGACCTCGCGTCATGAGGATGTTCGGCGAGTCGAAGGGCGACATCGCCCGCGCCACCGTCAAGAAGTACGCGTTCGAGGCCTACCCGTCGTGGTCGGCCGCACACCCCGACAAGTCGTGCCCCGACAAGCTCGAGGACCTCAACGAGTACATGAACAACAAGGACATCAAGGATCCGTGGGGTGGTCAGTTCAAGATGCTGTGCGGCCAGAACCTCCCCGCCGGCGCCAAGGGCATGGCGGTCCAGTCGCCCGGCGAGGACGGCAAGGAAGGCACCTCCGACGACATCAAGTCGTGGGAGTGAGCTAGCCGCGCACCGCTTGCCCGCGTGAAGCCATGAACCGCCGCCACCCACATAGGGGAATGACCGTCCTCGAGATCATGATCGTGCTCGCGATCATTGGTGGCGGGGCCGTGCTCGTGCGGTCGGGGTTCCGGATGATCACGAAGGCGGATCTGGTCGAGAACGCGAGCGAGCTCGCGGCGGTGCTGCGGCGCGCGAACCAGCTCTCGATCGAGCATGGCGAGATGCATCGCGTGATCCTCGATCTCGAGGATCACCAGTACCTCGTCGAGGTCTGTCAGGGGCAGACGGCGATCGTCCGCAACGAGAAGCTCGACAAGAAGCCCGAGGAGACCAAGGACGCGATCGAGCGCGGCAAGCAGCGGCTCGGACAGCTCCCGGAGGATGCGTTCGCAGCGGGCAATCCCGAGGAGGCGACCAAGCGGGCGGTCGCCGTCGCCGGGCACCACATCGCCGACCGCACGTGCATCCCGGCGAGCGACTCGATCACGGGCGACTCCACCGGCAAGGGCTGGGCCCGCAAGCTCAAGTCCGACAAGGGCATCAAGTTCAAGGAGGTCTGGGTCCAGCACCTCGACCAGGGGCAGACCAAGGGCCACGTCGCGATCTACTTCTTCCCGATGGGCTCCTCGGAGAAGTCGGTGATCGAGATGACGGATGGCAGCGAGACCTTCACGATCCTCGTGTTCGGGCTGACGGGGCGCGTCGAGCTTCGCGATGGCACGCTGAAGAGCGTCGACGATCACATGCTGCGCAACGCGATGGGCGATCGCGATACCAAGCGCGACGCGGAGGCTCCGCAATGAGCCGCCTGCGCCGCGCCGGCTTCACGCTGCTCGAGGTCATGATCGGCCTCTCGCTCCTGGGCTTCGCACTCACCGTGCTGATCAAGAGCGCGGCCGGCAGCATCTTCAATGCCCGCCAGGCGCAGATGATGGGCGTGGTCACGGATCTCGCCCGCGCCAAGATGTACGACCTCGAGGAGACGCTGATCAAAGACGGGTTCAGCGACACCGGCCTCGCGGACGCCAGCGACGAGTGCACCGACTACAAGCCGTTCGACGAGGAGGGCTGGCCGGGCGTCTCGTGGTGCGCGAAGATCGAGCAGGTCGAGCTCCCCAGCTGGGACAAGCTGCAGGCGATGTCCGCGGGCAAGGGCTCCGGATCGGCCGCGGGGCAGGGCTCCGGTTCGGATCGCGCCACGCGCGGCTCGGCGAGCGGCGGCTCCAACGATCCCGAGGTCCCGGGCGGCTTCCAGGACAGCGCGCTCGGCGGGATGCTCTCGATGCTCGGTGGCGGCTTCGGTGGTGGTGGCGCGAGCAGCCAGGATGCGGACTCCAAGGCCGGCGCCTCGTTCATCCAGGGCCAGTACTCGATGGTCCAGAACATCCTGAAGGTCTCGATCCGCAAGGTCAGCCTGTACATGAAGTGGCAGGTCGTCGGCTCGGATCGCGACATGCGCGTGGTCGCGTACTTCACCGATGCGGCGGCGATGGACAAGGTCCTCTCCGGCCTCGGCTCGCAGGATCTCGACGACCAGGGCTCGGGGTCGGGCTCGGGCTCGGGCTCGGGCTCGGGCTCCGGTGGCCGCCGGATCGGTGGCGGCAGTGGCACCGGCAAGGGGAGCAGCACCAAGTGATGCGCTCTCGCCGCCAGCTCGGGCTCACCCTCATCGAGGTCATGATCGCGAGCGCGATCATGGTCATCATGATGGGCCTCGCGTGGCGCACGATCTCGAACACCTCGGACACCAAGCGGACGTTCGAGAAGTACGAGCAGCGCAACCACGAGCTGCGGATGGCGATGTCGCGGGTGGTGGCGGACTTCGAGGCCGCGTATCTGTCGCGCAACGAGGATGCGAGCCAGTCGCACCCGCGCACGATGTTCGTCGGGAAGAACGGCACCAAGCTCCCCGAGGTCCGGTTCAGCACGCTCGGCCATCGCGTGCTGTGGGCGGATGCGAACGAGTCCGAGCAGACCGTGATCCAGTACCTGTCCCGTAACAACCCCGACAAGCCCGGGGCCGTGGACTGGGTGCGCCGCGAGCAGCGCCGGCAATCGAACGAGCCGCCGGATGACCTCGCGAGCGACTACGACATCCTCCTGTCCGATGTCGGCGCGGTGAAGCTCGAGTACTTCAACTGGAAGAACGTCGAATGGCAGGACACGTGGGACACCACGCAGTCCGATGGCAACAAGGGCTGGCTGCCGAGCCGGGTGCGGATCACCGTCACCGTCAAGGATCCCGGCGACCACGACTACAAGCTCGTCACCGAGGCGCGGATCTCCATGCAGGAGCCGTTGAACTTCGTCCAATGAAGCCCATCCGCTACATCTGGTCGTTCCTCATCAAGGAGCGCACGCTGGCCGGCGGCAAGCCAGTCTCGCGCAAGCGCCGGCGCCGGCAGCGCGGCGTGGCGCTCGTCACCGTGCTGATCGCGATCGCGATCACGCTCGTGATCTCCAATCAGTTCGGCACGTCGACCAACGTCGACATGATCGCCGCCGCGAATTACCGCGATCAGATGCGCTCGCACTTCCTCGCGAAGTCCGCCTCGAACCTCAGCGAGCTGGTGATCCGGCTCCAGCAGCGGATCGACAACATCAAGCAGCTGCGCGGCACGGTGCAGATCACGGACTTCGCCGATCAGGTCCTGCTCGCGTTCTGCGGCTCGAGCGAGGAGGTCCAGGCTGCCGTCGGGTTCTCGGCGAGCGATGCCAAGGGCCTCGGCGCCGACATCGGCAGCTGCGGCATCGTCGGCCAGATCACCACCGAGGACGACAAGATCAACATCAACTGCGCGAACGGCAACGACGCCACCGCCGCCACCCTCAAGAGCGCCCTCGATGCCCTGGTGTTCTTCCCGGCCTACGACCCGGTGTTCGAGGAGCCAGATGCCGAGGGCTATCGCCGCGACCGCGCGCTCCAGGTCGCCTCGCTCGTCGACTACATCGATTCGAACAGCCTCCGCGTCCGCGATCGCGGGACCACGGAAGACTATGGCTACGAGAACCTCAAGGACTCGTACAAGCCGAAGAACAACTACCTCGACTCGGTCGGCGAGGCGAAGCTCGCGCGTGGCATCGACGATCGGTTCTGGTCGCTGTTCGGCAGCGCGTTCACGGTGTACGGCGGCTGCAAGACCAACCTGTCGGCGCTCTCGAACAGCCAGCTGATCGCGGCGATCCTCTACCTCGCCGCGAAGAACCCCAACGATCCGATCCTCGCGAACCCGCAGAAGCTGTTCACGCTCGCGGGCCTGATCGCGAAGGCCAAGCAGTTCGGCATGACGTTCACCTCGCTCGATGACTTCATCGACTTCGTGAAGGATCCCGCGGCGCAGATCGGCTCGCTCGCGGGCACCAGCTCGCAGGCGGGTGGCCAGGCGAGCGCGGCGGTGAGTGCGGGGGTGCCAGGGATCTCGTCGGGCGAGAAGGTCGGGATGGAGCTCGACAAGACCAAGCTCGGACAGATGGCCACGGCGGGCCCGCGCCGCACGTATCGCGTGCAGGCGTGGGGCGAGATCGAGCGGAAGCAGAAGAATGCTGACGGGTCGCCGGTGTATCCGCCGATCCGGACGACCTTGACGGGCGTGTGGGACACGAAGGTCGTCCTGCAGAACGTCCGTAAACCTCCTGTGCCCAAAGGGGCATGGGTGTTCCTGAGGGAAGACTGATATGGCGAGTCGCGTGTTCGCGGTCGATCTCGGCGCGTGGAGCGTGAAGCTGGCCGTCGCCAGCCCAGGCCTGCGCGGCGCCACGCTCCTGAACGTCATCGAGCGGCTCGTGCCACCGGGCGAGCAGCCGGCGGAGACGCGCGCCAAGGCGGTGCTCGCTTCGATGATCGAGGAGCTCCGGCTGCGCGACGACAGCGGCTACATCGGGGTCTATGGCGACCAGGTGTTCACGCAGGTCCTCGAGTTCGGGTTCAAGAACCTGCGGCGCGCCGAGCTCGACAAGGCCGTCGGCGGCGAGCTCGAGGGGGTGGTCCCCGTCGATCTCGAAGACATGGTCTACACGTTCGAGCCGATCCCGCTGCCGCCCGAGCCGGGCGTGACGGCGGTGCCCGCCGATGCCACGCGTGGCCGCCTCGCTGCGACCACCACGGGGATGCGCGTCCTCACGTATGCGATGCGCCGCGAGCGCGCGGAGCAGCTGATCGAGCTCGGGAAGTCGTGCGGCTTCGATCCGCGCGGCGTGCTCGCGTGTGGTGGCTCGGCGGTGCGGCTCGTGGAGCGCACGCCGTCGATGACCAAGGCCCGCACCGATGGCGCGGTGGCGGTGATCGACATCGGGCACGATCGCACCGACGTGGTCGTGGTCGCGGGCGGCAAGGCCGTGTTCAGCCGCAGCATCGGGCGCGCGGGCAAGCACGTCACCGAGGCGATCGCGAAGTTCTGGAAGCTGCCGTGGCAGGATGCCGAGCGCGCGAAGCACTCCGACGGCTTCATCGCCTCGCAGGCCGAGCCCGCGACCTCGGATCAGTGGGCGCGGATCCACACGGTCACCGTCGGCGAGCTCGCTCCGTTTGCCCGCGACCTTCGCCAGACCCTGGCGGCGTGTCGCGCACGCACGGGGTTCACCCCGACCGCCGCGTTGCTGGTCGGTGGTGGCTCGCGGCTCCGCGGGATGGCGAACTTCCTCACCGAGCAGCTCGCGATCCCGGTGTGGCGCCCGAGCGCCGAGGACACACTTGCACTCGCCGGTCCGCGGCTCGGCGCCGAGTCGGGTCAGCTCCCGATCGACAGCGCCGCGATGACGATCGGCATGGCCTACGACGCCGCCGGGGGACGCCCGCAGTTCGACCTGCGGTCCGGTGCCCTCGCGGTGAAGATGGACCTCTCGTTCCTGCGCACGCGCGCCGTGCCGCTCGGTGCGGCGGTGCTCGCGATCGCGGCGTTCGCGGCCGGCAGCGCGTACGCGGACCTCTACCGGCTGCGCAAGGCGGAGAAGATCCTGTCCACGCGCCTCGCCGCGGAGTCCGCAGATCAGTTCGGCGAGGCCAAGACCGCCGAGGCCGTGCTCGACTCCAACGGGCCCGGAGGCTCGAGCGCGATCTCGCCGCTGCCGAAGATGTCGGCGTACGACATCCTGCTCGAGGTGTCCTCCAAGGTCCCGCCCAAGGACAAGATCACCGTCGATATCGATCAGCTCCAGATCGACGACACCAAGGTCGACATCCAGGGCACCACCAAGACCGCCGAGGGCATCGATACGCTGGTGACCGAGCTCAAGAAGATCGAGTGCTTCAAGGAAGTCAATCGCGGGCCGACCGACACCAACGCCGACGGCACCAAGAAGTTCAAGCTGACCATCACCGCGGCGTGCATGTGAGGTTGTCATGGCAAATGTAAGCGACCGCGCACGAGACTTCTGGGACCGGATCTCCCCACGGGAACGACGCCTCGTCGTCCTCGCCGGGGTGGCCGTGCCGCTCACGATCATCGTCTGGCTCGGGCTGTCGATCCACGACGGCCTGGTCAACATGGAGACCCGCAACGACAAGATGCGCAAGGCACTCGTCGTGCTCGCCGATCTCAAGGCCCGCGGCCCGGCGCAGCCCGCCGACGATGTGGTGGCGACGATGGGCGTCGATCCCGTCAGCCTCGACACCTACCTGACCAACGCCGCCCAGAAGGCTGGCTTCACCCTCAAGGGCACCACGCCGCGCAACGCGGTCATCCGCAACGGCTTCGTCACCAACTCGGTGTCGTGTCAGCTCTCGGATCTGACGATCGATCAGTTCAAGAAGTTCCTCCAGGAGGTCGAGACCGCCTCGAAGGTCGTGGTCGTCACGCGGCTCGATGTCCGTCGCGACTTCAAGTCGAAGGAGAAGCTCGACGCGACCCTCGAGGTCTCGACGTACTCCAAGGAGCCTCCGCCGAAGGGCGAGGGCTCGGGCTCCGGCAGCGGCTCGGCCGAGACGAAGGGTGGCTGAGATGGCCCTCCAGCTCCCCCACCTGGGTCGTCGCACCCGGCTCGTCCTGCGCTACGTCGGCTTCTTCGTGCTGGCGGTGGTCACGTTCGTGTTCGCCCTGCAGCTGACCTTCCCTTACGACCGCGTCAAGGATCGGATCGTCGATGCGCTCAGCGCGAAGTACGACGTCACGATCGGCAGCGTCGATCGCGGGATCATCCCCGGGCGGGTGTTCTTCAACGCCGTGACCCTGCGCACCCGGCCGGTCAAGGCCGACGACATGGTCAGCACGTTCTATGTCGAGAAGCTCGAGGTCGATCTCGGGATCCTCGCGCTGCTGAAGGGCACGGCCTCGGTGCGGATCAACGCCAAGATCGCCAGCGGCAACCTCAAGGGCACGATCGCGCTGTCGAAGGGCGGCGTCTCGGTCGATCTCTCGGGCGTCGATCTCCCGGCGGCGAACCTCCCGATGCGTGAGGCGATCGGCCTGCCGATGTCGGGCAAGCTCGAGCTCGAGTTCGCCCTCGATCTCCCGAACGAGAAGAACAAGGCCGGCAAGCTCGCCCCGGACTGGACCAAGGCGGTCGCGGACATCAGCTTCGAGTGCCCGAGTGGCTGCGTGATCGGCGACGGCAAGACCAAGCTCAAGCCGAAGCTGAAGAATGCGCGCAGCCAGGCGTTCGCAGGCGAGGGGATCGATTTCGGCAAGATCAACGTCGACACCATGATCGCGAAGGTCTCGATCAAGGATGGCCAGCTCGAGCTCACCAAGTTCGATGCGAAGTCGCAGGACGGCGAGATCCACATCGACTACGCGATGACGCTGTCCCCGGAGTTCGGCGAATCGAGCGTCACGGGCTGCCTCCGGTTCAAGGGCTCCGAGGGGCTGCAGAAGCGGGAGCCGAAGACCTACGCCGCGCTGACGACGACTGGCGCGAGCATCGGGCCCGACAAGCTGTTCCACATCAAGCTCGACGGCCACTTCAAGGACATGAAGCGGCTCGCGCAGTTCTGTGGCCCGGCGGTCAAGAGCGCGAGCATGGATGACCCGGGTGCCGGTGGGAACTCTCGCCCGAACCTGACCGTCCAGCCGCCCGACGACACGCTCAAGGGCCAGACGCCACCAACCACCATCGTCAATCCGCCGCCGCCCGTCGCGCCACCGGTGGATGCGTACGTCGCGCCTCCGACCCCAGGCCCCACCGAGGAGCACAACGGCTCCGCCGGCTCGGGTGCGCCCCAGATGCCGCCCAACAGCGAGGTCCCCGCCGGCTCGGGCACCGCGGGCGCGGCCGGTGCGGGCACCGATCAGCAGCACTGAGGAAGCAGGCGCTAGGGGGAACGTTGACTTGGACATGGTCCGTTGACGTGAACGTGAACCTGAACGCTACCTTGGAGGTCGACCTCGACGGTCGGCGGGGCACTGGCACGGCAAGGAACTCGCACGAGTGGGGAGACGCCGAGTTCTGGTCCGGTGGATGCTCGAATGTGGAGCGTGTTCCGGCGCTGCGTCGATGAGAACGTCGACGGTGGCGTTCAGGTTCAGGTTCACGTCGAAGTCCACGTCGACGTCTATGCGAGTGCAATCGCGCTACGGGCCGAGGCCGACCCACTCGGTGCCGTCGTCGCTGAATTCTTTTTTCCAGATCGGCACGCGATCCTTGAGCCGATCGATCATCGCGCGGCACGCGGTGAAGGCTTCGGCGCGGTGGGGTGCTGCGGCGGCGATCACCACGGCGAGGTCGCCGATCTGCAGCGTCCCGGTGCGATGCTCGACCGCGAGGCGTACGCCGGGGATCTCCGCCTCGATCTCGTCGCACAGGCGGGTCATCTCGCGAAGCGCCATCGAGCCGTAGGCCTCGTACTCGAGCCGCTCCACGGTGACCCCGCGGCTGTGGCGGCGGACCATGCCGGTGAACGTCACGATGCCGCCCATCCCGGGCCCGCCGACCGCGGCCACGCAGCGATCGAGCGACAGCGGCGCGGCAGACAGCAGCACGTGCCGATCGCTCCCGCCCGCGACCGGGGGGATCAGCGCGAGCTCGTCGCCGTCGGCGAGCGCGTGATCCTCGGGTGCGAACTCCTGGTTGACGGCCACGCGGAACCGGCCCGCGAGCTTCGCGATCGGTGCGTGCCGCTCCGCGAGGGCCGCGATCGCGTCGGAGACCTTCGCACCGGCGGTGAGCTCGAGGGCCTCCTCGTCCCGCCCGAGCTTCTCCTTGAACACCGCGAAGTACAGGACCGTGATCCGCATCCGGCCCTCGTATACCGCCGATTGCCGCCCGCCGCGGCGTGGATCGCAGGCATCATGGACCCGATGTCTGCGATGCCTGCGATGGGTGCGATCCAAACGAGGTGCTGGGCGGTCCTGTGGCTCGTCGCGCTCGCGGCATGTGGCAGCTCGCCGGGCGAGACCCCCGATGCTGACGTCCAGACCGACGCCACCGACGGCGCGCTCGGCATCGACGCGGGCTACGACGTCCCGCTCGAGACCTGGAGCTGGGTCGACGTGCCCGGGATGGTGTGCGGCAACGGTTCGCAGACCGGCATCGCGATCAACCCGAGCACGAAGTCGCAGAAGCTCGTGATCCTGTTCGAGGGCGGCGGCGGGTGCTGGGAGGCGGCGGCCTGCTACGGGATCCTGATCCCGGTCACGGCTTCGCACCTCGATGGCTTCAACGCCCAGACCTTCGCCTCGGTGCGCCCGACGTTCTTCGACTCGAACTTCATGTTCCAGCGCACCGACCCCACGAGCCTGTTCCACGACGCGACCTGGGTGTTCGTGCCGTACTGCACCGGCGACCTGCACGCCGGCACCCAGGACACGGTCTACGACGCGCTCGGCCAGCAGCGGACCATGCACCACCGCGGGGCGAACAATGTCGATGCGATGCTCGGGCGGATCGCGGGGTTTCCCGCGAGCGAGGTGTTCGCGATCGGCATCTCGGCCGGCGGGTTCGGCGTCCAGCTCAACTGGGATCGGATCTCCGCGGCGTTCCCGAACGTCACCACACACGCGTTCGCCGACGGCTCGCAGATGGTCCCGATCGAGGCAGGTCGGTGGGGGACCATGAACAGCCGCTGGGCACCGCGGTTCCCGGCCGGCTGCACGGACTGCAGCACGCAGTTCGATCGGACCGCAGCGCACTGGCGTGCCGGGCCACCACCGAAGGGCGGTCGGCTCGGCCTCGTCGATTCGCTCCAGGACGGCACCCTGTCGCTGTTCTTCGGCTATGACGCCGCAGGGATGAAGGCCGCGTCGCTCGTGATCGGCAACGCGATGACCGGGACGCAGGCGGCGTTCATGGTCGATGACAACACGCACACGCGGCTGGGCCAGCCTGCGACGCAGACGTCGACGGGCGTGGTGCTGAAGCCATGGGTCGAGGCGTGGGCCAACGGCACCGCCGCGTTCACCACCGTCGGCCCGTGACGGCGTAGGCTCGGTCGGTGGTCGCGTCGTCGGACTCTTCCCATCTCCAGGCGCTGTTCCGCGCGGTGAAGGCCGTGATCCGGAAGATCCCGAAAGGGCGCGTCGCGACCTACGGTCAGGTCGCCGAGCTCGCGGGAATCCCGGGCGGTGCGCGGATCGCCGCGGCCGCGCTCAAGACCAGCAAGCCCGGAGATCAGCTGCCGTGGCAGCGCGTGATCGGCAAGGCCGGCAAGCTGCGCGGACGCATCGCGATCCACGATCCCGTGGGCGCGGCGGTCCAGCGTCAGCTGCTCGGCGAGGAGGGCGTCACGATCAGTGACACCGGCCTGGTGGCGCTCGACGTGTTCGGATGGCTGCCGGCTACAGGCGAACGAGCCCGCGGCGCATCGCCTCGACGACCGCCTCGGTTCGCGTCGAAGAGCCGAGCTTCATCATCACGCCGTTGACGTGGAACTTGGCCGTGTGGTCGCTGATGCCCAGGCGATCCGCGATCAGCTTGTTCGACAGGCCCTCGGAAAGGAGCTGCACGACCTGCTTCTCGCGCTCGGTGAGATCACCACGGCCCTTGGGCGCACCCTCGGCGCGCACGGGCTGCGATGGGACCAGGCTCGATGCGAGCGCCGTGTCCATCACCGTGAGGCCGCTGCGGACCGCGGCGAGCGCAGCGTGGATGCCCGGCCCGACCTGATCGCGCAGCACCACACCGCGTGCGCCGGCGGCGAGGGCAGGGCCGACCTGGGAGACATCGCCGACCACGGCGACCACCGGGAACGGCAACGAGCGCAGCTCGCTGAACCGCGCCAGCGTCTTGCCGGCATCGGTCCCTGCGTCCCACAGCGCCACCTCGGCGCGGTCACGATCGACCACGTCGATCGAGCCGAGCTGGGCGAGCAGGCTGGACACGCCAGCGCGGAGCAACGGGTCATCGGTCAGGAGGGCCACCTTGATGGGGTCACTCACCGCTGCGATCGGGAGATTGGGATTGCGGGTCATGGGGCTTCCTCAGGCTGACGCGAACGTTAGGGTTCAACTTGGACACGACTAACGTCCAGGTCAACCCTGCCTGGACAGGCAGGAGCGGGATCTGGACCCTGTCGGAAATGTTAGCAGGCGAGCGAGACCTCACCGTTTTTCCGTCGAGGACCTCGCTGAATGGCCGATAGGCGGGCGCTCCCGAGCGGCGCAGAGTCGCAAGGCAACGGTCCCTTCGAGCTTCGAGAAAGAGAGTTCCACATGGCGCTACCTGCCCTTCACGCCCTCGATCACGCCCTCGCCACCGCGGTCGCCGCGGTCGGCCCCTCCGTCGTCCACGTGGCCCGCGGCCATGGTGGCGGTACCGGCATCGTCTGGTCACCCGATCTGGTGATCAGCTCCAGCTTCCACACTCCCGATCGCACCGAGGTCGGGATTCCCGATGCCACCGGGGATGGGGAGCTCGAGCACCGCGAGGCCACGGTGATCGGCCGCGACCCCGGCACCGATCTCGCGGTCCTCCGGGTCGCCGGTGGCGGCCTCACCCCCGCGGTGTTCCGCGAGCTCGAGACGCTCGGGGTCGGTAACCTCGCCCTGGCGATCGGGCGCCCCGGGCGCTCGGCGCGGGCCTCGCTGCGCGCGATCGGCGTGCTCGGCCCCGCGCTCGAGACCCCGCATCACGGCAAGCTCGATCGCTACATCGAGTCCGATCGCCAGATCCCGCGTGGGTTCGCGGGCGGCCCGCTGATCGATCCGGACGGCAAGGTGATCGGCATGAACACCCGGACGTTGATTCGCGGCGCGGACCTCGCGGTCCCCACGGTCACGCTCCGCCGCGTGGTCGACGAGCTGGTCGCGCACGGAGGCATCCGCCGGGGCTACCTCGGCGTCGGCGCGTATCCAGCCGCGCTCACCGGCGCGCTCGCTCAGCTCGCCGGCACCGACGAAGGCGCGCTGATCGCGAGCCTCGAGGACGCTGGGCCCGGCGCCGTGGCGGGCCTCTACGTCGGCGACATCATCATCGCGGTCGCGGGTACCCCGGTCACCGGCCCCGACACGCTCCGCGCGGCACTCGCCTCGCGCCCGGGAGAGGAGGTCGAGCTCGCGCTGATCCGCGGTGGTGCGAAGCTGTCGCTGAAGGTCACGCTCGGGAGCCGCGCATGAGCGCTGCGGCGGCCGCTCCGAGTCCGGACGACGCCGACCTACTCGACGCCTACTCGCGCGCGGTCGTCGGCGTGGTCGAGCGGGCAGGGCCGGCGACGGTCAGCCTCGAGATCGGCGGCAACCGGATGGGCGGTGGCGCGGGCTCGGGCTTCGTGGTCACCCCGGATGGCTACGTGATGACGAACAGCCACGTGGTCTCGGGCGGCAAGAAGATCCGCGCGCGCACTCCTGCCGGTGAGGTCATCGAGGCCCAGGTGATGGGTGACGATCCGGCCACCGATCTGGCCGTGGTCCGCATCGATGTCACCGGGCATCCCTATCTCCCGATCGATGGCGCGTTGACGCCACGGGTCGGCCAGCTCGCGGTCGCGATCGGCAATCCGCTCGGGTTCGAGTCCACGGTCTCGACCGGCGTGATCTCGGCGCTCGGGCGCAGCTTGCGCGGGAAGGGCAACCGGCTGATCGATGGCGTCATCCAGCACACCGCGCCGCTGAACCCCGGGAACTCCGGCGGCCCCTTGCTCGATGGCACGGGCCGCGTGATCGGGGTGAACACGGCGATCATCGCGCGCTCGCAGGGCATCGGCTTCGCGATCGCGGTGGAGACCGCAGCGTGGGTGCTGGGCGAGCTGCTCCAGCACGGCAAGGTGCGGCGCGGCTGGCTCGGCGTGGGCGCGATCCGTCGCCCGCTCGATCGGCGGCTCGCGTACCACCACGGGCTCGGCAGCGCCGCGGTGGAGATCCAGTCGATCGAGAAGGGCAGCCCCGCGGCCGCCGCCGGGCTGCGCGATGGGGACCTCCTGGTCCGGTTCGGGACCGCGCGGATCGAGGGCATCGACGATCTCCACCGTGCCCTCCGCAGCTGGCCCCCAAATGCGCCCGCCCAGCTGGTGGTGATCCGCCGCGGCATCCGGGTGACCGTCGAGATCACGCCGACCTGGATGACCTGACATACTGCCGCCCGAGATGGCGCGCCCCTGGATCACGCTCGCGAGCGTCGACCTGATCGACGGTGTGATGGAGCTGCGGCAGCGCGGCGACAGCGACTTCCTGATCATGATCGATGGTCGCGTCCTGATGAACAGCTTCTCGCGCAGCTCCGAGGAGGCCCTGTCGCGGCTCGGCCTCGCTCACACCGCGGGCGCGAAGGCCCCCAAGGTCCTGGTCGGTGGCCTCGGTATGGCGTTCACCCTGCGTGCGGCGCTCGACGTGCTCCCGGCCGGCGCCGAGGTCGTGGTCGCCGAGCTCAACGAGAATGTCCTCGCCTGGTGTCGTGGGCCGCTCGGCCCCGCGACCAACCATGCGGTCGCCGATCCGCGCGTCACGGTCGAGCTCGTCGATGTCGCCGACCTGATCGCCCGCAGCCCGGCCGGCCGGTTCGATGCGATCCTGCTCGATCTCTACGAGGGGCCCAACGACGCGAGCCAGGGGCGCAACGACCCGTTCTACAGCGTCGCCGCCCTCGGCCGGCAGCGGCTCGCACTCGCCAGCGGGGGCGTGCTCGCGGTGTGGTCCGAGGATGCCGACGCGCCGTACGAGAAGCGGTTCAAGGCCGCCGGGTTCGAGGTCGCCAGGCATGCGATCGGCACCGGCGGGCGCAAGCACATCGTCTATCTCGGGCGTAAGCTGGGCTAGCTTGGCGAACGCGGCGAGCAAGACTCACGTGGTGCGGGATGGCCGCGGGCGCTCGATCATCGAGCGGCGCAACCTCCCGCGCGGCGAGGGCAGCACGCTCGCGACCGACGCCTATCACTTCCTGCGCTCAGCCTCGTGGACGGCGATCGTCCTGTTGTTCGCCGCGATGTTCATCGGGACCAACCTCGTGTTCGCCACCGTGCTGTGGGCGTTCCACGCCGGGGTCTCGAACGTCCACGGCTTCCTGGACTACTTCTGGTTCAGCGTGCAGTCGCTCGCCACGATCGGCTATGGCGTCCTTGCCCCCGAGGACACGCTCTCGAACACCGTGGTCACGATCGAGAGCTTCCTCGGCTTCGGGTTCACGGCGCTGACCACGGGCGTGTTCTTCGCCCGGTTCTCCACGCCCTCGGCCCGCGTCATGATCTCGAACGTCGCGATCATCGGCGAGTACGACGGCCAGCGGGTGCTGATGTTCCGCCTGGCCAACGCGCGCACGACCGCGATCGTCGAGGCGAGCGTCCACGTCTATCTGACGCGCGACGAGCTCCTGAAGAGTGGCGAGCGCACGCGCCGGATCTACGAGCTGCAGCTGCGCACGCCGGTCCAGCCGAGCTTCGCGCTGTCGTGGACCGTCTATCACACGATCGATGCGGCCAGCCCGCTGCACGGGATCCAGGAAGGCGACCTCAAGCCCGGCACCGGCAACATCATCGTCACGTTTCAGGGCATCGACGATCGCCTGGCCGCGACCGTGCACAAGCGGTTCAGCTACCAGGCCGAAGATCTGCTGTTCGACCGGCGGTTCGCGGACATCATCAAGACGGACGCCGACGGCACGCGCTATCTCGACTTCGCGCCGTTCCACGACACCGAGCCGCTGCCGCCGCGCCAAGCTGGGGGGGCCGGGCCCCCGGGGGGGGGGGGGGGGGGGGGGGGGGGGGGGGGGGGGGGGGGGGGGTCGGGGGGGGGGGGGGGGGGGGGGGGGGGGGTGGGGGGGGGGGCGGGGGGGGGGGGGGGGGGGGCTCTTTGTTGGGGGTTGGGGGGGGGGGGGGGGGGGGGGGGCGGGGGGGGGGGGGGCGGGTTTCGCGGGGGGGGGGGGGGGGGGGGGGGGGGGGGGCCGGGGGGGGGGGGCCCCGGGGGCCGGGGGGGCGGCGGCCGCCGGGGTCCCCCCCCGCCTTCCCCCCGGGGGTTTTCGCTTAGTCCATCGGGGCCGCGGCGCCGGCGAGCGTGTGGTCGATCACCACCGGATCGACCCCGAGCCCTTCGGCGAAGTCGAACAGCACCGTCAGTTCGCGTGCCTCCACCACCCCATCGGCGGCGGCGACGATCGTCGCGTGCTGCACGAGCTGCGCGCGCCCGGCGAACGGGACCTTGGCCTTCGCCTCCACCATCTTGTCGGTGAGCTCTTGCCGGATCACCGAGAGGTCATCGGGGATGTCGACGTTCTTCGCGCCCAGCAAGGCGCGCAACGCGCGGAGCTCGGTCGGCGCGATCTCGCCATTCGCCGCGGCCACGCACACGCCAGCGCAGAACAGCACGCGGCGCATCAACGCCGAGGTCTCCTCGGTCTTGTCCTCGAGATACGTCGGCTCCATCACGCTGAGGTCGTGCTCGACCAGGCGCTCCAGCTCGTCGTTGTCGATCCCCTTGTCGATCTGGCCGGCCGGTGCGCCGGTGGCACGCGCGAACGCCTGGGAGCGCCCGAACGCGAGCAGCGCCCGGACACGGAGCGGGCTGTATGGGTGCGTGTCGAAGCAGTCGAGCACGAAGTCCTCGTCGCGCTCGTCCGCACACGCCGCGGGTGTGGCGTGGAGCGCGTCGACCTGCGAGGTGAACGCCGCCAGGTCGGGCTTGATCACGCCGGCGCCCAGGCCACTCGCGATCTTGAGGAGGGCGTGGGCCGCGGGCTCCACGTCGCCGGCGCACACCATGCCGGCGCGGTCGGCGGTGACCTCCGCGGCGCGGCACCACAGGTCAGCTTGAGCTGAACCGGGCGGCTGACGAACTTCCCGCCGACGTCGGCGAGTGTCGCCGTGGCGGGCATCGGGATCGCGAAGTGATCGAACACGGCGTGGCCGAGCTCGTGCCCGATCACGAACCGCAGCTCGGCATCGGTGAACGTCTCCAGCATCCGCGAGGACAGGCCGATGATCATCGGACCCGAGACGCTGCGCGTGCAGAACGCCTGCACCATCGGGTCGGGTTTGACGTAGAGCTCGACCGGGCGATCCCAGCCGAGGATCTCGCGGCACGCCGCCAGCGAGCGGTGGGGCTCTGGAGCCATCCCGCGCGTCAGCCGGAGCGCACCGGTCAGCAGCGACCGCCGCGTCCGCAGACCGAACCCCGAGGTCACCTGGTCGATCTTCTTCAGGGCGTGCGAGACGCCCCAGTCGATCACCAGCTCCTCGCGGAGCGTCCGGTCGCGGCGCGACTGGATATCCGAGGTCGCCGCCGTCACGCTCACTTCGTGTACTTGAGCGCGATCACTTCGATGATCTTCGTCGCGAGGGCGTCGTCGACACGGAGGATGCGCTGCATCGCCTCGAGCATCTCCTCCTCGGACTCGTCGATGTCGCCGGACGACATCGCGATGTCGACGGCGAGGACGAACGCCTTCTTGCGCACGGCGTCGCTCTGGATCTCGTTGAGGACGACCAGCGACGACTTCATGTCGCGGTTGTACTTGTGCGAGATCTTGACCGACTGCTCCATCGCCTTGTTGAACTCCGCGCCGTCCATGTCGCGGAACTCGGGGAGCGTGTTCGCGTAGGCGCGGATCATCTCGTCCTCGCTGTCCTCGATCGATCCATCCGCGGCGGCGATGCAGAAGATCGAGTGCAGGAGCAACACGTCATCCGTCGGCGCCTTCGCCGGCTTCGCACCCATCAGCTTGCCAAGTAGACCCATGGTTCATCCTCCCTTGAAGGTGTGGGCACGATACGACGACGCGCGCCGGGGCAGGGCGCGCGTCCGACGATTCCGTCACTCCGGACGGTGCGTCTACTTCACTGGAAGATCGGGCCGGACCTGGATGAACAGCTCTTCGAGCTGCTTCTTCGACACCGGCGTGGGGCACTCGGTCATCAGGTCCGAGCCCTTCTGCGTCTTCGGGAACGCGATCACGTCGCGCATGTACTCGGCCTGCGTCATCAGCATCGCGAGGCGATCGAGGCCGAACGCGATGCCGCCGTGCGGCGGCGGGCCGAACTTGAACGCATCGAGCAGGAAGCCGAACTTCGCGCGCTGATCCTCCTCGGAGATCCGCAGCGCCTTGAACGCGCGGGCCTGGAGCTCGCTACGGTGGATACGGATCGAGCCGCCACCGACCTCGACGCCGTTGAGGACGAGGTCGTAGGCACGCGCGAGGACCTTCTCGGGCTCGGTGTCGAGCAGGGCCTCGTCCTCGGTGCGAGGAGACGTGAACGGGTGGTGCGCCGCCGCGATCTCCTTGGTCGCATCGTCGACCTCGAACAGCGGAGGATCGGTCAGCCACATGAACTGCCACTCGTTCTTGCGGATCAGGCCGAGCTTCTCGCCGATGTGAAGGCGGATCGCGCCGAGGCACGTGTTCGCGACTTTCGGCCGCTCCGCGACGAAGATCAGGGTGTCGCCCGGGACGGCCTGGGCGATCCGGTTGACCTCGTTCCGCGCCTCGTCCGAGAAGCTCTTCGCGAACGGGGCCTGCCAGACGCCGCCCTCCTGAACGCGCGCGAAGGCCACGCCCTTGACCCCGAACGACTTCGCGAAGTCGGTCAGGCCATCGAGCACCGAGCGCGACAGCTTCTCGGCTGGCCCGGGGACGCGCAGGCACTTCACGATGCCGCCGCCGGCCACCACGCTCTCGAAGATCTTGAATCCGCTCTTGGCCGAGGGCGCCGACACATCGCACAGCACGAGATCGAGGCGGAGGTCGGGCTTGTCCACGCCGTACTTGTCCATCGCCTCGGCGAACGTCATCCGCCGCAGGGGCAGGGTGAGCTCGATCCCCAGCACCTCACGCCACAGCGTGGAGATCAGGCCCTCCATCATGGTCTGAAGGATGGGCTCGGTGACGAACGACATCTCGATGTCGATCTGGGTGAACTCGGGCTGCCGCTCGTTGCGCAGGTCCTCGTCGCGGAAGCAGCGGACGATCTGGAAGTACTTCTCGTACCCCGCGACCATCAGCAGCTGCTTGAAGATCTGCGGAGACTCGGCGAGCGCGTAGAAGTTGCCGGGGTTGAGCCGCGAGGGGACGAGGAAGTTCCGCGCGCCGCCGGGCGTGTACTTGACCATGAACGGCGTCTCGATCTCGAGGAAGCCGTTGTCACCGAGATACTTCCGGGTCGCGCGCGTGATCTGCGACCGCATGATCAGGTTCTTCTGCAGCTTCGGGCGCCGCAGATCGAGGTAGCGGTACTTGAGGCGCAGCGTGTCGTTGGTGTCGACGTCGTCCTCGATCGCGAACGGGGGCGTGTCGGACTTCGAGAACACCTCGAGCGTCTTGACCCAGACCTCGACGCCGCCGGTGATCATCTTGTCGTTGACCTTGCCGCCGCGCGAGCGGACCTCGCCGACGATGCCGATGCACCACTCCGAACGGAGGGCGCCGGCGGCCTCGTGAGCCTCGAGCGAGAACGACGGGTCGAACACCAGCTGGGTGATGCCCTCGCGGTCGCGGAGGTCGACGAAGATGGCCTGGCCGTGGTCACGGTAGGTCTTGACCCAGCCGGTCAGGACGACCGTCTGGCCGGCGTCCCCGGTGCGAAGGGCGCCGCAGCTGTGACTCCGGGTGTGCGTGGACAGAAACGCGCTCATGAGGCGGGCACGATAGCGCACTGGACCTGGGCCTGGTGCGATCCCGCCCCACATCTGGTTTTCCCAGTAGTTGCGATCGGATCCGATCCCTCTGCCTGTGGAAAAGTGGATCCACCGCGCAGCGCCGCGATAGCATTTTCTTGTTGGCGGCGATGGGGTTGGGAGGCGGCGAACGACGCCATTGACGCAGCACGGCAGCTCCCCCCGGGTGGGTACCCGGGGTCGCGTGAGCTACGTCGTCGGCAGCTACTTCCTTATGTGCTTGAATAACAGGAGTCCTCGTTGAGTGAACTGTTGACCGCCACCCCTTCCAGCCCCCACGCGGATCCGTGCTCCGGCCCGAATGCCGGCGCATCGTTGGTCGGCACGAGCGAAGGGGCGAGCCGCGCGGTGGGGCTGGTCGAGGCCATGCGCCGTGCCCGCAAGACCACGTCGGTCCCGGCCGAGATCCTCGAAGCGCAGGATTCGCTGGAGCGCCGGATCCGCGCCCACATGACCAAGGGGCGCGTGCTCGTCACCTTGACCGACAACCGCTACACGATGATCTCGGTCCGCCGGCTTCCGCGGGAGAAGCGGTACGAGGTTCGCCTCCACCACATGTTCGCGGATGCCGATCCGGTGATCACCCGCGCACTCGCGCACTACATCGCCGAGAACGATGCGGATGCCTCGCGCGTGCTCGGCGACTTCATCGATGCGAACTCGGATCACGTCCGTGGCCGCGCTCGCCGGACGCCGGCGCAGGTGATCTTCACCGCGGGCGAGTTCCATGATCTCCGGCAGATCTATGACGAGATCAACACGCGGTACTTCGAAGGCAAGATCGACGCCTCGATCACGTGGGGCGCGCGCACCGGGCGCTCGCGCCGGCGCAACAGCATCAAGATGGGCAGCTACTCGGTCGAGGAGCGGCTGATCCGGATTCATCGATCGCTCGATCGCGCCTTCGTCCCGCGGTTCTTCGTCGAGTGGATCGTGTTCCACGAGATGCTGCACCAGGTCCACGACATCCGCGTCAAGAACGGGCGTCGGGAGTTCCACTCGCGGGAGTTCCTCGCCGACGAGTCGCAGTTCGAGCACTACGAGCAGTCGCGCGCGTGGGAGCGCCGGCACCTCGACGCCCTCCTCACCTATTGACGCTGCATGTCATGTGCGCCCGTGGCAAAGCGCCGGGACGCGAAGATTTCGTGATCGCGCCACGAGCGGCTCGCCTATGCTCGCGCGGCAACCACGAGGGAGGGCGCGCCATGGGAGGAGAGGAACTCGCGAGCTGGTCGGAACGTCGCTGCGCGATGCGCGTGCCGGTACGAGGCACGGCCGTGTTGCACGCGCATGCGGGCCCGTTGCACGGCACGCTCGAGAACCTGTCTCGCTCGGGCGCGCTGCTCCAGCTCGAGACGGAGCCCGTGGATCCCGATCACGAGCTCGAGCTCGCGCTGGTCGATGGCCGAGGCACGATCGGCGCGCGCACGGTCCGCGTCGAACCCGCACCTCGCGACCAGGGTTGGTGGCTCGCCGTCGCGTTCGATCGCGTGGACCCAGAGATGCGCGGCTCGATCGAGGCCGCGATCGAGACCTCGCTCGCAGCGGCACGCGAGCGTCCGATCCTGGTGATCGATAGCCACGAGGCGCGCCGCACGCGGCTGATCGATCGGCTCGTCGATCGCGGGATGACGCCGCTCGCCCCACGCACCCCGCTCGAGACCATCGAGCTCCTGAACGCCGCCCACCTCACGATCAGCGTCTGCCTGCTGACCCGAGGGGCCGATCTGGAAGATGTGCTCGCCGATGCGTTCCCGTGGGTGACCACGTCGGAGATCACGGATGATGTGGAGGCCACCGTGGCGCGCGCGATCGACACCTGGTGCGCGACGCCGAACGCACGGTTCGGCATCGCGATCGGCTGACGGCGAGGTGTAACCCGGCGGGCCCAGGCGCGTACGCTCGGGCAGGAGCCATGGCCGACCCGCTCGAATCACAGATCACCCCGCCCGACGTCTACCTGAACCGGAGGAACTTCATCCGCGGCGGGATCGTGGCAGCCACCGCGGCGGGCACCGCCCTCGCATACCGCAAGTTCAACGGGGTCGATCCCGTGAGCTCGGAGCAGCCGCCGATTCCGGGCGTGCAGAAGCCGGCTGCGGGGCAGGGCTTCACGGTGGCCGGTGAGGAGTTGACCCCGCGCGATTCGATCGCGAACTACAACAACTTCTACGAGTTCACCACCGACAAGGACGGCGTCGCCGCGGCGGCCAAGGACTTCAAGACCGCCGGCTGGAAGATCACCGTCGATGGTCTGTGCGCGAAGCCGCGGGTGTTCGATCTCGATGACCTGCGCAAGGTCGCCCCGCCCGAGGAGCGCATCTATCGCATGCGCTGCGTGGAGGCGTGGTCGATGGTGATCCCGTGGGTCGGGTTCTCGCTCGGCAAGCTGCTCGCGAAGGTCGAGCCGACGAGCGCCGCGAAGTTCGTGGCGATGGAGACGCTGTTCGACCCGACCCGCATGCCGAACCAATCCTCGGGCGCGCTCGAGTGGCCCTACGTGGAAGGACTGCGGATCGACGAGGCGATGCACCCGCTCGCGATCCTCGCCACCGGCCTGTACGGCAACGAGCTGCCGCCTCAGGACGGAGCGCCGGTGCGCCTCGTGACGCCGTGGAAGTACGGCTTCAAGGGCATCAAGTCGATCGTCAAGATCTCGCTGGTCGCCACCAGGCCGCCGACCAGCTGGAACAAGCGCGCGCCCGACGAGTACGGGTTCTACGGCAACGTCAACCCGCACCACGATCACCCGCGGTGGAGCCAGGCGACCGAGCGCCGGATCGGCGAGACCGCACGCCGCCCCACGTTGATGTTCAATGGCTACGCCGATCAGGTGGCGAGCCTCTACACGGGGATGGATCTCGATGTCGACTTCTAGCCGTGTCGTCGACAACAAGTTCGCGAAGCGCCTGGTCATCATCAACGGCCTGGTCCCTGCGGCGCTCCTCGTCTGGGATGCGTTCCACAGCCAGCTCGGCGTCAACGACATCAACTTCGCGATCCGGACCACCGGCCTCGTCGGCCTCGTCCTGCTGGTGGTCTCGCTGCTCGTCACGCCCCTGCGCAAGCTGACCGGCTGGCAGACGCTGATCGCGGTCCGGCGCAACCTCGGCGTGCTCGGGTTCGGCTACATCGCCGCCCACTTCCTGATCTTCTTCTGGTGGGACCAGGACCGCAGCCTCGGCAGCACGTTCGGCGAGATCATCGACCGCCCGTACCTGTGGTTCGGGTTCGGCGCCCTGGTCCTCATGATCCCCCTCGCGATCACGTCGACCGATGGGATGGTCAGCCGACTCGGCGCGAAGCGCTGGAAGCTGCTCCACCGGCTCACGTACCCCGCGCTGATCTGCGGCGTGATCCACTACATCCTGCTGGTCAAGTCCGATCTCACGCAGCCCACGGCGTTCGCGGTCGTCCTCGGTGCGCTCCTGCTCTATCGGATCGTGATGCACTACGTAGACCTCCGGGGCGAGGTCAAGGCGGCGCACGCCAAGCTCGAGAAGCTGCGGACGTCGGGCCCCAAGGCGAAGACCAAGTTCTGGTCCGGTGAGCTGAAGATCGCGCGGATCTTCGACGAGACTCACGATGTCCGCACGTTCCGCTTCGTCGCGCCCGACGGTGGGGCGCTGCCGTTCGAGCATGTCGCCGGGCAGTACCTGAACCTCCAGCTCACGATCGACGGCAAGCGCGTCAACCGCTCGTACACGATCGCCTCGTCGCCGACCCGTAGCGCGTACTGCGAGATCTCGGTCAAGAAGGCGGCGAACGGTCACGGCTCGAAGCACCTGCACGAGACCTGGCGCGAGGGCGATCTCGTGAAGGTCTCCGCGCCGGCAGGCAAGTTCGTGTTCGCCGGTCACGAGGCCGAGCGCGTGGTGCTGCTCGCGGGCGGCATCGGGATCACCCCGATGATGTCGGTGGTTCGCTCCCTCACCGATCGCGGCTGGACCGGCGAGATCTACCTCGTGTTCTCGATCCGGTTCGTCAAGGACGTCGTGTTCCGCGACGAGCTCGCGTACTTGAGGTCGCGGTTCGGAAACCTCCACGTGCAGGTCACCGTGTCTGGAGATCCGGACACCGCGTGGGATGGCGCGCGCGGCAACATCACCCGCGAGCTGCTCGACGGGTTCATCCCGAACCTCGCGCGGGGGCCGATCCTCGTGTGCGGCCCGGATCCGATGATGACCGCGATGCGGAAGCTCCTCGTCGGCATGGGGATCCCCGACGCCGACATTCACCAGGAGGCCTTCGTCTCGCCGCCGGCGATCGAGCCCACGCCCACCGGCGGCAACGTCGCGGAAGATCCGCCGCTCGCCGAGGGGGCGGTGGCGAAGATCGCGTTCCAGAGGTCGGGCGCCCAGACCGAGACCGCCGAGCTGACCGTGCTCGAGGCCGCCGAGGAGGCGGGGGTCGCGATCCCGTTCGAGTGCCGCTCCGGGATCTGCGGGCAGTGCAAGACCAAGCTGGTCTCCGGCAAGGTCCGCATGGACAACCAGGATGCCCTGACGCCCGGTGATCGTTCGAAGGGGCTGATCCTCGCGTGTCAGGCCCGACCCACACGCGATTGTGTGATCGACGCCTGACCATGACGCCCGCGCGCCACAGCGTGCCGGGGGTGCGTCGGTCGTGAGGAAGGGGCCGTCGAGTCAACCCAGGGGCTTGCGGCGGCGCGGCCGTTGCACCCAGCCGCGGCGATGAACAGGGCAGGGCTCGTCGCGCTGATCGGGTTGGTCGCAGGGCTGGTGGTGGTGATCGAAGGCACGGCGGCGGCCAAGGGTGGCGCGCTGGCGCTGCCTCCGCTCGAGGTCAACCTCGGAGCGACCGCGCCGGTCACCGGTGGTGAAGCCGCGCCCGGTCCGAGCACGGACGTGATGATCGGCGTCCACTGGGCCTCCTTGTACTGGCGCCCCACCAGCTACGACGTCGGCGTCGGCTACGTCGGGTCGTACCGGGATCTCGTCCCGGGATATCGATCGGTCGCCACGCGGATGACCCAGGCGGGCGACGCCACCACCGACCAGATGACGCTCCATGGCGGCTACCTCTCGCTCGGTCGTACGTTCTATAGCCAGCCCCACCTGCGTGCCTGGGCCGAGGTCCGCGGCGAGCTCTTGCTCGTCGACACGGGCGGCCGGCCGTTCTCGGCGATCGGCGGTGCGCTGCGGTTCGCGCTCGAGCTCTACTCCACGGGAGTGGGCGGCATCTCCAACCACTCCACCATCGCCCTGTTCGCCGGCACCGTCGCGATCGGTGTCTACGTCGAGGCCTCGCACCGCGATCTCCCCTCCGAGCTCGGCCCGACCGGCGTGACGACCGGGGTCTCGTTCCGGATTCCGTTCCTGCTCGCCGCTGCTAGCTGAGATCGCCCGGCGGCTCCATGACCTTGGCTGCGTGTGGGATGCCGTCGATCAGGTGGTCGACGATCCCGGCCGCGTCGTCGGTGGAGAGCCCGCCGTACCAGACACCGTCCGGGTAGACCACGGCGGTCGGACCGTCGAAGCACGGCCCGAGACAACCACACGGCGTGACGAGAACGTTGGTCGCCCCGCGCTCGAGCAGCCGGCGTTGTACGAGGGCGATCAGGGCCTCGCCCCCGCCTGGCCCGCAGGCCGGCTTTCCCGAGGCGCGCGCGTTCGTGCACACGAACAGATGTCGCCCAACCACATACCGACGATCGTCGGCGTCGCTGCAACGTGTCAATCGATCGTGCGAGCGACGTCGTCGTTTTTGCGCTCAGTCGCTTGAGGGAATCGGGTGAGCGGCTACCATCCTCCGGCTCGCACCCTCGATGACGCCTCAGCATCACATCATCAAAGAGACGTCGGAGTCGTTGTCGCGGCTCCTGCAGGACGAGTTCAAGCGCAACGGCTACAAGCGCGTGCACATCGTCGAGCAAGCGCCGAAGCCGGATGCGATCGAGGGCAAGCTCCCCGCGGTCTCCGCGTACCTCTATCAGATGTCGATCGATCCCGAGGGATACGATGCGACGCCGTACTCCGAGCTCGTCGAGGTGCCGCAGGACGACGGCACGATCAAGGAGTTCTCGCGCCGCCGCCGGCTGTGGGTGCGCCTCGACTATCTGCTGTCTGCGTGGGCGCAGACCCCGGAAGACGAGCAGCTGCTCCTGGGCCTCATCATCCGCACCGTGATGGAGAACGCCGAGATCACGCGCGACCGGCTCAAGGGCGGTTCGTTCGAAGATGACTTCAAGCTCCACTGGCTGATGTCGGCGCGGCTCGACGAGGGCACGCTGTCCCGGTTCTGGGGCAGCCTCAATCAGCCCGTGCGTCCGGCGCTGCAGGCATGGACCGCGGTCCCGATCCTCCCGGAGAAGCTCGAGGAGTTCAAGCGGGTCCAGAGCCGCCAGCTCGAGTACAAGAGCATCACCGACCCCAAGATCTCCGAGACGGGGCCCAGCGGCAACCCGTTCCTCGGAGCGAAGCGGCTCGACCTCGGCGGCGGCGACGGCGGAGGGAAGCGATAGTCGAGATCACAGTTTTCGTTGCGGGCGCGATCATGCGCTCCGCACGACCCCGGTAGGCGGGCGAAGACCACCGCCATCGGTAACGCAAAGGAGAACACGCGAATGGCAACCAGCTACCTGTCCCCAGGCGTATACGTTGAAGAAGTTGATCGTGGATCCAAGCCCATCGAGGCCGTCGGTACCAACACCGTCGGTTTCCTCGGTGAGTCTTCGAAGGGCCCGCTGAACGAGGCCGTCCTCATCACGAACTGGTCGCAGTTCGTGAAGACGTTCGGCGACTTCAAGGATTGCAGCGAGCACTTCGCTCACGCGATCTACGGCTTCTTCAACAATGGCGGCTCGCGCTGCTTCGTCGTCAACGTCGGAGCGCCCGAGGGCGCCAAGGTCGAGGCGAAGCCCGCGACCGGCGACAAGAAGGACGAGAAGGCGCCTGCCCAGGCCCACGTCGGCGGCGGTGGCCGTGACGGTCTGTTCATCGGTCGCGACGGCGGCCCCGGTGCGCGCACCGGCCTGAAGTGCCTCGACGAAGTCGACGAGATCGCGATCATCGCGGCTCCCGGCCAGATCTCGCCGGCCGTTCAGGACGCGCTGCTCTCGCACGCCGAGACCCGCAAGGATCGGTTCGCGGTCCTCGATTCGCCGGAGACCATCACCGGCGGCGTCGACAAGCTCCCGAAGCCGCGCGACTCGAAGTACGGCGCGTACTACTTCCCGTGGATCCAGGTCTACGATCCGGACAAGGGCAACATCTTCGTTCCGCCGTCGGGCCACATCTGCGGCGTCTACTCGCGCGTCGACTCGGAGCGCGGCGTCCACAAGGCGCCGGCCAACGAGATCGTCCGCGGCGCCCTCGGCCTGAAGTACAACGTGTCGAAGGGCGAGCAGGACCTCCTGAACCCGAAGGGCATCAACGCCATTCGCTTCATGAGCGGCGCGATCCGCATCTGGGGCGCTCGCACGCTGTCGAGCGACCCGTCGTGGCGCTACATCAACGTTCGCCGCCTGTTCATCATGGTCGAGTCGAGCATCGAGCGCGCCACCCAGTGGGTGGTGTTCGAGCCCAACGACCATCGCCTCTGGAAGCGCGTGCAGCGGACGATCGCCTCGTTCCTCACGCTCCTCTGGCGTAACGGCGCCCTCATGGGCACCTCGCCGGAGCAGGCCTTCTACGTCAAGTGCGACGAGGAGACCAACCCCCCCGAGGTCGTGGACGCGGGTCAGCTGGTCGTCGAGATCGGCCTCGCCCCGGTGAAGCCGGCCGAGTTCGTCATCTTCCGGATTGGCCAGATGGCCTCCGGCGGCGGCGTCGAAGAGTAATAGCGAGTAACAGCGACACGGTAACTCCAGGACTTACGCCCCGCGGGGGCTGGGTCCTGGGGCCCATTACGAAGTCGAGATCTTCGGGAAGGCTGATGGCTTCGACTTCGTAAGAGGCAGACGATGGAGAGGGCGGGCAGGTGCATACGGCATCTGTTCGGACCCGACGGCTAGAGGAAGGCAACTCTTCAAAAACGCCAGGTGGATCTTCGGTGTTGACAAGTACGGGCGGGCCAGACGGTTGTCTGGTGGGGTGAACTGGTGGACTTGCCACTGCCGAGGCTCTTCGTGACGGGCCGGCGAACGACGAAACTTCAAAGGAAACAATCGAATGGCTGCAAATGACCGTACGTTTACTGGTGGACGTTTCATGCTCGATGTCGCGGGCTACAACGTCGCCTATCTGAAGAAGTTCAGTGGTCTCGCGCTCGAAGGTGACGTCGCGTCGAACGACCTCGGCCCCGACAACATGCAGAAGAAGCATGTCACCAACTTCAAGTGGACCGGCGCCAAGGCGACGGTCGGCATCGGTATGGGCAAGGGCATGTACGAGTGGATCAACCTCTCGTTCGCCAAGGGCTCCGAGTATCGTGCCGGCGCGTTCACCTCTGCCGACTTCGACTACAAGGCGCAGTCGCGCATCGAGTTCAAGCAGGCGCTGATCACCGGCGTCACCTGCCCCAAGCTCGACGCCTCGAGCAAGGACGCGGCGTACTTCGACGTCGAGTTCGAGCCCGAGATCGTGAACTGGGTCAAGGCGGGCGGTGAGGTCATCAAGGGACCGATCGGCCAGAAGCAGAAGTCCTGGATGTGCGCGAACTTCCGCGTCGACATCCCGGGTCTCCCCTGCGCGCGTATCACCTCGGTGGATTCGTTCACCTGGAAGTGCGCGATCGCCCCGGACCAGGTCGGCGTTGGCAACCAGCCGACCAAGCACGCCGCGAAGGTCACGGTGCCGGATATCAAGTTCTCGATCTCGTACGCCGATCACCAGCCGTGGGCAGACGCTGCCTACAAGTGGTTCATCGACGGTATCCGCGAGGAGGGCAACGAGCTCACCGGCATGATCACGTTCCTCGGCCCGGACCTCAAGAAGGAGCTGGGGACGGTCACCCTGGAGCACCTCGGCTTCAAGAAGTTCTCCGACGACGACGTCGAGGCGAACTCCGAGAAGATCAAGCGCTTCAACGTCGAGATGTACTGCGAAGGCATCAAGTTCGACATGAAGTACACGGATCTCTAATACCCGTCGGCCCAGCTGAAGTTAGCTAGGCTTCGATCGTAGGATGCGGGCTGCTCCGGGTGGAGCAGCCCGCTTTTTTTTTTCGGAACACAGCAGGAACAGGGCCGATGGCGTTCAAGACTCAGTTTCCATTCCGCCTGCCGCGTGGCTACGTCGATGAGGACGGCAACGTCCATCGCGACGGCGTCATGCGGCTCGCGACCGCACGTGACGAGATCCTGCCGCTGCAGGACTATCGCGTGCAGTCAAACCGCGCGTACCTCGTGATCGTGCTCCTGTCTCGCGTGATCACCAAGATCGGCGAGAACACGCACATCACGGGTGACATCATCGAGAACTTGTTCTCGACCGATCTCGCTTACCTCCAAGAGTTCTATCGGAAGATCAACGAGGAAGGCGGAACCCCGAAGCATCACGTCACGTGCCCGAAGTGTCAGCACGAGATGGATGTCGACATGGTCACGGGTGCACTGATCACCGAGGGAGGTAGTGGCCAGTCTGGCCCGGGGTAACCTGGGCGGCGGTCGCCACCTATCCGCGCGAGCAGCTGTACCAAGAGATTGCTTACATCGCGTACCACTTTCACTGGTCGATCGACGACATCCTCGACATGGAGCACGAAGAACGGCACGTCTGGCTGCGTGAGATCGCGCGGGTGAACCGCGAGATCAACGACGCCCGTCGTCGCTAGCTCCGGCGAGGTGTCCTCGCAGTCCTCTTGGGAAGGTATCTGTCATGCGCATGCGACCGTCCGCAGATCCACGAGCACCTGGCATCTATCAGAGCTTCGACACGGTGGCTCCACCACCGTTGTCGATCTCGAACACCCGTATCGCGGGCTTCGTCGGCACCACTCAGAAGGGGCCGATGAACGAGGCGACTCGTCTCACCAGCTGGGACGAGTTCCTCGAGATCTTCGGCTATTCGACGGACTCCTACACATCGGACTCCGTCTACGGCTTCTTCCGCAACGGCGGCACTGATTGCTGGGTCGTCCGCGTCGCACACAATGCGGCGCGCGGCGAGCTGCCCGGCATGGAGCACGCATCGTGCGCGGAGCACGTCCAGATCGACGACTGGAACAAACCCTCGCTCAAGATCCGCGCGCTCGATGAGGGCACGTGGGGCAACACGATCTGGTTCCGATGCGTGCATGCGCCCGGAGCGCAGGCGTTGCTCACCCGTGATCTCGACATCGGCTCTGGCGAGGCGCACGTCAACGCCACGCGTGGCTTCGAGGTCGGTGCCACGGTCCGGATCTTCGATCGCGAGAACTCGGACTTCATCGTGATCACCGAGATCGGCGACAAGCTGATCAAGTGGAGCACGTCGACGCCGGTCAATCGCCGGCATCGCGCGGCGGCCCCGACCCATCTCGAAGTGTTGACGTTCGAGATTCACGTGGCGATGAAGGATCGCCGCGAGGTGTTCAAGGGGCTGCAGATGCACCCGTCGTCGCGGAACTACGCGCCGCGCGTGGTCTCCCAGCGATCACGGCTGGTCCGCATCGAGGACCTCGAGACCAAGTCGCCCGTGCCGCACAACATGCCCGAGGCGATGGCGATGACCCGGCTCTCGGGTGGACGTGACGGCCTCGACGCGCTGATGCCCGATGACTTCATCGGCCTCGACCTCGGGCCCGGCGATCGGACGGGGCTGCTCGCCCTGGCGGCGAACGAGGAGGTCTCGATCCTGATCGCACCGGATGCGATGCGGTTCTACGAGCGCGAGCCCGGGCCCGCTGGCGAGCTCAAGGCGCAGCGCCTGCAGGATCAGCTGATCTCGATCTGCGAGCTCCAGAAGGATCGGTTCGCGATCCTCGACATCCCGCAGAGCAAGGACATCGAGTGGGTCTGCCGCTGGCGGCGCCGTACCGACTCGTCGTTCTGCGCCTACTACTGGCCCTGGCTGCGGACCGTGGGCCAGGACGAGAAGACCCGGGTGGTCCCCCCGTCTGGATACCTGGCCGGGTGCTACGCCCGCCGGGACCTGGAGGGCGTCCACCATGCTCCCGCCAACCTCGAGATCCAGGGTGCGGAGGACGTCTCCCTCCGGGTCACCGAGGACCACATCGGGCAGCTCAACAGCGAGGCCGTGAACACCTTCCGTCTCCAGCGGGGTGTCCGGCCGTGGGGTGCGCGCACCGCGTCATCAGACCCACAGTGGCGCTACATCCCAGTTCGACGTCTTTTCATCATGTTACGCCGGTCCCTGGAGGCTGGGTTCGCCTGGTGCACGTTCGAACCGAACAACCACCGGACCTGGGATCTCGTGAGGAGCCGAACCACCGCTTTTCTCTCGGATCTCCACAACCGGGGGATGCTCATCGGAGGGAATCCTGAGGCCGCGTTCTTCGTAAAATGCGATGCTGAGACCAATCCTCCCGAGCAAGTCGATTCAGGCATGCTCATCTGCGACATCGGCGTGGCTCCTGTGACCCCCGCCGAGTTCATCATGATCTCGCTGACCCAGACGATGACCGGTCCTTCCGCGACGTAGGAGAACCATGCCGAACCCCGCCGACCGTAAAGATCCGCTTCCCGTATTCTGCTTCAAGGTCGAGCTTCACCTTGCGGGTGGCAGCGGCGGCGAGGCGTTCTTCAAGAGCGTCGGCGGCCTCAAGTACGAGACCGAGATCGTGCCGGTCCGCGAGGGCGGGGCGAACGACACCACGTTCCAGCTCGTCGGTGCCACCAAGTGGTCGAACATCATCCTGAAGCAGGGCTTCACGGGCAGCTCGGATCTGCTGACCTGGCGGACCGAGTGGCTGAACAAGAAGTACCGCCGGATCGCTGAGGGACGGATCATCCAGCTCAACACCGCTCTCAAGGAGGTCGCCTCGTGGACCTTCTATCGAGGCTGGCCAGCCAAGTGGGAGATCTCGGAGTTCGACGCCTCGAAGAGCGAGCTCGCGATCGAGACGCTCGAGATCGCGCACGAAGGCATCAAGTTCGGGTCCGCGTAGTCGGAGTCACGCGCGACGAACTGACCCGAGTCGAGCTGAGTCCAGAGGAGCCCACCCGTAATGGCGAAAGAGACCCCCGAACCACGCGCTTTGAGCGCCGCGCTGTCTGCGCCGACGCCGTTTGCCACGCGTGGTGGCGGGAGCATGCTTCACGCCGCGAACCGCCACGTCGAGCGTTGGGCTCCAGAGTCCACCGCCGCGAACGTGCGTCCGCTGCGGTCGCTTGGTTTCGTGGATCGGCTCGTCGCACCGTGGATCGAGACCGCGCAGCGCTCCGCTTCGCTGCGGCTGTTCAGCCAGTACTCCACGGCGGGCGCCAGCCAGCGCGAAGGTGCGGCGGTGTCCTGGGTGTTCCCGCGTCCCTGGTACCAGGACGAGCTCAACTGGATGGCCGCCGCGCGCCAGGTCCAGACCGACACCAGCGACGGTGCGTCGCCGAGCCTGTTCACGACCCGCGGGACGTTTGTCGCCCCGCAGGCCCCGCAGGCGCAGCGTCCCGCGATCGCCGCCCCGCAGACGGCGATGCCGAGCGCGCTGTACGAGTACGTCGCTCCCTCGTTGTCGATCGCGCAGCCCACGCCGCAGTCGGCGATCTCCGGCATCGGCTACGGCGGATCGGCCGAGCCGGGTCGCGTGCTCGATGCGTACTCGTCGCTGATCCCGCTGGCCGCCGTCCAGGCTGCCGAGCTGATGTCGCGCGCGGTCGCCCCCCTCATGGGTGCGACGGGCCCGACCGCTGGCGGCCGTGCGCCGATCTCCGACGGTGCTGGCGCCCCGAGCACCATGGGGCGCGTCAGCCCCGCGCTCCGCAACGTTCTCACCACGATGCTCGAGCGCGCCACCATGCAGCGCGCTGATGCGCGCGTGGCGCTGCAAGCTCCCGAGCTCGTGACCCCGCCGGCGCCACGTGCGACGGATGTCGCCGCGCCCTCGTCGATGACGGCGCAGGTCAGCACCCCGTTCAGCGAGACGTCTTCGCCAGCCTCGCGCCTCGCGGATCACTACGCAGGTCAGCGCGCGCAGATCGCGGACCTCCAGCGGATCGCGCGCGTGTCGGCCGAGCGCGAGCTCGCGCTGCGCACCGAGGCCGCCGTCAGCGAGCAGCAGATCACCGCGCGTGTCGACGCGCAGACCACCGCGAAGCGCGCCGAGGAGGTTCGCGCCACCACGCAGCGGACCGCCGCGGAGGCGCAGCAGCGCACCGTCACGGCGGTCGAGGCTCAGCGCACGGCGCAGGCCGCTGCGCAGGCCACCGTCGAGGCGGTTCGCGAAGCGGAGCGCGTCCGCGAGGCGGCACGGCTCGAAGAGCGGATCGCACAGCGCGTCGCCGAGCGCACCGGCCAGGAGGTCGCCCGGAGCGGTCAGCAGCGGCTACACGAGCAGGCCCGCGCCGAGGCTGCGCAGCACGCACGTGCTTCGGTGGAGCAGCTCGCGGTTGCCGAGGCCGCTGCCGCGCCTGCGCCCGTGAGCGAGGTGGGGCGTGCGCCGGCTGCGGTCACCGCAGCGATCGCGGCGCTCCCGCCCGAGCTCCAGCAGATGATCGCGAGCCGCCCCGAGCGTGGCATGGCCGCGATCGCCGAGCTCGTCGAGGTGCTGCGCACCGCCGAGCTGATGGCGCGGAGCACCCACGCGAACCAGGCGTTCGAGGTCACCCGTGGTCCGCGGCTGATGATGCCGGCCGGCCTCGGTGGGCTGGTGTCTGCGGTCGAGCGTGCCCACGTGATCTCCGAGCGCCCCGCGCAGCTCGCGGCGCCGATGCTCTCCTCCGCACAGACCTCCTCGGCGGTTCCTCAGCTCGCGACCATGCGCGCGCCGCAGCCGGTGGTCCATCGTGTGCCTTCGCTGCCGTGGCTCACGGGGCCCGCGCCGACCCAGCGCGCGTCCGCTGCTCCTTCGACGGCGCTCGGTGCGACCGCTGCCGCGTCGCCTGCTGCCCTCAACCACGTTGCGTGGTCGGATCGCTGGCTCGCGCGGTTCGCCGGCGCCACCCCGCGCTCGCTCGAGATCCTCCAGGCCAGCGCCGGCGCCTCGCCCGAGCTGCGCATGCAGGCGCTCGCGTCGGCTGCACCCGAGTCGGTGTTCCTGCGTGCGATGTTCGATGCCGACAGCGCGCCGCGCCAGGCGATGCCGATCGAGGCTGCTCCGTCGTTCGGTGGAACGTCGTTCGTGGCCGGCACGGCCACCCCGATGCCGGTGCTCCGGCCGTCGCCGCCGCCCGTCGAGCGCTTCGACGACAACGCCGAGACCCCGGACGCGGTGTTCGCTCAGATCGCCGCCGCGGCTGCTGGCGTCCGCACCAGTGCCGCGAGCTCCTCGGTCGGCACCGCCGCGACCGCCACAACCGCCACAACTGCTTTGGCGGCACCGATCGCGATCGACTACGCGCGGATGACGCCCGCCGATGCCGTCGCGCACTCGGCCGCCACCGCGCCGAACGCCGGGCTCTCGGCGGGCCTCGCCGCCTCGCCGTTTGCACCCGCGCTCCGCCATCTGCTACCGCTCCCCGCCGCGGCGAGCTTCGACGTCCGCGCGCTGTTCGGTGGCGGCCTTTCGGCCACCTATCTCGCGGGCCTGATCGCACCGTCGTCCACCGAGCTCGAGGTTGCCGGGATCGGTGCCCCCGCGTGGGCGTCGTTCTCGCCAGCCGCAACCACCGCCGCGGAGCGGATGGATCGTTCGGCCCCGGAGCTCGATCTCACGTATGTGGCACCCGAGCTGCTGTCGGCCGCAACGGCGGCGTCGGCGATCTCCGGGGGGCTCTCAACCGCTGAGGACAGCGGCGTGGTCGCGCAGCCAGCGGCCGCCACCGCCGTCGATGCACCGCTACCTGCGAGCTATGTCGCCCCGCTGACCACGCTGCGCACCGCGCTCCTGTCGTGGAGTGTCGATCCCTCGTCGGCCTCTGGCTCGGCGGCGATGTTCGCCGAGCAGCCGACGGTGAGCGCCACGCAGACCACCCCCGTCACCAGCAGCGCGGCTCGCGCGATGAGCGAATCGATGAGCCTGCCGATGCTCGCCGAGGTGATGCCGGCGCTCGAGGCTGGCTCCGCGTGGACCTCGCCGGGCATGGTCGCCGACCGCGCTCATGGTTGGGCTGTCGCGCAGGAGCGCTCGTCTTCGGATCTGTCTCTCGACTTCGTGACGCCGGAGCTCGTGCTCGCGGCGCGCGTCTACGGGCTCGGCCCCGCAGAAGCGGCGCAGGCCGCTCGCCTCGCGATCGCGGGCCCGGGTCAGCTGTCCGCGATGGCGAGCGCCGTCGACCGGACGTTCGTGCAGGCGATGGCGATCTCGACGGACCGCCGTGAGGCTGCACGCGCTGCGGCAGCCCCGTTCAGCGCGCCGAATCTGGCCGCGACGGGTGCAGGCCCTGGCTCGATCGCTACGGCGTATCCCGTTACCCCGGTCGCTTCGGTTGGCCCGACGGCTGGCCTGACTGCGGGTGTGCTCGAGAGCGATGCGTACGCCGCCTCGGCGCGCCCCGACCACACGTTGCCCTCGACGGCGTTCGGTGTGGAGCGTCGCGCTCCGCGCGGAGCGTTCCTGTGGCCGTCGGCGACGGTCGCGGCACTCGGTCTCAACGCCGCGGCCCCTGACGGACAGCAGTCGATGTCGGTCGCCGCGCTCGAGCTGCTCGCGGCGCAGGCCGTCGCCGAGATCGGTACGTTCGCGGCGTTCTCGGACCGTCCCTTCATCAGCGCCGCCGGCGAGGACGCGAGCGCGTTCGCCACCGACGCAGGCCGCGAGTCGCGCATGCTGCCGCCCGTCGGGGCGGAGGGTGTCGGCCGTGCCGCTGGTTCAGCGCAGGCGGCGGCGTTCGGCAGCCCCGCGCTGCCGTCGCTCGCCGAGCCCGGTGAGGCCGACGTCCTTGGCGCAGCGACCGCGCTGGTCTCGACGTCGCGCCGCGCGCGATTCGACGCGCTCTACGTCGCTCTCAGCCAATCGCCGAGCGGTCGCAACTGGTCGCCCGCGGCGCGTGCCGCACGCGCTCTCGCACTCGCGGGGCGTGGCGACGACACGTCGACCTCGGTCTCCGCCTACGAGCGTGCCGCGACGGCATGGGATGTCCTGCCGGTGGTGTACGCGACCGACAACATGTCGATCGCCGAGATCGATGCCGCGACCGCCACCGGGACGTTGCCCGGCGTGGCCAGCTTCGCGTCGACCGGACGTCGCCGTCCAGGCGCGCCCGACATGCCCACGATCGATGGTCGTCCCGGCCTGTCGTCGCTGAGCTCGCGTGCGGGTGAAGCGCTTGGATCGTACGTCGCGCCATCAACCGGCGAGCTCGCTTCTGCCGTGATGCGCTCCGAGAGCGGAAGTTCGAGCTCGAGTTCAAGCTCGCGCGACCGCGAGATGCCGGTCGCGCAGCGTGCGCCAACCGCAGCACAGGAGCTCGTGCGCACCGGTCGTCCTTCCGGGCGTCACGGTGGTGGCGAGGTCGAGATCCCGACGTGGTTCGAGTCCGCGGCCCGCAAGATGCTCGACGATCGCAGCAGCAGCGCGTCGTCGGACGGCGGCTTCTCGCTGGCCGAGCTGACGCTCGTCACCTCGGCCCCCGCCAGCCAGGTGGCCGCATCGACCAAGGCGCCGCACTCGGCGTCCGTGGCGCCTGCGGTCGTCAGCGGCGGAGAGAAGGCGCAGGCGGGTGCGCCGGTCGACATCGAAAAGATCGCCAACGAGGTCTACCGCCAGATCTTGGTGCTGATGGACACCGCGCGGTCACGTAACGGGGAGCCCTATCTATGAGTTTCAAGCGAGCCACCAGCAAGATCAGGATCGGAAGCCTCGACGTTGGCGGCGGTGCCGAGGGCAGCGACCACACGGTCGTCGCTCAGTACAACCCCGGTACCCTCGAGGTCAGCCAGAACGTCCCGTGGAAGAAGCCAGACGCGGCCACGCAGGCCGGCGGACAGGGCGGAACCACGGGTACGGCGGCCAAGCCCAAGTCCAAGAAGGACGAGAACTACATGGCCCTCGAGTTCACCGGCGCCGAGGGCCGCAGCATCACCGTCGAGATGTTGTTCGATGGGTACGAGACTGACGGCGAGATGGGTGATGGCGTGTCGGTGTCCGATGCCGTGAAGCGTCTCGAGAAGCTCGCCCGGGTCCGCGACCCCAGCTCCGACGAGGATACGCTCCGCCGCCCCCACCACTGCGTGGTGGTCTGGGGTGGTGTGCTCCCGCGCTTCGAGTGCGTGATCGAGAGCCTCACGACGAAGTACACGATGTTCTCACCCGAAGGTGAGCCCCTCCGCGCGACCTGCACCGTGAAGCTCAAGGAAGCCAAGCGCGTCGACAAAGAGAAGGGGAAGTGATCCGTGGCCGCTGCCGCACCCAACGTCGATATCCTCGTTGACGGGAAAGAGGTCCCGGACGCGGACTTCATCTCGTACGTCGTCGATCGCGACATGTACCAGCCAGATATGGCAGCGGTCGTTCTGTCGAACCAGAACGACATCTACGGCGGAAAGTTCGAGATCGGTCAGAGCCTCGAGATCAAGGTCGGCAGCCCGCCGAAGTCGATCTACGTCGGCGAGATCGTCGGCTTCGAGGGTGTCTACAAGGGCGGCGAGACCACGAAGCTGTGCATCCGCGCGATGAACAAGCTCCACCGCTTGCTCCGCAAGCGGAAGTCGATCACGTACACCGACAAGACCGATCAGGCGATCCTCAGCGAGGTCGTCAAGGACGGCGGGCTCACGCTGAAGTGGGAGCACAAGACCTCCATTACGTACAAGCACGTCTACCAGCACAACCAGACCGATCTGGAGTTCCTCCGCACGCGCGCCGCGCGGCTCGGTTGTCACGTGTGGTGCGTGGGCACCGACCTGTTCGTCAAGGAGCCGAACTTCGGCAACTCGAGCAAGGTCGAGCTCTCCGTCGACGGTGGTGGAACGCTCCGCGCCTTCACGCCCAGGATCAATTCGGCGGCGGTGGTGAAGAAGGTGACGGTCAAGGGCTGGAACCCGGAGACCAAGGAGCTGATCGTCGGCGAGGCCACCAACCCCGGCACCAAGCTGGGCAAGGAAGACGCGGTCGCCGCGTCGAAGGACCTCGGCAAGGAAGAGACGTTCACGGTCGATCATCCGATCTGGAGCCAGGAAGAGGCGAAGGCGATCGCGACGGCGCGGCTCCGCGACCTCAACCTGACGTTCATCACCGGAGAGGCGGAGTGCGCGGGCAATGCCGAGGCGGATCTCGGTCAGACGCTCGACATCACCGCCAACGCCAAGGGCGATGACCCGTTCAACGGGCTCTACTACATCATGGGGATCACCCATCGCCACACGATGCCGAAGTCCAAGGACGGCGGCTTCGTGACCATCTTCAAGGTCGCACGCGACGGACAGAAGAAGGGCTGATGCGCCCGGGCGGACCACGAAACGAGTCTCTCGACCTGGTGCAGTACGGACTGCACTACGGCGTGGTCTGTCAGAACCAGGATCCGGACAACATGAACCGGATCAAGATCCGGCTGCCCTGGCTCGACGGTGGGGACCTGGATCAGACCCACTGGGCGCAGCTCGTCACTCCGATGGAGGGCAAGGAGTTCGGCTGGTACACGCTCCCCGATGTCGATGACGTCGTGGTCGTGATGTTCCTCGCCGGCGACACCTCGCAGCCGGTGATCATCGGCGGCGTGTGGAGCAAGCCCGATTTCTCTCCCGAGCCGAACGAGGACGGGAAGAACAACTTCCGTGGCTATCGCAGCCGCGCCGGTGCGCGGCTCATCTTCGATGACTCGAGCAAGGTGAAGATCACGTTCTCCGACAAGACGGCGAAGAACATGGTCGGCGTTGGCAACTTCGGGAAGGACGGCGCCGGCCCCAACGTGTGCGCGATCTACAAGCCGCCGATGTCGGGCGAGACGGGGATCTCCGTGTCGACGATGGAGGGCAAGCTCGAGATCACCGCGAAGGGCAAGCTCAAGGTCGACGCCGGTCAGAACATCAAGATCAACGCCGAGAAGACGATCGATGTGAAGGCCGGCGGTGACGTGATGATCGACGGTCAGTCGGCGACGAAGATCACTTCCGCGTCGAACAGCAACTACGACGCACCCCAGATGAAGATCCTGTGAGCCTCTTCCCGATCGACCGTCCGATGCCGCTCGCGCAACGCGCGAACAAGGTGCGTGGGGTTCACCTCGCGATCGTCACCGACAACAAGGAAGGCGACGGAAACCCGGGCTACCGGGTCAAGGTCAAGTTCCCCTGGCTGAGCGACACCGAGACCACGTTCTGGGCCCGCATCGCCATCCCGATGGGTGGCAAGGAGCGCGGCACCTACTTCCTGCCGGAGGTCGACGACCAGCTGCTCGTCGTGTTCGAGCACGGCGACATCGATCGTCCGATCGTGATCGGCGCGGTCTGGAACAAGAAGCAGGAGGCGCCGGAGAAGAACACGTCTGGAAAGAACCAGACCAAGCTCATCAAGTCGCGCTCCGGTCACCGCGTGATCTTCGACGACAAGGACGGCGCCGAGAAGGTCACGATCGTCGACAAGACGAAGAAGAACAAGATCGTCCTCGATTCGGCCAACAAGCTGATCAAGATCGAGTCTGACGGCGACATCGAGATCAAGGCTGCGGCCAACGTCATCATGCACAGTGATGCGTTGAAGATGGGGACCAAGGCGAAGCTGACCGTGAAGGGGCAGCAGGTCCTCGCGCACGCAAAGTCGACGTTCGGGTTCAAGGCCGGTGGTGACATCACCGTCTCGGGCTCGAGCTGCACGATCAACGTCAACAACGCGGCAGCAGCGCAGGTGTCGGGATCGGGCGCCGGCGAGCTCGGCGCGGTCGCCGCAGAGAAGGCCAAAGATCAGGTCAAGCCGCAACAAGCAGGAGCCGGTGGCGGCGCCGGTGGCGGTGCCGGTGGCGGCGCTGGCGGCGGCGGTGGCGGCGGCGGAGCTGGTGGCGGCGGAGCTGGCGGCGGCGGCGGTGCGAGTGGCGGTGGTGGACCGGCTCCGAGCTCGGGCGGCGATGCGCCCATGGAGCGACCGCGTCCCAATGAAGCCAGCGCAGGCGCGAGCGGATCTGCGGGCGCAGGCGCGAGCGGCGGAGCCGGCGAGGCGCGGGCGGATCTGCGGGCGCAGGCGCGAGCGGCGGAGCCGGCGCGGGCGCGAGCGGATCTGCGGGCGCAGGCGCGAGCGGCGGAGCCGGCGCGGGCGCGAGCGGATCTGCGGGCGCAGGTGCGAGCGGCGGAGCCGGCGCGGGCGCGAGCGGATCTGCGGGCGCAGGCGCGAGCGGCGGAGCCGGCGCGGGCGCGAGCGGATCTGCGGGCGCAGGCGCGAGCGGCGGAGCCGGCGCAGGCGCGGGTGGATCTGCGGGCGCAGGCGCGAGCGGCGGAGCCGGCGCGGGCGCGGGTGGATCTGCGGGCGCAGGCGCGAGCGGCGGAGCCGGCGCGGGCGCGGGTGGATCTGCGGGCGCAGGCGCGAGCGGCGGAGCCGGCGCGGGCGCGGGTGGATCTGCGGGCGCAGGCGCGAGCGGCGGAGCCGGCGCGGGCGCGGGTGGATCTGCGGGCGCAGGCGCGAGCGGCGGAGCCGGCGCGGGCGCGGGTGGATCTGCGGGCGCAGGCGCGAGCGGCGGAGCCGGCGCGGGCGCGGGTGGATCTGCGGGCGCAGGCGCGAGCGGCGGAGCCGGCGCGGGCGCGGGTGGATCTGCGGGCGCAGGCGCGAGCGGCGGAGCCGGCGCGAGCGGTGGCGCAGCGGGTGGTAGCGCAGCCGGTGGTACGGCCGCAGGTGGTAGCGCAGGCGCAGCTGCGGGTGGCGGAGCCGGCGCGGGTGCGAGCGGCGCAGGGGCAGGTGGTGCGGGTGGTAGTGCTGCCGGTGGTGATGCAGGCGCAGCTGCGGGCGGCGGAGCCGGCGCAGGTGCAAGTGGCGGAGCCGGCGCAGGTGCTGGTGGTACCGCGGCGGGCGGCAGTGCAGGTGCCGCCGCAAGCGGCGGTGCCGGTGGCGCTGGCGCATCTGGTGGTAACGCTGGTGCAGTCGGTGGTGGTGGCGCAGGACCTGGCGCTGGCGCAGGCGGAGGCGCAGCAGCGGGTGCCGGTGCGAGCGGCGGAGCAGGCGCGGCTGCCGACGGTGGCGCAGGTGCCGGTGGCGGCGCGGCAGCGGCCGGACCCGGTGGCGCTGGTGCTGGATCAGGTGCAGGCGCAGCCGCGGGTGGCGCACCCGCCGCGGGCGCAGCAAGCGCCGGCGGTGCTGGTGGAACGTCAGCGGCAAGCGGAGCCGGCAACGTGTCTGCAGGCGCAGCCGCTGGCGGTGCACCCAGTGCGGGCGCCGCGAGTGGCGCTGATGCTGGAGGCTCGGCGAACGTCGGCGCTGGCGCGAGCGCCGGCGCAGGTGGTGCGCCGGCCGCGGGCGCAGCCAGCGGTGGTGCAGCCGACGTCGGTGGCGCATCAGGCGGCGCGAGCGCGGGTGGTGCCCCGAGTGTCGGCAGTGCATCGGATACTGGCGGCGCTGCGGGCGTCGGTGGCGGCGCGGCAGCAGCCGGCGGTTCGCCGAACATCGGTGCTGGCGCAGGCGCCGGTGGCGCCCCGAGTGCGGGCGCGGCGAGCGTCGGTGGCTCGGCAGATCTTGGCGGTGGTGCCGCTGGAGCAGGAGCTCCGAGCGCGGGCGCCAGCGTCGGCGGCGACGCGGGCGGATTCGCGAACCCGAAGCAGGGCGGCACGCCCGATGCGGGCGGCTTCGCCAGCGCGGGCGGCAAGCAGGGCGCACCGGATGCAGGCGGCTTTACCGATGTCGGTGGTGGCGGCAAGCAGGGCGCACCGGATGCGAGCGGCTTCGCCGACGCTGGGAGCGCGAAGCAGGGCGCGCCAGATGCGAGCGGCTTCGCGGACGTGAGCAGCGCCAAGCAGGGCGCCCCGGACGGGGGTGGCTTCACGGCGGGTGCGGGCGCGAATGTTGGAGACCCGGCGGGAGCCGGCAAGCAGTTCTCGCAGCCGTCGAGCGGGTTCGACGTCCAGGGCCAGGCGTCGTCGTCGACGGCGACGCCGTCGGCACCGTCGACGAACACCGGGCTACGTGACGTGCATGACCACAGCGTCGATCAGACGACGGCGTCGGCGATGCGCGAGCCGACGAACATCGCCTCGCAGACGGACCTCCAGGGTGTTGCGGGCGGGGGCGCTGCCGAGGCCGGGTTCAACTCCTCGATCGGCTCCGAGGGCTCTGCCGCGATCCACGGCGGCGCGGCGGGGACTGGCCAGAACCACATGGGTGGGGCCACCGAGGTCGATTCCCAGGCGTCGGCCACCGTCGGGACCACCGCGGTGTTCGGGGGCCACGCTGCCAGCACCACCGTCGATGGGGCGCAGGGGGCCGCGATCAGCGAATCGGGCTATCGCGATCCAACCGGCGAGGCGGCGCGGGCAGATCTGCTCTCGAACCGTGCGGGTGGTGATGTGCGGGCCAAGGCCGACGTCGTCGAGAACGACCGCGAGCAGATCCGCAACACCGTCCACGATCCTCGCGCGGCCGCCAGCTCGCGAGCCGAGACCGCTGCGATGGGCGAGGCGACCTCGCGATCCGGTGGTGCGGCCCCGGCCGCCATCGCGGACGCCACGGTCATCAAGGATGACGCTCGCAATCCGGAGCTCGCCGCCGAGCAGCACGGCGAAGTCGAGCTCGACAAGGCCAAGTTCGAAGCCCAGGGCGCGGTCGGGATCTCGGCTGGTTCGGACGACGTCGCGAACAAGCCGCGCGATTCGGGCGACAAGAAGTAGCGGCGAAGAAGCCACCGTTTCGCCACGAAATCCACCGGGGTCGAATCGCGCTTGGTCGCGAATTGGCCCGCCATGCGTTGACCGCGCCTCGCCCTGTTTCTAGGATTCGTGCTCGGTTCGAAGGGGTCGAAACGAAAGGACTCTCCGGGTGGACGAGGAAGCGCTCATTGCTTGGCAGGATGTGCTCGACATGGTCGCCGCTGGTCGTCCCAGCGAAGTCGGATGCCCGTTCTGTAACCATCGTCCGCTGACCATCGAAGAGGTCGAGCACTCGACGAAGATCTCCTGCGGCAAGTGCAAGAAGTTCATCCAGGGCCGGTTCTCTCCGTAGTCATGTCTAACGATCGCGATTTTCTCGGCAAAGGGTTTCGGTTCCCGGTGTCGATCAACTTGAACGGTGGAGTCTCGAGCTCACAGCTCGAGGAGAACGTCCGCCAGTCGATCTTCATCATCCTCGGCACCGCGCCAGGCGAGCGCCTGAAGCGCCCCGATTTCGGCTGTCGCATTCACGACCTCATGTTCGCGCCGAACAACGAGATGACCGCGGCACGTGCCGAGATCTACTGCGAGGAGGCGATCTACAAGTACGAGCCTCGCGTCTCGAAGGTGAGCTGCCGGGCGCTGCCCAATGCCACGCAGCCGAACCTCCTCGATCTTCGGGTCGAGTATCAGATCTCCGGCTCGAACAGCGACCGCAACCTCGTGTTCCCGTTCTATCTGAAGAACGAGGACGACGACTCGCACAAGAACGGCGTCACTTCCAACGGTACCTAGCAGCCGATCCAATCCCATGATCCCACCGCCGAAGCTGGACGACCGATCCTTCAACGACATCGTCGAAGAAGCCATCTCGATGATCCCGCGCTATGCGCCGGAGTGGACGAATCACAATCCGTCTGATCCGGGCATCACGCTGATCGAGCTCGCGGCGTGGATGACGGACCTGCTCATCTATCGGATGAATCAGGTCCCCGACAAGAACTACGTCGCGTTCCTGAACCTCCTCGGGATCAAGCTCAACGCTCCGCGCTCCGCGCGCGCGCTCGTTCGATTCGGGCTGGTCGAAGGTGCCACCAAGCAGCGCGTGCCGCGCGGCACCCAGGTGTCCACCCCGCAGGCGACCGAGGAGCACACCGTCACGTTCGAGACGGCACGCGATGCGATCGTGTCCGCGGCGCTCCCCGATCGCTGCTTCACCTACTACGACAACAGCTACTCCGAGAACAGCCGCTTCATCGATCCGGCGCCGAACACCACCGAGGGTTCGTTCGAGGTGTTCTCCGGTGCGCAGCGCATCGAGCGGTACCTGTACCTCTCGGATCCGCGGTTCGCGAACACGGGTGACTCGGCGCTCCTGCGCGTGTTCCTCGGTACGCCGGAGCGCGGCGCGCGTGATCTCGCCCGCCTCCTCGAGTGGGAGTACTGGGAGGGCACGCGGTGGAAGGAGCTCGAGCCCGCGCAGATCGAGGTCGATCGCGGCGAGGTCGCGTTCCTCGGGCCGTTGCGCTTCGAGCCGACCACCGTCAATCACATCGAAGGCCTGTGGATGCGCGGCCGCCTCGCTGAGGTGCCCGAAGCTCCGGAGGACACCGAGATCGATACGATCCGGGCCCGCGTCGAGGTGGTCGGCGAAGGTCTGTTGCCGACCCAGGCATACGCGAACCTCGACACCAGCGCGTTCCTGGCGCTCGATCTCGGCAAGAACATCTATCCGTTCGGCAAGGAGCCGAAGGCCGACTGCATCCTCTACCTCGCGTGCGACGAGCTGCTGCAGACCGCCGACGCCTACATCTCCATCGAGATGTTGCTCGCTGATTCGAGCGTGATCCCGCGGCCGAACCCGTCCGAGCAGCTCGTGCTCGCGTTCGAGTACTGGGATGGTAAGCGCTGGCGGCATCTCGGCCGGTCCGCTCCGCGCGGCGCGCTGCCGGGCGCCGGTGACGAGCTCGGCTTCCACGACGACACCAAGGCCCTCTCTCAGTCGGGCACGGTCAGCTTCCGCCGCCCGAAGGACATGGAGGCGCTCGAGATCAACGGCGTCGCGAAGCGCTGGATCCGCGTGCGCATCGAGAAGGGCGATTACGGCGAGGGCGGCAGCTACACGCTCGAGAGTGACAAGTGGATCTTCAAGGACGATCGTCCGCTGCGTCCGCCGGCGCTGCGCTCGATGACGTTCCGCTATCGCGAGGACTATCGCGACGTGCGGTTCGTCCTGTCGTTCAACGACTTCCAGTACACCGACGTGACCGAGGTCGCGCGCACCGAGTTCACGATCTTCCAGCCGTTCCAGGCCAAGGCCGAGGAGTCCCCGGCGCTGTACCTGGGCTACCAGGGCAAGCCGCCGAACGATCCGCTCGGGCTCTACTTCCAGCTCGACGAGGAGCTCGGGCTCGGATCGCTTCCCACCGAGGAAGCCGGCATCGCCACCGGCGAGCTCGAGAAGTACGAGACGATGCGCCGCCTCGCCTGGGAGAGCGGGCAGCGCGTGGTCTGGGAGTACTGGGACGGTCGCGAGTGGGAGCCGCTCGCCGTCGACGACGAGACCCAGGGCTTCACCAGCTCGGGCTTCGCCTTCTTCATCGCGCCCGATGACTGGGTGGGATCGAGCAAGTTCACCGAGGAGCGTCACTGGCTCCGCGCTCGCCTCGAGCAGGGTGGGTACGTCAAGCCGCCGCGCATCCGCATGGTGGTCACCAACGCGATCGACGCGTTCAACCACGAGACCATCCGCGACGAGACGCTCGGGAACTCCGACGGATCGCCGATGCAGTCGTTCCGGTTCCTCCGGCAGCCGATGCTCGACGACGAGGCCGTGGAGGTCCGCGAGCGGCAGATCCCACCCGCCGACGAGGTCGCGGATCTCGGTCCGGACGCGGTGCGCGCGGTCGAGGCCGACAACCCGCAGAACAACGAGCGCTGGGTCCGCTACAAGCGGGTCGATAGCTTCTTCGCATCGGGGCCGCGCAGCCGTCACTACACGCTCGACTACGTGACCGGCGTGATCACGTTCGGCGACGGTCGCCGCGGCATGGTCCCGCCGGAGGCCAAGAACAGCGTGGTCGCCACGTCGTACCGGATCGGTGGCGGCGCGCTCGGCAACGTCAACGCCGGGACCCTGACCTCGCTCGGTCGCGCGCTCGCGTACATCGAGACGGTCTCGAATCCGCTGCCAGCCACCGGCGGCGCGAATCGCGAGACGATCGACGAAGCGAAGAACCGCGCTCCGTACACGATCAAGAGCCGCGATCGCGCGGTGACCTCCGAGGACTACGAGATGCTGGCGTTGCGCGCGTCGACCACGCTGGCGCGCGCGCGCTGCGTCCCCGATCGCACCAACCGCGGGCACGTCACGCTCGCGATGGTGCCCAAGGGCGACCTCCGCGGTCAGGAGCTCACGCGCCGGCTCGTGCCGTCGAACGAGGTGCTGCGCTTCGTCAAGCGGTACCTCGATGACCGCAAGCTCGTCGGCACCGTCCTGAACGTCGTCAAGCCGCGCTACAAGGACCTGTCGCTGCGCGTGGTGTTGATCCGCCGCACCGTCGGTACCAGCGATCGGCTGCGCAAGGACATCGAGGCCAAGCTCCGCAAGTACCTGCACGCGCTCGTCGGCGGGCGCGATGGCAAGGGCTGGGAGTTCGGTCGTCCGGTGCTCAAGGCCGAGCTCGTGCACCTCGCGGAAGAGGTGCCGGGGGTCGAGGGCGTGGATTCGCTCGGGATCTGGGACGAGCAGCGCAATGTCGGCGTCGAGCACCTCCGGCTCGATGACGATGAGCTGCCGTTCCTCGTGCACGTCCACGTCGCGGAGAAGGTCCGCGACGACATCAAGTAGCGATGGCCACCGACGCACTCCTCAATCGCCGAGTCGTCCGGGTTCCGGACGTCATCGGGCGTCCGCTGACCAAGGCGAAGATCCTCATGGAGGACGCCGGGCTTCCGCGCGTCATCACGCTGTATCGCGAGAGCTACGAAGATCGCGACACGGTGCTCGAGCAGCGTCCGGCGCGTGGCCAGATGGTCTACGAGACCACCGAGGTCACGATCTGGATCGCCCGGCGCGGGTACCTCGAGAACCTGCCCGCGATCTACCGGCGCTCGGACGCCGTGGGCCGCAACCTCGTCCGTGACGTGTGCTTCGTGTTCGAGCACATGTTCGATTCCGTCGAGAAGAACCTCACGGACGGCTGGCGGTTCTACGATCCGCATGTCTCGCCGCTCGACTTCTTGGACTGGCTCGCCGGTTGGTCGGCGTTCACCGTCGATCTCGATTGGCCCGAGGCGCAGAAGCGCGCGCTGATCAAGCGCGCCGTCGACCTCTATCGGATCCGTGGGACCAAGCGCGGCCTCGCGCTGTTCTTGATGCTGTTCACCGGCAACGAGCCCGAGATCGTCGAGAACACCTGGCCGTTCAAGGGCTTCCGGGTCGAGGCCGAAGGGCCCGCATCGGCATCGACTCGGTGATCCTGCCGCCGGTCAACCTCGCCCACTGCTACATCATCACCATCCCGGTGAAGTTCGACGACGTGACCCCGGATCTCGTGTTCCGGGTCCACCAGATCATCCAGATGGAGAAGCCGGCGCACACGCAGTACTACCTCCGGTTTGCCGAGGAGAAGGGCGACGTCGAGCTGCGCGAGTTCTTCGCGATCGGCCTGCGCTCTGGAATCGGCATCGGAGCTGAGGTCATCGAAGGCAAGGACGATACGGGCGGTTCCGGCGGTTCAGGTAGCTCCCATTCCGGCGGCGTCGACAAGGACAAGTCATGAGCGAGAACGCACAGCAGGGCTTCAAGCGCATCAACTTCTTCAAGGGGTTCCTGACCACCGAGAAGGACTGGAACGACGCGGAGAAGTACCACATCGACAAGCGGATGCCTGCACAACCGCTTGTTCCACTCGCCGGGCGTGGCGATGGGGTACAGCGGCGACCTGAAGCGCAGGCGCACGCGCGCGTGGTGACCTCTCCGTCGAGGTCCAGCCGGGCTACGCGATCGATGGTCAGGGCAACGACCTGATGATCTTCGATGCGGCGATCCGCAACATCAACCTCGAGGAGTTCCGGCTCCCGCAGACGATCTACATCGTGCTGCGCTACTACGAGGAGCTCACGGACTTCATCGCGTACAAGGAGAACCTCGAGTACAAGGGCCACCGCCGCGTGCTCGAGACCTGCAAGATCGAGGTCTCGCAGACCGAGCCCGACATCAAGCGCGAGGTCGAGCTCGCCCGCATCTACCTCGAGAAGGGCGTCAACCGCGTCCGCGACGCACGTGACCCGGCCGATCCGAAGGCCAACGAGATCGACATGCGGTTCGTGCCGAAGGCCGGCCGCGCCGGCTCGTTCATGCACCCGGCCCAGCGCCTGCGCCTGCAGAACCTGCTGTGGCAGATCCGCAAGGGCGGCCTCGAGTACAGCCGCCGCGGCATCCACTCGGCCAACAACGTCGTCCAGTGCTGCAACACGGCGCTGATGCTCGACGCGCCAACTTGTTGGACCTGCGGAACGTGTTCGACATCTTCAAGCTGGTGATCGACAGCGAGGGCGAGATGGCCCTCGACATCGACGTGCACCACCCGACGATCGCGCAGAAGAAGGAGTTCTCCGAGTTCCGGCGCCACGTCGAGATCCTCCGCGGCCTCCTCGCCGAGAACAAGAACAACATGGACGCGTACATGAACCTCCTCGCGTACCAGGCGAAGTGCGCGGAGATCGCGATGTCCGCGGTCGCCGGCGAGAAGGCCCTGATCGAGGCGCCCAAGGAGAAGAAGGACGCGCCGAAGGTCGCCGACATCAAGGACTGGGAGGGCGTCAAAGGCATGCCGCAGCCCAAGCCCTCGATGGACCTCGAAGGCATCACCTGGGTGCTCGTCGACGAGATCAAGATCCTCAACAAGGACTCCGAGGACAAGCACATCTTCACGATCAAGGAGGCCAAGGACTCCTACCGGTCGCGGCAGAAGCTCAAGTACCCCGACGGCACCACCGTCGAGGACACGGGCCGCGCTCACGTCGATGGCTACAGCGAGTTCAAGCTGCTGAACATCACCGCCGGTCGTCCGGTCGTGATCCTGCGCCGCATGGACTACGTGTACGGCGACTACGAGATGGAGATGAGCGTCAACGGCAAGAAGGTCAGCGTGGTCTCGTGCGTCGGCACCGACCGCGTCCACCGCTGGCGCAACTGGCCGGCGATGTTGCCGGCCGATGCGGTCACCGATGGGACGTTGCTGGTCCGCCAGCAGTCGATCACGGCGGGCCGCGACATCAACATGTTCCACATCTGGGTCTACCAGCCCAAATAGGCGGACCGACGACGGTTCGTGGGCTGCCTATCGGCGGACCACCTGGCTAGACGCCGGGCGGGATCGACGCTGGGGAAGCACCGCGCGAGCGTGCTAAACTAGCGTGCGCCTGGGGGCGTCCCCTAGGAGGGCCCATGTTCTTAGAGTACCTGGACTTCATCTTCAAGCCGATCCGCGGGGTCTACAACAAGTGGCTCGGCATCAAGACCACGAAGGGAAATCTTCAGGTCGAGGCGATGCGCGCGAAGGGTCTGGCGAACCGAGGCAAGGACGCCGTGGCCCAGGTCGGACAGTTCAACAACAAGCTGAACCAACAAGTGGGTGGTGGTCAGATGCAGCAGCAGCCGCCAGGAGCACCAGGTGCCGCAGCGCCAGGAATGGCCGGAGCACCCGGAGTCCCCAATCCGAATCCACCGATTCGCTCGAAGGGGTTCTGGATCTTCAAGAAGAAGTTCTGCACCCAGTGCGAACAGCAACTCGACAAGAGCTGGGACGCGTGTCCGTACTGCGCGCAGATCGCCCAACAAGTGGTGGCGGCGCCGGCGAAGCAAGCCCTGAAGACCCAGGCCTTCGTCATGGACGCCCAGGGTGGCCCAGGGAGCATGCAGCTGCTCGGCTGGATCGTGCCTCTTCAGGGACCACAGAAGGGTGAGCTGTTCACGCTCGCTCCGGTCACCACCATCGGCACCGATCCGAAGTCGACCGTCGTGCTCAACGACAAGTTCATGTCGAGCAAGCACGCCGAGATCAAGGCGGAGAACGGCATGTGGGTCCTCCGGGACTCCGGGTCGACCAACGGGACCTACGTCAACAACAAGCGCGTCGATCGCCACGAGCTCGTCGATAACGACTTCGTGAAGTTCGGTAGCGCCATGCTGAAGTTCAAGAGCCTATGACCCGAACGAAGCGCACGAGGTTCGCGATGCTCCCCGTGCTGGGGGCAGTGATCGCGTCGCTGTGGGGCATCACGCCGGTCGTCGCCGAGGGCGGGCAGATCGAGGTGTTCCTCACGGTCAAGACGCCAGATCCCAACTCGAAGGCGAAGGACGACGCGCCCACCATCGAGGCCACGATCGTCGGTGGACCCACGGTCCCCGTCGAGAAGTTCGTGATCACCGATCCGTCAGCGAAGCCACCGGTCACGCTCAAGGCGAGCGCCCTTCGGCCGTACACGGCCGGCACCGAGACCATCGCGGTCGCATTCGTGATCAACGGGCAGGAGGTCTGGATCGGCAACGACGAGATCGAGGCCGAGGAGAGCCCGGCCCGACACCTCGGCATCTTGAAGAACCTCAAGCAGGCGCTGCAGACGGTGCCGTTCGCCACCGCCGGTCCCGCCGGCTCGAAGGGCGTCTTGATCTCGTACGGTGACAAGGCCGAGGTGAAGGTCCCGATGGGCCCGATCGGGAACATCACCGCCGAGGCGCTGGGCACGCAGAGGGACTATTACAAGAAGTTCGGCACCTCGATGGTCGAGGGCATCAACCTCGCGATCTCCGAGCTGCATAACGTCACGGCCTCGCGCAAGGCGCTGATCGTGGTGTGCGACGGCAACGACACCAACAACGAGGCGGCGAAGGGGCAGCTCCAGAACCTCAAGAAGCAGGCGCTCGGCGAGAAGATCCAGACGTTCGCCATCATCTACAAGGGCGAACTCTCCGAGCCTGGCAACGTGATCACGACGATGATCCCCACGGCCTCGACCGTCTCGAACGCCGAGGGCATCGCCTCGTCGATCCAGGCGATCCTCTCGCGCATGGCCGACCGGTACTACCTGTCGTTCCCCGGGTACGACGTGAAGTCGAACTTCGGGTTCCAGTGGGACGGCAAGCAGCACGACCTGGTGATCAAGATCGACAAGGACGACACCGATCCCGTGTCACTGACGCTGGCACCCGCGTGGCAGCCGCCGAAGAAGGGCGGGTTCCCGTGGTGGATCCTGATCGTCAGCATCGTCGGGTTCCTCCTGCTCCTCATCATCCTCGCCAAGGTGTTCGGGAAGAAGGAAGAGCCGATGCCGATGCCGATGCCGGTGATGCAGCAGGCCGCCCCCGAAGCGCCCAAGCCCGCCGGTCCCATGAAGACCGTCATGATCGGCGCCGGCGGCGACAGCGATGGCTTCCCCATCGTCGGCTGGCTGGTGCCGCTCAACGGCCAGAACGCGTACCAGACCTATCGGCTCCGCTCCGGCGGGACCAAGATCGGGACGGCCCCGCCCAGCGACATCGTGGTCAACGATGGCTTCATGAGCACCGAGCATTGCCAGATCAACTGCTCGCCGGCCGGCTTCACGCTGGTCGACCCGGGCTCGACGAATGGCTGCTACGTCAACGATCGCAAGGTGCAGAAGCATGACCTCGTCGACAACGACATGATCACGCTCGGCAAGACCAACTTCAAGTTCAAGTCGATCAACTAGACCGGACCGGATCCAGAGCTCGTGTCGACCGGCGCCCTCGTAGGCCTCATCGTGGGAGGAGCCGTCCTCCTCCTCATCGTCATCGCATTGATGGCGAAGAAGAGCGCGGCGCCGGTGGGGCAGCGCGTGTGCGGTGGCTGCAAGCGAGTGATGCTGCCGGTCTGGACCAAGTGCCTGTTCTGCGGCTGGGCCCCGGGCGCCCGGCTGGAGTTCATCCTCGGCCCGATGGCCAACCAGGTGCTCCAGCTGGCCGAGGACGTGACGACGATTGGCTCGGTCGCCGGTGCCACGGTGGTCCTTGCCGATCCCGCCGTGTCCCGGAAGCACGCCGCGATCCGCAAGGTCGACGGTGGCTTCGAGCTGGCGGACCTCGGATCGACCAATGGGGTCTACGTCAACGGGCACAAGGTGCCCAAGAAGACCCTGGAGCCAGGGGACATCGTCCGGGTCGGAAACACCGAAGCCGTGTTCAAGCGCGGATAAGCGCTCGGTCCTCGTCGGTCCGGCACTGGCGTTGCGCGCGGGCGCCCGGTACCATTCCACTTCCTAATGGCACGCCTTCTGTTTCGGGACAGTCAGGGCCGCGAGGGCACGGTCGAGCTGACGCCGACCGAGACCGTCTACGTCGGCCGTGGCCTCGAGTGCGCGATCCGCACGGATGACGGCATGGTCTCGCGCAAGCACGCGCAGATCCGCATGGAGAACGGGCGGTACGTGATCGAGGATCTGGGCAGCGCGAACGGCTCGCACCTCAACAACGTCCGGATCCAGAAGCAGGCGATCGGCCACGCGGACGTCATGCAGTGCGGCTCGCTGATGATCCGCTTCGTCGACGAGGGTGGCGTCAACGTGGTGCAACAGGCGGTGCCTCAGGCCGCGCCTCCGCCGGCGAAGAAGGGCGGCACCATGGTGCTCGAGCGCAACGATGCGCCGCCGCTCATGGGAGGCGGTGGTGGTCTCGCGGTCGGTGGTGGAGCAGGCCCCGTGCCGGGCGGCGCAGGGATGTCGCCGGTATCCGGACAGCCATCGCCGATGATGACGCCGGGCGGTGCGCCCGGCATGTTCGGTCCGCCTGGGATGCCGGGTGGCGCGGGTGCACCGGGAGGTGGGTATGGTGGTCCGCCCGGGATGCCGGGTGGAGCTGGAGCGCCCGGCGGGAGCTATGGCGGCCCGCCCGGGATGCCCGGTGGTGGAGGCGGCGGTGCGGCCGGTGGAAGCTATGGCGGCCCACCCGGGATGCCTTCCGGTGGTGGTCCAGGTGGTCCTGGTAGTCCGGGTGGTCCGGGCGGTGGCTTCGGCGGAAACACGCCAGGCGCCGGTGGCGGCGCGTTGCCCTACGGAGGCCCGCCGCAGATGCCTGGCGGTCCAGCGCAGGGCGGCAGCATGTTCGGCGCCGGGCGAGCGGTCAGCTCTCCCAGCAATCCGCCGTCGATGCCTTCCCAGTACGGTCAGAATCCTGCCCTCGGCGGTCCTCCCGGGATGCCGGGCGGCGCCGCGGCACCTGGTGCGCCGAACCTGCCGTACGGCGGTCCACCCGGAATGCCGGGTGGAGGTCCTCCGGGGATGCCCGGCGGAGGTGCGCCCGGGATGCCGGGTGGTGCGGGGCTTCCGTATGGCGGCCCCCCGGGGATGCCGGGTGGTGGCGCGGCGCGGCCCGGGATGGCTCCCAACGGGCCCGGAGGCCCAGGTGGCCCAGGTGGCGCAGGTCTGCCCTATGGTGGCCCTCCAGGCGTTCCCGACGGCGGGAATCCGAGCATGTTTGGTCGTGGCGGCCCGTCCGGTGCGGTTGGCTCGGCGGCACCACGCAACGCTGCCGAGGCCGCGGAGAACAAGGTCCTCGTCGATCTCGGCCTCGAGTTCGATCCGCAGAAGGCGGACGGAGAGATCAAGAAGCTGCGCGCCGAGGTCGAGAAGGCGAACGCCGCGCACGAGCGCGAGGTCGCCGACGGCAAGCGCGTACGTGCGGAGTCCGCGACGCTGCGCGATCGCGTCGAAGAGCTGCGCGCTCAGATCAAGGATCGCGAGGATCAGGTCACCGCGCACGATCGCGTGGCCGACGAGCTGCGCGACGAGCTGCAACAGACCCGGAACGAGCTCTCGAAGGCGCGTAACGAGATCGGCGAGATCGCGGAGAACATGGCCGCGCGCGAACGTCAGGCGGCGCGCGCCGTCGAGGACACCGCGAAGATCCGCGAGGACATGGAGGATCTCAACCGCCAGCTGATGGAGCTGTCGCGGACCAAGGACGAAGGCTGGAAGAAGCTCAACGAGCAGCTCACCGAGATCGAGCACCTGCGCGAGGTGATCAACGAGCAGGAGCGCATGCTCGAGGAGCGGCGCGTCGGCCTGATCTCGCAGGAAGAGGTCATCAAGGAGCTGCGCGCCGACAAGGAGAAGAACCTGAAGGCGATGGGCAAGCTCAAGGCGGAGCGCGACGAGGCCGCGACCCAGGCGTCGCGGACGGCGGCCCAGATCAGCGCGATCGAGGAAGAGAATCGTCGCCTCGGGCGCCTGCTCGTCGAGGCCCAGACCGATTCGGGGCGCGGCGGCGGGAACCCGGATCACATGATGAAGCTGACGGGCGACATCCGGGATCTCCGGGTCGAGCTCAAGCAGGTCCAGGCCGATCGCGATCGGTTGACCGAGCAGTACGATCTCGCCGAGCGTGATCGACAGAAGCTCGAAGGCCGGATGGCCCAGGTCGAGGTCGAGCTGCAGGAGGCCGTGCACGGCAAGCTAGCCGCAGAGAGCGCCCGGAACGTCGCGCAGGATGCGCTCGCCAAGGCCGAGGTCGCGCGCCACAAGGCCGCCGAGCAGGCGCTGAACGCGGCGAAGGACCGCGATACCGCCGGGACCGCCGGCGACGACGCGCGACGCGAGCTCGATCGGCTGCGCAAGAAGGTCGCCGACCTCGAGAAGGTCTCCGGCACCACGACCGGGGTCGATCCCAAGGAAGTGCAGCTCGAGCGCGAGGCCGCCGAGCGCAAGCTCAAGGAAGCAACCGAGAAGGCCGCCGCGGCCGAGCGATCGCAGAAGGCGCTGCAGGCCGAGGTCGATGCGGCGAAGACGGATGCCGCGAAGGCACGCGCCGAGGCCGCACGCGCGAAGGCCTCCGCGGATGCACAGGCCGAGGCCGTCATCGATGCCGCGGGCTCGACCGTGTCCAAGGGCGACATCTCCAAGGCGGCGGGCGAGGTCTACGAGGCGATCAACGACATCCTGTCGGAGATGCGCAACAACATGGTCCTGGTGAAGGGCGAGTTGCCCAACCTCAAGGCCGATGCGGAGACGATGCAGGCGGTGACCGACGCCGTCGAGGCGCTGGTCGACAGCGCCGAGACTGCGAAGGGTGCGCTGCGCGGGTTGCGCGACCTAGCCGAGGCGAAATAAGGCACATGACCATCGAGAACAAGCGAAGCAGCAAAGCGGAGATGGAGGACCTGATCCGCGCGAGGTACTCGCTGATCTGGGTCACCTCGCCGGAGGAGAACCGCGTCGAGGAGGCGCTCCGCAAGCTGTGCGTCGAGCGCGAGATGCGGCTCGAGGTGTGGTCGATCACCGAAGGCTTCAAGACGATCGCGAACGGGCAGGGCACGCGCGACGTCAAGGACCCGATGAAGGCGATCGATCACGTGATCCGTGCGGAGGGTCGCGCGCTGTTCGTGCTTCGCGACTTCCACCCGTTCCTCAAGGAGCCGGCCGTGGTGCGGCGCCTGCGCGACGCGGCGACCGAGCTGCGCAAGACGAAGAAGAGCCTGCTCGTGCTGTCCCCGGTGACGAAGATCCCGCCGGAGCTCGAGAAGAGCGTGGCCGCGGTGCTCGACTGGGAGCTGCCCACGCGCATGGAGATCGAGGAGGCGGCCCGCAAGGTGTTGCCCGCGCTGCCGGCGGCCACCCAGCAGGTGATCGAGAGCGATCCGGGGTTCATGGAGCGCGTCGTCGAGAGCGCGCTCGGCCTGACCCTCGTCGAGGCGGAGAACGTGTTCTCGAAGAGCGCGGTGCGCACGCACACGTTCGATCTCGAGACCATCCTCGAAGAGAAGAAGCAGATCATCCGCAAGAGCGGCCTGCTCGAGTACTACGAGCACCGTGAGGAGTTCTCCGACGTCGGCGGCATGGAGGTCCTCAAGGATTGGCTGGTCAAGCGGCGCTCGGCGTTCAGCTCGCGCGCGCGGGACTTCGGACTGCCGCTGCCCAAGGGCATCCTCCTGATCGGCGTCCCCGGCACCGGAAAGTCGCTCACGGCGAAGGCAGTCGGTGCGCTGTGGCAGATGCCGCTGCTCCGGCTCGATGTCGGCAAGATCTTCGGCGGGCTCGTCGGCTCGTCGGAAGAGAACATCCGCAACGTGATCAAGACGGCGGAGGCGATCGCGCCGGCGATCCTCTGGATCGACGAGCTCGAGAAGGGCTTCTCGGGCACCGGCTCCTCGGGCCAGACCGACGGTGGGACCACGTCGCGCGTGTTCGCCTCGTTCATCACGTGGCTTCAGGAGAAGACGACGCCCGTGTTCGTGATCGCGACCGCGAACAACGTGCAGCAGCTGCCCCCCGAGCTGCTGCGCAAGGGCCGGTTCGACGAGATCTTCTTCTGCGACCTGCCTGATCGTGAGGATCGCCGCTCGATCATCGACATCCACATCCGCAAGAAGAAGCGGGACCCGGGCCAGTTCGACCTCGAGAAGCTGATCGAAGCTACGGTGGACTACTCGGGCGCCGAGCTCGAGCAGGCCGTGGTCGCGTCGCTGTACGACGCGTTCGACACCGGCATGGATCTGTCCACCGAAGGCCTCCTCAACACACTGAAGGACATCGTTCCGCTCGCGATCACCATGCGCGAGCAGATCGAGGCGATGCGCGAGTGGGCGAGGACCCGCGCCCGTCCGGCCGCGGCGCGGGGCCGGACCCCGCCCAAGAAGGCAGGGTGGATGGCCCGCCACGGCGCACCGACGGCGAACCTCGGCGACAAGGGTGCGGAGACCTCCGACGACGGCGAGCGCAAGCTCGAGCTGTGATCGCACGGGGGGAAGCTCCCCGCGCGAGCTGGGGTACACTGTAGAGACCTCATGTCGCATTTCACCAAGTGCGCCCTCAAGATGACGAATCTTGCGGCGATCAAGAAGGCGCTCGCGGACCTGAACCACAAGTTCGTCGCTGCGGAGGATGGCCAGCAGGTCACCGTCCGCGGCTATCGCGGGGATACGCTGAAGGCAGCGATCTGCGTCGATATGGGCCGCTACGACGTCGGCATCATCGACAACCTCGACGGGACGTACGGCGTCACCGCGGACTGGTGGGGCGTCGAGACGACGAAGGGAATCTCCGAGGAGGAGTTCCAGAACACGCTCAGCCAGAAGTACCAGTATCACAACGTCAAACAGGCCTGCGAAGAGAAGGGGTATGCGGTGGAGGAGGAGGTCAACGAAGAGGACGGGTCGATCCGCCTCGTGGTCGCCAAGTGGGGTGCCGAATGAGCCTGAAGAAAGAGATCGAGATCGTGATCAACGCCAAGGGCGAGGTGACGTTCGAGATGAAGGGCCAGAAGGGCCCCAGCTGCCTCGGCGAGACCAAGTTCCTCGAGACCGCCCTGGGCGGCGATGCCGCGGTGGTCGACCAGCAGAAGACCAACGAATACTATGAACAATCAGAGGGTTACGTGTCGTCGTGGAGTGGGGAAGGCAAGGACGAGTAACCGCGTAACATGACGACAGTGGCGGACCAGGACCCGGGCACCGAGCCCACAACCGACCAGGACCCTCGCGCCGAGGATCTGACGGACGAGATCACGCGCAAGTACGATCCCGAGCGTCTGCTTCGGATGATCGGCAAGCGCGCAGGCAAGGGCGAGGCCCTCGAGCACTCCGTTCGCAACAAGTACGAACAGCGGTTCGGCGTCGACCTCGGTCACGTGCGGCTGTACTCAGGTGAGTTCGCCGAAGAGTTCAACAAGCAGCGCAACGCCCACGCCGTCACCGTCGGCTCCACCGGTATCATCCTCATGGGTGGTTCGGCCGACAAGGGTATGGCCGGCGCCGCAGGCCAGGCCCTGCTCGCCCACGAGCTCACCCACGTCGCTCAGGCGCAGCGAAAGCAGGGTGGCGGCCTCTACCGCAAGGGCGTCACGCCGATGGCGTTCACCGAGGAGCACGAGGCGGAAGCCGAGCACCACGAAGCCGAGGTGCATGGCGAAGGGGCGAACGGGCGCTCGGCGACCACGGCCTCGGCCAATGCGGCGCAGAACAAGGTGGCCGCGGCCGCCAAGATCGAAGAGGCACTCGAGCAGGTCAAGGAGCGCGTGCTCGAGATGGCCGCGGATGCCATGCGGACGTTCTCGTACCGCAACGGCAGCCAGCGCCGCGCGTAGCGATTTCGGGGTATCCTCGTCGGGATGACCGAAGCGAGCGCCGACGCAGGCGTCGTCCAGTCTCGAGTCCAGCTCGAGCGGCTGGTCGCCGGGGACGAGCTCGGGGGACGGACGCTGTCCGGGTTCGCAGCGCAGAACGTGCTGTTGCGCTCGGTCGATCTCGATGGCGTGACGATCGACAAGCTCGATCTTCGCAACGCCGATGGTGACGATGCGCGGCTCGAGCGCGCCGAGCTCCGGCTGTCCGACCTGCGAGCGTCACAGTGGAAAGGCGCGCTGTGGCATCGCGTCACGGCCAAGGACTGCGACATGACCGAGATCGACCTGACGGGTGCGCAGCTCCTCCGCTGCACCTTCGGGCCGGTACGGATGGCGCGGATCCGCCTGCACAAGGCGCGGATCCAGAACACCACGTTCAAGGACTCCGAGCTGTACTCCGCAGACTTCGCGAACGCCGTGCTGATCAAGGTCGCGTTCGAGGGCTACGAGCACGCCACCGTCTCGCTGTCGCGCACGGACTGGTCCGGCGCGTCGCTGTTCGACGTGGACTTCCAGCGCGCGAACCTCTACGGCGCGAACCTGCGCGGTGCCGTGCTGGTGCGTTGCAATCTCCGCGGCGCGAACCTGTGTTCTGCCGACCTCACCGGCGCGCGACTTGTCGGATGCGAGACCTCCGGCATCGACCTCGACGGAGCCACGTTCTAGGAGCCCATATGCCGTCCCGTCCAGACCTACGCGAGATCGCGAGCAACCTGAAGGATGCGTTCGCTGACGCTGATCGGGAGACCCTCCTCGAGGTGCTGACGTTCGTGCTCAAGGAGTACGTCGTGGAAGGGCCGCCGCCGATGCTGGTCCATCAGGCCGAGACGCTCTCGGATCTGAAAGGTATGTCGTTCGCGGCGTTGATCTCGGCGCTCCAGATCCGGTTCGAGCACCCCGAGCTCGCGATGTTGGTCGTGGATGGCGAATCGGTCGGTGTCCGGATCGGCGGCGTGGTGCAGCCGCTCCTCGGCCAGCGCACGCCGCTCGGCGCCGCGCCGGCACCCGAGGCGCCTCGGCCGCAGCCGGGGGTGCGCGTCGTCGAGACCACGATGCAGCAGCGGCCACCGGCGCCCGCGCCGCAAGCGCAGCCCGCCCAGCAGAGCAGCGCTCCACCACCGGTGCGTGGGCTGTCGATGCGCGGCCGACCCACCGGTGAGGATGCCGGGGCTCCACCGGCAGCTCGTCCTCCCGCCGCCGCACCGGCCGCGCCCGTCGCCACCGCACCTGTTGCGGCCCCGGCGGCACCGGCCGCACCCGAGAAGCCGGAGGCGGCCGGTGGGGATGACTCTTCGGCACGGTTCAGCCTGCTGGAGCTCGACTAGTGTCGTCAGTCGCGCGCCGCTACTACGAGCGCGGTCGCACGGCCCTCGACAACGGGGATCTCGAGGCTGCGCAGGAATCGCTGCGCGCCGCGCTCGAGCTCGCACCGCAGTTCGGCAATGCCCGCGTCGCGTATGCGGTGGCGATCGCGAAGGCGGGGGATTGCCCTCGTGCCGCGCAGGTGCTGCGGCAGGGTGTAGGGCGTGCGTCGTCGAAGATCTCCTCGGCCGCGATGTACGCCACGCTCGGCGACGTCCTCACGATGGGGGGGGACTTCTTCGGCGCCGAGGAGGCCTTCAAGACCGCGGCACAGACGCCCGGGTACGAGGCTCGAGTTGCCTCGGGGCTCGCGCGGGTCTACGCGCGGCTCGGGCGCTACGCAGACATGGCGGCGCAGCTCAAGCTCGCGGCTGCCACCGCGCGCTGACCGCGTTCAGAGCGTGAGTCTCGTCGGTGAGATCTGGGTGCCCGTGAGCGCGCCATTGATGATCACGGCGCCGCCTCCACCACCGCCGCCGCCGCCGCCTGCACCACCACCGCCTCCACCGCCACCCGGCTTGCCGTCCGTCGCGAGCAACGCCTCTACCGCGCCATTTCCGCCGTCGCCGGCATCGGCAGCACCGGTGCCACCGTTCGGGGTGTTGTTCCAGGCGCGGTCGTCCTCGCCGTCGTTCGATGTCGCGGCGCGGGCTCCCTCTCCACCACCGCCGCCATTCGCGACCACCTGGCCCGTGACCGTGACCTGGAGCGCCTCGAGGACGATCATGCCCCCAGATCCACCACCGCCGCCGCCCGAGTTGTTGGGGACTCCGTGGCGACCGGCCGCACCGCTCGCGCGGAGCTCGTTGGCGATCGTGATCGTCTGCGCCGCGAACAGGTAGATCGCACCGCCGCCGGCCCCGCCGACGCCGCCCGCGCCGGCGCCCACACCGCTGCCACCCATCCCGCCGGCGCAGCCCCCACGCAGCTGCAACGCCTGCTGAGGCGGCGTGGCGGAGATCCCGGGCGCCCCCGGGGTATCGCCGGCCGCGCCGCTGCCGCCCATCGTGATGAACGAACCACCAGCCGCACCGCCGCCCCCACCGGTCGCGTCGTTGGTGGGGAGGCCGTTGAGTGGAGCCGCACACAGCGCACTGTTCCCGCCGGGGCCGACCTGGTTCCCGACAATCTTGCTCGATGCATCGAGCTTGCTCGAGACCATGATGTTGCCGGTGGAGATCAGCATCAGCGGGCGCTGACCGGTGATGGTGGTCAGCGCGCTGACCAGGATCCCGGCCCCGCGGATCGCGCAGATCGAGGGCCCGACCTGCTGGAGGACGGTCGCACAGCGTGGATCGGTGTCGGTGTTGACCGGTCCCGCGAGGTCGATCGCGAGCACGGGGGCCTCGTCGAAGCAGACGCGAACGAAGCTGCCGTAGCAGAAGGCGCCGCTGTCACCCGGGACGTCGCTGGCTCCGGCGTCTCCGAGGTGGAGATCATCGATCCCGAGGAGCGAGTTGCAGCCGCTCGCCACGACGGCGCTGGCGACGGCGAGACCCACATGCCGCACCACGAAACGGTACCACGACGTCCCCGGCCTTCGCCGCCCGTTGTGACGGGGCGCGGAACGGCATAACCTCCGAGCGTGGGTCGTTCCGGTCGGGATCGTACGATCTGCGTCGCTCTGCTGGCGGGTCTGCTGCTCGTGCCGCGGGTCCTTGCGGGCGATGCCATCGCCCAGCCGCGCGCCCGCGCCTGCCGACGAGGCGTTCGCGCGTGGTCGCGAGGCGCTCCAGATCGGCAAGTACGACGTGGCCTGCGCTGCGTTCGAGGAGAGCCAGCGGCTCGCACCGCAGCTCCTTACGCAGTTCAACATCGCGCTGTGCGACGAGCAGCTCGGCAAGCTCGCGACCGCCCTCGCGCTCCACAAGGAGCTCGCGACGAAGGATGACAACCCGCCGCGGCGTGCCAAGGCCGCGGACATGGCTGCACAGCTCGAGGCACGCGTGCCGCGGCTGCGGATCGAGATCGTGCAGCGCGGCGGCGACGCGCTGGTGCCGCCCGGGCTCGAGGTCACCGTCGGTGGTGTCCACGCGACGAACTTCAAGGACATGCCGATCGATCTCGGTACCACCCGCGTGGTCGCGCGCGCCCCCGGGTTCCTCGAATGGACCGGCGACGTGCGTGCGAAGGACGAGCGCCAGCGCGTGAAGGTCACGATCAAGCTCGAGCGAGATCCCGCGATCTCCGGGCCTGTCGAGCCGGAGGTGGCACCGAAACCGACGCCCGCGGAGCCTGCCGCGGCTCCCCAACGATCGGTCCGCGGAAAGCTCGGCGTGGCGGCCGTGATCGGTGGGGGCGCAGCGATCGCCTCCGGCATCACCTTCGGGTTCTTGGCCCGGAGCAAGTGGCACGACGCGCGGGAGGTCTGCGGCGGCGGCACCACCTGCACGACGCAGATCGACCTCGATCGAGGACAGGCGATGGTCGATCAGGCGCGGTCGCGTGGACGGATCGCGACCGCGCTGGTCGTCGCAGGCGGTGTGCTCGTGACCACGGGCGTGGTGCTGTGGGTCACCGCGCCGAAGGCCGAACGTTCGCTCGCAGTGGCCCCGGCAGCGTCGTCGTCGTCGGTGGGGCTGGCGCTGCTCGGCCGCTTCTAGTAGCCGTGCATCTGCTGCGGATAGCTGTGGGCCGGGACCCACAAGGGATCGACGAACGTCTGGGTCAGGACCACGGTGATGTTGTCCGTGCCGCCGTTATTGTTCGCCGCGCGGATCAGGTTCTCGGCAACGACCTCGAGCGCATCGCCGGACGTCATGATCTCGCGGATCATCCAGTCGTCGACGAGATCCGAGAGGCCGTCGCAGCACAGCAGGAACACATCGTTGTGCTCGGGGATCATCGTGTTGTGCTCGATCTCGACGCTGGCATCGAGACCGACGGCCCGGATGATCACGTTGGAGGTCGCGGGGCCGAGCGTGCCGATCAGATCGGGCCGGTCCTGGTACAGGTTGCGGAGCGAGTGATCGCGGGTGAGCTGCTGTAGCTGCCCGTGCCGGAGCAGATAGGCGCGCGAGTCACCACAGTGGCAGATGTGGACACGACCCTCTTCGAACCGCATCCCGACGGCGGTGGTGCCCATCCCATGGCATGCGTGATCCGTCAGCGAGCGCTGGAACACCGCCGCATTCGCGGCCTTCATCGCTGCCGTCAGCTGGTCCTGACCGGGGGCCGCTGGTGGATCGCCGGTCTTCAGGGAGTGGACGATGGTCCTGATCGCGATGTCCGAGGCGACCTGACCCGAGGCGTGACCACCCATCCCGTCGCACACCACGTACACGCCGAGGAAATCGTCGTAGTACATGGCGTCCTCGTTCTGAGTCCGCTGCGCACCCACATCGGTCCGACCGACGGCACGGAGCAGGAACCTCTCGACGGGAATCGGACGGCTCTGGTCCATCACCAGACCTCCCCAGGGCGCACGCTCATCGTTCGATCTACGGTCCGGAGGACGGAGAGCTTCCTCATTCGGTCACCCGGCGGTTGGGGAAGTTGACCCGCTTGGGCAGGTTCGCCCAGGGGAGGAGCCGCTCCTCGCGGATCTCCGCGGAGATCTTGGCCATCGCGGCGCTCGGCGGATCCCCGAGCGTGGGCAGCTTCCAGTCGGTGGCCATGGCGGCCCGGACCTCGGCGACGATATCGAACGTCTGCTCGGCCGCGAAGTCGACGATCTCGAACAGCTTGTCGAACGAGAGAACGGCGCGGTGCAGGTCGCGGAGCAGGGCCTGCGGGGTCTGGTCCTTCAGCTGCTCTTCGATGTCCTCCGGGCGCTCTCGGTCGCGTGGCTCGGCGACGCGGCCCTCGGCCATCTGCGCGTCGAACAGCGCCATCTCTGGCTCGACCTTGCTCTCGATCGGGGGGGCATCGGACTCGATCAACGTCCAGGCGAGCTCGTAGCGGGCCTCGATCCACGCGAGCAGGTTCGGATCGATCAGCTCGAGCACCTTGGCCCTGCGCTCGCGCACCGCCACGATGTCCGGATCCTCGGGCTTCTCCTGTTCAGCGGCTTGCTCGAACGAGGGGAGCCCGAACCAGCGCTCGAGCTCCGCGGCGGTGACGGCGTCGACGACGTCCGCGAGCGGCTTGCCCAGGTCGCGCTCCAGCAGCTGCTTGACCGTCGGGTCAGGCTTCGCGGGCTGGTCGGGCTTGTCGTCGTCGGGCGCCATTGCCGGTCACTGGGTCTGCAGCACGATCACGTACGCGAGGACGCCGAGGCCGATGCCGATCATCATCGAAACGATCCAGAACAGGGTGCTCGCTCCCTGGGTGGCCGCGCCGGCGCCGGTGCCGGCGGGCTGGAGGGCCTGGCCGGTACGCGCGACCGAGACCACGCCGTCGCTCGGCTGGAGCATGACGGTCTTGTTCGGTCCCGAGCCTTGCTGCATGCCGGGCGGCTGCATGCCGGGCTGCTGCATGCCTGGCTGCATCATGCCGGGCGGCATCTGCATCTGGCCCTGCACGATCGGTGGCGCCATGCCGGCGACGATCGTCTTCTGGTTTGGAGGGGCCTGGTTGTACCCGCCGGGTGCGAGGCCGCTCTGCTGCGGTGCCATCGGCTGGCCCGGCGCGAACGGGCTGACCTGCGCCATCATCGTCTTCTGCTGTGGTGAGGCCGCCGCGTAGCCTTGCTGCTGAGGCGGCTGCATCTGGGGCTGCATCTGGGGCTGCATGCCGGGCTGCATCTGGGGCTGCATGCCGGGCTGCATCTGCGGCTGCATGCCGGGTTGCATGCCCGGTGGTGGCGCGCCGCCTCCGGCGATCATCGTCTTGGGCATTCCACCCGCGCCGATCGACATCCCGCCCTGCGTGAGCTCGGCGAACACCTGCTGGCAGTGCTGCATCATCTCGCCAGAGGACTGGTAGCGACGCCCGGCATCCTTCTCGAGGGCGCGACGGACGATCTGCTGCACCGAATAGGGCACCGAGTCCGGCATCGGCGGCACCTGGCCCTGCAGGTGCATCTGGATCACGGTCATCGGGTTGTCGTCGTTGAACGGGACGTTCCCGGTCAGCATCTCGAACGCCAGGATGCCGAGCGCATACAGATCGCTGCGCGCGTCGAGCGGCAGACCGCGCCCTTGCTCGGGCGACATGTACTGCGGCGTGCCGAACACGACGCCCGCCTGGGTCTTCATCCGATCGCCCTCGAGCAGCTTCGCGACGGAGAAGTCGAGGAGCTTCACGAAGTCCGGCGAGCCAGCCATGTTCAGGAGGAACACGTTGTCGGGCTTGATGTCGCGGTGGATGATGCCGATCGAGTGGGCCTCGGCGAGCGAGGCACAGCACTGGATCAAGATCTTCACCACCCGCTGCGGTGCGAGTGGACCCTTCGCCAGCGCGTCGCGGAGCGACAGGCCGTCGAGAAACTCCATCGTCATGAACAGACGACCGTCGGAGGTCTGACCGAAGTCGAACATCCGGATCGTGTTCGGGTGCTGGAGCCGCGAGCACGCCTTCGCTTCGTTGTAGAAGCGCTGGACCCACTGCGGATCCGCCGCCATCTGGGCGTTGAGCATCTTCAGCGCGATGATTCGATCGATCGAGATCTGGCGCGACTTGTAGACCACGCCCATGCCGCCCTCGCCGACACGAGCCTGGATCTCGTATCGACCATCGATGACTTTGCCGACGAAGGGGTCCTGCTGGCTCATGGAGGGCTGAACTTCACGCGGTCATTGGCCTTGATCTGATCGGTCGTGAGCCGCACCTTGCCCACCGTCGCGGCCTTGTCGATGCGGATGATCGTGACCTCGCCGCCGGACAGCGGCTGGTCGGTGTCCCCGCGTAGCACCGTGGCCCGCCAGCCCTTGGCGATGCCCGAGTTCGAGCCCGCACCGATCGTGATGATCGTGTCGGAGCCCTGGACCTCGTTCTTCAGCACGCGGGTGGTGACGGGATCGGCCTTGGCGTCGTCGCAGTTCGGGTTCTGCGGATCGGGGCTCTTGAGATCACACTTGGGCCACTGCGACTTCTTGCACGAGCGCACGCGGCGATCGGGTGGGTTGGGGCAGGGCATCGTGGCCTGGCACGATGGGATGTTGATGTCGGGGGGCGTCGGGCAGACGTCCTTGCACGGCGGCCAGCCGGCGGGCGCGCCGGTCTTGGGGCACACGTTGCGGCACGCCGGATTCTTCGGATCGAACTGGAACTCGTCGCAAGGCACCTCGGGCTCGGGCACCGCAGCGAGCTTCGGGGGCTCGGGAATCTCGAGCTTCAGCGGATCGAACAGCGGACCCGCGACGGTCTCCTTGAACTCGACGGTGAGCTTGTACTTGCCCGCATCACCGCGACCGACAGCATAGACGCGGACGAAGTACTTGCCCTTCGCACCGTCGAGCTTCGCGGTCTTCGTGCGGCCCTTGCTGCGCTTCTTGCTCGTCTTCTTCGACGTGACGATCGGCGTGTTCCACTCGTCGAACACGTCGAACGCGAGCTGGAGACCCGGGCGTGGCGGCGTCCACTGCAGCTTGATGTCGAGCGTGCCCTTCTGCTTGTCGGGGATCTCGATCAGCTTCCAGTCGACGCGATCGCCACCTGGATAGGTGACGATGCCGGAGGCCTTCGCCTCACCGTTCTCGAAGTTGAGGCCCTTCGCGCCTTTGACCTTGCCGTCGTTACCAGTCGAAGCGTCCTGGGCGACGTTGTGCGCACAGGTGGCGCAGAGCATGAGGAGACCGAGCGAAAGACCTCGGTACCCCACCGATTTCCCGAGCATGATTGAAGTCTTACCCAATCACTCGGGCCACGCAAGAGCTAGGGCGACAAGGTGACGTTGCCGCCACCGGCCTTGATCTGATCCGGGGTGGCCGTGACCGTGGCCTTGCAGGTGCGCTCGCCGCAATCGGAGAGCGTGAACCCGCCGGAGACGCCCTGGATCTTGAGCTTCCAGCCGGCGGCGACCTCCTGTGCGGTCCCGATCCCGACGGTGATCTGCGTGCCGCCGCTGACGACCGAGAGGCCGATCACGCGGGCATTCTTGGTGGTCGGCGCAGGGCCGGGCTTCTCGACCTTGACGGTCGGCTGCCGCGGACCCTTCTTGATCTTGACGACGGCGGTCGTCGGCGGGCGATAGCTCTTCGGGGTGTCGTCGTTGATCGGCACCATCGGCAGCGGCGGGAGGAAGGCGACCTTCGCGGGGAAGTCGCTCTTGACCTCGGCGGCAGCGGTCCGCTTGAACGCGGCGCGCAGCACGAAGTCGGCGGAGTCCTTGCGGCCCTGCAGGTAGAGGTGGATCAGGTACTTGCCGGGCGCGAGGTCGTACAGCGTGCGGACCTTGTTGAGCTCGTGCGCGTCCTCTTCTTCGAGGTCCGACTTGCTGATCACGCGGTAGCCGGGATCGAGGACCTCCATCGCGAGATCGAAGTCATCGTTGGCTTCATCGCCCGGCGGCGTGATCTCGAGCCGGAGCGCGAGCTCACCGTTGGCCGGGACGTCGAGGGAGAACCACTTGGCCCGTCGGAAGTCGCCGTACTGGAGCTCGCCCTCCGTCTTGCCTTCGAGCTTCTCGTCGAGGGCGATCGCCTTGGGCTTCTTCCAGGGCTTGGCCTTGTCCGACTTGTATCCGCTGTGCTGCGGGATCTGGGGACCAGCGCACGCAGAAAGCACGACCACCGCGAGGACGATTCGCCGCATGCCAAGACACTAGCACGGGCTTGCTCGCCGACGCCCGTGGTGGCACATCGCGGGGGTGAAGGCATCCTGGCTGCGGATGGTGCGCGTGGCGCTCGGGGCGAGCCTGGCGCTCGGGGCGTGCCTGGCGCTCGGGGCGTGCAAGGCCGACGCGAGCGATGGCTCCGTCGAGGGACCGAAGATCTTCGAGACCATGTGCGCGGCGTGTCACGGGCCCACGGGCAAGCCGACCGCCGCGATGGTCGCGCGCCTCAACGTGCGCGACTTGACCTCGCCGGAGCTCCGCGCGCGGGTCACCCCGGAACTGGTCGAGAAGCAGGTCCGCAAGGGATCGGACAACAAGCTGATGCCGGCGCTCGAAGGGGCGCTGACCGACGCGCAGATCAAGGCCGTGGCGGCGTACGTGGCGAGCCCGGCGTTCCTCGATCGCCAGTAGGCTCGCAACTCGCTAGCTCGGCGCGGACCTGGGGATCGTCGTCGTGGTGCGCGTCGAGGATCGCTCCGGCGCCCAGCTGTCCGAGGGCCCACACCGCGTGGATCCGGATCAGCGGAGCGCGCTCGCCGAGCAAGGCGACGAGGGCAGGGATCGCATCGGGTGAGCCGGTGTTGCCGAGGGCGACGGCGACGTTGCGGAGCAGCACCTCGCGCGGCACGCGACGGAGCGCGGTCCGGCGGACGAACTGCCGGAGCTGGTTGGCACCCTTGGCGGCGAGGGCGACCAGATCGGGGAGCGCATGCTCGACCGAGCGCGGGGACAGCAACGGATCGTGCGCCTCGCCGGCGCCTGCGTTGAACGGGCAGACCTCCTGGCAGACGTCGCAGCCGAACACCCAGGTCCCGATCGCCGCGCGCAGCTCGCGTGGGATCACGCCGTGGTGCTCGATCGTCAGGTACGAGATGCAGCGGCGCGCATCGAGCACGTAGGCGTCGACGAACGCGCCGGTCGGGCACGCGTCGAGGCACGAGCGACACGTCCCGCAGCGCGGCTTCGGCGCGGCGTCTGGAGCGGTGGGCGCAAGCTCGGCATCGACGAGCAGCTCGCCGAGCACGACGTAGCTGCCGGCCCCGGGTGCGATCAGCATCGTGTTCTTCGCGACGAACCCGAGGCCACCGCGCTCCGCCCACTCGCGCTCGAGCACGGGTGCGGAGTCCACGCACGGGCGGCTCGCGACGGGGCGGCCCAGGGCCGCAGCGAGGCGATCGGCGAGGAGCACCAGGCGATCGCGCATCACGAGGTGATAGTCCTCGCCCCGCGCATAGCGCGCGATCCGCCCACGGACGAGGTGACCGCTCGGGATCGGATCGGCGCGATCGTAGGCGAGGGCGACCACGATCAGCGCGCGCGCCGAGGCGAGGAGTGTCCGCAGATCGGCGCGGGCGCCGGTGTGCTCGGGCGAGGCGAGGTACGCCATCTCGCCGGCGTGCCCCGCGGCGAGCCAGCTGGCGTACAGCGCGTGGCGCCGCGGCGCCTCGATCGGGACGATCGCCGCGCGCGTGAACCCGAGCTCGCGTGCGAGCCCGGCGATCACGAGCTTCCGGCGGCCTCGGCGGAGCCTTCGCGATCGTCGTCGGGCGGCGTGCCGGCGAACTGGATCTCGTCGTACGGCACGGTGCAGTCGCGGTCACGAGGCTGGGGGTACTCGACGCGCGTGCCGCGATAGGTCCGGACGATCACGCGCTCGTCATCGAGCGACTCGATGTAGCTCGGGATCAGCGGGACCTTGCCGTGACCGCCGGGCGCGTCGAGCACGAGCATCGGCACCGCCATCGAGTTCATCCACCCGCGGAGGCCGCGGTACAGCTCCATCGCGGCCTCGACGGGCGTGCGGAGGTGATCGGTGCCGATCACCGTATCGCCCTGGAACAGATAGTAGGGGCGCACGCGCGAGCGGAGCAGCCCTCGCATCAGCGCCCGCAGCGACCGCACCGACGAGTTGATCCCGCGCAGCAGCACGGTCTGGTTGCCGACGGGGATCCCCGCATCGACCAGGCGTTCGCACCCGGCGCGCGCCTCGGGCGTGAGCTCCTTGATGTGGTTGAAGTGCGTGTTGATGAACAGCGGGTGGTGCTTGCGCAGCGCCGCCACCAGCTCGTCGTCGATCCGCATCGGGCACACCACGGGGAGGCGCGTGCCGATCCGGATCGTCTCGACGTGCGGGATCGCGCGCAGCCGCCCGAGCAGGTGATCGAGCCGGCGCGTGGAGAGCAGCAGCGGATCGCCACCCGAGAGCAGCACGTCGCGGATCCGTGGGGTTCGGGCGATGTACGCGAGGCCAGCGTCGAGATCCGCGGTCGTCGGGGGCTCATCTCCGCCGACCAGGCGGCGGCGGTTGCAGTGGCGGCAGTAGATGCCGCATCGATCCACGACGAGGAACAGCACCCGATCGGGATACTTGTGGACGATCGAGGGCGCGGGCATGTGCGAGTCCTCTCCGAGAGGATCGCGGAGCTCCTCGTCGCGGATGTCGGCCTCGAGTGCACGTGGGATCGCCTGCAGCCGGATCGGGCAGCTCGCGTGATCCGGATCCATGAGGCTCGCGTAGTACGGCGTCAGCCCGACGCGGAACAGCGCTGCCGATGCCGCGAGGCCCTCGCGCTCCGCCGCCGACAGGTCGACCACGCGCGCGAGCTCGTCGACCTTCGTCAGCATGTGGCCGAGCTGCCAGCGCCAGTCGTTCCACTGCGCCTCGGGCACGTCGCCGCGCCGGAGCGGGGCGGCGGGCGCTAGCGGGGCGAGCGGAAGGTGGCGGACCACGTGGCGTATGTAGCACGGGCTCGGGCCAGCACGTCGACGAGACCGTCGGTGAGCGGCAGCATCGCGAGCTCGGCGTCGTCGACGAACTTCGCGGCCCGCGCATCGTCGCCCGCGATCGGCGTGAAGCTGCCGACCACGCGCGCGAGGTAATCGAGGATCACGAAGTGGAAGTCATCGCCCATCCGCTCGACCACGCAGGCGAGCGGGCCGACCTCGACCACGAGACCGGTCTCCTCGCGGATCTCGCGAGCCACGCCCTGCGCGAGGGTCTCCTGTCCCTCGAGCCTGCCGCCGGGGACGGTCCACAGGCCGAGCCCTGGCTCCTTGCCGCGCTCGATCAGCAGCACCCGACCGGCCGGATCGAACACGAAGCCCGCGACGGCGACGATCGGCGTCATCGGCGGCCCTTCGCTGGCAGGCTTCGCGGGCGGCTTAGCCTCGCCTGGGTCGGCGGCGCCTTCGCCGCCTTGGTCTTGGTGATGGGCTTGGTCTTCGCGGGGCTGGTCTCGCGGATCGTCGAGGCCGAAGGACACCGCGGGGCGAGCGAGCAGTGATCACAGTCGGGCTGCTTGGCGAAGCAGACCCGCCGGCCGTGCCAGATCAGCCGGTGCGCGAAGTCGGTCCACTGGGCGGCCGGCAACAGCTCCATCAGATCGGCCTCGATCTTGACCGGGTCGGTCTGCTGCGTGAGCCCGAGCCGCTCGGCGAGGCGCGAGACGTGGGTGTCGACCACGATCCCGACGTTCTTGCCGAGCGCCGAACCGAGCACGACGTTGGCGGTCTTGCGTGCGACACCCGGGAGAGAGGTCAGCGCCTCCATGGTCTCGGGGATCTTGCCGCCGTGGTGTGCGACCACCGCGCGCGCCATGCCGACGAGGTGCTTGGCCTTGTTCCGGTAGAACCCGGACTTGAAGATCAAGGGCTCGAGCTCGGCGGGCTCGGCCTTGCTGAGAGCCGTGGGATCCGGGTACTTCGCGAACACCGCCGGCGTGATCGTGTTGATCATCTTGTCGGTCGACTGCGCGGCCAGGATCGTCGCGACCAGGAGCTCGTACGCGTTCTTGTGATCGAGCTCGACCACGGCGTCGGGCCAGCTCGCGCCGAGAAGGTCAGCGATTGCCAGGGCGTCCTCCGGCCGGGCCTTCCGCTTTGCAGCGGCGGACGGACGCTTCGGTGTGCTATTGCCAGGGCGAGCTCCCATGCAGCGCCGCTACCGTAGCAGTTTCCTCCTCGCGATCGCGCTGTGCGTGGTCGCGTGTTCGAACAAGAAAGAGATCAAGGCCGCGAAGAGCTCGGTCTACGACATCGACTTCGCGATCGTGTACAGCGCGGCCCTCCAGGCAACCCGCGAGCTGTACGCGAACCTCGACGACAACCCGGGGGCCGGTCAGATCAAGACGTCGTGGCACCAGGTCTCGTACGCCAACAACGCCGACGATCTCGGCAATCAGCGAACGGTCGCGCAGGGGCAGGGCGTGGCCCCGAACTCCACGGTGTCGCCCGGGGCGGCCGCGGCTGGGATGCCGACCCGGCTCGCCTACAAGCGCTACTTCATCCGGTTCGATGTCTCGGTCGCCGGCGGCCGGCCGTGGCGCGTGAAGGTCATCGGTCATGCGGCCGAGTGGGATCCGGGCAATGCGATGCCAACGGAGCTGCGCGGGATGGCGCGTCCGCCGTGGCTCGACGGCCGCATCGAGGCGTTGCAGGTGGCGATCTACCGCAAGGTGAAGCCCTACGCGGTCGCGGCCAAGGAAGAGGTGCCGGAGACCACGAAGGATCCCGAGCTCCCGAAGACGGATCCGACGTCGTTCAAGGGCGTGCCGGCACCGGCCGCGAAGGCCCTCGCCGCGGTCAAGGATGCGCTGGCGATGCGCGACACCGGCGCCCTGCGCGCGCAGCTCGCGGACGATGTGGTGTGGAGCCTCGGCGGGGATCCGGGCGCCGAGACCGCGATGGCGATGTGGCAGGCCGATCCTGAGACGCTCGATGCGATGAGCCGTGCGATCGCGGGTGGCTGCGGTGCCGCGGAGCGCCGGGTGATGTGCCCGGCCGGGCCCGCGGTGGCCGGCGTGTGGCAGCTGATCGTCGAGCCGCGCGGCGACACCTGGAAGGTGTCCTCGTTCGTCAAGGCCGAGTAAGCACCGCGCGCACTACTGCGTGGTGAACGACATCGAGTCGATCCGCGCGATGCAGCCCATCGGGACCGGCACGCCACCTGCGGTCACTTCGTGGAACGTGACGTTCGCGAGCGAGCCGGCCGGCGGCTGGGTGGCGGTCAGGGTCAACGTCCCGCCGGTCGCGAAGTAGAACTTGGTCGGGCCCTGGCCGCTGACGATGTCCGCGATGATGTTGACGCAGGCGCCGCACGTGGTGGACGTCAGCTCGGAGCCGGTCAGCGGGTAGGTCCCGGTGGCGAGGCCGGTGGTGAATACGCCCTTGCCGGCGTTGAGCTTCAGGAAGAACGAGTCTCTCGGCGGGCCGGGATCGAGGACGATCGTCGACGTCGTCGGTCCCTGCGCGGTGGTGCCGACCACGGGCGCGAGGGCGCCATAGAAGCCCTGGATCAGGCAGGTGGTCGTGTCGTAGGGCGCATCGGCGGTGGGGAGCGGGGCGTCCGTGAGCGTGGGAGCATCGGAGCCACCGCAGGCGGCGAGGAGCACGAGGCCGATCCGGGCGGAGCGCATCCGAGGATGATCGCACATCGCCGGCCGGCGGGGCGGCCCATGCAACACCTGGGGCACCGGGTCGCAACGCGCGAGCATTCGTGCGATCACGAAGACATGTCGAAGCTTCTTGTTCTAGCGATCGGTGTCCTCGCGATCGGTGCGTGCTCGGGCGGTGCGAAGCCGGCGCCAGCGACGGCCCATGGCGGTGAGGTCGGATCGGGTGGTCCTGCCACAGGCGCTGCGTCCCAGAGCGACGGCCAGCGCCTGTTCGAGGCCAAGGGCTGCAACACCTGCCACACGATCGATGGCTCGCCGCGCGTCGGCCCGACGCTGAAGGCCGTGTGGGGGACGACGGTCAAGCTCGAAGGTGGCGGCGAGGCGGTGGTCGACGAGGCCTACGTGCGCGAGTCGATCCTCCAGCCGAACGCGAAGATCGTCGCCGGGTTTCCGCCGATCCAGCCGTCGTTCGAGGGGCAGCTCTCCGAGACGGAGCTGGCCGCGCTCGTCGCGTACGTGAAGAGCCTGTAGCGCAGCGGCGCTCAGCGCCGCTCGAGCACGATCAGGCAGTTCGAGTCCGGCAGCTCGACGGGCTGATCGTGCTCGTCGGTCAGCTCGATCTTGCCGGCGAGGTTGTCGCGATAGCCAGGCTGGAGGTAGCTGCCGAGCGGGTTGTCGATGACCTGGACGACGGCTTCGCCGCCGCACCACTCGACGAGCTTCGCGATGTACGCGGCGTAGGGGAGCAGGCCGTAGAGCTCGCGGACCTCGTAGGGGAAGCTCGCGGGGCCCCAGGTGTACGTGTAGAGGAACTCCATCGCGTCGGGGGCGGACATCTCCACGCGGTCGGGGGCGAGCTCGGTGAACGTGATCTTGCGGCCCTCGAACTGCGCGACGTAGAGGTCGAGCGTCGGCCGCACGTCAGGGGCGATCATCTTGATCCGCCGGATCCCGGGCGGTGGCATCACGCCATCGCGGATCACGATCCGGCCGCCGGGGCGAAGAACATCGAACGCGGCGCGGACCACGTGCTGGACCGAGGCGAGCTGGAACTTCGGCTCGGTGTACGAGTAGACCTCGTGGAGGATCGAGCAGAACACCACGGTGTCGGCGGCGGGGACGAGCGCGGCGAGATCCTCGGCGGCGCCGAGCAGGACCTTCCAGTGCTTCGCGCCTGCGCGCGCGCGGCCTTCGAGAGCCGCCACGACCTCGCGGGAGAGATCGACGCCGATCACCTCCGAGGTCGGGTACCTCGCCTCGAGCAGATCGAGCACCACGCCGCCGCCGGGGCCGATCTCGACGATCGTGCCCGGCTTCACGAAGTCGAGCATGCGCTCCTTGTCGGATCGCGCGGCGTTCATCGTCTGCAGGTAGTTCGCCTCGTTCGCGACGCGATCGAACTCGTCCTTGCGGAGGCCGTAGAGATCGCAGAGCGCCTTCAGCATCGTGTGGAACGCGACCTGCGACCGCGTCTCGTAGAGCCCGAGTAACGTGACGAGCGCGGCGCTCTCGGCGGTGTCGGTGTAGTCGATCACGATCGCGTCGGGATCGGTGGCATGGGCGAGGCGAGCGCTCAGGGTGCCGAGCGGGCCGAGGCTCGCACCGCCCGTGAGGAGCGTACGGATCGGCATCGCGGCGAGCGCGGCCTCGACGAGGCGGAGCCGGTAGCGCACGGCCGACGAGTCGCCGTGGAGGCGTGCGACCAGTGGACGGAGCTGGGCATGCCAGGGGCGCGAGACATCGACGCCGATCGTGCGCGCGGCCCCGACGGCGGCGGCCAGCACGCCCAGCTGTGCAGCTGGGGACAGCCCGCTGGTCGCCGACTCGCAGTACCAGAGCTGGCAGGTCGCCAGGGCGGGGGCGAGTGCGGCGAGCTCGGTGTCGCCGATCGCAGCGACCGCGGCCTCGACCGCTGCCGCCGGCTCGCCCGCGGACTGCCGGCCGGCGCGCAGGGCGCAGAGGCGGTTCGCGAGCCATGTGCGATCGGGTGTGGGCGAGCGTTCGGTCAGCGCGCGCGAGGGATCCGCCCATGCGGGCGCACGGCACACCGCGCCGAGCTCGGCGCGTACGCCAGCGAGCCGCGACAGCAAGGCATCATCGAGGAGACCCTCGCGGACCGCGGAGGTGTCACACGCATCCAGCAGGTGGAGCGCGTCGAGCGCGAGGCCGGTCGCTTCGGCCGCCGAGACCCGGAGGACCCGCGCGAGTGCGGGCGCGAGATCGCGCAGCGTGCCGACGAGTGGCGCGAACATCACGAGCGGGCCCTCGCCACGGACGTGCTGGCCGGCGAGGCCGTGCGCTTCGACCCATGCGATCGCGAGCTTGCCGAGCACGTCCCCGAGCGGCCAGGTGCGGATCCGATCGGCCTTGCGGAGGATCCCGGCCGAGGCCTCGTTGTGGACATCGAGGGAGATGCCCTGGGCGGTCCACGCGGCGCGCTGGGCGGAGCTCTGGGTCTTGGCGATGTCGAGGTGGAGGATCGCGGCGCGGAGCGGCGGTCCGAGACCCGCGGCGAGAACGCGTGCGGCGAGCTGTGCGAGATCCGTGAACGCCGCGGCAGACAGGCCGCGATCCTGGAAGCGCGCGAGGTCGGCGGTCTCGAGACCCGCGAGCTTGCGGCCGAGGAGGCGCGTCGCGATGTGATCGAGGAGTGGGCGATCGCTGCCCTGGTCGTGCTCGACCTGCGTCGGCATCGGCGCGGCCAGCGCGGCGACCTCGGGGAACGCGGTGACCATCGCGGCGGCGGTAGCGGTCTCGGTGCGCAGCGCTTCGAGCATCGCGTGGGCGAAGGCCGTATCGGCGAGCGTGGCCGAGACCAGCGCCGACGGCGAGAGCCAGGTCGCGAGGGTGGTGGGGCCCACGGTGTCGACCAGGCGGCGCCACGCGGCGCGGTCCTCGGGAGAGGCGAGGGTCAGCGTCCGGAGGAGGTCCACGGGGTCACGGTACATGGGACGTGTGCCGTCCCCTTACTCGTTGCACACGCGGCGCGCGGGCAGGCGCTTGCCCGGGTTGAGCAGGCCCGACGGATCCCACATCGCCTTCCAGCGGCGTTGCCACTCGATGACCTGCTCGGATTGCTCGAGATGGATGTAGTCGCGCTTGGTGAGGCCCACGCCGTGCTCGCCCGAGAGGGTGCCCCCGAGGTCGACGGTGGCGCGGAACACCTGCTCGGCCGCGGACCACATGCGGGTGCGCACGTCGGGGTCGTCGGGGTTGTCGTTCGAGAGCAGGTTGCAGTGGAGGTTGCCGTCGCCGGCGTGGCCGAACACCGCTGTTGCGATGCCGGTCTCGGCGGAGATCCGATCGATGCGGGCGAGCATCTCGACGATCCGGCCGCGCGGGACGCAGATGTCCTCGTTGACCTTGATCCGGTACGCCTCCTTGAGCGAGGGCGAGATCAGGCGGCGGGCCTCCCAGACGGAGCGGCGCTCGGCGGGTTCGGTGGCGGCGAGGACGTCGAGGGCGCCGAGCTCGTCGCAGCGCATGCCGACCTTCTCCATCATCATCTGCATCGACTCGGCCTCGCCATCGACCTCGATCAGCACGATCGCGCCGGCGTTCGCGGGGAACCGATAGCGGCTCTTCGCGCGGATGTGATCGATCGAGGCCTTGTCGGCGAGCTCGAGGACGCGCGGGCGCAGGCCGTCCCGGAGCAGCCCGTTGATCGCCGTGCCGGCGGTCGGGACGTCGGCGAACACGCCGAGCACGGTGGCGGCCGCGGGAGGCTTGGGCAGGAGCTTGACGAGCAGCTCGGTGATCACGCCGAACGTGCCCTCGGTGCCGACGAAGCCCGCGACCAGATCGTAGCCGGTGACGCCCTTGGCGGTGCGTCGGCCGCAGCGCAGGAGCTCGCCGCCCATCAAGCAGACCTCGAGGCCGAGGATGTACTCGCGCGTGACGCCGTACTTGAAGGCGCGTGGACCACCGGCGTTGGTCGCGGCGTTGCCGCCGATCGAGCAGAACTCGAGCGACGCGGGATCGGGCGGGTAGAACAGACCCTGGTCCTCGACCGCGGTCTGGAGCACCCCGGTGATCACGCCGGGCTCGACCACGGCGATCAGATCTGCGGGATCGATCTCCTTGATCCGCTGCATCCGCTCGGTCGACAGCACGACGCCGCCGGCGACCGGCAGCGCACCGCCGCACATGCCACTGCCGGCGCCGCGCGGGGTGACAGGGACCTTGCGCTCGAGACAGATCCGCAGCACCGCGCAGGCCTGGGCGGCGGACTCGACGAGGACCGCACACTCGGGCGGGTAGAACTCGGGGAGGGGGCTCTCGTCACGACCGTAGTCGTCGAGCCTCTCGTGCCCCGGCCCGACGATCGCCTGGGCGCCCAGCTCCCGCTCGAGGACGGAGACGATGTCGCTCGGGGACTTCACGCCATATGTATAGCGCTGCCGCTACACGGAGAACGACGAGCCGCAGCCACAGGTCGACTTCACGTTCGGATTGTTGAACTTGAAGCCGGCGCCCTGGAGGCCCTCGACGTAGTCGATCTCGACGCCGACGAGGTACATCAGGCTCATTTCGTCCACGACGACCTTGACGCCGGCGATCTCGAGGGCGCGATCGACCTCGGCGGACTCGTCGAAGTACAGGTCGTAGGAGAACCCGGCACAGCCGCCACCGACGACACGGAGGCGCAGCGCCATGGTTGGCTCGATGCCCTCGGCCTCACGGATCTCGTTGATCTTCGTGGCCGCGGTGGCGGTGATCTTGACCATCGACTCCGGACCACCCGGATCGAGGGGCATCGGGGCGGGGGAGGTGTTGGTTGCGGTGGCTAGCTCAGACATGACCCATGCACCTTACCCTCACGTGAGGGTCATGGCAATCTCGCCATGTGCCGACGTTTGACACGCTGCTCCGTGATCTTCGGACCTCGTTTGCCGAGATCGATCCCGTCACCCTCCATACCGAGCTCGCCTCCGGCCCACGCCGTCCGATCCTCCTCGACGTCCGGGAGGCCGACGAGCACGCGACCGGGATCATCCCGGGTGCGATCCACATCCCGCGCGGGTACCTCGAGCTCCGGGTCGAGAAGGCCGTGACCGATCGGGCCGCCCCGGTGGTCGTGTACTGCGCCGGTGGCACTCGCTCGCTCCTCGCTGCTCGCAGCCTCGGCGAGCTCGGATACACCAACGTGCGCTCGCTCGCGGGCGGGTTCACCGGGTGGAAGCGCAATGGGCTGGCGTGGGAGCAGCCGCTCGTCCTGCGCGCCGATCAAGAGGCACGGTACTCGCGGCACACGATGTTGCCCGAGGTCGGCGTCGCCGGGCAGCTCAAGCTCCTCGGCTCCAAGGTCCTGTGCATCGGCGCGGGCGGGCTCGGCTCGCCGTCGAGCATGTACCTCGCGGCCGCAGGTGTCGGGACGCTCGGGATGATCGACGACGACGTGGTCGATGCGTCGAACCTCCAGCGCCAGCTGCTCCACGGCACCGATCGCGTGGGCAAGGCGAAGGTCGATTCGGCCGAGCTCACGCTGCGCGGCCTCAACCCCGACGTCCAGGTCGACAAGCACCGCACGCGGATCACCTCCGACAACGCGCTCCAGCTGATCGGCGGCTACGACGTCGTGATCGACGGTGCGGACAACTTCGCCACCCGCTACCTCGTCAACGACTGCGCGCTCCGCCTCGGCAAGCCGGTGATCCACGCATCGATCTTCCGGTTCGAAGGTCAGCTCACCGTGTTCTCGGCGACGGGCGGCCCCTGCTATCGCTGCCTGTATCCGCAGCCGCCGCCGGCCGAGGAGGCGCCGTCGTGCGCCGAGGCGGGGGTGCTCGGGGTGCTTCCCGGCGTGATGGGCGTCCTGCAGGCGACCGAGGCGATCAAGCTGCTGCTCGGCCTGGGCGACACCCTGGCCGGCCGGCTCCTCGTCTACGACGCGCTCAAGGCCCGGTTCCGCGAGCTCAAGCTGCGCCGCGACCCGGCGTGCCCGACCTGCGGCGATGGGGTGGATCGGTCGAAGATCCCGCTCATCGACTACGAGCAGTTCTGCGCCGGCCCCAAGCACTAAGACACCTCGCGCACCGGGCACCCGGTCTCGGCATTCGCGCTGCGCTACACTCGTAGCCAGTGATCGGTGCCGGCCAGCTGATCGGCAACTACCGCATCGTCTCGAAGCTCGGGACGGGCGGCATGGGAGCCGTGTTCCTCGCCGAGCATCCGATGATCGGCAAGAAGGTCGCGCTCAAGGTGATCCACCGGGAGCTGGCGACCAACAAGGAGGTCGTCCAGCGGTTCTTCCAGGAAGCGCGCGCGGTCAACCGGATCGGCAACGAGCACATCGTCGAGATCCACGACTTCGGCGTGACGCCCGAGGGCGACCACTTCTACATCATGGAGTACCTCGAGGGCCGCACGCTCGCGTCCGTCCTCGCACGCGAGACCGCCCTCGAGACGATGCGGGCGCTCCACGTCGGCGCGCAGATCGCGAGCGCGCTCTCGGCGGCGCACAACTCCGGTGTGATCCACCGCGATCTCAAGCCCGACAACATCATGCTGATGACCCGGCTCGGCGATCCGGACTTCGTGAAGGTGCTCGACTTCGGGCTCGCCAAGATGTTCCAGGGCTCCGGGGCGTCGGCGGTGCAGACGGCGGCCGGCGTGCTCCTCGGGACGCCGCAGTACATGTCGCCCGAGGCGTGCGAGAGCAAGCGCGACATCGATCACCGCACGGACATCTATGCGCTCGGCATCCTCCTGTTCCAGATGATGACCGGCGTGTTGCCGTTCGACGGCGAGACGATGGGCGAGGTGCTGGTCAAGCAGGTGACCGCGCTGCCGCCGGTGCCGCGTGGGCTCAACTCGATGATCCCACCTTCGGTGGAGCAGATCCTCCTGCGCTGCCTCGCGAAGCATCCCGATGCACGGTTCCAGACCATGCAGGCGCTGCGCGAGGCGCTCCTGGATCCCGAGGCCTATCTGCACGGCTCGCCCCCGATCGCACCCGCGCGGTCGGTCGCGCCGGGCGAGGCGGTGGCCGATGCCCGTGCCGTGCAGGCGCATGCGAACGCGAAGACCCGGATGCTGCAAGCGGATCAGCAGCAGCTCGCAGCGGCGGGAGGTCCGTCGGCCGTCCATGCGGCGACGATCATCGGCGCCCCGATCCCGGTGACCTCGAAGAGCCGCCAGATCCCGGTGCCCGGTCTCGTGCCACCCCAGGAGGTCAAGCACAACACGATGCGGATCTCGACGCCGATGGGCTACTCGTCGCGCCCGCCGCGCCGGGTGTGGCCGATCGTGCTCGTGGTCGGGCTGCTGGTCGGTCTCGGTGGGGGAGCGTTCGCGGTGGCGTGGTACCGGCGATCGCAGACCGGTGGCGGTGAGACCGTCGCGAGCGGCAGTGGGAGCGCGGGCAGCGCTGGCTCCGGCGCGCAGAGCCTGTCGGATGCGATGAACGGCAGCGATCGGAGTGCGGGGAGTGCAGGGAGTGCAGGGAGCGCGACCAAGGCGAGCGCGGTCGATGCGGCGGTCGATGCGCCACCGGCGGTCGATGCGGCAACGTCGGTCAGTGCGTCGGCCGATGCGGCACTGCCCACTGACGCCCCGGCGCCGGCGGACGCGACGAGTGCGCAGCTCAGCGTCGATGCCGCGGTCGTGGCTCCGCCTGTGGATGCGGGGGCGCCCGGCGTCCCGACGGGCAAGCTCGCCCGGCTGACCCTCGATTCGTCACCGGTCGGTGCCAGCGTGTTCGGCCCCGACGGCACGCTTCTCGGGAAGACCCCGATCAAGGTCGACTGGGCGGTCTCCGCGAAGGCCGTGGTGTTCGAGCTCAAGCTGAAGGGCTACCGCGACAAGAAGACCGAGATCACCGTGACCTCGAACACGATGACCCGCGTCGAGCTCGAGCGCATCCCGGTGATCCGGCCGGGCGGTGGCAGTGGGCGTGGCTCGGGGAAGGGCAGCGGCGACGGCAATGGGCTGATCCGTCCCGACGATCTGTAGGCTATGCTGCCCAGCTCATGGTGTTAGCCCTCGTCGCAGGTCTCGTCATCGCGGTGGTCACCGCGCTGCTCGCGATGCGTGCGGGGGCCGCCGAGGCCAGCAAGCAGGCACGCCGCGCGATCGATGAGGCGCGGGCCGAGGCCGCCGCGCAGGTCAAGGCCGCGCAGCTCGAGGCGGCGACGGCCGTCCGCGAGCTCGAGACCGCGGCGCGCACCGAGGCCCTCGACCAGCGAACCGCCGCCGACGAGGCCCTGGCCGCGGACGAGCAGCGGGTCGCCAAGCGCGAGGATGCGTTCGCACGGCGGCAGGCCGAGTCCACAGGCACCGAGGATGCGATCGAGCAGCGCGAGGCCGCGCTCGATGGCACCCATCGTGAGGTCCAGTCGCGCCGGGATCGCGCGTCGGGCATCGAGAACGATGCGAAGCGGAAGCTCCAGCAGCTCCGCGGCGAGCTCGAGATGCGGGCGGGCGTGAAGGCCGCCGAGCTGGTCGAGCAGATGTCCCGGGGCTGGCTCGAGGAGGCGCGGGCGCGGGCGGCGCAGCAGGTGCGGGCGATCGATCAGACCGCCGCGGATCCCGCGCACGATCGCGAGGCGCAGCGCGTGATGGAGATCGCGGCCACGCGGTACCACCACCACTACCTGACCGAGCGCGCCCAGAACTTCCTGCGGATCGGCCCGGACCTCGTCGGGATCCTGCTCGACAACGGCGGTGTGCTCCACCAGGCGATCCAGACGGTCGCCGGCGTGCAGCTGCTGGTCAGCGACGAGAAGGATGCGATCCGGCTCGACGGCCTCGATGGCGTGGGCAAGGAGTTCGTGCGGCGCGCGTTCAACCGGCTGATCAAGAAGCAGGAGTCTCTCGAGGACGCGCGCAAGGATCCCGAGGGCTGGGCCGGCCGAGGCCGCGAGGTGCTGAACCAGGAGATCCGCTCGCTCGGCAAGCGCGCGTTCCAGGTGCTCGGCATCCCGAAGGCGCACCCCGAGATCGTCGAGCTCGTCGGCGCACTCAACTTCCGCACCAGCTACACGCAGAACCAGTGGTGGCATGCGGTGGAGTCCAGCTACCTGTGCGGGATGATGGCCGCGGAGCTCGGGCTCGACGAGAAGCTCGCGCGGCGCGCCACGCTGATGCACGACATCGGCAAGGCGCTGACCCACAAGATCGAGGGCTCGCACGCGGTGATCGGCGCAGACATCGCGCGTCGCGTGGGTGAGTCCGAGCTCGTCGCGAACGCGATCGGCGCGCACCACGCAGACGAGCCGTGCAACTCCGTCTACGCCTACCTGGTGGCGGCCTCCGATGCGATGAGCGGCGCGCGACCTGGCGCCCGCCGTGAGCTCGCCGAGGGCTTCACCGCGAAGGTCGAGGATCTGGAGCGGATCGGTGCTGCGCGCCGCGGGGTCGCACATGCGCACGCGGTCCACGGCGGGCGCGAGCTGCGCGTCTACGTGCGCGAGCGCGAGGTCGACGATCTGACGGTGGTCGAGATGTCGTCCGAGATCGCGGCGCAGATCTCCGAGGAGATGACGTTCCCCGGGCAGATCAAGGTCACCGTGATCCGCGCGTTCGAAGCGACCGCCACCGCGAACTGACGCGCTCGCCGCGATCGCTCAGACCGCGACGACGACGCCGGTGAGGCCGCCCCTCTGTCCGACGTTGACGACACGCCGCTTTGACGCGCGGCCGAGGATGCCGAGCCCGCGCTGCGTGGCGAGGAAGCCGCACACCACGTAGAACTCCTCGAGGGAGATCTTGCCGTCGTCGGCGAGCACGGGGAAGTCCTTGACCCGCACGTCGACATAGCGCTGCGCGACGACGCCACCGGTGTCGTCCGAGGTCTCCGCCAGCGCCGCCGCGAGAGCCTCGTCCCACTGCGCGAGATCGACGTGGGGGCCGACGACGATGCCGTAGCCACCGAACGAGCGGTTCGGCTTGAGGACGAGCCGGTCCTTGTTGCGGCGGAGCCACGGCAACAGATCGATGTCCTGGCCATCGGGATCCGTGGTCCGGAACTCGCGGATCCTGCGCGTCCACAGCACGTGGTGCCGGAAGATCCGCTGCTGGCGCATCGTGAACGTCCTGGCGAACTCGGGCGTGGTCAGCACCTCGAACGTCGACTTGTGGTCGAGCTCGCCGGCGAGCGAGGACACCACCTGATTCTCGAGGAACGCGTGCCGCAGGCCGGTGAGGTCGGCGCCTTCGTCCTCCATCTGGAGGAACATCGCCATCTCGGCGTCGCGGTAGACCACGTCGATCGGCAGGGCGCCGCAGGACAGCTGGCCATCGCGGACCTCGAGCTCGCGCGGATCGCAGATCACGGCGCGGATGCCGTGGGTCTCGAGATACTCGACGAGGAACGGGAACTCGTTGGGCCCACCGACCAGCCCGCGCTCCTGCACGAACGCGGTGGTGAGGTTCGGGCGACGGAGCTGGCGCGCGTGGCGGGTCAGCTCCTCGAGCAAGAGGTGTCGCATGTCGGCCTGCGGCTTGACCACGAAGCCGGGCGCGACCCGCTGCATCGCGGGCGCGACGACGTTGATCAGGATCTCGCTGACCTTGGGCCCGTAGTACATGCCGCCGACGCCCACCGAGTTGGTCTCGAAGAAGTGGAACTGCCCGTCCCAGTCGTCATCGGCGAAGTCCGCGTTCGCATCGAGCCGGGCGATCACGGGCTGCGGCTGGTCCCCGAGCCGGGTCAGCACCTCGCGCAGCCAGCGGTCCTCTCGTTCGGTGAACGGCAGCATCTCGCGCACGCGCGCGTCGTGCAGGTAGAGCCTGGGCAGCCGCTCGAAGGCGCGGTTCAGATCGAGGCAGACCCGATGGAAGTACGCCTCCTGGTCGGAACGGATCACGCGCGGGCGGATCATGATCGGGACGACCTGGCTCTGGCCGTCGTCGTCCTCGTAGATGATCTGGGCGGCCTCGGCCTCGGCCTTCACGCGCTCGAACAGCGCACGGGCCTCGGCGGGCGGGATCCCGAGGAAGATCTCGTTGATCGTGCGGCCGAGGCGAGCGTCGACGCGCCGCTCGGTCCGCCGGCTCCTCCTGCGCGGCACGGGAAAGATGCTACCCGGGCGGACGGTAGCTCGCGAGCCAGCTGGCCGCGAACTCGATCTGCGCGACGGCGTGCTTGCCGGCGGCGTGGCGCGTGGCCCATTGCTCGATCTCGGCGCGATCGCCGAGCGTGGCCAGGGCGATCCGTACGGCCTCCGCGAACTGCTCGTGCGGGTGCGTGGCGGCGTAGAGCGAGACCACGCGTCGATACCGCGGGTTGGTCAGGCCGCCGTGCCGGCGGATCCGACGCCCGACCTCGTCGACGACGGTGCCCACCCGGTACTTCGTGCGGACATCCCCGAACAGGCGCCGGAACGCCGGGGTCCGAGCCACGCGGGGGGCGGCGAACAGCAGCGCGTGTCCGAGCTCGTGGCGGATCGTCGCGCGGAACGTCAGCGCGGAGTACCGCTCGGAGAGCTCGACGATCTGGCGGGGGATCCGGTCCGCGACCAGCATGGTGCGGTGCAGGTGGATCACCTGCGGGACCTCCTCCTCGACCCCCGAGCCCTCGATCGACCACACGAATTGGACCTGGGGGCGGACGCCGAACGTGGCCAGCTCGGCGAGCACCTCGTCGATCACCGGGTGTGTGGCCGGCGTCCCGGCGAGGTGACGCTCGCGGGCGGCGACCGGCCCGCGCGTGACGCGGAGCCAGCGGAGCAGCTGTCGAAGCGAGGCGTCGATGCGGCGACGCTAGCACGCACTCCGTCAGGGGCAGGTCGCCGAGATCGCCTCGGTCCGCTCGGCCCGTGCTTCGAGCTCTCGCGCGATCGTGGGGCCGAGCTTCGGATCCCACGCGAGCTTCTGCAGGAGCTCGCGGCCCTCGGCGGCGCGCGGCGTGGCGAGCAACGCCTCGGCATAGAACCAGCGCACCGCCGGGCCATCGTCGAGATAGGGCGCGAGGGGCAGGGCCGCCTCGTACCGCTCGAGCCATTGATAGGTCAGCTGGGTCGCCATCGGCTGACCGCGCGCGCGGGTCAGCTCGGCGATCACATCCGCCACCGGCGCCACGCAGCTCCGCGCAGCCTCGGGCGAGAGGGCATCCGCGGCATGTGCGAGATCGGCGATCGCGGCGCGCAGTCGGCCGCCGTCGAGCCACGGATCGAGCTCCGCGATCGCGAGCAGCACGCCCGCGCGGCCCGTGCATGCGAGCGCGTGAGACACCGGCGTTCCGAGCTTCGCGGTCCATGCCGCGATCGCACCCTCGAAGTCGCCGGCGGTGTAGCGCGCCACCGGATCGTCGTCGGCAGGCGAGCTGGCTGCGGGTGGCTCGAGCGTGAACGTCAGGTTGACCTCGAGGCCCAGGTCCTCCGACGGTCCCGGCGTGACCCACAGGTCTTGCAGCGCGGCGACCAGGCACGCGTGGAGCTGCGGATCCCCCACGCCGCCGGTGACCGTCGGATTCGCGGCGCCGCCGCTCCGGCGGAACCAGGTCCGCAGCATCACGTTCCCGACGAGCGTGGGGTCGCGCTCGAAGGCCTCGGCATAGCAGGCCTGCAGCGCTCCATAGTTCGACTTGACCGCGGTGCGGATGGCGCGCTTGTCGGTCTCGAAGATCGAGATCGAGCAGCCCATGCGGACGCTCGGGATCCGACCGCGTTGTGGTGGCTCGCGGGACTCGTCCCAGTCCGTGACGTGGAGCGGGCTCGGAAGCCGGACCCGCGCGATCGGTGCATCGTCGAGGACCGGCGAGCACACCGTGCCCCTGCGCAGATCCTGATCCGGCTGCGCCACCGGCGCTCCGACCACGTGCGACCACTCCGGCTGGGTGGAGCGCTCGAACACGAGCGTCGCGCCGAGCTGGATCGCACGCGTGGTGGTGCCGGTGAACGTGAACGTCGCCAGCGCCGCGGTCACGCAGGTGACCAGCGGATCATCCTGTGCGCGCGTGCTCGTGATCGTGAGGTCGCGCGTGTTACCGAGCGGCTCGATCACGACGCTCACCTCGAGTGACGTCGGGGTGGCGCCACGTGAGGTGGCGGCCTTCCAGCACGCGGTGACCTCGCTCGCGTTGTGGGCGAACATCGCGCGGAGGTCGTACGACGTCCGGCCGATGCCCAGGCGTGGGCGGTCCGCGAGGTGCGGGCCGCGCCGCACGGGCGCCAGGATCATCGGCGCGAAGTCGTAGACCTTGCGCCGGATCGGGGGCGGGAGCGCGCCCCCCGAGACCACCATCGGCGAAGGCGTGAATGCGTGGCACTCGGTATGAAACCGGGGCGGTGCGATCACCTCAGGCGGTAGGTATGGAATGACCACGGGGGAGGCGACCAGGGTCGGCGGGGTTGGTGCAGGCCGGACCGGAGCGGGCGAGCTCGCGGTACACCCCACCAGGACAAGGCCAACCAGCTGGCGCCACATGAGTTTCTGGACACCCGCCGCTCGGAAACGTTCCCGGCCAAAACCCCCACCTAAACGTGAGGGTTGGTCTTGACACTCCACACCCAACCTCCCATAGTCCCGTCAGACAGCACAACCCTCACGTATACGTGAGGATTAGCCCTGCCCTCCAAGCCTCGCCATGAAGAACGACCCGAAACATCCCCACGACATGCCCGACCCGCGCGAGCTGATGCGCGTCGGCGAGCTGGCGAAGGCGGTCGGCAAGACGGTCCGGGCGATGCACCTCTATGAGGAGCTCGGCCTGCTGGAGCCGCGGTCCCGGTCGGAGGGCGGGTTCCGGATGTACGGGCCCGAGGCCGTCGATCGGATTCACTGGATCGTGAAGCTCCAGGCGATCGGCTTCACGCTCGCCGAGATCCAGGGCTTCGTGAGTGACTTCCAGGACGCCGGCTCCGGTCGCGAAGCCACGGCTCGCGTCCGCGCGCTGTTCACCGAGAAGCAGGCGAAGATCCGCGAGCAGATCACGCAGCTCCAGGTGATCGAGAACGATCTCAACGAGGCCGTCGCGTACCTCGACTCGTGCCAGACCTGCAGCGATGACTACGCGCCGAGCGCGTGCGGCGGCTGTGATCACCACGGTCACCACAAAGACAATGCCCCGGGGCTGTTCGCGGGACTGTCGCGGCGCGGATCCGGGCCAGGCGCTGTGCCACCCGCTGACGACGACAAGGGCTTCGACGTCCCGGTCACGGTCCTCTACCGAGAAGGAAACAACTGATGTGCGCTGCCACCGCTAGCAAGATCGAGGTCACCGTTCCGCAGGGCGTGACCGTGCCGATCTTCATGGATAACCACTCCACGACGGCGGTCGATCGCCGGGTCGTCGACGCGATGCTGCCGTTCTTCACGAACCACTACGGCAACGCGGCGAGCCGCAACCACTCGTTCGGCTGGACCGCCGAGGCCGCGGTGGAGCATGCGCGTGGCCAGATCGCGGCGTTGATCGGCGGGGACGCGAAGGAGATCGTGTTCACCTCGGGCGCCACCGAGGCGAACAACCTCGCGATCAAGGGAGCGGCGAGCTTCCTGAAGAAGCAGGGCAACCACATCATCACCGTCGAGACCGAGCACAAGAGCGTGCTCGACACCTGCAAGCGCCTCCAGCGCGAGGGCTACGAGGTCACCTACCTCACGCCCGCGAAGGACGGCCTGGTCACGCCGAAGATGATCACCGACGCGATGACAGAGAAGACGATCCTCGTCTCGGTCATGCTCGCGAACAACGAGATCGGCGTGGTCCAGCCGATCGCCGAGATCGGGGCCGCCATCAAGGCGAAGAACCCCAAGACCCTGTTCCACACCGATGCGGTGCAGGGCGTGGGCAAGATCCCGTTCGACGTCGAGAAGTCGAAGGTCGATCTCGCGAGCCTCACGGCGCACAAGATGTACGGGCCCAAGGGCATCGGCGCCCTGTGGGTGCGTCGCAAGCCGCGCGTCCGCATCGATCCGATCATCGACGGTGGTGGGCACGAGCGCGGCATGCGCTCGGGCACGCTGCCCGTGCCGATGATCGTCGGCTTCGGCAAGGCCGCCGAGCTCGCCAAGGCCGAGATGGCCGACGAGGCCGTGCGCCTCGAGGCGCTCCGCACGCGGCTCTACAAGGGCATCACGTCGAAGCTGTCCGAGACCTACGTCAACGGCTCGATCGAGCACCGGCTGCCGGGCAACCTCAACATCTCGTTCGCGTTCGTCGAGGGCGAGAGCCTGCTGATGGCGCTCAAGGACGTCGCGGTGTCGTCGGGCTCGGCCTGCACCTCCGCCTCGCTCGAGCCGAGCTACGTGCTGCGCGCGCTGGGCGTGGGCGACGAGCTCGCGCACACGTCGATCCGGTTCGGTATCGGTCGGTTCAACACCGAGGCGGAGATCGACTACGTGATCGACATCGTCGTGAAGAGTGTGGAGCGGCTACGGACGCTGTCGCCGCTCTGGGAGATGCACCAGGAAGGCATCGACATCAATTCGATCCAGTGGACCCCGCACTGACGCACGTCAGGCCCAAGTCAGGAAACAAACCATGGCGTACTCAGAAAAAGTCCTCGACCACTACGAGAACCCGCGCAACGTCGGCACGTTCAAGGCCGATGCAGACGTCGATGCCAGCGAGATCGGCATGGGCCTCGTCGGCGCGCCCGCGTGCGGTGACGTGATGCGCCTCGAGATCCGCGTGAAGGACGGCCTGATCGCGGATGCGAAGTTCAAGACGTTCGGCTGCGGCTCGGCGATCGCGTCGAGCTCGCTCGCGACCGAGATGATCAAGGGCATGACCCTCGATCAGGCGGCCCAGATCAGCAACACCACGATCGTCGAGGAGCTGAACCTCCCCCCGGTCAAGATCCACTGCTCGGTGCTCGCCGAGGATGCGATCAAGGCCGCGATCGAGGACTACAAGAAGAAGCAGCCCAAGTGAACGCGATGAGTGCAACCGCACCAAATACGCCTGCCAACACGCCTCCTCCGGCGGCCGAGCCCGGCAAGCCGGGGAAGCGCGAGATCGAGGTCACCGCGGCCGCGGCCGAGGAGATCGCGAAGCAGAAAGCGAAGCGGGGCACGCCCGAGGCGATGATCCGCATCGGCGTGCGTGGCGGCGGGTGCACGGGCTTCACCTACGTGTTCGAGTGGGCCGAGCAGGTCCGCCCGAGCGACAAGGTGTTCTCGGGCCACGGCGAGTCGATCGTCGTCGATCCGAAGAGCCTCGTGTACCTCGGCGGGATGCAGCTCGATTTCGTGAAGGGGATGATGGGCCACGGGTTCAAGTTCAACAACCCGAACGCCAAGGGCGCGTGCGGCTGTGGCGAGTCCGTCAACTTCTAGTGAACCGTTCACGCTCCTCGGCTTCGCGCCGTCGTTCGAGATCGATCTGAGCGCCCTCGAGAAGGCGTTCTTCGAGAAGAGCAAGGAGCTCCACCCCGACCGGTACGCCACCGCGCCGGCGGCGGAGCGGGTCGCTGCGCTGTCCAAGGCGCGGGCGCTCAACGACGCCTACCAGATCCTCAAGAAGCCGGTGCCGCGCGCCGAGTACCTCCTCCAGCGCGCCGGGGTGACGATCGGCGCCAACGAGCAGCTCGACCCGACCTTCCTCATGGAGATCCTCGAGCTGCGCGAGGAGCTCGCGGAGGCTCGCCATGCGGGCAAGGCGGCCGAGGTCGGGCGCCTCCAGGGTGCGATGTCCACGCGCCGGCGGGCCGTGCTCGACAAGCTCCCCGCGCTGTTCGCAGGGAGTGATCTCCCGGCGATCAAGCAGCAGCTGATCGTGCTGCGCTACCTCGATCGCTATCTCGAGGAGTGCGATGCCGCACTCGACGAGGACGACTAGTCCCTCGGGGACGTCCAAAGGTCCGAACCATGTTGCTCCAGATCGCAGAGCCCGGTCAGTCGAAGGTCAAGGAGGCGTGCAAGCCTCGGGTCGTCGGCATCGATCTCGGGACCACCAACAGCCTGGTCGCCCACGTCGCCGATGCCT
>JADKKI010000038.1 GCA_016720595.1 Myxococcales bacterium
ATTCCACACCGCGAGCCCTTGCGCATCAACGCCATCGATCTTGGCGAACTGACCAAACACCACGATGCCGTCTGTGACCGCGACGATGCCGGTGATGCCATCGATGCCGGTAGCGACCATGGTCCACGAGACCGAGTCCCATCGCGCGACATAGCCGGTCGCGATCACTGCTCCCGGTGCCGACGGCCCATAAGCGCGCCGGCATCGTCGGTCGCCAGGCCCCACCACGGCACCAGGCAGGCCATCGCCGAGCGGCCCCCAGACGGTGCCGTCCCAGGTCCCGACGTTGTGGAGTGGCACGCCGAGCGCTCGTTCGAAGACGCCGCCGACCGCGAGCCTCCGGTCGGGAAGTGCGACCAAGGAGCTGGCGTGTCCATTGCTGCCGCTCACGCCCGGCAGGACGAACCGCGGATCCCACCGACCTTCGCGCCACGGACCACACGACGGCGCTTGGGCTGCGAGAATTCCTGTGGGCTCGCACGCCGCGAGGACCATCAGCGCAAGCGCGAGACGCAGCACAGCCGAGAAACGCAGCACGGATCGTGCCACTGGCGCTCGAGCGGTTTCGCGGCCATCAGCGCGGACGCTGTCAACGACGTTGTCGACCTGCCAACCCACAGTCGAGGGGCGAGCGCGAGGCCTGCCCAATTTTGGTTACGTTCGATGCGCATCGAGCATAGGTTCAGCAGAGCTCCATGACCTCCTGGGGGCTCGTCGGTAAGCCAGGGCTTCGTTGGTGAGGTGGAATGGGGCTCCATACGCCATCTGCAGCCCATCGTGCGGCTCAGGCGTGACCGCGCTCAGAAGCAGGGCACCCCCGCGGCCGCATCGTGGCGACCTCGGCGAAAGCTGGTCGCGGTCGCGGTCGTCTCGGACGGGATCCCGATGCGACGGGTTCCAACGCGTGTTCCGCCGCCCAGACGTCTCAGACCTGACAGCGCCGGACCCCTACGCGGAGTTCGTGGTTGCTGCTCTGCGACTCCGCGGAAACACGTTCCCACGCGCGCGGGGCCTGGACCTCACGTCGGGCATGCACCTGGTCGATGGGCGTACCTCCGGTATCCGCTCGTACGATCCATCTCGGGCGCGGGACCGCGACGCGTACTCCATCGGTCGGCCAACGCCCGGATGACGTCGAGGACCCTGACACTCCGCGACGATCGCGCCGGACGCAGTCCAACACGATAGGATCCACGTTCGTGCCATGGGCGGACGTCGCAGGTAGGCTTCGGCGGGGCGTACGAGGATGCGCTCGCGCTCGTCGCTCAAGGGCGGAAGACACGGTGACGCGCGGCGCGGCATCTCGACCTACTCGGGGTACTCGGCGCATCGCCGGCTGGCTACTGCGGCATCACGACTGGTTCTCGGGCCGCAGTCCTCATCTGTGATCCAGCTCGCACGCTCGTGGCCGCTTCCATTCGACCCGCGCGGTGGTGCTCACTGGCGCTCCGCTTCACGATGCTGGAAGATCGTGCACGCCGAGGAGATAGGCGCCCCGGGCAGCAGGCACGGGCCGCCGGCCGTGAGTTGCTGCTGGGACGTGGGGTTCCGGCGGGGCTCGCACGGTTCTGCGTGACGCACGCGGCGTGGAGCGCCCCGGACTGCACGATCGAGGATCGGCTCGTCGCGCTCGCCGACAAGCTGTGGAAGGGAAAGCGCGCCGGTGGCGCGGCAGCGCCTCGCCGAAGACATCGGCGCCCGATCGGGGAAGGCGTGGGCCATACTCGATCGCTTCGATGCGCTATGCGGAGTCCGTCGACGCTCGCCCGGGCGACTCTCTCGCTCGGTGGTGTAGCGTGTGCCCGTGTGGCTGCTTTGGACGCTCTGGGCTATGAATGAACGAACGATAAGCTATAACACGGCTTCCAACTTCGCTGGTCACTCAGATGCGAGCTGGCCCGCACCACCGAGTCGATGATGCTGCTCTACAAGCGTGTTCCAGCTCGACGAGTGGTTCCTCCCCGGCCGATCCGAACGATCCGGATGCGCCGATACAGTGGACGTTCCCGGACGGCAGGAACCCGACCCCGCTTCTCGCGTACCGATGTCGCGCTCGCCGAACGACGCGACAAGGTGGTTTGTCGCGTCAAGCGGCGGCACTGCCGCAGTGATGGTGTTGTCAGTGGGAGATGCGGTCCGCTGGATGGCCTCGGGCGACCTTGGCGTCAGCTGGGCGTCGTTCAACCATGGCGAGGGCTCCGAGAACTTTCCGCTGTATTTCGACCAGGCCGAGGAGCTGGCGATCGCGTTCGGCGTGCTCTCACGCGCCGATGCGCCGAGTTCGGCGAAGGTCGCAGTGCGTCTGCATCGCGTTGGCGTCAGCGCTGAGGCCGCTGGGGATCCAGATGCCGGAAGCTTCTTCCCCCCCGAGTACAAACAGTTCCCGTTCAAGGAGGGTGATCTCCTGGCGAATCGCCGCAGCGACGGAAAGTTCGCCGTGACCAAGATCCTGAAGGTTGACCGTTGGGCACTCAAGAAGGGCCAGTCCATCCTCATTCAGGGAAAGACCTTTGTTGCCAGCGAGGATGACTACCTGCTCATCGTGAGCGCTTCGTATGGGGCATCGGAGTTCGACTCACTCGAGGAGGCCCGCCGTGCTGCCGACCAAGGCCGGTGGACAGTCAGGGTTGGTCACTCGCCGAATCGAACCCCGGGAGCGGCAGCTGGACAGACCCTCGTTGGCCACGCGCCCGTAACGGAAGACGAGCTCGACGGCTACGCGATGTGGAGGCAAGCGTTCGAGAACGGCGAAGCCGGCATCTTCTGAGTCTTCGCCACGAACGTTCCGGTCAGCGGGTCAGGCGAAGGAGCGTGCCGAGGCTCTCGTCGAGGTTCGACAGCGTGATGATCTCGTCGACGCTGTGGTCCCCCATCCCGAGCTCTGCCTTCAGCATCCCGCGCACGCTATCGACGAGCCGCTCGCGCGCTGCCGCGACGCGACGCGCGGCCGTGGCCCGGTGGATCTGGTACAGCTCCGCGAGCACGTCGATCGTGAGGCCGTCGAGGAAGTACTGGCGGAGCAACGTGCGCTCGGACGCGTCGAGCTTGCCGAACGCAGACGATAGGGCCTGCGTGAACGCCTGACCGTAGGCGCGCGCATCGCGACGAGCCTCGGGCGCCGGACCGGCATCTCGGGGGCGAGGTCGGGTGACACGTCACGGCGCGCGCGACGTGCGCGCTTGATCGACTCGTGCACGCCGATCGCGCGCGTCCAGCTCCCGAGGTCGCCGCGGCCGGTGTACGTCGCGATCAACGTGGGTGCCGGGCGCACGAACAGCTCTAGGCGCATCCAGCCGAGCACGTCGTCAATGATGGCGGGGTTGATCTTCAGCTTGCCGAGAGCACGGCGCACCATCGTAAGGTGCGTGCGCTCGAACAGCTCGATTGCCGCGGGATCCCCGCGCTCGCATGCGAGGGCGAGTGCCAGGTCAGCGACGCGCGTCGAGTCGGCGACCTTCGTGCGTAGTGCCGCGACGAAGTCGAGCTCCGCGATCCGGATCCCCTGATCGGCAAGCGTGCGCCAGGCAGCGCTGAGCTCCGCGTCGTTCACTGGGCTGTAGCATGCGCCACTTGCCACTCACGTGCGAGCGCGAGCTCGCGCTGGGGCAACGGCATGGGCGAGGACGCGAAGCCCTCGATCGCCGTCTTGACGAGCGCCGCCCCCCGTTCGCCACCGACCACCTTTCCCAGCTCGAATTCGATCCGAGCGCGCTGGAACGGCGGCTTGCCCTTCGCGAGCTCGAGCGCCTTTTCGAGATCGGCCACGTCGGCCGTGGCGCCCGTCGCGATGCGCGCGCGATACCGCCCGTACAGCGCGTCGCTATAGTTCGGGTGCTGCGGCGCGACGCTCGCCCACGTCGACGCGGCCCGCTCGAAGCTCGCGAGCGCTTCCGCAGCGATCCCGGCCTCGAGCTGCGCTGTCCCGAGATCGCCGAGCGCGCTGGCGACATTGCGATGAACCGCACCGTAGGCCGTCTCGAAGATCCGCGCGGCCTCATGGAGCTCGATCAGTGCGGGCTCGGCAGCCTCAGCGCGTAGAGCTCGTCGCACCCGATGTTGCCGTGCATCGTCGCGACATCGGGGTGCATGGCGCCCAGCGCGTTGCGGGTGATCTCGAGCGCCTGCACGTGCTCGCGCTTCGCTCGTTCGAGATCGCCTTCCATCGCATACGCATTGCCGAGCGCCGTGATCGCCGCTGCGAGGCGCGGGCTCTTGTCACCGTACAGCGTGCGGCGCAGCGCGATGGCTTGCTCGAACATCGCCTGCGCCTCTTTGACGCGCGATTGCTGGAGCATCGACGATCCGCCGACGATGTAGAACTCGGTCTCGAGATACCGATCGCCCACCCGCAGCGCCGCCGGCAAGCCGATCTGGTAGTAGACGAGCGCCGCCGCGTGCTGGCCCCGCCGGTACTCGAGCGTGGTGAGGTTGACCAGCACCTGAACCCGCTGGCGATCTTCGCGCGCGAGCTCTGCGAACTTCAGTGCCTCGAGCAGCACCGTCTGCGCCTCGTCGAAGTTCGACAGGTTCACGAGGTTGCGCCCGAGCGAGACGCGCGCCGCACCTTCGAGGTGAGGATCGCCGCTCTTACCCGCCGCCGCGACCAGCTCGCGGTTGACGACGAGCGCCTCCTTCCACTTGCCAGCTGCCATCAACGCGAACGCTTTCGCCAGCTGATCCGATGCCGCTCGACGCGCTTCGCTCGGCGCAGCGGGTGGCGGTTCGACGACCACGAGCTCGCGGCACCTCGTCGGCGGCGGCAGCTGCTCGGTCGCCGCGACCGCATTCATCACCGACGACGCGTCGATGGTGTCCTGGAACAGCCCGATGATCGCCCGCCCCTCTTTTGCTCGCTCCTCGAGACACGCGGCCATCCGGGTCCGCTGCGCCGATTCGACGTCGGTGCACAGCGTGTCGCGCATGTCGTGGAGCTGCTGCGACCAGCGATCGAGATTGGCCTCGACCCGCTCGGTGATCCCACCAATGAAGTTGAGCTTCGTCGCCTGGAACGAACGGCGCACCGCGAACTTCGTCGATTCGTCCCACGGCGACGCGAGTGGTGCGGTGAGCACGTCGCATTGCTTCGCATCACGCCGGTGCACGCCGAGGTAGAACGTCCCCGCGGCGACGATCGCGATCGCCGCCACGCCGAACGCGATGGTGCGCCGGCGCTGCGACGCCGCGGAGCGCAACGCGCGCAGCAGGTCCGCGATGCTCGCGAAGCGCCCGTCCGGATCGCGCGCGAGGCCGCGTGCGAGCGCGCGACGCAGCGAGCGAGGCACCCGCACCCGGCGCGGGTTGGGCTCGTCGGGAAGCGCCCCGAAGATCGCCGCGTACAGGCTCGCGCACAGCGCGTACTGGTCCGCCCGCGCATCGCACGGCGCGCCCGCTCGTTGCTCGGGTGACATGTACGCCTGCGTCCCGCGCATCTCGCCGCTCGGACTCCCCTCGCTCGACGTCGCGAGGCCAAAATCCGTGATGCGCACGCGACCGTCGTTCCCGACGAGGATGTTCGCCGGCTTGATGTCGCCGTGGACGACATTCGCGGCGTGCGCGGCGGCCAGGCCCGCACCGGCGGCGATGAACGCGTCGAGCACCGCGCGCCACGACCGGGTCTCGTCGAGCCAGCGCCGTAGGCTCACGCCGGCGACCAGCTCCATCGCGAGATAGACACTGCCGTCCAGCTCGACCACGTCGTAGACGGCCACGACGTTCGGGTGCGCGACCCGTGCCATCGCGCGCGCTTCGGCGAGCAGCTGCGCAGGGTCGGCCTTGACGTTGCGGATCGCCTTGAGCGCCACGTCGCGCTCCAGCCGCAGATCGCGCGCGACATAGACCATCCCCATCCCGCCGGCATCGAGCGGACGATCGATCTCGAACTGACCGATCACCTTCCCGCGGGGCAGGACCGTCGGCAGCTCCCCGTCGTCGTCGTCGTCTCCACTAAGCGACCAGCGGGCCTTCGCGAGCGCGGAGATCAGCTCACGGCATGTGTCGCATGCATCGATGTGGTCCTCGAGTACACGCGCCTCCACCTCCGGGAGCTCGTGGTCGACATAGTGCGCCGCGAGCTCGGCTGTGAGGTGAGAGGACATCGGCTCGGCTCGCATCAAACCACGACTTCACCTCCTCAACGATCGGTGATCGTGATCGGGTCGCTGTTGATCTTGAAAGCTGTTCTCGCCGTCGGACGTGAAGTAGCCCTTGCCGGTCCCAACGATCGCGCCGGCTCGCTTGCCCCGCAGCTCGACCTCGTAGTCGCCCGGTGTCACGGCGGCGGTGTGGCCGGAGCCGAGCTCGTACTCGCTATCGATCAGCGTGCTGTTTCCATCGGGGTGGTAGTAGAAGTACGGGTCGACCTGCTCGCACGGCCAGGTGCCTGCGACCACGAACGGCGCGGTGTCGCCCGCGTCGACGCGCCGCACGCCGGCCTCGATGTGGTCGACCCCCGCGGTTGCGCAGCTCGGGATCGGCGCTGACGTCAACGTCGATTGGAACCGCCAGACCGCGACGCCGACGCCACCGGCCGGATAGATGTCGAAGTCGATCGTCATGTCCTTGTCGAGGTTCTGGACGACGTACACGTAGCTTCTCGCCGCGAAGCTCGACTGGGTCTCCTCGGTGACATCCATCCAGATGTCCTTCTTCGCATCGTAGTTGTAGTGGGCACCGGGATCGTCCGGGGCCGGCAATTCCCCGGCGGTGGCGAGCTTCTGCGTCAGCGAGCCTTGTGGCGTGCAAGCCGTCTTGACGAGCGCGTCGGGCGGCTCGACGAACACTCGTTGATACAGATGCGTGACCAGCGTCGTGAAGCCCGGCGGACACGACGCCATTACCGAGCCGTCGAGGTTCTTGAGGCGCCAGGTCACCGTGACATCGTGAAACCCGGACCGCGTGTCCTTCGCGCTGTCATCGGTGATCAAGCAGCCCGTCGACAACGCCGCGAGGGATAACAAGACAGAGGTGCTTTGAAGCAGCATGCAGGTAAGGGCTGCGAGCTGGACGAAGTCGCGAACAAATCTGCTAAAAGTCGTCGGGGATGCCCTCGACGCTGCCCTTGTCGCCCTCGTCGTCCTTCGGGGCGGGGCGGATGTAGATGTCGTCGACGCGCCACTCGTCGTCTTCCTTGCGCAGGACGATCCGGTAGCGGATGCCGTTCTCGTCCCAGCGCAGCTCGGCGCGGTCGGTGCCGAACTCGTCGATCCGATCGTTGATCCGCTTGCCGATGCCCGCGACGAAGCCCTCGACCTGCTTGGTCAGGCCATCGCGGCGGCGCTGGGTGAGCACGCCGAGCATGCCGTTGATGTCGCGCTGGCCCACCGCATCGGCGAACAGGCGGATCGCGTCACGCGGGCGCTTCGCGCGCGAGCGGCTGACCAGCTCGGACTCGAGGCGCCACACCTTGCCCTCGCGCTCGAGCTGCACGAGCTTGCCATCGGAGAAGCTGATCAGCGCGCGCTCGCCGACGTCCGGGTTGCCCTTGAGGCTCTCCTCGAGGACCTTGGCCTGCCACTGGCGCTCCTTGTCGCTCTGCTTCCACTGCAGGGCGAACTCGTCGTAGCTGATCTTCTTGCGCGTATCCGCGGACAGCAGGCGGTAGGCGTCGTGGGCGTCGTTGGAGCGCAGCGCCGACACGTACATCTTCACACCATCGGCCGCGGGCGAGGACGGCCCCGCGGGACCGCCGCACGCGGCGAGCGCGCCGAGCGCAAGAGTCAGAGCCAGAGCGAGACGGCGCATGCCGCAACAGTAGCAGCGCGCCGGGGGCCCTCCAGTCCGTGCTCGGAAAAAGGGGCCGAAAAGACAAACCGCCGAGGCACCATGCCTCGGCGGCCCCCCTTGCTGCGTGGCCGTCCGTCAAGATCCGGCAGCGAGGAGTATGAGCAGACGTAGTGCGAGCTAGATGCCAGGTGCCGCCGCGTGGTGATCGGGCCGCAAGTGGGCGCACCCTGGTCGCACCGGGGCTCGTGTATCAACCGCCGTTCACACTGGAAGGTGTGAAACCCGGCCCCCCGCGGAAGTCCGCTCGTGGCCTCGGGAAGATCGATGAAGATCCGACGGCCGATCCCGTCGAATCGCGCCTCAGGGCGTCGTGGTGAACGGGGGCAGCGGCCCGGCCTTGCCGCCGCACGCGCCGAGCAGCACCGCGCGCATCAGGAACCGCGCGGGCCGTTGGTGAGCTGGAGCTCCGAGTGCCGGGCCTCGGGGAGGTGCTCGGGGTAGTCGAGGGTGTAGTGGAGGCCGCGCGACTCCTTGCGGCGGCGCGCGCTCTCGATCACGAGGTGTGCGACCAGGGCGAGGTTTCGCAGCTCGATCAGATCGCTCGTGATCTTGAAGTCGACGTAGTACTCGCGGATCTCGTCGCGCAGGACCTCGATCCGGCGGCGGGCCCGCTCGATGCGCTTGTCCGTGCGCACGATGCCCAGGTACGACCACATGAACCGGCGGACCTCTTCCCAGTTGAGCGCCACGACGATCGCATCGCGCGAATCGGTGGCATCCCCCGAGGACCAGGGCGCGACGACCGAGGGGCGGGTGCGCGGCGCCTCCTTCACGGCGGCGGCGGCGTGCGAGCTGTAGACCATGCCCTCGAGCAGCGAGTTGGAGGCCAGGCGGTTTGCGCCGTGGAGGCCGGTGAACGCGCACTCGCCGATCGCGTAGAGGCCCTTGATCGTGGTCTCGCCGCGCGTGTCGGTCTTGATGCCGCCGCACATGTAGTGCGCCGCGGGGACCACCGGGATCGGCTGCTTCGTGATGTCGATGCCGAGCCCGAGGCAGCGCTCGTAGATGTTGGGGAACCGCCCGCGCACGAATGCGGGATCCAGCGCGGTCATGTCGAGGAACACGGAGTCCGCACCGGACTTCTTGAGCTCGTTGTCGATCGCGCGGGCGACGATGTCGCGCGAGGCGAGCGACTTCATCGGGTGGTAGTTCTCCATGAACGTCTCGCCGTTCGCGAGCTTCAGCACGCCGCCTTCGCCGCGCATCGCCTCCGAGAGCAAGAAGTTCCGCGCGTGCGGGTGGAACAGCACCGTGGGGTGGAACTGGACGAACTCGAGATCGCAGACCGCGGCGCCGAGGCGATAGGCCATCGCGACGCCATCGCCGGTGGCGACGTCGGGGTTCGACGTATAGACGTAGACCTTGCCGGTGCCGCCGGTGGCGAGCACCGTGGCGCGGGCGGTGATCGTCTTGACCTCGCCCTTGCGGGTGTCGAGGACGTACGCGCCGAAGCACGCCGGATCGCCGCCGTACTTCGCCATCGAGAGGAGATCGACGCCGATGTGGTCGTCGAGGATCGTGATGTTCGCGTGGCTCTTCACCGCCGCGAGCAGCGCACGCTGGATCTCGCGCCCGGTGACGTCCTGCCAGTGGACGACGCGGTTCTTGGTGTGGGCGCCCTCGCGCCCGAGGTCGAGCTTGCCGTGCTCGTCGCGATCGAGGCGCACGCCGAGATCGAGCAGGCGCTGGACGTGCGCGGGGCCCTCCTCCACGCACATCTCGACCACCGGCCGGTCGCACAGGCCATCGCCCGCGGTCAGCGTGTCCTGGACGTGGAGCTCCATCGAGTCATCCGACGCGAGCACGGCGGCCACGCCACCCTGGGCCCAGTTCGTGTTGGTGTCGTCGGGGCGCTTCTTCGTGCACACGACGACCCGGCCGTGCTCGGCCGCGAGCAGGGCGAAGTTCAGGCCGGCGATGCCGGAGCCTAGGACCAGGTAATCGGTCTCGAGCGGCTCATTCATGGAGGCGGCGACGATACAGGGTTTGGGGTACGCTTGTAGGCGTGCGGGCCGCCCTGACTGCGATGCTGCTGGTGGGCCTGATGGTTTCAGCCCGCGCCGACGTCTACTCGTGGACGGACGACGAGGGCGTGGCCCACTTCACGAACCTCAAGCCCGCGGGGCAGAAGTGGAAGAAGGTCCTGACCTCCGAGCCGGAGAAGGGCTCCAAGGCGGCGGCCCAGCGCGGCTCGTGCCCACGGTGCGACAAGATCACCTCGAACGACCAGTCACCCGAGCGGTTCCACCGCTACGACCAGTACATCGCCGAGGCCTCCCAGCTGTACAAGATCCCGGTCCCGCTGATCCGCGCCGTGATCAAGGTCGAGAGTGACTACGATCCGCGCGTGGTCTCGGCGATGGACTGCAAAGGCCTGATGCAGGTGCACCCCGATGTCGAGCGCGACATGGGCGTGCAGGGCGACGTGTTCGATCCGCGGACCAACATCATGACCGGCACGCGGCTCCTACGCTGGCTCGCGAACCGCGTGGACGGCGATCTCGTCCTCACGATCGCCGGGTACCACGCCGGGCTCGGCTCGCTCGCGAAGTTCGGGTACACGGTCCCGCCGTACACGTACACGCGCCAGTACCTGAAGATGGTCCTCGAGCGCTACTACCAGTACAAGGCCGACGACGCGCGCCAGCGGACCCGGTAGTGCTGCGGTTCACCGTCGACGCGCTCGCACCGGTGGACCTCGCGGGTGCCCGGATCGTGATCGGTGCGAGCCCGGCCGCGCAGCTCCGGCTCCCCGCCGAGGTCGCGCGCGACGAGCACGTGGTGGTGTCCGAGGGGCGCTGGGTCGCGCTCGCCACGCTCGATATCGATGGTGCCTCGCGCGCGGCGGGGGACAGCGGCCCGATCGGCGCCGGGGTCACGCTCGGGTTCGGCGCGATGCGCGTGGTGATCGCCCCGGCCCCCGCGGGGAGCCTGGTGTCCTCGCCCGCTCACACCGCGAGCCTCGCGCTCGAGCTGGTGCGCGGGCTGCTTGGCGCGAACGCCGCGCCCTCGTTCGAGGTGGAGCGTGGCCCGGTGCCCGGCGCCAAGCGCGTGTTGCCGCCGCCGGTGGCCTCGCTGGTGATCGGGCGCGGTGACGAGGCCACCTGGGTGATCCTCGACGAGGATCTCTCTCGCACCCACGCCGAGATCCAGCGCGGCTGGGACGGCGTCACGATCGTCGATCTCGGCTCCAAGAACGGCACCAAGCTCGATGGCGCGCGGATCGCCGAGCCCACGCCGCTGCGCGATGGCATGCGGATCGAGCTCGGCAACGTGGTGCTCCGGTTCCGCGATCCGGCGGAGCGGCATCTGCGCGGCGGCACGGTTCCCGAGGTCGTGAAGCGGAACGTCGTCGCGGCGATCCCAGCAGCGGCACCGGCACGCTCGCCGTGGCCGTTCCTGATCGCCACCGCGGTCGCGGGCCTCGCCGTCGTCGGCCTGGTCTGGGTGCTCGCGACCTAGAACTTCGGTGGCCGCAGCTCCTGGTACACCAGCTCGCCCGGCGCGTGATCGAGCGGCCGCTCGACGAAGAAGCTGTCGAGCGCGAGGCGCTGTCGGAGCCGATCCCACCCGCCGTCGACAGTGACGTTCACGAGCTCGAACGGATCGTTCACCACGTCGCCGTCCTGCACGCGGAGCTCGGGCAGCGGTAGCACCGGCAACCGGATCTCCGGCGCCTCGCCGCGCGGCGCGAGGATCCGCCACTGCACGTTTTCTGTGGGCGGGTGGTACCAGCCCCAGGTCGCCATCACCGCGGTGGGGAGCACACCCGTGGTGGCCTCGGCCCAGCGCAGCGTGTGCGTGGTGCGCTCGTAGACCGGGCGCTGTTCGTAGGCACGGAGCGCCGACGCGCCGAGATCGAAGCGCGTCACGCTCGAGCCCGGTCCCCAGCGCCGCACGTGCTGGATCCCCACGCCGTCACCATCGACGGGATCGACGGCCGTGAACACGGTCCCGTCGGCGGGCAGCGTCATCTCGAGCTCGGCCGCGCCCGCGCCGCCGACGAGCGAGATCCAGCTGAACCCGAGGTCGGTCTGGAGCGGGACACCCTCGGACACCAGGTGCTGGGTGACGAAGACGGACGTGGTGGAGGGCGATGCGCCGATCACCTCGAGCCTCGATGGGTCGAGCGCGCGATACGGCGGCGGCAGGCTGACGAGGCCGTTGTTCTCGATCGGAACGTCGGCGCGAAACAGGTAGCGGGTGGTCTCGCCGAACGACATCACCAGCAGGTCGGACTTCCCGGCGCAGCCAGAGAACTCGAAGAAGCTCTGACCGCCCGCCGCGTTGGTCACGTCGCCCTCGCCGCACGACGACAGCAGGCGGTACTGCTGCGCTCCAGGATCATCGGGAAGGCTCAGCCGCACGAACGAGCTGTCAGGCGTGGGGACCACCTCGGGCCGACCGGTGAGCCAGAGCTCGTCGCCCGGCTGGACGGAGGCCCAGGTGTAGACGTTCCGCGTGCTCCCGGCGAAGTTCACGACCGACACGTAGCCACCTGGTGCCATGTACGCGTTCGCCTTGCCTTCGCGATCCGTGTGCGTGGAGAGCACGAGCGCACCGTCGGCATCCTGGAACAGCACCTGATAGGTTCCCCAGGCAGCCGGTGCGTCGGGATCGGGAAGCGGCACGCGCACGCGGACGAGCCCCGAGCTGGCGTCGGGAGGTGGCGCGGCATCCCGCGCGCCGATCCCATCGCCGCACGCGCCGCCGAGCGTGGCGATCAGCGCGAGCGTCGTGACCGGCCGCATCCGGCGATGCTACTGCGACGCTCGGGCCCGCGGATCGCGAGAACGCGCTCAGAACAGCGAGAGCTGGCCGGTGCGCGGCGGCGGACGCACGAACGTGGTGGGCAGCGCGCCCGCGCGCTCGTCTCCACCCGCCTCGTCGCGGCGATTCATCCCGAGGCGCTTGATCGTGGTGTCGAAGATCATCGCGATCGCATCCGCGTATGGCCCCTGACCGCGCCCGCGGGTGAGGAACGACGGGTCGTACAGCTTGTCGCCGCCGCGGGTCTCGCGGATCCGATGCATGACCTTGTCCGCGGCGAGCGGCATCACCTCGCGGAGCCGCTCTTCGAACACCTGCTTGACCGCGCCGGGCAGCCGCAGCAGCACCCAGCCCGCCGAGGTGGCCCCGGCGGCGGCCGCGCGCTCGAGCACGCCCACCAGCTGCGAGTCATTGACGCCGGGGATCATCGGCGCGCACATCACGCCGACCGGGACGCCCGCCTTCGCGAGCCGCTCGATCACCTTGAACCGCCGATCCGGTGACGCGGCCCACGGCTCGAGAGCGCGCGACATCGCGTTGTCGGTGAACGCGAGCGAGATGTGGATCTGGAACCTGGCGTGCTTCGCGAGCTCGACGAACAGATCGATGTCCCGCTCCACCAGCGCGCTCTTCGAGATGATGCTGACGGGGTTTCGGTACTCGAGGCAGACCTCGAGGCACTGGCGCGTGAGCCGCAGATCGCGCTCGATCGCCTGGTAGCAATCGGTGACGCCCGAGAACATCACGAGCTCGCCCTGCCACGACTTCTTGTCGAACGCCTCGCGCAGCAGCTCGGGCGCGGTGCGCTTGACGACGATCTTCGTGTCGAAGTCCGTGCCCGCGCCGAGATCGAGGTACTCGTGCGTGGGACGGGCGTAGCAGTAGGAGCACGCGTTTGTGCATCCACGGTACGGGTTCGCGCTCCAGCGGAAGCCGAGATCCGGTGACTCGTTGTGCGAGAGGATCGAGCGCGACTGATCTTCGAGCAGCGTGACCTTCGCGGGCGGTGGACCTTCGCCCTCGTCGTAGCTGACGGCGACGTCCCGGAACCGGACGAGCGGGTTCGAGACGGGGCGGCGCTCCACGCGCTGGAGTATACTGAACGCGCGCGCAGTAGATCAAGATTTGCCGACGAGGATCCGTGCGAGCAAGGCGGGGCTCAGCGGCGGAGCCATCGCGGCGATCACGGCGGGCATGACGTTCGCGTGGCGATGCAGGCGCGGCAGGGCGATCGCGCCGCGATCGATCACGAACCGGAGGGCGAGCTCCGCCGCGGTCTGCGCCTCGACATGATCGGGGCGCTTCCCGAGATCGAGCACCTTGCGCGAGGCCTCGCACGAGCGGGCGCACGCGGGTTCATGGGAGACCTCGCACGCGAGGCGCGCAGCCGTCACGGCGGCGTCCTCGAGCTCCTCCGGCGTCAGCTCGTGGCGATCGTCGCGCGGCGAGCGCTTCATCCCCGGCCCGAGGATGCCGGCGAGGGCGCCACCGGCGAGCGGCTGACGCGCGAGGATCGGCGTCTTGGTCGCGAGCAGCGGCTCCGCCTTGCGATCGATCAGGTTGTAGACCACCGAGATCGCCGCGATCCACGGCTCGGTGGTGAACCCGATCGAGGTCTCGTCGAGCTCGTCGAGGCGCGCGCCCCAGGCGAGGACCTTGCCCTCGCGCACGAGGCGATCGCAGGTGCCCACGAGCTCGGGCCACGCGGTGGACTCGCGCCACGCGGAGCGCAGCGGGAGAAAGGCGAGCGGGAGCGCGTCGAGCCGGGTGGTGCGGAGGGCGGCCTCGGCGGTGTCCTGCACGTAGCGCGCGGGGAGCAGCTCCGGGAGCACGTCGCGCCGCGCGACGCCCGGGCGTGGTGGGACGAGCGGCACCGTGATCGCGACGAGCACGCGATCCCGTGCGCGCTGCGACCGGATCGCTTCGCCAGCGAGGCGCTCCGCATCGGGCTCGGGGTGGACCTCGACGAGGGTGAGCCCGAGCTCGATCGCGTGCTGCAGTGTGCGATCGACCTCGCGGGCATCGATGCCGCGGTTGGCGGCGATCGCGAGCGAGAGATCGCCACAGCCGACCACCGTGACGCCTGTCCCGAGCGGTCTGGTTCGCACGCCCACATCGTAGACCTTCGTGACCTGTGTCGCAGCCCTCCCCGAGGATCTGTCTTTCGCCCGGGACCGCCGCTACGATGGTCACCGATGTACAAGCACCTCGCACTCGCCTTGCTTCTCGCCGCGTGTGGCGACGACAGCGTCCATCACCTGCCGGATGCGCCACCGCCGCCGGATGGCTCCGCAGACGCCGCGACCTCGGGGCCCGTGACCCTGACGATCACGCTGGACGGTCAGGGCGTGGCCGCGCACGACGTCTACTTCCAGGCCGCCAATGGCACGCTGGTCGCGAAGGTCGTGACCGATGCGGCGGGTGTGGCGAGCGCCGTGATGGAGCCGGGGGGCTTCGTGACGACGGTGAACCCGTTCGGCGGCAAGCGGCAGGCGGAGGATGTCCGCACGTTCGCGGGCGTCAAGCCCGGCGATCACCTGAAGCTCCACGACTCCACCGGGATCACCGGCATCTCGGTGACCTTCACGGCGCCGACCGATCCCACGGCGACCTCCTACGAGGTGTACTCGAGCTGCGGCTACATGCAGAACCTGAGCGCCGGCGGCTCCGGCGCGACGCCCACGGGGACGATCTATCTCGACGGCTGCGGTGGCACCGCGGACTTCTTGATCCAGACCCTCGACAGCGGCGGGCTGCCCTCGAAGTTCGTGTACAAGAGCGGCGTCAACGTCGCCGATCAGGGCGTCATCGATCTGTCGACCGAGACCTACGCCTCGCCGGTGCCGACCGTGGCGTTGACGTGGAACAACGTCCCGGCCGCCTACACCGACGTGCAGTTCCGCAGCGTGCTCGCGTCCACGCGGGGGCGGATCTTCGATTCGCTGCAGTCCGCGCAGATCACCGCCGGGACCGGGACCACCACGATCCCGCGGCCGAGCGTGACCAATGGCCTCGCGATCACCACGACCGAGCCGTTCCCCACCAACGGGGTGGCGCGGCTCGCCGTGGTGGACTGGGCGCCCGCGGCGTCGACGATCACCGTCGATCTCGCGAATGCCTTCCTCGGTGTGTACACGGCCACGCCGGTGGTCTCTCCGGCGACGCGCATGGTGACCTGGACCTCGGGGGCCGGCCTCGCGCCCGACTTCGCGTGGGCCACGGTGAGCGCCTCGCGCACGGACACGGCGACGACGACGACCACGTACTGGGACTGGCAGATCGTCATGCCGTACAGCTCGACGACGTTCACGCTCCCCGCGCTCGCGACGGGCATCGATCAGTTCAACCTGATCGCGACCGACACCGCGGACGTCCGCGAGCTGATCACCGCCAAGGTCCCGGGCGGCTACGATGCGGTCCGCGCCGAGATCCTGTCCTCGACCGGGCCCGAGACGTTCGCGGCGGGCGCGACCGGGCGGATCGTGTTCGAGACCCTCGAGAATCTCGCCGTGGGACGAGCCGCGCCGACGACCCGAGGTCCGGCACCGTGGGCGGTCCGGCGCACCGCCCGGCTCGCACGCTGACGTACAGCACCGGCTTTGGCGCAGGAGTGACCGGGGCGCGTTTACTCTCGACGCGGCCTGGGGTTAGATCCCTCGATGGATCGCACCGTGGGTTCACCGGTCGGCACCTCGGTGCCGCGCGTCGATGGCGTCGCGAAGGTCACCGGCCGCGCCCGCTACCTCGATGACCTCGATGCGCCGGGCACCTGGCACGGCGCGACGGTGCGCTCGAAGGTCCCGCACGGTGTGCTCGAGGCGATCGAGCTCGATCCGGCCTTCGATTGGTCCCGCGTGGTGGTCGCCACCGCCGAGGACATCAAGGGCACCAACGTCGTCCTCCTGATCGAGGACGATCAGCCGGCGCTGGTGAAGATCGGCGCGCGCGTGATGCACGTCGACGAGCCGGTGGCGCTGGTCGCCGCACCCACCCGCGCGCTCGCCTTCGAGGCCGCGAAGCACATCACGCTCAAGATCAAGCCGCTGCCGCCGGTGTACGAGCTCGACGACGCGCTGGCCGCTCGCCAGCTGCTCTACAAGACGAACAACGTGTTCAAGCAGTTCCTGATCCGCAAGGGCCACGCGGCCGACGCGGAGCTCGAGGCGGCGTTCGCGAAGGCGGCGCTGGTGATCGAGGGCACGTACCACACGTCGCCTCAGGAGCAGATGTACATCGAGACCCAGGCGATGATGGCGGAGTGGGACGGCACCCGCTGCTACATCGTGGGCTCGATGCAGTGCCCGTACTACGTGCACAAGGCGATGAAGGCGCTCCTCGGATGCGGGCCCGATGACGTCGTGATCACCCAGTCGGTGACCGGCGGCGGGTTCGGCGGCAAGGAGGAGTATCCCTCGATGCTCGCGGCGCACGTGGCGATCCTCGCCGGCAAGGCGAAGCACCAGGTCAAGATGGTCTACGACCGCGACGAGGACATCGCCGCCACCACGAAGCGTCACCCGTGCCGCACGCACCACCGGATGGCCGTCGACGCTGCGGGCAACATCGTCGCCCTCGACATCGATGTGGTGATGGACGGCGGCGCGTACCTCACGCTCTCGCCCGTGGTGCTGTCGCGCGGCGTGCTGCACGCGGCGGGGCCGTACAAGTGCCCGGTCACGCGCGTCCGCGGCCGCGTGGTGGCGACCAACCATCCACCGCACGGCGCGTTCCGCGGCTTCGGCGCGCCGCAGACCACGTTCGCGTACGAGCGGCAGATGGAGAAGCTCGCGATCGCGCGCGGTGAGGATCCACTCGCGCTGCGCTCTCGCCTCGCGCTGCGCTCGGGCGACACCACGGCCACCGGCCAGGAGCTCGGCTTCTCGGTGGGCACCGACGAGGTGATCGGCGCGATCGCGAAGGTCGCGGGCACGCCGCCGGTCCGCGATGGCACCAGCGCCTCCGGATCGCCGATCAAGCGCGGCCGCGGCGTGTGCTTCTACTTCCACGGCGCCGGCTTCACCGGCTCGGGCGAGCAGCGGCTCGCGGGCCGCGCCACGATCGCGTTGACGACCGAGGGCACGTTCGAGGTGCGATCGAGCTCCACCGATATCGGCCAGGGCTCGATCACGATGTTCTCGCAGATCGCGGCGATGGCGCTCGGCATCGATGTCGCGCACGTCACCGTGGTCGATCCTTCCACCGCGCGCGTGCCGGACTCGGGCCCCACAGTGGCGAGCCGCACGTGCATGGTGGTCGGCGGCCTCGTGGAGACCGGCTCGCGCGCCCTGCGCGGCAAGCTCGAGGCGTGGGCCAAGGATCACGGCCTCGCCGGCAAGTCGCTCGTGGAGATCGGGAAGGCCCGTGCGGCGGAGGGCGAGCTCGCGGAGACCGTGCAGTACGAGCCACCACCCGGCATCCAGTGGGACGACGCGACGTACACGGGCTCGGCGTACCCGGTGTTCGGCTGGGCAGCGTGCCTCGTCGATGTCTCGGTGGATCTCGATACCTACGAGGTCGCGATCGATCGCTGCGTGCAGGCCGTGGACGTGGGCAAGGCGATCAACCCCTCGATCGTCAAGGGCCAGATCGAGGGCGGCACGTTGCAGGCGCTGGGCTGGGCGGTCCTCGAGAACGTCGTGTACAAGGATGGCCGCGTCGCCAACGCGAACATGACCAACTGCATCGTCCCGACGTTCGCCGACGCCCCCGATCTGGAGACCATCCTGGTCGAGTGCCCGTACCCGTTCGGGCCGAGCGGTGCCAAGGGCGTGGGCGAGATCCCGATGGATGGCCCGGCCGCCGCGGTCGCGAATGCCGTCCAGAACGCGCTCGGGCTGCCGTTCGATGCGCTGCCGATCTCGCCCGAAGCGGTGCGCCTCGCATCGCGAGGAGTGCTCTCGTGAAGGTCACGCTCGACGTCAATGGCACGGAGCACGCGGTGGAGGTCTCGCCGTGGAAGCGGCTGCTCGACGTGCTGCGCGAGGATCTGCGACTGACCGGCACCAAGGAAGGCTGCGGCGAGGGCGAGTGCGGCGCGTGCACCGTGATGCTCGACGGCGAGGCGGTGAACTCCTGCCTGGTGGCGATCGGCCAGTGCGATCGGCGCGCGGTGACCACCGTCGAGGGCCTGGCGAAGGGCGACGTGCTCCACGCCGTGCAGCGCGCCCTGGTGGCGTGTGGCGGTGCGCAGTGCGGCATCTGCACGCCGGGCATCGCGGTGTGTGCGGCACACGTGGTGGATCGCGGGCTGGTGGTCGGGCGCGATGACGCCTCGGCCCGCGCGCAGGTGCGCGAGCTGCTCGCGGGCAACATCTGCCGGTGCACGGGCTATCAGCTGATCGTCGATGCGATCGTGACGGCGGCGCGCGAGGTCGGGCGATGACCAGCTACCTCCGCCCGCGTACGCTCGAGGAGGCCACGGTCGCTCGCGCCGCGTATCCCGACTGGATGGTGCTCGCTGGCGGCACCGATCTGATGGTCAACGCGAACCACAAGCCCACGCCGCCGGGGATCCTCGATCTGTGGCGGCTCGGCGAGCTCGGGTTCATCCGCGTCGAGGGCGACGCGATCGTGATCGGCGCGGGCACCACGTGGCACGAGGTCGAGCGCCACGCCGCGATCCGCGAGAAGCTGCGCCCGCTCGCGCTCGCCGCACGCGAGATCGGCGCGCTCCAGATCCAGGCGCGCGGCACGCTCGGCGGCAACGTCGGGACCTCGTCGCCGGTCGGCGACAGCCTGCCCGTACTCCTCGCGCTCGATGCGCAGATCGAGGTCGCCTCGGTCCGCGGCCGCCGCACGATCCCGTACCACGCGTACTGCACCGGCTATCGCAAGACGCAGCTCGCATCGGACGAGCTGATCGTCTCGGCGACGATTCCGTTGCCCTCGGCCGCCACCCGCACCACGTGGCGCAAGGTCGGCACGCGGCGCGCGCAATCGATCTCCAAGGTGATGGGCGCCGCGGCGATCACCCTCGATGGTGGCACCGTGGTCTCGGCACGGATCGCCCTCGGCGCGGTGGCGGATCGCCCGATGCGGATCACGGCTGTCGAAGACGCGGTACGCGGCCTGCCGCTCGCCCAGGCCGCCGATGCAGCGCGCACGGCCCTGCACACGGCGATCACGCCGATCGACGACGTGCGCTCGACCGCGGACTACCGCCGCGGCGTGGCCGAGAACCTGGTCGCGCGGTTCTTCACCTCGTGACCTCGCGTGTCATGATCTGGCTCGGTGTCCGCGCCTGACGATCCAAGTGAGCCGAAGCCGAAGCCCGGGGAGCCGGGCGCGGCGGACAGCTCGGCTGGCAACGATCTGCCGGCGGTCTCGGGATCGATCGAGATCTCCACCTCGAGCTCGACGTCGCTACCGGCTTCGGATCCTGGCTCGTCCTCGACATCGTCATCGATCCCGGCCTCGGCCTCCGCCTCCGGCTCGATCGAGGTCGGGCTCTCGAGCACCAAGCTCCCCGCGGTGTCCGATGGCACGCCCACGCCCGTCGGTGATCTCGAGTCCGCGCCGGTGTCGTCCGGGAAGGTCCGGGTCGCGGTCGCGGGCGATCAGACGGGCCGCAGCCGCCGGCTCGCCACCGCGGCGCGCGATGCCGTCGACGCCAGCGTCGAGAAGCTCGGCTCCGGCATCGGCAGCATCGGCGAGGGTGTCAGCAAGCTCGGCGAACGTTCCAAGAAGGTGCCGCTGGTCGGATCGAGCGTGTCGAAGCTCGGCGAGGGCATCTCCCAGGTCGGCGAATCGCTGCACCACCTGCCGCGCGCCGCGAAGACCCGCAAGGGCAGGCTCCTGGTGCGCAGCCTGTTCGTCGGGTTCGTGCTGGTCGCGTCGTGGATCACCGTGATCGTGGCGCTGCAGCTCCACGGCAACGAGACCCCGGACTTCCGTCCGATCGCGGAGAAGCTGCTGCTCGATCTCAGCCGCGATCAGGCCGGGGTGGAGACGGTCTACGACAAGGCCTCGCCCCGGTTCCAGGAGATGGTGCGCAAGGAGCGGTTCGTCGACGACATGAACGATCTGTCGGCGACCGTCGGTAAGTTCCGCGAGATCACCGCGATCAACGACACGCTCGTGACCAGCGGCCCCACGGGGCGGATCGGTCGCGTCTCGCTGACCGTCGCGTACGACAAGGCGACCTGCAAGGCCTCGGTCAGCCTCCACGAGGACAAGGGCGTGTGGAAGCTGCTCGGCATCGGCGTGGAGCTGCCGCGAGAGCTCAAGATCTCGCAGGCGCAGCGCGAGGAGCGCGTGCAGGCCTGCAAGGATCCGATGTCCAAGACCTGCGATCTGTACGTCGCGGCCAACGGCATCCTCGAGCAGCTGCGCGAGGGCCACGCCGATCAGGTGTGGGACCAGGCCTCGGGCGTGTTCCAGAAGCAGGAGGAGCGCGGCCGGTTCATCGCGCTCCAGGAGGAGCACCGCGCGCTGCTCGGGCCGTACATCCGCATCCTCAAGGTGACCGAGGCCAAGGTGATCGGCGGCACCAACGCCACCTTCGACGTGATCACCGAGTACGCGAAGTCCTCGGGCGTGGCCGTGACGTTCGGCTTCTATCGCGGCTCGCGCACCAAGCCGTGGAAGCTGCGCAGCGCCAAGACCGTGATGCCGATGCCGCGCGCGGGCGAGGCGAACCCCGGCGGGGCTCCGGACAAGCCGCCGCACGCGGGCTCGGGTTCGGCGGCGGGCTCGGGCTCGGGCTCGGGCTCGGGCTCGGGCTCGGGCTCGGGCTCGGGCTCGGGCTCGGGCTCGGGCTCGGGCTCGGCAGCCGGCCCAGGCGCGGGTGTGCGTGGTGCGAAGCCCGGCAAGGCCGCGAAACCCGCCCTGGCTCCCTGACTCTGCCGGCGCCTGCCGCGCCGTGTGCTTCACCCCGCGATGCGGATGGTGTCTGATGGTGGGATGCGCAGCCTGTTCGCGCTCGTCACCGTGCTCGCCGCGTGTGATCACGCCCAGCCCCAGCAGCCACCGCTGCCGGATGCACCGCCCGATCTGAGCGTCCTCGGCATGACCCCGGAGATGGTCGACGAGACCGCCGAGTTGACGTTGACCCGCGACACGATGCTGACGGTCAAGAACGCGAGCACCACGGTCGCCACGCCGATCGTGTTCGCGGTCGAAGGCACCACGGAGTTCGCCGTCGTCGGCACCACCTGCGGTGTGCTCCAGCCGTTCGAGACCTGCGAGATCCAGCTCCGGTTCGCGCCCACCACCCTCGGCGTTCAACAGGGCCAGCTTCGCGTCTCGGCGGCGTCGGGCGGCGAGGTCATCAGCAGGCTCAAGGGCACGGGCCAGCTGCTCTCCGAGATCCACAGCACGCTCCTCGAAGCCACCGACGAGCTCGGCTATGCCGCCGTCGGCCACTCGGGCACGCGGACGATCACGTACCGGCTGTCCACCACGCGCACCACGCCCACGGCGCCGCTCGCGATGTCGTTCGTGCAGAGCTATGGGTTCGTGACGCGCTCGAACGGATGCGTGGGCCAGACCCTCGTGGCGGGCACCACGTGCGACATCGTGATCGGCTTCGATCCGCTGTTCGCCGGTCAGCGGAACACCGCGCTGCACGTGATCGCAGATCCCGGCGGCGAGCTGTACCTCCCGGTCCAGGGCTTCGGCATCGCGACCGACAACGTCGTCGAGATCACGCCGAACCAGCAGGTGTTCCCGGACACCACCGTGGGACAGACCTCGGCAACGCTGACCGCGACGGTCACCAACACCGGGGGCGTGGCGACCAACACGCTGACCACGAAGATGACGCTACTCGACGCCGCGGAGTTCACGATCGTGACCGACACCTGCAACGGCGTGGCGCTCGCGGGCCACGCGTCGTGCACGCTGGCGCTCCAGTTTCATCCGTCGTCCGCGGGGTTCAAGTTCACGTACTGGGAGCTGATGGGCACGTCCCATCCCAACGGCACCGGTACGATGGTCGGCGGGAGCGGGATCTAGCAGCGCCCTCGGACCGATGCGATCCGCTGAGTGTCCGAGATCGCTCACGGATCTTCGGCAAAACTTCTGCGGCGCGACGGTGTCAAACCTCCATGGCCTACCGCAACGACGTCGATGCCCTCGAAGCTCGCCTCGTCGCGATCCAGGGGGAGCTCGATGACGCCACCCGCCAGCGCGACATCGCCGCACACCTGCTCGAGGAGGCCCGCGCCCGCGCCGCTGCCGAGGGCCTCGCCGCTGACTGGGCGGCCGGTGGTCCGCAGCGCCGTCGCCGCCGTCGCGCCCGCATCCTGATCGCGACCGTGGGGTTCGCGCTCGTCGGCGGCCTCGTCACTTATCGCGTGACTCGTGATCGCGGCGCCGGAGATCAGCGAGAGGTCCTCGAGCGCTTCGCGACCTTCACCGATCAGATGTGCACGTGCCACGACAAGGCGTGTGCCGATCAGGTGATGGGCAGCATGACCACGTGGTCCATGAAGATGGCGCGCGAGCAATCGCAGGCACCGATGGAGCTCGACGCCGCCACCCGCGAGCGCATGAGCAAGCTCGTTGAGCACTTCGGCGAGTGCATGGTGACCGCGATGGGGCCGCCCGAGCCGGCGCCGGGAGTGGTGAACGTCGATGAGGCCGTCTCCACGGGCCCGTCCCCGAATCCGCGCGGCCAGTAGCTCACGCGCTGGTGACGCGCGCTTCGGGAATCCGCTGCCGCTCGCGTCGCCGGTTCCACAGGCGCAGGCCGAGCCAGGCCACGAGCGCCATGCCCGGCCACGCGAGCCACGAGGCGTGGGCCCACCACGGGCGCTCGAACCGGAACTGGAGGAGGTGGGCGCCGGTGGCGGCGACATCGACGGCGAGGAAGTCCGGCGTGACGCGACGGATCGGGACCTCGGCGCCATCGAGGTACGCGTGCCAGCGCGGGTGCCAGGACTCGCGCGCCATGAACGTGGTCGGGCCGGTGGTCTCGATCCGCGCGTTGAGATCGGCCTCGTCGCCGGGGGAGTCCTGACGCCACGCGCGCAGCGTCTTGCCCTGCGGCGCGGGGCCGGGTTGCCCGTAGCCGGCATAGACGAGGTGGCGATCCTTGAGCGGCATGTCGGTCCGCAGCCAGGCGAGCGAGGCCTTCCGCGCCTCGGACCGCGCGCCGGTGGGGCCATCCGGGAGCACGCCGGTGATCTGGATCGGCGAGACCAGGCCCGGCGAGGGCAGGCTGCGCACGATGTAGCCCTCGGTCTCGATCACGAGGTCGCCGACCGGCATCGTATTCGCCTTCGACTTCTCGAACAGGAGATACGGCGCATCGTAGAGCCACGCGTTCTTCGGGAAGTCGCGCACGCTCCACAGGTAGTCGTAGTTCGGGCTCGCCTGCAGCCCGCCGCCGCCCATCTGGAGGAGCGACGGGATCCGGCCGTAGACGTAGCTGAGCAGGTTCCACCAGTGGTTCTCGCAGCCGGGGCCCACCTGCTTGCGGCCCGGCGGCGCGTGCTCGAGTGCGTCGATGATCTTCATCATCTGCGGGCGCACACTGTTCGGTTGATCCGCGAGCACGTGCACACGGTCGGCCTCGATGCGGGAGCCCGGCACGGCGACGAGGACCACGAGCGCTGCGACCACCGCGGCGACGCCGGTGCGCACGCCGTACTGGAGCGGCTGCTTCTCGACCCAGGGGCCGGTCAGGCGGAGCGCGGCGCGGATGCTGCGGAAGATCAGGCCATCCTCGGGAGCGTTCCAGATCGTCAGCGCCATCGCATAGCCGGCGGTGCCGATGCCGAGCGCGAACATGATCTGCATCGCGCCGAGGAAGCGGACGGCCGGGATCAGATCGTCGGCGGTCTTCGGCATGTGCGGGCCGAGCCCGAGCAGGAGCGCGAACGCGAAGCCGGGGATCCACAGCCAGCGCAGGGTCTTCGCGCGGCCGAGGATCAGCGTGATCGGCAGTGCGCAGGTCAGCACGATCACGCGTCCGAAATCGAGGATCAGGCCCTTGTAGAACCACTGGCCGAGCTGGAGGAAGCCGGGCCCGACCTCGTCGTCGACGCGGTGCGGGAAGCCGCCGAACCCCTTCGCATCGACGAGCATCGTGATCCAGCCGGGGATCGTGGCCACGCCGAGGCCGAGCCCGAGCGCGACGAGGCGCACCGGCTCGCCGAACACGTTGCCGAGCTCCGCACGCCAGGTACGGTCATCGCGGAACGTCATCGCGATCCGCACGCCTGCGCCGATCACGAGCGCGCCGATCACGACCAGGGCATAGAGCAGCGTGGAGCGGCCGAGCACGAACCAGCCCGCGGCGACCAGCGCGCCGAGGATCACCGTCACGAGGCCGGTGAGGATCGGCGAGCGCCAGGTGGCGCGATTGACGAGCACGCCGCCGGTGACGCCGAGCGCGAGCGAGAGGCCGAGCGAGACGCCGCCGAACGGATGGCACAGGCCCACGAATGCGCCCCACACGATCGCCGGCGCGAGGCCCTTGCTCTCGCGGAGCCAGCGCACGCCGTGACCGAGCGCGAGCGGGAAGGCGGCGAGCGCCCAGGTCTGCGTGTAGAGGCCCACGGAGAACGTGCCGTCGGCGGAGAACCCCCAGCGCGACTGGCCGATCGTGAACGAGAGCACGAACGCGGCGGCGATCGCCTGCCACGGGACCGCACCCATCAGGCGCATGCCGCGATAAGCGGCGGCCGGCGCGAGGACGAGCGGCAGGAACACGCTGAGCTGGAACCAGAACGTGTGGTGACCGAACAGCGCGGCGGGGAGCGCCGAGGCGAGCTGCGGGATCAGCTGGTAGTAGTACGCCGACGCATAGCCGGCGTTCGCGCTCGGGTTCCAGAAGTCCCAGTCGCCGTTCGCGATGCAGTCCGCGATCCGGCGGCTCTCCGCCATGTGGAACGTGAGATCATCGCCGGCGACCTCGCCGCGGAAGATGCCGCCGTAGATCACGCACATCGCGATCGTCAGCACGCCGAGCGCGGGCAGGGCGCCGTGCGCTGCGAGCCAGGCGGCACCGCGGTCCCAGGCGTCGGGGCCGGCGGGTGCCGGTGCTGGCCTGTCGGGCGTGCTCACTCGAGCTCTCCGAGCAGCTCGGCGATCCGCGCATCGTCGAACTGCGGCGTGGCGCCACGGACCCCGGCGACGGCGGCGGCGTAGCGGCTCGCGGCGTGACCGGACTGTGCGAGGTCCCAGCCCATGGTCATGCCGAGCACGAGGATCGCGAGGTACGCATCGCCACACCCGACGTTGTCACCTGGCGTGGCCGCATGCACGCCCGGGATCTCGATCGCCGGGCCATCGCCATAGAGCGTGGAGCCCAGGGCGCCATGCGTCACCGCGACGACCTTGCGATTCGCGCGCAGGGCCGCGATCGGATCGCTCCACCCGAACCAGCTCGCGAGCACGGTGAGCTCGCGATCGTTGACCTTCAGCACGTCGGCGGCATCGAGCGCGAGCTTGGCAGAGGTGATCTCGTTGACCAGCGTCATCGGCTCGAGCGTGACCTTCGGCGCTGGAGGGCGTGGGCCGGGCTTCCACAGCTTGCGGAGGTTGATGTCGCAGACCTTGAGGCAGGTGTTCCCGGCGGCGGCCACGGCGCGCTGCCAGCTCGCGAGGCCTTCCGGGGTGCGCTGCGCGAGCGTGCCGAAGATCAGGACCCCGGCCTCCGCGATCGCGGTCTCGACCTGTGGGGTGCACGCGATCCGCTCCCAGGCGCGGCCGTCGAACAGCTGGTAACGCGGCTCGCCGTTCTCGACGGTGACGCCGACCTCACCCGTGGCGCGCTCGGGATCGATCTGGACCAGGGAGGTATCGACCATCTCGGCGAGCCGGGTGGTGGCACGCCGGCCGAGGTCGTCATCGCCGACCCGGGTGACGAGCTGCGCCCAGCCGCCCGCCTGACCCAGGTGGTAGGCGACGTTGGCTGGGGCCCCACCGAGCTGGTCACCGTCGGGGAACCGGTCCCAGAGGACCTCCCCCCAGATCACCACGGCTTCGTCGCTTGTTGACATCGGTCGGTTAGTGTACAGATTACACTATAAACGTGCCCGAACAACGCTCGACCGACGGCCTGGACATGTACGGCGGCTCGCTCGCGCTACTGACCGACTTGTACCAGCTGACGATGGCTTGCGGCTACTGGAAGGGTGGTCACAGCGAGCGGGAGAGCGTGTTTCACCTGACCTATCGCCGGCCCCCGTTCGGCGGTGGGTATGCGATCGCCGCGGGCATCGCGCCGGCCCTCGCGTTCCTCGAGCGGTTCCGGTTCACCCCCGATGACCTCGCGTTCCTCGCCACGCTCGAAGACGCGACCAAGGGCCCGCTGTTTCCGCAGGGCTTCCTCGACTACCTCGGCGCGATGAAGTTCACGTGCACCGTCGATGCGATTCCCGAGGGCAGCCTCGTGTTCCCGCACGAGCCGATCCTGCGCGTGCGCGGGCCGATCCTCCAGGCCCAGCTGGTCGAGACCGCCCTCCTCGATATCATCAACTTCCAGACCCTGATCGCCACCAAGGCATCGCGGGTCGTGGCCGCCGCGAAGGGCGCGCCCGTGCTCGAGTTCGGCCTGCGCAGGGCGCAGGGGATCGATGGTGGGCTCGCGGCCTCACGCGCGGCGTACATCGGTGGGTGCATCGCCACCTCGAACGTCCTCGCCGGCAAGCTGTTCGGGATCCCGGTGCGCGGCACCCACGCCCACAGCTGGGTGATGTTCCACGGCGACGAGCTCGCGGCGTTCCGCGCCTACGCCGACGCGATGCCAGGGAACTGCACGTTCCTCGTCGATACCTATGACACCCTGGATGGCGTGGCCCATGCGATCGAGGTCGGGCGCGAGCTGCGGGCCAAGGGCTATGCTCTCGCCGGGATCCGGCTCGATTCGGGCGACCTCGCGCACCTCTCGATCGAGGCGCGCCGGATGCTCGATGCGGCGGGGTTCCCCGATGCGAAGGTCGTCGCATCGAACGATCTCGACGAGCACGTGATCGCCAGCCTGTTCGATCAGGGTGCGAAGATCGACGTGTTCGGCGTGGGGACCAAGCTGGTCACGGCGTTCGATCAGCCCGCGCTCGGTGGCGTCTACAAGCTCGGCGCGTATCGCGGAGAGGACGGCGCGTGGCGCGAGGCGATCAAGCTCAGCGAACAGCCGATCAAGATCTCGAACCCGGGCATCCTCCAGGTCCGCCGGCTGCGACGCGGCGGCGAGCTGGTCGGCGACGTCATCTATGATGCGGAGCACGGCCTGGCGGGCGCCACCCTCCACGACATCGAGGATCCGCTGCGGACCCCGGTGACGCCGGCGTTCGATGCGAGTGCCGATCTGCTGGTGACGATGATGGAGCGCGGCGTCCGCACCGGAGGCGCCGAAGATCTCGCCACCTGCCGCGCGCGCGCCGCCGCGGACCTCGCCGCGCTGTCGCCGCGCACCCGCCGGTTCCTGAACCCGCAGCCCTATCCCGTGGGCCTCGACGCGCACGTCCACGGGCGCAAGCAACAGCTGATCGCGGCCGCGCGCCAGGCCACCACGGAGCACAACCGATGACCACTCCCCTCGTGTTCTCGACGGTGCCGTACGCGTACCTCGGCTCCGCGATCGCCGCCGCGGGCGGTTGGGAGCAGGGCTTCATCGAGCGCAGGACGTTCCCCGACGGCGAGCACTACCTGCGGATCGTCACGGATCCCGCGGACCGCGACGTCATCCTGGTCGGCGGCACGCCCGACGACGCGTCCACGCTCGAGCTCTATGACCTCGCGTGCGGGCTGGTCGCCGAGGGCGTGTATCGCCTGCGCCTTGTGATCCCGTTCTTCGGCTACTCCACGATGGAGCGCTCGGTGCGCACCGGCGAGATCGTGACGGCGAAGACTCGCGCGCGCCTGCTGTCCTCGATCCCGATGGCGAGCCGCGGCACGCAGGTGTTCATGCTCGACCTGCACGTGGGGTCGATCGCGCACTACTTCGAGGGCGGGATCCGCACGATCCACGTCTATGGCAAGTCGATCGTGACCGCGGCTGCCCGGCGGCTCGGTGGCGACGACTTCGTGCTCGCGTGCACGGATGCGGGTCGCGCGAAGTGGGTGGAGTCGCTCGCGAACGATCTCGGGGTGGCTGCGGCGTTCGTCTACAAGCGCCGCCTCGATGGAAGCGAGACCCAGGTCACCGGGGTCTCGGCGCAGGTCGCCGGGAAGCGCGTGGTGATCTACGACGACATGATCCGCACCGGCGGCTCGCTGCTCGGAGCTGCCGAGGCCTACCGGCAGGCCGGGGCCGCCTCGATCGATGCGATCGCCACCCACGGCCTGTTCCCGGGCGATTCGCTCGCCAAGATCTACGCGAGTGGTCTACTCGGGCGGATCGTGGTCACCGACAGCCATCCCCGAGCGGTCGCGCTCGCGAACGACTATCTGCAGGTCGACAGCACTGCCTCGCTGCTGACCGAGCATCTGATCTCCAACCGGTAGGTCGTCATGAGACTCGTCAAGGTCGCCGTCGCCTGTGTCAACCAGACCCCCTTTGCGTGGGACGAGAACTTCGTCCACCTCAAGATGGCGATCGAGCACGCGCGCGCCGAGGGCGCCTCGCTGCTCTGTCTCCCCGAGCTCGCGATCACCGGCTACGGCTGTGAGGACGCGTTCTTCATGGACGGCCTGCAGGACACCGCGTTCTCGCAGCTCGAGGCCCTCGCGCCGCTGACCCACGGCATGGTGGTCGCGGTCGGCTTGCCGATCTATCACGAGAAGGCGCTGTACAACGCCGCGGCCCTGCTCGCCGATGGGCGGATCGTCGGCTTCGCTGCCAAGCAGTTCCTCGCCGGCGACGGCATCCACTACGAGCCGCGCTGGTTCAAGGCGTGGCCCGCGGGTGAGGTCGACACGCTCGAGCGCACCGGGGCGGATGGCACGACCCGTCGGTTTCCGATCGGCGATCTGCTGTTCGATATCGGCGATATCCGGATCGGCTTCGAGATCTGCGAGGACGCCTGGGTCGCCAATCGCCCGGGCACCGATCTCGCGCTGCGCGGCGCGGACATCCTGTGCAATCCCTCGGCGAGCCACTTCGCGTTCGGCAAGTTCGCGGTGCGGCAGCGGTTCGTGGTGGAGGGCTCGCGCGCCTATGGCGTGGCGTACCTGTACGCGAACCTGCTCGGAAACGAGGCCGGCCGGATCGTCTACGACGGCGGCAGCATGATCGCCTCGGGGGGCGAGTTGCTGGCGCGCGGCAAGCGGTTCTCGTTCCACGACGTGGAGCTGTCGACCGCGATCGTCGACATCGATGGCAATCGCCGCGAGCAGGCGCGCCGGGGCAGTCACCGTCCGCGCCACGACGCCGAGGATCAGGTGGTGGAGTTCCCGTTCGTGTGGCCGGAGCGCAAGCCCGAGAAGCCGCCGAAGACCACCCTGTCGTGGGAGGACCGGGCGAGCGTCCGCGAGGAGGAGTTCGCCCGCGCGATCGCCCTCGGCCTGTGGGACTACCTCCGCAAGAGTCGGGCGCAGGGCTACGTGGTCTCGCTGTCCGGAGGCGCGGACTCTGCGGCGTGCGCGATCCTCGTCGCGCTGTCGGTGCAGATGGCGTTCGGCGAGCTCGGGCCCGGGGGCGTGCGGCAGCACCTGCCCACGATCCGGCGGCTCCACGACGTGCTCGAGCAGGGCGGCGGCGCGAACGCGGCGGTCGGTGCGCTGCTGTCGTGCGCCTATCAGCCCACGGAGAACTCGGGCCCGGTCACGCGCCACGCCGCCGAGATGATCGCCAAGGCCGTCGGCTCGGAGTTCCACATCATCGACGTGGACGTCCAGTACAAGGCGTACATCCACTCGCTCGAGAAGGCGCTGGGGCGCAAGCTGACCTGGGAGCAGGATGATCTGACGCTGCAGAACATCCAGGCCCGCGTGCGCGCGCCCTCGATCTGGATGCTCGCCAACCTGCGCGGTGCCGTGCTGCTCACCACCTCCAACCGCTCGGAGGCCGCCGTCGGCTACGCCACGATGGACGGCGACACCGCGGGTGGGCTCGCCCCGCTCGGTGGCATCGACAAGACCTACCTGCGCCAGTGGCTGGTGTGGATGGAGACCAAGGGGCCGGTCGGGCACGACCCGATCCCGACGTTGCGCCTGATCAACGCGCAGCAGCCCACCGCCGAGCTGCGCCCTGCCTCCGCGAACAAGGACGGCAAGGCCCAGACCGACGAGGCCGATCTGATGCCGTACGATTTCCTCGAGGCCGTCGAGGACTCCGCGATCCGCGACAAGCACACGCCCGTGGAGGTGCTGCAGGAGCTGTTGCCGCGCTATGCGGAGTACTCGCCCGTGCAGATCGCGGTGTGGATCGAGCGGTTCTTCCGGCTGTGGTGCCGGAACCAGTGGAAACGCGAGCGCATGGCACCCGCGTTTCATCTCGATGATCGCAACGTCGACCCGCGCTCCTGGTGCCGGTTCCCGATCGTCTCGGGCGGCTTCGAGCGCGAGCTCGCGGAGCTGCGCAGCTATGTCGCCTCGGGAGCCGCGGACCGATGAGCCACTCGTACGAGTATCCCCGGGCGGCGCTGACCGTGGACTGTGTGGTGTTCGGGCTCGACGAGCACGACCTCAAGGTGCTGCTGATCCAGCGCAAACTGGTGCCGTTCCAGCACGCGTGGGCACTGCCGGGCGGCTTCGTTCGCGTAGACGAGACGATCGATGCCGCCGCGCGGCGCGAGCTCGAAGAGGAGGCGGGCGTCACCGACGTCTACCTCGAGCAGCTCTACACGTTCGGCACCCTCGATCGCGATCCGCGCGAGCGCGTGGTCACCGTGGCGTACTACGCGCTCGCCAAGCTCAGCGATCACCGGATCCGCGCGGCGACCGATGCGATGGGCGTGGGCTGGTTCGCGCTCGACGATCTCCCGAAGCTCGCGTTCGATCACTCGGAGATCGTGGCGCGCGCTCACGAACGCCTCCGCGGCAAGGTCCGCTATGCGCCGGTGGGGTTCGAGCTGTTGCCGCCGCGGTTCTCGCTGACCCAGCTGCAGCGGCTCTACGAGATCATCCTCGGCACCGAGCTCGACAAGCGGAACTTCCGGAAGAAGATCCTCTCGCTCGACCTGGTCGTCGAGACCGACGAGGTCGAGCAGGGCGTACGGCACCGCGCGGCGCGCCTCTATCGCTTCGATCGGCGCAAGTACGACCGGCTGGCGAAGCAGGGCTTCGAGCTCTCGATCTAGGAGCTGTCGCGCAATATCGGGCCCCGTTCGTTGAAATCGGAGGGAGGGCCGCCGATCCTGCCGGGATGAGACCGTGTTTGCTCGTCTCCTTCGGCGTGGTCCTCGGCCTCGGGTGTGGCTCCACCTCGGTCAGGACCATCGGCACCCAGCGCTACTACGGATACACCTCGACGGCCACCGCGTCGCTCGATCGCGAGGCGCCGCCGGACGCACCCCCGAAGGCCACGGAGGCGATCAAGAAGTTCAAGCGGGTGGCCTTCGTGCCGCCGGATACCTGCCTCGACATGCGCGCGGCCGATACGTCGAGCACGGTCGACAAGCGCGTGATCCGCATGCAGTGCGGCGTCACGATGTCGGAGCTCGAGCGCGAGGCCGAGAAGGTCGGCTTCGACGTGGTGACCTGGCAATCGCTGAAGGGCGCGAGCAAGCCGCTCGATCAGGCCAAGGAGCAGAAGATCGATCTGCTGTTCGAGGTCAACGAGCTCGACGTGATCGAGGAGTTCGATCGCGCGGAATCGAGTGAGTTCCGTTACTTCATCGGCGAGGGCAACCAGCCGCTGAAGCCGCTGCAGGTCACCGCGCAGGACAACGCCGCCTGCAAGGCGTACCACGCGAAGAACGCGCCGAAGATCAGCGGCATGACGAGCGTGCTCGATCTCAAGATGGTGCAGGTCTCCACCGGCTCGGTGCTGTGGAGCTATCGCCACGTCGAGAACACGCAGGCCGATGACGCCTCGTCGCTGATCCGGTTCCAGGTCAACGCGCGTCAGCAGTACACGACGCGGCGCCCGTGGTGGCCGTGGCTGATCATCGCCGCGGGGATCGGTATCGCTGGCGGCGCGCAGCAGCCGGCGATCGGTGCCGGGGTTGCGGCGGCGGGTGTGGTCGCGCTGCTGGTGATGGGGAAGAGCACGAACAAGGATGGCGGCCCGGAGTACGAGGGCGTGTCGCAGGTGCTGTGCCGACGCCCGCACGTGGTGGATGCCCCGGTCCCGAGTGGGCCTCCACGCGAGGTGCGCTCGGATACGTTCCGCGAGGACACCCGGCACGACGCCCGCGATGCCACCGAGGAGAAGCGGCGCACGCTGATCAAGGCCTCGGTCCAGATCTTCATGAAGCAGCTCACGGCCGTGCGCTGAGCCGTTCATGCGCGCCCTGATCCTCGTCGACCTCCAGTACGACTTCTGCCCGGGTGGGGCCCTCGCGGTGGCACGCGGTGACGAGACCATCGCCGTCGCCAATCGGCTGATGCCGCACTTCAGCACCGTCGTCGCCACGCAGGACTGGCACCCCGCCGCCCACAAGAGCTTCGCGGTGAACAATCCGGGCACCCAGGTGGGCGATCTGATCGATCTCGGTGGCGTGCGGCAGGTGATGTGGCCCGCGCACTGCGTGCAAGGCTCGCGGGGCGCCGAGCTGCATCACGACCTCGATCGGACGAAGGTCACGCAGGTGTTCCAGAAGGGCACCGATCCGCAGATCGACAGCTACAGCGGCTTCTTCGACAACGGCCACGCCAAGGCCACCGGTCTCGGGCCGTGGCTGAACGAGCGCTGGGTCAAGCAGCTCTACATCCTCGGCCTCGCCACGGACTACTGCGTGAAGTTCACCGCCCTCGATGCGCGCCAGCTCGGCTTCGACGTCTGGCTCGTCGAGGACGGCTGCCGCGCCGTCGATCTCAAGCCGGGAGATGGCGAGCGGGCGATCGCCGAGCTCAAGGGGGCGGGGGTGGCGATCGTCGATAGTGGATCGATCGGCGCGTGATCACTCGGCATTGTTCCTCGCTAACAGTTCGGCCGTCTGTATCGTCTTCGTAAGCGTTGCGATCCGCCGGTGCGCCGGCCCGGTCGACGCCCGTTGCACGGTCATGCTGACCCACCTCGTCCTCACCATCGCTGCCTACATCGCGCCCGTGCAGGAGCTGCCGGCGGTGGTGATCGCGGCGCGGCGTGGAGATCGCGCGGCGTTCGCCGAGCTGTACAAGCGATTCTCGCGTGCGGTCCATGGCGTGGTGCTCGCCCGGGTGCGCTATGGCGATGCCGCGGACGTGGTGCAGGATGTGTTCGCGATCGCCCTCGAGCGGCTGCCGCAGCTGGGTGAGGTGGCCGCGTTCCCGGGGTGGCTGCTCGCGATCGCCCGCAATCGGGCGATCGATCACGTGCGCGGTCAGAAGCCCACGGACGAGCTGACCGATGTGGGCGGCGAGGTGCCCCGCTCGGCGGAGGTGGCGCAGGTCCTGGTGGCGCTGCGCGCGCTGCCCGAGGCGTACCAGGAGACGCTGATCCTCCGGCTCGTCGAGGGCATGACCGGGCCCGAGATCGCGGAGCAGACGGGGTTGTCGCCCGGGTCGGTGCGCGTCAACCTCCACCGCGGCATGAAGCTCTTGCGCGAGAAGCTCGGGATCACGAGCGAGGAGGCGGATGAGCGAGCCGGATGACTATCTGTGGGACCGCTCGGGTCCCGCCGATCCAGAGGTCCAGCGCCTCGAGCAGCTGCTCGCGCCGCTCGCCCACGATCGTCCGCTCGACGAGGTCCGGCTCCGCCGCAGGCACGGCCGTGCACCCTGGATCGTGGGTGGCGTGGTCGCGCTCGCGGCCGCGGCAGCGCTGGTGATCTACCTGCGGTCGTCTCCGAAGGCCGCGTGTAGCGGGGACACGGGCTTCGCGTTCACCGCGCGCGGCGGCTCGGTCGTGTGTGAGAGCGGCACGGTCGCGCGCGGCGTGCTGCCGGTGGGCGGGATCCTCGATACGGGCGCGGCGAGCGTCGATCTCGCGATCGCCGACATCGGCACGGCGGAGCTGTTCGCCAACACGCGGGTGCGGCTCGATCGCAGCGAGCCCGGCAAGCGGCAGCTCCACCTCGAGCGCGGTCGCATGCACGCGAAGGTCACGGCCCCGCCGCGGATCTTCGCGGTCACCACACCGAGTACCGGCGTCACCGATCTCGGCTGCGAGTACACGATCGAGATCGACGCGCACGGCAAGGGCACGATCGAGGTGCAGTCCGGCAAGGTCGAGCTCGAGACCTCGGCGCACGCATTGATCGTGGCACCCGCGGGCACGTCCGCGCGCATGCTCGAGGGGCGCAAGCCGAGCGTCCCGGTGGCCACCGGTGCGAGCGCCGCGTTGCGCGCCGCGGTGAGCGAGTTCGAACAGGGAGTGCCAGGTGCGCTCGAGCGCGTGCTGGCCGCGGCCGGCACGGGCGATGCGATCACGCTCGCGAATCTCGCGGTGCTGGTGCCCGCGGACAGCTCGAGTCAGCCGGCGTGCGGCGCGCCGTGCACCGATCGCGAGCTCGTGCTGACCCGTCTCTCCGAGCTCAGCCCGCCGCTCGAGGGGATCACCGTGCACGGTGCGGTCGCCGATCCCGCCGTCCTCGAGCGCTGGCGCGAGGCCGTGGTGATCGATCACCTCGTGCTGCACGAGGAAGCCGGCGGGGCGAAGCAGCCCCAGAAGCGGTAGCTCGCGCGCACGGCGTGCTCCGGCGCACGGGAGGAGGTCGCCAACCCCGCGCGGCCGCATGGTCGAGCGCGTGGCACGTCCGATGCTCGGAACTCGGTCATGTCCATCCTCATGACGCTCATCATCGGTCTTGTCGTCGGCGGTCTCGCCAAGCTCGTCATGCCGGGTAAGGACCCGGGTGGCATCCTGATCACGATGTTGCTCGGTGTCGCCGGTGCGTTCATCGCCGGCTTCCTCGGGCACTCGCTGGGCTGGTACCAGGTCGGTGAGGGTCCGGGCATCCTCGGCTCGATCATCGGCGCGCTGGTGCTGCTCGGGATCTACCGGCTCACCACCGGCCGCAAGGTGGCCGCATGAGCGAAGACGTCCAACGCAAGCCCGACGGCGTTCCACACACCGTGGTGGGCCTCACCGCGTTCTTCTCGGTGCTACTCGCGATGCTCGTCGGCATCATGTTCGTGAGCGGCGGCACCTTCGTGAAGGGTGCGGCGGTGGTGCTCGTGATCGCCGCGATCCCGGCGCTCGTGGGCGCGCTCCGCGGCAAGGCCGAGCGGGATCGCGATCACGTGCATCCGTCGCGGTGAACGCGGTGGTGTGCGAGCTGGGCGTGCGCGCCCGCGCATGGGCGCCTGCGCTCGGCCCTGCGTCGGCGTTTCGCCTAGTTGCGGCGGTCTCGATCTTGCGGTCGCCACGGGGACGATGGTCGTGGCTCGCTCTCGACTCTGCCTCACGGTGCTCGCGCTCGGTGCGTGCGCCCGGGCGCCCTCGCACCGGCCCGGCGACGAGTGGCTCAAGGCGATCAAGTTCGAGGGCAACAAGCGCCTGGGCGATTCCACGCTGGTCACCGGCTTGGCGCTCCATCGCACCCAGAAGCGCGGTCGAGCGCCGGACCCGTATCAGGTGCAGGTCGATGCCGATCGGATCCGCGGGGAGTACCTGCGGCGTGGATACCTCGATGTCGATGTTCGTTCGCGTACGGACCGGCAGGGCGATGCGACGACCGTGATCTACTCCGTCGAGGAGGGCGTGCGCGCCACCACGCGGGTCGAGATCTTCGGCCTCCCGGAGGATCCGGAGCTGTCGGTGGCGAAGGTCCGGGCGCGGCTGCCTCTCGAGGAGGGCGCGCCGTTCGAGTACGCGACCTACGATCTCGCGAAGGATGCCCTGAAGAACGTCGTGGAGGATGCGGGCTATGCGCACGTCCGGCTCGATGCCCAGGTCGTCGCCGATCGCGCGAACCACACCGCCATCGTCCAGCTCGTCTACGACCCGGGACCGAAGTGTACGTTCGGTGCGATCGAGATCCACGGCGTCGATGGTGAGCTTCGCTCGGCCGTCGAGCACCGCCTGCAGTTCGCGCCGGGCCAGGTCTACTCGGCGGCGGCGATCGCGAAGACCCAACGCGCGCTCTATAGCCTCGGGCGATTCTCGACCGTGCGCGTCCAACCCGACAAGGCCGCCGGCGCGGTGGTCGCGGTCAAGGTCGACGTCGCCGAGAGTGCTCGCCACGAGGTCAAGCTCGGGGTCGGGTTCGGCGTGGATCCTGCGAGCTACGAGGTCCGCGGGCGCGCCGGCTACAGCGTCGCGGGCTGGCCGTTCCCGCTCGACACGGCCTCGGTGGACCTCCGCCCCGCGTATGCGCTGCTCCGCGACGGCACCACCTACGAGCCGCGCGTCCGCGCACTCGCGAAGCTCGAGCGCCAGGATCTGCTGTGGACCTACTCCCGAGGCGAGATCGAGGGTGGCTATAACTACCTCGCCGTCGAGGCCTACACGAGTTACGGCCCGCGGGTCCGGCTCGGCTTCACCACGCCGTTGGGCAGCGACAAGGTGCAGCTGCGCGTGGGGTGGGGCCTCGAGCGCCTCGAGTTCCGCAACATCAACGCGCTGATCGACGAGCCACTCCAGATGCAGCTCGGCCTCGATCATCCACAGCGGATCGGGGAGTACGAACAATCCCTGAGCGTCGACCTGCGCGATCACCCGATCGAGCCGCGGTTCGGCGGATATGCCGAGGTTCATGTCGCGGAGGGCACGAGGTACGCGGGCGGCGCCTATGCGTTCGTCCAGGTGGTACCCGAGCTACGAGGCTATCTCCCGATCGGACGCGCGGTGATCGCGGCGCGGGTGCGGACCGGTCGGTTCTTCGGTGACGTGCCGGCCACGGAGCGGTTCTTCGCCGGTGGCTCGGTGAGTCAGCGCGGGTTCTCGGAGCGCAAGCTGGCGCCTTCGGCGTTGGGTCTCGTCGATGGCGAGCAGCGCTCCGTGCCGTACGGCGGGACCGCGATGGTCGACTCCGGGATCGAGGTCCGGGTGCCGTTCACGTCGCTGCGACGGATGCCGCTCGGAGGGGTGGTGTTCCTCGATGGTGCCGATGTCACGGAGACCGCCGCGGACCTCGATCTCGGCAACCTGCACTGGGCGGTCGGGGCGGGGCTCCGGCTGCAGACGCTCGTCGGCCCTGTGCGGCTCGACATCGGGTATCGCCTGAACCGCAAAGACCCGACGGAGCCCGAGCCCCACTCGACCTTCGCGTTCCACCTCAGCCTCGGCGAGGCGTTCTGATGCGGATCCGTCGGTGGATCAAGCGCGGCGTCCTCGGACTCCTCGGCCTGGTGGTCGTCGCCGTCGCGGCGGTCCTGATCCTGATCCACACCAGCTTCGGGCGCGAGCTCGTGCGTCGCCAGATCGAGGCGAAGCTCGCCGATCTGTTCATCGGCGGCGGGCACGTCGGTGCGGTCGAGGGCAGTCCGTTCGGGACGCTCGTGCTTCGGGACGTGGTGCTCGATGGGTCCGATGGCGAGCCCGTGCTCTCGGTGAAGAAGGTCTCGTTCGAGCTCGGGCTGCTCTCGCTGATCTCCAAGCACGCGAACCTCAGCGCCGTGGTCGTCGAAGACGTGGAGCTCCGGATCGCCCGCGATCAGGATGGGGGCCTGCAGGTGCTGCACATGATGCGCCCGCAGCCGAGCACCGGCTGGAGCGTCGACGTCGCGGACTTGCTCGTTCATCGCGCGCACGTGGCGTACGACACCGGCACCGAGTGGATGAACCTCGACGCGCTCGAGATCGTGGGCGCGGCGCACCTGCCGTATCAGCGCGTCGTCGAGACCAACCTGTCGATCCGCGGTGCGTGGCGCGAGCGGGTGGCGGGTGTCTCCCTCGATGCGGTGGTCCGGATCGACGGCAGCGTGATCACGATCCCGTCGCTGATCGCGCAGGCCGGCGCGCTGACGGTCGCCGGGGCGAACCTCACCATCGTCGCTTCACCCGACGCGCTACCCGTGATGTCCGGAACGGTGATCGTCAACGCGCCGGCGATCGCGGTGGCGCAGCTGGTGCCGGGCGTGCAGTTACCCGCGGATCTCGCGTTCGCCGCGAACTTGACGTCGACGGCGCCGTGGACGCACGTGTCGCTGCTCGGGCAGATCGGAGGGACGCCGGTGCGCGCGATGCTGGACGCCGACCTCACGCGACGCTTCGTGCGGGGCGTGATCGCCTCGGGCACGCTTCCGCTCGCTGCGCTGTCGCGCGGCAAGCTCGTGGGATCCGGCGGTGGCGTGGTGATGTTCGAGGCCACGCCCGGCGAGCCAGGCATGCTCCCCACCGCTCGAGGCGTGCTGGCGGTGTGGGGCGAGCTGGCCGGCTTGCCCGCCGGGCACGCAGCGATCGCGTTCGATACGCACGGCGAGCGGGCGCGGACCGCGGTCGGGATCGTGGCGCCGAGCGTGCGGGCGATGCTCGAAGGCGAGCTGTTGTGGGCCGGCGAGGCCTTGCGCCTGCCGCGCGGGACGCTGATCGCCTCGACGAGTGATCCCGCGACCGCGAGTGGCGGCAAGGCCGACGTGCACGGTGCGCTGTCCGCGAACCTCGCCGTGAGCGGTACGCTGTGGCCCGAGCCGAACCTCGCCGTCGTCGGGCACGCGTCCGGACGGCGGCTGCGGTTCCAGGATCTGTCAGTCGCGTCGATGTCACTCGCGATCGATGCGCGCGAGCTGCCGCGTCAGCCGCGCGGGCGCGCGAGGCTCGAGCTCGTGGATCTCGTGCGAGGCGACCTGCAGCTCGGTCAGCTCCGGGTCACCGCGGCCAACCGCGCCGATGGCAAGCTCGTGGTCTCGGCTCGGTCGCGACCGAAGCTGAGCCCCTGGGTGATCGACGTCGACGCGCTGGTCACGCCGCCCGGGAAGGGCGCGACGGTCACCGTCGATGTCGTACGCCACGTGGTGCGGGCGGGCGACGGCGGGACCTGGACCGGTACCACTGGGCACCTCGTGATCGACCCGCGCCGGATCGTCCTGCGCGATCTGAACAGCACGAGCACCCGCGGGATGTTCGCGGTCGCGGGCGAGCTCGATCGCAGGAGCGGTGACTTCCACGGCAACATGCTCGCCACGGGCCTGGCGCTCGACACCCTCGACCCGCGCCTCCAGGGCATCCTCGACGCGCACGTCGACGTCTCGCGTACCCGCGGCACGCTCGCCGGAACGATCGAGGTGACGGGGAAGCGCCTCGCGCTCGCAGGATGGCGCGACAGCCTCGAGCTCGTGGCGAGCGTCCAGGCGGGGTCCGACAAGCTCGCGATCCAGGCGACGGCTTCGAGCCCCAACCTGGGGAGCGCGACCTTCGCACTCGACCTCGATGCCCCGAAGGATCTCACCAACGTGGCGATGTGGAAGCACCTCCACCGCGAGGTGATCCGCACCGGCCAGATCTCGCTGCACGGCGTGAACCTCTCCAGGGTCGCCGAGCTCGCGGGGCACTCGGGCGAGGTCACCGCCGGCAGGCTCGATGGTGACGTCCACCTCGCGGCGGCCACGATCGGCGGCACGCTGCAGCTCCGTGACGTGATGGGCCCGGCCCTCCGGGGAACCACGGGCCTCACCGCCGATCTCCAGATCACGCAGTCGGCGCGCGACGAGCTCACGCCCACGTTGTCAGGCAAGCTCGATCCGCTCGGCGCGTTCCAGATCTCGGCCCGCGTCGGGTTCCCCGAGCACCTGTTCGATCTCGACGCATGGAAGGCCCTCGGCCCGCACATCCTGCGAGGCGCGAGGCTGCACGTCGACGACGTCACGATCGACCCCGCGCAGCTCGATCGCTTCGGCATCACGGCCGAGGTCCGAGCGCACGTGAGCCTGACGGCCGATGTCACGGAGGCGCTGTCGAGCGCGCACGTCGCGATCGACGTCAAGCAGCTGCGCGGCAACCCAGTCACGAAGCCGCTCGACGCCTATCTGGTCCTGGCGATCGACAGCCGGGGGGCGAACTCCACGCTGGTGGTTCGCTCGGCCAGCGTCACGATCCTCGACGTGAAGGGAACCGTGCCGCTGACGATCGGTCAGCTGCGCGCCAACCCGCGCGCTCTGTTGATGGCGCCCCTCGCGCTGACCGCCACGATCCCGTCGTTGTCCGCGCCGGTGCTGCTCGGCGTGTTCGGACGGACGGAGGTCGTCGGAGGCACGCTCGAAGGCACGCTCCAGGTCGCCGGCACCGTGGCCCAGCCCGTGGTCACGATGAAGCTCCTCGGGACCAAGCTGGCCGTCCCACCTGGGCCACGCAACCGGCCGATCAAGATGATCGAGACGATCACGGTGGTGGGTGCGTGGGATGGCACGATCGCGCGGGTCGCGATCGACGGCGTGCAGCGCGCCGGGAGCCTGAAGCTGAACGCGCAGCTGGATCCGAGGCGGCTGCGCGAGGGTACGGCCACGATCAAGGCCACGGCGTTCGATCTCGCCCCGCTGTTCGCCTTCGCCCCGGGGCCGGCGGGCGGTGCGGGCGGCCGGCTCGATGCGGATCTGAAGATCCAGGGCCTCGATCCAGAGACGATGCAGGTCGCGGGCGAGCTGCACCTGACCGGCGCGCGGATCCCGATCGCTCCGCAGATCGGAACGCTCCGACGCGCGAAGGTCGACGTGGTGATCAATGCGACCGCGCTGAAGATCGATGTCACCGGGCGGCTCGGCGGCGGCGACGTGAAGCTGGCGAGCGAGTTCGTGCTCGACGGCTCGCTCCCGACGAGCGGGACGGCGACGCTCGCGCTGCGGAAGGTGTCGCCGATCGGGAGCGTCGAGCCGGTCGTCGATGCCGATCTCACAGCGAAGCTGTCGCGCAGCGGCGATCAGTGGACCGCCGACGTGCTGGTCAAGAACGGCCACGTCGTCGTGCCGAGCGGGCGCGGCGAGCCCCTCGATCCGGCGGGCGCCCCACCCGATATGGTGTTCGCGACCGGCGAGCGGATGACCGATCGACCGATGAAGAAGGGGCCCCCGCGTCACGCGTCGCTGATCGCGAACGTGACGATCTCGGCGACCACGATCAAGTCCGACGAGCTGCGCGGGATCATCCGCGGCAAGCTGACCGTGTCGGCGGACGCCGAGTCGATCGGGATCGTGGGGACGGTCCAGGCGGATCGCGCGGATCTCGATCTGTTCGGGCGGCGCTACCAGGTGGAGCAGGCGGCCGTGCACTTCGATGGCACCACGGACCCGCTGCTCGACCTCCGGATCGCGCACGACTTCGCCGACGTGGCGACGATCACCACGGTGCGGGGCCGGCTGAGCAAGCCGGACCTGATCCTGAGCAGCGACCCGGGCATCTATTCGCAGGGCCAGCTGCTCGGCTTCCTGCTCGGTGGCGAGCCGAGCGGAGATCCTTCGAGTGGCAGCGCGCGGGACCAGGCCACGGTCGTGGGGGCCTCGTTCGTCGCGAACAAGCTCGGTGGCTACGTCAAGAGTGCACTCCCCGTGGATCTCGACGTGCTCCGCTACGAGGCCGCCACCGCCGGGACCAGCGCGGCGGTCACGGTGGGGAGCTGGCTCACGCGCTCGCTGTTCGTGGCCTATCGCCAGCACCTCGAGGCTCGGGTCGACGAGAACTCGTCCGAAGGGCAGCTCGAGTACTGGCTGTCACGCCGGATCTCCATCGAGGCCACGGCGGGTGACCGCGGCTACAACGGCATCGACCTGCTCTGGCGCAAGCGGTACTGAGCCCCGAGATCTTGCGCGCCCGCGCCGCCGACGAGAGCATCACTCTCGGGGATGCGGCTCCTAGTCCTGGCGTGGTGCGCGCTGGTGGCCGTGATCGGCTGCGGGAGCAAGCCGCGCGTGCACCGCGCCGGCGAGGAGTGGCTGGCGTCGATCGCTCTGGAGGGGAATGCCTCGATCGCCACGGATGAGCTGGTCCCCGGGCTCGCGTTGCACCGCAACCTCGAGGCCGGCCGGGCCCTCGATCCGTACCAGCTGAGCGTGGATCGCGATCGGCTCCGCGCGGCGTACCTCCGGCGCGGCTTCTTCGAGGTCTCCGTGACCCCGCGGGTAGAGCTCCGGGATGGCGCTCAGCATGTGGTGTTCGCGATCGTCGAGGGGAGGCGCTCCAGGCTTGCGGTGGAGATCCAGGGCCTCCCTCCCGAGATCCCGCTGTCCAGGGCGCGCGCGCTCGTGGCCGGCGGCGATGGCTCGCCGTTCGACTACGACGCCTACGACGTGGCCAAGCAGCCGATGGTCGCGCTCGTCGAGAACGCGGGCTATCCGCACGTGCAGGTCGACGCGGCGGTCCTCGCCGACAAGACCCGCGGTGTGGCCACGGCGCGGTTCGCGATCGAGCCCGGCGTGCAGGCGGCGTTCGGCCCGATCTCCATCGTGGGGACGGATGGCCAGCTCGCCGAGGCGATCGTCGGCCGGCTCGCGTTCCGCCCCGGCGAGCTGTACTCGGCGAGCGCGCTCGTCGCCTCGCAGCACGCGATCTACGAGCTCGGGAGGTTCTCGACGGTGCGGATCGAGCCCGATCGCACCGCGGGAGCGATCGTGCCCGTGCGGATCTCCGTGGCGCTCGCGAACCGGCACGAGATCAAGCTCGGCGGCGGCGCCGGCTACGATCCGATCAACCTCGAGCTCCGCGGCCGCATCGGGGGGAGCTACATCAACGCCGCCCATCCGCTGTGGACGTTCACCGCGGACCTCCGGCCGGCGATCACCGTCGAGCACGATCTCGGCAACCGACAGCAGAAGGTCCGCGCGCTGATCACCGCCTACCGGCTCGACATGTTCCGCCCGCGGATCCGTGGCGAGCTCGAGCTCGCGGCCGACTACCTGACCGTCGAGGCGTACACGTCGAAGGGGCCGCGGTTTCGCGCCGGCGTCAGCGCGCCGCTCGGCGCGACCTGGCTCCAGCTCCGCGCGGGCTGGCTGATCGAGTACCTCCTGTTCACGAACGTCCTCGTGCTCGAGCCGGAGGCATCCGCGCTCGGGCTCGACGATCCTCAGCGCCGTGGCGCGTACGAGCTCTCGCTCGCGGCCGACAAGCGCGACAACTCGCTGGAGCCACACCGCGGCGTGTTCGCGCAGGTTCGTGCCACCTACGGCACGCCGGCCGCCGGCGGGGCGCTCACGTATCTGCAGCTGACGCCGGAGCTGCGGGGCTACCTCCCGCTCCCGCGCAAGATCGTCCTCGCGGCGCGGGCGCGGCTCGGTGCGATCTATGGCGATGTGCCGGTGACCGAGCGCTACTTCGCCGGAGGCGCGAACAGCCATCGTGGATTCGCAGAGCGCCACCTCGCCCCGGACGCGACCGGCAAGGATGGGCAAGTCCTGGTCGGTGGTGCAGGCTCGATCGAGGCGGGCGTCGAGCTGCGGATCCCGATCGGCAACCTCGGGGTGCCGTTCGGGACCGAGCTGTTCCTCGACGGTGGCGATGTGACCGATCGCCCATCGGGGCTCGATCCGTTGAACCTCCACTGGGCGGCCGGAGTCGGACTCTGGTTGAAGGTGTTCGGGCTCAAGGTCCGCGGCGACGTCGGCTACCGGCTCGACCGGACCGGCGCAGGGGAGCCCCAGGCCGGAGAGAACTTCGCGTACCACCTCGGCGTCGGAGATACGTACTGATGCGGCGCGCGCTGCGATGGCTGGTCCGGATCGTCGTCGGGCTCCTCGCGCTCGCGGTGGTGCTGATCGCCGTGGTGGTGATCGCGCTCCACACGGCGTGGGGACGCAACCTCGTCCGCGGCAAGATCGAGACGGCGCTGCAGACCGCCTTCCCGGGCACGACGATCGGCAGCCTCACCGGCAGCGTGTTCGGCACGCTGGTCCTCCACGACATCGAGCTGGTCGCGGTCGATCATCGCCCCCTCGCGAGCATCAAGACGCTCGAGGTGCAGGTCGCGCTGCTGCCGCTGCTCGGACACACCGCACGCGTCGAGCTCGTGCGCGCGACCGAGGTGCACGCGTCTCCGCGCCCGCTCCCTCCCACCCCCGACGATGGCGCACCGCCGAGCGCCTGGACGATCGAGCTGCCGCGGATCGAGGTCCACGGCGCGCAGGTGCTCCTCGAGGCGGCGGGCGTGACGCTCGCGGACGTCGACCTCGCTGCCGCCGCGACGATCCGCGCGGGCGGCGCGATCACGGCCGTCGCGCAGGTCGGCGGCACGCTCGACGGCCGTGCGTTCGGCGGGATCGCGGGGGTGAACGTGGACGACGAGGTCCGTGTCCCGTTCGCGGCGCTCGGCGTGGGGCAGGCGCAGGCGCAGGCCTATCTGGTTGCGAGTGACGTTGCGCTCGGCGCGAGGAGCGGCCACTTGATCGCGCACGTCCCGGCCGCCGATCTCGCCGCGCGCGCGCCGATGGTGCCGATCCGCGGCGATGCGCTCGTGCTCGCGAGCGCCTCGCCGCACGAGCGGGAGACCCAGGTCGTGCTGTCGGCCTCGATCGGCGACGTGCGGCTCGATGCGGTGGCTCTGGTGGATCCCCTCGCGCGCCGTGCCCGCGGCCTCGTCGGGACGCGTGGGGTCGATCTCGCAACGGTCACCGGTGATCGCCTCGTGGGTAGCGGGCGCGCGGTGATCGCGGCAGCCACCGACGGTGATCGCATCCGGGCGACCGTGATCGCGGGCGGCGCGGTGCGCGACCTGCCGGCGAGTCACGTCGTGCTCGCGATCGATGGGAGCGTGCGCCTCGATCGCGCGGAGGTGCTCGCCTTCGCCACGGCGGAGGGTGGGGTGCGGATCGGAGCGGTGGGTGCGGTGACCCGGGAAGGCCGCGCCGTGCGGATCGAGCGCGCGCAGATCGGCGCCACGGTGACCGATCCGTCGGTTGCGAGTGGTGGGCGTGCGCCGGTGCGAGGCACGGTCTCGATCGAGGGCTCGGCGGCCGGGCCGGTGAACGCGCTCGCGGTGGAGGGCAAGGTCTCGGGCGGGCGGCTCGGATACGAGCGGATCTCCGTGGCCAGGCTCGCCGGGAAGTTCCGCGCGAGCCTCGACGCGAATCCCACGGGCAGTGCGCACGTCGAGCTCGCGGGGGTGCTCAACGCGGGACAGCCGGTGGGCGCGGCGATCGTCGACGCGAGGCGCCGCGGCGACGGCAAGATCGAGGTTCGAACGCACGTCCGTGCTGCCGCGGCGCCCGTGGTGGCCGATGTCTCGGCGGTGGTCACGCTCGGGACGATCGTCGAGGTGGCGCTCGGCCGGCATCGGCTCGCCACGCCGGCGGGGATCTGGACCGGCAGCGGCGGGCGCGTGCGCATCGCGCCGCGCACGATCAGCGTGCAGGGGCTCCGCACGGCGCAGGGCGACGCATGGGCGAAGGTCGACGCCACGCTCGGCCGTGGCAATGGTGCGCTCGCCGCCGCGATCGAGGCGCATGGGCTCCCGGTGGCGGCGATCGATCCGCGGTACGGCGGGACGGTCAACGCCGCGCTCTCGCTGTCTCGCCTGCGTGGGCGATGGTCGGGCGGCGGGCTGGTCAGCGGGACGGCGCTCGCGCTCGGCGCCGACCTGCCGATGCTCGATGCCGGCGCGACGGTCACCGTCGTCGGCCGGCGCGTCGCGCTCGGCGTCAATGCGTCGAACGAGGCCCTCGGCGGCGCGCGGGTCGCGATCGAGGTCGACGGCCCGAACGACCTGCTCGATCGGGTCGGGTGGCGCAAGGTCGCGCGCGGCGATCTCCACGCGGTGACGATCGGGCTCGATCAGGTGGATGCTGCCGCGCTCAGCAAGGGCAGGACCGCCGGCAAGCTCGATGGCACCGTGGAGATCCGCGAGGGCGTTCCGAGCGGCGCCGTGCGCGTGCGCGGCGTGCCGACGCCCGTCGGAGATGCTGACGCCGACCTGACGCTCGCGTTGACGGACGTCGGGTTCGTGGAGACCCGCGCGAAGGCCCAGATCGGTGCGGTGGGCGCGGCCACGCTGGGCGCGCGTCTCGCGATTCCGGATCACCCGTTCGATCCGGCGGCGTGGAAGGCGCTCGGCACCCGCGTCGTCGACCGCGCGACCGCGGAGGCCACGGGGGTGGTCGTCGATCCGAAGCTGCTGTCCGCGTTTCACGTGATCACGCCGTATCGCGGAACGGCGAGCGTGCGGCTCGAGCTCGGTGCAGGCGCGACCTCCGCCAAGATCGTGGCGGACGTGGCGAACATCACCGGCGGTCCGCTCGCGCGCGGGATCGATGTCCACGTCGAGGGCACCGCGGATGCGAGCGGGACGCGAGGCGTGCTGCGCGTCGGCGCCGGATCGACCACGCTGGCGGCGATCCCCGACGCGGCGATCCCGATCACGCTCGCGACGTGGATCGCCGCGCCGCGCAGCGCATTGGCGGCCCCCGTGTCGGGGACCCTGGCCCTCGGCAGCGTCGGAGCGCGTGAAGCCCTCGCGCTCGTCGGTCGCAGCGACGTGATCAGCGGATCGATCGCGGGGAGGATTGCGATCCGCGGCACGCTCGGCACCCCGACCGCCAGCGGGACCCTCGACGCCCGCGAGATCCGCGTGGCGCCGCGGTTCTCGACCAGGCCGCCGCCGGCGTTGACCGCGCTGCACGTCGACGCGAGCTGGGGCGGTGCCGGCGGCGAGGTCCGGATCACCGGTGAGGAGGAGGGCAAGGGCACGCTCCTGGTCGACGTGCGCGGGAGCCCGAGCGCGCTGGCCTCCGTGTTCGCGCGGGTCCAGATCGAGCGCTTCGATCTCGCGCCGGTGGTGGTGTTCCTGCCCGGGCCGCTCGCCGGCGCGAGCGGCACGCTCGCCGCGGACCTCACGTTGACCGGTGCGGATCCCGTGACCGGCAGGCTGCGCGGCACGCTCGGCCTGGTCGAGGGCCGCGTCCCGCTGTCGCCAACAATCGGGACCCTGCGCAAGGCCAACGCCACGCTCGCGATCAAGGACAGCGGCCTCGAGGCCACCCTCGACGGCAAGCTCGGCGCGGGCTCGGTCAAGGTCACGGCGACGTCGGGCGCCGATGGCGTCCTCACCACGGTCGACGCGAAGCTGACGAAGGTGTCGCCGATCGGCGCCCTCCAGCCGATCCTCGACGCCACGGTCCATGGCTCGTTCCAGCGGACCGGCATGCAGTGGACCGGCGAGGTCCGGGTCTCGAAGGGCTCGATCGAGGTGCCGAGCCAGGGCGGGACCGAGCTGCTCGATGCCGCGGTGCCCGCCGATCTGATCTTCGTCGATCTGCCGATTCCGCGGCTCCCTCTCGCGTCTCGAGCTCCCGAGCACCCGTGGCTCGTCGCTCACGTCCAGCTCGATCCGATGTTGATCACGGTTCCCGAGTTCGCCGTCGACGCGGTGGCGGGCGGCAAGGTCACGGTGGCGGTCGGCGAGACCGTGGGGCTCGATGGCGAGCTGCGGGTCGAGCGCGGGAGCGCCGATCTGTTCGGGCATCGCTATCGCGTGGAGCTCGGGCAGCTGGTGTTCGACGGGACCACCGATGGCCTCCTCGATCTGAAGCTCGCGCACGACTTCTCCGACCTCACGACCTTCGTGCGGTTCGCGGGGCGGATGAGCGAACTCTCGGGGCAGGAGCCCGAGTTCTCGAGCGAGCCGGGCCTCTACTCGCAAGGTCAGCTCCTCGGGTTCTTCCTCGGTGGCGAGCCGGGCGGCGATCCCTCGAAGCAGACCCGGGAGGCTGCGGCGGGGTTCGGCGCCGCGCTCGCGTCGAGCAGGATCGGCAAGCGGCTGAAGAAGTACCTCCCGATCGGGCTCGACGTGCTGCGCTGTGATCCGGGCGCGGGGACGACTGGAGCATCGTGCACGCTCGGGACGTGGCTCACGCACGAGGTGTTCCTCTCGTACAAGCAGCGGCTGGAGGCGCGCTACGACGAGAACAGCGGCGAGGGAGCCGTCGAGTGGCACTTTCGCCCGAGCTGGGAGCTCGATCTCAGCGGTGGCGATCGCAACTACTACGGCGGTGACCTGCTCTGGCGGCGTCGCTGGTGAGAGGATGACTCCCGCATGCGTGCGGTCTTTCTCGTCGCCCTGATAGGTTGTGCCGGTTGTAGCGGTCCCTCGGCGAAGCTCGCGCCGATGCCACCACCCGCGGCGCCGGGCGAGCTGCGGGCGCCGGCCTCGTTCGCGGTGATCTCCGATCGCGCGCAGCGCTCGCAGGCGATGTTCACCGAGATCGGGCGCGTGCTCACGCATCCACGGTGCGTCAACTGCCATCCGCCGGATGACTCTCCGCGCCAGGGCGACCTCCACGCGATGCACGATCCGCCGGTGCTGCGTGGCGCCGCCGGCCGCGGGCTCCCGGCGCTGCCGTGCGCGGGCTGCCACCAGGATCGCAACATCGAGCTCGCGCGCGTGCCTGGCGCGGTGGACTGGCACCTGGCACCGCCGCAGATGGTCTGGCTCGATCGCACGGTCGGCGAGATCTGCACGCAGCTCGTCGATCCCGCGCGGAACGGGGGGAAGACGCTCGCGCAGCTGCACGCGCACCTCGCGAACGACGGGCTCGTGGCGTGGGGCTGGGCGCCCGGGGCGGATCGCACGCCCGCGCCGGGCACGCAGGCGCAGCTCGCCGCGCTGTTCCAGGCATGGATCGACACGGGCGCCGTGTGCCCGCAGGAGGTGGTGAAGTGATCGTGCTCCAGATCAACGGGACCAGGCGCGAGGTCGAGGCGGATCCGGACATGCCCATGCTGTGGGTGATCCGCGATCTGCTCGGGCTCACGGGAACCAAGTATGGATGCGGCGAGGCGCTGTGCGGCGCGTGCACGATCCACCTCGACGGCGAGCCGGTGCGCGCATGCGTGACGCCGATCCGGCGCGCGCAGGGCAAGGCGATCACGACGATCGAAGGTCTGTCCGCCACCGGCGATCATCCGCTGCAGAAGGCGTGGGTGGAGCTCGGCGTTCCGCAGTGCGGGTTCTGCCAGGCGGGACAGATCATGAGCGCGGCCGCGCTGCTCGCCACGAATCCAGCCCCAAGCGACGACGACATCGATCGCGCGCTGGCCGGCAATCTGTGCCGGTGCGGGACGTATGTCCGGATCCGCGCCGCGGTGAAGAAGGCGGCGAAGCCGTGACGTTCGAGGTCACGCGCCGCGGCTTCCTCGCCGGCCTGGGAGCCGCGACCGCCGGGCTCGCGCTGGGCGTGCGGCCGGCCCTGGCCTCGAACAAAGGCCTGTTCATCCCGAACGCGTTCATCCAGATCGGTCACGACGGCCTTGTCGTGATCACCTGTCATCGATCCGAGATGGGGCAGGGCATCCGCAGCTCGCTGCCCGTGCTGATCGCCGACGAGCTCGGCGCGGATCTGTCGAAGATCGTCGTCGGTCAGGGCGACGGCGATCCGAAGTATGGCGACCAGAACACGGACGGCTCGACGAGCATCCGCAACTTCTTCGACATGATGCGGTACGTGGCCGCGGTCGCGCGGACGATGCTGATCACCGCCGCAGCACAGCGCTGGAACATCGAACCCGAGGCGCTGAAGACCAAGGACGATGCGGTCCACGACTACGCGCGCAAGCGCTCGCTGCCGTTCGCGGAGCTCGCGCCGGCCGCGGGCCTGTTGCCCGTGCCGAAGCATGTGGAGCTCCGGCCGCGCTCCGAGCTGACCCACCTGGGCACCGAGCTGCCGCTCCGCGATGGGCCCGCGTATGTCAACGGCACGGCGGTGTTCGGCGCCGACGTGCGGCTCCCCGGCATGCTGATCGCCGTGATCGCGCGGCCACCGGCGGTGTTCGGCAAGGTGAAGACGTTCGACGCGACGGCGGCGAAGGCGGTGGCAGGCGTGCGCCAGATCGTGGAGCTGCCGGCGCCCACGCCTCCGGCCGACGCCAAGCCCCTCGGCGGTGTGGCCGTGCTCGCGGATCACACGTGGGGCGCGATGCGTGGGCGCGCGAAGCTCGCGATCGAGTGGGATGCCGGCCCGAACGGCAAGCATGACTCCGCGGACTACCAGAAGCTGTTGCTCGCCGCCGTGCGGCAGCCCGGGCTCGTGCGGCGAACCACGGGTGATGCCGCCGCCGGGCTGGCGAGCGCCGCGCGTGTGATCGAGGCGGAGTACCTGGTGCCGCACCTCGTGCACGCACCGATGGAGCCGCCCGCGGCCCTCGCCACCTTCGATGCCGAGCGTGGCCTCGCCGAGGTCTGGACGTGCACGCAGGATCCGCAGTCCGCGCGCGAGGAGATCGCGAAGGCACTCGGCGTGCCCGAGGCGCAGGTCGTGGTGCACGTGACGTTCCTCGGAGGTGGCTTCGGTCGCAAGTCGATCCCGGACTATGCCGTCGAGGCGGCGCTGCTCGCGCGCGCGGCGAAGGCACCCGTGCGCGTGCAGTGGACGCGCGAGGACGAGATCCGTCACGCCTACTACCACACCGTGAGCGCGCAGCAGCTCACCGCTGGCCTCGACGGTTCGGGCAACGTGGTCGCGTGGCGTCATCGACTCGCGTACCCCTCGATCAGCGCGACCTTCGATGCCAAGACCGTGCACCCGAGCGCCGGCGAGCTCGGGCAGGGCGTGCTCGATCTGCCGCTCGCGATCCCGAACGTCCGCGTCGAGACCGGCGGCGCTCCGGCACACGTGCGGATCGGCTGGATGCGCTCGGTCTGCAACATCCAGCAGGCGTTCGCGGTGCAATCGTTCATCGCGGAGCTCGCGCATGCCACGCAGCGCGATCCGCGCGACATGTTGATGAGGGTGCTCGGGCCCGCGCGGACGGTGACCCCGAAGGATCAAGGCGTCGACAAGCTCGGCAACTACGGAGCCAAGCTCGACGTCCACCCGATCGATGTCGCGCGCTTCCACCGCGTGATCGAGCGGGTCACCACGGCCGCCGGCTGGGACACCGCGAAGGCGTCGGGCCGCGCGCTCGGCCTGGCCGTCCACCGCAGCTTCCTCACGTACATCGCGGTGGTCGCGGAGGTCAGCAAGGGGCCGCGCGGCGAGCTGCAGGTCGAGGCGGCGTGGGTCGCGGCCGATGCCGGCACGATCGTCAACCTCGATCGCGTGAAGGCTCAGCTCGAGGGCGCCTTCGTGTTCGGGATGAGCGCGGCGCTCCACGGCGAGATCACGATCAAGGACGGCGCGGTGGTGCAGCAGAACTTCCGGGACTATCCGCTCGTGCGGATGACCGAGGCGCCGCGCGCCATCCACCTCGACGTGATCCCGAGCGAGGGACCGCCGGGAGGGATCGGCGAGCCGGGCGTGCCGCCGGTCGCGCCCGCGATCATGAACGCGTGGTTCGCGCTGACCGGGAATCGGGTGCGCGATCTGCCATTCGTGCGCGCGCGCTTGCCCCGATAGCGAGCCGCGCACGTAGTAACGTCCGGCGCCATGCCGTCCACCGATTGGAGCGAGGTCATCCCCGACGACGAACCGGCACGGTTCGAGCGCCACGCGGAGCTGCTCGGGAAACGCCAGCAGGAGCAAGCGAAGGGCGCCACGCTCGGCCGCGCCTTGCACGCCAAGGGAAACCTCGGCGTCGAGGCGGAGCTCGAGATCCTCGACGGGATCCCGGCGGAGACGCGGGTCGGGATGTTCGCGACGCCGCGAACCTACCGAGCGCTGGCTCGGTTCTCCAACGGGGCCCCAGGTCGGCATTCGGACAAGAAGCTCGATGTCCGCGGTCTCGCGATCAAGGTGTTCGGCGTCGAGGGCAAGAAGCTGATCCCCGGGATGGAGGACGAGACCACGCAGGACTTCCTCGCGATCCGGACGCCCGTGCTCCCGATCAAGGACGCCGAGGAGTTCATGACGATCGTGCGGGTCGGCAAGCCACCTGCGCTGATGCCGGTCCGGATGCTCACGTCGCTGGGGTTGCGACGTGGCGTGGCGGTGATCCGCTCTGCGCTCAGGGGCCTCAAGCTCCCGCAGTCGCCGCTCGCCGCCACGTCGTACTACAGCGCGTTGCCGATCAAGTACGGCCCGTATGCCGTGCAGTACGCGTTCGCGGCGCAGGAGCCGCCGGCGCCGATCCGGATCGCTACCCCGGATGACCTCGGGGATGGGCTCGCCGCACGGCTGCGCACCGCGCCGGTGGTCTATGACTTCCAGATCCGGTTCTTCACCGATGCCGCCGCCACACCGATCGAGGACGCCTCCGTCGAATGGAACAGCCCGTGGGCCACGGTCGGCAGGCTGACGCTACCGGTCCAGGATCCGGCGTCACCGCGCGGCCGTCGTGTCGCCGAGCTCGTCGAGACCCTCTCGTTCGATCCGTGGCATGCACGCGAGGATCTGCGTCCGCTCGGCAACATCATGCGCGCGCGCAACGTGGCGTATCGCACGAGCACCAAGGCGCGCGGTGCGGTGCCGGAGCCGCGCGAGGTCCCGCAGTTCGAGTAAGCGCTACGCCGCGATCAGCCCGGCGAGCGCGGGGAGCGCGGCGATCACGAAGATCACGAGGTAGGCCACGCACGGGCGCCACGCGGCGAGTGCGGCCTGGCCGAGACCTGACGCGAGACCTGAAGGGAGGTCGTCCTCGGGACCCACGACGATCTCTGCACCATCGGCGATCGGCGCGATCGTGCCGCGGAACGGTGCTCCACCGGCGGGGGTGGACAGCCCGCTGAGACCGACGATCGCGCCGCCGCGGAGCAGCACCGAGCCTTCGCCGCGCCGCAGCACGCTCGTGGCGAGCGGCAGTGGCGCCGCGAGGATCGCGCCTGGAGGCACGGGGATCGCGCCATGGACGGTATCGATCTCGAAGCCGTGCACCATCACTTCTGGGCCACGGAGCCAGCTCCGGATCTCGACGCTCCCGACGATCTCGTCCTCGGCACCTACGATCACGCCGGTGTATTGCCGGGCGGCGCGCGACACGAGGAACCGATGCCGCCGTGCGGAGATCAACCCGCTGAGCGAGAGCTGGACGTTGGCGGCGACCGCGACCAAGGTCGTTGCCAAGAGCCACGGGAGGAGGTTCAGGTAGACCATCAGCTCCATCGCCGACGCGCGCATGCGGATCCCGATGCCTGCCACGAGCATGACGAACAACCAGGTCACGACGAACGGCCGGAGCCTGGTCGCCCAGCGCGCGCGGCGAGTGACGATCGCGGCGTACAAGATCGCGCACGCGGTGGGGGGCACGAGGGCCACCGTGAGCATGCAGGCCGGAGACGCGAGCATGCGGCTCCCTGCGTTCCACTGCTCGGCGAGCCCCGAGGGCAGCACGAGGTGGCTGGCGATCGGCAACCACAAGCCGAGCAGCAACACCTCGACGAGCGCGATCATGACGACCACGTGCACGACCTCGCGACGGCCCCGGCGCGCGATCAGCCGCGCGGCGATGGCGATCACGGCCGCGAGCACCGCCACCACCACACTGATCGGGATCGCATCGACCAGCGGCACCTGCTCGTGGGCGTGGGGCAGGCTCGGCCACAGCACGGTCCACCCCATCCACGCCGCACCCATCACGACCAGGTGGACGAGCGGGAGCAAGATCGCGACTCGCGCGGCGACAGCGACCGACGACCGCGACACATAGGCAATGGCGATCATGAGCCCGGCGACCACCCCCAGCCCGTAGCGCAAGCTGTCGTGGTCGAACCTGCCGTTCGGGTCGACCTGCAGCAGGAGCATTGGCACCAGCATGGCGATCACGAGCGTGGTGATCATCGCGCCGCCGACGAGGCAGCGCACCCACATCGCCACCTGGCCGTTCCGGGGACGATGGAGGTCGAACGCGGGGTCCATGACAGACGGACAACGACGCCGGCGCTCCGGTTGCAAGAACCGACCGGGACCGCGCGGGTCACGGGAGCGTTAGCGTTTGTCGGGCTTGTCTCGGCGACGGCCGAGGAGGCCCCGCACCGCCGATCTCGCGCCGAGGCGCGGGAGCTGGGTCAGGACCCGGGCGAGCTGCAGCGCGAGCTGGAGGGGCGAGTCACCTCGGGCCTCGAGCGTGGTGCGCTGGCCACTCGCGACATCCTCGACCGCACCGCGCGCGATCGTGCGCGAGCCATCACTGCGGATCTCGACCACCAGTCGGGCCACCACCGGCGGCTCGTTCGAGCGCTCGACCTCGACCGGCGCTTCCTTCACGAGCTCGGTCTTGGGTGGCGGCTTCACGTGGAGAGCGTAGCACTCCGCGCACGATGACGATGCACGAGCTTCACAGGTACAGTGCGCGGATGGCAGATCCGGATCTCTCGTCGCTGCGCGAACGCATCGAGGCGGTCGATCGACAGATCATCGCGCTCCTCGCCGAGCGGCTGAACATCGTCGAGCACGTGGCGGCGGCCAAGCTGGCAAGCGCGGCACCGTTCCGCGATCGCGAGCGCGAGGAGCTGCTGCTGCAGCGGCTGCGCGGGCAGGCGACGGCGGCCGGGATCGATCCGCACCAGATCGAGCGCATGTACCGCGTGGTGATGGACATGTCGGTGGCCCACCAGGAGGCGACCGTGCGGAGCCGCGAGGACGCACCGCTGCGGATCACCTACCAGGGTGTCGAGGGCAGCTACAGCCACCTCGCCGCACAGAAGCGCTACGCGGGGCGTGTGGGCGGCGCGTTGCTCGCCGGGCACGACACGTTCCGTGGCGCCGCGGAGGCCGTGATCGCAGGAACCGCGGACCTCGCGCTGTTGCCGATCGAGAACACCACGGCGGGCAGCATCAACGAGACCTACGATCTGCTCGCCGGTGGCTCGCTCCACATCACGGGGGAGGTCGTCAGCGCGATCGAGCACTGTCTGATGGCGCTCCCGGGCGTCTCGCTCGACGAGCTGCGTCTCGTGATGTCCCATCCGCAGGCGCTCGCGCAGTGCGCCGGGTTCTTCGCGCGGCATCCGAGCCTCGCACCTCGCGCCGAGCTCGACACGGCCGGCTCGGCGCGGAAGGTCGCCGAGGGCAACGATCGCACGCACGCGGCGATCGCGAGTGCGGCCGCGGCGCAGCGCTATGGCCTCGTGATCCTGGCGACCGGGATCCAGACCGCCTCTGGCAACGCCACCCGGTTCGTGGAGATCGGGCTTCGGCCAGCGCCACTCGCCGAGGGCACTCCCGCGAAGACGTCGTTGGTGCTCTCGCTCGCGGATCGCCCGGGTGCGCTCGGCGAGATCCTGATGCGGTTCGCGGGCCGCGGGCTGTCGCTGACCAAGCTCGAGTCGCGCCCGATCCCCGATGCACCGTTCACCTACCGGTTCTATGCGGACGTGCTCGGTCACGCGGCGAGCGAGCCGTTCCATGCCGCGCTCGACGACATCCGGCCACTGACCACCGAGCTGCGGATCCTCGGCACCTACCCGGCCGCGTAGCGGGCATCTCTGAGATACTGCGGTCGTGCGGGTGTCCAGTGTCCTGTGGGGAGTGGCGCTCGTCGTCGCGACAACGCCACCAGCGCACGCGCAGCCGTCCTCGGACACTCCGAGCGGGCCCGCGGCGCCCGACGAGACTCCACCGGAGCCTCCGCGTCCGACCACCGGCACGATCACCGGCACGATCGAATCCCCGGATCTCGACGCACCGCTCGCGGGGGTGACCGTGACGGTGATCGGGACCAAGGTCAGCACGCTGACCGACGACGAGGGCCACTTCACCCTCGAGCTGCCGCCGGGCGCCGTCAAGCTGCGCGCCGAGTTCGCGGGGTTCAAGACCGAGGAGCGCTCGGTCGCGGTGGTGGCGGGGGAGGCGGCGAAGGTCGAGATCCCGCTGTCCACGATCCCGCTGCTCAACGAGACCATCGTGGTCGTCGGCTCGCGCACCCCGCGTACCAACGTGGACTCGCCCGTGCCCGTCGATGTCGTGACGTCCGAGGAGATCGCGCGGAGTGGCCGCACCGAGACCGGGCGGATCCTGCACACCCTCGCACCCTCGTTCATCTCGACACCGCAGACGATCGCCGACGGCAGCGATCACGTGGATCCGGCGAGCCTCCGCGGCCTGGGCCCGGATCAGGTGCTGATCTTGATCAACGGCAAGCGCCGCCACCGCACCGCGCTGATGCACGTCAACGGCACGTTCGGGCGCGGCACCGTGGGCACCGACCTCAACGCGATCCCCTCGGGATCGATCAAGCGGATCGAGATCCTCCGCGATGGCGCGGCCTCGCAGTACGGCTCCGACGCGATCGCCGGGGTGGTCAACATCGTCACCAAGGACATCACCGATCTCGTCGACATGACGACCGAGACCGGGATCACGGGATCGCGCGACGGCGCGCAGCTCAAGAGCTCCGCGAACTACGGGTTCAAGGTCGGGCAGAAGGGCTTCGTCAACGTCACCGGCGAGTTCCTCCAGCGCGAGGCCACCAACCGCGCCGGCACGTACACCGGCACGGTCTACACCGACGATCGCGCGCTCGACGACCAGATGCTCGCGGCCAACGGCCTGTCGCGCGAAGACTTCCGCATGAAGATCGGTGAGGCCTCGGTCACCGCCGGGATGGGCGCGTACAACCTGATGCTGCCGGTCTCCGACGTCGCGCAGTTCTACAGCTTCGGGGATGTCTCGCACCGCCGCGGTGCGGCCGCCGGGTTCTATCGGTTCCCGAAGCAGTCCTCGCAGAACGTGGGCGAGTTCTATCCGAACGGCTTCCTCCCCGAGATCCATCCCACGATCGATGACTCGGCGATCACCGTGGGTCTGCGGCGCAAGGGCGCGTGGAACGTCGACGCCAGCCTCACGCACGGTCGGAGCGCGTTCCAGTTCGACGTCGAGAACTCGGTCAACGCCTCCCTCGGCACGTCGAGCCCCACGACGTTCGATGCCGGCACGCTGTCGTCGACGGAGACGGTCGCGAACCTCGACCTCCTGCACAAGCTCGACGTCAAGGAGGTCAAGACGGTCTCGCTCGTGCTGGGGAGCGAGCTGCGGATCGAGAACTATCAGATCCACGCCGGCGACGAGGCGAGCTACAGCCTCGGCAGCGCGACGTTCGGCATGCCGCCGCAGCGCAAGCTGCCCGGCGCGCAGGTGTTCCCCGGCTACCAGCCAAGCAACGAGGTCGATCGCACGCGCGATTCGGCGGGTGTGTACGGTGGGCTCGAGAGCGAGCTCAACAAGCAGTTCGCGCTCGATCTCGGCGGGCGGTTCGAGAGCTACTCGGACTTCGGGCGCTCGCTGATCGCCAAGGCCGCCACGCGGGCCAAGCTCGGCGGCGGACTCTCGCTGCGCGGCGCGGTGAGCACGGGGTTCCGCGCGCCGTCGCTGCAGCAGCTGTGGTTCTCCAACGTGTCGACGCTGTTCCTCCCTGACTCGACGGGCGTGCTCCAGCCCGCGCAGGTGCTGACCTCCAACAACGAGAGCCCGGTGACCAAGGCGTTCGGGATCCCCAAGCTCAAGGAGGAGCGCTCGCTCAACTTCAGCGGCGGGCTGTCGTTCCGGCCGCGTGACAACCTCCTGATCACCGCCGATGGCTACTTCATCCGGCTGAAGGATCGGATCGTCCTCACCAGCCAGTTCACCAACGCGAACCCCGTCGTCGCCGACATCCTGCAGCCGTTCCCGGGTGTCAGCCAGGCGCAGTTCTTCGCGAATGCCGTCGATACCGACACGCGCGGCATGGACGTCGTCATCGACTACTCGGTCGATGTCGGCCAGGGCAACCTCAGCCTCACCGCGTCGGCGAACTTCACCACCACCAAGGTCCAGCGGGTGAACATCCCGCGCTCGCTCGAATCGCGGTTCGGTGCCAACCCCGATCAGCTCCGTACGTTCTTGTTCGGGCGCCTCGCCACCAACCGGCTCGAGGACTCGGTGCCTCATCAGAAGGGTACGGCGGGGCTGCGCTACGCGCTCGCGGGGCTGTCGGCGCTGGTCCGCGCGAACTACTACGGCCGCGCTCGCTATCGTGCGGATGATCCGGCCGCCGACGAGGTGTTCGGCGCCAAGGTCCTGTTCGATCTCGACATCGGCTACCAGATCACCAAGAACGTCCTGGTCTCCGTGGGCGCTGACAACCTGCTGAACACGTTCCCCGATCGCGTTCGCAAGGACGCGAACTCGAGCTTCGGACGGTTCCTCTACAGCCGCAACGTCAGCCAGTTCGGCGAGAACGGCGGCTTCTACTACGGCAAGCTCGAGCTGACGCTGTTCTGAGCCAGTGCGCTGCGGGCATCGTCGCGGTGCGGCCTCACGCTTGGCCTGATGAGACCAAGGAGCGGGGCAGCGGGCGTGACAAAGCCTCCTGGTTCCCGGGTTGTGGCTGCGGGTGGGCGTCCGGCGCTCCCGGCGCTTAGGCGAGCGGTGCGGGGCGCCCGGGCAGCGTGCCAGCGCAGCTGCGGGTGATCGAGCGGCGGCTTGCCGGCGACCGAGCCCTCGAGGACCCAGGTCCGCGGCGTCCCCGTGCAGCCCGGATCGCCGACGGCGGTCGCCTTGAACCCCGTCGCCGTGCTCTCGAGGCTGTACTGGAAGTCTGACGGCTCGGTGATCGCGAACTCGAGCAGGGTCCAGCCCGGGAGCTGCCACGCCGCTGGATCCGGAGCGCAGCGCTTGCCAGGCTCGGTGCAGCACGCCATGGCCGGCGTGAGCGGCGCGCTGATGCCGGGGTAGGCGGTGTCGGTCGCGTACTCGACCTTGAGCGCGGCGCCCAGCTTCTTCAGCTGGATCCCGGGCTCGCTGGTTCCCGACGGCTCGGGATCTCCGTCGGGCGCCGTGTTCGAGTCATACAGCGCGCGGTTCATGCAGTCCCCGATCGCCTGATCGTCCTTGGCCGCCACGACGCACGCGATGTCCTTGGCCTCGGTCTCGCTGACCTTGACCCGCTCGTGACAGAGCTTGATCGCCTCGTCGAGCGCGCCCGGGGGCACGGCCTTGCCCGTCGCGCGGGTGCCCATATCCATGAGCTTCTGGTTCGCGATCTCGCAGCCATCCCCGGAGGGTTTGGACTTGCAGCCGAGGAGGCCGAGCGCGAGGACACCAGCCATCGAGAGCAGATCCACCCGGGTACAACGCATGCTCCGCGATCGTACCCGAACTCACCGACGTGCCCGAGGTGGCTGGTTTCTATTACCGAATCCCGGGGGCGACGGGTATCCTGACCGCCCGCGTCCATGCCGGCCCTTCCGGACCCCAAGGCGACCGACGAGTTCGGACCGTACGAGCTGTACGAGCGTCTCGGGCTCGGCGGCATGGCGACCGTGCACCGCGCGAAGAAGCGCGGCATCGAGGGCTTCGAGCGGATCGTCGCGCTCAAGCGGATGCTGTCGCATCTCGCCGAGGATGGCTCGTTCGTCGATTCGTTCATCCGCGAGGCCAAGGTCGCTTCGCTGCTCCAGCACCCGAACATCGCGCAGGTCTACGACTTCGGCCGGATCAGCGGCGTCTACTACATCGCGATGGAGCTGGTCTCCGGCTTCGATCTTCGCAAGCTGCTCCGCTACGCGAACAAGGCCAACGAATCGATCCCGCTCCCGGTCGTGCTCTCGATCCTCGGCGAGCTGTGCGACGCGCTCGAGTATGCGCACGCGTTCGTCGACGAGCAGGGCACGCACCTCCAGATCGTCCATCGCGACATCTCACCGTCCAACCTGATCGTCGCGCACACCGGCCACCTGAAGGTGATCGATTTCGGGATCGCCAAGGCGAGCAGCCGCCAGCTCCACACCGAGAGCGGCCTCGTGAAGGGCAAGCTCGGCTACATGTCTCCCGAGGCCGCGCTCGGGATTCCACTGACCCCGGTGGCCGATCTGTTCTCGGTCGGCGTGGTCGCCTGGGAGCTGGTCACTGCATCGCCGCTGTTCTCGTCGCGCACGGACTTCGAGACGATGCGGCGGATCCGCGAGGCCGACATCATCCCGCCCTCGCACCGCAACCCGAGCTGCCCGCAGGAGCTGGATCGCGCGATCCTGAGCGCGCTCGAGCGCGACCCCGATCGACGGATGCCGTCGGCGGGCGCGTTCCGCAACGCGATCGATCACATCGCCGCGCGGGCGGGCGTGCAGGCCAACGCGCGCACGGTCGCCGAGTGGTGCGCGCAGTACACGCAGCCCGGTGACTCGTGGGCGGCGTCGGCCTCGGGCCGGAGGCTGCCCTTACCCGCCGAGCCGCCCACCGCGTTCTTGCGCCCCACGGGGCGGACCTCGTCGCGGCTCCGGCGCTCCACCGAGGACATCCAGCTCGCGGCGGAGATCTGGGGCGACGAGATCATGACGTCCGCGGCACGCCCACCGCAGGGCGACTTCAGCCACGACATGAGCCAGAGAGTGGCCACGCCCGCCGCGACGCAGGCGCCACCTCCGCCGATGGCGGTGACCGTCGCGCTGCCGACCGGGGTCCCGAGCTCGATGCCGCTGCCGGTGATCGCGCCCGAAGCGGCCCCGATACCTCGCCGTCGCTCGCCGTGGATCGTCCTCGGCGTGCTCGCCGCGATCGCCGCCGCACTCGGGATCTACCTGCTGGTCAAGCCGAAGGCCACGCCCGCCACCACCACCGCGGCAACCACGGCCGCGATCACGTTCGCCGTCACGCCGGCAGATGCGATCATCGAGATCGGTGGCACGGTGTCGCCAGCGGCGCGCGAGCTGGCCGCCGGCGTCTATTCGGTCACCGTGCGCAAGGATGGGTTCCGCGGCTGGACCAGCTCGGTCACCGTGCATGCCGGCGAGCCGCAGACCGTGAACATCTCCCTCGAGGCCGAGCCCGTCGCGATCGAGATGCCGCCGGCCACCGCCACCAAGCCCCCGCCGCGCCCCACCACGACCACGCCGCCACCGGCCACGGCCACCAAGCCGCCGCCGCAACCAAAGAAGGGAGACAAGGGCCGGCGTGATCCAGAGATCAAGAAGCCCGAGACGGCGACGCCCTCGGAGCCGACGCCTGTCACCGTCGCACGGCCAGAGCCCACGCCACCGGTGACGCCGCCGGTGGTGACGCCGCCGGTGACGCCGCCCGTGGCTCCACCGGTGACGCCGACCAAGCCCGCGCGCACACCCGTGGTCGCCTCGACCGCCGTGCAGAAGCTGTCCGGCGAGGTGCCGCAGCTCAAGGCGAAGGGCGCAGAGTCCAACGGCGATGTGCTCGTGAAGATGTGCATCGACGAGCGCGGGGCGGTCGCGTCGGTGAAGATCGTGAAGTCCACAGCCGACGTCACCGCCGAGCTGTCGCGCGCACTCGCCACGTGGCGCTACAAGCCGTACCTGAACGCAGACCAGAAGCCATCCCCGGTGTGCTTCCCGCTGTCGCTCCGCCTCGTGTTCAAGCGCGCGGACTGAGTACACTGCGCGGCATGCGCGCCGTCCGTGTCCACGAGCTCACCGGCCCCTCCGCCCTCCGCGTCGACGATGACGTCCCCGAACCCACGGCGGGGGCGGGGCAGGTCGTGATCGACGTCAAGGCGGCGGGCGTGAACTTCCCCGACGTCCTGCTGTCGCGCGGGATGTATCAGTTCAAGCCCACGCCGCCGTTCTCGCCGGGCGGCGAGGCCGCAGGGATCGTGAGCGCGATCGGCAGCGGCGTGACCTCGGTGGCGGTGGGTGATCGCGTCGCGACGACGCTCCTGTATGGCGCGTTCGCGGAGCGGATCGTCGCGCCCGAGCTCGCGGTCGTGAAGCTGCCCGAGGCCGTCAGCTTCGAGATCGGCGCGGCCACGCTCCTGACCTACGCCACCACCTATCACGCGCTCCACGATCGCGCGGCGCTGCAGCCGGGTGAGACGTTGCTCGTGCTCGGCGCTGCGGGTGGGGTCGGGATCGCGGCGGTGGAGCTCGGCGTGCTGATGGGCGCGCGCGTGATCGCTGCCGCCTCGACGGATGACAAGCTCGCGTTCTGCAAGCGGCACGGGGCGACCGACGTCATCAACTATACGACCGAGGATCTGAAGGATCGGCTCAAGGCGCTGACCGGTGGCAATGGGGTGGACGTGGTCTACGATCCGGTCGGTGGATCGCTGGCCGAGGCGGCGCTCCGCGGCACCGCGTGGAAGGGCCGCTACCTCGTCGTCGGGTTCGCCTCGGGCGACATCCCGAGGATCCCGCTGAACCTCGTCCTGCTCAAGGGCTGCCAGATCGTCGGCGTGTTCTGGGGCTCGTTCGCGATGCGCGATCCCGCAGCCAACCGCGCGCACGCGGAGCGGATCTTCCGCTGGGTGGCCGAGGGCAAGCTTCATCCAGCGATCGACGCGGTGCTGCCGTTCGACAAGGCCGCGGAAGCACTGGGGCGCCTCGACACACGCAAGGTCATGGGCAAGCTCGTCCTGACTCCGTGAGAGACTGGGCCATGCGCGCAGTGCTGGCGCTCGCCTTGGCGGGGTGTGGGTTTCACATCGCCCCGAGTAGCGACGTGACCTCGGATGATCAACCGCCGGGGATCGATGCGGACATCGATGGCCCCACGGTGGATGCGTGCGTCACGTTCTCGCACCACGTCGATACCTGCGCGCGGACCGGCGGTGACCTCACGCTGACCGGCATGAACCGGCTCGACACCGACAGCGGCGTGATGATGGCGGGCGCGGCACCGGTCTCGGTGACCACGGGGCTCGTCACCACCACCACCAATGGTGTGCAGGTGCGCGTGCTCTACGTCGGCTCGTTGACGTTCGCGGCGAATGCTCAGCTGCGGGCGGTGGGTTCGCTGCCCCTCGCGATCGTGGCGACCGGCAAGGTCTCGCTCGGGATGGGCGCCGTGATCGATGTCTCCGTGGGCGGCGCGGGTGCGCAGACGACGTGCACCGGCGGGCCGGCGAAGGGCGAGGACAACACCTCGGGCGCCGCAGGCGGTGGTGGGGGAGGGTTCGGCGGCGCCGGTGGCAAGGGCGGCGATGGTGACAAGGACGGTGGCGGTAGCACGGGCGGTGCCGCAGGCGTCGCGACCACGCTGCCTGCCGGGCCGCGGGGTGGCTGTCCCGGCGCGGCAGGAGGGATCGGAGGAGATCCGGGCGGCGAGGCTGGACCTGGTGGCGGTGCGATCTATGTCGTGAGTGCCACCGAGCTCGAGCTGGTCGCCGGTGCGGCGATCACCGCGGGAGGTGGTGGCGGCGTGGGCGGCAAGAAGCAGGCGAGTCAGTACGGTGATGCCGGTGGCGGTGGTGGTGGCAGCGGGGGCATGATCCTTCTCGAGGCTCCGAAGATCCGTAGCGCGGGCGTCCTCGCGGCCAATGGTGGCGGTGGCGGCGAGGGCTCTGGCAATGGCTCGGCGGGGAATCCGGGCGCCGTGGGACCGGCGGGCACCACGCGCGCGAACGGTGGCTCCGGCGGCTCGTCGACGGGCACCGATGGCGGCAAGGGCGGCGCTGGAGCGATGACCGCCGGCGATCCTCCGGGTGGTGCGCAGGCCGGTGGCGCGGGTGGTGGCGGTGGCGGCGTGGGCTTCATCCGCGTGACGTCACCCGATCAGATGCTCGGCGCGATGGTCTCGCTGGCACTGAGCCTGTGACCGAGACGGCTCCCGGAGATCAAAGCAAGGAAGCCAGGAATCCAGGTCGGAGGCATTGAGATGGCGTTGCCACTCAGTCCGCTGCCTGGCTTCCCTGCTTCCTTGCTTTGAACTCCCATCTTGCGATGGTTGCATTGCCGAGTTCCGCGCCGCGGTGCGCACCGCGGGATTCGGGACTTCGCTCAGGTGCGCGGGCGGGCGGCGAGCCAGTCGAGGATCGCGATCGCCTTCGCCTTGGTGAGTGCGCGCTCCTCCTTGTCGTGATCGCCACGCTTCACGAGATCCCACGACACGTCTTGCTTGCAGCCCTCGAACCACGTGCGGAGCTCCCGTGCGAGGTAGTGCAGTGGATTCGCGTCACCGACGAGGAAGTACGCGGGCAACGCGCGCTGCGGGCACTCCTCTGCGGGTGCTCGACCACCGCCGTGAAGCACCACGCCGGCGAACTGCTCGGTCCACGCGGCGGCATGCATGCCGAGATACGTGGCGCCACCTGACCACCCCGCGAGGTAGATCCGCGCGGGATCGATCGCGGCGAGCTGCTGCACCGCGGTGACCTGCGCCGCCACCCACGCCGGGTCGCCGTTCCACGCCCACCAGCTACCCTTGCAGCGCTCCGCCACGGGGCACTCGAGCGAGAGCAGCGCCCAGCCGCGAGCCTTCGCCGCGGCACGCCAGCGCACCGCGGTGGTCCGCGCGTGATCGCGATCGCCATGCAGCACCACGAGCAGCGGCACCGGCTCGTCCTGAGCGGCGGGCACGTCGAGCGTGCAGCTCGTGCATGGTGGCTTGGGCGATTCGGCGTGCGCCACGGTCGCCGTCAGGACCAGCGAGCCGACCAGGAGCATGCGCACCTCGTGATCATGGATCGCCCCGGCCGCGATGACCACACTGTAGGTAACGCGATCGGACGCGACGATGAATCGAAGCGCGACGAGCACATGACGCGCCGAAGCGTCGATCTCTCGACGATCGCGGGATGTGCGCCACCGCCACACAGCACGTGGCGCGGGTCACCACGAAACACTTCGATAATGCTGTTTCTCGACGAGGGCGTCATCATGGAGGGATGAGATGGCAGTTGTTCGCCGTCGTGATCCTGGGATGCGCGGGCTCGTCGGCTCCGCGGACGGCTCGCACCACCGGCGCGATGGCGCCGACGGCGCAGGCCAGCGCCGAGCTGCGGTTCGCTTCGCGCGATCTCACCACGCAGGTCACCTGCCCTGATGCAGCGGTCCGCATCGACGGCGCGGTGATCTGCGCGAGCGAGGCGAAGGCTCAGGGCCTCACGATCGTCGATCTCGGCGATCAGTGGACGCCGACCTTGTTCGCGCCGCAGGCCGATGGCACCGCGCCGAACTTTCGCGCGACCTATCTCGCGCTCGCCAACGATCGCGGGCTCGATGGCAAGCCGCTCGGGGACACCGAGGAGCTCGCCGAGCTGTACGGCGTGGTGCCTTCGCTCGCGATCGCACGGACGCGACTGGCCGATGACGAGCGCCACGCCTGCAACGATCAGGTCGTGGCCGCTCCGATCCTGCTGCTCGACAAGCCGTACGCGCAGGATCACAAGGACGTGATCGCTGGTGCGAATGCCACACGCGCCGTCCTGGCCAAGCAGCTCGAGGCCGCGCGCGTGAAGCGGAACCTCCCCGATCTCGCAGCACTCGCGAACGTGCCGGAGCTCGCCGCCACCTATGCGCGCTGGAAGAAGGTCGACGATCTCCACCGCGGCCTGATCGCCGCGCAGCAGCGGCTCGTGTGCGAGCACTTCCTCGGCGCGAAGGACGCAGACGGCAGCATGACGTGGCGGACCTCCAACGCGGTGGAGCTGTTCCAGCGGCGGAACTTCCTGATGCCGAACGAGCGCCTCGATCAGGAGACCCGCGAGGCGATGCAGCTCGATAGCCGCGAGCTCGATTTCCGGCTCGCGCTGCGGATCCTGCGCGAGCGCGTGGTGGACGCGACCGGCCTGATCGAGGACGGGACGGCGAGTGGCGGCCCACAGCCGATCCTCGGGCGCATGCTCGATCCTTCGCCGATGCGCGCGGCGCGCGGTGGTGAGGCACCGCTCCTCGATGGCGCGCCGGATCTGATCGGTGCGGCCACCGAGGCCGCGGCGAAGGAGCTCGGGTGGACGAGCCCCGCCGAGGTCCGCGCCTTCTTCGAGAGGCACCCCCAAGGGCTACGGGTCGCGATCTCGCTGCCCGCAGCGCCGGCCTATCACACGACGCACATGGATCTCTCGGCCGAGATCGATCGTGGGGACATCTGGTACGACGAGGTTCCGATCGCGCGCAACGTCAAGCATCGGCCGACGCTCACGCTGTTCGTGACAGAGAACGGCAAGCGCCGTCCGCTGATCCGCTGGCCGACCACGATCGGTGGCTGGTCCGACGTGCGGATGGGTGATGGCTACGTGGTCCGCAAGTGGAAGGAGTCCGACGTGGGCCCGCGCGTGTGGCGCGATCTCTATGCGGCGCCGACCTGGATGCCGCCGCCGACCACGCCGGATCGCGATCTCGTGAAGAACAACTACAACGGCACGTGGTCGCTGAAGACCGACATCATGGGGCCCGGGCCGCACGCCGCGTTCGGCATGACGCTGCTCGTGCACCACCAGGTGGTGAAGCTGAAGGACGGCACCGAGCGGTTCGATGACAACGGCATCGGCACGCACGGCTCGGCGAGTGTCACCTCGATCGTCAACGGCACCAGCCACGGCTGCCACCGGCTCTACAATCAGCTCGCGGTGCGCCTCTCGGACTTCTTGCTCCACCACCGCGATCACCTGGTGAAAGGGGAGACGCCCGAGTTCTATCAGCGGATCGTGCGCCACAAGGGCACGTTCGTCGCGAAGATCAAGACGCGTGGCTACCTCTACGAGATGACGCCGCCGGTGCCGGTGACGGTGAAGCTCGGCAACATCAAGTCCGCTCGCAAGGTCCCGCCGCGCGACTCGGCGCCCGCCCGCCCGGACTGACGCTGCCGGGTCAGGCGCGGAGCTTGGCGAAGCGATCGAGCAGGTCGTGCTCGTCGAGCGCGTTCTCGAGGAGCGCCAGGAGCTCGATCACGTGCGCCACATCGAGCGAGTCTCCTCGGGTTGCGCACAGCTCGCGGATGTCCTCGAGGTCCTTGGGGCGGCCGGCGAGGACCTTGGTGACGATCAGGTTCTCGACCGAGATCACCGGGATCTTGCGCCGGCCGATCGCATGGAGGGTCACCTCATCGAGGAAGCGCTCCTCGAGCCCTGGGCCGGCGAGCACCACGTCCACGGGGAGCTTGCTCGCGCGATGGACGATCGGGATCACGCGCGTGGCCGCGATGAACGCCGCGTCCGCGAACCGTGCGACGAACCCAGCGCTCACGAGCTTGTCGAGGAGCATCTGTGCGGAGATTCCCTCGAGGTCGACCGTGAGATCGAGATCCGCGGTGGCGCGCGGGAACCCGTAGAGATTGACGGCCTGCGCACCGAACACGTACCAACGCAGGCCGAGGCGCTTCGCGACGTCAGCGAACGCGACGAGGACGTCCTTTACCGCGGGCCGCTGTGACGGCCGTCGTGGTGGCTTGCCGGGTGGCTTGCCGGGCGGCCTGCTTCGGGGCCGTACACGCGAGGGCTTTGGCGACGCGGCGGTGCGTTTCGAGGTCTTCTTCACGGTGCTGCTCCGTCGAGCCGACGCGTAGTTGTTCGGTGATCGCGAGCGCCTCGACGAGGCCACCGCGCTCGAGCCGGGCCCGCCAGTACGCGCGCTTGCGTGCACGCACCTGCGCCCAATCGCGTGCCAGGTAGGCACGAACCGACGCAGGATCGAGGGTGCGGGCCACGGGACACTATACCGCAGCGTCCGAGCCCCGATGGTCTGCCCGGGGGGCGCGCAACCCGCGCTCGGCGCGAGGTGTCTCGTAGGCGTGCGGCGCACCCTGGTCTGGATCGCGATGATCGGCGCGCTCGGCGTGCTCGCGATCCGCGTGTGGCCTGCCCCCGAGGCCGATCCGGCGCGCACCCTCGCCGTGGAGGAGGCGCCCGGGGAGATCATCCAGCTCGCCAGCAGGTGGGACGTGCTCGACGAGGTCGGCTGCGCGGGGCCCGCCCTGCGGGAGCTGCGACGTCACCCGCACTGGCAGTTCACGCTGCAGGAGCGCGTGTGGGACGACGTGGTGGATGACTCGCCCGACGAGACGCTGGCGACCTTGCGGATCAGCGCCGACGCCGCGACGTGGACCGACGGCGATCTCCCGCAGTCCCTCGAGCTCGACGCCAAGGAGCGCGCCGAGGTGCTGGCCGCCGCGGAGCACTCGTGCGCGGAAGGCGAGCCCGGCCCCGACGATGGCTACTCCGGCCACTACGTGACGATCTCGTACGGGCCGATGGTCCACAACGCGATCGAGCTGCCGAGCCGCTCGCGGGCCGCGAAGGACGTCTTGGCGGTCCTCGATCACGTGAGGTCACGCTACGTCGAGGCACGGCTCGCCGCGGCGCATGCGATGACCTTGACGCTCACCGGTCCGCGTCGCCGCGACGACACCTGGACGCGCTACACGCTCACGGTGCGCGGCGACGGACGGGTGCTCGATCACGAGGGCGAGGCGCTCCAGCCACTCGCCTCGATCGATCTGGTCGACGTGCTCGACTGGGCGCTGCAGCTCCCCGATCATGCCACCGGCCCGTACGCGCTGACGGGGACGCTCGAGATCGCGGGCACCAAGAAGCGCGTTGGCTTCCAGATGGCGGCGCTGGCGGACAACCCCTCGGCGTGGCGCAGCCAGTTCCTCGAGCTGCTCAGGCAGTGGTTGAACTACAACCTGCAGCGCTGACCACCGCGAGCAGCCTCCGCGCCAGATCGCCTGTGGGCAGGCCGAGTGCCCGGGTCGCCTCCACGTTTGGCGCGTCGAGGGATCGGGCGAGCTCGGTGATCGCTGCGACGCGGGCCTCGGCCACGCGATCGCGCTGCACGGGAGACAGCGCCGCATCGATCCATTCGGCGATCGCGTGCGCGAGCGCCGCGTGCGCGAGCTCGTCCGCCGCGATCGCCGCGAAGTGCGCGCGCAGCGTTGCGTCCGCCGCCGTGCGCGCCTGCACCGTCGCGACCAGCGCCGCGTACGCCTCGCCGATGCAGCCCTCACGGGCGTTGTCGATCGCGAGCTCGACCAGGCTCCGCACCGGCAACTGATCCTGTGCGATCTCGGCTCGTTCATTTACGAGTCGTGCGCAGCGCTCGGCGTGGTCACGCTCCTCGACGGCCGCGCGCTCGGCGGCACGCCACAGCTCCTCCGGTGCACCGTGGGCGCGCAGCTCGCGCGCGATCCGCTCGAACGCACGCACGGACTCGGCCTCGTGGTGCATCGCGCGCACGAGGTGACCGCGCAGCGTGCCACCCGAGGTGACGTCCGCGAAGTCCTCCGGTCGCCGGCCGAGCGGGTGGCACGGGTCCGCGACGTCGTAACGGTCGGTGACGGTCCTCGCGCGCTCGGTGACCGCACCCCGGAGATCGACGAACAGCGTGAGCCGATAGTTCGTCACCGTCTCCCGCGCGTTCGCGGCGCCGCAGTTCGAGACCTCGGATCTCGCGCCGGCGGCGACCTCGTAGCCACCGGCGACCTGCCGCACGTGACCGTCGAGCGGGCCGCCATACGAGTGACCCGAGTCGCCCCACGACAGCTGCGCGCCGCCGACCCACGCGACCAGCAGGGCCTTCGCGGGGCTATCGATCGGCGCGGCCGCGCGCACGATCTCCGCGGCGGTCAGCCAGCGGCGCTCGGCACCGCGGATCACGAACACGAACCCGGTGGGCTCGCGCAGGAACTTCGCGACGTCGAGCTCGCACGATCGCTGAGCCTCCGCGAGGTACTTCACGTCGGCGCTGCTTCCCATCCCGAGCAGCGCGACGAGCTGCGAGCACTTGAAGCTGCCGTGCTCGATCGCGATGCTCGGGCCGGGGTGTCCGAAGTCGCCTGGATCGATCGTGGCCAGGTAGGTCGCGCCGGCGAGCGGCGGTGCATCGAACACCGAGAGCTTGGTGGGCGGTGACGTGCGCATCCACGCGGGGGCGGTGCCGCCGCACGCGCTGATCGCCAGCCACATCCAGGTGTCACGCCACGCACGGAGTCGCATGGCTCACCCTAACGCGCGTCGGGCTGGATCGGTTCAACCAGATGCCCTGCGGCCGGCGTATCGCCCAGCCGCGCCACGATGAACGCATACAGGCCGGCCGCGTCGAACGTGCCACCCACGGTGAACCGCCAGCCGACCTGCGCGAAGTGATCGGCCTCGATCTCGGCGAGCGTCTCGCCCCAGTACTGCGAGGACAGCGGCACCAGCCCATCGTTGGCGCCGGAGACCTTGCGGAGGTACGCGTGCGCGGCCATCAGGGGCAAGGGCACCGAGGTCTCGGCGCGGCGGATCCCGCCGACGACACAGGCGTAGCGCACGCCGGGGACGTCCGTGATCTCGGCGTTGAAGCTCTCGAGCGACGCGGTCGAGAGCCACTCGAGCGCCTCGAGCGGCATGCCGGCCGTCTTCGCGAGCTTGCGTGGCCACGCGAGGGGGCCCTTCAGCATGAGGTCCGCGATCGGCGTGCCGCGGTGCGGGGTCCCGATGGTGACCAGCGAGCGCACGCGGCTCGCGAGCCCGAGCTTGGCCAGCGCATAGCGCGCATCGAGCCCGCCGAGGCTGTGCGCGATCAGATCGATCCGCGCGTGGGGCAGGGCCTCGATCGCCGCGACCAGCTGCGCGGCCCGCGCCGGGACGCTCGACGCCATCGGCAGCTTCACCGCGTGTGCGTGACACCCCAGGGCATCGAGGTGCTTCGCGATCCCGCGGAAGTAGTCGAGCCGCGCACCCGGGACACCGATCCGATCGAACCCGAACAGGCCATGCACCAGGATCACCGGCAGGGGAGCGTCGCGCGCCAGCGGTGGTCCCGGGTGAGGGACCACGCCCTCCATCGGGTGGTCGACGCTCTCCACGACCACCGGGGTCGGCTCCGGTCCACGCCGGCTGACGAGCACCAGCGCCGCGACCAGGAGCGCAACGACGATCGTGATCACGAGGATCGTCAGCACGACACGAGAGGGTGCCACGACGCGCCGCGTTCAGCGATCCCTGACGCAGGTTCGGTGCGGCAGTTTGTCGCGCAGATCACCGCGAACTTTTGCCACAGCCGGTTTCTCGTCGGACCACGCGATAAGGGCATCCAACGATCGAACCCCGTGCGCACCACTGCGACAGCACGCCGCCCCAAGAAATCACCTCGCAACCTTGCGAAATGGTGTCGGGACGTGGTGCAAGGACAGCGCGCGAAACCGTGTTTTGTTCGCGCCAACGCAGGAACCTAAATGCCGCGTTTCACATTCCCCGAGTGGACCGACACGCTCAAGAAGTGGATCAACCTCCTGGTCCTCGGTGCGCCGATCTATCTGGTCGCCCTGGTGGCCTACGGCGTCACTCCGGAGGCGATCCGGATCGGCTATCAACCGGACCAGCCGGTCCCGTATAGCCACGCCCTTCACGCTGGCGAGCTCGGCCTCGACTGCCGCTACTGTCACTCGACGGTCGAGCGCGCAGGCAAGGCGGCGGTCCCGCCGGCCGCGGTGTGCATGAACTGCCACTCGCAGGTGAAGAAGGAGTCCGATCTCCTCCTCCCGATCCGCCAGGCCTACGCGGAGAACCAGCCGGTCCACTGGACGCGTGTCCACGACCTGCCGGACTACGTGTACTTCAACCACTCGGCGCACGTGAATGCCGCCGTGGGTTGCGAGTCGTGCCACGGCCGGATCGACCAGATGGTCAAGGTCTTCCAGTCGAAGCCCCTGACGATGTCGTGGTGCCTCGATTGTCACCGGAACCCGGAGCCGAACCTGCGCAAGGCCGATGCGGTCACCGCGATGGGATATCAGCCCGGCAAGGACGAAGGCGCTGCCGTGATGAAGGCGAACAACGTCCACCCGCCCATCAACTGCTCGACCTGCCACCGCTAGGAGTCGAGGATGTCCGCCAAAGAACCTGACGACCACGGCCACGACCACGATCACGGCCACGGCCACGATCATGCCCACGACGACCATGCCCACGACGATCACGCGCACGACGAGGTCGTGGCGCCGATCGCTCCGAACGAGCATGGCTACTGGCGCTCGCTGAAGGAGCTCGAGGGCAAGGCGAGCTTCCAGCTCGATCCCGCCTCCGCGCGCAACGAGTTCCCGACGGCGCCGGATCGCACGATCGATCCGATGCACCGCCGTAACTTCTTCCAGCTGATGGGTGCCTCGATGGCGCTCGCCGGCGTCAGCGCCTGTCGCTACGAGAAGGAGGAGATCGTTCCCGCTCGCGCGCCGCCCCGAGGATCAGACCCCGGGCGTCACGCAGCAGTACGCCACCGCGTTCGATCTCGGCGGCGTCGGGCACGCGATCGTCGCCACCGCGTTCGAGGGCCGGCCGATCAAGCTCGACGGCAACCCCGAGCACCCGTTCGCTTCGGGCGGCGCCGTGCCGGGCACCCAGCGCCACGCGGGCCTGTCGACGTTCGCCCAGGCCTCGATCCTCCACCTCTACGATCCGGACCGCTCGCAGAACCCGACCTCGGGCGGCAAGGGCGCGTCGATGGAGGCGTTCCGCTCGGCACTCGCCGAGGTTCGCAAGGGCCTGTCGACCACCCGCATCCTCAGCGAGGCCTCGTCCTCGCCGACCGTCGCGTACCTCCGCGCGCGCCTCCTCGAGGCGAACCCGGGCCTCACGTGGCACGAGTACGAGCCGCTGTCCTGGGACAACGAGCGCGAGGGTACCCGCAAGGCGTTCAATCAGCCGGTGCGCGGAATCGCGCGGCTCGACAAGGCCGAGACGATCGTCACGATCGATTGCGACCTGTTCATCGAGCACCCGGCGGCGCTTCGCTACAGCCGTGACTTCGCGCGCAGCCGTCGCCTGAACGGCTCGCTCGGCATCGGCAAGATGAACCGCCTGTGGACGGTGGAGAGCACGTTCACCAACACCGGCGCGATGGCGGATCACCGCCTCGGGCTGCGCTCCGAGCTCGGCCTGCCGTTCGCGATGGCGCTCGACTCCGCCCTCGGCGGCGGTGGCGCTCCCAACGCGGAGTTCCTGAAGGAGAAGAAGGTCGCCGAGTTCATCAAGGTCCTCGCGGAGGAGCTGAAGCAGAACCGCGGCAAGGCCGTCGTCGTCGCGGGTCGTCGGCAGTCCGCCGATGTCCATGCGCTCGTCGCGCGGATCAACCAGTCGATCGGCGCCCCGGGCGCCACGCTCGACTACTACTTCGAGCCGGACCCGAACCGGCGCCCGCACGTCGAGTCGATCGCCGCGCTCACCAAGGACCTCGCCGCTGGCCAGGTCAAGCAGCTGATCATCCTCGGCGGCAACCCGGTCTACGACGCGCCGGCGGACCTCGACTTCACGGCAGCCCTCGGGCGCGTGCCGCTGTCGATCCACCTGCACGAGTACCAGAACGAGACCTCGCGGAAGACGACGTGGCACCTGCCGAAGTCGCACTTCCTCGAGGCCTGGGGCGATGCGCGCACGTGGGACGGCACCGTCACCGTGGCGCAGCCGCTGATCGCGCCGCTCTACGGCGGTGTCTCGACGATCGAGCTGCTCTCGATGCTGCTCGGCGAGGAGAAGGGCGGAGACGTCCTGGTCCAGGAGGCGCACGCCAAGCTCGGCGTCACCGCCGGCTGGCGCCAGAGCGTGCACGACGGCTTCGTGCCGAACACGCAGCTCCCCACCGCGCAGGTCACGGTCGCCGGCTTCGCGCCCCCGCAGCTCACGCAGAGCCAGGCGGGTGGCACCAAGCGCGCGAACGGCGACATCGAGGTGGTGTTCCACATCTCGCCGTTCAGCTACGACGGCCGCTACGCGAACAACGCGTGGCTGCAGGAGACCCCGGACTTCCTCACCAAGGTCACCTGGGACAACTACGCACTCGTCGGTCCCGAGACCGCCACGGCGCTCGGGCTCGAGAACGACACGATGATCACGGTCAAGGTCGATGGGCGCTCCATCGATCTGCCGTGCCACACGATCCCGGGGCAGGCCCGGTTCTCGGTCGGCCTCGTCCTCGGTGGCGGTCGCACGGCCGCGGGCCGGGTCGGCGGCCAGGACGGCGACACCGTCGGCTGGGACACCAACAAGGTCCGCACCGTCGCGGGCTTCGACATCGCGGGCAAGGCGACGATCTCGCCGGCCGGCAAGAAGTACGAGCTCGCGAGCGTCCAGGAGCACTGGGATATCCGCGCGGGCATCGTGCCCTCGGTCAACAGCGAGGGCCTGCAGCAGCGGCTCCCCGAGCTGATCCGCGAGACCACCGCGAAGACGCTCAACGAGAACAAGGACTACACGGCGGAGCCCGCCTCGGGCTTCTTCACGGATCCCAAGCGCGCCAGCAACAACGACGGTCCGACCCGCGCGGGCGGTCAGTCGCTGTTCAAGGAGCGGGACTACACCGGTCACCGCTGGGCGATGGCGATCGACCTCAACACCTGCACCGGCTGCAACGCCTGCATGGTGGCGTGCCAGTCGGAGAACAACGTCCCCGTCGTCGGCCGCAAGGAGGTCACCGCAACCGCGAGATGCACTGGATCCGCATCGACCGGTACTTCAGCGGCAGCCCCGAGGAGCCGCACGTCGTTCACCAGCCGGTCGGCTGCCAGCAGTGCGAGCAGGCTCCCTGCGAGCAGGTGTGCCCGGTCGGCGCGACCTCGCACTCCGACGAGGGCCTGAACGACATGGCGTACAACCGCTGCATCGGCACGCGGTACTGCGCGAACAACTGCCCGTACAAGGTCCGCAAGTTCAACTTCCTCGACTGGAACAAGGAGTGGCGTGACGCGCGCAACCGCGTGCGTCAGCTGCTGTTCAACCCGGACGTCACGGTCCGCATGCGCGGCGTGATGGAGAAGTGCACGTACTGCGTGCAGCGGATCCAGAACGGCAAGATCCGGGCGAAGGCGCAGATCCGCAGCGGGATGCGCCCGGGCACCGTCGATGGCGCCATCCCGGATGGCGAGATCGAGACGGCGTGCCAGGAGGCATGCCCGACCGAGGCGATCACGTTCGGCGATCTGTCGGACACCACGAGCCGCGTCGCGAAGCTGTACGACGACAACCGCGCGTACTCGCTGCTCCCCGAGCTCTACACCAAGCCCCGCACGCGGTTCTTGACGCGCGTGCGTAACCCGAACCCGGCGATGTCCTCCGCCGCGGCTGCCTCGGCGAACGAGGGGGAACACTGATGAGCACTGCAACGTTGGAAGGCGACGGCGCTGCCGAGCACGCCGGCGGAGACGAGGCCGGCAAGGCCCGTGAGGCATTCCGCGGGGTCACCCGCGATGTCGCGTGGGTCGCCGAAGCACCGAAGCCGCACAAGGCATGGCTGGTCGCGCTCGGCGTGTCGGTCACGATGCTGGCGATCGGCGTCTACAGCATCTACGTCCTGGTCACGACCGGCATCGGCGTGTGGGGTAACTCCAACACCGTCGGTTGGGCCTGGGACATCACGAACTTCGTCTGGTGGATCGGTATCGGCCACGCCGGAACCCTGATCTCCGCCGTGCTGTTCCTGACTCGCCAGAGCTGGCGCGTCAGCATCAACCGCGCAGCCGAGGCCATGACGATCTTCGCCGTCATGTGCGCCCTGCTGTTCCCGCTCCTCCACACCGGCCGTCCGTGGTTCGCGTGGTGGATGCTGCCGCACCCGAACGACATGGGCATGTGGCCGCAGTTCCGCAGCCCGCTGATGTGGGACGTGTTCGCGATCTCGACCTACGCCACCACGTCGATCCTGTTCTGGTACATGGGCCTGGTCCCCGACCTCGCCACGTTCCGCGACCGGTTCGCCGCCAAGGGCGACAAGATGAAGGCGATCATCTACGGCGTGCTCGCCCTCGGCTGGCGCGGCTCGGCCCGCAACTGGCACCGCTACGAGCGCGCGTACCTGATCCTCGCGGGTCTCGCGACGCCGCTGGTGTTCTCGGTCCACTCGGTCGTGTCGTTCGACTTCGCGACGTCGCAGCTCCCGGGCTGGCACACCACGATCTTCCCGCCGTACTTCGTCGCCGGCGCCATCTTCTCGGGCTTCGCGATGGTGCTGACCCTGATGCTGCCGCTGCGGCACCTGTTCAACCTGCAGCACATCATCAAGGAGAGCCACATCGAGGCGATGTGCAAGATCCTCCTCGCGACCGGCATGATGGTCGGTCTCGCCTACGGCACCGAGCTGTTCATCGCCTGGTACTCCGGCAACCTCTACGAGAAGTTCGCGTTCGCCAACCGCGCGCTCGGACCGTTCTGGTGGAGCTACTTCGCGATGGTGAGCTGCAACGTGCTCATCCCGCAGGCGTTCTGGTCGAAGAAGATCCGGACCTCGCCGGTCATCATCTTCATCCTCTGCATCTTCGTGAACATCGGCATGTGGTTCGAGCGGTTCGTGATCATCGCGACCTCGCTCGCCCGCTCGTTCCTGCCGTCGAACTGGAGCTACTACACCCCGACGCGCTGGGATGTCGGGCTGTTCGTCGGCACGCTCGGCCTGTTCTTCACGCTGTTCCTCCTGTTCTTCCGGTACGTCCCGGTGATCGCCATGTCCGAGGTCAAGGGCGCGATGCCCGAGGCTCACGCTGGCGGCTCCAAGGACAAGCACTAAGGACGTCATGGCGAACCACGACGAACACAACCACGACCACGACGACGACCACGCGCCGGTGATCCATCCGGACGGCGAGCTGTATGGCGTCCTGGCCGAGTACGACACCCCCGGTGAGCTTCTCGATGCGGCCCGCAAGGTCCGCGACGCCGGCTACACCGAGTTCGACTGCTACACCCCGTTCCCGGTCCACGGGATCGACGAGGCGATGGGGATCAAGCGGACGATCCTCCCGCTGATCGTCTTCGGCGGTGGAGCCACCGGCCTCCTGGGCGGCATCTTCCTGCAGTGGTGGATGAACGCCTACAACTGGCCGTGGAACATCGCCGGCAAGCCGAGCTGGTCGATCCCCGCGAACGTGCCGATCGCGTTCGAGGGCACGATCTTGTTCTCGGTGTTCGCCTCGTTCTTCGGGATGTGGATCCTGAACAAGCTGCCGCAGGTGTGGCACCCGTTCTTCCGCTCGGACCGGTTCGCGCGCGTCACCGATGACGCGTTCGTGCTCGGCATCGAGGCCAAGGACAAGCGGTTCGATCACCAGACCACCACCAAGCTGCTCAAGGACGCCGGCGCGATCGGGGTGGAAGACGTCCACCTCGAGGGTGACCCGGCGCGCAAGAACATGCCGAAGTGGATCACGGCGCTGATCGTCGCCTCCACCGCGTTCGCGTTGATCCCGTTCGCGATCGCCGCGAAGGCCCGCAACTCGCACTCGAGCGAGCCGCACCGCCACATCTTCCCGGACATGGACTTCCAGCCGAAGTTCAAGTCGGACACCGCGATCGACCTGTTCCCCGATGGCCGTGCGAACCGCGGCGAGATCACGGGCACGATCGCCCGCGGGTCGCTCAACGCGGACGACACGTTCTACCGCGGCATCGAGAACGGGACCTGGACCACCGGCTTCCCGAAGCAGCTCGAGATCAACGACGCCCTGGTCAAGCGTGGCCAGGGTCGGTTCAACATCTACTGCTCCGCGTGCCACGGCTACGATGGCCGCGGCAACGGCGCCGTCCCTCAGCGGGTGGCGCTGGGTGGTGGAGCCTGGCAGGCACGCAACCTCGTCGAGGCGAATGGCGCCGCGGTGATGATGCCGAACGGCCAGCTGTTCAACACGATCTCGAACGGCTTCAACACGATGATGGGCTACGCCAACCAGATCCCGCATGCGGACCGGTGGGCGATCGTCCTCTACGTTCGCGCCCTCCAGCGCTCGCAGAACGCGACGCTCGAGGACGTGCCCCCCGATCAGCGTGGCTCGATCCGCTAAGCGGAGGAACCTATGAGCAGCCTACAAAAGACCCTCCATCCCGACGAGAAGATCAAGGCCGGCAAGATCGGAGGCACGCTGACCAAGGCGGGCCTCGGGATCGCGGTCGTGTTCCTCCTGGTCTCGATCGTCCTCACGCTCACCGGAACCGCGAACAGCGGTCACGACAGCAAGTGGGCCCGGTTCTTCCACGCCTACGTGATCGGCTGGAGCTACATCTTCACGCTCTCGCTGGGCATGCTGTGGCTCGTGATCCTGCACTACCTCGTGCGCGGTCGCTGGGTCACGGCGGTCCGCCGGATCGCCGAGGCGATGGCCAGCGCCTTCCCGGTCATCTTCATCGCCGGGCTCGGGTTCATCATCCCGCTGCTCGCCGGCTACAAGGATCTCTACTACTGGGCGCATCCCGACGCGCACAACCACGAGCTCAACCATCACCTGCTGCACAAGCTCGGCTGGCTGAGCCCGACGTTCTTCGCCGTGCGCTTCGTGATCTACGGCGTCGCCTTCAGCGCGCTCGCCGGGTACTTCTCCAAGAAGTCACGCGAGCAGGACGAGACGGGTGACCCCAAGATCTCCGAGACCCTCCGCATCGCCTCCGCGCCGGCGATGATCCTGTTCGCGATCGTCACCTGCATGGTGGCCTTCGACGTCCTCATGTCGATCGCGCCGAAGTGGTTCTCCACGATCTACGGCGTGGCGTTCTGGGGCTCGGGCTGCGTCGCCTCGTTCGCCGCGCTCGCGCTCCTGGTGCTGTTCATCCAGCGCTCGGGCCGCCTCAAGCACTCGATCAACGCCGAGCACTATCACGACATCGGCAAGTGGATGTTCGCCTTCACGTTCTTCTGGGCGTACACCGCGTTCTCGCAGTTCATGCTGCAGTGGTACGGCAACATGCCGGAGGAGACGCACTGGTACAAGTACCGGATGTTCGGCGAGTGGCAGTACGTGTCGATCGCGCTGCTCGTCTGCTACTGGGCGTTCCCGTTCGTGTTCCTGCTGTCGCGGTGGACCAAGCGGATCGTGCCGGCGCTGATGTTCTTCGCCGTGTGGCAGCTGGTGTTCCACTGGCTCGACCTCTACTGGAACGTCATGCCGAGCTACGACTGGCAGGTCGTCTATCACGACGGGGCGCGCATCGTGGCGGGCCCGCTCACCGGGAACCCGGACCTCCACCACATCGGCGCGTCGCCGGTGGATGTCACCGTGTGGCTCGCTCTCGTCGGTATCTGGATCGCCGCCGTCGGGCGCAACCTCACCGGCAACCTGATCCCGATCAAGGACCCGACGCTTCCGTTGTCGCTGGCCCACGAAGTTCAGTAGGCGGAGAGGCAAAAATCATGTCTGGCCCCAAGCGCAATCCCGACACGCTCAACACCATCGGCATCGTCGTCGTTGGTATCTGCGGCGCCGTGCTCGTCTACGTCACCATCGTCGCGCTCCAGGCGTTCTACGTGAACGACACCTCGGAGATCCAGACGATGGCGGACTACGGTGGCAACGACACCAGCGCCCGCTCGATCAAGACGACGCAGATCCACAACATCACCGATGTCGGCGCGAACGCCGTCGCCGCGCCCAAGCCGGGCGAGACGCCGAAGTCCGCGACCTACCGGGTGAACATCGACCAGGCGATGAAGCTGGTCGTCGAGAGCGCGAAGGTTGATCCCTCGATGCTCGTTCCTACCCAGGGGCGCGCGGACAAGGCGACGATCAAGCCGATCTACGGTCGCCCGCAGCCGCTCCCGGCGCCGACGCCGCCGCCGGCTCCGAACGATGGCGCGGGCTCGGGTGCAGGTTCGGGATCCGCGGCTCCGCCGACCACGCCCGCGGGCGCGGGCAGTGGAAGCGCGGCTCCGGTCGTGACTCCGCCGACCGCAGCGGGTTCGGGTTCGGGCTCGGGCTCGGCCGCGAAAGGCAATGCGCCGTAACGGCCACATCGCGGTGGTCGTGATCGGTCTCCTCACGGGGACGGTCAGCGCACATCCGCAGGGTGAGAGCCCGAGCGAGCAGATCCTCCCGCCGCCGCCGACCTACAAGGCCAACGGTGTCACGGTGGACGAGCAGATCGGCGCGCGCATCCCCCTCGATGCCGCGTTCCGCACCAGCGATGGGCAGCGCGTCACGCTGGGCGAGCTCGTGCACGGCGAGCTGCCGACGATCTTGACCTTCAACTACTCCGACTGTCCGATGCTGTGCAGCCTGCAGCTCAACGGCCTGTCGTCGGCGCTTCCGAAGATCGCCGAGCCGGTGACGATGCCGGGCCGCGGTGATGACCCGGTCGCGTTCAAGACCGGTCAGCAGCTGCGGATCATCACGATCGATCTCGAGCCGAACGAGCCGCTCGACAAGCTCACGAAGATGAAGGAGCGCTACATCGGCAAGCTGCCCGAGGCGCAGCGGGCCGCGGCGCGCAAGGGCTGGACGTTTCTCGCGGCTGCCACGCCGGGAGATGGTGCGGCGATCCGTCGCGTCGCCGAGAGCGTCGGCTTCAAGTACGTCTACGTCGAGGATCGCGCCGAGTGGGCGCATCCTGCTGCCCTGATCTTCCTCAGCACCACCGGCGTCGTGACCCGCTATGTCTACGGGATCGAGTTCGATCCCCAGGTGATGCGTGACTCGATCGTCAAGGCGGGGCTGGCGGAGCCCGCGACCGCCGTTGGATTCATGAATCGCTGCTATCACTTTGACCCCGACGCGAACAGTCACACGCGCGCCGGAGTGCTCGCCCTGCGGCTCGGTGCCGTGGGGTTCCTCGTGTTGCTGGTCGGAGGGCTTGGCTTTGTCCATACCCGCCGTCGCCGGCGCGTCCCGGGAGAATCATGAAGTCCATGACCCGCTTCATCGCGACGGTCGCGGTCACGGCGACCATCGCCACCGTCATCGTCGTCAAGCTGTTCGGCTCCCCCTCGGCGCAAGCCGAGCCGATGGGTGCGCCGGCGAACGTAACCCTCGAGCCGATCCAGATCGCGCAGGCCGACACCGGCTCCGCTGGTTCGGCGGCGGCTCCGGCCACCGGCTCGGCGGCGGCGCCGGCTACCGGCTCGGCGGCGGCTCCGGCTACCGGCTCGGCGGCGGTTCCGGCCACCGGCTCGGCGGCGGCTCCGGCCACCGGCTCGGCGGCGGCTCCGGCCACGGGTTCAGATGCGGGCTCGGCAGCGGGCACTCCGGCGCCGGCCGCAGGCGCAGGTTCGGGCTCCGCGGCAGCCGCACCCCAGCCCGTCGAGCTCGCCTGGTACGACAAGCTGGTCCAGCGCCCGGTCGAGGAGAGCGGCAACTTCTGGATGCCGAAGGCCGTGAACGATGTCGCCGATGACTCGGACTTCATGTTCATCACGGTGCTCGGCCTGTCGACGTTCTTCTTCATCGCGATCGCGGTCGCGGTGATCTACCTGACCATCAAGTACCGCCACCGCCCCGGTCACAAGGCCGAGCCCTCGTCCGCGCACAACGATGCACTCGAGGTCACGTGGACCGTGATCCCAACGATCATCTGCGTGTTCCTGTTCTATTACGGCTGGCGCGCGTACATCCACATCGTCACCCCGCCCCAGAAGGCGATCGAGATCAACGTCCTCGCCCAGCGCTGGTCGTGGAACTTCACGCACTCGAACGGCGTCGAGGACTCGGACCTCCATGTCCCCGTCAACATGCCGGTGCGCCTGGTGATGACGTCGACCGACGTCCTTCACTCGTTCTACGTCCCCGTGATGCGGACCAAGCAGGACATCATCCCGCGCCGCTACACGTACGTCTGGTTCAACGCGACCAAGCCGGGCACGTACCGCCTCAACTGCGCGGAGTACTGCGGCACCAACCACTCGCAGATGGGCATCACCGCCCCGAGCCCCGAGTTCCCCACCGGCCGCCGCGCCGTCGTCGTCGTCCACGATCCGGGCGGCTACGAGCGCTACCTCGCCGACAAGGCCGCCGCCTCGCAGCACATGGAGCCCGACAAGCTGGGCCGGATGCTCTACGAGAAGAAGGGCTGCGTCGCCTGCCACACTGTCGACGGCAGCGCCCGCGTGGGCCCGACCTTCGCCCACGACTACGGCACCGAGGTGCCGCTCGCGGACGGCTCCAAGGTCCTGATGGACGAGAACTACATCCGCGAGTCGCTCCTGGCACCGCAGGCCAAGGCGCGTCCCGGCTATCCGCCCTCGATGCCCTCGTTCGAAGGCCAGCTCAAAGAGAATGAGATCGTGGGCATCATCGCCTTCATCAAGTCGCTCAAGTAGGAACCCATGGCGACCACCAGCAAGACCAAAGAGCGCAACGACGGGCCGATCAACGAGCCCGACTACCTGAGCACGCACAAGGGCCGGCCACTGGGCGAGCGGATCAAGGGCTGGATGTTCACCCTCGATCACAAGCGGATCGGGCTGATGTACCTGTTCGGGATCCTCGGAGCGCTCATCGTGGGCGGCTTCTTCGCGCTCCTCGTGCGTACCGAGCTGTTCTTCCCCGGCAAGACGATCGTCGACCAGGACACCTACAACAAGTTCTTCACCCTGCACGGCGCGGTGATGATCTTCCTCGTGATCATCCCGGGCATCCCCGCGGCGCTCGGCAACATCATGATGCCGATCCAGCTGGGAGCGCCCGACGTCGCGTTCCCGCGGCTCAACCTCGCCTCGTTCTACTTGTGGGTCGCCGGCGCCCTGCTGCTCGTGATCGCGATCCCGCTCGGCGGCCTCGACACCGGGTGGACGCTGTACACGCCGTACTCCCTCGAGTCCAAGACCCCGGTGCTGATCGCGACGATGGGCGTGTTCATCCTCGGGTTCTCGTCGATCTTCACCGGCCTCAACTTCCTCGTCACGATCCACAAGTTCCGCCCGCAGGGCATGGGCTGGTTCCAGCTCCCCCTCAACGTCTGGGCGATCTACGCGACCGCGATCATGCAGGTGCTCGCGACGCCGGTCCTCGGCATCACGACGCTCCTGCTGTCGGTCGAGCGGTTCGCCCACATCGGCATCTTCGATCCGACCCTCGGCGGCGATCCGGTGCTGTTCCAGCACTTCTTCTGGTTCTACTCGCACCCCGCCGTCTACATCATGATCATCCCGGGCATGGGCGTGATCAGCGAGCTGATCTCCACGTTCTCGCGCAAGCCGCTGTTCGGGTACCGGTTCGTCGCGTACTCCTCGGTCTCTCTCGCGCTGCTCTCGTTCCTCGTGTGGGGCCACCACATGTTCGTCTCCGGCCAGAGCCGCCTCGCGAACATGGTGTTCTCCGCGCTGACGTTCTCCGTCGGCATTCCCTCCGCGATCAAGGTCTTCAACTGGGTCGCGACCCTCTACAAGGGCGACATCCGGCTGAAGACCCCGATGCTCTATGCGCTGTCGTTCCTGCTGCTGTTCACGATCGGCGGCTTGACCGGCCTGTTCCTCGGCATCCTCTCGGTCGACGTGCACCTCCACGACACCTACTTCGTGGTCGCGCACTTCCACTACGTGATGATGGGCTCGACCCTGGTCGCGTTCCTCGGCGCACTCCACTACTGGTGGCCGAAGTTCACCGGCCGCATGTATCCCGAGCAGCTCGCGAAGCTGTGTGCGATGGGCGTGTTCTTCGGGTTCAACCTGACGTTCCTGCCGCAGTTCGTGATGGGGTCGCGCGGTATGCCTCGCCGGTACTGGGACTACGACGCCCAGTACACGATCTTCCACCAGCTCTCGACCATCGGGGCGTTCGTGCTCGGCATCTCGATGTTCGTGTCCGTGTGTTACCTGTTCTGGTCGTTCAAGAACGGCCCCCGCGCGCCCCGCAACCCATGGGGTGGCAGCTCCCTCGAGTGGCAGGCCCCCACGCCACCGCCGCTGTACAACTTCGAGACGCCGCCGGTTCTCCACGAGCTCTACAACTACGACGATCTCGTCGAGGTGGAGCCGGATGTCTGGGAGCGCCGCGCGCCGGCTGACGCAGCGCCTGCGCCCGAGCCTGTCGCGGTGCCGGAACCCGTGAAGGCGAAGGCCGAGCCTGCCGCCGAGCCTCCCGTGACCGAGACCTCGGAAGAGAAGACCAAGCCCGAGCGTCCCGTGATCGCGACGGCGACGGCGGTCGAGCCTGCTGCTGCCGAGCCCGCTGTTGCCGAGCCTGCTACTGCCGAGCCTCCGGCCGCGAAGAAGGAGGAGGACAAGTGAGCGACCAGTCGCACGCCGCGCACGGCGACGATCATGGGCACGGCGACGCCTCGCCGTACATCCAGCACCACTACGACGACGCGCAGCACCAGTTCGATTCCGGCAAGCTCGGGATCTGGCTGTTCCTGGCGCAGGAGGTCCTGTTCTTCTCGGCGCTGTTCGTCGCGTACATCCTCTACCGGTATCACCACCCGGAGATCTATTCGTACGCGCACAAGTACCTCGACGTGAAGATGGGCGCGATCAACACCGCCGTCCTGATCTTCTCGAGCCTCACGGCGGCGTGGGCCGTGCGCTGCGCACAGCTCAATCAGCGCAAGGGCCTGATCCTCTGCATCGTGGTCACGCTCGGCTGTGCGTGCACGTTCCTCGTCGTCAAGTACTTCGAGTACACGCACAAGGTCCACGAGCACATCCTGTTCGGGCGCTACTTCGATCCGTGCGTGAGCTCGGGTGGGAACGAGCTGCTCACCAAGAACAACGAGTGCCCCGGTAGCAAGTCCACGATCGAGTGGGACTACGGCACGGCCAAGGCCAAGGAGGGCTGCTTCACCGCGATCGGGATCGACACCGATCGCGCCGAGGAAGGCATCCAGGCCGATTGCACCGTGTTCGAGGCCACCGGCGCGATGGCGAAGGACAAGGACGGCAAGCAGGAGTGGGTCGAGAAGTCTCGCAAGCCGATCGCGAACCGCTGCGCCGAAGAGGTGTTCGGTCACGCCGAGGGCGACGACGCTCAGATGTCCCACGCGGAGGCACCTGCCGCCGCGAAGAAGGAAGCGTTCCCGTGCTGGAAGCCTGCGATCCAGCCCGCGGTCTGCCGGGATGGCTGGTTCTTCGCCTGGAGCTGCGACGGCCCCGTCTGCAAGGCTCCGTCGGGTGGTGAGGGGCCGTTCGTCTCCGCCAACAAGTGTCTCGAGGCGCGCTCTAACAAGGAAGCCGCGCTCAAGGGCGAGGGCACGCCCTGGGTCTCGGAGTGCGCGGACGGCCATGGCGCCGGCATCCTCGTCGAGTACGGCGATCACGCCGAGCGCGGCGACACCATCCGCATCAAGGCCGAGTGCAAGGGCCCGGCGGCGCCGGTCGCGCGCGATCCGCTCTCGGACAAGGACACCGAGCTGGTCGTCGGGCAGAAGGCGGTCAAGCGCCGGGTGCCGATGAGCACCCACGAGGCGCACGAGCGTGAGGCTGCGGGCCCGCCGCCCGAGCACACGAACATGTTCTTCACGATCTACTTCGCGATGACGGGCCTCCACGGCGTGCACGTGCTGTTCGGCGTGTTCGTCTTCATCTGGCTGCTGATCCGCGCGATCAAGGGTCAGTTCACCCCGGACTACTTCGGGCCGGTCGACTTCGCTGCGCTGTACTGGCACATCGTCGATCTGATCTGGATCTTCCTGTTCCCGCTCCTCTACCTGATCCACTGAGGACCCCATGGCCACCGCACATCACGACGACCACGACGACCACGGGATCTCCCACACCGCCTCGATCAAGGTGCTGCTCTCCACGGGTGGCTCGCTGCTGCTGCTCACGATCGTGACGGTGCTCGCGACGAAGATCGATTTCGGGGCGAACATCAACCTCGCGGTCGCGATGTTCATCGCCGTCATCAAGGCGACGCTCGTCGTCCTGTTCTTCATGCACCTCAAGTACGACAAGATCTTCCACACGGTGATCTTCACCAGCGCGATCCTCGCGGCCGCGCTGTTCGTGGGCTTCACGCTGATGGACTCGGGTCAGTACCAGCAGACGAACATCTGGAACCCGGATCACCCGCCGATCGCGCCGAACGGTCCGCGCCCGATCTCCGGCTAGGTTCGCGACCGGTGCCGGTCGGCACGCGCACGCTCGACATCGTCGATGCGGTGCAAGGCGCGGTGATCCCGACCCGCCTGCTGTACCCGACTCTGGCGGCCTCCGGCGTCGAGGCCTTCGGTCCCTACGCGCTCGACGTCGCCGTCGGCGCGCCGCTCGAAGGTGCCGACCATCCCGTCGTCGTGATCTCGCACGGCACGGGTGGCTCACCGTGGCTCTACCGCGACCTCGCGCACCACCTCGCGCTCTCCGGCTTCGTGGTGGCAATGCCCGAACACCCGGGCAACAACCGCAACGACAACCACCTCGCGGGCACCCCCGCCTTGCTCGCGCATCGGCCGCGTCACCTGCGCCTGGTGCTCGACGCTCTCGACGCCGACAACGCCGCCAGCGCCCCGCCGCGCGCCGCCGTCATCGGCCACTCGCTCGGCGGCTACACGGCGCTCGCGGTCGCCGGCGGCCAGCCCTCGGCGCTCCCCAACGAGACGCCCGACGGTCGCGCGCATCCGGTGGCCGTGATCAAGGATCCGCGCGTGCGTGCCCTCGTGCTGCTGGCCCCCGCGACACCTTGGTACATGGCCACGGGCGCCCTCGCGGGGGTCGACGTCCCCGTCCTCATGTACTCGGGCGAGCGTGACGCGCTGGCCCCACCGATGTTCACCGACATCGTGCGGCGCGACGTCCGCGAGCTCGATCATCGCGTGGTCCCGAATGCCGGCCACTTCTCGTTCGCGAGCCCGTTCCCGCCGGCGATGACGAGCCCGAGCTTTCCGCCGTCGCAGGATCCGCCGGGGTTCGATCGCGCGGCCTATCAGCCGCTGCTGCACGCGGAGATCACGGCGTTCCTGCGGCGCGTGCTGGCGGCGTAGCAGGCGCTGGCCTCCGGGCATCTCGCCGGTTGCCGCTGGTGGCCGCGGACCCATAGCCGATAGCGGATCGTCGCGGCCAAGCAAAGCAGAAGCGGATGCTCCCACTGCGTTCGACGGTCCCGGGAGATGCGGTCGGGACCGGCGGCGGCGACCCGGCGGAGCACACTCCGTCACGAGAGGTTCGCCCGGGCAAGATCCACGCCGATCACCGTCGCAGATCGCTCGGCTTCGCTGTGGGTTCTGATGACCAGCCGCCTCTCGCCGGTACGCGCATCGCTCGCGGCTGCTCACAGAACCGCACAGCGCTGGCCTTCGCGCCAACCTTCCGTTTCGAACCTTGGGGTTCGAGGAGAGGAAGGGAGGGGAGTCAGATGATTGTCACCGTGATGAAGCGGTCGCAGACAATGGATGGCAAAAATATCGGCGAAATCAAATGGGCGAAGCTCGTGCCGATTGCTACAAGGAGGAATCGTGACGGCGACGAAGCGGACCAAGGCGCGCAAGCGCCACGTGCAGACGGAGCTGCTCAATGCGCGCGGCACGGCGCCGAAGTCCCGGCGCGGTGGCAAGCGGCGTGGTGCGGGGCGGCCGCCGAAGGGCGCGCGTGCTGGTTCGCCGCACAAGAAGCGCGAGGCGTTCAAGCCGAGCCAGCCGCTGCACATCGTGCTGCGCGTGGTGGGGGCGATGGGCGCGCTGCGCCGTCGCGAGATGTACCGGGCGCTGCGCTGGGCGACGATCGTGGTCGCGAAGCACGAGGACATGCGGATCATTCATCTCTCGATCCAGCAGAACCACGTCCACCTGCTCGTCGAGGCTCAGCACAAGCAGGCGCTCGCTCGCGGCATGAAGGCGTTCCAGATCTCGGCTGCGAAGCTGATGAACGCGGCGCTCGGGTGGAAGGTTCGCCGGCGCGGCCAGGTGTTCGAGGATCGCTATCACTCCGAGGTGATCAAGACGCCACGGCAGGCGCGCCACGCGCTCGCGTACGTGCTCAACAACTGGCGCAAGCACCAGCAGGATCGCGGCGTGCGTGCGCGGACCTGGCTCGTGGACCCGTTCTCCTCGGGCTGCTCGTTCGCGGGCTGGAAGCAGCTCGAGCACGCCACCGTGATGTGGAGGGTTCCGGCGACGTACGACGCGATGGCGGTCTGGCTCCCGAAGACCTGGCTCCTGCAGAGCGGCTGGCGCAGGTACGGCTTGATCGATTGCCACGAGGTGCCGAGCAAGAACCAGCTCGCGCGCCGCGCGAAGGCACGCGTTTAGCGTTCACGGCATCGGCATCGGCATCGGCACCGGCATCGGCATCGGCACGGCGCTGTGTAGGGTCGCGCTCGGGTTGTGCCGGGCGTCCGCTGGCTCAGTCCGCGAGCTGTTCCGTGATCGCCTCGGCGATCGCGTTGGCGAGCTGCTGCTGGACCGCGGGGTCCGCGAGCTCCTTGCCCTCGACGGGGTGATCGAGGAAGCCGACCTCGACGAGGACGGCGGGCATCGTGGCGCCGAGCAGCACGTGGTGCGCATCCTGGCGCACGCCGCGATCGCCCTCCTTGCCGCGCCGATCGCGGAGCGAGCGCTGCATCCGCGAGGCGAGATCTGCGGCCTCCCACTGCGAGGCGCCGCGCTCGACGTCGTCGAGGACGAGGGCGATCTCGGGATCCACGCCCGGGCGTGGCGTGGTGGTGTCCGAGCGCAGGGCGCGGCCATCGATGTCGACGCCGCGGGCGGTGAGCACGAAGGTCTCGTAGCCGCGCTGCGTGCGGGTGGGAGAGGCGTTGGCGTGGATCGAGACGAACAGGTCCGCCGGCCGTCGATCGGCGATCGCCACGCGCTGGCGGAGCGTGAGCGTGCGGTCGTCGGAGCGGGTCAGCTCGACGGTGATGTTCGCGGCGCGGAGCTTGGTCGCGACGAGGTTCGCGATGACGAGCGTCAGCTGCTTCTCGTGCAACCCGGCGCCCTTGGTGCCGGGATTCGAGCCGCCGTGGCCAGGATCGAGCACGACGATCGGCTGCGTGGGTGAGCCGATCGCGGAGCCGCTGGTGAGAAGCAGAGCGACCAAACCGGCGAACCAGGACGCGCTGTTTGCCTTCACCACATGTAGGTATCGCCCGAGCTGGGCGCAGCGCCCCAGTTTTTGGCGCCGTCCTTGACCCAACTGTCCTAGAAGGCTACGTTTTTCGGACTTGTCCGAACGCCGCTTCCCAGGGCCCCTGGCCACCACCATTGCCGGGGTCGTGGTGATCATGGCAGCGGCGTGGATCGCCGTGATGCGGGGGCGCGTCGACATCCGCAATGGCCTGCTGTTCGCGACGGGCGCGATGCTCGTGCTCAACGGCTGGCTCGGGCTCGCGCGTGCGCAGCGCGAGGCCGCGGTGGCGCCGACGGCGCGGACCGACGACCCACCCGCGGTGGCCAAGGTCGCGGTGCTCGATCGGATCACGGTGACGCACGTGCTGCTGGTCGTGGCGGTGCTCGAGGTCGCGATCAATCGGATGGCGGTGCCGCTGCTCCGGCCCGCGTCGGGGCCGTACCCCGGCTGGTACACCGCGCTCGATTACTTCGCGCTGTTCTTGTTCTACTTCGCGGGCGTGCTCGCCGCGCTCGCGATCGGCATGCGCTGCGCAGCGGCGGTCAGGTCCAAGGTCGGGCTCCGCGATCTGGTGGCGATCGGGCTGGTGGGGATCGCGGCCGCGTTCGCCGCGGTGCCGCTGATCGTCTCCGTGCCGGCGGCTCTGACGATCCTCCTCGAGGCGATGTTCGCGATGGCGGTGATCGCGGTGTGCGTCAGCGCGATCGGGAAGGGGCGCGATCTGGGGCTCCAGGTCGGGCTCCCGGTGATCGCGGTGCCGCTGCTCCTCCACACCGCGAACTCCCTCGGTTCGGTGTTCCTGTGGCCCGAGAATCAGTTCGATGGGCCGGGGACGCAGCTCGTGGCGGTGGGCGTGATCGCGCTCGCGCTGGCTGCGCTGGTCTCGCCGTACTGCTTCGCGCCGCGCCCGTTCGCGCGTGCGGTGACCCGGCCGGGACCGGTGGTGATCGCGATGGGCTCGGCGGCGCTGGGAGCGGTGCTCGCGCGCGCGTACTACCCGACCGTGGCCAAGGCCGCGGCCCTGGCGATCGGCGTCGAGATGAACGAGGCGCAGGCCGATCCGCGGCTCGCGCTGTACCTGCTCGCGGTCGCGACCCTCGCCTGGACCCTCGCCTCGTGTGCGTGGGCCGCGAGCGAGGCGCGCCGGAAGGTGGGGCTCGGTCTCGCGTTCGTGCTGCTCGGTGGCTATGGCTTCCACTGGTCGCACCACTACCTGCTGCCGCTGCTCGGCATCCTGATGATCGCCGACGCGTCTCGCCGCGTTCGCGAGGACGAGCTCTCGCGGATCCCGATCGCGAGCGAGACCCCCCCGATCCCCGATCCCACCTGGTCGACGTATACGGGCGCGCTGGTGGCCGGCCTCAAGCGCGAGCTCACCGATGTGCACAGCCTGACCACGCGCGGCGAAGGTGGCCTGGTCTCGACGGTGATCGTCGGAGATGCCGCCGGGATGGAGGTCCGCGTGCGGGTCGAGCGGATCGATGGCTGTGTCCTCGCGCTCGATGTGGTGCTCGGCCGCGAGATCGACGAGCTGCGGGGCGCGACCCTGACGATGTGGGCGATCGCGCCGCGCGCGCTCGGCACGAACCCGGCAGGGCCACCCGCCGCACCGTTGTTCAAGACCGGCGATGCGCAGTTCGACGAGCGGTTCAAGACCCGCGGTAGCGCGCTCGCCTTCACCCAGCTGCTCGACGAGGATCTGCGCACCCGCGCCGTGCTCGCGCTCGATGGTTGGCTCGCGTACTGGGACAAGGAGGGGTTGCGCTACCGCGTGTACCCCGGTCGCGGTGCGCCGCTCGATCACCCGATGCCGCTGTCCGATCTCGCGCTCGGGCGCTCGGCGACCCAGGCCGAGCGCCTCGTCGTGGTGGTCGAGCTGCTCGTCCAGATCGCCAAGCGGTGCCTCCCGGAGACGCCGCACGCCGAACCCTCGGAGCTGGAGGTCTCGTGAAGCCCGTCCTCGCCTTGCTCGCCGTCGCCGCGTGCGCCGGCCCCTCCCAGGGCGGCGATCACGTCGCGGCCTGGATCTCCGATACCAGCTCGTACGGGCCGGCCCTGACGCCCACCGTCTCGATCGCCGATCGCTACCGCGAGGTCGCGGCGAACATCCTCGCCGCCGGGCACGCGGATCGCGGTGCGTACGCCAAGCTCGCCTTCCTGACGGATCGGATCGGGCACCGGCCGAGTGGCTCGCCCGAGCTCGAGCGCGCCGTCGCGTGGGCGGCGCAGGCGATGAAGGACGATGGCCACGTGGTGCGCACCGAGAAGGTCATGGTCGGGCACTGGGTCCGCGGGGTCGAAGACGCGGCCTTGCTCGCGCCGGTGGCTCGCCCGCTGCCGGTGCTCGGACTCGGCGGCACCGTGCCCACGCCGAAGGGCGGGCTGACGGCGAACGTCGTCGTGATCCACGACTTCGCCGAGCTCGCGACCCGCGCCGCGGAGGTCAAGGGCGCGATCGTGCTCTACGACGTGGCGATGCCGCCATGGTCCGAGACCAAGGGCCACGCCGGCTATGGCGTGGCCGTGCCGTACCGCACGGCGGGGCCCTCGCTCGCGGCGAAGCTCGGTGCGGTGGGGGTGCTGATGCGCTCGGTGACCCCGCACAGCCTGCACACCCTGCACACGGGCGCGCTCAGCTATGACCCCGCGCAGCCCAAGATCCCGGCCGCGGCGGTCACCGTCGAGGACGCCGAGCTGATCACGCGGCTCGCGGCGACCGGCCCCGTCCAGGTCCGCCTCCACCTCGAATCGCAGCAGCTGCCGGATGCCGAGAGCGCCAACGTGCTCGGCGAGCTCACGGGGCGCGAATTCCCCGACGAGGTCGTGGTGATCGGCGGCCACCTCGATTCGTGGGACGTGGGGCAGGGCGCGCACGACGACGGCGCCGGCTGCGTGACGATGATGCAGGCGATCACGATCCTCAAGAAGCTCGGCCTCCAGCCCCGCCGCACGATCCGGGTGGTGCTGTTCACCAGCGAGGAGAAGGGCGTGTGGGGTGCCAAGGCCTATGCCGCGGATCACGCGGCCGAGCTCGGCAAGACCGTGCTCGCCGTCGAGAGCGATGGCGGCGGGTTCTCCCCACGTGGGTTCTCGCTCGCGAGCAAGCCGGAGATCAAGGATCGCGTGCTCGCGCGTCTCACCGACCTCGCCTCGCTGCTCCAGCCGATCGATGCCGCGCGGATCCGGCCCTCGGATCACGCGGGGACCGACGTCGAGCCGATGATCGCCAGCGGCGTGCCCACGCTGAACCTCGACTCCAACAACCGCACCTACTTCGACATCCACCACAGCGAGGCCGACACGCTCGACAAGGTGGATCCGCAGCAGCTCGCCGATGCGGCGGCGGCGATGGCGGTCCTCGCCTACGTGGTCGCCGATCTCCCGGAACGTCTCGACGCTCCCGCGCCGTGATGGTCGGCTGGGTCGCGCGCGCGCTCGAGGGGCCGCTCGTCGTTCGCGGCGCTGCGCTCGAGCCGCTCGACGCCATTGTCGTCCTCGGCGCCCCGCTCGCGCCCGGCGATGCCCTGAGCCCCGTGCTCGCGGAGCGCGTGCGCGCGGCGGCGCAGCTGTTCCACGCGGGCGGTGCGCCGCTGGTGATCGCCACCGGCGGCATCACGCGGGGCGCCCAGCGCGCCGAGGCGTGCGTGCTCGCAGAGGCCCTCCAGGCGGCGGGTGTGCCCGAGGTCCTCGTCGAGGATGCCGCCCTGACCACCGCCGACAATGCGCGGCTGACGGCGGCGCTGCTCGCACCGCGGGGTGCGCGGCGGGTGTGGCTCGTCACCCAGCCGTTCCATGGCCGGCGAGCCGCGCGGTTGTTTCGCGCCGCGGGGCTCGAGCCGCAGGTCTGGCACATCGCCGACAGCCTCGAGTACACCGATCGCCGCCGCGCGGTGCGCTGGCTCGTGCGCGAGTATGCGGCGTGGGTACGGCTCCTCGCCCGGGGCGGTTAGTTCGCCGTCGATCTAGATCTCTATCGCTCGGCGTTCTTCACCGTCGCTGCGATCGCATGGTCGAGCTTGTCCGTGATGTCCTGCTCGGCCGCGTATTCGAAGGCTCGCTGGATCTCGTCGGACCGCGCCGTCTTCTTGACGTGGACCGACCCGATCTCGCCGCCGCGGACCTCGATCGTCGACATGCACGTCGGCTTCGCGTTCAGATCGAACACGACGACCCGGCCCTTGATCGTGGCCGGGCTGATCAGCATCGACGCTCCGGCGACCGGTGCTTCGACCTCGTCCATCGCGAACAGCGCGAGCCCCTGCAGGTCCCCGAGGTTCTTGACGGCACGTTCGACGCTGGACGCGTCTCTCGACCTCAGGTCGTCGAAGTAGCGATCGTCGTTGTTCGGTCGCGCGTACCCCGGGATCCTCGCGTCGCCCTTGCCGCCGGTCATCACATCGGCGGTCTCTCTCGACAGTACCTTCACGCCTGCGCCCGGGTGACACGTGGGCAGGCTCGTCGTCGCTCCGGGGAGCGCCGCGACCGAGCGGCGGACGAGATCGAGCCTGGCCGTCGCGATCTTCGCGATCGCCGGATCCAAGACGGGCTCCTCGGGCTCGGCGCGCCGCTCCTTGCATCCGCTGACCGCGATCACCGCGACCAGCCACTTGCCAAGCATCGAACGACGATCGCACCACCGGGGCGGAGGGGCAACCTTCCGCCCGGTGGTGCGTGCAACTCCGCCCGCGGGCCGTTGGTCGCTCAGAACACCTTGTCGAACGCAGGCAGGAGCGAGGGCAGAGAGGTCTCGGGGATCGCCGCGTCGACGGTCACCTCGGCACCCTTGCCGCCGATCTTGATCGCCTGGAAGATCTTCTTCAGCTCGGGCTGCTTCGCCGCGCGCTCGATGCCCTTCTTCGGCATGCTCTTCATCTCGGCGCGGCCCTTGTCGCCGTCCTTCGGGGTCATCGCGGTGATCCGCAGCGCGAACTTCAGGGTGCTACCGAGGGTGAGCGTGCCCCAGCCGCCCTTGACCCCATCGTCGTTGACCGCGAACGCGGCCCACACGGCCGGTGGCGTACCGACCTTGCCGAGGTAGGTCGCGAGATCCCCGGTCGCCGCGGCACCGACCATCATCGCGTCGAGCGGCGCATGGCCGTTCTCCTCGACCGAGATCGCGACGACGTCGGGCGCGAGCCACGCCGCGTACAGCTTGTCGGTCTCCGAGGTGACCGAGTACTCGGTGAGCTTGGTCTTCGGATCGGCCTTCGCGACGAGCTTGACCTTCGGATCGACCTTCGCCATCACCTTGGTGATGCAGTCGGTCAGCTTGGTCTGATCGGTGCCCGCGAGCCCGATCACGATCACGGCCTTCTCCTTGTTGTCGACGGCGAACGCGATGTCGCCGAGCATCGCCGGCAGCTCCATCCCGCAGGTCGCCTTGACCACGTCGAGCATGGCGCCGACGTCCTTCTCCTCCTTGACGATCCACTCGACGAGCTTGCCGAACGAGGGCGTGCCGCGGAGGGCCGTGGCATCGGCGCCGCCGACGATCATCGTGCCCGCAGGGAGCTTGCCCTTGAGCGCGGCCCACGACTTCGATTCGGCCGAGGCGTTGCTCGCGACGAGCGACAGCCCGGCCACCACCAGGAGAGACTTGATCATCCGCGGAGCATAGATCAGCGGACGAGCAGCTGCAGCTCGACGGCCGGAGACTTCTTGACGTCGCCGATCCGGGTCTCCACCCGCTCCTGCGCGATCATCCCGTCATCGATCAGGTGCCACTTCACGGCCTCGGCGCGGCGCCGCGCGAGGTCCTCGCCGCCGGCCTTCACGGGGTGGCCGATCACGACGATCTTCAGGCTGCCGTACCGGCCGAGCACCGAGATCACGTTCGCGAGCGCCTTCTTGGCCGGATCCGTCACCCGCGCGCGGTTGGTCTCGAACGTGACCTTCTGCGTCCCCGCCAGCGTCCTGGTCACGTCGGCGGGCACCTTGTCGGGGCACCCGTCGTCGTCCTCGAAGCCGTTGCGGACCTCGGGCTCGGACGGGCACTTGTCGCGCACGTCCTCGAGCCCATCGCTATCGTTGTCGAGCTCGGGGCAGCCGTCCTCGTCCTGGAAGCCGTCGAAGTCCTCGGCCGCATCGGGGCACTTGTCGGCATCGCCGATCACGCGATCTCCATCGGTGTCGGGCTCGGGGCAGCCGTCGCCGTCGCTGATCCCGTTCGGGGTCTCCTTCTCGGTCGGGCACTTGTCGAGGCGATCCGGGAGGCCATCGCCATCGGTGTCGCTCTCGTCGACGATCGGCTGCGGCGGCGGGAGATCCTTGCGCGCAGGGATCACGCGCTTCTTGTGCGGCAGGGCGAACGAGGTCGAGACGCCGAGCTGGAGCTCGAGCGTGGAGGTCAATCCGCCGTTGCGCGCCGGCATCAGGCCATGGCGGCCATCGACCCGGATCTGCCAGGCGCTGTCCCCGACAGGGATCGCGAAGCCCGGGCCCCAGTACAGCATCGCGTCGGTCTCCTTCCGCATGAACGGCGAGGACGAGGCGACCGTGGCACCGCCGGCACCGGCCACGAGGTGGAGCTGGAACGTGTCGCTGCTGATCACCCGGGTGAACAGGTGGCCGCGCCACCCGAACACCGGCGCGAAGTACGATCGCCGGCCGCCGTCGGCGATCGCGGTGCCGCCGGTGAACGCGGTGGCGATCGCGAGCTCGAGCTCCACACCGAGCTGGAGCTTGAGGCCATTCTGGTCCACCACGGGGGGGCCCAGCATGTTGAGCCGGGCCCCGAACACCGGGGCGGTACCGGGGACCTGCTCCGGAGCCCAGGAATCGCCGAGCTGGCTCTCCGCTCCGAGGTAGGCGACGCCGGCAAACCCGCTGGCTTCGAGCTGGGGATCCGCGTGTACCGTCGACGCGAGGGCCCCCAGCGCGCCCAGCGCGCCGAACATGGCCGTGACCCCAGGTCGCACCAGCAAATCATATCCCAGGCGGGGGCGCCGCGCTCTTGCACCCACCTCGATCGAAGGGGCAAGCTCACCCGGTCGATGCTCACCTTCAGCTCAAATCCCGACGTCGCCGAGCAGCAGATGAACGCCATCATCTTCTACCTGACGGCGTTCGGGTACATCGATGGCGAGTTCGACTTCACCGAGAAGACGTTCGTCCGCATCTATATCCGCCAGCTGGTCACCGCGCGCGCCAAGGCCGCGATGCCCGATGCCGACGCCAAGACCCGCGACGAGGTCGTCAACAAGTTCGTCGGGCACTTCCACGAGGTGTTCGAGCAGATCGATCACGGCGTGAAGGACCTGTTCGACGAGGCGGTCGCCGATGGCGAGGACGTCGAGAAGTTCGTCTACGCGAAGCTCAAGCTCCGCAGCTACGAGATCTTCCAGACCTTCGAGCGCGATAACCAGCACGAGCTGCTGGCCACGATCGACGAGCTGATCTACGCCGATGGCACCGTCCACCCGGCCGAGAAGAAGTTTCGCGACGAGCTCGAGGCCCTGCTCGATTCCACGTCGACCTTGTCCCCGGCGGACATCGAGATCCTGCGGGATCAGAGCCGCGTGGCGATCGCCCAGCCGATCGCCGGAGCGCGGAGCCGGCTCGACGACCACCCGTTCTTCGCCGGGTTCGAGCAGCACTATTCGGCCGATCCGGGCCGGATCAAGACCCAGGTCGATGCCGATCTCGATCTCATGCACCGCTTCGTCGCCAAGCTCACCGAGCAGCGGCTCGCGGGCACCAACCGGCTGACCGGCCGCACCTCGATCGCGGACTTCGCGGGCGAGCGGCCGTTCCTCGACGGGTACGTCTACGTTCATCCGGCCGAGCCCAACAAGGTCTACGAGCTCACCGTGCTCGGCGATCTGCACGGCTGCTACAGCTGCCTGAAGGGCGCGCTGCTGCAGGCCGACTTCTTCGCCAAGCTCGAGGCGTGGAAGCTCGACAAGACCAAGCCCGAGCCCAAGCTCGTGCTGCTCGGGGACTACATCGATCGCGGCCGGTTCAGCTACAACGGCGTGCTCCGCGCGGTGATGCAGCTCTATCTCGCGGCGCCGGACCACGTGTTCCCGCTCCGCGGCAACCACGAGTACTACATCGAATATCGCGGGCGCATCTACGGCGGCGTGAAGCCCGCCGAGGCGATCAACACGCTGATCGGCCACATGTCCGGCGAGGTGTTCGCCGAGTACATGAAGATGTTCGAGGAGCTCCCGAACATGCTGTTCTTCGACGATCTGATGTTCGTCCACGCGGGCATCCCGCGCGACGCGGACATCAAGTCGAAGTTCGTGGACATGTCATCGCTGAACGATCCGGATCTCCGGTTCCAGATGCTGTGGAGCGATCCTTCGACGGCAGACTACATCCCCGATGATCTCCAGGCGCAGAACGCGCGGTTCCCGTTCGGGAAGCTGCAGTTCGAGGCGTTCATGCAGAAGCTCGGCTGCTCGATGATGGTCCGTGGCCACGAGAAGGTGGATGCGGGCATGCGGTCGATGTACTCGGACTCCACGTCGCTGATCACGCTGTTCTCCGCCGGCGGCGCCGACAACAACGATCTCCCGCCGGACTCGAGCTACCGCACCGTGACGCCGATGGCCGCCACGATCCGGCTCGAGAACGGGACCGCACAGGTCACGCCGTGGCTGATCGACTACAAGCGGTTCAACGATCCCAAGCGCAACCGATTCTTCGCCTCCGCGCCCGAGATCGAGCACAAGGTCGGCTGACCCGCTGCCGGGACGCGCCAAGGGGCTGACGCTCAGACCTTCGGGGTCCGACCGGTCTCGAGCGTGCCCTCGCGCGGCAGCAGCTGCTTCAGGTGCCAGGTCTGCGCGTGGATCCGGTTCTGCGCCGCCTCCTGGGCCACGCGGAACCCGGATTGTAGATCGATGGTGCTGCCGAGCTGGACCAGGAACGACGAGCCGAACACCAGGGCGAGGCTGAGCGGGGTGATCCCGAGCGCGTAGGGCGTGATCACGAGCGTGCCGGCGCTGATGTCGAACGAGCGCGGCAGGATGCCGGTGAGCTCGAGCGTGAGCAGCACGCCCATGGGGAGCAGGTGGATCCCGATGATGGTCCACGGGCTGTGCCGGGTCGGCAACGACAGGAAGGCCGAGAGCGATCCGATCACGAACATCGGGAGCATCAGCAGCACGCCGAAGATCAGGCCCGTGGTCGACACCGTGGCGCAGTTCACGAGGGTGAAGCCGATGAACCATGGTGAGGCCATCGGCATCGGGCGGCGCGCGAGCAGGAAGGCATAGGTCGAGGTGGTGGCGCACAGCACGATGCCGAGCACGATCGGCCAGACCTGGCGGACGTCGAGGACGAAGGTCCCAGCGAGCACGAAGATCGAGAACAGGTACGTGAACCCGGCCTTGCGGATCACGCGCTGACGCACCTCGCCGCGCTCCTGATCCGCGGCGGCCACGGCTTCGGCCGGCAGGGTGTCGGGGATGTCGAACAACAGCGAACCGAGGACCTCCTGCGCGCCCTGGTGGCTCGGATCGAGAGCGAGCGCGCTGGAGGCCGAACGCATCGCGATCGCACGGCCCTCGTCGCCGGGCCGACGTGCGGCCTCACGCGCCGTGGCGACCGCCTCGTCCGCGAGCTCACGCCGGCGCGCATCGTCGCGATCGCCGTCGAGATACGCCTGCAGCCCCGCGGCGAGCTCGCGTGCCGTGGGCCGATCCGCGGCGTTCGCGACGGTGGCGCGCACGCACAGATCGTCGAGCTCCGGCGGGATGTCGCTCGTGCGCTCGGAGGGCCGGTGGTGAGGCGCACCGACCGAGATCGCGAGCGCCGCGATGCCGCGCGGCATCGCCGAGAACCCGGTGAGGATCTCGTACAGCACGCAGCCGAGCCCGAACACATCGGTGCGCCAGTCCACGGCCTCGCCGCGCGCCTGCTCGGGCGACATGTAGCCAGGCGTGCCGAGCAGATCACCCACGAGCGTGTGGCCGATGTCATCGCCGGAGAGCGGCGCCACCCCGCGGAACGATTCGCCCTCGGCGGAGACCTTCGCGAGGCCCCAGTCGAGGACGTAGGCCTCGCCGTAGTCCCCGATCATGATGTTCGCGGGCTTGATGTCGCGGTGGATCACGCCGCGCGAGTGGGCGAACTCCACGGCAAGGCAGACGTCGATCAGGCGGGCGAGGAGTGTGCGCCGGGGCCATCGCTCGGCGACGCTGGGATCCTTGCTGGTCAGCACCTCCTGGAGGCTCATCCCGGAGAGCTTCTTCATCACGAAGTACGGGTTGCCGTCGCGATCGATCCCGAGATCGTGGACCGGCACCACCGCGGGGTGCTCGAGCACGCCCTGCACGCGCGCCTCGCGGAAGAACCGGCCAAGCGTGAGCTCGTCGCGATGCGCGCCGTGCATCAGCTTGACGGCGACCTCGCGATCGATTCGCAGGTCGCGCGCGAGGCGGACCTCGCCCATGCCGCCGCGGCCGAGTAGCGGCCCCACCTCGTAGCGCTCGCCGAGGTCCACGGCCGAGACCCGTGGTACCGGATCCGTCAGCCCGCCGCGTGTGTCGGGGAGCGTGGCGTCATCGCCTTCGTTCACTGCGGTCGAGCGTACACTCGGGCGGTGAGCTGGTGGTACGTCTACGTCGCACGCTGCGCCGATGACACGCTCTACTGTGGGATCGCCCGCGATGTGGCCGCGCGGATCGCCGCGCACGATGCCGGCACGGGGGCGCGGTACACGCGGGGACGCGGGCCGCTCCGGGTGCTCCTGACCCGGCGGTGCCGCACCAAGGGCGGTGCGCTGCGGCTCGAGTACGCCGTCAAGCAGCTGTCGCGCACGGAGAAAGAGGCGCTGGTGATCGCGCCCAAGGCGCGGATCGATGCGCTCGCGCGCAAGGCGATGCGCGTCTAGATCTCGCGTCGGCGCTCGGCGATACTCGTGGCGATGCCTGTGCAGAACATCCCCGTGGTCGATCTCCGCGACTGGGCGAGTGGCGGTGCGGCGCGGCAGGGCTTCGTCAAGACGGTCGGAGGCGCGCTGTCCGACACCGGCTTCTTCGCCGTCAGGAGCCACGGCGTCGGCGACGCGCTGATGGAGCGCGCGTACGGCGTGGCGAAGGCGTTCTTTCACCTCCCTGCCGAGACCAAGGCCCGCTACCACGACCCCGCGAAGAAAGGGCAGCGCGGCTTCACCGGGTTCGGGCGCGAGCACGCGAAGGACTCGACGGCCCCTGACCTCAAGGAGTTCTGGCAGGTCGGTCGTCCCGACGTGCCCGACGATCATCCGGTGCATCGCATGTTCGGGCCGAACTTCTGGCCGAGCGAGGTCCCCGCGTTTGGGCCGACGTTGGTCGAGCTGTACCGCCACCTCGAGCAGCTCGGCGGGATCCTGCTCGAGGCGGCGGCCGAGTACCTCGACGAGCCGGCGCGCCAGTTCCGCGAGATGGCCACCGACTCCGACACCATCGTCCGCGTCCTCTACTACCCACCGGTCGCCAAGGACGTGCCGCCGGGTGCCGTGCGCTCGGCCGCCCACGAGGACATCAACCTGATCACGCTGCTCTCCGGCGCTACCTCGGAGGGCCTCGAGCTCAAGCGGCACGACGGCACGTGGATGCCGATCCACACCGGCTTCGACACCATCGTCGTCGACGCGGGCGACATGCTCCAGAACGTCACCAACGGGCTCTACAAGAGCACCACCCATCGCGTGGTCAACCCCGGGGACAGCTCGAGCGAGCGGTTCTCGATGCCGTGCTTCATCCACGCCCGCACCAACGTCAGCCTGGCGCCGCTCGCGAGCTGCATCGCGCGCACGGGCGGTACGGCCCGGTACCCGAGCCTGACCGCTGGCGAGTACCTCGAGCAGCGCCTGCGCGAGATCGGCCTCGCATAGCGTCAGCGGTGGTGAGCCATTCCTCGTCGTGCTGCGGCCCGCGCCGTGCGCATACTCTGGGGATGGTTGTCCGTGCCGCCCTCATCCTCGCCTTGCTCGCCGGTGCCGCAGGGCTCGCCGCCGCGAACGGGCGCCCGGCGGCGACCTCGACGATCAACTTTCGCCAGGGCCACGAGCAGGACATCGCCGCGGGGATGACGTTCGGCTTGCTGCTGTCCCACGATGGCGGCGCGAGCTGGCGTTGGATCTGCGAGCTCGCGGTGAAGTACGGCGGAAACTTCGATCCGGACTACGCGTACACCGCGAGCGGCGTGCTGTTCGGGACCACGTTCGACGGCTCGCTGGTGAACCGCGATGGCTGCACGTTCGACTCCACGGTGTTCGGCAAGGCGATGTTCTCGACGATCACCGTCGGTCCCGATGGCGCGTTGCTGTTCGCCGCCGCGGAGGCCGCGTTCGCTCCGAGCCCGGGCGATGCGAAGGTCTACCGGAGCACCGACGATGGGGTGTCGTTCCCCGGCATCGCCACGGCGGGCCAGGTCGGTGACTGGTACAGCAGCATCGAGGTCGCACCCACCGACCCGACCCGCGTCTATCTGTCCGGATATCGAAGCACACCGTCGGGCCGCACCTGGCAGTTCTACAAGAGCATGGATGGCGGTGCGAGCTTCGCGCCGGTCGCCTCGGTCCCTCCGACGCCGAGTGAGAACACATCGATCGACATCAAGGGGATCCTGCGCGGTGATCCGGACACGCTGTTCGTCGTGCTGTCGGAGGCTCCGGATCGGCCGAGCTCGCTGTATCGCAGCCGCGACGCCGGCGCGACGTGGACCAAGCTGCTCGATCGGCCCGAACCGATCTCGTTCGTGATCCGAGCGAACGGCGACCTGGTCGCGGGGACCGTCACCTCCGGAACGGTGGTCTCGCGTGCACCCTCGCTCGGCGATGCCTGGGAGCCGGTGCCCTCCGCGCCGCACCTCAACTGCCTCGTCGAGAACGCCGCCGGCGAGGTGTGGGCGTGCACGCAGAACTACGGATCTTCGCCCGGCATGGTGCCCGTGATCCCTTCGGACGGCGCCGGGATCATGAAGACGACCGATCTCGTGACCTGGACGCCGGTGCTCCGCTACCAGGACATCGCCGGGCCCGTGGAGTGCCCCGGCGGGACGCGTCAGCACGACGAGTGCGTCTACGACTGTCGCGAGCCCGTCTACGCCGTCGATCCTGCGATGTGCCCGAACGTCGCGCCGGCGTACTGGTGCGCGTTCCGCCGGCAGCTCGACATCACGACCGACGTGATCGACTGCGCCGAGCCGACCGACGCGCCACCGCCCCAGACGACTCCGGCGAAGGATCCAGGCTGCTGTGACACAGGGGCCGGGGGAGGGCCGACGGCGCTCCTGACCGGGCTGGTCCTCGCCGGGGCCGTCACGGCGAAACGCCGTCGCCACAGGGCGCGTCAGGGAGCGTGAGCGGGGCCACGGCGTTCGGGTTTCCTCCTGGCACCCGGGCGCGATACCTTCGGAGTCCATGCTGAGGAAGCTCGCGATCGTAGCTGTACTGGCGGCCGCAGGGCTCGCCCACGCGAACGGTCGCGCGCCGAACACCTCGACGATCAACTTCCGGCAGGGCAACGACGCCGACATCGCCGCGGGCATGACGTTCGGGATGGTGATCTCGCACGACAGCGGCGCCACCTGGCACTGGTTCTGCGAGAAGGCGATCCTGTACGGCGGGATGTACGATCCCGACTACGTCTACACCCCCTCGGGCGCGGTGTTCGCGACCACGTTCGATGGCTCGCTGGTGATGCGCGATGGCTGCTCGTTCCAGCCCACGCAGTTCGCGAAGAAGTTCTTCTCGTCGATCACGCAGGGCCCCACGGGTGCGCTGTTCATGGCCGCCGCCGACGTCGGCGACGTCAGCACGCCCGGTGACGCGAAGATCTACCGGAGCACGGACAACGGCCTGACGTTCCCGACGTCAGCCACCGCGGGCATGGTCAACGATTGGTACAACAGCATCGAGGTCGCGCCGACGGATGCGACCCGGGTCTACCTCTCGGGCTACCGGCTGACCGGCGGCGTGCGGAGCTTCCAGATCTACAAGTCGGTCAACGGCGGGACGAGCTTCACGCCGGTCACGTCGACCGGGTTCACGACCTCGGACAACTCGTCGATCGACATCGTCGGGATCAAGGCAGGCACGCCGGACACGGTGTTCGTGCGCGTCACCCTTCAGAACGGCGGGATCGGCGACGCGATCTGGCGGAGCGACAACGGCGGCACCAGCTGGACCAGGATCCTCGAGAAGACCGACGAGATCGCCTTCGTTGCCCGCGCGAACGGGGACCTCGTCGCCGCCACGCGCAACAGCGGCACGTTCGTGGCGCGCGCGGCGACCCCGACCACCTGGGAGACGGTCGCCGGCGCGCCGCACATCAACTGCCTCGCCGAGAACGCCGCCGGCGAACTGTGGGCGTGCACGCAGAACTTCGGCGCGATGCAGACGCCCTCCGACGGGGCCGGCATCATGAAGACCACGGACCTGACCTCGTGGACCAGCGTCCTCAAGTATCAGGACATCGCGGGCCCGGTGGAGTGCACGGCCGGCACCCGGCAGCACGATCAGTGCGTCTACGACTGCGCAGACATGACCTACGAGGCGAACCCGGCCACCTGTCCGAACCTCGTGCCACGTGCATGGTGCAGCCTGCGGAACCAGCTCGGCATCAGCTCGACGGTGCTCGAGTGCCCCGCGCTATTCGACGAGCCCCCGGGGCAGGATCTGACCCAGAAGCCGCCGAAGGGCTGCTGCGAGACTGGTGATGGCGGCGGCGGACCAGCGGCGCTGGTCATCAGCCTGGCGGTTGGTACAGTGATCGTGCGGACCCGGCGCCGCAAGGTCCGTTAACCATGCTCAGTCGCCTCGATCGTCTCGCCTATCGCTCCCAGCACCTCGGCTTTCTGATCAACGCCACCGTCCTCCAGGAGGCGGCACGCCTGGTCACGCGCACGCCGCGCCCCAAGGTCGATGCGACGCAGCTCCGCGCCCTGCTGCGCCGTCGGGACGAGCTGCACGCGCGCGATCTCGCGAACGTCGATGCGGGGATGTATCCGCGCGAGCTGCTGTTCGATCTGCCGGTGCGGCAGTACATGCGCGCCTTGCCGCAGCTGATGCGGGACACCCCGAACGTGGTGCGCCGGATGCGGCGCGGCGACTACAAGGACATCCCGGCCGTCGACAAGCAGCAGTACCCGGCCTACTACCGCCGCAACTTCCACTGGCAGACCGACGGCTACTTCAGCGACCACTCGGCCGAGGTCTACGAGCTCGGCGTGGAGCTGCTGTTCCGCGGCACGGCCGATGTGATGCGCCGCCAGATCATCCCGCCGATCACGCGCCACGTGCAGTCGCACGGCGGGCGAGAGCGGATGCGCCTCCTCGACATCGGGTGCGGCACCGGGCGCACGCTGCATCAGATCTCCCGCGCGCATCCGGCGATGCAGCTGCACGGCGTGGATCTATCGCCGGCCTACATTCGCACGGCGCGGCGCCGGCTCGCCGATGTCGCGGAGCTGACGCTGGCGGTGGAGAACGGCGAGGCGCTGCCGTGGGCCGATGCCACGTTCGACATCGTGACCAGCACGTACATGTTCCACGAGCTGCCGCGCAACGCGCGCCGGAACGTGGTGCGCGAGATGCTGCGGGTGGTGAAGCCGGGCGGGCTGCTCGTGATCGAGGACTCGGCGCAGCTCGGCGAGAGCGCGGAGATCGCGACGGCGCTGCGCGAGTTTCCGCGCGAGTTCCACGAGCCGTTCTACGCGGACTACCTCGAGGACGATCTCGGCGCCCTGGTCGGCGAGGTCGGCTTCCCGGGCGCCACCACCGAGGCGCATCTGGTCGCCAAGGTCGTCATCGCACGTCGTCCCACCTGAGGCGGCTGCACTCGCTGCGCGCTGGCGCACGTGCCCGCCGTGCGCGCCTCGTGCGGACCGCAGCTCAACCCCCGGAGATCCCGTGGTTCCACGTTGCGGCGCGATCGCTCCGAGAATTGCACCACCTCGTCGGACGTGACCGCCCTGTCCTGGATGATCGAGCGCCTCGACCACGAGACGCGGGTGCATCACACCGATGCGGATCGAGAGCTCGATGCGCTGTTCCACGCGGATCTGGGCCGGCTCGACTACCTCCAGTTCTTGATGCGAGCGTATGGCTTCGAGACGCCGCTCGACAGCGCGATCGCGATGACGCCGAACCTCGATCGGATCCTCGATCTGCCGCGGCGCTCGCGCGCCGGCTTCCTCGCGCTGGATCTCGTGGCGCTGGGGATCCGAGCCGCCGAGGTGACGCTCCTGCCCGTGTGCCTCGCGATCCCACAGTTTCGCAGCGTGTCGGAGGCGATGGGCTGGATGTACGTGCTCGAGAGGACCACGCTGTCGCACAACGTGCTGCGCCGTCATCTGAAGACGCGGCTGCCGCTCGAGATCGAGGTCGCCTCTGCGTACCTCGGCTCGTACGACGGTGTGGCCGGACGGCGCTGGCAAGAGCTCGGCACCGCGCTCGATCAGGTGGCGCAGCACCCGGCGATCGCGGAGCGGATCATCACGTCGGCGGGGGATGCGTTCCGCTGCCGGCGGACCTGGGCGCGGCAAGAGGCCGCGAGCCTCGCGCGCTCGGTCGGCTGAACCGCGTCGTGCGATCCTGGCGGCGGTGGCCACGGGTGCGCGGCCGAGCTGGCGTATCGTGCCGCCATGGCCGATGACGCGCGCGCACGCCTCGATACTCACCGCACCGAGCTCGGGCAGATCGATCGCGAGATCCTCGCCCTGGTCTCCCGGCGCCAGGCGCTCGCGCAGAAGATCGGGCAGATCAAGCGCGATGCCGGGATCCCCACCCGGGACTACCGCCAGGAGCGCGATGTCGTCGAGCGCGCACGGGCCTCGGCCGTGGAGCACGGGCTCACCGCGCAGCTCGGCGAGGAGCTGATCCTCGCGCTGATCCGCGGCTCGCTGACGATCCAGGAGAAGGACACCGTGGCGGCGGCGGGCGAGGGCAGCGGCCGGCGCGTGCTGGTGATCGGCGGCTGCGGCCACATGGGCCGGTGGTTCGTGCGGTACCTCGGCGCGCAGGGCTTCACCGTCGAGATCGCCGATCCGCACGGCACCGGACCGGTGGGCATCGTCCACCACGCGGACTGGCGCACCGTCACGCTCGATCACGAGATGATCGTGATCGCGGCGCCGATGCCCGCGACCGCGGAGATCCTCGAGGCGATGGCCACCGCGCCGCCCAAGGGCGTGGTGTTCGATGTCGGCTCGCTGAAGAGCCCGCTCCGCAAGGGCCTGCAGGCGCTACGCGCGGCCGGCGGTCAGGTCACCTCGGTGCACCCGATGTTCGGGCCGGACACCGAGCTGCTCAGCGGGCGGCACGTGATCTTCGTCGATCTCGGCGCCCCGGCGGCCACGGCGGCGGCGCGGGCGCTGTTCGAGCCGACGATGGCGACGCTCGTCGAGATGGATCTCGAGAGCCACGATCGCCTGATCGCGTACGTGCTCGGGCTCTCGCACGCCCTCAACATCGCGTTCTTCACCGCGCTCGCCGAGAGCGGCGAGGCCTCGCGCAAGCTCGCCACGCTGTCCTCCACCACGTTCGATGCGCAGCTCGGCGTGGCCTCGAAGGTCGCCGCAGAGAACCCCGATCTGTACTTCGAGATCCAGACGCTCAACGACTACGGCACCGAATCGCTGGCCGCGCTGCTCTACGCCGTGGAGCGCCTGCGCAGCGTGATCCGCGCGGGCGATCTCGAGGCGTTCCGTGCGCTGATGACGCGCGGCAAGGACTACCTGGCGACCCGGGTACCTGCCGACGCGCGCTGAGGCCGGGCGCCGGTCTGTTCCATCGAACGCGTGCCCGGAGTTCAAACCAAGGAAGCCAGGAACCAAGGTCGGAGAACTTCAAAGGGAGTCTGCTGGTGCAACCGGGAACATGGGTGACAGCTATCTACCCGGATTGCACCGCCGCCCAGCAAGAAGACAGGTCCGCTGCTTGGTTTCCTTGGTTCCTGGCTTTGAACTCCGAGTAGACCGCGTGGAGTTCCGAGCACGGAGCAGGCCGCGTGGAGCTCCGAACCGGCCTCCGAGTCCTGGCCTCCGCAGCGCGACGGGCGTCAGCGCAGCATGCCGTGGCTGCGGAACCACGCGAGCGCATCGGCGATCGCGGGCTCGAGCGGACCGAACGTGTAGCCGAGCTCGGTGGCCGCCTTCTCGCTCTTGAACCGGAACTTGTCGGTGTACGCGTAGCGGATGGTCGTCGAGTTCGCGAGCGGCTCCTTGCCGCGCGCCTCGAGGAAGTCGCCCCACTTGCCGAACAGCCACGCGGCCGCGTGCGGCACGGCGAACCGCGGCGGCTTGACCCCGGCCACGCGCGCGATCGTCTTGAACACGTCGCCGTAGGACATGTCGTGGCCCGCGAGGATGTAGCGCTCGCCGCGACGACCTCTGTGCCAGGCGGCGATCATCCCGCGCGCCACGTCGCGGACATCGACGAAGTTGTTGTAGCCGGGCGTCCAGCCCGGAGCGCGACGGCGCACGACGTCGAGGATCATCCGCCCCGAGCTCGGCTTGGCATCGCGCGGGCCGAACATGTAGGTCGGGTTGACGATCACGGCGTCGAGACGATCGTGCGCGGCGTTGACCAGATCCTCGGCCTGGCGCTTCGTGATCGCGTAGGCGTCGATCAGGCCCTCCTGCTCGAAGTTCCAGGTCGCGGTCTCGTCGCACGGGCGCCCATCGGTGGACAGGCCGACGGCGACGACGGACGAGGTATGGACGAGCCGCGGCACGTTCGCCGCCAGCACCGCCGCGATCACGTTGGCCGTACCGGTGACGTTGGTCTCGCGCATCTCCGGCTTGATCTCGCGGATCACGCCGAGCGAGGCCGCGCAGTGGAACACGGCGGCGCAGCCCTCGAACGCGCGCGTGAGGGCCGGTACGTCACCCAGGGCGGCCTCGCGCCAGGTGATCGCCAGATCGTCGAGCTGGCTGACCTTGCTGGTGCCGCGCCGGAGCGCCACCACCTCGTGGCCGGCGCCGACCAAGGCCGCGACCAGGTTCCCACCCAGGAGGCCACTCGCTCCGGTGACGGCGACGCGACTCATCGGCGGCGAGCTTGGCACTTGTCCGGTGTGTCCGGCTACTTGGGCCGCCACCGGACGCTGGCGACCGGACAGGCCGGCCACTCGCAAGATCGCGAGATCGCTGGGCCCTGACGCGGCGCGACGCTTGCTCTTCCGGCGGCCATGCTTCGCTTCAGCGCCCTCCTCGCCATGTTCTCCCTCGCTCTTGGCACCCTGCCAGCCTGTGTGGAGGAGGAGGCCGAGGACGGCGAGAACGATGCGTTCGCGGACGGCAAGGCCGACGGCGGCATCGATGAAGGCTCGCCCGAGGCACTCGGCGTGCTCGCCCTCGTCAACGACGCGGCGATGACCGCGGCCAAGCTGAAGGCCGATGCCCACGTCACCGCGCGCGTCGCCGGCAACATCGTCAAGCACCGCGATGGTGCCGATGGCATGGCGGGTACCGCTGATGACGACAAGTACGATTCACTCGCCGAGCTCGATGCGATCCCCTACGTCGGCCCGACGACCCTGGGCGCGCTGCTCGAGGCGGCGCGCGACAAGGGCCTGGTCGGCGGTACCGGCGCGAAGATCTCGGTGATCTTCTCGCCCCAGGCGGCCGAGGCCACGCACAACGCGAAGATCGCATCCCTGATCCGCGGTGCGCAGAAGACGGTGGACATCTCGATCTACAGCTACTCCGACGCCGGGATCTCCGCGGCGCTCGCCGATGCCACGAGCCGCGGCGTCAAGGTCCGGTTCCTGTTCGAGACCGCGAGCGACGATCGCAAGATCCTCGACGCGACGGCGGCCGCGGCGTCGAAGTCCGGCAAGCTCGAAGCGCAGGGCGTGGACGTCCGCTGGGTCAACAAGATCCTCCACCACAAGTTCCTGATCGTCGATGGTCCCCGCGACGACAAGAGCCGCGCCGCGACGGCGAAGCTCGTCACCGGCAGCGCGAACTGGTCGAACACCGGCGCCACGGTCTACGACGAGAACACGCTGTTCATCGAGAACAGCCCGGAGCTCGCCGCGGCGTTCCAGCACGAGTTCGATCAGCTGTGGTGGGGCTCGAAGGACTTCGTCGGCCCAGCGACGGCGCAGGGCCAGTCGGCCGCGAAGATCACGACCGCGGACGTCCCCGATCAGCCGGGCGTCGAGCTGCTGCTGACCTCGCCGAACTTCACGCTCGGCGGCAGCGAGCACGCGACCTGGTCGGTCAACAAGGCGAGCCTCGTGGTCTCCGATCAGTGGGTCGCCGCGATCGAGCGCGCCCAGACCTCGATCCACATCGCCTCCGGCCACATCCGGCTCCGTCCGGTGGCCGAGGCGCTGCTCGCCAAGAAGCACGATCACCCGAACGTCGACATCAAGGTCTACCTCGATCAGCAGGAGTACATCTCTGCCTCGGGCGATGCGGCGCAGCAAGCCGAGGTGACCGCGTGCCAGGCGGCCGCGACCACCCCGGCGGCGAAGACCGAGTGCCTGCGCAATGACTTCCTGTTCTCGAAGGCGCTGGTCGATGCCGGTATCGACGTCCGCTTCAAGTCGTTCGCGTATCGCTGGGATGCGAGCTACGCGGCCCAGATGCATTCGAAGTACATGGTGGTCGATGGCAAGGAGATCATCTCCGGCAGCTTCAACCTCTCGATGAACTCCGAGCAGGGGACGTTCGAGAACGCGCTGCACCTGACGAGCGCCGAGTACGCGCCGGTGTACGCGGCGTTCGAGCAGAACTTCGCCAAGATCTTCGAGACCGGCCGCGCGCAGAACCTCCTGACCTCTCTGCGCAGCACGATCTCGAGCGCGCCGACCATCCCGCTGACGTTCCCGCCGATGGCGCTGACGTACTCGGAGTTCGACAAGCTGCGCCAGCTGATCCGCGCCAACTGCCAGGTCGTCGATTCGACCGACTACCGGAACAACGCGCCGGCGCACAAGATCTGCCCCCGGTAGATCTTCAACGCAGGGATTCGCGCCAGCGCCCGCCGGGTTTCCCGACGTGAACGCGCGCAGTGTGGCGCTTGCGCTCCATGCGCGCCGTGCAAGTGGGCATGGCGTGGGGCGCACGGTCTGGCCAGGCGTTTGCTCCATCGGGATTGCCGCCGTCGCGGCCCCCCTGAAGGACCTCCATGCGCCACGTTCACCTCTCCTGTGCCCGCCCGCTCGTTCGTCCACGCGTTCTGGCGCGCATGCTCGCGCTGGCTGTGCCTTGCGCCCTCCTGGGCGCGTTCCCCAGCCTCGCCGCGGCGGATCCGCTCCCACCGCGGGTCGGCCTCGAGCTCGGCGGTGGCCTGCAGGTCGGCAAGATCTACTGCGACAGTGACAACGGGTTCTGCAACGACTTTACAGAGGCCGGCGGCGTGAACCTCAACGCGGCGTTCTTCCTGTCGCCGAAGTTCGCGATCATGGCCGATGTGTGGGCGATGACTCATCGCGAGGACAACTTCACGTTCACGCACTACGTGAACACGATCGGCGTGAAGTGGCGCCCGCTGCCGATCCTGACCCTGACGGCGGGCATCGGCGCCGCGCACGCCACGCTCGACTATCACGGTGTGGTCTCCGGCAGCGCGACCTCCGATGACGGGTTCGCGATCCTGGGCGCCGCGGCCATCGACGTCGTGCGCTCGCGCCACTGGGCGCTGTCGATCGAGGCCCGGTTCGGCAACGGGTTCTACGGCGACGACAAGAACAACGACGGCACCGCCGACGTGGTCGGGCGAAACGTCGGGCTCGGCGCGGCGTTCACGGTGTTCGGGTTCTGAGGTCCGGGCATCCGTCGGCGTCGTCCCAGCCTTCGAGATCCTCGGGATCGTCGGGACAGCGGTCGACCGAGTCGAGGATGTCGTCGTGCGAGTCGCGGTCGGGCTCGGTGCCCTCGTCCAGATCGTGGTCGGAGATCTGGATCACGTAGGTCACCGACGTGTCGTGGAGGAACGCGGAGTCCGGGAGATCGTCGAAGACGACGCGCTCTCCATCGATGAACACGTGCCTGGGCTCGGCATCGGCATCGGCATCGGCGTCGGTGTCGGCGTCGGCGTCGGCGTCGGGGTCGGGCTCGGCGTCGGCGTCGGGCTCGGCGTCGGCGTCGGGCTCGGCGTCGGCGTCGGCGTCGGCGTCGGGCACGGCGTGCCGAGCGACGGGGTCGCGAACCGGAGGCGAGAGCTGGTGAGCGGAGGCGCGAGGTGACAGCACCGCCGGGACCACCGCGGGGATCGGCGGCGGCGCGGACTTCGTCGAGTGGTCACAGGCGCCGACCAGCAGGAGCGCGAGCAGAGGGATCGATCTCACCCTCCGTTCGTGCTCGGCGGCCGCGCCGCGGTTACACGCGGCGGCTACCGGAGCACGGCCGCGTAGCGCTTGATGGTGCGCTGGAGTCGCGCGAGGGCGCGACCGATGCGGCGCTCGGCGCGGGCCGCGCTGCGTGCACGGCGGCGGGCGCGACGGTCGCGCCTGCGTCCGCGAGCAGCACCGGTGGTGTCGGTGGTGTCGGTCGAGGTCTTGGAGTCGGTGGAGTCAGTCGCAGAGGTCGATTCGAGGTCGGTCATGCAGCAGCTTTCGTGGCAACAGGGTTGTTGGGGAGGCCGAGCATCGCGCGCACCTCGGCGAGGGGCGTGGCCCAGTGGTCCTCCCACGGGAACGTGACGAGCTTCTCGGCGCGGCGGCCGGTGCGGAACGCGGCGAGCACCTCGCGCGCGAGGGTCGGGTGCTCGCGGAGCCCGCGCAGCGTGCCGACCGTTGACAGGATGAACGTGCTCGGCGCCCGGACCTGCGCGAACGTGAACGCCTGGAGCGCGATCTCGCCGGCGGGGTCGGTGTCGTGGCCGGTGACCACGTGCCACAGGTCGTGGGTCTGGCGCATCCGCTGGATCACGTAGGAGGCGCGCGGATCCGAGACGTCGGGCGGCGGGCCATCGAACACGTCCGGCGTGAAGCCGCGCGAGCGGAGGAAGTGGGCGTAGGCGTGGCCGAGGGTGCCGGCGGGCAGGGCGGCGAGCTGGTCGAGGTCGACGGTACGGGAATCGATCGCGCGGTGCTCGTCATAGAGCCGCGCGCCGCTCGGATCGGTGAAGAACCGATCGAGGCGCTTGCCCATCGAGCCGGCGTTCGCGAGGTTCGAGAACACGAGGACCTGCTCGGTCTCCTCGGGGTTGGCCACGACGCGGGCCAGGGCGCGCAGGGCGCGGGTCCAGCGCTGCGCGGGGGACAGGGAGGCGAGGTCGGTGGCGGGCGCAGGCGCGGTGGCGGGTGCGGCAGCGGGTGCGGGTGCCATGGCGGGTGCGGGAGAACTGGGGGTGGGGGAGGGGGTCTGGCTGGTCATCATCGGCAGCTCCTTGGCTTCCGTATTGTCACGTTGATAATAGCCATCGATGGTCTGTTGTCAACGTGAAAACAGTGAGCGATGGTCACCCACACCGGGGCAGGCGGGTATCATCGCGAGATGGCTCGGAGTCGTCGGTTGATCCCTCGAAGGCCGCGCCGGGTCGCGCGGATCGCGCGCCGGCGGAGGGCTCCGGAGGAGGCGCGGCTCGAGATCCTCGACGCCGCCGATCGCGTGTTCATCGAGTTCCAGCCCGATCAGGTCGGGCTCAAGGACGTCGGCCGCGAGGCCGGGGTCAGTCACGCGCTGATCACGCACTACTTCGGAACCTATGCGCAGCTGATCGAGGCCGCGCTCGAGCGGCGGATCCGCGCGTTGCGCGAGACGATGATCGAGCGACTGCGGCAAGCCGGTGCGCTGTCCCGGCCGAGGGAGCTGCTCGGGATCTTGTTCGCGGCGCTCGAGGATCCCGTGCACCTGCGGCTCATGCGGTGGCTGCTCGCGAGCGAGCGTCCGTCGGCCGCGCACGCGTTCGGCGTGCACGCGCAGGGGCTCCAGCAGATCTCCCGGCAGATCGCGACCTCGCTCGATCCCAACCCGACCCTCGAGATGATCGACAAGATCGAGCTCACGCTGCTCACCGCGGTGGCGGCCGCGTATGGCTATGCGCTCGCGAAGTACGCACTGGTCGGCGCCCTCGGGCGCGAGGCCTCGGGCGCACTCGACGCCCAGGTCCAGGGCACCCTCGCCACGATGGTGCAGTCTCACCTCCGTGCCGAGCTCGGGATCACGATCCCGAGTCAGTGATTCCAGCGAGATCGGTGATCTTCGACCTCGATCGTCGATTTCGGCGAAGAATCCTCCGGTTGCGGGCACGAAGGGGAAAACCAGGGAGGCGCGATGCGCGAGATGATGAGCCTGCGACGAACCAGAGGCTGGCTGCTGGCCGTGTGTGCGGTGGCCGGTGTCGGATGTACCGAAGGAAGTTCCACCCAGGTGGTGACCGGACGGATCACGACGAGCGGTGCGCTCGCCGTGCGCGCCGTCACCGCCGACAGCACCGTCACCGCCGCGCAGGTGCGCAGCGATGGCTCGTTCACGCTCGCGCTGCCCGCGGGCAAGCGCTACCGGCTCGAGGTCCTGACCACGAGCGGCGTGCGCCATGTGCTCTCGCACACGACGACGGGGCTCGGTGCGCTGAGCTTCCAGGTCTGCGAGCCGGTGGATCCGTGGGACATCGGCGGTGTCGGCGATGGCAGCATGGGCCCGGGGACGGGTGGTGGCGGCGGCAACGGCGACCCGTGCGACCCCACCGATCCGAACTGCAAGCCGCTGCCGTGCATGGATCCGATGGATCCCACGTGTGGCTGCGATGCGAGCGGCGCGTGCCCGCCACCGCCTCCGCCGCCGTGCATGGATCCCTCGGATCCGAACTGCAAGCCGCCGGAGCCGTGTCAGCCCGGTGATCCGAGCTGCGGTACCATGTGCACGGATCCGACGGATCCGAACTGCATGCCGCCGCCACCGATCTGCGCGGACCCCACGGATCCGTACTGCAAGTGCGATGCGGCCGGGGCGTGTCCACCGCCGACCTGCAATGCGGGCGACACCATGTGCCCACCCGAGCCGCCGCCGCCTTGCGCGGATCCCACCGATCCGCAGAGTTGCAAGGATCCGTGCATGGCCGATCCCGCGACCTGCGGCTGCGCGATCGAAGATCCGAACTGCTGGCCCCCGCCGCAGCCGCCGGACTGCGACGCGGCAGGGACGATGTGTGATCCGGGCATGGGCGGCATGACGCCCGATCACCCGCCGGGCGACTTCGGTTGCAAGGAGCTCCCAGGCTCGTGAGTCGCGCGCCCGCGGCGCTCGCGCTCGCGCTCGCACTGTCCGCATCGCGGACGGTCCGGGCGGAGCCGTGCGCACCGCGGGCGGTGCTGACCGGAGATCGCGAGGCGGTCGAGCGGGTGGGCGCGGAGCTGGTGAAGCTCGGCGTGCAGCTCGCGGCCGCCACGCGGACGTGCCCGGCCGTGAAGGCCACCGTCGAGCTCGCCCGTGAGGGTGGGATCAGCGTCGCGGTGCAGGGGAGCGCACAGGGCAGCGAGGGCAGGGTGGTGAGCGATCCTGCGGTCGCGGCCGTCTGGATCGATGCGTGGGTCCGCGATGATCTCGACGTCGCGGGCTGGGCACCCGAGCCCGTGCCAGCACCTGCTGTAGGCGCGGCGTCGGGCACGTCTTCGCCCGCACTGGTGCCACCGCGCGATGTGCCGTCGTCGAGCGCATCGTCGGGTGCGTCGCTACTCGATCGGCTCGGCGTGGCCGCGTTCTACGAACAGGCGTGGACCGACGACAACACCTCGTGGCGCGGCGGCAGCGTGGCCGCCTGCGTGCGGATCGGCGGGGTGTGTGTGGGAGGCCGGGTGCGTGCGTTGACCCAGCCGGATCAGATCGCGAACCTCACCGCGGCGGCGCGCTCGGATCTGTCCGTGTTCGCGACCGCGAGCGTCCCGGTCGCGCTCGGTCAGACCATCCTCGCACCCGAGCTCGGGCTCGGCGTGGGGCGGTTCGCCACCCGGCGGGTCGAGGGCTGTTCCCCACCGATGCCACCGCCGAACTGTGACCCTTCGGATCCGACGTGCGCGATGGACCCTGCACCCGCGTGCACCCCCGATGCGAGCGGCACGATGCCCGGCGGGGGCAAGCTCTACGTCGGCGATGGCTTCGAGACCGCGACGTACACGCCGCGGATCTCGCTCGCGCTGCGGATCTCGGTGCCTCTGTTCCACCGCGTGTGGCTCGACGGCCTGGTGTCGTACGCGCTGATGCCGCTCGGGCATGGCGAGGCGTACCAGGCGACCAAGGCGCCGCCGATGACGTCCGCCGATCAGATCGCGCTCCCGGGCGAACCGAGCGCGGGCTGGGGGCTCGGCGTGGGCCTGCGCGTGGGGGCGCCATGAGCGCGGCGAAGCCGACGCCGGCCACCGGCGGGCAGATCGTCCCGCTGCGGCGACCCGAGGAGCGCCGGACCGCGCTCTCGGATCTCTCGGATGAAGCGCTGCTCGCCTCGTGCGGCGTCGGCGATCCGGCGGCGCTCGGCGCCCTGTTCGATCGCCACCACGAGGCGGTGTACCGGGTGATCTCGCGCCTGCTGCGCATGGAGCCGGGCGAGACCGACGATCTCGTGCAGACCACGTTCATGACGGTGTGGCAGTCCGCGCGCGGCTACGCCGGCAAGGGCTCGGTGCGGAGCTTCCTGTTCGGCGTTGCGGCGAACACCGTGCGCCGGCACTTCCGGACCACGCGCCGTCGCCTCAACGCGTACGCGGCGTTCCCCGAGCCCCTCCCGGGCGGCGGTCCCGACGAGCAGGTGGCGCGGACGCAGCAGATGAAGCGCCTCGCCGCGGCGCTCGACGAGCTGCCACACGATCTGCGCGCGGCCTACGTGCTGTGCGATCTCGAAGATCTGCCGGGTGCCGAGGCCGCGCGGATCCTCGACGTGCGCGCGGGGACCCTGTCTCGACGCTTACACGATGCCCGGCGTGCGCTGCGCGATGCGATCGAAGGAGGAGGCTCATGACCGACGACACGTTGCGCGACCTCGGCAAGCAGCTCCCGCATGACCGTCCCGATCTCGATCGACGCGAGCGTGTGCGTGCCTCGCTGCTCGCGGCCGCCTCGGCGCCGGCACAGCCGAGCACCCGACGCTGGCTGCTGGTCGGTGGCGGGTTCGCGGCGGGTGCGCTCGCAGCCGCCGCGATCGCGGTGCTGCTCGTTCGCCCGCACGCCGAGACCACGACGACCTCTCCCGGCGCGGCGCACGAGGCCTATGCGCGGATCGAGTCGTCGTCGGCGGCCGAGCTCGAGCACACGATGGTCGCCACGGCGAGCGGCACCGACGAGATCGTCCGCGTGCGCACCGGCAAGCTCCGCCTCGCCGTGCCGCCGACCCGCGCCGGCGATCGGGTGCGCGTATCGACGGGCGATGCGGACATCGAAGGCTCCGGCGAGTACGAGGTGGAGGTCGCCGCGGATACCCTCGCGAGCGTGACCGTCCGCGCGGGCACGGCGACCGTCAAGCTCGCTGCCTCGACGCAGCCCGTGTTCCTCGCGGCCGGTCAGACCTGGCGCGCGAAGGTCCAGACCGCGGATCTCTCGCTGCCTCCGCCGCCGATGCCCGCGATCACCGCCACGCCGAGCGCCCCCGCGATCGCGACGGCTGCGCCCGCGACCGTGACGTCGTCGGGATCCCCGATCGAGACCAGCCTCCCGCCCGCGTCCGCGAGCACGTCCGTGCCCGTGCCCGCTCCGCGCGTGGTCACCCCACGCGTCGCGACGACCGCGTCGCCTGCTGCCCCGCGCACGGCCACGACGCCACGGGGCGCACCGCTCGAGACCGACCTCGGTGCACCGACCACGCCTCCCACGACGACGGCCACGCCGCCGCCGTCGTCGACCACGCCGCGTGCTGCGGTGACCGCGCCGGTCGTTGAAGACCTGACCACCGGCGCACCGTCGCCAGCGATCGCGTCGCCGGCCCCCACCTCGACGCCAGGCTCCGAGGTCGAGCGTCACTTCCGTGCGGGCTGGTCGCTGCTTCGCGCGGGAAAGCTCGCCGACGCGATCACCGAGCTCGGCGCCGCGGCGGATGCGGGCGAGGGCCCGCTCGCGGCAGACGCGCGCTACTACCAGGCGGTCGCGCTCGTGAAGGCCAAGCGCGGCGCCGAGGCCGAGCGAGCGCTCGTGCAGTTCCTCGATCGCGGTACCACGTCGATCCGTCGCGGCCGTGCCGCGATGATGCTCGGCCGCCTGCTCGCGGATCGCGGAGATGCGGCCAACGCCCGGCTGTGGTTCGAGGTCGCGGCGCGTGATGCCGACGCCACCGTGGCGGCGGCCGCCCGGGCCGCGCTCGCGGCGCATTGATCCGCAGGCGGGGTCAGCTACCATTGTCCCATGTTCGCGATCCGCGCCCGCCCTCCACTCACGCTCGCGACGGTCGCCACGGTCGCCACGCTTGGGCTCGGTCTCCTCGCAACGCTGAGCGCGCTGGTCGAGACCCGTCCCACGCCTGCGACCGGGGTGCGCCGCTACGAGCTGCACGTCAAGCTCCGCGCTGAAGGGATGCAGCTCGCGAGCGCCGGGTTCGGGGCGCTGCAGGTCGCGCCGATGTTCGCGCCGGGCACGGCCGACGCGCGGGCACGCTGGATGGTCGTCACGGCGATGTCTGCGAGCTCCGCCGAGGCGCTGGTCGCACAGCTCGCCGCGGATCCCGCCGTCGAGCAGGCGTTCCTCGCGCCCGAGATCACGCTGCCCACCGAGGCCCGCGCACGCACGCAGGCGCGAGCGGACGATCGGTGCCCGGTCACCACGCCCTCGTTCGAGACCTATCAGGGCTACCTCGGCCCGGCGCCGCACGGCATCGATGCGCCCGCGGCGTGGCAGCGCGGCCAGCGCGGGGCCGGCGTGTGGTTCGCCGATATCGAGGGCGGCTGGAATGCCGCCCACGAGGATCTCCCGGGGGACCGGATCCGGCACGTCGGCGGCACGCCGATCAATGATCCGAGCTGGCGCGCGCATGGAACCGCGGTGCTCGGCGAGGTCGTCGGCGTCGACAACGGCAAGGGCGTGGTCGGCATCGCGCCGGAGGTCGAGCGCGTGTTCACGTCCTCGATCGGCGGCACCACCGTCGCCGTCGCGATCGATCGCGCGGCCTCGCAGCTGCGCCCCGGCGACGTGCTGCTGATCGAGCTGCAGGGCGGTGGTCCGCGCGGACGCTACCTGCCGATCGAGTACTGGGACGACAACTTCGAGGTGATCCAGGCGGCCACCCGACGCGGCGTGATCGTCATCGAGGCCGCGGGCAACGGCGGGGAGAACCTCGATCACAAGGCCTATGGCCGGAAGTTCGATCGCAGCCACCGCGATTCGGGCGCGATCATGATCGGCGCCGGTGGGCCAGCGCGCGAAGGCTTCTCGGATCGCGAGCGCCTCGAGTTCTCGAACTACGGTGGCCGGGTCGACGTGCAGGGCTGGGGGCGCAAGGTCGCCACGCTCGACTACGGCGATCTCCAGAGCTGCGCGGGCGCGGATCGCCACTACACCGACGAGTTCTCCGGAACGTCGAGCGCCTCGCCGATCGTGGCAGGGGCCGCCGTGCTGCTCGAGGGCAGCGCACGCCAGCGTGGCGCGGTGCTCACGCCGGCCGTGCTGCGCGAGCTGTTGCGCTCGACCGGGACTCCGCAGTCGGGAGACACCGCGAAGCAGATCGGCCCGCGGCCAGACCTAGCTCGGGCGTTCCAGGCACTCGGCGATCGCTGAGTCGGCGTCGAAGCCGCTCATCAGCACGAACCACACCGGGATCGGATCGCTCCGGTCGACCACGAGCTGGCCGAGCCGCTCGAGGGTCTTCACGTGCTCCGCCCGCTCCGCCGCATTCGGCCGACTCCAACCCTTCTTTGCCACGAGGATCGAATCGGCCGGGTCACTGGTTCGTATAGATGAACTGATCCTCACCGTTGGTGACGGTGACCAGGACGATGGTGTCCGCCTTGGTCTGGGCGTCTGCGGCCGCCCACACCTGCGCCACCATGTCGGCGGCCTGATCGTCCCAGGCGAGCACTGCGAGGATCTGCTTGTCCCACTTGTCGGCGGCGGACACGTTCGCGGTGGAGGCGCGGATGTCGGCCAGCTTGCGCGTGATCAGCGGGGTCGCCACGGCCGCGGTGTACGGCTGGCCGAACGGGTACGCGACCGCGCGGGTGACGCTGACGCCGATCTTGTGGCCGCCTATCTCGACCTCGAGGTCCGTGATCTTCCCGGTGGTGTCGTAGACGATCTCGGTCTCGGTCTTGAGGAACGCCGCGTGCTCGCAGCGCGCCAGCTGCTCGTACGCAAAGATCTCCGAGAGCCCCGAGCTGCCACCGGCGTTGGGCGTGGCGGCCAGGTGCTGTCCACCCGGCGTCAGCAGCGGCCGATCCGCGGGATCGACGTACGCCCGCGCGAAGGTCAGGGTGTCCCGGAACAGCTCCGGGGTGGCCCCGGTGAGCTGCATCTGCGCGAGCACGCCGCACATGCCGGACAGCTCGCCGAAGCCCGCCGCTGCGGTGGCGTCGGCCCCGGTGTCCTGGCCGCCGCCGCTGCCGTCGCTCGTTGTTGGCGCATCTGCGGCGGGCGAGCCAGCCGGCTCGCTGCAACCGATCAGAGCCAGGGCGAACATGGCGGCGCGCATGGGTGGCGCACCATACACGAGGCGATCCAGCTCCGGGCCGTGTGATTCCAAGAGGGAACACGCCGCTGACCGTCGGGTCTGCCGGCTACTCGAGTCGCCAGGCGCGTCGCGTCGTTCGGGCGGTCACCGCGGAGGCGAGGGGCCGTAGAGGGCGCGGAGGATGTCGTCGGCGCTCGCGGGCTTGACGATGTGCTCGTCGAACCCCGCCGCGAACGCCAGGGCGCGATCGCCGGCCTGGCCATAGCCGGTCATCGCGATCAGGCGGGGCGGGTCCGTGGTGATCGCCCGTCGCAGCTGCCGGGCGACCTCGTATCCGTCCATGCCCGGGAGGCCGATGTCGATCAGCGCCACGTCGGGGCGCTCCGCGCAGATCGCCGCCACCGCCGAGGGGCCATCTTCGACGATGGTGACCTGGTGGCCGCGCAGTCGCAGGAGATCAGCCAGCAGGTCGCGGAGATCGGGGGCGTCGTCGCAGACCACGGCGCGCAGCGAGGCCTTGCGCGGCCCGGTCTTGGTCCGTGCCAGCACGATCGGATCGAAGGCTCGTGCGTCGAGGCCGACCATGATCTCGAACGTGCTGCCGAGACCGAGCCCCGCGCTGGTCACGCGGACGGTGCCACCGTGGAGCTCGACGAGGCGCTTGACCAGGCCGAGGCCGAGGCCGAGGCCGCCGGCGCCGTCGGAGGTCACGCGCTCCTGGACGAACATGTCGAACACCCGCGGGAGGATGTCGGGGCGGATCCCCCGCCCGGTGTCGGTCACGCGGATGAACCCGTGGCCATCCTCGTGCCCCCACGCGATCGTCAGGTGACCGCCGGGCTCGGTGTACTTCGCGGCGTTGGTGAGCAGGTTGCAGACCACCTGGGTCAGGCGGACCGGGTCTCCATCGACGATCACCGGTAGCGCTTCGCCCACGATCTCGATCGTGTGGCTGCGCTGGGTGATCGCGGTCTGGCACTGCGTGATCGCCTCGTCGATGATCAGCGTCAACGCCACCGGCTCGCGGCGGAGCTCGAGCTTGCCCGCGTTGAATCGCGCCACATCGAGCAGATCATCGACCAGCCGCGTGATGTGGTGGACCTGGCGCTGCACGATCGCGCGGATCCGTGCGGGGACCGGCTGGTCGGGGTGGTGCTCGAGAACCTCGACCGCGGTCTGCAGCGGCTGGAGCGGGTTGCGCAGCTCGTGCGCGAGGATCGCGAGGAACTCGTCCTTGCGGCGATTGGTCTCGGTGAGCTGCCGCATCTCCTGTTCGAGCGCCTCGGTCTCGAACCGACGCCTCTGCGCGAGCAAGGCCCGCTCGTGGGCGCGGGCCTGGGCCTCGCGGAGCTCGTCCGCCTTGGCCTTGAGCTCGAGCGTGCGCTCCTGGAGCTGGACCAGCACGCTGACCTTCCCTCGCACCACCTCGGGGCGGATCGGCTTCATCAGGAAGGCGAACGCGCCGAGCTCGTAGCCGCGGAGGTCGGCGGCATGGTCCCAACCCACGTCGGTGACGAAGATGATCGGCGTCGTGTGGTTCCGCGTGCTCGACCGCACGAGCCGCGCGGTCTCGAGGCCGTCCATGCCGGGCATCGCCACCCCGAGGATGATCACCGCGAAGTCGTGCACCCGCAGCTTGTCGAGCGCCTCGGTACCGGAGCGCACCAGGGTCAGCCGGCGCCCGAGCGGAGCCAGCGCGGCCTCGAGCGCGCCGAGGTTGGCCGGATCGTCGTCTACCAGGAGGATGTCCCGCCCATCAGGGACGACGAGGACTTCGGACTCCCGCTCGCTGGCGAGCGGTACATCGGGCGACATTGGGGGAGGTGAAATGCACGCGATGTGCCCAACCCCGCAGGTTCTGCGGCTCCGATCTCGCGTGCCTCCAGCGTCTGGAGGGGATGCGGGGCTGCCTACCGAGCGCGAGCGCACGGTGGGGCCGGCGCGCACGCGATCCGGCCGCGGTTCAGAGCCCGCTGCGCACGCTCACGGTCCCCGCGCCGGCGTTCGAGGTGGCGAGGTCGAGCTTGCCGTCCCGGTTCCAGTCCGCGAGCACGATGCCAGCTGGTCCGTTGCCGACCGCGACCGTGGTGGCAGCCGCGAAGCCGGAGCCGGAGTTGACGAGGATGCTCGCGGAGCCGCTGCCGGCGTTGGCCACGGCCAGGTCCGGCTTGCCATCGCCGTTGACGTCACCGATCGCGACCGCGACCGGCGTGGTGCCGGTTGGGTGGCCCACCGCGGCGGCGAACGAGGCGCCCGTGTTCGCGAGCGTGTAGACCATGCCGTCGCTCGAGCTGGTCACCGCGAGGTCGTACAGGCCATCGCCGTCGAGATCCGCGATCGCCACGCCGCTCGGGCTCGTCCCTGCCGCGAACGAGGCGGCGGCGCCGAACCCGCCGCTGCCGGTCCCAGCCAGCACGCTCACCGTCCCGCCGCCGTTGGCGACGACGAGGTCGAGGGTCCCATTGCGATCGACGTCCGCCACCGCCACCGCGCGCGGCGTGGTGCCGACGGTGAACGCCGTCGGCGCGCCGAACGTCCCGGCTCCGGTCCCGAGCAGCACGCTGACCGTGTTCGCGGTCGAGTTAGCCACGACCACGTCGAGGGTTCCGTTGCGATCGACGTCGGCGAGCGCGAGTGCGCGCGCTCCGGCGCCGGCGGCGAAGGTCGTGCCGGTTCCGAACGTGCCGGTCCCGGTGCCGAGGTAGATGCTGACGGTCCCGAACGTCGCGTCGGCGGTCGCGAGATCGGGCGCTCCATCGCGGTTGACGTCGCCGACGGCGATCGCGACCGGATCGATCCCGCCCGCGTAGAAGCTCGCCGGGGTGAAGCCGCTGCTGCCGCCGAGGATCACGCCGACCTGGTTGCCGGTACCGCCGGCGAACGCGAGATCCGGGTAGCCGTTGCGGTCGAGGTCTGCGAACGCGACGCCCTGGGCGCCGACCGCGGACAGCGTGGTGTTGCCGGTGAACGCCCCGGTGGCGTTGCTCCCGACCACGCCGAGGAGCAGGCTGACGTTGGCGGCGCCAAAGGTCGCCACCGCCACGTCGACCTTGCCATCCTCGTTGAAGTCCGCGGTGACGAGGCCACGCGGGGACCCGGACACCAGGAACGACATCGGTGCGGCGAACGAGCCACCCGCGCTGGTCAACACGGTGACGGTGTTCGAGGCCTCGTTGGTGACCAGGACATCGAGCCTGCCATCTGCGTTCGCATCGGCGAGGGTCACCGCCGAGGGGTTCGCACCGACCGTGGTCGGGCTCGCCGCCGAGAACGCACCGCCACCCACGCCGCGCGCCACGCTGATCGTGTTGGCTCCGCCGTTGGTCGCGATCACGTCGAGCAGGCCATCGTTGTCGAGATCTCCGAGGGCGACCCCGGTCGGGGCCGCGCCGACCGCGATCGTCGTCAGCGCGCCGAACGTGCCGGTGCCGGTACCGAACCGGATGCCGACGGTGTTGGTGCCGCTGCTCGCGACGGCGAGGTCGAGCTTGCCATCGCGATCGAGATCGCCCACTGCGATCCCGAGCGGCGTGGTGCCGAAGGCGACGGAGGTCGCGGCGGCGAACGCGCCGGTGCCGGAGCCGAGCAGGATGCTCGCCGAGCTCGCACCCGCGTTCGCGGTGGCGAGATCGAGGTCTCCATCACGATCCAGATCGGCCGCGACGACACTGCGCGGGCTCGCGCCGACGGGGAGCGAGGTGCCGCTCGAGAACAGGCCGGTGCCCGCACCGAGGTGGAGCCGGACCGTGTTGTCATTCGCGCAGGCCACGGCGAGGTCGAGGTCGCCATCGCCATCGAAGTCGCCGGTCACGAGCGAGATCGGCCCAGCCCCGGTGGCGATGCCGAGCGGGGTGCCGAACGAGCCATCGCCGTTGCCGAGCAGCACGTCGACCGCATCGTTGGTGAATAGCGCGACGGCGAGGTCCTCGTTGCCGTCGCCGTTGAAGTCGCCGCGTGCGATCGCGATCGGGCGCGTGCCCGGATCCACGGGCACGTCGGTCGCGGGCCCGAGCACATCACACGTCACGGTCACGAACACCGTGGCGGTGCTGCCGCCGTTGACCATGTACGTGAACGTGTCGGGGGTGCCACCGGCGTCCGTGTTGCAATAGCCTGCGGCTGGCTGATAGGTCACGGCGAGCTGACCGCCGGTGATCACCACCGTGCCGTGCGCCGGCTGGACCACGGAGGCGACGATCTTGGGGCCACCGTCTCCATCGAGATCGTTCGCCAGCACGTCGACCGTGGTCGGCGCGCTGTTCTGGGCGACGGTGATGACGTCGTTCGTCGCGGTGGGCGGATCATCGACCGGCGTGACGATGATCGACACCGTGGCGGTGGAGCCGCCGTTGAGCGTGTACGTGTACGAGTCCGGTCCGAAATAGTTCGGGTTCGGCTGGTACTTCACACCACCGGCGACGAACGTGATCACGCCGAACGTCGGCGGCGTGGTGGAGATGATCATCTTGGGGCCGCCATCGACATCGGTGTCGTTGCCGGTCGGATCGAACGTGTAGCTCGTGTCCTCGACGAGCACGATGCTGTCGTTGACCGCCACAGGCAGGTCGTCGATCGGCGTCACGGTGATCGAGACCGCTCCCACCGAGCCGCCGTTGAGCGTGTACGTGAAGGCGTCGGGCCCCGCGTAGTTCGCGGCCGGGGTGTAGGTCACGCCGGTGCCACCGCCGGTGATCACCACGGTGCCGTGCGCCACTGGCGTCACGCTGACGATCTGGAGCGGGCCGCCATCGATGTCGAGATCATTCGCGAGGACGTCGATCGGGGTCGGGCCGTTGTCCTCGGGGAGCGTGACCAGATCCGCGACCGCGACGGGTGGATCGTCGACGGGGGTGACGGTGACCGAGACGATCGCGAGAGACCCGCCGTTGAGCGTGTAGGTGAACGCGTCAGGACCGGCGTAGTCCATCGCCGGCGTATACGTGACGCCGGTGCCGCCTCCGGTGATCGCCACCGAGCCATGCGCCGGCTGGGTCACGCTCATCACGAACTTGGGCCCGCCGTCGACGTCGGTGTCGTTCGCGAGGACGTTGATCGGATTGGCGCCGCTGTCCTCGAGAACGGTGGCGCTGTCGGCGATCGCGACCGGCGCCTCGTCGAGATCGAGCACGTTGATGATCAGGGCCTTCTCGAACACCTGACCGCCGCTGTCGGTGGAGCGGACGCGGATCGTGTAGACGTTCTTGGTCTCGTAGTCGAACACGCCGACCGTGGTGACCAGGTCGCCGACGATCGCGAACGAGGCGTTGTCCGTGCTGCCGACGCCCGGCACCAGCGCGTACACGAAGGTCTGCGCCGGATCCGGGTCGACGGTGGTCAGCGTGCCGACGGTGGAGCCCGACGGAGAGTTCTCGACGATCGAGCTCGGGTTGAGGAGGATGTCGGTCGGCACGGAGCCCGTCGGCGACACGCCGGTGCCGGTGACCACGAGGGCCGGGGCGCCACCGGGTGTGGCGATCGCGGCGAGCGTGGCCATCGCCGGCCCGGCGACCACCGGGGCAAACCGGATCTGCAGGATGCACGAGGCGCCCGCGGCGAGCGCCTGGCCCGAGCACGGGTCGGTGACGAGCTGGAACGGCCCCGCGCCGAGCGTGACGACGACGGGGCCCGAGAGTACCGAGCCGGGCGAGTTCGACAGCCGGAACCGCTGGAGCCCGGAGACCAGGTTGACCGGGATCGATCCGAAGCTCGTGCCGTCGAGCGCCGTCAGGGTCAGGCCCTCGGTGCCGGTGCCGGTGAGGCGCTCGGCGGCCGAATCGAACGGGCCCGCGCCGATCGAGAAGGTGATCGTCCCGAGCTTCGGCCCGACGCTGGTGGGTGAGAACCGCACGCCAACCGTGCAGGTCCCGCCGGCGCCGCCGATCGTGGTGGGGCAGGTGGTGCTGATCGTCGCGTACTGCGCGGGTGCGCCGAACGCCTCGGTGATCGTGAACGGCTTCGCGGTGCTGGTGTTGTTGCGGACGGTGATCAGCACGTCCTGCGGGATCGTGGTGTTGACCGTGGAGATCCCGAAGTCATACGGATCGACGACGGGGCCGCTGTTGATCGCGATGATCTCGATCCGCGGGCGAGAGATCCCGACGAGCGCGGCGGTGGCGGTGCCGCCGGGCGTGGCGGTGGCGACGAGCGTCGCCGTGCGCGTGCCGATGCCGAGCGGAAGAAATGTCATCGTGACGGTGCACGTCGCGTCGGCGGCCAGCGTGGTGCAGGTCGTCGAATCGATCGAGAACTCGGCGGCGTTGGGGCCGGTGACCGACAGGTTGATCGGGCCGGTGGTGGCCTCGCCCGTGTTCTGGACGGTGAGCGTCTGCGCCGCGGTGGGATCACCGACGGTCGTCGTCGGGAACCCGTAGCTCGATGGGATGATGATGAGGCCGCCCGGGGCGATGCCATCTCCGGTCACGGTCGCGCTGACGGCGCCGCCCGGCGATGCGGTGACGCCGATCGTGGCGGAGACGACGCCGATCGCCGTCGGGGCGAACCGGACCTGCACGTCGCAGCTGCCGTTGGGAGCCAGGGTGAGCGTGCAGGTGGTGCCGGCGAGCTGGAACGCGGAGGCACCCGCACCGGTGAGCGACACCGCCGGGATGCCCGAGACCTGCCCGCCGGTGTTGGTCACCGTGAACGTCAGCGGCGCGGACATCGCGCCCATCGCCACCGAGCCGAAGCTGCGCGCGGCGGGCGAGATCGTGATCGCTGCACCGGAGACGCCGAAGCCCGACAGCCCGGCGTTGACCGTTCCGCCCGGAGCGCCGGCGATGGTGATCGAAGCGTGGGCGACCCCGCCCGTCGTCGGCAGGAACGTCACGGACAGCGTGCACTGCGCGCCGGGGGCGAGGGCGGTGCCGCTGCAGCCATCGGAGCCGGCGATCACCTGGAACTGGTTGGCCTGCGATCCGCCGAGCGTCGTCGACAACGGGCCCGACGTCGCGGCGGTGTTGTTGGTCACCGTGAACTGCCGCGCGGCGGCCGTCTGGCCGACGTTGGTGTTCGCGAACGCATGGGTGGAAGGCGTGATCGCGAGCTGGCCCGGTGCGATGCCCGTGCCGCCGAGCGTGGTGGCGACGCTGCCGCCTGGTGCACCGGTGAACGACAGCAGCGCCGCGTGCCCACCGACGCTGGTCGGCGTGAACGTGATCGTCACGGTGCAGCTGGTGCCACCCGCGAGCGTCGCGCCGTTGCAGGTACCCGGTGCGGCGAACATCGCGGCGCCGGCGCCGGTGAGGGTCTGTGCGAGGACGCCGGTCGGAGCGCCACCCGTGTTGAGGATCGTCGCGGTCAGCGTGGCACTGCTCTGGCCGACGACGACGGTGCCGAAGTCATTCTGCAGCGGCACGATCACGAGGCTCGCGGGCGCGATGCCGGTGCCCGTGACCGAGCCGGAGACGGTGCCGCCCGGGTTCCCGGTGATCTGGATCAGCGATGCCTTGGCACCGGTGGAGAGCGGCGTGAACCGCACCTGGAACGTGCAGCTCGCGGCGGCGGCGAGCTGGATGCCGGAGCACTGATCCACGGACCTCGTGAACTCCGCGGGATCGCTGCCGGCGGCTTGCAACGCGAGCGCGCCACTCGGCGTGCCGCCGGTGTTGGTCACCGTGAACGTCGACACCAGCGTGCTGGTCTGTCCGACGACGACATTGCCGAGCGCGCTCAGGGAGGTGGAGACCGTGAGCGCGCCGAGGGCCACACCCTGTCCTTCGAGGGTCGCGGCGACGCTGCCGCCGGGTGCGCCCGCGATCGTCAAGGTCGCGGTCTTGGTGCCCGCGCTGGTCGGTGCGAACGTGACCTCGACCATGCAGCTCTGGCCGGGCTGGAGCTTCGACATGCAGCCGGCGGTCGGCGGGACGAAGTCGGCGGCGTTGGTGCCGGCGAGGGTCGGCGTCAACAGGCCGGTCGCGACGTCACCCGTGTTCGTGATCGTGAACGTCGTCGGCGGGCTGGTCTGCCCGAGCGTGACGGAGCCGAACTGGTGTGACGTCCGATCGATCGACAGCATCGCCGGATCAGGTGGCGGTGCGTCGGCGCTCGGGGCGTCGATCGGGACCTTGGCTCCATCATCCCCACATCCAGCGATCGAGCCGATCACCAGAGCGAATGCGACACACAGGTAGCCACTGAGCTTCATCGGTCCTCCGGACATTCGGCCGTTCTCGACCGACGGGTAGAGCCCATCTCGCGAGTCCTTCCAGGATCTCACGCGGTCCGAGATTCCGAAACAAATCAGCAGGTCGGGACGAGGTCACGCCCACCGAAGAACTCGTCGACCAGCGCCTTCCAGGCCCGCGCGTTCTCGGGCGGGCCGCACTTGAAGGCCGGTCGGGCCAACCGCTTGGCCCGCAGCATCTCCGCCTGCTCCTTGTAGTAGCGGACGGCGAGCTCGGCGGCGTACTCGTGGACACCATTGCCATTGTTGGGCTGGAACGCGTAGTAGGTGCCGGTCGCCCGCACCATCGTCGAGTTCGGCGCGAACGGGGTCAGGCACCTGACCTTCGTCCCACACCTGGCCACGATCGCGTCGAAGTCGGTCTGGAGGGTCGCCGCGGACCAATCGCCATGGGCGAAGTCGTTGTTATGGAACAGCTCATGGAAGAGCGTCTCCCGGACCCCCGTGGCGCTGGTGAGGAGTGAGCCGGCGACGTTGTACTCGATGGTCCAGCCGAACGCGTAGGCGCTCGGTGTGCGCTTGCCGACAGAGCGCACGAACCGCAGCTCCAGCGCGCGCCACCGGTAGCTCGGGGTCAGGGTCTGCTTGGCGTACAGGTCGGTGAACCAGGTGTCGATCTCGGTCATCGCCTCGCTGACCCAGACCAGGTGCTTGCGATGGGCGCCCATGGGCAGCTCCGGCACGAGCTTGATCTTGCCGCGGTAGCCGCCGTCCATCAGCTCGGGTGGGCCGACCCCGGCCACGTTTCCGGTGGCGCGAAACAGCGCGAGCGCGAGCTGCTTCGCCTTCGGATCCGCGGCGTACGCGGCGTCGATCAGGCACTCGACATCCGTGCACGTCGTCTTCGTCTCGGGCGAGAGCAGCGCGAGCGCCGCATCGATAGCCACCACCGGCGTGGCCGCCGCCGGGTCGGCGACCGCCGGGCCGCACAGCATCGCGATCACGAGGAGCCCGAGCCACCGCATCGTACGATCATGAACGAGAGGGCCGCGTTCGGCCAGCGCGAGGACTGATCTGCTAGCGTCCGCCGCATGAAGCGCTGGTCGTGCCTGTTCGTAGCTCTCGTCGCGTGTTCGTCCAAGCCGAGCCCGGTCCCGGTGCAGCCGGGGCCCGCACCCAGCGCCCCGATGCCGCCAGTGGTGCAGGCGCCTCCGGCCGCGCCGCCCGTGGAGGCGCCGGTGCCACCGCGCCGTCACGATGCGATCGCGCGCACCGAGTTCAATCGCTGGGCGGCGCGCCTGAACCTGCCGGTGTACTGGACGTTCGACACCAACGGGGATGCCAGCCTCGATCCCGAAGAGACCGCGGCGTTGATGTTCTACCCGACGGTGGGGAGCTGGGTGGAGCGGGGCGCGTTCACGCGCACGTTCGAGACCACCTACGATCGGATCGTGGCGGCCTCGAAGGCGCCCGCGCCCGCGGCGTCGACGGACGAGGACAAGCGTCAGCTCCTCGTCGGCAAGGATCTGGATCAGGGGCGCACGACCCTTGTCGCCTCGGACCTCACGGCGCTGTCGGCCGACGACAAGGCGTTCGCCGCACACATGCTGAAGGTCGCCGATCTGATCGACGATCTGTACGAGCTGCAGAACGGCTCGGCCGCGCTCGCGAGCAAGCTGCCCGCGGATCCGGCGAGCCACAGCCTGTTCCGCCGCAACCGCGGGCCCAAGTGCGCCGCGCCGGCGACCGAGAATGATCCGCTGTGCTCGGCGATCCCTGGCTCGCCGAAGCCGATCTCCGATCTGTATCCGGCCGAGCTCCAGCGCGACGCCAAGTTCTGCGCGGCGCTCGAGAAGCGCCCCGACGCGAAGACACTGATGGCGCCGTTCGTGGTGGTGCGCGGTAGTGGTGCGGACCTCCACGCGGTGCCCTCCACGCAGGCGTACCAGGCGCAGGCCGCGGCGATCAGCAAGGAGCTGACGGCGGCGGTCGCGAGCCTCACCGATCCCACCGAGCAGGCCCTCGTGACCTACCTGCGAGCCGCGGCCGCGAGCTGGCTGTCGAACTCGTGGGAGCCCGCCGACGAGGCGTGGGCCAAGATGACGGTCGACAACTCGAAGTGGTACGTGCGCGTGGCGCCCGACGAGGTGTACTGGGAGCCGTGCTCGTCGAAGGCGGGCTCGCACCTGACGTTCGCGCGGATCAATCAGGGTTCGAAGCGGTGGCAGGACAAGCTGGTGCCCGTGCAGCAGCAGATGGAGGAGGCGATCGCCGAGCGCGCGGGCAAGCCGTATGCGGCCCACCCGGTGACCTTTCACCTCCCGGACTTCATCGATATCGTGGTCAACGCGGGCGATGATCGCGTGCCGCTCGGCGCGACGATCGGTCAGAGCTTGCCGAACTGGGGCCCGGTGGCCAACGAAGGCCGAGGTCGCACGATCGCGATGGTCAACTACTACCAGGATCCCGATAGCGTCGCGGCGCGCCGCGGCCAGGCCGAGAGCATGCTCGACGCCGGGTTCATGAAGCACTACACGGGGGAGCTCGAGCCCGGGCTGCTGTCGACGATCCTGCACGAGGCCACGCACAACCTCGGCCCGGCGCACGAATACCTGGTCGGCGGGAAGAAGGCGCGCGAGGTCTTCGGCGGGCCCCTCGCCACGCTGATGGAGGAGCTCAAGGCGCAGACCGGCGCGCTGTTCCTGCTCGAGTTCCTGCGCACGCGCAAGATCATCTCCGACGAGCTGGCTGCGCAGAGCTACGCCGATGCGATCGTGTGGGCGCTCGGCCATGTCTCGCAGGGGATGTACACGGGGAGCGGAGAGCGCAAGACGTATGGCAACGTCGCGGCGATCCAGATCGGGTTCTTGCTCGACAAGGGCGCGCTGACCTGGGAGGCGAAGGCGACGGCTGCCAACGGCACCGACAAGGCCGCGCTGGTGCTGCACCCTGCCAAGCTGGTGCCGGCCGTCAAGGACATGATGAAGGTCGTCGCCGGGATCAAGGCGCGCGGCGACCGCCCGGCCGCCGAGGCGCTGGCCAAGAAGTACGTCGACGGCACGATCGTGCCGCACAAGACGATCCAGGAGCGGTTCCAGCGGTTCCCGAAGGCGAGCTTCGTCTACGCCGTGAAGCTGTAGCGGCGGCGGGCTACTGCGCCGCTTCGGTCCAGTTGATCACCGGATCGAACTCGATCGCCATGATGCCCGTGGTCTGGTTCACGCTGAGCACGGGGCCCGCGTTGTTGAACGCCCACAGCTTGTCTCGGTAGCCCGACATCCCGTACAGGTTCGTGCCGAGGTTCCTGCGGAACGCGGTGGCGAGTCCCGTGGTGGGATCGAGCCTCGCGAAGCAGACGTCGCTGCAGTCGCCGCCGGTCAGCGTGGCGAACAGGCCCACGCCGTGGACCCAGGCGAGGTCGGAGAAGAACTGGTAGCCGCCGCCGAACGAGCCGATCATCGCGACCGCGCCGGTCACGGGATCGATCCGGTAGAGGCTGCCGTCGCTGGGCGTGCCGGCGAGCACCACGGGCGCGGGGCCAAGATCGCCGGCGGGGATCACCGTGAGGCCGCCCCAGGTGTTCGTCGGGGACAAGGTCACCGCGCTGGTCACGGCCGCCGACTGGCGATCGATCGTGATCAGCTGGCCGCCGCCATTGGTGATGCCGAGCAGCGTGGTGCCGGAGAGCGCGAGGCCATCGACATCGATCGGCGTACCGCTCGGGGGCGCGATCGGGCCGACCGCCGTCGTCGTGTGGAGGTCGAGATCGAGGCGGTACAGCATCTGGTTACTCGCCGCGAACAGCGGGAGCACCACGGGCACGACCGGAGCATCCACCCCGGGTACGGCACCATCGACGCTCGCATCCGCGGTGACACCGTCGTCACCACCACCACCCACGGACGCGCCGGTCGAGAACCCGCACGCCGAACACATGATCATCAAACCCACGAAGCCACGCACGGCGCGGACCTTATCAGCGGTTCACGCCGCCGTGAAGAATCAAGACCACCCAGGGGGCCGAACCGCGCTGCACGTCACGTGCAAGGCGCAAGGGCCAGGGGATGGAAGGTCGGGCCGATGCTCATCTATGTGGCCTGGGTCCGCAACGGCCACGACGGGCTGGGCTACCATGGAGCCAGGTCGGAGCAGGTCTCGGGAGAGACCTTCCTCGAAGGCAATTCGAACCTCTGAGCATGCAGACGTTCCTCGTCCCCGACGACTTCCGTGCGTTCATGCGCACGGTCGTGAACTATCTCGACACGCCAGGTACCAACCACTACCTCGACGCCGAGGACGCGTTCGACGCGGAGTGCGGGTACGGCGGCCGGATCGACGGCATCGACACCTACCGGTTCAAGTACATCACCTCCGATGGCCATCACCGGTGGGAGGTGGTGCTCAAGGAGGCGCAGCTCCGCGAGATCGCCGATGGCCTGCTGATCGAGGTCAATGCCGAGCGGTTCGACATCGTCCGCACGCATCGCCGTACGCCGGTGGGCGAGCCGCTGCTGATCTGGGGTGAGTATCCCGAGGACGCGCTCCGCGTGCGCAACGAGGCCGAGCTCCTGGGCGCGCTCGATGCGCTGCATGCCAGCGCCGCCGATCGCCCGCGCCTGCTGCGCCTGTGGTCCGCGGCGGACGATCAGCTCGTCGCGGCGCTGTGGGGGGATCACTGCGCGCTCTACATCATCGAGTCGCCCGAGGGCTATGCGACCTCGACGGGGGATCAGACCCGCAACGATTCGTTCGACATGAACGATCACGAGGGCCAGCGCCTGCGCGTGCCGTGGGCCGATTGCGTGTCGTGGGACTACGCGCGGCGCGCGATGGTGCGATTCGTCGAGCACTCGGATCTCGGGGACATTCCGGTCGAGGGCCGGATCCCGAGCCTGCTGCTGATGATGGGCGACGTCGATCGCAAGGCCGCGCTCGCCGTGCGGCCGGATGCACCCACGGAGCTCGCGCGCTCGAGCCTGGGACGTCGGGAGTCCGTGCCGACGCCGGTCGAGACCGCTGACGAGATCACGATGCCCGTGGAGACCGAGGCGGCGCTGGGGCCGGCCGAGCTGACCCGGTGGGCGCGTCGGCTTCTCGACGTCCTGCATGGCCGCGAGCTGATCGAGCTCGGGCCGGGCCCGAACCTCGACGAGATCAGCTACCAGCTCGGTGGCTTGCTCCAGGCGCACGCTCTCGACGCCGAGCACTCGATCGAGACCGCGGACTGGCTCGCGAACGAGATCGGAGCGGTCCGTGGGATCGCCAAGCTGTTCGCCACCGGGGGCGATCTTCAGGTCGCGATCCGACGCTCGCGCGACGTGCGTAGCTCGCCGCGGTCAGTTCAGGACTTGAGCTTCCTGCCGGTCTTGAAGATCCACCAGATCGCCGTCAGGCAGACCACGAGAAAGCCGCCGATCATGCCGGCGCTGATCGCCACGTTGACGTCTGCGGTCCCGTAGAACGCCCAGCGCATCCCCGAGATCAGGTACACGACGGGATTGAACAGCGTCACCTTCTGCCAGAACGGCGGCAGCATGCTGATCGAATAGAACGCACCGCCGAGGAACGTCAGCGGCGTGATCACCATGAGCGGGATCGCCTGCAGCTTCTGGAAGCTGTCGGCCCACAACCCGATGATGAAGCCGAACATGCTGAACGTCACGGACGTCAGGATCAGGAACGTGACCATCCAGACCGGATGCACGATCTCGTACGGCACGAAGACGCGCGCGGTGATCAGGATCAGGACGCCGAGCATGATCGACTTGCTCGCGGCGGCACCGACGTAGCCGATCACGACCTCGACGAACGACACCGGTGCAGACAGCAGCTCGTAGATCGTGCCGGACCACTTCGGGAGGTAGATCCCGAACGATGCGTTCGAGATGCTCTCGCCGAGCAGCGACAGCATGACCAGCCCGGGGATGATGAACGAGCCGTAGTTGACGCCGCCGACCTCGCCCATCCGGCCGCCGATCGCGGAGCCGAACACGACGAAGTAGAGGGACGTCGAGAGCACGGGCGCTGCGATGCTCTGGACGATGGTCCGGAACGTTCGGGCCATCTCGAACCGGTAGATCGCGCGGATCGCGGTGACGTTCATGACTACGCGCCCTTCACGAGGGTGACGAAGATGTCCTCGAGCGTGCTCTCGGTCGTGTGGAGATCCTTGAACTCGACGCCTTGCTCGCCGAGCAGCTTCAGGAGGCCGGCGATGCCGGTCGCCTCGCCCTGCGCATCGAAGGTGTACGTCAGCACGGCGCCGTCCGTGGACAGCTCGAGGGGGAGCTGCGCGAGCGCGTCGGGGATCTGCGCGAGCGGGCGCGCGAGCTGCAGCACGAGCTGGCGCTTGCCGAGCTTGCGCATCAGCGCGGCCGTGTCCTCCACGAGGATCAGCTCGCCCTTGTTGATCACGCCGATCCGGTCGGCCATCTCCTGAGCCTCTTCGATGTAGTGCGTGGTCAGGATGATCGTGACGCCGCTCTCGCGGAGCTCGCGGACCATCTTCCACATGTCGTGGCGCAGGGCGACGTCCACGCCGGCGGTGGGCTCGTCGAGAAACAGGATCGTGGGCTCGTGGGACAGCGCCTTCGCGATCAGCACGCGCCGCTTCATGCCGCCAGAGAGCGTCATGATCTTCGAATCCTTCTTGTCCCACAGCGAGAGCGCGCGGAGCACCTTCTCGATGTGCGCCGGATTCTTGCGCTTGCCGAACAGGCCGCGGCTGAACGTCACCGTGCTCCACACGGTCTCGAACGCATCCGTGGACAGCTCCTGCGGGACCAGGCCGATCTTCATGCGGGCCGCGCGGAAGTCGCGGACGATGTCATGGCCATCGGCCACGACCGTGCCTTCGCTCGCGTTGACCAGGCCGCAGATGATCCCGATCAGCGTGGTCTTTCCGGCGCCGTTGGGGCCGAGTAGCGCGAAGATCTCGCCACGCCGGATCGTGAGATCGACCTTCTTGAGCGCGTTGAACCCGCTCGCGTAGGTCTTGCTGAGGCCGGTGACGGTGACGATCGGAGGAGCTACATCCGCCATGCTGCCTGCTCGTTTTGCTACGTGCCGGCCCCCGTGCATAGAGCGCGGGGCGTCAGTTGTCCCCGCTGATCGGGCAGGGATCCGCTACTCGGTGACGCCGATCAGCTGGCGCGCCGCGGCGAGCAGGTTGATGTCGGTGGTCCCGGCACCGAGCTCCAGCAGCTTGGAGTCCCGCGCGAGCTTCTCGATCCCGAGCTCCTCCATGTACCCGTAGCCGCCGTGGATCTGGATCGCGGTCATCGCGGCCTCGACGGCGAGCTGGGCGCTCATCGCCTTGGACGCGTTGATGTACGGCATGTCCTTGATGCTGTTCTGCTGCATCCACGCGAGGCGAAACACGATGTTCTCGACGGTGCGAAGCTTCAGGAACAGATCGGTGATCTTGAGCTGGACGGCCTGAAACTCGCCGATCGCGCGGCCGAACTGCTTGCGCTCGCGCACGTACGCGAGGCTCGCGTCGTAGCAGCGCTCGATGATGCCCCACGCCATCGAAGGCACGCCGGAGCGCTCGCTGCCGAGGCTGTCCTTGGTGTCGGTCCGGCCGCCCTTGCCCTTCTCCTTGCCGCCGAGCAGGTGCTCCACGCCGAGCTTGACCTCGTCGAAGAACACCTCGCTGGTCGGGGAATCACGCATGCCCATCTTCTTGAACGGCGGGCCTACCGTGACGCCGGCCATGGTGCGCTCGATGATGAACGTCGCGAGGCCACGCTCGGCTTCGGGCTCGCCGCGGTCGATCTTCGCGTAGACCAGGAACACGTCGGCGCCCGGCCCGTTGGTGATGAACGTCTTGCTGCCGGAGAGCACGTAGCCGCCGTCCGCGGTGGGCTTCGCGGTGGTGCGCATCGCGCCGAACGCGTCCGAGCCGGCGTCGGGCTCGGTGAGGCACCACGAGCCGATCATCTGCATCGTCGAGACCGGGAGGCCCCACTTCTCGATCTGATCCGCGGTGCCCTTGCTGACGATCGCGCCACCGACCAGGCCGATCGAGACGCCGAACCCCATCGCGAAGCCGGGCGACACGCGCGACAGCTCCTTGACCACCACGTGCATCATCATCGGGTTGCCCATGGACTTCGACAGCGTCTTCTCGCCGTCGTCGTCGGGCGGCGCATCGCCGGTCCGCAGCTTCGCGATCCGCTTCTTGACCGCGCCGCCGAGCATCGCGTCGAAGCCGAACGCCTTCGCCATCTTCTTCATCAGGTCGAACGGCATCTCGGTGCCCGCCTCGAGCGCTGGGATCTTCGGCACGAGGGTGGACTGACACCACTGCCGGATCACGCTGCCTACCATCTGACTCTGTTCGTCGAGCTGGAACATGGCCGGCATCGTAGCCCGTCTTGGCCCCATTCCCGCGCCCCACGGGGAGCCCACATTGTGACAGCCGCGGGTCAGCTCACGGGTCGAGGACGTAGATCCCGCGGGCGTTGACCCCGTCGCCGTAGCCATAGATCCGGTGACCGTCGGGGACATACGTCAGGCCCGGCATCGCGACGGCGATCCGCTGCCACGCCTTTGCAGCCCCTTCGAGGCGGAGCACCAGGCCGTCACCGGCGTCGCTCGCGATGGTGGTGAGCACGGCGCGCCCACTCTCCCGCGTGACCCCCGCACAGCTCCCGAGCCCGGGCGGGAGCTCGATCGTCTCGAGGTCGCCGCCGCGCCAGCGGAATGCGGCCGACGGGGGAGCGTCGAGGCTACAGGCGACGAGCGCGAGGGCGTCATCCGCGCCGTCGTACAGCGGGGTCAGCGGCGTGGTGCAGGCGCCGAGCTCCTCCGGCGTACAGTCGACCAGGGTCGTCTGCGCGCCGCCCTCGACGCGGACGATGCCGCGCGCAGGGTCGCTCCAGGTGACGCGGCCTGGCTCCACGAGGAACGCGCGCGCGCCGAGCCCGATCGGTCGGCTGCCAGGCACCTCCTCCCAGATCGAGGTCGCACGGGGGAGCCGGACGAGCGCGCCGCCATCGGGATCCGGCGCCACGCCGTAGACCTCGTCACCCGCGACGCCGATCAGCGTCACCGCGATCGAGGCCGGGGGGATCGCGCGTGGTGTCCACCCGCTGGTCTCGAGCCGGTACAGCGTGGTCTCGCTGGCGGCGTGCACCACGTCGCCGGCATACAGCCGTGCCTGCGCACCGAACGGTGGGACCTCGGGGGAGACGACCCAGCGATCGCCCACATGCTCCATGAGACGCGCGAGGCCGAACGCGCTGTCGCCGCCGATCACGTATGCACCGAGCAGGGCGCGCGTGGCGGCGGGCGAACCCTGCACCAGCGTCGCCGTGGCGTCGCCGTCATCGCTGCACCCGCCGAGCGCGACGAGGCAGGCGAGCGTCGCCGCGCGGTACATCCGCGCGATCAATCCTTCAGCGCGCGGTACGTGAAGCTGACGAACGGAAAGCCCATCGGGAGCTCGGGAATGCTGCAGTCCGTGCTGCCGGTGCAGATCGGCTTCGCGAAGCCGAGATCGACGCCGATGATGTTCGACGTGAAGCGAACTCCATACCAGGCGAGGAAGCCGTCTGCGGCCGCGCTGATGTCGCCGGCGACATAGGCGCTGTCGGCTTCGAGCAGCAGCTTGACGTGCCGTCCCACGCGGTAGGCGAGCGATCCGGCGAACACGAACGGCACCGCCGACTGATCTTCACGCGCGAACCCGGCGCCAAGGTACCCGGTGAAATGCGAGTGACAGTCCTCGTCGATGCACAACGTGAGTGCGCCACCGAGGACCCGGCTTGGCGGCGTTCGCTGGAGCTGTTGCCGCGCGTGGAACGTGGTCAACGCGCCCTGCACGGCCGCCCGAACGTGCCCGGACTTGACGATCTGGAACTTGGCGTTGACCAGCAGCCAGAACGGCATGTCGCTGACGACCGGCAACAGCGTGGTCGCGCTGACCGAGAACTGATCGGTGACCGAGTAGCCGAGGCTGATCATGAACAGTTCGAAGTCCGAGAACGACCATGTTCCGGCGGGTTCGATCAGGGCGGTCGGCATCAACCAGGATCGCCCGGCGTTGGCATCTTCGACGATCCCCTTGTCGATGGCAGACGCAGGCGCCGCGGGGAGCGGTGCGACGACAGGTCGGCGGCGGGGCTGCCATCACGGGCGCAGGCGGCGGTGGTGGAGGCGGCTCCGCCGGAGCGACCCCAGTTCCATCGTCGTCCCCTCCCGGCTGCGCGAGCGCGAGCGACGACAGGAAACACGACGCCACCACCAGCCTGATCGAGAGCCTCATGACGTCATCGTAGAGGGGTTCTCGGGTGCGTAGGTAAAGCTCGCGCGCGAACTCATGCGATCTCACCTGCGATGTAGGAGGACGCGCACAGGATCGGGCACGAGCTGGCAAAGGCTGGCGTGCCGGGGTCAGGCGGTCAGCCGGGCCAGCTCGGCCACGACCTGAGGGATCCGGCGGCCGGTGGTCTCGACGGTGTGCTCGGCACGCGCGTACAGCTTCTCGCGGGCGGCGAGGAGCGCACGCAGCTCGGCATACGCGTGCGGGTTCTCGGCCATCGGGCGCTGGTCGCCCTGCGCCACCACGCGGTTCCAGTGATCCTCCGCGCGGGCCCGCAGCCAGATCGTCTGGCAGCGCGCGCGCAGAAGACCGTAGTTGGTCGGATCGTTGACGATCGATCCGCCGGTGGCGAGCACCATCGGCGCCGGGGTGGCGAGCACGCGCGTCAGCACCTCGCGCTCGACCCGGCGGTAGTACGCCTCGCCGTGCACGGCGAACACCTCGGACAGCGGGAGGCCTGCGGCTTCTTCGATCTGTTGATCGAGCTCGACGAACGGCACGCGCAACTTGCTCGCGAGCACCTGACCGACGGCGGACTTGCCGGCCCCACGCACGCCGAGCAGCGCGATCGGGCGGACCGTGGACGATGCATCGGCGGCGGCGAGCAGCACCGAAGGTGTGGTGCCGAGCGCATGCGCGACCTCGGCGAACCGCAGGAGCGAGATGTTCCCGGCGCCGGTCTCGAGCTGCGCGAGGAACCGCTCGCTGACCCCGCTGTGAAGCGAGAGCTCGCGCCGCGACCAGCCGCGACGCTCTCGGTGAGCGCGCACCGCGGTGCCGATCGCGGACAGGTAGCTCGATGCCACGGCGGAAATATAGTGCACGAACTTGGAGGCTGACAAGCAGTAAATTGCTTGGTACTCGATCAGGGATGGATCCGACCCAGTTCGAGACCCACCCGAGCAAGTACAAGCACTGGAAGCTCGCGGTGGGTGGTGACACGGCGACGCTGACGATGGCCGTCGATGCGGAGTTCCCGCACCGTCCGGGCTACGAGCTCAAGCTCAACTCTTACGATCTCTCCGTCGACATCGAGCTCGCGGATGCGATCCAGCGGATCCGGTTCGAGCACCCGGAGGTCAAGACCGTGGTGTTCGCCGCGGAGCTCGACAAGGTGTTCTGCTCGGGCGCGAACATCTACATGCTCGGGCTGTCCACCCACTCGTTCAAGGTCAACTTCTGCAAGTTCACCAACGAGACCCGGCTGTATCTCGAGGATGCGAACACGAGCAGTGGGCTCGGCACGCTCGCCGCGTGCAAGGGCACCACGGCGGGCGGTGGCTACGAGCTCGCGCTCGCCTGCGAGGACATCATGCTCGTGGACGACGGCAACTCGGCGGTCTCGTTCCCCGAGACGCCGCTCCTCGCGGTGCTTCCCGGTACCGGCGGGCTGACCCGGCTCGTCGACAAGCGCAAGGTCCGTCGCGATCGCGCAGACGTGTTCTGCACCACCGCCGAGGGGATCAAGGGCAAGCGCGCCAAGGACTGGGGCCTGGTCGATGCCGTGGTCTCGCGCTCGAACTGGGACAAGACGGTCGCCGAGCGCGCGTCATCACTCGCCGCGAAACAGACCGTGGTGCGTGGCCCTGCCGTCGAGCTACCCGCGCTCGGTGCCAAGATCACCGACAAGGCGTTCACGTATCGCTCCGTCGAGCTGACGATCGATCGCGCGGCGCGCACGGCCAACCTGACGGTCAAGGGCCCGGAGGGGCCGCCCACGGACCTGACCTCGGCGGACACCTGGAGCCTGCGCGCGTTCCGCGAGCTCGACGACGCGCTGCTGCGGCTGCGCTTCGATCTCCCCGAGATCGGCGTGGTCACGGTGCGGACGCAGGGCGATCGCGCGGCGGTGATCGCGCACGACGAGGCGCTCGCGAAGGCCACCACCGGGTTCGCGCGCGAGATCCGCCTCCTCCAGCGGCGGGTGCTCAAGCGGTTCGACAACACCGCGCGCAGCTTCTACGCGGTCGCGGATCGCGCCGACAGCTGCTTCGCCGGATCGCTCCTCGAGCTCGCGCTCGGGGCCGATCGGTTCTACATGCTGATCGATGCGGACGAGGCGATCGCGGTCCAGACCTCGGTCGCGAACACCGGGTTCTTCACCACGTCGACGGGGATGTCCCGGCTCGATGCGCGGTTCTACGGGGAGCCCGCGAACGTCGGCAAGGTCCTCGCGCGAGGCGCGGAGGGGCCGATCTCGTCGGAGGAGGCGGAGAAGCTCGGCCTCGCCACCGTGGCCGCGGACGACATCGACTTCGCCGACGAGCTGCGCATCGCGGTGGAGGAGCGGGCGTCGCTGTCGCCCGATGCCCTGACCGGCATGGAGGCGTCGCTGCGCTTCGTCGGGCCCGAGACCCTCGAGACCAAGATCTTCGGCCGCCTGTCGGCCTGGCAGAACTGGATCTTCACCCGCGCCAACTCGACGGGCGAGCACGGCGCGCTCACCCTCTATGGCCAACCCGAGCGGCCGCAGTTCCAGTGGAAGAGGACCTAGCCGATGACCTCCGTGCTCACCGACGAGAAGATCCCGAACAACGTCAACCTGTCGAGCGACAAGCGCCTCCAGCGCGCGCTCGAGGCCTGGCAGCCCGCGTTCATCGACTGGTGGAAGCAGATGGGCCCGCTCGGCTGGCAGGAGCGCGACATCTACCTGCGCACCGCGGTCTCCGTCGAGACCGATGGCTGGGCGCACTTCGACTACGTCAAGATGCCGGACTATCGCTGGGGCATCTTCCTCGAGCCCAAGCAGGAGGGCCGCACCCACGGGTTCGGTGACTTCGAGGGCCAGCCGGTGTGGGACGAGGTCCCCGGCGAGTTCCGCAACCTGATGAAGCGGTTGATCGTCACGCAGGGCGACACCGAGCCGGCCAGCGTCGAGCAGCAGCGTGATCTCGGTGCCACCGCACCGTCGCTGTACGATCTGCGCAACCTGTTCCAGGTCAACGTCGAGGAGGGCCGCCACCTGTGGGCGATGGTCTACCTGCTCCACACCTACTTCGGCCGCGACGGTCGCGAGGAGGCCGAGGAGCTGCTCGCGCGCCGCTCGGGTGATGCCGACAAGCCGCGGATCCTCGGCGCGTTCAACGAGCCCACCCGCACTGGCTCTCGTTCTTCATGTTCACGATGTTCACGGACCGCGATGGCAAGTACCAGCTGTCGGCGCTCGCCGAGAGCGGGTTCGATCCGCTCGCACGCACGTGCAGGTTCATGCTGACCGAGGAGGCCCACCACATGTTCGTGGGCGAGTCCGGCATCCAGCGCGTGTGCAAGCGCTCCTGCGAGCTGATGAAGCAGGACCCGAACGGCGATCCCCGGGCGCTCGGCGGGATCGATCTGCCGACGGTCCAGAAGTACGCGAACCTCTGGTACACGCTGTCGCTCGATCTGTTCGGCGGCGAGGTGTCCTCGAACGCCGCGGATGCGTTCGCCGCCGGCATCAAGGGCCGCTACAAGGAAGACCGCTACGACGAGCACAAGCTCGTCGGCTCGCACTTCGCGATGGACGTGCTCGAAGGCGGCAAGGTCGTGCACAAGGACATCGCGATGCGCAACGCGCTCAACGAGGTGCTGCGCACCGAGTACATCAAGGACTGCCAGCGCGGCGTCGATCGCTGGAACAAGACGATCAAGGACGAGGGGATCGACTTCGAGATCAAGCTGCCCTCGAACAAGTTCCACCGCCAGATCGGCATGTGGTCGACGGTGCGGTTCACGCCCGCGGGCGAGCTGATCAGCCTCGAGGAGTTCGAGGCGCGCAAGGGCGCATGGCTGCCCACCGAGGCCGACGAGGTCTACATCAAGAGCCTGATGCACCCGGTCTACGACAAGGGGAAGTTCGCGGGCTGGATCGCGCCGCCGGGCAAGGGGATCAACGGTCTCCCCGGCGACTTCGAGTACGTGCGCCTCTAGGCCCCGCCGATGGTGGCGCGGGGTCCGGGCGCGGTCGGTTGCGCGCACTGCAGAAAGCTCGGGGCGGACGTCGCGTGCGCGGTGTGCAAGCACCTCGTCTGCGACGCGTGCGCCAAGGACTGGGCGACGTGCGACGAGCCGTGGGGACGCGTGTTCCGGCTCGGGATGACGGGGCGGCTGATCGAGGTGGATCCGAGCGGGCGGTTCGGGCTGGTGTCGCGCTGGCGCGGCACGCTCAAGCTCGTCGATCTGCGCGGGCTCCGCTGGGTGCCCGACGTCACGCTGCCCTCCCTCCACCTTGGCTGGCGAGAGGTGAACCCGAAGCTGACGAGTGATGGCCGGCTGATCCTCCCGGTGCTGCAGCTCCGGAACGACAGCCCGCTGTTCCAGGGGATCGCGATGACGTCGCTCACTGACACCGTACCCCGGGTCACGATGGCGGCCCTCGGCGACGTTCAGGCGCGGGTGATCCTGGAGGACGTCCCGGCCCCCGCCCGTGGGGCGAGCGTCTCGGCGCACGGTGATCGCTACTCGTACGTGACCGACACCGAGTGCGTCGCCGTGATCTCCCCGCTGGAGAACACCGAGCTGCCCGCGAGTGCGAGCCTCGTCAACTTCGCGCCGCTCGCACGGGTCCCGCAGGTGACCACGGCGACCTACGAGCCGCTGCCGCGCAAGGTGGTGCAGGTGGCGTGCGTCGACGCGTCGCGGGACCTGCTCGCCGCGGCGACCTGGGGAGAGATCGTCCTTTGCCGGATGGTCGGCGACCGTCTCGAGCGTGTGGGCTGGGTGAAGACCACGGGTGATGTCAGCTGGCTCGCCGTCGCCGGGCCGTACCTCGCCGCGCGCGTCCCCGGTGCGGTCAAGGTGTGGCGGCTCGCAGCGGATCTCTCGATCGGGGAGGTGGTGGTGTCGGTCGACCGCCACGTCCAGGTCGCGGCGCTCTCACGCGACGGCCGGTACCTCGCGGTCGGTGTCGATGGCAGTGCGATCGTCGTGCACGACCTCGATCGGGGCACGGTCGAGTCGTTCGACGGCCACACCGACGACATCTCGCTCGTGCGCTTCGTCGGCGACGATCACCTCCTGGTGACCGCCGACGACGACAACCGCGTGATGATCCGCCCACGGACGCCCACGGGCTACGCGCGCGCGGTGATGCCGGTCGAGCTGCGAGAGCCCTGAGCGAGTGCCGCGAGGCCCGGGGCCACAGAACGCCGTACGTGGAACGGGGCGAGATCCGCACGCCGTTGCGATCATCTCGATGCGATACTGACGAGATGCGGGCCTGGCTGGCACTCGTCTTCCTGTGTGGATGCGACGTGGTGTTCGGTCTCGAGCGAGAGACGCTGGCCCCAGGCAACTGGGCGCAGATCACCTCCGGTGAGGCCCATAGCTGCGGCGTGCGTCTCGACGAATCGCTGTGGTGCTGGGGACGGAACGACGCGGGGCAGCTCGGCCTCGGCGGTGGCGTCGTCGAGCAAGCCACGCCGGTGCAGGTGGGCAGCGCGCAGTGGTCGACCGTCTCGTCGAGCGGGTCGACCACCTGCGGTCTACAGCTCGACGGATCGCTGTGGTGCTGGGGCGACAACGCTTCAGGGCAGGTCGGCGATGGAACGATGATCGATCAGAGCTCCCCGCAGCGGATCGGAGCGGGCACCTGGATCTCGGTCGCGAGCGGCGGGCTGCATACGTGCGCGCTCGCGGGCGATGGCACCGCGTGGTGCTGGGGGGATAACGCCTCCGGTCAGCTCGGCGTGGCCGACCTCACGCCGCGCGCCACGCCAACCGCGGTGGTCGGGTACGGTCCGTGGACGAGCCTCGTCGCAGGGGCAACACACACCTGCGCGATCGCCCGTGACCACACCGCGTGGTGCTGGGGTGGCAATGGAGACGGGCAGCTCGGGATCGGGCGTTCGGAGTCCGCGTCCGTGCCGACCCTCGTGAGCGCCGAGGCGTGGTCGGTGCTCGCCGCTGGCGGCAGACATGGCTGCGGCCGGCTCGTCGATGGCCACCTGCGCTGCTGGGGCAGCAACGAGGCCGGGCAGCTCGGCACCTCGAACACCTACTCCTCGATGAGCCCCACGGCGCTCGACTCCGACGATGCGGACTGGGCGAACCTCGTGGTGACGGGGGCGGCGCACACCTGCGCGGCCAAGCTCGACGGCACGCTCTGGTGCTGGGGCGAGAACGTGCACGGCGAGACCGGCGGCGCGCAGCTCACGCGCTACGAGCCGGTGCCTCACGAGGTGTCCGTCGCGACGCCGGGCTGGGTCCAGCTCTCGGCGTCGGGGCACACGTGTGGCATCGCCGCCGACCACAACCTGTGGTGCCTCGGGTTTGGATCGCAGATCGACAGCACGGTCCGGAGTCCGGAGCGCGTGCCGGGGACGTGGAAGGTGGCGAGCGCCGGCGCGAACTCGACGTGTGCGATCGATGACGCCGGATCACTCGCGTGCTGGGGCGACAACCGTGCGGGACAGCTCGGCAACAGCAGCTACCGGCTGCAGCCGACGCCGGAGATCATCGCGGCGCCGAGCTGGGCCAAGCTCGCGGTCGGAGCCACGTCCGCCTGCGCGATCCGCACGAGCGGCGAGCTCAACTGCTGGGGCACCGGCTACTATGGCCTCGGCGACGGCTCGATCAACCGGCTCACGCCGACGCAGATCTCCGGGCGGGCATGGACGGCGGTCACCCTCGGCAGCTCCCACACCTGCGCGATCGAGGCCGTCACCGGTCAGCTCTACTGCTGGGGCTCGAACTTCTTCGGCGAGCTCGGCACTGGAGACATGGTCGCCGCCTCGACCGGGGTCGCCATCACCACGCAGGCGTGGACCGCGATCGCGGCCGGCAACTACTACACGTGCGGCGTGGGGACCCAGGGCCTGCAGTGCTGGGGAAGCAACAACAACGGTGAGCTCGGCAACGGGAGCACCCAGCCCAGCGCGAGCCCGGTCCCGATCGGGACCGCGATGTCGCTGTCGTTGCGGAGCACGCATGCGTGTGCGCTCGAGGACAGCGCGCTGTTGTGCTGGGGCACGAACTTCTTCGGGCAGCTCGGCACCAATTCGGTGATCTCGTCCTCGGTTCCGACGAAGCTGGACGGCGCTTGGCTCGAGGTCGCGGTCGGTGGGCAACACACCTGCGGGATCGCGATGGATCACTCCCTGTGGTGCTGGGGCGACAACTCACTGGGCCAGGTCGGCGATGGCAGCGTGGAGACCTCGCGGCTCTCGCCGACCCGGGTCGGCGATCAGACGAGCTGGGAGCGGCTGACCGTGGGCATTGGCCACAGCTGCGCCATGCAAGCTGATCGCAGCCTGTGGTGCTGGGGCAACAACACCTTCGGTCAGCTCGGACTCGGCAAGGTGATCGAGCGAGCCCCGGTGCTGGTCCGCTGACTACTTCTTCAGCTTCGCGAGCAGATCGCCGAACGTGCCGAGCTTGCCGCCACCGACCTGCGACTTGACTGCCGCCGCGATCTCCTCGGGGCTGCCATCCGCAGAGGACGACATCGACAGCGCGATGCGGCGCTTCTCGGCATCGATGCCGAGGATCGTGGCCTCGATCTCCTGACCCTCGGACGCGACCTCCTTGGGATGGTTGATCCGGCGACCGGCGCCGAGCTCGCTGATGTGGACGAGGCCCTCGACGCCGGGCTTGATCTCCACGAACACGCCGAACGGCTGCATGCGGGTGATCTTGCCCTTCACCCGCTGGCCCTCGTGCAGGCCCGCGATCGCATCGCGCCACGGGTCATCCGCGAGCGCCTTCAGGCTCAGGCTGATCCGTTCGCCCTTGTCACCGGGCTCGATCTTCAACACTGCGACGTCGACCTCCTGGCCGAGCGTCAGCACGTCCTCGGGCTTATCGACGCGGCTGTACCCGAGCTCGCTGACGTGCAGCATGCCCTCGATCCCGCCGAGGTCGATGAACGCGCCGAACGACTTGAAGCCGACGACCTTGCCGCGCAACGTCGCGCCGACCTCGAGCCGCTTGCGGGTCTCGGTGGCGAGCTTGGCGTTCTCCTCCTCGACGAGCGCGCGCCGCGACAGGACGAGGTTCCGCGGCTCGTAGCGCGTGATCTTGAACGTCAGCTTGCGGCCGACGAACACCGTCAGATCCTCGACGAACCGTCCGTCCATCTGCGAGGCCGGGCAGAACCCGCGCACGCCGGCCACATCGACGGACACGCCGCCCTTGATGACCTCGGTGACGGTGCCCTCGACGGGGATCCCGAGCTCGGCGGCCTGGAGCAGCTCGCCGCGCGCCTCGGGGCCACGCCCGACCTTGACCCGGAGCTGCAGCACGCCACCCGCGTCGGCCACCACGCGTGCCTCGACCGTATCGCCGACCTTGAGAGAGACCTTGCCCTCCTTGTCGGTGACCTGGGACTTCTCGAGCGTGCCCTCGGCCTTGCCGCCGGCATCGACGAACACCGTGTCCTTCCCGATCGAGATCACCTTGCCCTTGATCTGATCTCCGACCTTCGGGCGCTTGGTGCGGGGTGCTCCCGCCTCGGACTCGGCGAGCATCGCCGCGAAGTCCTCGTCATCGGTACTCATTTGGCGGACCCTACTACGGGTTCGCCATCTGCGCGAAGGCCGCCTGCACGGTCGGTTCGGTCGCGCAGCGATCTGAGAGGGCCTCCATCCGGGTCTCGAGATCCGCGTACCTGTCGGCGTGGGCCTCGAGATAGGTCGTGGCTGCCTCCAGGCGCGCCTTGTCGCGATCGAGGGCCATGGCGTCGACGAACGCCTGCCGGTGTTCGGCGAACACGCGCTGCATCGCCGCTCCCGCGCCGGCGCAGGTGGGCTGGGCCTCGCCGGCCGCGACGACCAGCTCGTGGGCGGCCCACCCCTGATCGGCGATCTCGGCGGGCGAGGGCGGGCCTTGCTTGCACCCGAGGGCAACAGCCAGGACCACGGACCACCAGCGCATGGGCGGAGCCTGCCACCACCAGGGGCGATCGTCCATGGTCAGAACGAGTCCGAGACGCGCACGTCGAGGTCGCTCGCGGCGCACGCCCGAGGATACTGGCCCTGGGGGCTCAGTTGGCGGACGGGCTCGCCGTGGCGGTCGGGCTGCCGTGGATCTGCGTGACCGGGAACGGCTGGGCCGGGTTGGTGGCGGCCTTCGCGGTGGGCGTACCGTCGAGGCCGAGCGTCTTGGCGTTGAGGAAGGCGACCTTGCGCATCGCCCAGTCCCACACGCGGGTGGGGAGCATCGAGCTCATCCACAGGATCATGTGCGTGCTGCGCGGCGCGACGTACCGCGCGGCGGGGCGGCGGGCCTCGACGGCGCGCGCGATCGCCTTTGCGATCACGATCGGATTCGAGGCGAAGCGATCCGCCGTCTTCGACATCTGCTCGTACTTCGCGACGGCCAGGGCGTACGGCGTGGCATCGAACTGCGCGAGGTTGCCGACGGCCGTCGCCTCGAAGTTGGTACGGATGACGCCGGGCTCGATCAGGGACACATCGATGCCGAACGGGCGGAGCTCGTAGCGGAGCGCATCGGACAGCGACTCGACCGCGTACTTGGTGGAGTTGTAGACGCCGAAGAACGGCAGCGTGATCCGGCCGCCGACGCTGGACACGTTGATGATGCGGCCGGCGCGGCGCTCGCGCATGCGGGGGAGGAACGCGCGGGTGACGGCCATCAGGCCGAACACGTTGGTCTCGTACTGGCGGCGCATCTCGGCGTCGTCGATCTCCGACGTGGGGCCGAGCACGCCGAAGCCGGCATTGTTGACGAGCACGTCGACGCCGTTGCCAGCGGTCAGCTGATCCACCGTGGCGACGGCGGCGGCGATCGAGGTCGCCGACGTGACGTCGAGGACGAGCGTGTCGAGCGAGAGCGTCCCGGCCTCCTCCTTGAGCTTCGCGAGCTCGGCGACCTTGCGGCCCGACGCGATGACGTGGTGGCCGAGCTTGGCCAGGTGGAGTGCGGTCATGCGGCCGATGCCCGCGGTGGCGCCAGTGATGAGGACGGTCTTGCTCGAGTTCGACATGTTCGTGGCTCCTGGTTAGCTAAGGGGAATGAATGTTCATTCCGGCAAAGAGAAAGACAAAACACGAGGTTGCCCTCGCGGGGTTCAAGAAACGGTCAAGCGCGGACGGCTTCCCACAGGATCTGCTCGGCGAGCTTCCAGTCCGCTGACTCGAGCGGCTGATCGATCTCCACACAGCTCCTGATCACACCGACGAAGGCGCCCATCACGATCCCCATGAGGAGCCGCGGCGGCCCGACCTTGAGATCGCCGCGCGCCTGCGCGGTGACGACGACGTTGGAGAACAGATCGAGCATCCGCTGCTCCAGCGCCACGTTCTCCGCATCGAGGTAACGCTGGTGATGGTGGAGCTCCATGAACACGAACGCCTTGGGGTGCAGCGTGGCGAACTTCGCCATCCGCATCCACAGCGTGCGGAACTGCTCGCGCGTCGGTGCCGTCGCCGGGAAGTCGCCGAGCGCGACCTGGGCGAACATCATCTTCTGCTGGCGATAGATCGCGTTGACCAGCGCTTCCTTCGAATCGAAGTAGCGATAGATGGTCCCGGCGCCGACGCCTGCCTTGTCCGCGATCTCGGGCACCGCGGTGCCGTAGAAGCCGCGCTCCACGAACAGCTCGAGGGCGGCGTCGAGGATCTGCTCGCGCTTGTCGCCGCCGACCTTCTTGACGATCGACGCCTGGCTCGGCCGGGCGGCCGGCTCGGCAGCGGCGGTCGTCTTGGGCGGCAGCGGGTTCGTCATCGGCGTGAGGAATGAATATTCATTCCGCGCGATGGATGCAAGGGCTTTCTCGCGACTGGTTCGCAGGTGGTTGGGAATGCTCGGCAAATTGGATGGAAAATAATTGGTCCAACCAATCGAGGGACGTGCTACGAGTCCGGCCATGTCGGGTGGCTACACGGTGCAGGTGCTGGTCTCGGAACATCGCGGGCTCGATCCTCACGCGCTTCACGACCGGCTGCTCGACTGGCGCGCGGATGTCGCGCTCGTCGGGGGCGATGCTCGGTGTGTGCGGTTCGCGATCCCCACGGAGGATCTGCCGCTGTTCGTGGATATCGCGTGCGCACCCCCGGAGGTCTACGCGCAAGCGCTCTGCGATGCGCTGACCTGGACGCCGCGATGGCACGAGGGCTGGTCGACGATGGCGGAGCGCTGTCAGGCGTCGATCGTCGTGACGCTCACCCCGCAGCGTCCGATCAACCACGCCTCGCTCTTGCTCGGGTTCCTGGCGATCCTCGACACCGTGCTCGCGGAGCTCGAGCCCCACCAGCTCGCCTCGGCCGTGCTGCACTGGATGCCGGCGCAGCAGCTGCTCACGTACGCGCAATACCGCGAGCTCAGGATGGACCTCGGGCCGTGTGGTCCCGCGGTCAACATCCGGATCGCGAACGCGACAGGGCGCCCGGGCGAGCTGCTCGCGGACACCGTCGGTCTGTGCGAGCTCGGGCTCCCCGATCTGCAGACCGTGTTTCGCGGCGAGGATCCGGCGGCGGTCACCGATCGGCTGCGGCTCCTGATCCGGCGGATGTTCGTCGGCGATCGTCTCGGCTGCGCGTGGACGGAGGAGGCGTCGATGGTGCCGCCGATGCGCGACACGCTGACCCTCGCGCTCGATCGCAAGGAGACAGACAGCTGGTGAGAGCTGGTGAGAGTTGGTGAGCGTCAGCCGGCGTCGCCAGGCTCGGTGGCATCGAGCAGGGCGCGGCGGAACACGTCTTCGGGCTGCGCACCCGAGATCGCGAGCGCGCTGTTGACGATGAAGAACGGCGCGCCCTGGATACCCATCCGCGCTGCCTGCTCGGCCTCACGTCGGGTGGCGGCGAGCTCCTCGGGATCGTTGACCCAGCCAAGGACCGCGTCGGCAGTGTGACCGTGGGCTGCCCCGAGCTCGACGAGGATCGCGGGGTCTGAGATGTTTCGACCTTCGAGGAAGTACGCCTCGAACAGCGCCTTCGCGAGTGCGTGCTGACCCTCCACGGGCGTGTGCTGCATCAACGTGTGGGCGCGTGCGGTGGGGAACATCAGCGGCTGCTTCTCGAGCACGAGCCGGATCCCGCTGGCGCGCGCCTCGGCCTCGACGCGCGCGAACATCGGGGCGGGGTCCCGGCCGTACTTCCGGCGCAGCTCCTCGGGGATGTTCTTGCCCTCGGCCGGCGTGTTCGGATCGAGCATGAACGGCCGGTACTTGATGCGCGTGGTGCCCGTCATCCCGAGGTCGTCGATCACCCGCGTCAGCCGGTGAGTGCCGATCAGGCACCACGGGCAGACGAAATCGGAGAACACATCGATCTCGGTCAACACCTCGCACCATGGGGGGCAGGCCCGGCCATGGCAAGCGTGAGGGTGGAACGGTGTCTCTCGAAGATCGTTCAGCGGCGCGCGACGAGGTTCGCCCACAGCGCCAGGTGATCCGAGACATCCTGCGCGTGCGCGACCGCGAACTCGTGGGTCGCGAAGCCGCGGGTGTAGATCGCATCGAGCTTCATGCCGAGGAACCGCGAGGTCGGGCCGCTGCTCGCCACCGGCGTGTCGAGCCCATAGGTGCGGACCAGGGCCTCGAGGTGATCGTCTTGCGTCCCGATCGGGACCGGGAACAGCCCGCCGACCCACGTGAACGGGCTGGTGTTGAAGTCCCCTCCCATGATCACCGGCGTGGTCTGACGCTTGACGTGCTCGAGGATCGGCCGCATCTGCGCCTTGCGCTCGGCGACGGTGAGGCGGTTCGTGAGGTGCACGGCATACACGGTCACGGGAGCGTGGTTCACGAGGACCGTGGCGATCAACGCGACCCGCCGACCACTGTTGACGTGGACATCGATGTCCGGGAGCTCCATGACCTGGCCCGAGAGGATCGGCGCGCGGGACAGGATCGCCACGCCGTCGGAGCCGTCGCCCTGCATGTGACCGGGTGCGTACAGCGTGTAGTACCCGAGGTCCTTGCCGAGGGCGCATGCGGCGCTGCACGGCTCCGTCGTCGGCTCGAGGCGATGCACCTCTTCGAGGATGATCAGATCCGCGTCGCGCAGCATCGGATCGGAGTTGACGGCCCGGAGGACGTTCGACGGCGTCTCGCGGTGCACGTTGAACGTCACCACCCGCAGCTCTCTCGGGAGCGACGGCGCGGGCGCCTCCGAAGGGAACGTGGTCTCGATCGTCGTATCCGGCGGAGCTGCGCGGACCATGCAGGCGGTGAGAGGCGGCGGAAGCTACAAGGGCGAACAGGGCGTGACAGCGCATCGTCTGAGACTGAGTCTCCGCAGGCCACGATGGTTGCCCGCGGTCGCGCGCTGCCTCAGGTTGCCGTTCTCGTTCGCACGGTGCCGCGCTCCGGCTTCGCGGTGTTCTGCGCGAGCTCGAGCCGGGCGCGGGCTGCCGACATCGCCCACCTGCAGATCGGGCAGCTGGCGGGCACGTGGCCCCGCGCGGGGCAGTGGGCGCGCCCGAAGTAGATCATCTGGAGGTGCAGGAGGCTCCAGCGGTGCTCGGGGAACAGCCGCTTGAGGTCGTGCTCGACCTCCTCGACGGTGCGGGCGCGCGAGAGTTGCCAGCGGCCGGCGAGCCGGTGGATGTGGGTGTCGACGGGGAACGCGGGGACGCCGAACGCCTGCACCATCACGACGCTCGCGGTCTTGTGGCCCACCCCGGGGAGCTCCTCGAGGGCGGCCATGTCGGGCGGGACCTGGCCGGCATGCTTCTCGATCAGCATGCGCGCCATGCCGGCGAGGGCCTTGGCCTTGCCGGGGGCAAGGCCGCAGGTACGGATGAACGGGAGGATCTGCGCCGGGGTCAGCTTCGCCATCGCATGCGCGTCAGGTGCACGAGCGAACAGGGCGGGTGTCACGAGGTTGACGCGCGCGTCGGTGCACTGCGCCGACAGGATCACCGCGACCAGGAGCTGGAACGGATCCACGTGGTCGAGCGGGATCGGAGGCGCCGGGAAGTGCGCGTCGAGGATCTCGCCGATCTTCGCGGCCCGCGTCGCGCGATCGAGCGGCCGGGCCTTGGCCGTGGCCTTTGTACGTTCGGTCATGGTTGGTCGCGATCGTCGTCGGGCTGGTTGCCGGCGGCGGCCGGGCGCTGCTTCCCGGTCAGGCTTTCGAGGAGATCCTGGGCGTCCTTGCTCTCGGGCTCGGCGTAGGTCGCTTCGCGCGCCTTCTCGATCGCCTCGGCGCTGCGGCCCTTGCCCGCGAGGTACTGCGCCTCGGCGACGTACGCCCGCGCGCGCGCGGGCTCCTCGGCCTGTGCGAGCCGCAGCTCGGCGAGACCTTCGGCCTCGACGCCACGCTTGAGCAGCACGCGCCCGAGCTGGAAGTGACCACTGCTCTCCTCGGGCGCGATCGCGACCATCGTCCGGTACGCACGCTCCGCCGACTCGAGATCTCCGAGCCGGCGCGAGGAGCCGCCCCAGAACCGGTAGTAGTCGACCGCGACGGTGCTCGCGCGATCGACGACCAGCCAGACGACGATCGCCATCACGTGCGCGAGCCCGACGGCCGCGCCACCGCGGCGATCCTTCAGCCGGCGAGCGACGATGATCACCACCGGCACGAGGCCGAGCGCGAGCGCCACCGTGACGGCGTACTGGAACCGGCAGAGCGCGGCGAGGCCGACCGCCGCAGCAGCGCCACCGACCACGGCGATCCCGGTGACGAGATCGCCCTCGAACCGGAGCTTCCCCACCCCCCGCCGGATCAGCCGCAACGCAGCGGTCTCGCCGAGCCAGGCCCACGCCCGATCGGGGACCACGAACACGTAGAGGGCGAGCATCAGCCACGCGAACAGCCCGATCTCCAGCCCCGAGATCAAGATGCTGGCGTGGAACAGCACGCCGAGCGGCAACGCGATGAACCACGCCGGGCGGATCCAGATCGTGAACGCGAGCACGAGCTCGGCGAGGATCGTGAACCGCGCCGCCGCCTTGATCCCGACCGAGCTGTCCACGAGCCCACGCAGCGGCCCGGTGATCTGCCCCGACAGCGTTCGGCCATCGAGCCAGGCGGCATCGAACTTCGAGATCGCCGCCCACAGGTACAAGATCCCGAGCTGCACGAGCAGGAGCCGCACCGCCCACGCACGCACCGGTGTGCCGGGCTCCGCCCCTTCCGGCCGCTGCCACGGCACGAAGCACGCGATGCCGAGGAGGAGCGCCATCAGGTAGTGGTGCTGATAGCTATCGAGCTGGCTCGTGAAGTACAGCCACGCATAGATCCCGCTCACCACCGGCAGCACGTACCGGGTGGCCACGCCGAGCGCCGCGAGCACGAACAGGTAGGCCGAGACGAGCTGCGCGATCTCGTAGCTGCCACGCGACGGCCCCAGCCCATCGAGCCCGGGCAGCTGCGCGACGTTGAACCCGCCGGCGCCGTACCGCGGAGCGTGGCGTAGCTGCAGCAGCGCATCGAGGGCGAGCAGCCCGAACAGCACCACGCGCGCGACCACGAGCTTGGCCCACGACACCTCGTAGCCGAACCAGAACACCGGGGCCTGCGCCGGCAGCGTGACGACCTTGACGCCCTTGTCCGGAACGCTTGGCGTGTTCGCCGCCGCGGGCTTCGCGGTGGACCTCGGCTTGTTCGCTGCCTTGCGCTTCTTCCCCATGGTCAGAGCTCGGGCACGTTGCACATGTCATAGCCGCCATAGCTGCGCGGCTCGCGATCGATGTACGTGCAGTCGATCGAGATCCGGACCTCGCTCTTTGGGTGCTCGCTGCACAGCTTCGCGGCCATCGCCTCGATGACCCGAAACCTGCCGCGCTGGGCGATCTCCATCCACGCCTCGTGGAACTCGCCGAACAGGTTGAACGGCGCGCCATCGATCGTCGCCACGGGTTTGCAGCGCGACATCCGCATCGGCGAGAACATCCGCCACGCGAACCGCTCGTCGTGCGGATCCTTCCGCGCGTAGTAGAGGATGGGCAGCAGCAGCTGCGCGGTGACGAACAGCGCGATCCCTCGGCCTCGCCACGTCGACAGCAACGCTCCGACATGGGGCGTGCGCGCGAGCCAGTTGAGGAGGGTCAGCACGGCACGAGGCTACAGCGGAAGCGCTGCCTGGGAGGCGATCTGCGGCGGCCGCGGTGGCGGGTGGTAGGCGAGATCTTGATCGATCCGGGCACCGGGCGGCAGCGGCGCCCGGTGTACCAGCAGGCCGCCCTCGACGGAGGCGACCGCCTGGCCATCGAGGAACAGCACGGCGTTGCCGACGATCGCGGGGACGCGAGGCCCGGGCGTCAACACCCCGACGAGGTTCAACGGATCGGTCGCCGCGATCCGGCAGGCCTCGGTGGACGGCTGCGGGCTGCGCGCCGCTCGCAGCTCGTCGAGCGCCTCGGGGAGCGCGAACTGCTCGCCGACGAAGCCGGTGACGAAGCGACCGCCGCGGATCTCCCCGCGCGCTTCGAGCCGACGCAGCGCCACCAGCAGATCGCGCCACGGCGGCAGGCTCGATTCGCGCGCCAGCAAGTCGCGGAACACCACGCCATAGCGGAGCAGCAGCTGGCGCGCCGAGGCCTCCGCATCGACCGCGGTGGGGTTACACGCAGGGAGCAGCGACCAGCGCCCGGCCGCGGTGGGCAGCGAACGCAGTGCATGCCCGGGACGCTGGGTGTCGCGCGTACGCGCCCGCTTGATCGCCTCGGCCCACTTGCGGACCGGCGGCTGAGCGACGTGGTTCGCGGCGAGCGCGCGATCGAACAGGCTCTTGACCTCACCGCGCTTGCGATCGACGAGGACGCGCAGACTCGCGAACCCATCCGCGGTGGCGAGGCCCGCGCCGACCAGCTCCCACAGCGCCTCTTCGACATCTCCCGGCGGCAGATCGAGCGCACCGACGAGATCCGCGAGGAACGACGCGCCTTGGGTGGCGAGCACGTCGCGCACGCGCGAGGCGAGCGAGCCGAGCACCGGGGCCTCCGCCTGCTGTCCGATCGCGGCGGCGGCTCGCAGCCAGCCCGCATCGCGCCGCAGCATCAAGGCGAGCGGCGCCGAGCGCGACGGCGCCGTCCGGGTCCGCGACGGCGGCACCGCCTCCGGTGGCACGGGTGGCGGCAGCTCGGTGCGTCGCATCACCGCCGACGAGGTGACGAGGTGGACGATCATCTGCTCGCCGTACCCGGGCGTGCGCGCGCCGGTGATCGCGGCCGCGGCGGCCGCGGCGATCTGATCGCGCGTGGCGCCGGCGGCGGCGGCAGCCTCGGCCGCGGCCTCGGCCACATTGTACGGATGCTGCGGATCGTGCGGATCGCGCTTGAACCGCCGCTGCTGATCGTTCTGCGCAGCATTGGGAGCAGCATCGAGCTCCGGATCCGGATCGACCGCGATCGCCTGCACACTCCGCGGGCTGAGCCGGCACCACACCACGTGCCCGGCGAGGCACAGCTGATCGAGCAGGGTCTGATCGTAGCCGTGGATCCGCGCCGGGAGCACCTCGCGCTCCCACGCACCCGCGGCCGTCTCGAAGCCCTGGAGTTGCTCGATCACCCGCGCCACACCGTCGCTGCCGATCACCTGCGTGTGCTTGGCGACCCGCTGCCAGCGCAGCAGGAACCGCATCAGCGCCGCGGCGCCCACCGGCTCGATCTCCTTGCGCAGCCGGGTCAAGGTCAGCCGGTGGATCCGCGCGAGCACGCGCCGGTTGCACCACTCGAGCTCCGGTGACGTGCTCGCCTCGTCGGCGGCGACCAGCGCATCGCGCATCGTGCCGTTGCTGGCGCGCGGCGTGGGCGCACCCGGGGTGAACGAGCCGCGCAGGATCGCGCCATCGCCCTCGAGGGCGAGCAGGCCACCGGTGAGGTCGGGGAGCGGGAGCCCGAGCTCTGCCGCCAGCCCGCGCGCGGAGACCGGACCGCCATGATCGAGGTGCGCACCGACGAGGCGGGTGATCGCCTCCTCGCGCGGCATCAGCTTGGACCAGCTCGGCGTCTCGATCATCGGCGTGCACTCCACACCCGCGCCGAGCAGGACGCGCGCGATCCCGAGCCGCTCGGTGGCCACCCACGCCACGTGCTCGATGCCGTCGTGCTCCCAGCGCAGCCGGCAAGCGCGCCCCGTGGCCGTCAACGCCGCGAACCAATCCTCGGCGCCCGCGGCGAGCGCACGACCCCGCGGCTCGGGCACCAGCCACAGCGCGAGCAGCGCATCGTGCAGCTCGTCGGCATCGCGCACCACCGGCGCCACCTCCTCGGCGGCGGCGGTGATCGCGGACAGATCGAGCTGGCCCACCTCGTCCGCGTTCTTGATCTGCGCGGGCAGGCCGCGGCGCAGCTGGACGGCGCGGGTGCGGCGCTCTTCGAGCGGGGCATCGTCGAGAAAGGCGTACGGGTTCGCGTTGAGCAGCTCGTGCGAGAGCGGGCTGGGCTCCACCGTATCGCGCGCGACGATCCCGATCTCGCCGCTCTCGAGCTTCTCGATCATCGCCCGCAGCCCTTCGATGTCCATCGCCTCGACGAGGCAATCGCGCACCGTCTCGAACACCAGCGGGTGATCGGGGACCTCGCGCGGCCCGGTGATGTTCTCGCCGCACGCGGTGGCCTGCGGGAACACCACGCTGAGCGTGTCCGCGGCGCGCATCTTCAGCAGGTGCGGCGGCACGCGCTTGCCGTTTCTCCGGCGCAGCACGGTCAGCGACCGGGTGACGTTCCAGCGCCACCGGATCTCGAACATCGGGCGATCGAGCAGTGCCTGGACCAGCGTGTCCCGCGCCTGGTGCGAGGGCACGTATCCGAACACGGTCTCGAGCGGGAAGCTGTGCGGCTGGCCGAGCGAGATCACGATCCCGTCGTCGGTGGCGATCGCCTGGAGCTCGAAGTCGAAGGTCACGCAGAACTTCTTGCGCAGCGCGAGCCCCCACGCGCGGTTGATCCGGCCGCCGAGCGGCGCGTGGATCACCAGCTGCATCCCGCCCGCCTCGTCGAAGAACCGCTCCGCGATCAGCAGATCCTTGCGCGGCAGCACGCCGAGCGCGGCCCGCGCCGCGGTCAGGTACGCGATCAGCTGCTGCGCCGCACGCACGGGCATCGCGGTCTCGTGCGCGAGCCACGCCGAGGTGACGTCGGCGTCCTCCCCGCTGCCGATCCGCCCGCAGATCTCGCCGCGCAGCGAGCTGACCTCGTCGGACAGCTCGCGCGTGCGCGCGGGCGCCTCGCCGAACCAGAACGGGATCGAGGGTGGCTGGCCCTTCGCATCCTCGACATAGACCTTCGCCATCTCGATCCGGCGGATCTTCCAGGCGGTGTTGCCGAGCTGGAAGATGTCGCCGGCGGAGCTGTCGATCGCGAAGTCCTCGTCGACCTCGCCGACCTTGGTCTCCTCGGGCCACTGCACGACGGAGTAGTTGTTACTGTCCGGGATCGCGCCGCCGCACATGATCGCGGCGAGCCGCGCGCCTCGGCGCCCGCGCAGCATCCCGGAGATCCGATCGCGATGCAGGTGAGCACCGTTGCGACCGCGCCGATCGGAGACGCCCTCCGACAGCATCTCGAGCACCTGCTCGAGCTGGATCGGGCACACGTTCGCGTACGGCACCGCGCCGCGGATCAGCTCGCCGAGCTCGGTCTCGGAGATCTCCTCGGCGGCACAGATCGCCACGATCTGCTGGGCGAGGATGTCGAGCGGTGCATCGCGGAGCGTGATCTCGTCGAGGTTGCCGTGCCGCACGCCGCGCACCAGCGCCCCGCATTCCATCAGCTGGTCGCGGGTCATCGCGAACATCCGGCCCTTCGGGGTGCCGCCGAGCGAGTGGCCGGAACGACCGACGCGCTGGATCAAGGTCGCGATCGAGCGGGGCGAGCCGATCTGGACCACCAGATCGACCGTGCCGACATCGATGCCGAGCTCGAGCGAGGCGGTGGCGACCGCGCACTTGACCTGACCGAGCTTGAGCTTCTGCTCGGCGGCGAGCCGCAGCGCGCGCGACATCGAGCCGTGGTGCGCGACGACGTGCTCCTCGCCCAGCCGCTGCTCGAGCGCGGCCGAGACCCGCTCGACCAGGCGGCGGGTGTTCGCGAACACGATCGTGGAGCGGTGCTGGGTGACCAGCTCTGCGATCCGGTCGTAGACGCGCCCGAACTGCTCGTTCGAGGCGACCGCGCCGAGCTCGTCGTCGGTGATCTCGATCGCGAGATCGAGCGTGCGGCGGTGGCCGGAGTCGCAGATGTGCGGCAGCGGCCGCCGCGAGCCGACGAGCAGCCGCCCGATCCGCTCGATCGGCTTCTGCGTGGCCGAGAGGCCGACGCGCACCGGGCCCTTGCCGGTGCACTGGGTGACCAGGCGCTCCAGCCGCTCGAGCGAGAGCGCGAGGTGGGCGCCGCGCTTGTCGCCCGCGATCGCGTGGATCTCGTCGACGATCACGGTGCGCAGCTGACCGAGCGAGGCGCGCCCCTTCTCGCTGGTCAGCAGGATGTATAGCGACTCCGGCGTGGTGACGAGGATGTGCGGTGGCCGCTTGGCCATCTTCGCGCGCTCGCCGACCGGCGTGTCACCAGTGCGGACCGCGACCCGGATCTCGGGGAGCTTCTCCCCGCGCGCGGCCGCATAGACGGTGAGCTCGGCGAGCGGCGCTTCGAGGTTGCGGTGGACGTCGTTCGACAGCGCCTTGAGCGGCGAGATGTAGAGGATCTGGGTGTGGTCCGAGAGGCCCTCGTCGAGGCCGCGGCGGACCAGCTCGTCCATGCAGGCGAGGAACGCGGCGAGGGTCTTGCCGGAGCCGGTGGGGGGCGGCGATCAGGACGTCCTCCCCGGCGCCGATCCGCGGCCAGCCTTCGCGCTGCGGGTCGGTCGGCGCGCCGAACCGCTCGCGGAACCAGCCCGCGACCAGCGGGTGGAAGGCGTCGAGGGGGTCGAGGACGGCCGGCACGGCCCAACAGCCTACCGCACAGATGTACAGGGGTCGATCTCGGATCGCTCTCGGATCGCCCGCTGAGGGCGTGCCGATGGCCTGGGGATCGTCAGTCGGTGGTGAACGGGCAGGCGGAGGTACAAGGCCCGCCGCCAGCGGCCGTGCACAGCTCGGCGCTGGTCAGCGTCCGGTCGAACACGGCGACGTTGTCGATGCCACCCACGAACTTGTCGCTGAAGCTCGGACCGGCGTTGACGTTGGCGCCGATCGCGAGGCCCTCGCGGCCATCCGTCGCGATCGGGCTCGTGACCTGGCGGCAGCCGGCGACGTAGCCATCGACGTAGATCTTCAACATCTCGGTGTCGAGGTCGAACGTGCACGCGACGTGGTGCCAGTGATCCGGCGCGAACCAGATCGCGGAGTCGACGGTCTTGGTGCCGAGGCCGCAGCGGAACTTCGTCGAGTCCTGGTACGAGACCGCGTACTGCTTGTTGTTGTCGAGGGCCCAGAACGCCTGGCCGAGGTCGGGCACGTGGGCGGGGCGGACGAACATCGCCACGGTCAGGTTGTTCGTGATGTCGAGGTCCGGGGTCTCCGCGACGGTCAACCGCGACGTGTCGGAGAGCAGCGCCGCCTGCTCACTACCGCGGTTCATCACGGTGAGGCCGGAGCTGATCACGGTGTGGTGGCGGGAGGAGCCATCTCCGGTCAGCCCGACCTGGTCATCGAAGTCGACGCACAGCTTGAGGTGCGAATCGCTGGTCGGGCACCACCTGGTGGACACCGGCGGGGTGGGATCCGAGGGATCGACCGGATCGACACCGTCATCCCCCGACCCGGGAGCGGTGAAGCCACAGGCCGGCGCCAGCAGTGCCACGGTGAGCCAGAGACAGCGGAGAGTCACGGGATCCCGAAGTTGCAAGCGATGTACCGCGCGGCGCCCGAGGAACCGCGGGCGGTTAGCGCCGGTCAGATCGGGTGAGTCTCACCCGCCTGAGGGGACCCGCTCCCAGGCCGTGGGGTAGTGGAACGCGATCTGGTCCTCGCTATAGCGATGTGTCCGGAGGCTGCACGCGTCGCGAACCGCCAGCCACGCACGCCAGTCGGTGGTGTCGCGCGCGGCCGCGAGCGCGGTGGCGCAGCTCGCATCGCACCGACACGGCTGCGGGATCGGAGCGCGGAGCGGAGGCTCGCCGTCATGGACCACGAGCGCGCGCAGCGCGATCCACGGCCCGTAGATCGGATGGATCACGAGGTGACTCGGAGCGAGCGCGCCGAGGCCGACTGCGGCGGCGAGCCGCGAGAACGGGAGGAACGCGCCTTCGTACGTTCGGTGTGCGAAGTAGATCGTCGCGCTCGCGTACGCCTGGGTCAGCGAGCGCTCGGTGTAGCGATCCAGCGGATCGGGCTCGTCGCGGCGCGCGGCGCAGAACCGCGGCCACAGCGCGCGCGTGTTGCCGATCAGCACCCCGACGCGGGGGCCGCTCGCGAGCCGCTCCCAGCCTGGCTCGCGGGCCGCGGCGTGCGCATCGAACGCGTGCGCGAGATCGAACCCGGCATCGGCGAGCCTGGCGAGCGCGTCGTCCACGGCGCGACCATGGCACACTCGCCGCGTGCCGGCGCGCCTCATGGCACACTCGCCGCGTGCCGGCGCGGCTACATTCCGAGCGGATCGCTCGCACGGGCACCACGCCCGCGCGCTGGCTCCTGCTCACCCACGGGGTGTTCGGCGCGGGGGCGAACTGGCGCGGGATCGCGCGCAAGGTCAACGAGCGGCGCCCCGAGTGGGGGATCGTGCTCGTCGATCTGCGGCTCCACGGGCGCTCCGAGGATGGCGAGCCACCGCACACGATCGCGGCATGCGCTGACGATGTTCGCGCGCTCGCCGAGGAGCTCGGCGGCGTGGAGGCCCTCGCCGGTCACAGCCTCGGCGGCAAGGTCATGCTCGCCGCGCGCTCGCTGATCGTGGTCGAGCAGACCTGGCTCCTCGATTCGAGCCCGAGCCAACGCGCCAGTGCGCAGACCGATGCGGACAACAGCGTCCTCCGCGTGCTCGGTGATCTCGAGGCACTGCCCCGCACGTGGGCGAAGCGCGAGCAGCTGGTGGCCGCATTGATGGAGCGTGGCCACGACACGATGCTCGCGCAGTGGCTCGCGATGAGTGTGCTGCCGGATCCGCAGGGCACGCTGACCTTGCGGTTCGATCTGCCCTCCCTGCGCGCGTTGCTCGCTGACTACTACACGATCGATCTGTGGCAGCCCCTCGAGGATCCGGAGGCGGGCAGTGTGGAGCTCGTGATCGCCGATCGCTCCCCCGCGTTCACCGACGATGACAAGCTCCAGCTCGCGCGCGCGCCGGCGCACGTCCACGCGCACCACATCGATGCCGGTCACTGGCTCCACATCGAAGCACCAGGCCCGGTCGTCGATCTGTTGTCACAGCACCTCGCGTGATTGCTGGGGACAGGTGTCCCCGGACGAATCGTCTCGCGCCTCGCAACGCACGAGCGCTACAGTGTGTCTTCGAACCCGTGGCGGCGTGCGTGAACCGAGCTCTGATCGCACTGGTGGCGATGGCCGCGCCGTCGGCCGCCGAGCCCGCCTTCGGCTGGCGTGCGCCCGCGAGCTGCCCGCGCGCCGAGGAGATCAAGGCGCGTGTCGAGCGCCGGCTCGGTGCGCCGATCGACGGTGCGGTGCACGGGATCGAGATCGAGATCACGCGCGATGGCACCGGCTTCGTGGCGCAGATCGATGCGCGCGCGCTGACCGTGGCCAATGACGTGCGCACGCTGCGCAGCGCGCGCTGCGAGGAGCTCGCCGATGCGATCGCGGTGATCATCGCGCGGCTCGCGAGCCAGGCGCGGCACGCAGAGCCCTCCGGCGTCCTCGCGGTCGAGCCACCGCGCAGGGCGCAGCCGGTGGTCGCGGTCGACCAGGATGCGCGAGATGCGCGAGATGAGATCGACCAGCGCGGCCCCGCCGACGAGGAGCGTGCGGACGTCCAGGTCCGAGCTCCCGTGATCACGCCACCGCGGCGCTGGGGTGGCGGCGTGCGATTGCTCGCGCTCTCCGGCGTGGGCGCGCTGCCGCGGATCAACCTCGGCGGCGAGCTCGCAGGGTATGTGCGGCGCGAGCATCACTTCGTCGAGCTCGCGGTGGGCCGGTGGGTGCCACAGTCCGCGCGCCTCGATCCCGGGGCACCCGCGCGCGTCGATGTCAGCCTCGATGTGGTGACGGTGCGCGGGGGCTATGGGCCGGAGCACCTGCCGATCCGCGCGTGGGTCTCGGCCGAGATCGGGCGGCTCCAGGGCGCGGGGATGGCCGTGGTGGATCCGCAGGTCGGCTCGGGGCGCTGGGTCGCCGTCGGCGGCGGCTTCGGCGTGGCCTGGCCGATGGCGCCGCACGCCCGGCTGGTGGGGACGTTCGAGCTCGCTATCCCCCTGGAACGCACCAGGTTCATGCTGCAGAACGGCGGCGATCTGTACCAGCCGGCCGCGGCGGCGGCCCGCTGCGCACTCGGCCTCGAGCTCGGCTGGAGGTGACGCGGCGTTTCTCGTGACGGATCCGCGGTGGATCCCGCACTGACTCCCCAGAACGGCGAGCTCGCCCGAAATTCCCCGAATTCGATGATGGCACCCGCGATGGCACATGCGCTCGAGACCCCGACGGACACCCCTGCGGTGCCCGCGTTCGAGGCGGTCTATGCGGACCACGTGGCGTTCGTGTGGCGGGTGCTCCGGACGTTCGGCGTCCCCGAGGCGGGGATCGAGGATGCGGTCCAGGACGTGTTCGTGGTGGTCCATCGACGGCTCGGGGAGTGGGAGGGCAGGGCGGCGATCACCACGTGGCTGTTCGCGATCGCGCGCCGCGTGGCGAGCGCGCACCGGCGCAAGCACACGGGCGACCGCAACGAGCTGTTGACCGACGAGCTGGTCGGCGGCGCGGATACGTTCGCAGCGATGTCGCGCGCGCAGGCCGCGGCCACCGTGATGGGCATCCTCGAGAAGATGGACGAGGACAAGCGGATCGTGTTCGCCCTCGTCGAGCTCGAGCAGCTCAGCGTTCCCGAGGTCGCGAAGATGCTCGAGCTCAACCTCAACACCACGTACTCGCGGCTCCGCCTCGCGCGGGCCGCCTTCGAGCTCGCGGTGAGGGCCCAGGTGAAACCATGATCGATCACGGAGGAGACCAGCTCGGATCTTCGGCGCGTGCGCTACTCGATGCGGCGCGCGAGGGCCTCGGACCGGATGCCGCCGCGATCGGCCGCGTGCGCGCGAAGGTCGGCGCGCAGGTCGGCGCAGGCGCGGCCACCGGGCTCGCGCTCAAGCTCGGGCTCGTCGGGATCGCCCTCGCCGTCGCGGTGGGTGTCGGCCTGTACGCCACGCGCGATCACGCGGCGCTCTCGGCCTCCGAGACGCCCGCGATCGACCTGCCGAGCGCGCGCAGCGAGGCCTCACCGCCGGTCGTGCGCCCGGGCGCCGCCGCCGAGGGCATGCCGGTGATCGAGATGGCCCCGCAGTCTGCGGTCCGCGCACGGCCGGTGCTGCGCGCCGACGCGCCCGTCGCGGCGGGCATCACGCTGACCCGCGAGGTCGAGCTGATCGATCTCGCGATGGCCGCGCTCCGCCGAGGAGATGCCGGCGCCGCGCTCGTCGCGATCCACACACATGCGCGCGAGACCCGCGGCGCGGGCCAGCTCGCCGAAGATGCCGCCGCGATCGAGGTCGAGGCGCTGTGCCGGCTCCACGATCCAGCTGTCGCCTCGAAGCTCGAGGCGTTCGACACCCAGTTCCCGCGCTCCGCCCAGCGGTCGCGCCTCACCACGGTGTGCAAATGAAGCTGCGCCTCTCCACGTCTCTGTCTCCATGGTGTCCACGCTCGCGCTGTCCTCGTTGATCGGCCTGTCCGCGTGCAGCGATCAGAGCGTCGTCGTCGGCGGCCTGCACGAGGTCGCCACGCTCCGCTCGATCCAGAACCGCAACCTCGATCTCCTGTTCGTGATCGATGACTCGCCGTCCACCGCGGACAAGCAGGTCTCCCTCGCGAACGCGTTCCCGCAGATGATCGATGTCCTGTCCCAGATCGATGGTGGCCTGCCGAACCTCCACATCGGCGTGGTCACCTCGGACATGGGCACCAGCGTGTCCGATGGCTCGGCCCCGGCCCCGGCGATCGGCCAGATCGGTGCCGGCGGCTGCGCGGGCGCCGGCAAGGATGGCAAGCTCCAGCGGATCGCCGAGATGACCGACGTGTTCCTGTCCGACGTCGACGGTCCCGGCGGCACGCGCGAGCGCAACTACACCGGCGAGCTGCGCGACACGTTCGGCGCGCTCGCCCGGGTCGGCGCAGGTGGCTGCGGCTTCGAGCAGCCGCTCGCCGCGATGAAGCGCGCGCTCACCAACCCGCTCAACGCGGGCTTCCTGCGCCCCACGGCGAACCTCGCGGTGGTGTTCCTCGCCGACGAGGATGACTGCTCCGCGCGCTCGACCACGCTGTTTGGACCGGAGAACCCCGAGCTCGGCGCGCTGCAATCGTTCCGCTGCTTCCAGCACGGCGTGACCTGTGCGCAGAGCAGCGCCACGGTGGGCTCGAAGTCGGACTGCGTGGCCAGCGAGGACTCGCCCCACGTCGCGGGCACGGATGCATACGTCGACGCGCTGCTCGCTGCCAAGCTCGATCCGCGCATGCTGATGACCGCCGCGATCGTCGGCGATCCCACGCCGGTCTCCGTCGAGCTACGCACGCCTCCCGGCGGCGGCACGCCCGCACCTTCGCTCGCACACTCGTGCGCCTACGATGGCGCGAGCGGCGTCGAGGTCGCGGATCCGGCCGTTCGCCTCGCCGGCTTCCTCGGCGCCTTCGAGGGCCGCGCAACGCTGACCTCGATCTGCTCGGCCGATCTCGCGAACCCGCTGCACCTGATCGGCGCCTCGGCGAAGAAGCTGATGGGCGATCCGTGCCTGGACTCGAAGCAGCTCGCCGATGCGTCGGTGGAGCTGCCCGGCGTGCAGCCCTCGTGCGAGGTGGCGGACATCCGCGACAGCGCGCCGGATCGCGCCACGGTGCTCCCGGCATGTGGTGCGGGCGGCGCCGATTGCTATGCGATCGTCGCCGATGCGGCGGCGTGCCCCGCCACGCAGGATCACCTGCGGGTGCGGATCGAGCGCAGCACCGCCACCGCCGAGGACTCGTGGACCTACGTCCGCTGTCAGCTCGCGAACTGAGCCTCGCGGCTGCGCTCGCCCTCGGCGCCTGCGGGGACAACCTCCAGCCGTACACCGATCCGCCGAGCATCGACGTCGTCTCGATGCCGGCCTTGCCGTGGCCGGAGGTCGACATCCTCGTGGTCGTCGATGACTCGGCGAACACCTCCAGCTTTCAGGTCAGCCTCGCGGACGGCTTCGATACGTTGCTCGATCGCCTCGAGGCCGCCGCTGGTGCCATCCGGCACGTCGGCGTCGCGACGACGGACCTGGGAGCGACCGGGAGCAACGATCCGGACCACCCCGGCGCCTCGATCGGCTCGGCGGGCAACGGAGGCTGCGCCGGACACGGCAAGGACGGCGTGCTCCAGACCTCGGGCATCGCTGCACCGGAAGGCTACGTGATCGACGAAGGGCCCACGGGCGCGCGGCAGCGCAACTACCCGGGCGAGCTGGTCGCGGCGGTTGGTCAGATGATCCGGGTGGGCGCTGGAGGCTGCGGCTTCGAACAGCCGCTCGCCGCAATCGATCGCGCGTTGACCAACCCCGTCAACGCCGGCTTCGTGCGTGCGGACGCGCACCTCGTGGTCGTGATGCTCGGCGACGAGGATGACTGCTCGTTTCGTGACCCGGCGCTGCTGGGCCCCGAGTCACCGGAGCTCGGGCCGCAGCAATCGTTCCGGTGTACTCGGTTCGGGCTCGCCTGCGACGAGGATCTGAACACCTTGGAGAGAAGCACCACTGCCGTGCCGCGGAGGACTCGCGGTTCGTCGACGGGGTGCTCGGGCACATCGAGTTCCTCCGAGGCTTGAAGCCGGGGGAGGGAGCCGTCATCGCGGCCATCGTTGGTTCGCCGGGGCCGGTGATCGTGGAGGCGCGCACACCGCCTGGGGGTGGGCCTGCCATCAACGCGTTGGCCCATGCGTGCTCTTACACGGGGCCCACCTATGTCGCGGTCGCAGATCCTGCGGTCCGGATCGCCCAGGTCGTTCGCGCGTTCGAGAGCCACGGCGCGCTGACGAGCGCCTGTGCCGCGGACAGTGCGGTCGCCTTGACCGCGATCAGCGCGACGATCGCACAGCTGTCCCGGGATCCTGGGCGTTCCCGACACGCCCACGACAGCCTGGGCGATAGCTCCACCGAGCCCAACGTCCAGCCGAGCTGTACGGTGACGGTCGAGCGCGACGGCGTGGAGCAGCCCGTGCCGCCGTGCCCGGCGGCCGGGACGTGCTTCGAGGTGGTGGCCGATGCTGCTGCCTGTGCCGGCACGAGCGATCACCTGCGGTTGGTCGTGCACGGTCCTTCACCGCGCCCGAGCTCGATCGTTCGCGCGCGCTGCGACGTTCCGTAGCGGCGTCAGCCAGCACCGACCGCTGCGGACACGGTGACGCTGCGGCCGATCCGTCGGCGCTCGCGCGATGCCTCCGGCCCTGAGCGCACGGCGCTCGCGGAGGCTCCCGATGGGAGGAGAGATCGCAGCGCCCCGAGCTGGGCGACGCGCATCGGCACCAGACGTGGAGCGCGGCCCAGCACAGGCGTGGACCCAGGCGAGTCGTTCCGTGCTCGCGCGATGCCTCCGGACCCGAGCGCGCGGCGCTCGCGGAGGCTCCCGATGGGAGGAGAGATCGCAGCATGCCGAGCTGGGCGACGCGCATCGGCACCGGACGTGGAGCGCGGCTCTCGCAGGTGACGACGCAGCCGATCCGTCGGCGCTCGCGCGATGCCTCCGGACCTGAGCGCGCGGTGCTCGCGGAAGCTCCCGATGGGAGGAGAGATTGCCGCGAGCCGAGCCGGGCGACGCGCATCGGCACCGGACGTGGAGCGCGGCTCTCGCAAGTGACGACGCAGCCGATCCGTCGGCGCTCGCGCGATGCCTCCGGACCTGAGCGCGCGGCGCTCGCGGAAGCTCCCGCTGGGAGAAGAGATTGCCGCGAGCCGTGACCGACGCGGGTGCCGCTCATCGGCACCGGAGGTGGAGCGCGGCCCAGCCCAGGCGTGGGCCCAGTCGATCCGTTCCGTGCTCGCGCGATGCCTCCGGACCTGAGCGCGCGGCGCTCGCAGAAGCTCCCGATGGGAGGAGAGATTGCAGCGTGCCGTGACCGACGCGGGTGCCGCTCATCGGCACCCGACGAGGAGCGTGGCCATCGCAGGTGACGATGCAGCCGAGCCGTCGGCGTTCGCGGAAGCTCCCGATGGGAGGAGAGATCGCAGCGCGCCGAGCCGGGCGTCGCGTATCGGCACCGGACGTGGAGCGCGGCCCGAGCAGGTGACGACTCAGCAGATCCGTCGGCCGCGCGCGGTTGGGGGAGGAGGGAGGCGAGCGGGGGGAGGCACCAACAGGAAACACGGCCAAGCGGGACCCAACAAGCGCCAACGCGCGACCCCAAAAAAAGGCGCAAAGCCAGCGGAAGAAAAAGGAGAAAAAAACCACAAAAAAAAAAAAAACAAAGGCCAACACACACCAAAACAAAGGGCCAAAGCGAGCACCGGCCTGACCCGAGCGCGGCGGCGGGGCATTCGCGGAGGCTCCCGATGGGAGGAGAGATTGCAGCGTGCCGAGCCGGGCGTCGCGTATCGGCACCGGACGTGGAGCGCGGCCCAGCACAGGCGTGGACCCAGCGAGCCGTTCCGTGCTCGCGCGATGCCTCCGGACCTGAGCGCGCGGCGCTCGCGGAAGCTCCCGATGGGAGGAGAGATTGCCGCGAGCCGTGAGCGACGCGGGTGCCGCTCATCGGCACCGGACGTGGAGCGCGGCCCTCGCAGGTGACGACACAGCCGAACCGTCGGCGCTCGCGCGGCACCTCCGGACCTGAGCGCGCGGCGCTCGCGGAAGGTCCCGACCGGAGGGAAGTCCAGACGTGGCGGCACCATCTGGATCACCGCGCGCCGACCGCGACGTCCGAGGGCCGGACACGTGCGTGGACCGTGATCGAGCTTCAGTCCCGGCGGGGACTGGATCGCGGTTCTCGACGAGAAATCGACCGATTCTCGCGCCGCTGTGTCGCTTTGTGCTTGACGGAAATTCGCGAGCGTCGCGAGTGCGCTCGACGTGAGCGCCGATCCTGTGGTCGAGGACGCGCTCTCGTGCGCGCTGCGCGAAGACGGCGCCCTCGATCGATCGTCGACGGGTCGCGGGCCTCCGGTGCGCGCAGAGCGCAGCAGAGAGCCTCCGAAAATCCGGTGTTAGAAGTGATCGTGCGCGTGACAACCCACGCGTGTAGGAGGTCGCCGTGTTCGATAGCGCTGCCACGCAGGAGTTTCAGACCCAGCTCGCCGATGCCTATGCAGTCACGTGCCGCGAGCGGGACTGGATCAAGCTGCACGAGGAGATCACGTCCGTCGGCAAACAGATCGTCTGTCTCGAGGCGCGCGAGGTCGAGCTGCTGCTCGAGGCCGAAGAGACCAAGCTGTACCGGCGGATGGGGTTCCCGACGATCTACGCGTACATCGAAGGCGTGCTGCAGCACTCGCATCACGTGGCGACCGAGCGAATGCGCGTGGCGCACGAGCTGATCGAGCTGCCGGGGATCGCCGAGGAGTTCCGCACGGGCGCACTGCCGTGGACCAGCGTGCGGGAGCTGACCCGCGTGGCGACGCGCAAGACCGAAGATGCCTGGCTCGATGCGGCCGAGGGCAAGCTCTCGACGGACGTCCAGCAGCTGGTGCGCGGGAAGGCCAAGGGCGACCTGCCGGGTGATCCAGTGGACCCGAAGAAGATCCGGCACCGCATCGTGCTCGACGGCATCTCCGAGGAGTCGATGATGCTGTTCGCTGGCCAAGAACACCGCGGCGGGATGCGAAGGAAGGGACGTGCACCGACGACGAGCTTCAGGCGTGCGCTCGCCGCCGGTGCTCGATCCGTCCGGGGGACGCCGCAGGGGCAAGCCCCGGGATCAGATCGCGACCACGACATGCCGCGCGCGTGCAAGCAAGCGCACCGTGGGCGCCGGATGGAGGTCGGTGTCCCGCCGCGGAGCTGGAGCGCGTGCGCTGCGACTCGGAGGACATCGGCGATCTCTGAGCGCGAGGAGCCAGGACGCAAGCCGCAGAAGTCGATCCCCGATGCCACGCGCAGGAAGGTGTTCGTACCGCGACAAGTGCCGATGCAGTCGTGCCCGGGTAGCTCGCACCAGGTTCCTGGAGGTGCACCACATCAGGCCGCGCGCCGAGGGTGGAGGCCACG
>JADKKI010000039.1 GCA_016720595.1 Myxococcales bacterium
GCGGCGACGAGCGAGCAGGAGCGCACCGAGGAGCAGCATCGCACTGACCCGTGCCAGCCGAACCAGAGCCGCTGGCCGGGCAGCCGCCGCTGTCGCCGCCCTTCAGGAAAACCTGCAGAACACGACGTGGATCGAGGGGCCGAACCGGGTGGTGTCCTGCTGGACCAGCTGGAACGCCTCGTGATGGGGACCTCGGTCCTCGCGGATCAAGGGGCGATGATGTCGAACGTGAACGTGCCGGTGGCGCGGGCTCCACCTTGGTGTCGACGCCGGTGGCGCGCGGCTCAAGGGACAGCCAGTCTCCATCGAGGAACACGGTGGACTCACGCGATCCTCGGGCGCGGTGGTGCCGCGGCGGGTGAGGTCGAGGTCAGGCGACGTTGCCGTTGTTAGTGATCGTGACAAAGACCAATGCCGGTCTCGCCCGGTCAGCGAGGCGGGCGCATCGACGGTGGCGTCCGCCGCCGAGAAACGTGGGCGCTGCGCCCGTCTTCACGGATCGATGTAGTGCGCCCAGTTTCAGCCAGGCCCCGGATCACTATGGTCCGAGCGATTGGCGCCTCGCCGTGGCCGAGGATCGAGCCGTGCTCCTTGGGCACCTGGTGCTTGTCGGCGAGGTACGCCGAGAGCTTGGCCGACTCGACGCCCATCGCCTCGGTGAACCACAGCTCGGGCTTGGCAGCGCTAACCCTCGTGCTCGATGCCGACGGTGGTGGTGTTGAAACACGCGTCGTGCCACGCGATGTCCTTCTCCTTGACCATCTGCGTGATCGCGCCGGTGCTCGACTCAGATCACGTAGTAGGCGAAGACGTTGGCCGCGGGATCCTTTGAACCAGCTGATCGAGCCGGCGTAGCTGCCCCCCGGTGTCGTGGATGACGATGTGATCGATCTTGGTGCGGCTGGCGGCCTGGTAGTTTGCCGGAGTACGCCGCGGACCAGGTGGCCGGCGCATAGTCCGCGCCGCCGAGCGCCTGCTGCGTGGGTGCCAAAGCCAGCGGCGCGATCGAGCTCGGGGCGAGCCGCGATGACGACGGAGTCCCCGGCGGCGTCTTGCCCGTCGACGCCACGCGCGAGCACGGCGATCAGCTCGGCGCGGGTGCTGTCATCGAGGAGCGCGAGGAAATCTTCCAGCGTGCGGGCCGAGGGATCGCGGCTCTTCAGCAGCGCGGCGGCAGCGCGCACAGAGGCCTCGGCATCGGACCGGGCGGCGGCATCGGTGACCCCGGCGAGCCGGGCGCCCAGGGCGAGATCGGCGGGCGAGAGGCCGAGCAGGCCCAGCGTGGTGCGGTTGTGCTCGGTGGCGCTCACGAACTGGAGGCGGGTCTCGACGTACGAGAGCGAGGCGAGCAGCTCGGGCGGCACGCCCATCTCGGTGCCAACCCGCGTGAACATCCCGGCCAGCGACGAGGTCCCACCGACGGGGACGCGCGGGGCGCTGGAATCCGACCGAGAGTCCCCTGACGCACGGGCCGCATCGCAGATCATCTGAGAGAACGCCCGCGACGAATTTCGAAGACAGATTCGGCCACAGATTCGGCCACCGATTCGGCATAGACCAATGCAACCAGCCGTGGGCACCCGGCGAGGCTGGTCGAGGCTAAGATGGCGTGGTGTCTGCGTCCGCCGAGGGCGGTATCCGCTTCGGTAACTATGTGCTGTTGCGTCGTCTCGCGCGCGGCGGCATGGCCAGGTGTTCCTCGCCCAGCAGAAGGGGCGCGAGGTTCGACCGGCGGGTGGCGGTCAAGCGGATCCTGCCGCACCTCGTCGACGCGCCGGACTTCGTCAAGATGTTCCTCGGGAGGCCCGGCTCGCCGCGCAGCTGACGCACCCGAACGTCGTCCACATCTACGATTCGGGAAGGTCGGCACCGACTACTTCATCGCGATGGAGTTCTGGACGGGGTGCATGCCGGCCAGCTCTACAAGTACGGCGTCGACAGAGCGGAGCGGATGCCGCCGACGATGGTCGCCCGGATCGGCGCCGATGCCGCGACGGCGCTGCACTATGCGCACGAGGTGCGGAACCAGAGCGGGCAGCCGCTCGGGCTCGTGCACCGCGATGTCTCGCCCGCGAACATCATGGTGTCGTTCGACGGCGTGGTGAAGCTGTGCGATTTCGGGATCGCGAAGGCCGCGATGCTCGGGGATCAGCTGACCAATCCCGGGCAGGTGAAGGGCAAGTACGCGTACATGTCGCCCGAGCAGACCATCGGCGCGCCGCTCGACGGTCGGTCCGACGTGTTCTCGCTCGCGATCTTGCTGTGGAGCTGCTCGCGGGCAAGACGATCGTCGGGCGCGGGGATGCCGTGGAGGCGATGCGCGCGATCCGGGATGGCAAGCCGCCCTCGATCCTCCAGGCCGCCCCGGAAGACCCCGCCTGCGCTGGCGAAGGCGATCACGCGGGCCCTGCAGACCCGGCGTGAGATCCGCGCCACCGCGATGGACTTCGCGCAGGCGCTCGAGCAGTTCATCAAGAGCTCGCCCGAGCTCGCCACCCCGATGCAGCTCGGTGGCTGCGCGCCAGCGGTTCACGCGCGAGGGCACCGGGCAGCACCCGGCGATCCCGATCCCGGGCGTCTCGATCGGCACGCGGCCAGCGCCGCACACGATGCTCGCGCCCGACACCGTCGAGGGCGGCGGGACGCTGGTGTCCACGGGCACGGCGGCGGGCACCATCACGCCGCCGTCGAGCATCATCGCCGCGTCCCGCGTGCAGTCCGCCGAGGACATCCTCGAGACCGCGGAGACCATCGCGATCACCGGGGAGGAGGCGCCCACCGCGAAGAAGGGCGGCGCGCACGCCAACGAGACCGTGATCGCGCCGGGGGCGGTCCTGCCGCGTCCCCCGCCCCGCCCGGCGGACTCCACGCTGCGGCCCGCGCGCGAGACCACGGAGCGCGATGGCGCGAACGGCAACGACACGATCAACGACGAGACCGAGCTGCGCAGCGGCGCGTACAAGCCGCAGGTCGCCGGGGCCCGCGGAGCTGCCGACGCAGGTCCCGCGCGCGATCGAGCGGAAGCGCACGCCCGTCCCGCTCGATACGACCTCGCGGATGCCGCGGAGCCGGCGCGCCCGGCTCGCCCTCGCGATCGGTGGCCTGGTGCTGCTCGGGATCCTGAGCTTCATGATCGCGCTCGCCGCGCGCGGGCCCGCCAAGCAGGCCGCGGTGCCGGCGGACGCGAGTGCGGCTTCGGTCACCACGGATGCCGCGCGCGCGGTGGCTCCGCCGATCGATGCCGCGGCTGTGCCCGCGCCGGTCGATGCGTTCGAGCCGACGATCCGCCCCGATGCGCCCGACGATCTGACGTACCTCGAGATCCGGACCAACCCCGGCGGCGGCACGATCACCGTCAACGGCGAGACGCGAGCCGACCCGGCGCGGTTCGCGCTCGCGCCCGGCCACTACAAGATCCTCGCGGAGCTCGAGGGCTATGCACCGGAGAAGCGCGAGGTCGATCTCGCGCGCGGCCTCGATCGCGTGCAGGAGGTGGCGTTCCGCAAGCGGCTCGGCTCGGGCACGCAGCGCCCTGCCCCGTCGATGGGCAAGCTGACGGTGCGCACCACGCCGTACTCGATCGTCTACAGCGGCGCGAAGAAGCTCGGCGAGGCGCCGTTCGCGGAGCCTCGGAGCTGCCAGTGGGCGCGTACACGCTGACGTTCAAGAACCCGACGCGCGCCACGGTCACCCGGAAGGTGACGATCACGGCAGGCAAGACCACGAAGCTGTCGTTCGCGATCCCGTGACCCCTACGCCTCGAGCCCGGTCGCCCACGAGTTCTTGGGCTTGGTGTTGAAGTGGTGGGTCGCGTTGATCACGCGGACCGTGCCGGTCTTGCTGCGCATCACGATCGACTCGGTCTTCGCGCTGTCGCCGAAGAACCGGACGCCGTCGAGGAGGTAGCCCTTGGTCACGCCCGTGGCGGCGAACATGACGTCGCCCTTGGCGAGCTCCTCGGTGTTGTAGATCGTCTCCTCGGGACGCACGCCCATGCGCTTCGCGCGAGCGCGCTCCTCGTCGTTGCGGAAGCGGAGGCGGCCCTGAAGCTCGCCGCCCACGCACTTGAGGGCGGCCGCGGCGATCACGCCCTCGGGGGCACCGCCGGTGCCGAACAGCACGTCCACGCCGGACTCGGGGTTCGCCGTCATCACGGCGCCGGAGACGTCGCCATCGCCGATCAGGCGGATGCGGGCACCGGCCTGACGGACCTCGCCGATCAGATCGGTGTGGCGATCACGGTCGAGGATCACCGCGGTGCAGTCCGAGATCTTCTTGCCCTTGGCCTTCGCGATCCTCTCGAGGTTCCAGGTCGGGGACTCGCGGAGATCGATCAAGTGGCGCGCCTCGGGGCCGACCGCGATCTTCTGCATGTACGTGTCGGGGGCGTTGAGGAACTGCCCGTCATCGGCGATCGCGATCACGCTGATCGCATCGGGCGCGCCCACCGCGCACAGGTTCGTGCCTTCGAGCGGATCCACCGCGATGTCGACCTTGGGCGAGCCGTCGCCGGTGGCCCAGCCCGCGCCCACGGTCTCGCCGATGAACAGCATCGGGGCCTCGTCGCGCTCGCCCTCGCCGATCACCACGGTGCCGCGAAAGTCGATGGCGTCGAACGCCTTGCGCATCGCTTCGACCGCGACGTGATCGGCCAGCTTGCGATCACCGCGTCCCATCAGCCGGGCAGACGCCAGCGCGGCGGCCTCGGTGATGCGAACCACTTCGAGGGCGAGGTTGCGGTCTTGCATGGCGCAAGGTGTACCCCTGCCCTGCCCGATCGATCAATGATGAGGAGGTGAGGACCCACAGCTTCGTCGCATTCGTGCTCGCCGTAGGCTGTGGCAGCAAGGAGGTCCAGGCGCCCTCGGCCTCCCTGACGCCCAAGCTCGAGGCCCAGCTCCAGGCCCTCGGCGGCGAGTGCCAGCACTTGATGCGGATCGGCGGCGAGCCCGGCGCGGCCCCCGAGGTCATGCAGTGCCAGGGTGCGACGGCGTACGTGTCCGTCAACCACTACAAGGAGGGCGTGATCCAGTCGATCGAGCTCGCCCTGACCGGTGCGCCCGCCGAGCTGCGCAAGACGTATGCGAAGGCGCTCGACGGCGTCATCGGCCCGGAGGCCCTCGCAGCGATCCAGGCGCAGATCCCCGACAGCGGCAAGGTGATCGAGACGCCCCAGCTCTCACGCGTCGCGGGCTTGAAGCTGATGATCTCGGCAGGGCCGGCCAAGACGGCCTGGCGGTACGACATCACGATCAGCTGGTGAGACAGGGGACGGTTTCAACTTGAGCAACTTGCGGTCGGCAAGTGCGCGACATCTCTCGCCCCCGAGTGCGACTCTCCGCGCAGCGGCCTCGGGTCAGGCGCCAGGCGACTTGGCGCCAGGGGTCACGATCGCCGGGATCGAATCGCGAAGCGCATCCGGCACCCGACGCGGGCGGCCATCGGTGCCGATCACCGCGTGGCGCGTGTGACCGACCGCGATCAACGTGGTGTCACGCCGCACGTGATACCCGAACCGCACCGAGGCCGGGCGCAGCTCGGTGACGTCGACCTCGACGACCAGCAGGTCCTCGTAGCAGGCCGGACGCTTGTAGTCGCAGTGCGCCTCCACCACGGGGAGCGCGATCCCCCACGCCTCGAGATCCTTGTAGCTCCGGCCGAGAGAGCGCCAGTAGGCGGCGCGTGCGCTCTCGAAGAACCGCAGATAGTTCGCGTAGTACACGACCCCCATCTGGTCGGTGTCGCCGAAGATGACGCGGATCTCGTGCAGCATCAGGTGGCGATCCGGATCACGCGTGCAGGTTCGCGGACGATCGGCAGCGCATCGATCTCGCCGAGCGCGGCACGCACATCGCCCTCGCGCGCCGAGTGCGTCAGCACCACCACCCACACGGGCGTGTCGCTGTCGCGGCGGGCCGGCGCGCCGTCCTGCACTACCTGCGCGATCGAGACCGCGTGAGCTCCGAGGATGGTCATCAGCTGCCCGAGCACACCGGGCTGGTCGTGGACACCGAACCGCAGGTAGTACGGCGAGCGCAGGTCGCCGACGGGCACCATCGGCCGCACCCTCGTGGGCCGCGGTCGTGCGACCTGCGAGCCCGCGCGGGCGAACATGTTCCGGGCGATCTCGATCATGTCGGAGACCACCGACATCGCCGTGGGCAACATGCCCGCGCCGGCGCCGTAGTACATCGACGGGCCGAGTGCATAGCTCTGCACGTACACGGCGTTCTTCGCGCCGGAGACATCAGCGAGCAGCCAGTTGCTCGGGACGAGCGCCGGGTGAACGCGCGCCTCGATCGGCCCGGTGCCCGGCTCGCCGTGCTCGCGCGCGATCACGAGCGGCTTGATCACGTAGCCGAACTTCTCGGCGTACGCGAGATCGATCGGATCGACCACATCGATGCCGTCCTTGGGGATCGCCGCGACATCGATCGTGGTGCCAAAGCAGAGGTTCACCAGGATCGCGAGCTTGTGCGCGGCATCGCCGCCACCCACATCGAGCGTGGGATCCGCCTCGGCGTATCCGAGGGCTTGCGCCTCCGCGAGGATGTCCGCGAACGGGCGCCGGCTCTCGGTCATCGTCGAGAGGATGTAGTTCGACGTGCCGTTGACGATGCCGATGATCGATTCCACGCGATCCGACGCGAGGCCCTCACGCAGGACGCGGATGATCGGCACGCCGCCGCACACCGCGGCCTCGTAGTACACGTCCACGCCGGCGCGCTCGGCGGCGCCGAACACCTCGCCCCAGTGCTCGGCGAGCAGGGCCTTGTTCGCGGTGACCACGTGGCGCTTCGCGGCGATCGCGGCGAGCACGGCGTCCTTGGCCAGCGTGGTGCCGCCCATCAGCTCGCACACGATGTCCACGTCGGGGCGCCGGATCGCGGCATCGACATCCGTGGTGAGCAGCGCGCGATCCACCGCGACCACGCGATCCAGCTTGTCCGGATCGCGGACCGCGATCGCGCGGACCTCGAGCCGCGCACCGAGGCGAGCCTCGATCGCGGCGGCGTTGTCCTCGAGCAGCTTCACCACGCCACCGCCGACATTCCCGAGCCCGAGCAAGGCAACTCCGATCGTGCGCGGCGCGGTCATGATTGCAATCCTCGGGGTCCTGGCGATCCTTGGGCGGCTCGACGGCCTCGCAGTGCGTACGGGCCTCGCAACTCTCGCAGTCCGTCGGGGCCTCGCAGTCCGTGGGTGGCTCGCAGTCCTTCGGGGCCTCGCAACGCTCGCAGTCCTTCGGAGCCTCGCAACCCTCGCAGTCCTTCGGGGCCTCGCGTTCGCGGTCCTCGGGGGCCTTGGTGGGAGCGCGGTCCACGCGGTCCCGAGTGTCGTGGAGATCCTCGGGTCACGGGCGCTTGTAGGAATAGTGTTCGCTGGCGATCGCCCATCCGTCGGGGGTCTTGCGCACCACCAGCGTGAGCGTGCCGCTCTCGGTCACCGTGGTCGTGCCGTCGGTCAGTTCGCGCGTCATCGTGGCCACGGCGTATGCCGCCTCGAGGCCGAGCGCGACGACCTGCACGTCCTTGAGCCGGATGTGGATCTGGCCGGCGCGGGCGATCCGATCCTTGAGGTAGGCCTCGACCGAGCTCCAGCCGATCATCGTCTGGCCTTCCTGGACGACGACGACGTCGAGGTCGCGGGCATACAGCTTCGCGAGCGCGTCCACGCTGCGAACCTCGTAGCCCTGACGCCACTGCTCGATCGTCGCCTTCACGGCGGTGACCACCTCCTTGGGGGTGGTCGCGCCGGGGCCAACGGGGTCCCGCGCTTTGCCACCGGGACATCCCGCGATGAGGATCGCGAGGGTGATCACGAGGCTGCGCATGAGGGGTGTGTAACACGGCCTCACGAGGGTGATCGAACGCCGCTGTTCGGTTAGTGTCCGCGCATGACCGAGATCGTCTGGCTCCACGCTCGCGAGGTCCTTGATTCCCGTGGCAACCCCACCGTCGAGGCCGAAGTGGGTCTCGATGGCGGCGCTCTCGGCCGTGCGATCGTGCCCTCGGGCGCATCGACCGGCGAGTACGAGGCGCTCGAGCTGCGCGACGGCGACGCCGGCCGGTTCCTCGGCAAGGGCGTGCTCAAGGCCGTGGACCACGTGCGCGACATCATCGCGCCGACCCTGATCGGCATGGACGCCACCGACCAGTCCGCGGTCGATGCCGCACTGCTCGCACTCGATGGCACCCCCACCAAGTCCCATCTCGGTGCGAACGCGATCCTCGCGGTCTCGATGGCCACCGCGCGCGCCGCGGCGCTCGGCCACGACCTTCCGCTCTATCGCTACCTCGGTGGCGTTGGCGCGGTGACCTTGCCCGTGCCGCTGATGAACGTCATCAACGGCGGCGCGCACGCCGACAACAACCTCGACATCCAGGAGTTCATGATCGTGCCCGCCGGGTTCGATCAGTTCGAGGATGCGCTCCGCGCAGGCGTGGAGGTGTTCCACAACCTGAAGAAGCTGCTGTCGAGCCGCGGCAAGGCGACCAACGTCGGTGACGAGGGCGGCTTTGCGCCGAGCCTCGAGAACGCGGACGAGGCGCTCACCCTGCTCCTCGAGGCGATCGGCAAGGCCGGGTACAAGGCGGGCGAGCAGATCTTCCTCGCGCTCGACGTCGCGGCCTCGGAGTTCTGGGACAAGGACAAGAAGTCCTACGACTACGAGGGCAAGCACATGACCTCGGCCGAGATGGTCGAGATGTATGCCGGCTGGGTCGGCAAGTACCCGCTGATCTCGATCGAGGACGGCCTCGATCAGGACGACTGGGCAGGCTGGAAGGCGTTGACCGACAAGATCGGCGCCAAGACCCAGATCGTCGGCGACGATCTGTTCGTGACCCAGACGGCGCGCCTCAAGAAGGGCATCGAGATGGGCGTGGCGAACTCGATCCTCGTGAAGGTCAACCAGATCGGCACCCTGACCGAGACGCTCGATGCCGTGCGCACCGCGCAGCACGCCCGCTACACCGCGGTGATCTCGCACCGCTCCGGCGAGAGCGAGGATTCGTTCATCGCCGATCTCGCAGTCGCAACCAACGCGGGCCAGATCAAGACCGGCTCAGCGTCGCGCTCCGATCGGATCGCGAAGTACAACCAGCTGCTGCGGATCTCCGATCAGCTCGGCGACGACGCCCGGTTCGCCGGCCCCGGCGTGTTCCGGCGTTGATGCTGACGATGTCGAGGCTCGCACTCGTTGCCCTCGGCCTGGCGCTCGCGGCCTGCGGCTCGTCCGCCGCCGGCCCGCCCGCGCCCAAGCCCCTCACGGCCGATGCGCCGCTCCCGGATAGCTGCAAGGTCAGCGAGGACTGCACGCTGGTGCAGGCCTGCTGTGGCTGCAACGCCGGCGGCAAGCAGATCGCGATCCGCGCCGATGCCGTCGCGAGCTTCGAGGCCGGCCGCCTTGAGCGCCGCGCCGCGCCAACATGTGCGCCCAGATGATCAGCACCGACGCGAGCTGCGACGCGGAGGCTGTATGCGGCAGCAACGGCCGGTGCAACGTCGCGCCGCACATGCAGCACGAGTAGGGGACGGTTTCAACTTGAGCAACTTGCGGTCGGCAAGCGCGTGAAATGCCCCGGCCCGCGAGGCGCGCCAGGGGCGGGGGGGCGGTTCAACGGCACTTGCGGTGGCAAAGCGCGTGAAATGACCGCGCCTGTCAGGTCGCGGCAGGGCGCAGCCGATCGCGGCGGGGGGGGGGGCGCCGCGGTGGGGGGGCGGGCGGCGCCGGCGCGTGGCGGGCGCGGCGGCCGGGGCGCCGGGGCGCGGCCGTTGCCCCGCGGCCGCGGGGGCTTCTGGTCGTGCGAGGAGGTCTCGGTCGTCCACCTCGTCGATGCGCGGCGGATCACCGATTGGGTCGCGTGTTGTGTGCTCCGCCGTGCCATCGAAGCTCGTGGGCGCGCGATTGACTGCGGTGGGTCCGGCCCGACCTCACCGAGCTGCTCGAGTTGTTTCGAGCACTTCCCGATCGCAAGTTGCTCAAGTTGAAACCGTCCCCAACTCCTTGGGCCTGAGCAGCACCGGGTACAACGCCAGCATGCCCCACGGGAACAGCCCGATCGGCAGCGCGATCACGAGCCCGAGGTGGAACACGATGCCGGTGGCGATCCACAGCCAGCGCAGGCGCAGGCGATTGATCCACTTGCGAAACGCGCCGGGGCGATCAGCGGTCTCCGCGCAGTACAGCCACACGAGGTAGAGCGGCGCCGAGAGCTCGAACACGAGCGTCACCGCGGTCGCGACCTGCGTCACCGGGATCACGGAGCTGACCCAGCCCGGATCGAAGCGCGCGAAGTGCGGATCGGTGAGGGCGTTCGCGAGCGCCATGAAGCCGCCCTGCGGGCCCCACTCGGCGCCGCTCTTGTTCATCCCGGCCGAGCAATAGATCCACAGCAGCTGGAACAGGAGGAGATATCGCGGCCAGGCGGGGACGAGCGCGGGCATCGGTCGCTTGATCAGTCGGCGCAGCCAGGCATCGACGGACCACTTCGCGTTGCAGCCCGAGAGCGCGAGGATCACCAGCACGAGACGCAGCACGACCTGGATCCCACGATCGGTGTCGGGGCTCAGGTACGCGAGCTGCGCCATCGCGACCGCGAGCGTCACGCACGCAAGGCGCGTGGCCAGCCCCACCAGCACGCAGCCGGCGGCGATCACGGCCACCAGCCACAACGTGGGCCCGAGGCCCGCGTCGAGGATCTCGGTGGCGAACCCGCCGCTCGGCATCGCGTAGCCCTCGGGTGCCGCCGAGTACATCGGGATCATTACACCGACGTGCGCGAGGTTCAGCAGATCCGCGAGCAGCGCGAGCCCCACGTACATGCGCACCAGCGCGAGCGCGGTCGCCGGCTCGCGCTGATCCCACAGCACCACCCACGCCCGCCATGCACGACTCATAGGCCGCCTCGCTGCACGTCGCGATGATCGCTTCGCGGCACGCCTGGCTGGTCGCCTCGCTCCACGCCTCGCTCCACGCTTTGCTGCTCGCCGCGTTGCTCGCCTCGCTCCACGCCTCGTTGCTCGCCGCACCGCTCGCCGCGTTGCTCGCCTCGTTGCTCACGTCGTCCGCCCTGGTGGACGTCTTGCCGCCGGCTTCGCTGCCCGCTTCGTCGCCCGCCGGGCTTCGCGCCGCGCTCGCGGACGATCGGCATCACGAACTTCCCGGTGCTCCGCGCCTCGCCGTCCTCGATCTCGATGCGCTCGAACCACAGCCGCGCGGCGTCGATCTCGGGGTGCTCCGCGAGCACGTGGCCGAGGAACCACTCCGAGAACACGCCGTACTGCCGCATCGCACGATCGGTCGGGTTCCAGGCGCCGCGAACGCGCTCGTCGAGCAGCAGCGATCGATATGCCGTGTACTCGGCGTCGCCCGCGCGAAACATCAGGCTCCAGCTACCGCCGCTGCGTCCGTGCAGCTCGAGCCGGTACCGATCACGCTCGGCGACCTGGAACAGCGCCCAGCGCTGCGTCACGAGCAGCGCGCGCTGCACCCAGCGAAACGGGCGCATGACCTCGATCTGGATCGGGCGCACGAGGTCGACGATCGGCGCCTGCCACGGCTTCACATAGCCGGGCGGCGGCAGCGGACAGCCATCGACCAGGCCGATCGCGATCCACGACTGCGATCACCCCGGCCCGTATGTGCGGCCAACGCTTCCCTGCCACCTGCAGAGCTTAGCGCGTCGGGTCGAACGTCGTGACGCGGCGCAGGAACGAGGCGTCGAGATATTCGCGCTTGATCACCTCGGCCATCTCCCTCGGCGGTCTGGAACCGCTCGTAGTCGATCCGGATCACGGGATGACCTTCGAGATGTTCGCGACGAACTCCTCGTACCCATCGTGCAGCGCCTGCAGGTAGCCGAGCTCGATCTTCGATTCGACATCCCGGCTGCGCATGCGGATCCGCTCCGCGCTCGCCTCGGGCGAGACATCGAGGAACACGATCACGCTCGGCTTGCACATGAAGTTGCTCATGTTGCGGAACAGCTGGACGTACGTCTTGTAGTCGCGCTCGTCCATGAGCCCGGTGCGGGCGAGCATCTTCGCGAAGATCGAGTCCTCGTAGATGGTGCGATCCTGCACCGCCGAGCGGCCACGCCAGATGATCTCCTGGTGCTGCTGGAACTGGCGATTGAGCAGGTAGACCTGCATCGCGAACGAGTACCGCGCGGTGTCCCGGTAGAAGTCCGAGAGGTACTCGTTGTCCGCGACCGGCTCGTAGTACGTGTCGATGCCGAGGTGATCGCCGAGCGCCTTGGCGAGCGTGGACTTGCCCGCACCGATCATCCCCGCGATGCCGATGAAGATGTTGCCGAACACCTCGGGGCGGCCGCGCGCTGACTGGTGGGGACCGGACCCATCGGCCAGCGGGTTCCGGCCCGCCGGGCTACTGGAGCCGGAAGGGCGATCGGTCACCGGCCTCGATCGGGGTATCGAGCCGTGCCCGATCGGAGCGGTGACCGAGGGCTTGATCGAGGGGGATCCGGACGTCGCTTCGAGGGGATCGGGCAGCACGTCGAGCAGCCTGCCAGGCCCCTATGACAGCGCCCGAACGCGCCCCGGGAGTGGCCTCAGCGCCGCCCTTTGAAGCCCATCATCCCCTGGATCACCGACTCGCTCTCGCGGGCGACCTCGCCCTCCTCGCGCGCGCGATCGGCGCAGTCCTCCGTAGCTTCTTCACCTTGCCGGCGATCTTCACGGAGACGAGCTTGTCGACATCGTCGTTGCACCCACGGCAGGTCGGCATGGATCAAATCCTACCTCGACGTCAGCCGCGGGTCAGCTCCTCCCCAGCCGCCGGAACAGCCAGGACCGTAGCAGCAGCTTGGTCTGGCCTCGTTGAGAGCGGTGCGCAGCCGGGAGATGAACAGGCACGGGACGCTCAGCATCATCAGGCTCGCGACCAGGAGGAGGAGCGTCACCGCCGTCGGCCCCGGGAGCGCGAGCATGTGCGGCACGATCACCACGTTGCCGTGCTCGAACACGTACGACGGGGACAGCACGCCCGCCAGCTCGAGGAGCGCAGGCACCGTCATCGCGATCGCGCCGAGCCCGAGGGTGGCCATCCGCATCCGGAACGAGGGATGCGCCTGGAGGACGATCGTGAACGTGGCGATCAACGTCGGCACCATCACCAGCGGACCGAACATCCGGCTGGTCGCGGCCCCACCGAGCAGCGTCAACCTGATCACCGCGAGCTGGATCCACGCCGGGATGAACCGCGAGCGCGAGGCCACGAAGCTCATGACAGCCGCCAACCCCACCGGGACGAGTACCGCGCCGCCTGCGCAGGCTCGTGCAGCCCGATCACCAGGACCACCGGGAGGAACAGGAACCACATCAAGGGAGGGCACCGATCGAGTACCGGGCCCAGATCTGGACGAGCCGTTGCTCGGCGGCACCCATCTCCGTCGCGACGGACTCGGGCATCACGCGCGGCGGCGTCGACATCAGCTGACCGAGCGTGGCCACGTTCTCGTCGTTCGCCGGATCGAGGGCGAGGGCACGGACCACCTCCCGGATCGCGGTGCCGCGCTCGTGCTCGTAGTCCGCGCCGAGCTCCGCCGCTCGCACCAGCGCCTCGCGAGCGCGCCCGGCATGGTCCACGGCGAGCGCCTTGCGCTGTGCGGAGCTCGCGATCACCGTCGAGAAACCGCACCACCGCCCTCCTGGCGCGCGGCGTGGGGTAGCGATCGGCGTGCCTCGGTCTCGGTGGCGCGAATGCAGATGGTCTCGAGCTCGGGCGCGATCCCGCGCTCCGGGGCGCTCGGAGTGTCCGCGCGTCGGCGGAGCCACAAGGTCTCCGGGCTGCGGAGCCTCTCGAACGTCAGGATCTCGAACAGATCGCGCCGAGGGCGAACACGTCCGCCGCGCCCCACCGCCGGATCCGCCATCTGCTCCGGCGCCATGTAGAGCGGTGTCCCCATCAGCTCGCCGGGGATCGAGAGCCGCGAAGAAGCCGCGACCGCCGCCTTTCTCGGTCTCGCCGGTCAGTCGCGCCAGCTTCCCAATCGAGGACGTAGACTCACCGAAGTCGCCGAGCATGAGGTTGGCCGGCTTTGAGATCGTGATGGATCACGCCGCGCGAGTGCGCAGTCGATCGTCAGGCAGATCGTCGCGAACGCGGGTGAGCAGCTCGCGCTGCGTATCGGGCACGCGCGGCAGGATCACCCCGGCGCAGATCTTTCGAGGATCGCGTGCAACGTCCGCCCGGAGCACCCGGCGCATGGTGAAGAACGTGGTCCCATCGGGCCGGCGATCGACGTCGTAGACCGGCACGATCGCAGGGTGCCTCGAGTTGCCCTGAAACCTGGCCCGCGCGCAGAAACCGCTCGCGCTCCTCGGGCGCCACCCCGTCACGAGCGTGGCGTAGCCTGGCTTGACCGCGACATCGCGCACCGATCCGCGCATCGTGCGCGAGTATGGCTCGTCATCCCAAGCCACGCCGAGCAGCGCGCCTTCCATGCGCGATCCACGGCGAGCGCGACGCAGGTGTCCTCGAGCCCGAGCGTTACCGGCCTGGTCGCATTGCCCGACCAGCCGCGGTCTGCGTCAGATCCGCATACGTGGAAAGCTCGGGATCGTGCTCGTCCATCGCACGACTTCCGCACGCCCGCGAGAGCCGCGACAGCCGCGTGTCGCGGGGGCTCAGGCGCGTCGATCTCACGCCGGGTGCCGGTGAGCCGCTTGGTTCGAAGAAGCGGTGAGCTGCGTGCAAAAGCCGCGACGGGGTTCGCGAACATCAGGCCCGAAGGCCTGCGCTGGAACGGCGGCAGCGCCGGCGGCACGCCGGCCGAGGTGCCGGCGTTGTAGCCAGCCATGTAGTGGTCCGCCTGCGGGAACACCGTACGCGCCGGTTCCTGGAGCGGTGCCGTCCCAGCGGTCACCGGAGCGAAAGTGAACGAGCCCACGGCGGGGACCCCGGCCGCGGCGATCACGGCGTTCCCGGATGAGACCCCGCGAGCTCGTCGAGCCCGGCGAGCCGCCACGCCGATCAGATCGCAGCTTCGCGAGCAGCGCCTTTATCAGCGCGGGCGGCTCCACCGGATACAGCGTCCACTGCATGAAGCCCATCAACGGATGCATCGAGAGCCGGAAGGCGGGCTCGTACCGGCATTGGGGACCTCGATGTGCGCAGGCCGAGCAGTTCGAGTTGGACGCGGGAACGCTTGTTCTCGTGAGCGTGGCCACGAGCCCGCGATCGGGACGCTCCACCGCTGCCGCCTGACTGTGTCGTCCGCGACCAGCGTCGCAGTGCTGATCATCGCGCCGAGCGAGGCCCACGACAGACCTGTCGCGATCGAACGCGAGGCCGGCGAGCGAGGCGTCTGCTGCGGCGAGCGGCGAGATCGCTCGAGTGTACCCGCGCAGCCCAGCAAGGCGGAGTCCGGCACACCTGCGCGAGCGTGCCGAGCAGCATGTACGCCGCCGGTTATTCTGGCCTGCCGGGGTGCCCTTGATCGCGAGGCAGCCGCGTGACGATCACCGTCAGCGCCGGAGCTTGAAGAACCCATCCGCCGAGCGTCATTGTCCTTGGGTGCGGTGGCCAGCGGTGTCGGTGGCGCCTGGGCAACGCTCGCCGTGCTGGAAACGTCTCCTGAGGCTGAGAAACGCTGCTCTGATCCGCGGCCATGTCCGCGAGCGCAACGCCGTTGCCGAGCAGGCCACCGGCCCCTGTGGAAACAACACGGTGAGCACCGGTAGGTGCGTGACGCTCGCCCGCGGATCGTGAGCACGAACGTGGGACCTGGCCCCGCCACGGCCGTGGCATGAGGGTTCTGAGCCTGCGCGCTGGTCCCCGTGATCACCCACCGAGTTGAACGCTCCCTGATCGTGATCGAGACGCTCGATTGGCGACGCCGGTGGTCCCGATGGCGCCACCGACCGAGGGAAC
>JADKKI010000040.1 GCA_016720595.1 Myxococcales bacterium
AACTCCGATGCTCCATACGAGGCGCTCACGATGAGCAGGTAGTCATCCTCGCTGGCAACAAAGGTCTTTCCCTGAATGAGGATGGACTGGCCCTTCTTGAGTGCCCAACGGTCAACCTTCAGGATCTTGGTCACGGCGAACTTTCCGTCGCTGCGGCGATTCGCCAGGAGATCACCCGCCTTGAACGGGAACTGCTTGTACTCGGGCGGAAAGAAGGTCCCGGCATCTGGTTCCCGAGCGGCCTCAGCGCTGACGCCAACGTGATGCCGACGCACTGCGACCTTCGCCGAACTCGGCGCATCGGCGCGTGAGAGCACGCCGAACGAGATCGCCAGCTCCTCGGCCTGGTCGAAATACAGCGGAAAGTTCTCGGAGCCCTCGCCGTGGTTGAACGACGCCCAGCTGACGCCAAGGTCGCCCGAGGCCATCCAGCGGACCGCGTCTCCGACCGACAACACCATCACCGCGGCAGTGCCGCCGCTTGACGCGACAACCTCGTTCGCGCGTCGTTCGGCGAGCGCGACATCGGTGTACGCGAGAATGCACGGGGTCGGGTTCCTGCCGTCCGGGAACGTCCACTGCATCGGCACATCCGGATCGTTCGGATCGGCCGGGAGGAACCACTCGTCGAGCTGGAACACGTGCTTGTAGAGCAGCATCATCGACTCGGTGGTGCGGGCCGCTCGCATCTGGAGGACCAGCGCGTTGAAGTTGGGTTGCGAGCTCATCGTTCGTTCATTCATAGCCCAGGAGCTGTGGCCCAAAGCAGCCACACGGGCACACGCTACACCACCGAGCGAGCGAGTCGCTCCGGGCCGTTCGCCGCGACGGACTCGCACAGCGCATCGAAGCGATCAAACACGGCCCACGCCTCCTCCCCGATCGTGGCGCCGATGTCCTCGACGAGGCGCTGCTCGAGCTCACCGGCGCGCTTTCCCTCCACAGCTTGTCGGCGAGCGCGACGAGCCGATCCTCGATCGTGCAGTCCGGCGCGCCCCACGCCGCGTGCGTCACGCAGAACCGCGCGAGCCCCGCCGGAACCCCACGTCCCAGCAGCAACTCACGGCCGGCGGCCTCGTGCTCGCTGCCCGGGGCGCTCATCTCCTCGGCGTGCACGATCTTTCCAGCATCGTGAAGCGCAGCCCCTGCGAGCACCGCCGCGCGGTCGAATGGAAGCGGCCACGAGCGTGCGAGCTGATCACAGATGAGGACCGCGGCCTCGAGAACCAGCTCGTGATGCCGCACCAGCCATGGCGATGCGCCGAGCACCCCGAGCAGGTCGAGCGCCGCGCGCGGCGTCACCGTGCCTCTCGCTCCCGAGCGACGAGCGCGAGCGCATCCTCGTACGCCCCGCCGAAGCCCACCTGCGTGACGTCCGCCCACGGCACGACGAGCGGATCCTCGTCGTGCCAGATCGCGTCGGGCGCGATCGTCGCGAGGGTCAGGGTCCTCGACGTCATCCGCGTTGGCCGACCGATGTAGCACGCGTCGCGGTCCCGCGCCTCGAGGTGGATCGTGACGAGCGGATACCGGAGGCACGCCCACCGGACCAGTGCATGCCACGACGTGAGGTCCAGGCCCCGCGCGCGTGGGAACGTGTCTCCGCGGAGTCGGAGAGCAGCGACCACGAACTCCGCGTAGGGATCCGGCGCCGTCAGGTCCGAGATGTCGGCGCGGCGGAACACGTTGAACCCATCGCATCGGATCTCGTCCGAGACGACCGCCACCGCGACCAGCTTCGCCGAGGTCGCCACGATGCGGCCACGGACGTGCCCTGCTTCGAGCGCGGCACGCTCGAGCCGCACGATGGTCTGCGATGGCGTGAGCCTCATTCCACCCTCACCAGCGAATCTCCAGCTTCCTCGACCAGTGGAGCCCGGACGTACGCTCGACAATCATCGAACAGCACCAGATCATAGCAGGCCTTGCCCTGGCCGCGTCGACGGTGGGTTGGCTCGAGTGGTCGTCTGAACGGATCGCCGGCGTGGGCAATGGCTTCTAGCTCTGCGCTCGAAGGACCCCGTCGATCACGCGTTGGATCCCGGCGAAGTCCATCTTCGCCCGGCACCGAGCTGTCGCTCTCACACCTGGTCGTAGAGTTGTTCGGTTGGCCCGTAGTCGACCTTCCAGTCGACAGCGGCGCCGAGCACGCCGCATTTCGTACAGCGCTGGCCGACGGTGATCCACTTCACGCTGGCGTCGGCGCGGTGGCTGAAGCCGACGGCGATCTCGAATGCTGTGCCGCCGCACGGGCAGGCCGTCTCCTCCGGGTCGGCGTCGCTCCAGTACTCTTCGCTATCGCAGATGAAGTGCTTGCGACCGCAGCTCGAGCACGCTCGTTGCGCGCATCCTTCGTTGGCGTCGACCAGGAGCTCGAACCGATCGTGGCCGCACCCGCAGCGCGCGTGGACGATCCGATCCGCGGGGTAGCCGTCGGCGGTCAGCTCACGTAGGTACTCGTCGAGGTCCCCGGCTCCTGTTCCGGTCCAGTACTCGCCCGATCGGTCGATGCTCATCTGCAGGTCCCTCCTACGCAAAGGCAGCGCGTCGAGACGCCGACGAGCATGCACCCGCTCCGACTGACCGGCCACCTCTCTTGGGAATTCCTGCACCAGGACCCGCGCTCGCCCGGCTCAGCCCCACAGCGGCCCCGGCCGCTCGAACGGATCGATCAGCCCGAACTGCTTCCACTCGCTCTGCAGCAGAGCGGTTCGCGGCGGCGACATCGGCAACGGCAGATAGCCGGCGGGGATCGTGAACCGCGGCCGCTCGGACCAGCCACCGAACGTGACGCCGCTCGAGTACGGATCCACCGGCGCCGCGCCCACCGCGACCCGGTGCCTGCGCCAGTTGTTCAGCACGTACGCGAGGGTGTTGCGCGCCTGGCGCGCCGTGCGGATCTGCACCGCGTGATAGCGCTGCTCGAACACCTTGCCGCGGCCGCCGGTCAGCGCGAGCGAGAGCCGGATCACGAGGCTCTGCATCCCTCGGCTCAGCGCGCGCTTGTCCTGGGCCTCGACGAGGAAGTGGAAGTGCGAGTTCTGGATCGAGCCGTGGATCACCCGGAAGTCCTCGCGGCCGAGGTAGTGCGCGAGCACCGCGCGGATGATCGCGTAGTAGTCCCGCCGCCGCAGCTCCGGGAACAGGTGCCGCGCCCGCAGCGTGACGTGCACCGGATGCCGCGACGACAACGGCGGCCGTGTCCGATGCGGACCACCACGCCGCCGGTTCGTCCGCTTGCGACCCGCGCCCGGGCGACGACCACCGTGCGTGCCCTTCACCCTCACCTGCTCGACGACATCATTCATCATCTTGACTGGGGCAATAGCATGTCGCTCTGACATTCCCGCTCGATCCTCGCCTGCCACGATGTCCGGCATCCGGACAGAGGACAAGGCCTCACGTGCGCGAGCCCCGAGCCCCGAGCCCCGAGCCCCGAGCCCCGAGCCCCGAGCCCCGAGCAACGCGCGATCTGCACAACGCTCGCGCGACGCGGAGCATCCACGCCGCGAGCTGCCAGCCGGTCTCGCGTTGACGTCGAGGTAGACGTCGTCGTGGTCGTGGACCTTGACGGCGACGGCGGCGTGGACGTCGGCGTCCCACGTGAACAGGAAACTGGTTCCTGCTTGCACCCGCGGGGTCGGGGCGCGAGGCCCCTGAGTGGCTTCGGGACGTCGAGAGCGCCACATTCCATTCCGATCCGCGATGGGGCCCGCCTACGTCCACGCCGCCGTCGCCGTCAAGGTCCACGACCACGACCACGACCACGTCAACGCCCCTCACTCGTGACGTCACACGACCGAGATCTGGCGAGCCGGCGACGTGATCTCGTCACGCGGAGCGTCAGGGGCGGGGGTGGCGGACCAGAGCGAGTAGATCCCACCGCCGCCGTGGCCCCGCACTCCGGGTGGGTGATACGTCGGCCGTGACGCGACCTCGTCGGAGAAACGCGATCCGAGCGATGGGGCGCTACCCCCGCCCCGAGCGACGCGCGTACGCGGTCGGCAGAACGCTCGCGCGACGGGCAGCATCCGCGCCGCGAGCAACGAGCGCACGCGATCTGCGGAGGCCATCGCGCGGCCGGCGCTCGCGCAACGGGCAGCATCCGCGCCGCGAGCAACGAGCGAACGCGATCTGCAAAGCGCCATCGCGCGGCCGGGGCCGGGGACGGCACAGCCCGGAGCCGTCAGAGCTTCTTGAGCGGGCAACCGATATCCGGCCCGGTCCCAAACCCGAGCCGCACATCCGTGGTCACGCCGCCGGCCCGACGCTGCGACAGCGTCCCGTCCTGGAACACGACCGAGTTGTCGGGGCACGTCGCGTACGAATCCACCGTGCGGATCGAGCGCGCCATCATCGTCGCCAGCGTCACCTCGTAGAGGTGGTTGTCGGGGCCCGAGGCACCGTACGCGCTCACCCACAGCGTGGCGCCATCCTCGGAGGCCTCCGCGCGGTTGACGTAGACGGTGGCCGACAGCAGCGTGCGCAGCGAGAACACGCACGAATCGATCCCCGCGAGCGTCGCCTTGCCCACGCAGCCCTGATCCGGCTTGTTGCTCGCGAAGTACGCCACGTCGCCGCCCGGCGCCGCGGTGATCCACGACATGTCGACGCCCTCGCCCGGCATCACGCTGCCGAGCGGCAGCACATCGGACATCGTCTTGTTCGCCCAGGTGGAGAACACCATGTCGGTGTTCGCCTGGGTCGGGTGCGCGCACACGGTGAACAGCCGGGTGTTGCCCGCCGCCACGTGGTGGCACGTGCCCGCGCCCGGGAGAGGCTGCGAACGCCACATCTGGGTCGCGATCTCGTACGAGTAGAGCTTGCCGAGCCCGCCGATGTAGACGAGGCCGCCGCGAATGGTGGCGCGACCGACGGCGTCGGACGGCAGCGTGATCGGCGCGCTGACCGTGGTGGTCGCCTGGTCGTAGATCAGGATCTGCGCCGCGATCTTGCTCTGCAGCACCATCGCGTCGCGATAGCGGGCGTACCGCACGCGCGTCGCGGTGACCTTGTGCTCGGTGACGTCGTCGTTGAACCAGGTCCCCGACGCGGCGGAGGCGAAGTCGTCAGTGGTCAGCTTGCCGAAGGTGTACGCACCGGTGTGCGCGGGCACGACCTCCACGGGATCGCTGGGATCCTGCATCCGGCCGTCGGCGCCACCGCCGCCGCTGTCATCGAGTGCGGCATCGTCTCCTGTGCCGCCGTCGAGCTGGGCGCCCGAGGAGTCACCACACGCGGACAGCAACACCGCGGCCAGGAGGAGGGAGGGCTTCATGACGGCGAGAGTCCTGATCATGGGGGAGGAAGCGTGCAGGCGTTGGTGAAGTCGGAGAACGTGCACGCGTGCTCGGTGCACAGGGCATACGGGCCGCACTCCGGGTCTGCGTTGCAGAAGCCGCCCTCGTCGACGACCACCACGCACTTGCCGGCCGTACACCACGCATCGGCGCCGCAGCTCGCGACATCGATCCCGCACGCGGCGCCCGCTCCCACCACGGGCAACGCGGCACACGCCCCGGCGAGGCAGCCCTGCCCGTCGAACCATCGGCAGTGCGACTTGGTCTGATCCGCGCTCGCCCAGGTCGAACACACGCCGGAGGCCGGCAGCGCAGCGCACTTCTGGTTCACGCAGGACGCCTGATAGTTGCTGCAGTCACCGTCGCCCGCGCACGCCTTCCCGATGTGACCGTCGAGCGGCTCGCAGTGCCCGGCATCGCGGCAGATCAGACCTTCGCCGCACTGCGCTGTGGTGATGCACTGGCCACCCGACGGTACGTTCACCGGGCGACACTGATTCTGCAGGCACAGTGCCGACTGGCACATGTTGTTGCCGGTGCACGCCGCGCCCCCACCGAACTGGCCCAGACAGTTGCCACACGTCCCGCTGCGGCTGCAGTACGAGGCGCCACCGCACTCGTCATCGACGGAGCATCCCGCCCCCGTGACCGTGTGACCGACGAGCAGATCGAGACAGATCTGCGTGGCCGCGTACCAGTCCTTGAACAGCTCGGGGCGGCAGGTGTTGGCCTCGAGCGCCTGCGTGCACTTCGAGATCACGTCATCGCTCGCGATCGTGACCGTGCCGCTGTCGAGCAGAGGTCCGAGCGTGGCCCGGCAGTTCTGCTCCTGGTAGGGGCCGGCGCTGAACAGGGGGTGGGGGCTCGCGGTGCACCGCGTCTGCGCGAGCGTGTACAGCGTGTACGGGCCCGAGTCCGCCGAGCACATCCGATCGAGGGTCGATTCGCCGCAGCCCACGGCGAGCAGCGTCGAGACCAGGACCAGGACCAAGGTGCGGAACGGCATGGCGGCCCGTTGGTAGCCGAAGGCCGGCCCGCCACAAAGCAAATTCGCCCCGGTCAGCGGACGAGGATCTCGCGCTGCTGGCCCTGCGGCGCGAACACCCGGATCTGCAGGTGCTTGGTCGCCACATCGAAGCGGTAGCACCCGGGCGCGGCACAGGCGGCGAGCGCGAGATCATCGGCAACCACCGGCAGATCCGTGCCATCGGAGGACACGCCAGTCGTCGCCCCGAACGCGCCGGTCTGGTTGCGACCATCGACATCGAGCGTGAACACCGCGTACTGGGTGCCGCCGGTGACCCGCAGCTGGGTCTGGTTCGCATCGAGCGCGGCGCCATCGTGCACCGTGGCCGCACTCGCGACCGAGCTGGGCGCATACACGAAGCGCAGCTCGCTACCGTACGCGGGGTCCGCATACGAAGTGACACCTGCGGCCGTGGCGGGCAACAGCGTATCGGCGTTGCGCGCGAACATCGGGACGATCGCGCCCGCGCGGTACCAGATCGGGAGCGTGTCGAGCGGTGCGGGCACGGTGATCGGATCGCGCCCATTCGCGATCGTCTGCACACCCGTCGCGCGATCGATCCACGCTCCGGGAGGCAGCACCACGGTGCGCGTGGTGGCACCGGCGGTGACCACCGGCGCGACCAGGAGATCGTCACCGAGGAGGAACGTCGCGTCGTCGCACGCGCAGTCGTACATGAACCGCGCCGGGCGCGTGGCGGGCGTGCCGTCCTGGCCGGCGCGTTGCGCGAGCGTCCACAGCAGCGGGTTCAGCTGCATGTGCAGCTCGGCGTAGGTCTTGTAGATCAGGTCCGCGCCGGCAGCGAACTGCGTGGTGTCCCACGGATCGTGGCTCTTCCCGCCGCCGCCGAGCTGCATGATCGTCCCCAGCGACGCGTACTCGGCCCAGCGCAGCAGCGCCTCCGTGGTGGGGAAGCCGCGGAACCCGCCGATGTCCGAGCCATAGAACGGGTAGCCGGAGACCGAGAGCGAGAGGCCGCGGCTGATCGCCGTGGGCAACCCACCGACGTTGATCTTCCCGCCGACCATCACGCCGTGCTCCGAGAAGTCACTCTCGAGATCGCCCGGCCAGATCGACGTGTTCGTCGCCTGCTCGCCCCACGCCCCCGTGCGGGTGATCAGGAACCCATCTCCCGGCGGCAGCGCGCCGAGATACGCCTCGTGATAGCCGGCGCTGTAGCGGTTGTGGTGCGTGGAGTTGTCGCCGCCGGCGAGCAGGAACGGGACCAGGTTGCCGCTGATGTCGGGCACGAGCTCCTCGCCGAAATCGAGCTTGAAGCCCGCCGCGCCCAGGCCGATCACGCGCTGGAGCCTCTGCCGCCACCACGCGATCGCACCGTCACGCGTGAAGTCCACCATCGCCCCCGGGCCCTCCTGCCACGGAAAATCGACGACCAGCCCGCCATCGTCGGTGACGAAGTACTGGTTCGCCACGCCCTCGGCGCGATCCACCGCGTTCGCCGCTGTCTTGCCCACGTACGGCGTGGACCAGAAGATCACCTTGTAGCCGGCCGCCGCGAGATCGGAGAGCAGCTGCGCCGGCTGCGCGAACCGGGTCTCGTCGACGATGTGCGTGTTGTACGCGGTCTGCCACGGGTTATCGATCCACAGCACGGAGCCCGGGATCTTGCGCGTGCGCAGCTCGGTCGCATCGCCGCGGAGCTCGGCACCATTGCTCCAGGCGTTGCGCCACAGCTGCGGTGTGAACGCCCAGCGCGGCGGCACCGCGGGCTTCGCCGTCAACGCGACATACGTGCGGACCAGATCGAGCGGCGCCGCGGCCGTGTACAGGTAGATCCGGTAGGTCCCGCGCACCGGGAGGTTGAACGTGGCGGTCACGCGATCCGCCGAGGTCTTGCCGAGATCGAGCGCACCCGGCCGATCGTCAGCGACGAACACGCCGGCGCCGCGCCGCGGATACAGCACGAGCGGCACGGGGACGTGGGTCTCGTTGAGCGACGACGCCGAGGCCGTATCGACCCGCAGCGACATCTCGCGCACGGCGCCCGCGACGTTGACCCGATCTGCCGCATCACCGGTGCCGTACAGCGGCTCCGCCGGATCCTTGGGCAGTGAGAGCTGCAGCTGCACGGCACGCGCGTGCTTGCTCGCATCGATGTCGAGGATCGCGCAGCTCGGGATCGGGCACTCGGAGAGCTGGAGCCGGGTCCCACCGTCGAGGACGAGCCAGTCGCCGTCCTGGCCCGTGGCCTTGGCGACCGGGGTCATCGTGACCGCGTCGTCGCCGCGCGGATCGTAGTAGTGGGTCTCGTCGATCGAGGGCGTGGTGCCGATCGAGAGGAAGTGATCCTGCGACAGCGCCGGGGTCGAGCCGAGGGTCAGTGTCAGGGTCGACGTGTCGAGCGTGACCGGCCCGGCGGTCACCGTGGGCGGAGGCGCCGACAGCCCATCATCGCCACAGGCCCCGAGGCTTGCGGCCGTCCCGAGCCAGAGGCCCACCACCATCACGAGCTTCGTACGCACCCCGGGGTTCTACCGAACAACCCGAGCCCATGGCGAGGGCTCCGTGCGCTCAGCCGCGCTTGCGGCCGAAGAACGGCAGGTAGTGACGCAGCCCGCGCGGCTTCTCCGCCTTCTTCGCGTCCTCGATGCTCTGCGGGGTGGGGACCGCCTCGATCCGCGGGGTCTCCTCGCCCAGGATCTCGGCGATCGGGGTGGCCTCGGAGTGATCCTGGGTGACGCCGATCAGCCCGAGCTGCGCCCGCGCATCGCTGACGCTCTTCGACAGCACGCTGTGGAGATCCTTGCGGAGCTGCACCTTCTTCAGCGTGGTGCCGATCTGCCGCGCCATCTCGCGCGCCGAGGGGAACCGGGTGTCGACGTTCGCAGACAGCGCCCGCGTGATGATCTGCGCGAACGCCTGCGGCACATCCGGCCGCAGCGGCCGCAGTGGCTGGACCATGCACTCACGCAGGCGGGTGTAGACCTCGTAGTCGGTCTGCCCATCGAACAGCTTGCGCCCGACGAGCGCCTCCCACAGCACCGAGCCGCAGGCGAACTGATCCGACGGCGGCACCGGGCGCCCACCGGCGACGATCTCCGGCGCCAGGTAACTCATCTTGCCCTTCACGATGCCCGGGTCCGTCAGCTCCTGACGACGATCCGGTGCCAGCGCGAGACCAAAATCGATCAGCTTGACCATGCCGCGCGTGGTCAGCAGCACGTTGTGGGGAGACACATCGCGATGGACCACCGGCATGTTGCGACCATCCGGTCCCACGCGCTCGTGCGCCGCGGCCAGCCCGCGGAGGATCCCCACGCCAACGGCCGCGACCAGCTCCCACCGGGTCTGCTCGCCCTTGCTGACGTGCCACTTGACCCAGCTGCCGAGATCGATGCCGTCGATCCACTCGAGGATCATGTAGTAGTTGCCGCGATCGTGGACGAAGTCGTGCACCTCGGCGACGTTCGGCGACTGGAGCGAGCTGCCGACGCGCGCTTCCTCGACGAACATCGCCACGTACTGCGGCTGGGCGGCCAGGTTCTGGTGCATCTGCTTCACGGCGACATCGCGCACGAAGCCCGAGTCACCGCGCACGCGCCCCCGCCAGACATCGGCCATGCCACCACGGCCGGCCACATCGATGAGCTCGTAGCGCCCACCGACGATCATTCCTGGACGTGGCTCCTCCGCCATGGACGGATGATCATCGCACACAACGTTTGTATAGTGAGCGGGTGATCCCCCGCGTGTTGCTCCTGAGCGTGTTGGTCGCGTGCGGCTCGCCCACGGATCCGGATGTCTCCGTCGAGCAACCTGGGCCCCACGCCGTGGGCACCCGCCGGATCACCACCACCATCGACGCTTCACACTCGTACACGCTCCAGGCCTGGTACCCCACCACCGCGGCGACCGCCGAGGTCGCGATCGAGAGCCTCGAGGCCGAGCCGCTCCGTACGCGCTACGCCGGCCTCCTCGCCGCCGTGGGCACCTGCCCCACCCGCAAGCTCGACGTCGCCGTCGATGGCGAGCCCGAGGCTGGTTCGTTCCCACTCGTGGTGGCCTCGCACTGCCACGCCTGCACCCGGTTCTCCAACGCCTCGACCGCGCTCCGGCTCGCGAGTCACGGGTTCGTCGTCGTCACGGTCGATCACACCGCGGACACCATGTGGGACCTGCTCGATGGCAACGAGGCCTCGCTCGACAGCGCGCAGCTCGCGCTCCGGGTCGCCGATCTGGAGATCGCGATCGACGTCGCATCGCCTGCGCTGGTCTCGGCGGATCGCACGCGCCTGGGCGTGTTCGGCCACAGCTTCGGCGCCGTCACGGCAGGACGCCTCGCCCAGCTCGACGACCGTGTCCAGGCAGCCGCGGCCCTCGCCGCTCCGATGGAGAACCCGCTGATCCCAGGCGTGGTGCTCGCCGAGATCACCCAGCCGCTCCTGTTCCTGGTCGCCCGCGAGGACAACTCGATCACGGAGTTCGGCAACAAGCTGATCCGTGACAACTACACCGCCGCGACCAACGCCGCGTGGAAGCTCGAGATCGCCGACGCCGGCCACTGGTCGGTGTCGGACCTCGATGGCCTGATCCCCACGTTCGCCAAGGGCTGCGGCCCTGGCACCCGCCAGGACGACGGATCCGCGTTCACCTACCTCGATCCCGAGCTTGGCCGCTCGATCACCGCCTCGTACGTCACGGCGTTTTTCCGAGCCACGCTCGAGGCCGACGAAGGTGCGCGCGCCTACCTGGCTCGGGGTTTCCCCGACGAGATCGTGAGCGTCGCGCATCACGACTGATGATAGGATCGAGGGGCATGGAGGGTAGTCAGAGCCTCGCCCGCTTCACGTCGCTCGTGAACCGAGAGGACTTCCAGCTCGATCAGGCAGCGCTGTTGATCGGCGCCTGGGACTACCCGGAGCGCGATCTCGAGCTGTACCGCACGCAGCTCGACGAGATCGCCCAGCGGGTGGCCCCCGAGGTCGCGCGCGCCACCGGCGGCATCGCCCGGGCGAGCGCGATCAGCGATTGCCTGTTCGCCCACCTCGGCTTCGCCGGCAACACCAGCGACTACTACGATCCGCGCAACAGCTTCCTCTCCGACGTGCTCGACCGGAAGATCGGGATCCCGATCTCGCTCAGCGTGCTCTATCTCGAGATCGCCCGGCGCGTCGGCGTGCTCGCCCAGGGCGTGAACTTCCCCGGGCACTTCCTGGTCCGCGTGGCGATCGAGGATGCCTGGCTGTTCGTCGATCCGTTCTCCGGCGGCCGAGCGCTGACGCCAGGCGATCTCGAGGCCCTGCTCAAGAAGACGACCAGCCCCGACGCCGTGCTCGACCCCAGCGTGATCGCCGCGGCGAGCAAGCGGCAGATCCTCTCGCGCATGCTCGTCAACCTCGCGGGGATCTATGGGCGCCACGGTGATCTGCCGCGCTCCCTCGATGTGCTCGAGCGCCTCGCGGTGCTGGAGCCGGCGAATCCGCGCATCGCGCGCGATCTCTCGCAGCTGCGCGACCGCGTCGACGCGCTGAACTAGTACACTCGAGCCGATGTCCGAGGACCCCCGCGATCTGTTCTCCGCCGGAGCGGTCGCGAAGCAGCTCGACTACTGCACCTACTGCCCGAAGATGTGCCGGCACGCGTGCCCGGTGTCCACGGCGAGCGGCCGCGAGACCTTCATCCCGCAGGTGAAGATGGATCGCGCCAACCAGCTGCGGCTCGGGCGCACCGAATGGACCACCGAGGCCACAGACCCGTTGTGGGCCTGCACTGGCTGCCGACACTGCACGATGTACTGCGACCACGGCAACGAGCCCGGGCTCGTGCTGTTCGCGGCCCGCGCCGCCGCCGTCGCCGAGGGCGTGCCGCATCCCGCGCTCACCGGCTACAGCGAGCGGTTCCGCGCGCGCGAGCAGCGGCTGTCCGCGCAGGTGCACACCATGTTCGCCGGCCAGCTCGCCACGGAAGGCGAGCTCGGGTACTGGCCCGGCTGCGACGCGATCGACAAGGGAGCCGGCGACATCGCCGCCGCGATGGCGCTGTTCGAGCGCGTCGGCCTCGAGGACGTCAAGATCGTCGACGCCCCGCAGGCGTGCGCGGGCTATCCGCTGCTCGCCGCCGGTCACCGCGACCTGTTCCGCTGGCACGCCGGCCGAGTCGCCGCCTCGCTCCGCGGCTTCAAGAAGGTCGCCGTCAACTGCTCGGCGTGCGTCTACGCGATGAAGGCGCAGTACGCCGCCGAGGGCGTCAACCTCAAGGTCGAGATCGTCTCGCTCGCCGAGGTCCTCGCACCCGCCGCGCAGAACCTCGCGTGCCCGCTGACGCGCAAGAGCGTCTACTATCACGACCCCTGCTATCACGCGCGCTACAACGGCGTGGTCGAGCAGCCTCGCCGTGCCCTCTCGCAGCTCGCCGAGCTCCGCGAGTTCGCGTGGGCCAAGACCGACACCGAGTGCTGCGGCGGCGGTGGCCTCCTGCCGAAGACGATGCCGATGGTCGCGGACCAGATGGCCAAGCGCCGTCTCGCGGAGGTGCAGCAGACCGGCGGCGGCATGGTGGTCACCTCGTGTGCGACGTGCACGTTCATGCTCCAGCGCAACGCACCGCCCTCCGTCGAGGTCGTCAACCTCGCCACCGCGATGGCGAAGCTGTCCGAGACCCCGTTCACGGCCCCGACCAGCATCCCCGACGCCGACGAAGGTTGATCCGGCCCGCCGCGCGCGCGGTACCATCGTCGGATGCGCGTAGCCATCGCTCTGCTCCTCGTCACTACCGCGACGGCGCAGGCGCACATCGCCCTGACGTTCCCGCCGCCCCGAACGGCCGACCAGAAGGCCGGGCCATGCGGCACGCTCGGGTCAGTTCGCGGCAGTAACGTCACCACGTTCCAGCCCGGCGAGACGATCACCGTCGAGTGGGACGAGACCGTGGACCACCCCGGTCACTTCCGGATCGCGTTCGACGATGCGGGCGACGATGCGTTCCAGAACCCCAACAACCCGAACGACAACTTCCCTTCGACGATGGTCGAGCCGATCGCCGACAAGGCCGGCGGTCACTACACCCAGCAGGTCACGTTACCGACCACGCCATGTACGAGCTGCACCCTGCAGCTGATGCAGATCATGACGACGGCGGTCCCGTACAACTCGTTCTACTACCAGTGCGCGGACATCACGACCTCCGGCGATCCGGTGGCACCCGGCGAGGTCGACGGCGGCTGTTCGGCAGGGCCGGGTAGCGGTGCCGGTATGCTCGTCCTCGTCCTCGGATTGGTCCGGCGGCGGCGCCGCTAGGGCCGCCACCACCCCCAACCCCGCGCAAGCCATGCAGCGTGGTCGTGGGGGAGCGCATTCGACGCGCTCCGCCAGCCCGTTGCAGGCGGCCGTGCCGGGCATGCCCGATGCAGCTGGCCGGAACCATGTGGTCCCTCCTTCGTGTCGTCGTTGTCTCCGCTGCGCTCGTTGCCTGCGACTCCGCGAGCACCGCCGTCGAATCGGATGGCGGTACGGAGCCAGATGCGTGCACCGAGCTCTCGTGCATGGTCGCCGACTGCAGCTCGAAGGGGCTTCCGATGACCTCGCTCTCGGGGCGGGTGTTCGCACCGAATGGAACCCTGCCGCTGCACAACGTGATGGTGTACGTGCCGCTCTCGCCACCGGGTCCATTGCCCGCAGGGCCCGCAGTGCGATCGATGCACCGACGAGCTACCCGGCGGCTCGCTGACGCAGACCGCGACTGACGAAGCGGGACGGTTCTCGCTCGTCAACGTTCCGACCGGCGTCGACGTGCCGCTGGTGATCCAGGTCGGCAAGTGGCGGCGGCAGATCACGGTCCCGAGCGTCGCCGCGTGCCAGGACACGGCGCTGCCCGAGACGATGACGCGCCTGCCGAGGGACCGCACGGAGGGTGACCTCCCGCGGATCGCGGTCACCACGGGTAGTGCGGACGCGCTCGAGTGCCTCGTCCGCAAGCTCGGGATCGCGGACTCCGAGATGACGACGGATGCGGCCGACGGCCGGGTGCATCTGTTCGCGGGAAACGGCGCGAGCTCGTTCGCCAGCACGTTCCCCAACCAGGGCACGTTCGCCGATGCACAGACGCTGTGGAGCGATCTTCCGAAGATGAAGGGCTACGACATCGTGGTCCTGTCGTGCGAAGGCGCGCAGCGGCCGGAGACCAAGTCGCAGGAGGCGATGCAGGCCCTGCACGACTACGCCGACACCGGCGGTCGGGTGTTCATGTCGCACTGGCACAACATCTGGCTCGGGGGCGAGCGAGGAAAGCCGTCGCACGGGCTCCCCGACTGGCAGTCGGTCGTCGAGTTCGACTACGCGGCCGCGCAGAACGAGGCCTCGCAGCTGGCGATCGTCGACGAGAGTGGCCCACGCGGGGTCGACTTCGCGGCCTGGCTGCAGAACGTCGGCGCGACCACGATGCGAGACCAGCTCACGATCAACGAGCCGCGCTACACCGCGGCGAGGCTGAAGACGCCGGTCCAGGCGCTGCAGTGGCTCTACGTCGACCCCGCTCGATCCACCCCTCCGGGCAAGCACAGCGTGCAGGATCTGCTGTTCACCACCCCACTCGCGGCGCCTCCGGATCAGCGTTGCGGCAAGGTGGTGTTCTCCGACATGCACGTGTCGTCCGGATCCACGTCGAGCCCGGCGGTCCCGTTCCCGGGCACGGGCGTCAACCGCAACGGTTGCGCGACCACGGACCTCACGCCCCAGGAGAAGGCGCTCGCGTTCATCATGTTCGATATCTCCTCGTGCGTCGGCCCGATCCTGTGAGCGTCGTAGCTACGGCTGCTTCTTCTTCATCATCGGGAACTGCGACATCACCGCGTTCATGGCGAGCTTGAGCGCGGGATCGTCCTTGCACAGCGCCACCAGGGTGCCGAGCTTCATCACCGCGCTGCGCATCCTGCCCTCGTAGGTCGCCGCGAACCAATCACGCGCCGCCGGATCTTTGGATCCCATCGCCTTCATCGCTTCCCGCAGCGTGGCGCCTCGAGCCGACAGCGCGGTCACCGCGGCACCATCCTCCTTCGCGACGGAGACCGCTTTGAGGCAGCTCATCCCCGGCGCGCCGAGATCAGTGGCGAGCTTCTCGAACGCCACGATGTACGCCTCGAACGTGTCCGCCATCTCCGGGGTTACCGACGCGGGCCGCACCGGCTCCTTGTCTCCACAGCCCCCGAACATGACGAGCAGCGAGAGCACGAAGGCCGGGAGCGTGAGACGCGTCATGGCGGGACCGTAGCTCAGATCAGGAGCGCCCGAACCGCCTGGCCGACGCGGAGCTGACCCTCGCGCTCGACGCGCGCGTACCACCGCGACCAGCCCGGCTGCTTCGCGTGGTCGACCCGCCGAAACTGCCCGTCGGAGAACGACCCTGCGATGTTCTTGCACGGCTCCGTGGGGCGGGTGAGCTCGATGATCACCTCGTCGCCGAGCGCGAACTTCTGACCGATCTCGAGAGCGGCCCAGTCCACGCCGGTGAGCGTCACGTTCTCGCCGGCGGAGCCGGGCCAGATCGGATGACCCTCCGCCTGGAGCGCGGTGATCACCTCCACGGCATAGAGGCAGAGCGCACGCTCCGGCCCGCCGTGGATCTTGGTGTGGATGTGGCCATCGCCTGCGAGCCCCAGGGCTCCGCAGTGCGCCTCGCGCAGCGGCAACTTCGGGACACCTCCCGGCGACGTGTTGAGCTGGAAGATCCTCACGTGCCGGGACGGGTGTTGGGCTCGGCCGCGGCATCGCGCTTCCAGTCCACGAACCCGGGGAGCGCGGCGATCGCTTCGCAGTACGCGCGGCACGTGGCGTCGAGGTCCACGCCATAGGTGGTGAACCGCGTCGTCACCGGCGCGAACATCGCATCGGCGATCGTGAACGCTCCGAACAGGAACGGCCCCTTGCTGAGCGCGAGCGCATCACGCCAGATCGTCATGACCCGACGCGCGTCGGCAAGCGCCTCGGCGGTGTGCCCCTGCCCCGTCTTGTGGGCCACCACGTCCATCGGCATGTCGCGGCGGAGCGCGGCGAAGCCGCTGTGCATCTCGGCGCTGATCGAGCGGGCGTGCGCGCGGCGTGCGCGATCGGCGGGCCACAGATGGGCCGCGGGTATCAGCTCGTTGACGTACTCGCAGATCGCGATCGTGTCCCAGATCACCAGCCCGTCGTGGTGCAGCACGGGCACCTTGCCGGCCGGGTTGACGGCGGCGATCTCGTCGCGCGTGGTCGGCGTGTCGAGGAGGATGGTCTTGCACTCGAACGGAACGCCCGCATGGGCGAGCGCGAGGTACGGACGCAGCGACCACGAGGAGTAGCGCTTGCTGCCGACGTAGAGGGTGAGCGTCATGCGCCGGAGTCTATCAGCACCCGCTTGCGCAGCTGCGGCCCCGAGATCCCGCGGGTCAGACGCCGAACTTCGCGAGCTTCTTGTGCAGGCCCTCGCGCGTGATCCCGAGGGTCACGGCGGTCTTGGTCTTGTTGTTCCCGTGCTCGCGCAGCGCCTCGGTGATCAGCCAGCGCTCGACCTGATCCATCATCTCCTTGAGCGTCCCTTGCTTGGGCGCGATCCGGGTGACGGTGCCCTCGATCTTGCGGAGCCGCGGCGACAGATCCGTGATCTCGATCCAGTGGCCGGGCTCGGCCTGGATCACGAGGCGCTGGATCTCGTTCTCGAGCTCGCGGATGTTGCCCGGCCAGTTGTACGTCGACAGCGCATCGAGCGCGTCCTGCGTGAAGCCCGGAAGCTCCATCCGGTACTCGGCCGAGTACCGCTTGAGGAAGTGGGCCGCCAGGGTCGGGATGTCCTCGCGCCGCTCGCGCAGCGGCGGCAGCTTGATCGGGAACACCATCAGCCGGTAGTAGAGATCCTGGCGGAACCGCCCCTTCTCGACCTCGGCCGCGAGATCGCGATTGGTGGCGCAGATGATCCGGACGTCGACCTGCTTCTCGCTGGTGGCGCCGACCGGGCGGATCGTCCCCTCCTGGAGCACGCGCAGGAGCTTGGCCTGCAGCGTCAGCGGCATCTCGCCGATCTCGTCGAGGAACAGCGTGCCGCCGTCGGCGATCTCGAACAGGCCCTTCTTGTCGCTATCGGCGCTGGTGAACGCGCCGCGCTTGTGACCGAACAGCTCGCTCTCGAGGAGGTTCTCCGGGAGCGCGGCGCAGTTCTGCGCGACGAACATCTTGTCTGCGCGCTGAGACTGGTGATGCACGCCGGCCGCGATCAGCTCCTTGCCGGTGCCGGTCTCGCCCTCGATGCACACGGTGGCGCGCGTATCGATCACCTTCTCGAGCTGCCCGAGCACGGCCTTCATCGCCGGCGAATCGCCGATGATGTTGTCGAACTTGATCTTCTCCTGCTTGCGCTTCAGGTAGACGTTCTCACCGCGGGCCCGCTCCTCGGCGATCCGCAGCCGCTGGTGCAGCGTGGCGTTGTCGATCGCGAGGGAGGCCTGGGCGGCGAGCAGGAGCACCACCTCGAGGTCGTGCTCGACGAACATGCCAGCGCTGTCGCGGTTGTCGGCCTGGATGAGGCCGATGATGTCGTCCCCTCGCCACAGCGGCACCGCGAGGATCGACAGGATCTGCCCCCCGAGGATCGATTCGCTCGACAGCGCCTCCTGCGCGTTCGCGGTCAGCACGGCCGCACGATCGGCGAGCACGCGCTTCAGCACGGCGCGGCTGGCCCGCACGGCATCCACGCCGGAGGCTCGCGGCTCGCTGCCCGGCCCCGGAGACGAGATCGATCGGGACACGGCGAGCGCGAACCGATCCTTGTCGGCCTCGGAGCGGAGCAGGATCGCGACGTGGGTGGCGCGCGGGAGCAGCTCGAACGTGGCGGCGACCGAGGCCTCGATCACCTCGCTCGGCTCGAGCCGGGCCCCGAGCGGCTGAAGCGCCTTGTAGACGCGGAGCGCGGTGTCGGGGCTGCCCTCGATCTGATCGGCGACCGCCGGCAGATCCATGATCGAGCGCGAGGCGATCAGCCGATCCCCGAGCTCCTCTTCGATCTCGTCGCCGATCCGGACCGAGATCCGCACCGGGTCGGACGGATTGCCGAGCAGGAGGACGTCACCATCGGCGAGCGCCAGCTCCCAGCGGGCGGCGGCATCCACCGGGACCCGGCGGCCTGCCCGCTCGATCGCGGAGCCGTTGGTCGAGCGGAGGTCCCGGTACACGAAGTGCTCCCCGATCTGGGTGATCTGGGCGTGATCCCCCGACAGGTGGAAGTCCGTGAGCATGATCGTGCTCTGCGGCGAACGACCGATCGTCACGGTGCCATCGGTTGCTCCGGAGAACAGCCGATACACCCGCTGCGACGCGGAACCTTGGAGGATCTCGAGAACGATCACTGGAACGTGGCTATAGGCCGGCCCCTCACCGAGCGTTATACTGCTAAGTCGCGACCGCCGCATGCCGGGACCCTCGAAAGTCATCGTGCTCGATCCCGATGCGCGGGCCGGCCGGCAGGTCCAGCTCGGGTTGTCGCGGGAAGGCGTGCGCTCGGCCATCGCCCCGGTCGACGGGCCAGGGCTCGAGATCGCCACGGAGGACGCCGGGCTCGTGATCGTCGGCGGCACCGACGGCCGGGCCCTCGATCTGCTGCGCAAGACCCGCCTGCTCCTCGACGAGCACAAGCTCGAGATCCCCATCGTGTTCACGGGCCGAGGTGTGCGCCGGACCGACGCGGAGGCGGCCGGGGCCGACGAGGTCGTGCTGCTCCCGGCGTTCCTCCGGGACGTGGTGACCATCGGACGCCTGCTGCTGCTCCGGCGGACCGAGGGTCAGCGCGCCCAGCTCGTGGGGTCGCTGGCCGAGACCACCGGGGTGTTCCCCCTGGTGCGCGCTCTCGCGGCACTCGGGCGAAGCGCGGTGCTGACCCTGATCCGGGGGCTCCGGCGCGGCGAGATCCGGTTCTTCCACGGCGAGGTGACCTCGGCGCAGGTCGGGCTGATCCACGGCCAGGCAGCGTTCCACCAGCTCCTCCTGTGGACCGAGGCGCGGTTCGAGTTCCACCACGAGGACGTGGTCCGGCGGCAGCAGATCCCGCTCTCGCCCGAGGAGCTGTTCCTCGATGCGGAGCGGTTCCTCGTGGGCGTGCGTGACTCGAGCGGGCAGCTGTCGCCTTCGATGGTCCTCGAGCAAGATGTCCAGCGCGTCCAGTCCCTGGGCAAGCAGATCCCGACGGAGGTCCATGGCGTGCTCCGGATGTTCGATGGGCACCGCGTGCTCGCCGACATCCTCGAGGATTCGCCGTACCGCGTGTTCGAGACGCTCCGGGTGGCCCAGCGCGCGTGCGATGTGGGCCTGTTGCGCGTGGTCGATGGGCAGAAGCCGAAGGCGACGTGGCGGGCGGTGCTCGCGATCGAGGAGTGGCTGGTCGGCAGCGACCGCGATGCCGTGATCCAGCGGACGCAAGCCGCGTCGGACAGCGGACCGATCCCCGCCGCGCGCGATTCGTCCCAGAAGGTCAAGGGCGGCAAGCGCAAGCGGAAGCAGAAGAAGCGCGTGCCCACGCCCGCGTCAACGCCGGCGGTTCAGACCAAGCCCGACATCGATTGGGGCGCGCTCGTCCCCCGGGTCGTCGGTGCGGAGGTCGGTTCGCTGTCGGGTGTGGTCCCCGCATCACAGGCCTCCGGCGAGATCGAGCTCCCCACCCGCGGTGCGGCGCGCGAGAAGCTCGAGGCGCTGATGGACACGGAGAAGCGCGAGCGCATCTTCGCCAAGGACATCGGACTCGAGGCCAAGGTCGTGTTCGACGAGGGCGACGATCAGGCGAAGGCCGCCGAGGAGAAGGCCGCGGCGAACGCCAAGGCCGACGCTGACAAGCTCGCCGCCGACGCCAAGGCCAAGGCCGCCGAGGAGAAGGCCGCGGCGAACGCCAAGGCCGACGCTGACAAGCTCGCCGCCGACGCCAAGGCCAAGGCCGACGCTGACAAGCTCGCCGCCGACGCCAAGGCCAAGGCCGACGCTGACAAGCTCGCCGCCGACGCCAAGGCCAAGGCCGACGCTGACAAGCTCGCCGCCGACGCCAAGGCCAAGGCCGACGCCGACAAGCTCGCCGCCGACGCCAAGGCCAAGGCCGCCACCAAAGCTCGCCGCCGACGCCAAGGCCAAGGCCGACGCCGAGGCCACCGCGAAGGCGAAGGCCGACGCCGAGACCCGAGAGGCCGCGGCCGTCCGGCTCCGCGAGCAAGCCGAGGCGCGCGCGGATGCCGAGGACGCCAAGCTCCGCGCCGAGGCGACCGAGTGGGCGAAGCAGCAGGCCGCGGCGCGGGCCAAGGCCGCCGACGATCAGGCCCGGGAGGCCGAGGAGCTCGCGAAGCGGCTCGCCGACGCCAGGGCGCAGGTCGAGGCGGTCAGCCGCGCAAAGGTCGTCGCCGAGGACGAAGCGGACTCGTCCGAGGAGACGATGTGGCGCGAGGCCAAGGCGCGGGCGCTCGCCGCCGACGCAGAGGATGCCAGGCGTGCCGCCGCGCAGGCAGCTGCCGGCGTCGTCGTGGGCTCGACGGAGAGCGGCTCGAAGCCGGTCAAGGAGCTCCGCTCGCCGGGCATCGTCGTCAGCGAGACCGAGACGGCGACCGTGACCGTGCACGAGCACATCACCGTGGACACCACGATCAACACCGCCCGCGTGACCTCGGAGTCGCTCGCCACGATCTCCAGCTCGGCGCCGGAGGAGCTCGCCGACGAGCCCTCGGACGGGATCGTGCGTCAGGTGTCGTCCGTGGAGACCGCGCCGGTGCGGCGCCCTCCGCCCGGCGAGATTCCTCCCGATGATCGCCCCGAGGCGCGGAAGGGCGAGATCTCGACGGCGTCTCGCGCGAAGCGGGGCACGCAGGAGCCGCCCTCGGCCGAACCCTCGATCCTCGTCGGTGATCTCGCCGCGGCGCACGGCGCGATCAGCGCGGTGGTCGCCGCGCAGGCCGCGGCACCGGTGTCCAAGGACATCGCCGCGCCGGCGCGCGAGCTCGCGGTCGCCGAGGTTCGCAAGGACGCGGTCCACGCATTCTCCGACGCCGAGGAGGAGTTCTTTCGCGCCGGCGCCGACAAGACCGGCAAGGTGCCGCTGCTGCCGCCGACCGAGACCTTCGATGATCTCGACGAGGGCTATCAGCCGGTCGGGTTCTGGGATCGCCTGCGCGGCAAGAAGCCGCCGAACACGAAGTAGCTGCTGCGGCCGTCGCAGGCCGCGGCCCGCTACGGGGCGTCCCAGTTGACCTGCAGCCCGCCGCGCTCGCCGCTGATCCGGAGCCGCACCTGCTTCACGTCGGGGCCGAGGATGTTCGCCTCGCGTGGGAACCTGACAATGTACGCCGTCGCGAAGTCACCGAACGCCGGAAACTCGGAGCGCACGACGAAGGCCGGGCGCTTGTCCCGCACGATCTCGAGCGGGACGATCTCGTTACCGTCGGGGCCCAGCAACACCACGCGCCACACGCTCTTCTTGCCGCGATCGAGATCGTTCTCGCGGCGATCCCAGGTCGTGACCATCAGCTCGAGCTCGTACGGCCCCGCGGCATCGGCCTGCGCCTGCGCGATCCGCTGCGCCTTGGCCTCGCCGACCAGACCGCGGTTCTTGGCATCCTTCTCCGCGTGCGCGGCATGCCACTCCGGTGACTTGAGCGTCGCCGAAAGCTCCATCACCTCTTGATACGAGCCGCGCAGCACCGCCGAGCGCGTCCACTCCTGCGTCACCGTGACGTAGTCACCCGCGCGCGGAGGCCACTCGCCCGCGAGTCGCACGCGCGGATCCGCCGCGCCGCAGGCGACCGCGAACGAGACCAGGAGGATCGCGACGAAGCGGGTCATTTGTCGGGGAGGAAATCGCGTCGAGTGAACAGCGTGGTCAGTGGTGTCTCGGCGAGCACGGCCTCGCGCCCGCCCTCGAGCCGATCGACCAACCCCACCGCATGCAGCACGACCAGACCGGCGCCGCGGGCGCGCTCGATCGCGCGCAGCGTGGACGCCCCCGTCGTGATCACGTCCTCGAGGATCACCACCGGCGCGCCCTCGGGGAGCTTGGTGCTCTCGACCCACTGCCCGGTGCCGTGCCCCTTGGGCTCCTTGCGCACGAGGAACGCAGCGCGAGGGCGACCTAGCTGAAAGGATAGGATCGAGGTCGCGGTGGCGAGCGGATCGGCGCCCATCGTGAGTCCACCGACCGCGACGGCCTTCGGGGCGACCTCGTCGATCACCTGGTGGAACAGATCGCCGATCAGCGCCGCGCCCTCGGCATCGAGGCTGACCTGCTTGCAGTCGATGTAGAAGTTCGACTTCAGCCCCGAGGACAACGTGACCTCGCGCTCCTGGAACGCACGCACCCGCAGCAGCTCGAGCAGGCGCCCTCGCTTGCTCGCGAAGCCCGGTCGATCGAGCAGTGTCTGCATGTGTGGCGACGCTACCACGGCCCACCTGCGCAACGGATTGTTCGCGCCCCGCGGCGAATATAGCGGGCGTGCATGGGGCCGGGTCAATTGACGCACCGCAGATCACCCCATAGAGTGCGCGAACCCCCGGTGCATCTCGTCGACGCAGCTGAAGATGTTCCGGTTCGGTCAACGGCCGAGCTGGTCGAGTACTTCTCGACCGCAGGCAAGCCCGCGTCGGCGTGGCGCGTTGGCACCGAGCACGAGCTGATCGGCGTGATCCGAGACACCGGTGAGGCCCCGCCCTACGAGGGGCCGCACGGGATCGGCGCCCTGTTCGCGAAGTTCGCTGCCAACAGCGGCACGCCGGTGATCGAGCGCGGCCACATGATCGCCCTGTCTCGTGCAGATGCTCAGCTCACGATCGAGCCGGGCGGTCAGTTCGAGCTCGCCGGGCGCCCGGTGGCCGACGATCGAGACTTCGCCGCGGATCTGAAGGCGTACATCGCCGAGCTCGGCGTGGCCTCCAAGGAGCTCGGGATCGCGTGGCTGTCCGCTGGGCTGCGGCCGTTCGGTGGGCGCGCGAACGTCCCGTGGATGCCGAAGCAGCGCTACGAGGTGATGCGCGCATACATGCCCACGGTCGGCACGCGCGGCCTGGACATGATGCTGCGCACGGCCACGGTGCAGGCGAACCTCGATTTCGCCGACGAGGCCGATGCCGCCGCCAAGCTGCGCTGCCTGTACTCGAACACGTCGCTCCTCACGGCGCTGTGGGCCGCCTCCCCGATCGTCGAGGACAAGGTCAGCGGCTATCAGTCGTACCGCGCGTGGATCTGGCGAGACACCGACAACGCCCGCGCCGGCCTGCTCCCGTTCATGTTCGAGCGCGAGGACGTGTTCACGGCGTACACCGAGTGGGCGCTCGACGTGCCGATGTACTTCGTCTACCGCAACGGCTACGTGCCGGTGCCCGCCGGCCTGACGTTCCGCACGTTCTTCCGCGATGGTTGGAACGGCGAGCGCGCCACCCGCTCCGACTGGGCGATGCACCTGTCGACGCTGTTCCCCGAGGGCCGCCTCAAGAAGTTCATCGAGGTGCGCGGCTGCGATTGCGGCTCGATCGAGATGATCGCCGCGCTGTCCCCGATGATGCGCGGCCTCCTGTACGACACGGCCGCGCGCACCGCCGCGATCGCCCTGCTCGCCAAGCTCACGTACGCCGAGCGCCAGCAGCTCGCCGCCGATGTGCCCATGCAGGGCTTCGCCGCGCAGGCCGGCGGCCACTCGGTGGGAGATCTCGCCGCGGAGCTCGTGCGGATCGCGACGGATGGGCTCGGCCGCGTGGCGCCCGAGGCGCTCCCGCTCCTCGCGCCGGTGCAGGAGATCGCGGCCACGCGCCGCACGCAGGCGGATCGCATGATCGAGCTGTGGCAGCAGCATGAGGGCGATCGCCCGGCGCTGATCGCTGCGCTCGCGCAGCCCGGCCTGGCCTGAGCGCGCGGACTACTCGTCGTCTTCGAACTGGATCAGCACGCCACCATCCGTCGTCGCGCGCTCCGGGAGCTTCCCCTTGGCCTGAGACGGCGCGCGCTGCGAGATGCGCTGTGACGGCGCACGCTGCGACGGCCGAGGTTCGAGCCGCTCGTGCGGCACCGAGAGATCGTCGAGATCGACGTCGAGCGCCTCGAGCGCCGTCTCGAGATCGTAACCATCGTCGCCGGGCTGCGGCTGCGGCTGCGCCTGAGGCTGTGGCGATGCCGGCCGCCGGCCGCGACGTGCGGGGACCTGGCTCTCCTCCACATCGCTCTCGTCGAACGAGCGCGCCGGGAACCCCGGGTACGATTCGTCGGCGGGCGCGTAGGCTCGGCCACCCTCGTAGCCCGTGTGCGGCGCATCGAACGTCACGTCCGCCGGCGGGAGCACGCCCGCGATCGTGTACTGGCTGTCGGCGTCGAGGTCGTCGGGATTCCCCGTCGGCCCGTCGTCCTCGAACGCCGCGAGGGCATGCCCCGCGCTCATCTCGCGTGCATCGAGCTCGCCCAGGCGTGCATCGAGCTCCGAGAAGCTCGCGTCGTGGCGGCCCTGTGCGTACCCACGCGGCGGAGCGGGCTCGGCGTCCAGATCCCGATCCAGATCCGGATCGAGACCCGGATCGGGTGCAGCCTCGAACTCGTCGCTGAGGTCGAGCCGCGACACGAAGTCGGCGATCGAGGGCCGGGGCTCGGGCTCGACCGGGGCCTCGATCTGGGGCTCGGCTTCGGCTTCCGGCTCGGCGATCCGCTGGCCGCCCGACACGTCGGCCTCGCCGTGCGAAGCGAGCAGATCGGCGTCATCGGCGTCGGCCTCGGCGAGGATCTCGAACTCGTCGATCTCCTCGAGATCCTCGACCTCGTGGTCCGCCTGATCGTGGGGCTCCTCGTTCGCCGCCTCGGTGCCCGGCTCATCAGGGACGATCTCGGCCTGCAGCAACATCGGCGCCTGGGCAGGCGCCTGGGCGGGCGCCTCGGGCAGCGCATACGCCCCGCTGATCCCGAGGTCGTCGGCCTCGGCCTCTGCTTCGGCCTCCGCGAGGTGGGCGTCGAGGCTGCGCTCGAGATCGGCGGCCGCGCCGGGCTCGGTGACGAACGCCGCCTGGTGCTCGAAGCCGGGGGCCTCGGGCATCGCGCCGATCATCGTGTGTTCGACCTCCTCGTAATCGTCTTCGCCGAGCTGGTGGATCTCGTCGGCGATCTGATCGGGCTCGACCTCGCGCGCCGAGTGCTCGCGCGCCTCGAACGCAGCGGGATCGACGTCATCGTCGATCAGCGGAGTCGCAGGATCCGTGATGATGTCCGCGGGCGTCTGCGGCGCGGTGTGCACCGGGCCCGAGTCCTCGTCGTCGACGAACGTCGGCAGCGCGCCCGAGAACGTGGGCGCCGGCAGCGGCGCGTCGATCTGGGTCTCGAGCGCCGGGGCCACGGGCTCGAGCTCCGGCGCAGGCTCGGCCTGCTTCGCGATCATCGGCTCGCGTGCAGGCTCGGGTGCCGGTTCGGGTGCAGGGTCGGCCTGCTTCGCGATCACCGGCGCGGGCTCTGCGGCGGGAACCGCGACCGTGACCGGCGGCGTGGCCCAGCGCGCGCTGCGATCCTTCTTGTTGATCGCCTTCCCGCCGAGCTGCCGTGCGAGCTCCGCGGATGCCGCCTCGATGCTGATCTCGAGGGGCGCCGCCGCGACCTCGCGCAGCGCCTCGAGCTCCGCATCGAGATCGCCACCGGCGAGCGCACGCGCGCGCGCGATCACCTTGCCGACATCGATGTCGTCGTCGAGCCCGGGCCCGCTGACGACACTCACGATCGGCCCCGAGGCGCTCTCGATCACCTCGTGCACCGCGGGCCGCTTCCTGCGCGCCGGCTCGGGCGACAGCGCCTCGACGACATTGAGCTTCGCGATCGCGATCGGCCCCGACTGGCGCCGCGGCGCCGTGAGCAGCGCCTCGGATGGACCGCTGTCGAGGTTCTGCACCGGCGCGGGAACCGCTGCGGTCGTGGAGTGCTTGACCTGCGTGTCCACCACCTCGGCGCGGCGCGCGGCGTCGATGTCGGCGGGCATCGGGATGCCCACCTCGGGCAGCGAGAGCTGCTTGCGGCGCTCGAGCATCCGCAGGATGACCTCGCGGCTCTCGCGGGTCACCCGCATCAGCTCGATCGCCATCCCGAACGCGGCGCGCGGCGCGGCCGGATCCGGCGCCTTCGCGGCCTTGACGCGCCCGAGGCCGACCAGCACCGGCGTGTCGTCCGCGATCCGGAGCTCGAACTTCACCTCGGCGCCCACCGGCTGCAGCGACTTGGTCGGCAGGAACAGACCCGACTTGCCGACGTTGGGCGCGAACCGCTGCACCATCGACTCGACGTCGTCGTAGCGCAGCTTGATCCGGAGCACGACCGGAGCGGGTCGTGGCCCGCTGGGTTCGTCGGCGGCCATGGCTGGCCCTCCCTGGAGAGCCGGCGGTAAGTATCCCGCCCCGAGGGGGACGGGGTCAAACGGCTATTGGACCGACCAGCTGCCGCCGATGGTCACGTAGACCCCGTTACGCTGCTCGTAGCGTGGCTCGACCCAGCGATACCCCGCGCGCTCGCGCTCGTAGTGGCCCGGCGTCCACGCCCACTCACCGTCCCGCCAGTCGTACTGGCCGCGGACCCAGATGAACCCGGAGCGCGGCTGCCACTGCTCCTGGCGGATCGCGGGCGGCGCCATGGTGGGCTCCATGACGACCCAGTCTCCACCGACGGAGACGTACTCGCCACCGCGGAGCTCCCAGCTGACCGGCCGCCAGCGATGGCCCCGGCGCTCGCGCTCGTAGCGCCCGGTGTTCCACGCCCACTCGTAGCCGTTCCAGTCCCACCGGCCATCGACCCAGACGTAGCCGCGACGATTGTCGTGGCGCTCGACGCGGATCGCGGGTGGTGCCTGCATCGCGCGGCGCCGCTCGCGGCGGTCCTGCCGGTCTTCGCGGCGGTCCTGGCGGTCCTCGCGCCGCTCGCGCCGGTCGTCCCGGCGGTCTTCGCGGCGTTCCTGGCGGTCCTCGCGGCGATCACGACGATCGCGGCGATCCGCCAGCGCGGGCGTCGCCGTGGCGACCACCACGAGACCGAGCAGCATGGAGACGAGTCTTGGATGCTTCATGATTCCTCTCGACGTCACGGACGCACCGATGAGACTAACGCGATTCACGATCGTCCGGACGTGAACCAATGTTGCGCAGGAAACCACCTACACGAGGAATTGCGCGGGGTTCACACACCATGAACGCGATGTGGTTGGTGCTCGCCCTCGCAGCCTGTGGCAAGTCGGGCCGTTCGGCGCCACCCGCAGGCGAAGTCCCGGTGGTGTCGGCAGCGCTCGCCCCACCTGGGACGCCTGCGAGCGTGGCGGTCGCGAGCCCGCGGATCACCACGCTCCTCGAGCGGCTCCACGGCACGGACCCCACGGCACGGAAGCAGGCGATCAGCGATCTCCGCGTGCTCGGTCAGGACCCGACCCTGACCGTGGACGAGGGGATCCAGCTGCTGCGCGCGACGCTGGCCTCGTATCCAGCTCCCGACGAGCCGTTCCTCGACGTCCCGGCCTCGATCGTCCTCGCCGTCGCGGCCCGGCCGCGCGCAGCCTATACGCCGGTGGTGGACGAGCTGTTCCCGCGCTGGGCCGGGCGCGTCCGGGCCCAGGGGCTGCGGCTCCTGGCCGCGATCGATGACGATCACACCGCCGCGACCTTCACCCGCCTGCTCAAGCCGTTCGCGCTCGATCCGGCGATGCCCTCCGAGGATCCCATGTTCCTCGAGCTCGAGCGCGCGCCCCACCATCCGGCGCTGATCGTCCCCGCGCTCCTCCAGATCGCGGACGATCCACGCTGGGCCGATGCCGCGCTCCTCGGCGTGCTGGCGTACTGCGACAAGCAGCTCGTCACGCCGGACGCGTTCCCCGGCGATCCCAGCGGCGTACTCGCAGCGTATGCCGTGCAGCGCAGCTGGCTCGAGCCGAAGCAGCGCCCCGGTGGGATCGGCTTCGACGCGACGGACGAGTACCTGCATCGCCGCGAGATCGCCAGCGTGACGCTCGACCTCATGAAGTGCCTCCCGGCGCCAAAGGTCCACGACGCACTCGTCCACGCCCTGACCTATCGCGATGCGCACCTCGCGTACTTCGGCGTCACCTCGCTCCTCGCACATGGCGAGGCGGTGCCCGCCGCGGCGGTCGAGCGCGTCGCGGCGAGCCCCGAGATGCGCGGCTGGCTGTTCCGCGCGCTGACGGATCACCCCGAGCTGTTCCCCGCGCGCTACGCCACGCAGCGCGCGATGGCCGAGGCGGCGATGGTCAGCTGGCTCGCCTATCCCACCGAGCTCGGCCGCCCGCCCGACGAGATCGTCCTCGGCAAGATCGTCACCAAGGGCCCCGCGGACTTCTACGTGTTCAAGTTCCGCACGCTCCCGCCGCACTGGGCCGCGAAGGATGGCTGGCTCGCCGGCATCGCGGGGCCGTATGCCCACGGCGGCCCGCTCGAGATCGAGAGTCCGGAGGGCACGTTCAGCAGCATGAAGCCGTACGCCAGCGCCACGCCCGAGGCGCACGTCGGGGATGTGTCGAAGATCCTCGAGGGCTGGCGGAAGAACCGCGGGCCTGCGGCGCCGTGACGCTTACGCGTGGCTCTCGACCCAGGCGCGCGCTGCGTCGAGGGCCGCCGGGATCGCCGTGGCGTCCTTGCCGCCGCCCTGCGCCATGTCGGGCTTGCCACCCGCGCGGCCGCCGAGCATCGCCGCGATCTCGCCGAGCATCTTGCCCGCCTGCACCTTGTCCACGAGATCCTTGGTGACCATCGCGATCAGCTTGATCTCCGCGCCACCAGTGCCCGCCAGGAGCAGCACGCCGGAGCCGAGCTTGTCGCGCAGCTGATCGGCGGTGTCGCGCAGCACCTTCGCGTCGTCGACGTCGATCGCCGCGGCGAGGACCCGGATCCCCTTGATCGTGACGGCCTCGGAGAGCAGATCGCGCCCGCCGCCGCCCGAGGCGATCTTCTGCTTGAGCTTCCCGATCTCGGCCGCCTGCGCCTTCGCATCGACGAGCATCTTCTCCACGCGCGCCGCGATCTCGAACGGGCCGGCCTTGATCCGCGCGCCCGCCTCGTGCAGCTCGTCCTCGAGCTTGCGCAGGTACTCGAGGGCGCCGGCACCGGTCACCGCCTCGAGGCGACGCACGCCCTGCGCCACGCCCGCCTCGCTGACGATCTTGAACAGGCCGATGTCGCCCGCGCGGCGCACGTGGGTGCCACCGCAGAACTCGATCGAATCGTGGCCGATCGAGACCACGCGGACGGTGTCGCCGTACTTCTCGCCGAACATCGCGACCGCGCCCTTCTTGCGCGCCGCCTCGATCGGCAGCGTCTCGATCGTCGAATCGAGGTTGCGCCGGATCTCGGTGTTGACGAGATCTTCGACGCGGCGCTTCTGCTCCTCGGTCATCGGCGCGCCGTGCGAGAAATCGAACCGCAGGCGCTCCGGCGACACCAGCGAGCCCTTCTGCGCCACGTGATCGCCGAGCACCGTGTGCAGCGCGTGGTTCAGGAGGTGGGTCGCCGAGTGGTTCGCGCGGATCCGCTCGCGCCGATCGTCGTCGACGGTGAACGTGACCTTCTCGCCGACCTTCACGCTGCCGGAGATCACCTCGCCGATCAGCACGAACACGTCGCCGGCGGGCTTCTTCGTATCGAGCACGGTGACCTTGCCGCCTGGCGTGACGATCTCGCCGGTGTCACCGATCTGGCCGCCGGACTCCGCATAGAACGGGGTCTGGTCGAACACGAGCTGGACCTGCGTGCCCTCGGCCGCCGAGTCCACGCGCTTGCCCTCGACGAGGATCGCCTTCAGCACGCCGTCGCCGTGCGTGCCGCGGCCCTCGTAGCCGAGGAACTTCGTGGCGCCGACGTCGTTCGCGAGCGACTTGATGTCCGCGGAGATCGCGACCTGATCGGACCCGGCGAACTTGCTCAGCGCCTGCGCCTTCTTCATCTCCTCGTCGAACGCCTTGCTCGGCGCCGTGAACCCGCGCTCGAGGGCGATGATCTCGGTGAGGTCCTGCGGGAACCCGTAGGTGTCGTGGAGCAGGAACTGGGTCTTGCCCGGCACCTCCGTGATACTCGCCTTCTTGAGGCGCGCGAGCTCGTCCTCGAGCAGGCCGAGGCCGCGATCGATGGTCGCCCGGAACCGCTTCTCCTCCTCGAGCGCGGTCTGCACGATGGTCTTCTGCCGCGTCAGGAGATCGGGATAGGCCTCCGCCATCTCGCTGATCACCTTGGCGCACACGTCGTGCATGAACGGCTGCTCGATGCCGAGCATCTTCCCGTGGCGCACCGCACGGCGGAAGATGCGGCGAAGGACGTAGTTGCTGCCCGCCTTGTCGGGGGTCACGCCGTCGGCGATCAGGAAGGTGGAGCAGCGCGCGTGATCCGCGATCACCCGGAGCGAGGTGTCCGTCTCCGGGTCTTGCCCGTAGGTCTTGCCCGCGAGCTTGGCCGCGGTCTCGAGGATCCCGGTGAACAGATCCGTGTCGTAGTTGCTCGCCACGCCCTGCACCACGCTGGTCACGCGCTCGAGGCCCGCACCCGTATCGATCGACGGCGCCGGCAGCGGGAACAGCTCGCCATCCTTGACCCGCCGCTCGTACTGCATGAACACCAGGTTCCAGATCTCGAGCCAGCCCTTCCAGGTCGCCGGATCGGTGGTCGGCCACGCGGTGGGGACGCCGTCCATGAAGTAATGAATCTCGGTGCACGGCCCCATCGGGCCCGTGTCGCCCATCATCCAGAAGTTGTCCTTCTTGCCGAGGCCGATGATCCGGTCATCGGAGAACCCGGTGACGCGCTTCCAGATCGCGCGCGCCTCGTCATCCGCGTTGACGCCGGGGAGCTCCGGGTCATTGCCGCCGAAGATCGTCACGCACATGCGCGACTGATCGATGTTGTAGACCTTGGTCAGCAGCTCCCACGCGTTGGCGATCGCGTCCTCCTTGAAGTAGTCGCCGAACGAGAAGTTGCCGAGCATCTCGAAGAACGTGTGGTGGCGCGGGGTCTTGCCGACCTCGTCGAGGTCGTTGTGCTTGCCGCCGGCGCGCACGCACTTCTGCGAGGTGGTGGCGCGCTTGTACGGCCGGTGCTCGACGCCGGTGAACACGTCCTTGAACTGGACCATGCCGGCGTTGGTGAACAGCAGCGTCGGATCGTTGGCCGGCACGAGAGAGGACGAGGCCACGATCTCGTGACCCTTGCTCTTCCAGAACTCGAGGAACGCTCTACGGACTTCGGCGGCTTTCACGACGACAACCTAGCAGATCCGCCACCGCCCGGACTTGCACCACTTGCACGACTTGCGCATTCGTCCGAGCCCCCGCGATCGCGAAGATCGGAGCGCGGACATCATGCGTCTTGTGCAGCCATGACCAGACTCGCTTGGCTCCTGCTCCCCACGCTCCCCGCTCTCCTCGCTCTCCCTTCCAACGCGCACGCGTACTGCGGCACAGTCACCGGGCTCGCACCTGGCATCGCTTCACCCTCGGGCATCGAGGTCCCGCCCGACGGCGGGATCGTCGTCGGAGCGTTCGGCGCCGAAGGTCCGCTGCCCACCGGCGACCCCGCGATCCAGCCGCGCTGGACGATCCATGCGACCGCGCCCGCGAAGGCCGTCGCGATGAAGATCGCGACGTTCGCCCCCGGGCTCGTCGCCTACCGGCCGTCGTCACGCGCGGTGCGTGCAGGTCGCGTGGATCTCGTCGATGACGCCGGCGAGGTGCGCGCCTGGGTGCGGATGACCCGGCAGGCGAAGCCGCACCTGCCCGCGCCCACCGCGATCTCGGCGACGCTGATCACCACGCCGGGCGCGCAGAGCCTCCGCGTCGAGCTCGCCGACAAGCCACCGGTAGGCGCGATCGCGATCGTGCTCACCGGCGAGAATGGGACGCCGCGCTCGTGGGGCCTGGTCCACCGCGATGAGACGCAGCAGACGGCGTTCGCCGAGAACCGCTGCGAGGTCGTGCCGAACGGGACGATCCTCTCCGAGGTCGGCGATCCGGTCCGCGTGTTCTGGGTCGACGCGATGGGCCGCACGTCGGCCGCGAGCAAGCCGTTCGTGATCTCGGCGCCAGCGCAGCCGTAGCCGCGATCAGTACAGGTAGCCGACGGTGACCGCACCGCCGAGGTAATTGTCGCGCGCGCCGAACACGTCCTGATCCGTATCCGTGTCACGACCCGTGGTCATCGTCCCGGTGCCCTTGAAGCTGAAGCCGATCGTCTCGAACTTGAAGGCGGCGCGGGCGAAGATGTTCTTGGTCAGCAGGTAGTCGCCGCCGATCTCGCCCTCGAAGCCGGTGACCGTCGCGGCGCCGTACGAATCGTTCTTCTGGATCGCGCCGGTGCCGAGGAACGCCATGAACCCGACGTTCAGGTTGAACGTGATCTTCGGCGTGATCGCGAACCGCAGGAACGCGCCCGGATCGAGGATCGTGTAGTTGACGTTCGGCAGGTCAGAGCTGACGCCGTTCGAGGTGCCGATCGTGAAGTTCTGCCGGCCGAGCCGCAGCGTGCCACCGACCACGGCCTTCGAGCCCAGCGGATAGCGGAACGCGGCGCCGAGGGCGAACCGCGCCTGCGCGGTGGGCAGCGTGACGGTGCCCTGCTTCGACTGGATCTTGAGGACCTTGTCGTACATGAACGTCAGGCCGACGTTCTTCAGCATGTCGTGCCGCTTGTGGCTGATCGCGAGCGGATACATCGTCACGTCGACGAGGATGCCGGCCACCGGCACGCCCTTGTAGGGCTTCGGGTTGTTCCCGAGGTCCGCGGAGTACGTGAACGCCATGCGGCGCGCGTTGAACGACAGGCCGACGACGCCATCGATCGCACGCTCGCCCGGTGAGGTCGCCAGCGGGCCATCGCCCTCGTCGCCAGACGCCTCGACGCCCTCCTCTTCCTCTTCGCCATCGTCCTTGCGGGCGACCTTCTTCTTCGGCTTCTTCTCGCCGTCGCCCTCCTCGTCCTCGCCCTCGTCCTTCTTCACGACCTTCTTCGGCTTGGGCAGCGGGCTGTCTTCCTCGTCCCCGCCCTCGTCCTTCTTCACGACGGGCTTCTTCTCGTCCTTCTTCGTGCGAAGGGCGTTGGTCTCCTCGTCATCCTTCTTGCCGAAGCCCTTCTTGGTCGGCTTCTCCTCGTCCTCGCCCTCGTCTTCCTTGACGTCCTTCTTCTTGCCGAAGCCCTTCTTGGTCGGCTTCTCCTCGTCCTCGCCCTCGTCGACGTTGGAGTCCTTCTTCTTGCCGAAGCCCTTCTTGGTCGGCTTCTCCTCGTCCTCGCCCTCGTCTTCCTTGACGTCCTTCTTCTTCTTCGTCGGCTTCTCTTCGTCCTCGCCCTCGTCGTCGCCGCCACCGCCGCGGTTGGAGGCGATGCCATCGATCGCGGGGATCAGCTCGTCCTTGAGATCCGTCGTGGTCTGGCCGTCGATCCGCGGCCCCTCCGCCTTCACATCGATGCGGCCGCCGACCATCGCGCCGGACTTGCCCGCGTGGACCTTGAGCTGGAGGATGTAGTTCTCGCGGCGCTTCTCGACCTTGCCCTGGATGATCGCGTCGATCTTGAGCTTCTTCGCGATCTTCTTGAGATCCTTGTCGCTGCCGCCGCCGGCATCGAGCTCCTCGGCCGTACCGTTCCACTTGTCGATCGGGATGACCGTGTGGGTCTTCTTGATCAGCTTGACCAGGTCAGCGTGGAACTTGTCGGCCTTGGGGCCCTCGAGCTCGAGCACGACCACGCGCTTCCGGCCGGCGATCGCGCTAGCGGGAAGGACGAGCCAGCCCGCGAGCAACCCGAGGATGAGCAGCCACCTATTCGATCTCGAATTCATCATTCGCGAGGCCTCCCGGTTTGGCGGCAGTTCCTGAGGTCGCGCCGCCACCCGAGTCCTTCCAGGATCCCGCGCTCTGCGACACACCACGGAATAGCAGAGCGAAGTCCGCGGGGCTCGTGGAGTGTTTGACGGCCTCCTCGTAGGTCACCAGCTTCTGCTTGACGAGCGCCGCCAGGCTCTGATCGAACGAGACCATCCCGTACGGGTGCAGGCCCTCGAAGATCGCGCCCTTGATCTCGCGGGTCCGCTGCGGATCCTCGATCATCTCGCGGATGCGCTCGGTGTTGACCATGATCTCGAGCGCCGGGACCATGCCCTTGCCGTCGGCGCGCGGGAGCAAGCGCTGCGAGACCACGCCGCGCAACACGCTCGCGAGGGTCAGCCGGGCCTGCTGCTGCTGGTGCGTGGGGAACATCGAGATGATGCGGTTGATCGTCTCCGTGGCATCCACGGTGTGCAGCGTGGACAGCACGAGGTGGCCGGTCTCCGCGGCGGTCATCGCGATGCCCGCGGTCTCGAAGTCGCGGATCTCGCCGACGAGGATCACGTCCGGGTCCTGCCGGAGCGCTGCGCGCAGCGCGCGAGAGAACGTCATCGTGTCGAAGCCGATCTCGCGCTGGTTCACGACCGCGCGCTTGTCGCGGAACGTGTACTCGATCGGGTCCTCGATCGTGACGATGTGATAGGCGTTCTGCGTGTTGACGTAGTCGATCATCGCGGCGAGCGTGGTCGACTTGCCCGAGCCGGTCGCACCCGTGACCAGCACGATGCCGCGCGGGGTGTTCGCGAGGTCGAGCACGGTCTGCGGCAGGTTCAGGCGTTCGAACGGCGGCACCTCGGGAGGGATCAAACGCAGCACCATGCCGACCGATCCACGCTGCTGGAACAGGTTGACGCGGTAGCGAACGCCATCCGGCGTCCCGTAGGCGAGATCGATGTCGAGGTTCTGCTCGAACTCCTCTCGCTGCCGGTCGTTCATCATGTGCACCGCGAACTGCGCGATGGATTCCCGCGTCAATGCAGGCACATCGCGCACGGTGCGCAGGTCCCCCTTGATGCGGAAGATGGGGGGTAAGCCCGCTTTGAGATGAACGTCCGAAGCCCCGAGCTGGCGGGCGGCGGCGAGCACGCGATCGAGGATCTGACTCATCGAGGCTGGACCTCAAGGGTACCACAGGGTCCCCGTCGGATCCGTTGACCAGATTCGAGCCCCGCGTGCCCGCGCTGAGTTACCCTTTGTCCGGGATGCGTTGCCCAAGTTGCGGCACCGAGAACGCACCGGATTCCCGGTTCTGCGGTGGCTGTGGTGCACGCACGGCGCCCTCGACCGTGGCGCCGACACAGAAGATCTCCGACGACGCTCCGATGCCGCAACAGCCGGCCGGGTATGGCGGCGGCTACAGCGTTCCGCCCAGCAACTACTCGATCCCTCCACAGAACAGCGGGCCCGCGGCCTTGCCGCCGCCACCCTCCATCCCACCCACCAACAACGCTTATGGAAGTGGTCCGGGCAGCATCCCGCCCACCAACAACCCGTACGGCAATCGCCCCGGCAGCATCCCGCCTACCAATATCCCGTACGGCAACCGCCCCGGCAGCATCCCACCCACCAACGTGGGGCCCGGTAGCATCCCACCCACCAACGTCGGGACCGGCAGCCAGCCGCCGCACCTCCGCCCAGGCACCGAATCCCAGGGTCCCGGGACGGTCCAGCGCCGGGCGAGTGTGCCGCCGGTCACCGGCCCCACGCCGTCGCTCTCGCTTCCGAAGAGGCAGGGGGGCGGCACGCGTTGGGGAGTGGTGATCTTCGTGTTGCTCCTCGATCTCGGGCTCGCCGCCACCGGCGCGTACCTGCTCCAGGCCGGCCTCGCCGAGGGTGCCACCAGCACCCCGACCGCCTCCGTCACCTCTTCCTCCGGAACGCCCTCGCCATGACCAACGAATCCTCGACCTCGGGCTCGTACCGATCGCAGCTCGCGGTGTCCTTGCTCGTCGGGATCGAGGTCCTGGTCCTCGACGGCGACGCGCGCGTACACGCCGGGATCGAGCAGCTGCTCTCCGAGGCCCAGCTCCACGTCACCTGCGTGACGACCGCGGATGACGCGCTCGCGGCCGTCGCGCGCCAGTTCTTCTCGGTGGTCCTGGTCGACATCGACACGCCGAACCCGAGCAACGGCATCGAGACGATCCGCGCGATCAAGCAGGCCTCACCCACCTCGATGGTGATCGCGATGACACCGCGCCGCTCGTATGACGACGCGGTCGAGAGCGTGCGCGCAGGAGCGATCGATCTGATCCTCAAGGCACCCGAGTCGGTCGCGTACCTGAAGGACCGCGTCCTCGATGCTGCGGGCCGCTCGGTGGGCAAGCGCGAGGTCGACTCCGTGCTCGTCGACGTGCGCGGCGTCCACGAGGAGTTCCTGCAGCGGTTCATGGAGACGGAGCGCCGCGCGATCGATCTCGCGGACAAAGCAGCGGGCAAGGATCCGGCGCGCTCGGTGATGCTCGACGAGCTGCGCGTCCTCGTGATCGACGAGGTCGACGATTTCTTCACCGGTATGACCGAGCTCGCGCCCGCGGGCTACCTGTTCGTGCACGCGACCTCTGGCGGCGAGGGCCTCGATCGGATCAGCTCCGGCAGCTACCACTACGCGATGGTGGCCGAGGACGTCAGCGACCTCCCGGCCAAGACGATCGCGCGAACGATCCGCAACCAGCACCCCGACACCGTGGTCCTCACGTTCCTCGGCCCGGCGGAGAACGGGCGGGTCGAGCTCGTCGAGCAGGCCGGCACGCGGACACTGGTCAGCCCGTTCACCGAGGCCAAGCAGCTCGGCGACCGGCTCGATCAGCTCGCCGAGGCATGGCGCGTGAAGGCCCGCGAGCGTCGCTACACGCAGGCGTTCCGCGAGCGGCACTACGACTTCCTGCGGCGGTATGTCGAGCTGAAGACCAAGATCGAGCGCGCGATCAACGAGGGGCCGGGTTAGGGCGCAGAGCAGTCGGCCAGCGGCGCGCTGGCCCCCCCCCCACCCGGGGCCCCCCCCCCCCCCCCCCCCCCCGAAGGGGGGCCCCCCCGCGCGCGCGCGGCGGGGGACACCCCGGCCGCATTCGCAGAAGCTCCGACCTCACATCGATGATGCGCTGGACGCGACAGCGTCACAGGGCGACCCTCAGCGCCTTCGGAGAGGCGCCACGCCGGTCCCTCATCCGCAACCACCGGCGCACGAGCGGCGCCTCCGGACCTGAGCGCGAGACGCTCGCAGAAGCTCCCGCCGGGCGATGATCGCGATTCAAGCCCCGCGGGGACTGGCGGCCCCGAGCCCGGGTCGCCCGACCCAGGCACCGGCCCTGGCGCCCCACCGAACATGGCGCCGGTCGCCACCGCCCCAACCCCCACCCGGCGCACGGCCGGCGCCTCCGGACCTTGGCGCGGTCGCGACCGGCGTCGAAGGGACTGGCTCGCACGGGCACTGCCACTGCGGGCGCACGGCCGGCGCCTCCGGACCTGAGCGCGAGACGCTCGCAGAAGCTCCCGATGGGAGCAGGCTCGCGCGGGCACTGCGGCCTGAGAGAGCCAAGCGCACGATCGCACCTCGAGTCCCGCACGAACTGAACGCCCCCGAGCCGAGGCCTCGACCCCGACCGCCCACCGACCCGGGGCGCGATCACAACCAGCGTCGCAGAGCGCGTGCGAGCTGTGCGTTTGTGGACAGCCGCGCTGATGAGAGCGCGCCTGCCCACAAGCCGCACAGCCCGGTCCTGGTCCCCACCCCAGCTGTGGGCTTTCGAGAAGCGGACCGCCTCCCGACGATCGCCTCGCCTTCGCCGATCGCGACCGCGCCAACAGCTCACCCGATCGAGACACGCGGGCACCGGCGATGACCGACACGGCACCGACGCCGTTTGACATTGGTCCACGCGCGGCGCCTCCGGACCTGAGCGCGAGACGCTCGCAGAAGCTCCCGATGGGAGCAAGCTCGCGCGGGCGCTGCAGCCTGAGAGAGCTGGGCCCTCGCCGCGACGGCTCCAAGCAAGCATGAGCCGAGCAGATGATCGCACCTCACGCCCTGCGGGGACTGACGGCCCCGAGCTCGCGCGTTGCGCGCGAGACACCGACGCTGCAGTGCGCAAAGCACGACCCCGCCGACCATGGCGCGGTCACGACCAGCGTCGGAGAGCGCGCGCGAGCTGTGCGTTTGTGGACAGCCGCGCTGATGAGAGCGCGCCTGCCCACAAGCCGCACAGCACGATCCTGGTGGTGAACCTTTCCCCGCCCCAAACCGTGGGCCTTCGAGAAGCGGACCGCCGCTCGACGCTCCACGTCGCCTTCGCGGATCGCGACCGCGCCAACAGCTCACCCGATCGAGACACGCGGGCACCGGCGATGACCGAGACGGCACCGACGCCGTTTGACATTGGCCCACGCGCGGCGCCTCCGGACCTGAGCGCGCGGCGCACGCAGAAGCTCCCGCCGCGCGGAAGCACATCGACTCGCTGCCAGCCCCTCACCCTTCGTGATGTCCGACCGCCGGACACGTGGCCCGAAACCACGATCGCGATTCAGTCCCCGCCGGGACTGCCGCGTCGCGAGTTCTCGACGAGGCTCGAGGGTGCCGTGACGAATCTTCTCTGGCTTCTCTCTTTTCGCTTGACTGATTTCGACGTGCATCAAGGGCGTGCCCGACAAGGATCGCGATTTCCTCGTCGAGGACGCGGCCTCGTGCGCGCTGCGCGAAGTCGCCGCATCCGAACGATCGCCGTCGGGTCGCGAGCCTCAGGCGCACACACAGCGCAGTACAGAACCTCCAAAAACCTGGTGGTAGAAGTGATCGTGCGCGTGACAACCCACGCGTGTAGGAGGTCGTCGTGTTCGACAGCGCTGCCACGGACGCATTTCAATCGCAGCTCGCAGATGCCTATGCGGTCACGTGCCGCGAGCGGGACTGGATCACGCTCCACCAGGAGATCACATCGGTCGGCAAGCAGATCGTCTGCCTCGAGGCGCGGGAGATCGATCTGCTGCGCGAGGCCGAGGAGACCAAGCTCTACCGCCGCATGGGGTTCCCCACGATCTATGCGTACATCGAGAGCGTGCTGCAGCACTCGCATCACGTGGCGACGGAGAGGATGCGCGTGGCGCACGAGCTGCTCGAGCTGCCCGCGATCGCCGAGGAGTTCCGCGCTGGAGAGCTGGCGTGGACCAGCGTGCGGGAGCTGACCCGCGTCGCGACGAGCAAGACCGAAGACGCGTGGCTCGATGCGGCGGAGGGCAAGCTGTCGACGGACATCCAGCAGCTGGTGCGCGGCAAGTCCAAGGGAGACCTGCCCACGGATCCCGTGGATCCGAAGAAGATCCGGCACCGCATCGTGCTCGAGGGCATCTCCCAGGAGGCGATGATGCTGTTCAAGCAGGCGCGCAATGCCGCCGCGGATGCGAAAGGCGCGACCTGCACCGACGACGAGCTGGTGCGCGCGCTGGCCGGCGCGCTGCTCGAGCCAGCAACACAGGGATCATCGAACAAGCCGCGGCATCAGATCGCGACGACCACGTGCCGCGTGTGCAAGCAGGCGCACCGCGTGGGCGCCGGGATGGAGATCGCGGTCTCACCGCAGGAGCTGGAGCGCGTACGGTGTGACTCGGAGGACATCGGGGATCTGGAGCGCGAGGAACCCGGACGTAAGCTGCAGAGGTCGATCCCGGAGGCCACGCGCCGCAAGGTGTTCGTCAGGGACAAGCACCGGTGCGTGGTACCAGGGTGTCGCTCCACGCGGTTCATCGAAGCGCACCACATCACGCCGCGCTCCGAAGGCGGGCGTCACGAGCTCCGAAATCTCTGTCTGCTCTGCGACGCGCACCATGTCCAGCTCCATGAGGGTGTGATCGCGATCCGCGGCACAGCGCCCGACAACCTGGTGTTCGAACTCCCGCTCGTGCACGTCGGGGACTGAAGGGCGATCAGTCCCTGCGGGGACTGGTGGCGCGATCTCTGACAACTTCAGAGCTGAACGAAGCAATTCGGCTGGCGTGATCCGTCCCGACCGTGGCTCGTGCGGGCATCGGCGGGAGCTCCTCGCGTCACAGAACCGCATGCTCGTGGCCTCGTGCTGCGTGCTCGTGGCCGCGTACTCGTACCCCGTGCTCGTGCTCGTGCCGCGTGCTCGTGCCGCGTGCTCGTACCCCGTGCTCGTGCTCGTGCAGCGTGCTCGTGCCGCGTGCTCGTGCCGCGTGCTCGTGCCGCGTGCCGCGTGCTCGTGTCACGTGCTCGTGCGGCCACCCGCCGCCGGGACCTCGCGCATGTCGACGCGTGCGCCACGTACCTCGGACGCTGTGGAGGCGCTGCTCCCTGTCGCACCGACACGCCCAATCCCACGGAGCCGCTGAGATCTCGGGCACTTCGGCTGCAGGGTCCGACCCCGCAGGTATAGTGCTGCTGTCATGGTCGCGCCCCGCACGGTGGTCATCGTCAATCCCAAGTCGCAGGGCGGAAAGCTCGGCAAGCGATGGACGGAGGTCGCCGAGATCCTCGGGCGCGCGTTCCCGTTCGACGAGGCGATCACGCAAGGCGTGGGCGATGCCACGCGGCTCGCTCGCGAGGCCTTGCGAGGTGGCGCCGGGCGGATCATCGCGATCGGTGGCGACGGCACGGTCAACGAGGTGGTCAACGGCTTCTTCGAGGATGGCGTGGCGATCGCGCCGGAAGCCACGCTCGGCCTCATTCCGTTCGGCACCGGCGGTGACTTCCGTCGCTCGCTCGGGATCCCGCAGAGCACGCACGAGGCGGCGACGGTGATCGCGGCGGGTCATCGCCGGAAGATCGATGTCGGCAAGCTCGGGTTCGTGGCCACGGATGGCTCGCCCGCCACGCGCATGTTCGCGAACATCGCGTCGTTCGGGGTCTCGGGTGTGGTCGATCGCCTGGTCAACGAGAGCGGGAAGAAGCTCGGCGGCAAGCTCTCGTTCATGTTCGCGAGCGTGCGCGCCACGTGGTCGTACAAGAACCAGCGCGTCCAGCTCGTGTTCGATGGCAAAGATCGCGCGGAGCTCTCGATCAACACGGTGGCGATCGCGAACGGCAAGTTCTTCGGCGGCGGGATGAAGGTCGCGCCCGCGGCGGAGATCGATGACGGCACGTTCGAGGTGGTGTCGATCGGGGACCTCGGGATGGGCGAGGTGCTGAAGATGAGCCGCAAGATCTATCAGGGTGAGCACCTGTCGATGGACAAGGTGAGCGTCCGTCGAGCGAGGGTGATCGAGGCCGAAGGGATCGAGCCCGGCGCGGTGATCGAGCTCGATGTCGATGGCGAGAACCCGGGACGGCTGCCGGCGCGCTTCGAGGTGGTGCCCGCGGCGTTGTGGGTCGCGGTGGCGCCCGTCTGAGGCCCGATGCTGCGTGCGGTCCATAGCAACCGCGCCGAGGCCTTGCTCGCGGCGCTGCTGGAGGCATTGCCTCCGGCGGATCCGTTCGCGCCATCGACGATCGTCGTCGGTGGACACCTGGTGAAGCGCTGGCTGATGCGCGAGCTCGCGTTCGCGCGCGGGATCGCGGCGGGCCTGGAGCTGGTCACGTTCGATCGGTTCGTGGAGCACACCTGGTCGGCGCCCGAGGTCGGGCTCGAGGCGATCGATCAGGCCCAGCTCGCGGCCGTGCTCGCGAGCGTGCTGTCCGATGGCGACGTGGTCCGCGGGCTCCCGCTGGTGGCGGCCTATCTCGACGAGGCACCCGACGGTGGAGATCGCGCGGGTCCGCGCCGGGTGCAGCTCGCGCATCACCTCGCGCGGCTGACCTGGGGTTATGCCGCCACGCGCCCGGACTGGATGCCCGCGCTGCTCACGGGCAACGTGCCGAGCGAGCTCGAGGGTGATCCCACGGCGCGCTGGCAGGCGAAGCTCGTGGCTGGCGCGTTCGCCCGCCTCGCGCGTGCGGCGCCCGATCGTCATCGCGCGCTGGTGCCGATGCTGCCGTGGGCGCGCCGTCGCCTTCACCTCGCGCCGCCGCAGCTCGCGGGGCCGCTCGCGGTGTTCGGGATGCCGTTCCTGCAGCGCGCGCAGCTGGAGGCGCTCACCGATCTCGCGCAGGCCACGGACGTCACCGTCTACCTGATCGATCCGTGCCGCGAGCTGTGGGACGACGTGGCGAGCCGGCGCGCGGCCGAGGGCACGGGCGATCCGCTGCCGCTCGTGCTGTGGGGCAAGCCGGTGCGCGACACGCTGAGCGCGCTCGTCGAGCGCACCGGTGGAGATCTCGAGGATCGATTCGTCGACGGCGAGGATTCGTCCGCGCGCGATCGGCTGCTCGCCGACGTGCAGGTGCGGGCGGCGCCGTCGGTGGACCCGGGGAGTACGGCGGGAGTCACCGCGGGGGTGACCGTGCTGGCGTGCCCGAACCCGCGCCGGGAGATCGAGGCGATCGCCGCCGAGGTCCGCCGCCGCCTCGATGCAGATCCGTCGCTGAGCGCGCACCAGATCGCGGTGTGGATCGCGGGCGATGCGGATGGCTACCTCGCGCAGGCGCCTTCTGCGTTCGAGGCGGTGGGCGTGCCGTGTCACCTCGTGGATGCGCCGATCGATGATCGCGGGCGGATCGCCGAGGCGATGCTCGCGCTGCTCGAGCTGCCGACCTCGGGGATGGCGCGCAAGGATCTGCTCCGCGTGCTGACGCACCCCGCGGTGCTCGCGGGCTATCCGCACGTCGACGGGGCGGACTGGGTGCGCTGGACGGAGCGGCTGGGCATCGCGCACGGCGCCGACGCCGACGCCCACAAGGGCACGTACCTCGAGGAGTTCCCCGGACAGTTCCACTGGGATCAGGGCGTGCGCCGGCTCGCGCTCGGGGCGTTCATGGTGGGCGAGCGCGCGGAGCGAGGAGCGGCGAAGATCGCGCGGCTCGAGCTGGCGCCCGAGGAGCTGCGCCCCGATCAGCAGGCGAGCGCAGCCACCTATGCGCTGCTCGTCCGCTCGCTGTCCGATGATGCGGCGTGGCTGGCCCGGCGCGAGGCCACGCTGACCGAGTGGGCGGATCTGTTCGCCGGCCTGGTCGACATCTACCTCGCACCACGCGACACCGATGCCACGCGCGATCTCGAGCGCGTGCGCGCGATGCTCGCGGGCCTCGCGCACCTCGACCTCGATGGGCGCGCGATCGGCTTCCGCGAGGCGCGCGAGCACGCAGCTCGCCAGCTCGAGACCGCGAGATCGAATCGAGGGGAGCCCCTCGCGGCCGGCGTGATGATCGCGCCGATCTCGTCGATGCACGCGCTCCCGTTCGAGCTCGGGTTCGTGGCCGGGCTCGACGAAGGAGCGTTCCCCGCCGGTGATCAACCGAGCCCGCTCGATCTTCGTCGCGAAGGGCGCCCCGGCGATGTCACCCCGCGCGATCGCGACCGCGCCGCGTTCCTCGAGGTGCTGCTCGGCACGCGGCAGGCGCTGTACCTCTCGTACGTCGCGGTCGAGGCCAAGAGTGGGCAGGCGCTCGGTCCCTCGTCGGTCGTGCTCGAGCTCGCCGATGCGCTGGCGCCGTACCTCGGCGCGGGGAGCAGCCGCGAGGCGCTCGCCCGGATCACGCAGCGCGAGCCGCTGCACCGGTTCGGTGGCGCGTTGCCGGGCGTGGTCCCCGCGATCGCACGCGAGCGCTGGGCGTGCGAGGTGCGCGATGCCGTGCGCACGCACCTCCGCGCCGGCGGCCACACGATCCCCGACGAGGAGGGGCTGTTCGCGCTGCTCTCGCATCCGGCACAGGCGCCGCTGCGCGCGGCCCTCGGGATCGTGGAGGCGCCGGCCCAGGCTGCAGCCACGGCGGGCACGCGCGGGCTCACGATCGCGAACCTGCGTGGGTTCCTCGAGCATCCCGTGCAGGCGTGGGCGCAGGCGGTGCTCGGCCTCGACGAGCTGCCGGACGAAGCGAGCGCCGAGCACAGCGACGAGCCGTTCCACCTCGATCGTCCCGATCGGGCGACCTTGCTCCGCGAGGTGTTCGCCACGCACCTCCGCGATCCCGGGCGTGCGCTCGAGGCCGTCTACGATGCCGCCGTCGCCGAGGCCACGCTGCGCGGACAGTTCCCGGTGGGCGTGTTCGCCGAGGCCGCGCGCGCGGTGGATCTCGCGGCGCTCACCACGTGGCGCGCGGGCGTGGGCCTGATCCCCACCGGCGGGGTCACGCGGTTCGGCTTCGGGCGCGCGTCGATGGGCGGGGCGGAGCTCCTGCCCGCGCTCGCGATCGAGCTCCCGGGCGGGCGCACCGTTCGCCTCACGGGGCAGACCGAGCTCCTGATCAAGGTCGGGGCCACGTACACGTCGGTGATCGCGCTGCCGTCGTCGGTGGAGAACCGGTCGCGGTACCACCTGCGGGGCGCGTTCGATCACCTCGTGCTCGCCGCGGCGGGCCTCGCCACCCACGGCCACGCGCACAAGCTGGTCGATGCGAAGGGCAAGGTCGTCGAGGTCCAGCACGCGCCGTGGAACCAGGCCGAGGCGAGCGGGTACCTGGCCGGCCTGATCCGCGAGATGCTCGACGAGCCGCACGGATATCTGCTGCCGTTCGATTCGCTGGTCAACGCACTCTCGGGGAACAAGTCCGCGTGGAAGCGCTACTACGATCCACAGCGCGGGCTCGGGTTCGGGCCGATCGAGCGTCCCGATGGCCTCGCCACGCACGGCAACCCGGCCGAGCTGGCCGTCCGCCGGCTGCAGCCGCTGGTGGAGCGGATGGAAGGCGATCACGGCTTCGAGGTCGGCCCATGACCCGGGTCCCGCGGCCTGCGTCCCTGCCTCCGGCGACGGATCGGCTCGTCGTGGTGGAGGCCTCTGCCGGGACGGGCAAGACGTACTTCCTCGAGCACCGGGTGGTGGATCAGATCCTCGCCGGCGCCGAGCTCGGACAGCTCCTGCTCGTGACGTTCACCGAGAAGGCCGTCGCGGAGCTGCGCATGCGGATCCGCGATCTGCTGGATCGCCTGTCGCGCGCGGACACCGATGCAGAGCGCCCCGGCGAGCCGTTCTGGGAGCTCGATGATGCGGCGAAGCGCCGGCTGCGCGCCGCGGTGACCGCGTTCGACCACGCGCCGATCTTCACGATCCACGGGTTCTGTCATCGCGTGCTGATCGAGGATGCGTTCGCGGCGCGCCGGCTGTTCGACCAGACCCAGGTGGCCGACGAGGTCGCGTTCGATGCGGCGTTCGGCGTGCTGCTGCGCGAGCAGTTCGCGCGCATCGCTCCCGATCGAGATCTGCTCTCGGCCTATCTGCAGACCGGCCGCACCGTCGATGATCTGCGCAAGCTGCTGCTCAGCTGCGCGCGCGTGGATGCGCCACTGCGTCGCCAGATCCAGCCCGCGCTGGCCCGCGCCGCGGCGCTCGGCTTGTTCGAGCATCTCGGCACGGCTGCCAAGCGAGCCGCGATCAGTGCTCCGATCAAGCACGGTGGTCATCGGAAGAACGTCGTCAACTGGATCGGGCAGATCGGCGAGCAGCTCGATGCCCAGACGCCCGAGGATTCCACGCCAGAGCTGCTCGCGATGCTCGATCGGGTGCGCGAGCCGCTGGAGAAGCTGGACGACAAGCTCGTCGTGATCGGCGCGGCCTCGATCGGCGCGACGGAGGTCCACGCGGCCGTGCGCGCGGTGCTGCAGACCGCCACGCTCGACGAGGCCCTCGCCGCGGAGCTGCTGCCACAGATCCTCGCGCGGATCGGCACCGACAAGGCCGAGCACGGCCTGTTCGACTACGACGACATGCTCGAGCTCGTGTGGGAGGCGCTGCGTGACGAGCGCCGCGGCCCCGAGCTCGCCGCGCGCCTTCGGGGGCGCATGCCGTGGGCGATGATCGACGAGTTCCAGGACACCGATGACGTGCAGTGGCAGATCTTCCGCGCGGTGTGGATGCACCCGGAGGCCAAGGGCCTGACGATCGTCGGCGACCCGAAGCAGGCGATCTACGGCTTCCGCGGCGCGGACGTGCAGACGTACGTGAAGGCGCGCGAGGAGATGCTGCGCGCCGGCGCCACGCGCGTGTCGCTCGACGTCAACCGGCGCTCCACGGATCAGCTCGTCGCGGCGCTCAACCACCTGCTCGGCGGGAACCTCGGGCTGCCGCTCCTCGATCCCGCGCACGGCATCACGTACGACGAGCCGGTCAAGGCGAGCGGTGATGTGGTGATGGAGGTCGGGGTCCATGAGGCGCGCGCCCCGATCACGGCGATCGCGCTCGGGGGCAAGGGCAGCTCCGACGAGCGCAAGGTCGCGATCGGCACCGCGATCGGCGAAGAGATCGAGCGCCTGCGCAAGGAGCCGCCGAGGTGGACCCTGCGCGGCGCGCCCCAGGCGTTCTCGCTGGGGCACGTGATGGTGCTGACGCGCTCGAACAAGGACTCGTCCGAGATCGCGTCGGCGCTGCGCGAGCGCGGGCTGCCGTGTGCGCTGGTCGAGCCCGAGAAGCTGTTCCGCACCCGCGAGGCTTCGGAGCTCGCGGCCGTGCTCGCGGCGATCGCGGCACCGCGTGATCGGTCGGAGCGCCTGCGCGCGCTGCGCACGCGGTTCTTCGACGTGCCGTGGAGCGATCTCGTGCGCGTCGTCGATGGTCCGGATCACCACCCGCAGATCGCGCAGCTGTTCGATTGGGCGCAGCTCGCGTCGCGCCGCGCGTACGAGGCGCTGTTCCGCCGCGTGGTCGAGGACAGCCGGTTCGCCGAGCGGGCGCTGGTGCTCGGCGGCGGCGAGCGAGCGATCACGAACACCTGGCACCTGATCGAGCTGCTGCTCGCAGAGGTCGCGCGCTCGCGCTGCGATCTGCACGAGCTGGTGACGCAGCTGCGCCGCTGGATCGATGACGACACCAGCCAGCCCGACGAGCGTGACGTCCAGCGCGCGGAGACCGATCTCGAGGCGGTGCGGATCCTCACGATCCACAAGGCCAAGGGGCTCGAGGCGCCGTACGTGTTCCTCTACGGCGGGACCTCGGGGCCGCCGGCCTCGCGCGTCCACACGTTGCGCGATGCCACGGGGCGCGCGCTGGTGATCGGCGCACCCGATCCCGCGACCAAGATCCTGCTCGCGGCCGCGGCCGCGGCGGAGGATCAGCGGCTCGCATATGTGGCGCTGACCCGCGCGCAGCTGCGCCTCTACCTCCCGCTGTATTCGCCCGACACGCTCAAGGACAACGCCTCCTATCGCCCGATCCAGCTCTGCCTCGCGGCCTCGATCGCGAGCCGGGCCGCACATCCGCGCGTGCTGTTCGACCTGCACCCCGTCCCCCTGGGCGGCGAGGCCCTCCCCGACGCCCCCGCCGATGCGCTCGTCGGGTTCGTCGCGCCGGCGCCACCACCGGCCACCGAGCTCGCGCCGCTCGCGCCTGCGCGCACGGGCCTGACGATGCTGTCGTATACGCGGCTCGCCCACGATCTCGAGGCGGCAGCGATCGCCGCGCCGCCGGGCGATGTCCTCGCCTTCGATCCGGCGGAGTTCGATGTCGATGACACCGCGGGCGAGGTCGGCGCCCGCGAGCTGCCACCGGGTGCGAGCTCGGGCCTCCTGCTCCACGACGTGCTCGAAGTCGCGGACCTCGACCTGCTGCGCACCGCACCGGATCTCGAGACCTGGGCGCGCGAGCCCGCGGTCCGCCAGCAGCTGTTCGACGCCATGCGCACGCGCGGCATCGAGCGCGATCGCCTCGACCACGCAGCGGCGATCATCCACCACACGCTGGCGGCGCCGCTCACGCTGACCGACGGGAGCCAGCTGCCTTCGCTGGCCAGCGCTGCGCGTCTCGCGCGCGAGGTGGAGTTCAGCTATCCGCTCCCGGCTGGCGCCACGATCGCGCCCGGCCGCGGCCTGGTGAAGGGCTTCATCGATGCACTGGTCGCATGGACCGACGACGAGCTGTGGGTGCTCGACTACAAGAGTGACCTCCTCGCCGGTGACGATCTTGCGCGGGCCGCCGCCCTGCGGGTGAAGGAGCACTATGCCGTGCAGGCGCGGCTCTACGCGATCGCCGCGGAGCGCATGCGAGGCACGCGGCGCCTCGCCGGCCTCCTGTTCCAGTTCGTGCGCCACGACGTGGTGGTGCCGGTGCGCATCGCCGGCGACACCCTCGATGTGTGGACCACGTGGCTCGCCAACATTCCTGCACCCGGCCTCGCACCCACGCCGCTCGGATAAGGGACGTTGACCTGGACATCGACTTGAACGTGAACATGAACGCTACCTTGGACATCGACGAAACCACCATCAGGTCGATCGTGTGTGGAGAGCGGCGCGTGATCGACGATCGTCCGGCGACGCCGCGGTCTCGGCGATCTTTCGTCGCTGCGACCGAGCTGCCGGCAATCACTGGTCGGCGAGCGGTGAGCATCGTTGGCCTGCCGACCGGCGCGGGTCGCTGTTGCGCCTCATTCGTCGATGACCACGTCCAAGGTGGCGTTCATGTTCATGTTCACGTCAACGTCAACGCGATCCGACCCGCGCCCAACCTCGCACCCACGCCCGGAGCCCGCCCGTGACCCAGCCGCTGCACCCGCAGGGCACGCTGCGCGCGCGGTTCGAGCGTGTCGGCACCGGCGAGCTGTTCCGGAGGCTGGGCATCGGGGCGCGCAGCTGCGATCTCGGGGACGAGGGCCTCTACCTCGCGGAGGAGCTGGTCTCCGCGGATGCGGGCTGGCTCGGGACCTCGGAGCAACCCGAGGCGCTCGCGATCCTCGTGCTCGCGCTGATGATCGCGCAGCGACAGGGCTCCACCTGCCTGCCGCTCGATCACAAGGGCGACCGGAAGGGGCCGCTGCGCACGCTGATCACCGACATCGCGCGCGTGGCCAAGCTCGAGCTCGATGCGACGCGCGTGATGAAGACGATCGCGAACCTGACGGGCACCCCACGCTTCAACTCGGTGATCGGCGTCGGCGATGCACGGGTGCCGCTGATCGTCGAGTACGACGCCGTGTACACCGAGCGCTCGCGCTGGCTCGAGCAGCGCGTGGCCACCCGCCTTGCCGAGCGCCTGCAGCAGCGGACCGTGGATCCACGCGCCGCCGAGGTGCTCGCAGATCTGGTGGCCCGGCCCGGTGCGCGCCCGCTCTCCGACGAGCAGGCGCGCGCGGTGGGCCTCGCCCTCGGCGGCGGCTTCACGGTGGTGACGGGCGGTCCCGGTACCGGCAAGACCGTGGTCGCCGCGGCGATCGTGCGTGGCCTCGCGCGGCTCGGCATCCAGCACGTGGCCCTCGCGGCGCACACCGGCAAGGCCGCGAACCGGCTCACGGAGGTGATCGGCGAGCAGCTCGCGGCGATCCAGGATCCCTCGGAGATCGATCGCGCGCTCGCGGCCGCGCCGCCCGCCGCGCAGACCCTGCACCGCCTCCTCGGCTACGGCGGCCATCGGTTCGCGCACCACGCCAAGAGCCCACTGCCCGCGGGCGCCGTGTTGATCGACGAGGCCTCGATGATCGATCTCGAGCTGATGGACGCGCTGCTCGATGCGCTGCCCGCCAGCTCGCCGTTGATCCTGGTCGGCGACGCGCACCAGCTCCCCGCGATCGATGCCGGGCAGATCCTCGCGGATCTCGCCGAGCCCGGCGTGGCGCCGCGCGTGGCGGTGCTCCACACCAGCTACCGGATGAACCTCGAGGATGCGGCAGGCCGCGCGGTGTACGAGCTCGCGCGCGCGATCCACGACGACGACCTCGGCAAGCTCTCCGATCGCGCCACGCCGCGCACGGCGAGCACGCTGGTGTTCCGGGGCGCGGAGTGGGTGGATCCTTCGAAGGCGAAGCGCCCGCACGATGTGACGCTCGCGGTGGCCGAGACCACCTGGCACCACTTCGGTGGTCCCACCGCGCTGCGCGCTGCCGATCACATCTTCCGCTTCGTCGATGGCGTGATCGATCCCGCGCACACCGCCGAGCTCGAGGCGCTGTGGGCGCTGCTCCAGCGCGGGCGCCTGCTCACCGTCACGCGCGCGCTCCCCACGGGCTCGGTCGCGCTCAACGCGCACCTCCACGATCTCGCGCTCGATCGCCTCTCGGTCGCCGGCCGCCCCGAGTTCGTGCCCGGCGAGCCCGTGATGGTGACGGCGAACGACTACCACCGCGGCCTGTTCAACGGCGACCAGGGCATCATCGTCCGCGCCGACGAGGGTCTCGATCGGCATCACTTCCGCGCCGTGTTCCGGATCGCCGGCCGGCTCCGGCCGTTCGCGATCGAGGCGCTGCGTGATCGGCTCGAGCTGTCGTGGGCGCTGACGGTGCACAAGTCGCAGGGCTCGGAGCTCGATGCGATCGCGCTGATCCTCCCGCACGAGGACCTCCCGCTGGTCACCCGCGAGCTGCTCTACACCGGCGTCACGCGCGCGCGCACTGGGGTGGCGATCTGCGGCTCGAAGGCGGTGCTGACCACCGGCGCCAAGCGCGGCGCGCTCCGCCACTCGAAGCTCGGCGCGCGGCTCCGCAGCTTGCTCGGCACCTGACGGCACGAGCCGTCCGACCGGATTGCGGACAGCGTCCGGCACACGGCCAAGACCGGACGGCCGTCCAACAGTTCGCGCGGAGTTACGGGTGGCACGCGCACTGCAATTTGTCGGTGCTACGATGGTTGCCATGGTGTCTCGCTCCACCGACGCGCCGGTCCCACTCGGGGAATTCGTCCCGATGGCCGATCAGCGGATCCTCCTGCGTGGCCTCGACTGGGCTGGATATCAGTCGTTGATCGCCATGCGCGGAGACCGCCGCAGCCCTCGCATCGCGTACCTCGATGGAGTGGCGGAGCTCATGGCACCCTCGCGCAATCACGACGGCATCAAGTCTGTCCTCGGCCGCCTCGTCGAGGCCTATTGCACGGAGCGTGAGATCGCGTGGACGCCTTATGGGAGCTGGCTCGTCGACGACGAGTCCGAGGAGGCCGGCCTCGAACCCGACGAGTGCTACATCTTCGGGCCCGATCCGAAGGCCGTCGCACTGCCCGAGCTCGCGATCGAGGTGGTGTGGACCAGTGGCGGGATCAACAAGCTCGAGATCTGTCGCCGCCTCGGCATCGGCGAGGTCTGGTTCTGGAAGGACGACGCGATCCAGGTGTTCCGGCTCGGGCCCGACGGGTATCTCCAGCATGCCGAGAGCGGCTGCCTTCCCGGCATCGACCTGGCGCTCCTGTGTCGGCTCGCGCTCGTCACACCGGTCAGCGCGACCGTCGCGGAGCTGCGCACGCTCCTCCACCGCAACCCATGACGGCGCCCTGCCCTCATCCCACCCGCACGGATGGCGTGTGCGACGCGTGCGGCGACTGCATCCACGACGTGATCCTGAACGGCGCCTGCTTCTACTGCGGCACCACCGAGATCGATCCGCACGCGGTCTCGCCCAAGAAGCTGCCCGAGGTGATCTCGCCCGATCGCCTCGTCCGCAAGAAGTGATTCACCGTCCGCGCGGCGTGCGCAGCTCTTCGGGCCGGATCGGCCGATCCGTCGCCTTGAACAAGTCGGCATCGGTCGACGCGACGAGCGGGAACGTGGTGGTCGAGTGCATCACCAGCATCTGCTGCCCATCGCGATAGTCGGTGGCGGCCAGCTCGCGCACGGCGACGCCACACACCAGCACCGGCGACGTGGGGAGCAGCACGCCCTCCTCCACGGTGACCGACCAGAACTGATATGCGGCCGGGACCAGGGCCGCGATCGCGGGTGGCAGCGGCGGATCCCAGCGCCCGATCGGCCCGTCGGTGATCGCGAGCTCGAGCCCCTCGGGCGAGATCCGCACCACGCCGGTCTCGTCGACCACGTCGAACGCCCCGCAGCGGGCCTCCTCGCGGAGCTGCGGGAAGTGGAAGCCGTGCGTGACGTGCGTGGCGCGGATATCGAGGTGGTAGCCGATGCACTCGATCCCCATCACGGGTGAGCGAAGGAGCGGCACGCCGGGGATCGCGCGCGCTGCGCCCTGAACGACGGCCGCGGTTCCATCACCTAGCTCGGCGATCGTCTTGCGCTGCAGGTGCTTGAGCACGCGGCGCACGGCCTCGCCGCGATCGCGCGGGGGATCTCCGGCCTGCGGCATCGCGCGGGACTTGCCCGCACCCCGCGCGCGCAGGAACGCGATGGCGGCGGTGCCCCCCAGCGCGATCCCGGTGAACAGAGCCTCGAAGAACACCGCGGTCGAGCGTAGCAGCTAGAACTGCTTGCGGAGGCGCGCGTCGACGATCGCCTTGGGATCGAAGCCGGTGTCGCGCTTGATCGCATCGACCATGTCCTGCATCGACGCGGGCTTGTTCTTGTACTTCTTGTAGAACCGGCCGATCACACCGTCGAGCACGTCGGCGCCGACCTTGTCCGCGACGTCCTTGTAGAAGAACGCGCCCTCCATGTACGGCAGGTTCGTGAACAGCTTGTCGGTGATGATGTCGATCTGGTTGCAGCCACGCGGCCATGCCGGGGCGCCGCCCTCGGCGACCGCGGCGGCCAGCTCGTCCTTGTAGTCAGCCCAGATCTTGGTCTCGAGCGCGGGGCTCACCTTGCTGAGGGCGCGCGCGGACAGGTAGCTGACGGTGCCCTCGGAGAGGACGAAGTCCTCCCAGCACTTGAGCCGCACGCCATCGCCGAACCAGCCGTGCGCCGCCTCGTGCGCGTGCGTGACCTCATCGTTCATCGCATCCTTGGCGACGTGGAAGTACGGGTGGTGCTCCATCCCGCCGTAGAGGCCTTCGCCCCACACCACGGAGACCGCGGCCATCTCGGTACCGAACGAATAGGGCCCGAGCGTCTTCTCGTACCAATCGACGACCTTGGTCAGGTTCTTGGTCCCGGCACGCGCGGCGGTCTCACCGCCCGGGAGCCAGTGCACGCCGATCTTGGTGCCGGCCGTGGTCGTGCCGAGCGAGGCCTTCGTGTACGCGCCCACGGCCCACGCGATCATGTAGGGCGGCGCCTCGGCGTCGATCGTCTCGGGATACACGGCGGTCTTCCCCGCGGGGACGCCGGTGAGCGCGAGCGTGAACGTGGTGCCGTCCGCGGGCTGCGAGTGGCAGGGGAACAGGTTGCCGCAGAAGTACGGCCACACCACCGTCGAGCCGCCCGGGAGCAAGCCGTTGGCCATGTCGTGCCCGGTGAAGCCATAGCTGACCACCAGCGGGCCGCGCACGTTCGACACCCGCAGCTTCCCCGCGGTGACGCGGTACTGCCGGTGACCGCGCTCGTCGGTGACGTCGGTGACCGTCAGGCCACCCGCCTCGAGTGCGACGTTGCCGTTCCTCTCGAGCTCGATCGTCGCGACCGCGGTCTTGGCCGCCAGATCGACATCGAGGTTCGTCGCCTTGACGTTGACGGCGGTGGAGCCGTCAGCCTTGCCGTCGAGCCAGTCCGCATCGTCGACTTCGTCGCCGGCGTCGGTCGCACAGCCGGCGGTCAGGGCCACGCTGGTCAGGAGCAACGAGACAAGCCAGCGGTCGCGCATGCGCGCGAGTACAGCAAGCTCCCTGCCAGCGGCGGGTGCAGCGAACCCGCGGGGTTGGAGCAGGGTGGCGACTCGACTAGCCGGCCGGGGTGGGCGTTGCCGCGTCGACGGCGATGCCCATCGCGTTGAAGCCCTTGTCGACGTAGACGACGGTGCCGGTGATCCCGCTCGCGAGGGGGCTCGACAGGAACGCCGCGGTGGCGCCGACCTCCTCGGCCGTCAGCGCATCGGTGAGCGGCGAGTTGCGCCGGTTGTAGTCGATCATCTGCTGGATGAAGCCGATCGCACTCGCCGCGCGCGAGGCGTAGGGCCCAGCGGAGATCACGTTGACGCGGTGGCCCCACTTGCGGCCGGCCTCGTACGCGAGCACGCGCGCATCGGACTCGAGCGCCGCCTTCGCCGACGACATCCCACCGCCGTAGCCGGGGATCACGCGCTCGGACGCCATGTACGAGAGCGAGAGGAACGCGCCGCCCTTCCGGACGTGCGGGCCCATGTGCTGGATCAGCGAGACGTTCGAGTACGCAGAGGCGCTGAGCGCGCTGAGGTATCCCTTGCGCGAGGTCTCGAGCAGCGGGTTCTTGACCTCGCTCCCGTTCGCGAGGCTGTGGATCACGATGTCGGCGCCGCCATCCGCGGCGACCGCCGCCGCGAGCCCGCTGATCGAGAAATCTCCGAGATCGCGATAGCGGCGGCTCTCGCGCAGCTCCGCCGGCGCGTCCTCCACGCGATCGAACTCGGCATCGAGCGGGTAGATCTTCGTGAACGCCAGCTTCGATCCGTCCTTCATGGCCAGCGAGGCGTCGAACTTGCCGCGCTCGAGCAAGGTCTTGAAGATGCCCAGCGCGGGCGGCCAGGTGGCCACGGCGACCGTGGCGCCAGCCTCCGCGAGGGACTTCGCGATCGCAAAGCCGAAGCCTCCGTCGTCCGCTACGCCAGCAACCACAGCGTGCTTCCCGGTGAGATCGATGCTCAACATGGGCGGGTGATCGCCCGAAAAACCTCTGGAATCAACACCACATCGCTGCTGATGCACCCCCGCGTCGATCGGCCGGTGGATGCCAGGGGCCAACGTGATCTAGGTGCTCGCGTCGGGGCCCCAAGTCCCCTACCATTTTCCTACATGCGAGCCGCCCTCGTCCTCGTCGTAGCTCTCGGTGCGCCCGCGGTCGTCCACGCGGAGGGCCAGCCGCTGCCCCCGACGGTGTTCGAGAATCGGGTGCAGAAGCTCCCCGCGGGCACGATCGCCCTCGCGCCGATCTCCCACACGGTGTTCATCAACCAGTGCGTCGGTGGCTGCCAGGTCATCCCCGGCGGCAACGATTCGCGCACCAACCACTCGTCGATCCCGCAGAGCACCGTGACGCTCTCGGCGTGGAACCAGGGCGATCCGAAGTGGCAGCAGCTCGTCCAGTGCGTGAAGGACACGTTCATCCCGTTCAACATCGACGTGGTCACCACCGATCCGGGCTCGGCCTCTCACTTCGAGGTCATGGTCACTGGTGGTCCGTCGACCCAGCTGCGCCCCGGGCTCAACGCCGGTGGTGTCGCGCCGTTCATCGGCTGTGACGCCCAGTACAACAACGGCCTCAGCTTCGTGTTCGGTGGGAGCTCGGGCGATCTCGAGTTCCTGTGCGGCGCCGTCGTCCAGGAGGCCGCGCACGTGTGGGGCCTCGATCACGAGTATCACCCCGACGATCCGATGACGTACCTGAACCTCGGATCGCTCAAGCGGTTCCAGAACGCGGCGGTGCAGTGCCACGATTCGAATCAGCCGCCGAACCCGATCTCGCAGTGCCAGTGCGGCGGCGCCACGCAGAACAGCTATCAGTACATGCTGAACACGTTCGGCCCCTCGAACCTGCCGCCGGCGACGATCTCGATCGCCACGCCGACCGAGGGTCAGTGGGTCCGCCCCGGGTTCCCGGTGCGCGCGCAGCTGACGTCGCAGATCTCCGGCGTCAGCGGCGGCTCGCTGTCGATCGACGGCACCCAGACCTCGATGGTCGGGCTCGCGGGTCCCCTCGCGTTCAACGCGCCCACCACGATGACCGGTGGCGATCACACCGTGCTCGTCAGCGGCAGTGACGGCGGTGGTCGCTCGGCGACCGCCACGGTCCACGTCAAGGTCACCGCGATCTGCTCGGCCGCCGCCCCGTGCGCCGCCGGGACCAACTGCATCGGCGGGTTCTGCGTGCCCGGTGCCGACGTCGACGGCGGCCTCGGGGCGACCTGCACCGCGAACGACACGTGCATCACCAACCAGTGCGGCACTGCCAATGGCGAATCGCTGTGCACGGGCATGTGCGACGCTGACGGAACGTGCCCCTCCGGCTTCTCCTGCATCGGCGGCACGGGCGCCGCGGGCGTGTGCTGGCCGAGCTCCGATGACGGTGGCTGCTCGACGAGCGGTGACTCCAGCGGCAGTCCGTTGTTGCTGCTCGCGGCCTTCGGGTTCGTGGCCGTCGTGCTGCGCCGCCGCGCGTAGCGCTGGTATCGTCTGCGCGTGAAGGACTGGCTGCTCCGCGGCGCCGCGCGGACCGCGCTGACCAACCCGTTCGTCCGCGTCCTCGCCCGCGGGCGCCAGGGTGGTGAGGACACCGGGCTCGATCGCCAGGTCGCTGGCGTCCTCGAGTTGCAGCGCCTGATGCGACTGCCCGCGCTCGATTCGATGGATCCGCCGAATGCACGTCGGTTCGCGGAAGATGGGCTCTCTCCGCTCGACGTCGCGCCCGCGGCGATGGCGGAGATCATCGACGCCACGGTCGCCGGACCCGGGGGCACGATCCCGGTGCGGATCTACGTGCCGTTCCGGGCTGGCCCGCACTGGCTCGTGTACCTGCACGGCGGTGGCGGCGTGATCGGATCGATCCGCAGCTCCGAGCCGGTGACACGCCTGATCGCCGCACAGACCGGATGCACGGTCGCCTCGGTCGGCTACCGGCTGGGGCCCGAGCATCGTCACCCGGGTGCGATCGAGGATGCGTGCGCCGCGTGGGATGCACTGGTCACGCGGATCCCGCGCAGCGGCAAGGCGGTGATCGCCGGCGACAGCTTCGGCGGCTACCTCTCGGCGCACGTCGATCGCCAGGCGCAGCACACGGGCAAGCGGCAGCCCGATCTGCAGGTGCTGATCTATCCGATCGTCGATCAGACCCTGACGTCGCCGACGATCGAGCAGTTCGCCGACGGCTACCTGCTCACGAAGTCGATGATGCAGTGGTTCCAGACCAACTACCTGCGCCCCACCGATGACCGCCGGGCGGTGTCCCCGGCGTACTGGGAGGACCTATCCCGGTCGGCGCCGGCCGTGATCGCGACCGCCGGCTTCGACCCGCTCGTCGCCGAGGGAGACCACCACGCCGACCGCCTCCGCCGTGCCGGCATCGCCGTCCGGCACCGCCGCTATCCATCCTTGATCCATGGCTTTCTCAGCCTCGCGGGCGGCGTGAGCGCTGCCCGGGCCGCCGTCGACGAGCTGTGCGCCGACGTCATCGAGCTGATCGCCTAGGCCGGCGCGGACGCCGCGATTTGGCGCCCGGGGAAACCCGGGTGCTACGATCATTTTGTGACCGCCGTGCTGATCGCACTGGCCGACGTGGGGCCAGCCGTTCAGCTCGAGGAACAGCTCAACCAGGCCGGCATCAAGGCGCGCTGGGACATCACCCAGGCGGACGGTCCGCTCGGCGGCAACTCCGCCGCCGTCGTCCTCGTCGATGCGGATCATCTCGGGGCCAAGCTCGCGGCCGTCTCCGCGCTGTGGCGCGATCAACCAAACGTTCCGGGCGTCGTCGCCCTCGGCTCGTCCACGGTCGCACGCGCGCAAGCACCGGTGGCGCGGACCACGCTGGTCGCGCCGACCGCGAAGATCACGACGCTCGTCGCGGCGATCCACGAGGCGGCCAAGCTCCGTCTCGCATCGGACATGCGGTGGCCCGTGCTGCGCGCCGCGGTGGGCCTCCCGCCCGTTCCGGATGCCCCGATCGCCTGGCAATCCACACTCGCCGCGGCCCGCAAGGTCGATCTCGAGATCCCTCGCTCGGCCCTGCGCTGGAAGGTGGCCCACTACGCCACCCCGACCACCAGGCTCGCGGAGCTCCGCGAGGAGCGCCTGTTGACCGTGCCCGAGCTCGAGGCCGCCGCGAAGCTCGACGGTACGACCACCGTGAAGCGGCTCGTCAACGCAGGTCCCCTCGATCCGCAGCAGACCGCGCGCTTCTTGTGGACGCTCGGCTCGATGGGCGCCCTCGAGTTCACGCCCGAGGTTCGAGATCTCGCCACCGGACCGCGCCGCATGCTCCACGACATGCGCACGCACCTGCGGGCCCGCTCGCGACGCCTCGAGCGCAGCACGTTCTACGATGTGCTCGAGCTGACCCCGCAAGCGGAGTACCCGGAGATCGAGGACGCATACCGGCTGGTCGGCCTGCGGTACGCACCGAACGTCCTCGCCGAGTACGACCTCTCGGAGCTCCAGCCGGAGATCCAGCCGATGTGGGAGCTCGTCGAGAAGGCGCGGTCCGTCCTGGTGGACCACGCCGCGCGCGGCCGCTATCACGACTGGCTCCGCGAGAAGCTCCCTGCCCTGCGAACGGTGTGGGCGATCGACGCGAGCATGGTCTCCGCGGCAGCGACGGCGTTCGCCCGCGGCCAGGCCGCGCTCGGTGCAGGCGATGTCCACAAGGCGATGAGCGAGCTCGCCGTGGCGTGCCGGAAGTTTCCCGGGCAGCCCGAGTACGAGGCGAACTTCGCCTGGGCACGCTACCGGGTGCAGGTCGCCTCGGGGCGCGATCGCGTGGAGGCCGCCGTCGCCGAGCGCCAGGCGGTCGAAGATCTCATGATGGGATGCAGGCCGTGGCCGAAGGCGCTGGTCGCGCTCTCCCTGCTGTGTGCCGCCTCGGGCGACGCCGACGCCGCCCGCTGGCACCTCCACATCGCGTTGCAGACCGACCCGACCGTGCCCGCCGCCGCGCAGCTCGCGCAGCGTCTCGGCATGCGGCGCTACTGACGACGTCAGGCACCTCGTAGCGCTTCGAGGTCGCGTCGAACATCCCACGAGTCTCCGCATCTTCGAGCGCGGCGCCTCGCTCAGGTGGGGATTGCGGCGCGCGCGGCGGTTCCACCATACTAGCGGCGCGTGAGCCAGCGGGACATCGCCACCGTTCCCGAGACGGACGCCGAGACCGCGGCGACGCTCCCCTCGCGCCTGGGCCGCTTCGAGATCGTGAGGAGGCTGGGCGCCGGCGGGATGGGCGTGGTGTTCGAGGGTCGCGATGCGCTGCTCGGTCGCCGGGTCGCACTCAAGCTCCTGCATCCGTCGCGGCCGGGTGGGCAGCTCGCGCCAGCACGCCTGCTCCGCGAGGCGCAGGCGCTCGCACGGCTCACGCATCCGAATGTCGTCACCGTGTTCGAGGTCGGGCTCGCCGGCGAGAACCCGTTCATCGCGATGGAGCTGGTCCAGGGTGTCACCCTGCACGAGTGGATGCGCGAGCCACGAGAGTGGCGCGCCGTGCTCGACATCTTCATCTCGGTGGGTCGTGGGCTCGCGGCGGTCCACGAGCTCGGGTTGGTGCATCGCGACTTCAAGCCCTCGAACGTTCTCGTCGATGCGCGCGGCGTTCCCAAGCTCGGCGACTTCGGTCTCGTCGGTGTGAGCGACGAGTTCGAGGAGGAGGAGCGGAAGGTGCGGGAGCAGGTGAAGAAGCAGCGGGAGCAGGTCCGGACGCTTCGGAACGGGCAGGAGCAGGAGCCGCGCGAGGCAGTCGGGGAGCAGGAGACGATGGAGGCTCCCTCCGGGTCTGCCGGATCTGGTGGAGAGAAGCTGACCGAGACCGGCGGTGTGATGGGTACGCCCGCATACATGGCGCCGGAGCAGGCCGCCGGGATCCCGGTCGATGCACGTGCGGATCAATACAGCTTCGCGAAGACGCTGCGAGAGGCGCTCCGGGATCCACTGCCCCCGGCACTCGAGACCGTCCTTGCGCGCGCCCTGTCCCTCGATCCCAACGATCGCTTCGCGACGATGGAGCCTCTCCTCGACGAGCTCGAGCGTATCCGCCGAGGCAACCGGCGACGCTGGATCGCGCTCGGCGCGACGACGGCGGTTGTAGCTGCGGTGGCCGTTGCGTGGGGCTTCGGTCGCGCGCAGGCCACCACCGATGCCCCATGCCCCCGACCGACCGAGCGGGTCGGCGCCGTGTGGGGCACGACCCGGCGCGCCGCGCTCGAAGCGCACCTCGGAGCGATCGACACGTTGTTCGGACGCCAGCGGTTCGCCGCCGCCGCGACCGTGTTCGATCGCGGCGCCGCGCGGTGGATGGACCTCCATGTCGACGCGTGCCAGCTCTCGCATGAGGGGCGCCAGTCCGATGCGCTGCTCGATCGCCGGATGGCTTGCCTCGATCGCTCACTGTTCGAGATCGACGAGACCGTCGGTCTCATCGAGCGCGCCTCGAATCCGACCACACTCGACGAGGCGATGCGCGCGGTCGTGGGGCTTCCGACCCTCGACGAGTGCGCCGACGTCGCAGCCCTGACCGAGAAGCTGCCGCGCCCGACAAACCCCTTGCAGCGGACGGAGGCAGACTCGATCGAGCGCGAGGCCGTCGACATCGACGTCGCGCTCCGCACTGGCGGTACACGCACCGGCGTGATCGAGCGGGCGCGTGCTGCGGTCGCCCGGGCTCGCTTGCTGGCATATCCCGAGACGCTCGCCCGCTCGCTCGGCAGCCTCGCGGCGATCCAGCTCGAGGACGAGGACGGTGCAGCGGCGATCGAGACGCTGCGCGAGGCGATCACGGCGGCCTCCGCGGCACACGACGATCGCGCGGTCGCCGAGCTGTGGTCGAAGCTGTTGATCGCATTCGTGCAACAGAAGCGAGCGAGCGAGGCGAACACGCTGGTGCCCGCGGCTGAGGCTGCGCTCGCACGGATCACCGCCCCGATCGAGATGAAGGTGCGCCTGCTCGACAGCAGGGCCCAGGTCGCGAGCGCCAGTGGGGACGTCCCGCATGCGCAACAGCTGCTGGCCGAGGCGATGAAGCTCCTCGATCAGGGAGGTGCCGCCGCCCCCCAGTCCCCTCTCGTCCCGCTCCTGCTCGCGATCCGGCGGCGAACCGCGGCGACGTACGCGGCGGCCGACGAGTGGCCGCGCATGGTGGACGAGTACCGCGCGATCATCCCGCTCACCAACGCCCAGTTCGGACCCGATCACCCGGTCGTGCTCCAGAGCCACTTCAACCTGGGCGTGGCCCTCCGCCACGTGCGCGACAACGAGGCCGCGCTCGTCGAGTTTCGAGAGGCCGCACGGATCGGGGAGGCGCGGCTCGCACCCTCACCCAACCTCGCCGGGCTGATCGACGCGGTGGGCACCACGCTGATCCTGTTGCGGCGCTTCGACGAGGCGCAGGCCTACCTCGAGAAATCGCTCGCGATGGCGCGCGCGACGATGCCGGCCGGCGACGTGCGCCTGGCGGGTCAGATCGGCAACCTCGGCTCGGTGCTGATCGCGGCGAGGCGCTACGACGAGGCACAACGGGCGTTCGAGGAGCAGCTCGCCATCTACGAGAAGAACGGGCTCGCGAGCCAGGTGAACACGGCGAATGTTCTCTTCAACATCGCCAACACCCACTACCTGAAGAAGCATTGCGAGAATGCGTGGGCACCGCTCGAGCGGGCGTTGACGATCTATCAGACGATCAACGAGAAAGATCACTACGACATCGACGGCACGTTCAACCTCCTCTCGCAGTGTCAGTATCAGACGAAGCAATGGGCCCCTGCCCTGCGCACCGCGGACCGCCTGCTCGGAACGGTAGGGATCGATCCCACGTTCCACGCTGCCGCACGGTTCACGCACGCTCGCGCGCGTGCCGCGACTGGCGACGTCGCAGGTGGACAGGTGGAGGCCCGGGAGGCGCGCGCCGAGATGCTCAAGCTGGCGGGTGCGGAGGAGGCGATCGCGGAGGTCGACGCATGGCTGGCCCGGCTGTAACCCGGCTATAGTCGCGGTCGTGCGCGAGATCGAGGATCGCCTTCACGCAGCCTCGGCCGGCTCGATCGAGGCCGAGCTGGTGGCGATCGCCGTGGAGCAGACCGATGCGGAGCACGGCGCGCTGTTCGTGTGGGACAAGGAAGCGCAGGGCCTGTCGCTCGTGCACCACGTTGTCAACGGCGTCACCGTCACGCTGCCGCGCGTGATCAAGAGCGATGGCGCGAAGGCCGGCATCGCGCTGCACGTGTTCGAGACCGAGCAGCCGTACCTGTCCTCGGATACCTCGCGCGATCCGCTCTACACCCGCTACCTGATCGACGTCGGCTCGATCGCCGCGGCGCCGATCCGCTATCAGCGACGGCCGATCGGGGTGCTCACCGTGTCCTCGCGCGATCCGCGTGGGCTCGACGTGCAGACCCTGCGCACCCTGACCTCGGTCGCCGAGGTCGCCGCGCCGCTGCTCCGGCGTGCCCAGGTCGACAAGCTGTCGCGCGCTGCCACCGGGCGGCCGCTGATGATCAAAGGCCTGTCGCCCGCGTGGCACGAGGTCGAGCGCAAGCTCGAGCTCGCAGCGCCCACCAACGCACCGATCCTGATCCGCGGCGAGAGCGGGACCGGCAAGGATTTGGTCGCGCGCGCGATCCACTGGAACAGCCGCCGCACCGAGAAGCCGTACGTCACCGTCAACTGCGCGGCGATCCCCGAGACCTTGCTCGAGAGCATCCTGTTCGGGCACGTCAAGGGCGCGTTCACGGGTGCGAGCTTTCAGAAGGTCGGCGAGTTCCAGAAGGCCGATGGCGGCACGCTGTTCCTCGACGAGGTCGGCGAGCTCCCGGTGATGTTGCAGGCCAAGGTGCTGCGCGCGGTGGAGCAAGGCGAGGTCCAGCCCCTGGGGTCGAACGAGCCCCCGGACCGCGTGGACGTGCGGCTGATCTGCGCCACCAACCGCGATCTCGAGGCGATGGCCAAGCTCGGGACGTTCCGCGATGACCTGTTCTACCGGCTCAGCGTGATGACGCTCGATCTGCCTTCCCTTCGCAGCTACAAGGACAACCTCGAGACGCTCGCCAACGTGTTCCTCGAGCAGTCCGCCGCCTCGCATGGCAAGCCCGCTCCGCGCCTCGGCCCCTCGGTGCTGGCGCGGCTCATGGCCTACGACTTCCCCGGCAATGTTCGCGAGCTGAAGAACACGATCGAGCACGCGGTGATCCTGTGCAGCGGAGACGAGCTGCGCCCCGAGGACCTGCCCCGCCCGCTGATCGCCGGTACCTCGGCCGGCGCCTCCGCGAAGGCCAAGCCGGGCAAGCCGATGCAGCCCACGCTCGACGAGGCGCGCGAGCAGTGGCTCGAGCCGCTCGAGCGCCAGTACCTCACCGATCTGCTCGCGCGGCACGGTGGCAACGTCAAGGTGGCGGCGAAGGCGGCCGGCATCAACACGGTAACGCTGTACCGGCTACTCAAGCGACGCGGCCTGTCGCTCGCGCGCGCCGTGCGCTCCGCGCGCGACTGACCGAAACTGCGTCGAGGCACCTTTGCAGGGTGCCTCGTGCGCAACAGACCAGGAGCGAGTCGGGAGCCGTCTTCGTGAACTCTTTGGCGGAGCCGGCGAGGACGCTTCGAGGACGCTTAGAGGACGGTGATCGTGGGGAGGAACGACTGCATCGACGAGATGGCCGACTGCGCCGCCGCCTTGGTGGTGTACTGCTGGCTGGTGCCGATGATCTGGCCGTTCTGCGCCGTCAGGTTGAAGTAGAAGCCACCCGCGGAGTTCTGCTTGACCGCGTAGTTGGCCGACTCCGTGCCCTCGGCCTGGACCGCGAAGGCGCCGTTGAACGCGGCGGCCTCGGTGGTGTACTGCTCCGACGACAGGACGATCTGGCCGTTCTTCGCGAACAGGTTGAAGCGGAACTTGCTGGTCGCCTCGTTGAACATCACCTCGACGCGGGCGCCGGTGGTGTTCGCGGCCTGCTTGTCGAGGTAGCTGTTGGTCGCCTTGACCGACGAGGTGACCGCGCGGGTCGCGTTCGACTTGGTGGAGTAGACCTGCGAGAACGCGATCGACTCGCCGTTGCCGGCCTTGAGGTGGAGGTTGTAGCCGGTCGCCGTCTTGTTGACCGCGTACTGCGCCGGGTCGACGCCGTTCTCGAGCACCGAGAGCGCGCCGTTGATGGCGCCGGTGCGCGACGTGTACGCCTCGGAGGTCAGGAGGATCGCGCCGTTGCCGCTCTTCAGGTGGAAGTGCCACTGGCCATCAGTCGCCTGCCAGAACGCGAGCTTGCCGGCCGAAGCGGCCTCGCCGTCGATCTCGCTGTCCTCGTCCGCGCCGACAGAGGCGCAGCCGACGGTGGCGACGGTGGAGAGGGAGAGGACGAGAGCGGCGATAAGCGAGTTGATGTTGCGCATGTTGATGACCGCAACAAATACAAGCTTCGGGCCACCTGTAGGTGCTCCTACCTACTTGAAATCATTCACTGGCTAGTCGAGTTTCCATGTCGTATGAGCAACATTAGTTGCAAGAATGCAACTCGAATTGTCGAACGACAGCTTATCCACAGATCCTGTGGAGGGGATCGACCGCGCTAGCTGGACGCGGTCTGGGCGCGGGCGAGGTTGGCCCGGGCCGGTGCCTCGAGCTTCGCCCGGAAGTGGTCCGACAAGTAGATGTGCTCGCTCGCGAGGAGCGCCGCCAAGAATCGGCGACGGCCCGCGAGGTACTGCGCGCGGGGCACCGCCTGGTACTCCAGTGCCACGCCCCGATCGTAGGCGTCGAACCGCGCGGGCTCGGCGCCGAGGATCGCCATGTCGCAGTCGACGAACAGCGCGGCATCGTGATCGAGCCGCATGGGATCGTTGCCGCCGTGGTGGGCGGTGAGCTCGATCAGCTCCGCGATCAGCGCGAGGTCGAGATCGCGCGCTGGAAGGTGGCGCGCGATCAGCTGGGTCGCGAGCTCGGCGCTCCGTGCTTCGTTGTCCGTGCGCCCGGGCTCGTACACCGCGTCGTGCAGGAGCAACGCGAGGAACACCTCGCGAGGGTGCTGCCAGCCTGGCCCGGCGGCGACCTCGTGGTAGCGCTGCACGACCTCCTCGACGTGCGTCCAGTCGTGATACGCGCGGCCCGGAGAGGCGTATGCCGCGACCAGCGCGTCCCAGAAGGCAGGAGGAAGTGCGAGCGGCGCTGGGAGCATGGGGTCAGTCGTACCGCAGACCTTCGACCGGTCGCAGGCTCGAGGCCGCAGACGCCGGGACGACGGTCGCGAACACGCTGATCACCATCGTGATGCCGGCGACGAGCAACACCTCGAGCGGCCGCACCTCGATCGGCAGGCGATCGATCAAGTAGACCTTCGGATCGAGGTGATAGCCGTACGAGCTCATCACGTAACAGATGGCGAGACCGACGGCGACACCGATGAACGTGCCGACCCCGCCGATCGCGAGGCCGACGACCTGGAACACCTGCGCCACCGAGCGCGAGGTGCCGCCCATCGACTTGAGGATCGCGATCTCGCGGGTCTTGTCGGTGACCATCATCGTCAGCGCCGACACCATGTTGACGGCGGCGACCACGATGATCAGCGTCAGGATGATCACCAGCGCGAGCTTCTGGAGGTTGAGCGCCGTGAACAGGTTGTGATTGAGCTCGTACCAGTCCTGGACCTGGTAGGGCGGCCCTCCGAGGGCCTTCTCGAGACGTGCGGCGATGTCCTCCGCGCGGTCGACGTCCTTGACCTTGAGCTCGACGCCCATCACCTGATCGCCCCGGCCGACCAGCTCCTGGGTCTCCTTGAGTGCCGTGTACATCAGGCGACGGTCGTACTCGTCGAACCCGCTGTAGAAGATGCCGGTGACGTGGAACTTGCGCGTGCGCGGCGCGCTCGACTTGGCGCGCCAGGTGTCGAAGTCGATGTTCGACAGCGGCACCACGACGGTGACGTCGTCGCCGGTCTTGGCCTTGAGCTTGTGCGCGAGCTCCTTGCCCATGATGATCGGCGGCAGCTCGCCGGGCCCGGGCTCGTGGGCCAGGCTGGCGACCGAGCCGCCCGGCAGCATGTGCTTCTCGAGATCGAGCACCCCGCCGACCAGCGTGGGATCGATGCCCTTGATCGCCACGCCCGACAGCTCGCCCTTGCCGCGGGTGACCAGCATCTCCGCGAAGATGAACGGCTGAACCGCGAGCACATCCGGATCGATGTTCCGCGCGGTGTCCATCACGTCCCGGTACTCGGCGAACGTCGCCTGGGACTTGAGGACGATCACGTGCGCGTTGACGCCGAGGACCTTGTCCCGGAACTGCTTCTGAAACCCGGTGGTGACGGCGAGCACGATCGTCAGGGCGGCCACCCCGAGCGCCACGCCGAGGACCGACACGCTCGTGAACACGCTGAACAGGCTGAGCAGCCCGAACACCGCCGTCGAGATCAGGCCGATCACGAACGCGAGCACTCCCGCGGGTATTGCCCGGGCTCCCGACCTGGAGCACCACGAGGCCGAGGATCGTGACCAGCAGCGAGCCGCCGGCCATGCCCAGCATCATGGGATCGCGCTTGCCTCCATAGAGGTAACGCCAACCGATACGAGCTTCGTAACGCACGAGGGAGGTCGGAGAGTGCCTTGGACCCGACCAATCTCCAAACCGCAGGGCGCAGGGATCGATTCCCGGGATCCGGAGCGGCCAAGGGATCGGAATGCCGAGGAAACTTACAAACAGTCTTGACTGACTGTTTCTTGGGCGGTACACCGCCCGTGGATGCCCGAGCCGGTTCGTGCGCCGAGGACCCAGCAGCAGCGCCGCGACGAGACGCGGCGCTCCCTGCTCGACGCTGCCGTCGAGAGCTTGATCGAGGTCGGCTTCGCACGGACCACCACGCTCGAGGTCCAGCGCCGGGCCGAGGTCTCCCGGGGCGCCCTGCTCCACCACTTTCCTTCCAAGGCCGAGCTGCTGGTCGCCGCGATCGCCCACCTGGCCGAGATGCGCGCCCGCGAGCTCAAGCAGCTCGCCGGCGTGCTCCCCGAGGAAGGCGCGGGCCGCGTGCGCACGAACGCCGTGATCGGCCTGCTCTGGCAGTGCTTCTCCGGACCGTTCTTCCAGGTCACGATGGAGCTCCGCACCGCCGCCCGCACCGATCCCGAGCTCCGGCCCGTGCTGGTGGTCGCCGAGCGTCAGCTGCGCGATCGGATCTTCGCGCAGGCCCGCACCTTGTTCGGCAAGGACGTGGCCGAGCACCCGGGCCTCGAGCGCGCGCTCGATCTCACCCTGCAGCTGATGATCGGGGCGGCGATGAGCGGCGTCCTCCACAAGGACGAGGCGCGGCTCGAGGACCTGATCGACGACTGGAAGACGCTGTTTCCGACCGTGCTGGCCAACGCCGGTGTGGCCGTGGCGAAACGAAGCAAAGTGACCAAGAAAGGCGAACGATGAGCAAGGAACTCCGGTTTGATGGAAAGGTCGCACTCGTAACCGGCGCTGGTGGTGGCCTCGGCCGCTCGCACGCGCTCTTGCTTGCCGCTCGCGGCGCGAAGGTCGTGGTCAACGACCTCGGCGGCAGCTTCACCGGCGATGGCAAGTCGTCGTCCGCGGCCGACAAGGTCGTGGCCGAGATCAAGGAGGCCGGCGGTCAGGCCGTGGCCAACTACGATTCCGTCGAGGACGGCGACAAGATCATCAAGACGGCGGTCGACGCCTTCGGCCGCATCGACATCATCATCAACAACGCCGG
>JADKKI010000041.1 GCA_016720595.1 Myxococcales bacterium
GGCGGTCGATTCGTATCGGCTCGCGATCGGCCCGCCGTAGGAACTCAACCCGAAGAACCCGCTGGTCCACCCAGAGATCGTCAGCGTGTTCGAGCTCAAGGGCGACAAGTTCGCGGCCGATGCCGCGGCCGCCAGCTCGCCACGCGGTACGCGCCGAGGCACGCCCGGGTTCGCGGCGAACTGGAAGGATCGCGAGGCGATGGAGAGCCAGCGCCCCGGATCGCCGAGCGCGCTCTATGCGGCCACGCGCAACACGCACACCGCCGCCACCACGATGCGCCAAGGACTACGACGCCGCGCCCAAGGAAGGATCCGCAGAGCGAAGCAGGACTACCTCACGCGATTAACCACCGAAGCAAGTCCGTCGAGCTCTACCAGCGGACGTTCATCCCGACCTATCCGAGAGCGACTACATCTACGAGTTCACGTTCCTCCAGGGCGAGGCGCTCCGCTGGAGCGAGCGGTATCCCGAGGCGATCGTCGCGTACACCTGGGTCCGCGACCACAAGGATATGGGCACCACGTACTACATCGACCCGGCGCGCTCGATCCTCCAGTCGTACGAGGCCGAGGCCGAGAAGGAAGTAGGGAGGGCAAAGCTGCGGGCGCTCCGGGTCCCGACCATCGCCCGGACATGAAGGCGCTGCCGCAGCCGTGGTCGGCGCAGCCGCTCCCCGGATCTACGTGAAGCTCCAGGCGGAGTGCGACAACTACCAGGGCAATTTGGTCCCCGATCGAAGGCAGCTCCGGGTCGGGGCATCAACGCGGCGCTGATCAGCCTCGCGGCGCCTCCCCGTGGATGACGCGATCGCCCGGTTCCAGAAGGTGATGGACAAGTTCTGCGGCGCGCCTGAGGCGGCGAAGGCCGAGGACGGCATCCTCGCGATCTACGAGGCGCAATCGAACTTCGGTACGATCGGGGCCACCAACAAAAAGTTCATCGCGCAGAAGTGCCGGTGATGCGGAGAAGCATCAAAACTCGCGATCTCGCAGAACCGTTCGCTGAACTTCTCGCGCGCCGCGGAGCACCACGCCAACAAGCAGTACATCCCGGCCGCCGAGGCGTTCTATCGGTTCTACTAGACCGCACCGAACACCGATCCCGATCTGCCGGTGGCGCTGTACGACTTGCGACCGTCAGCTACAAGCTCGCCGACAAGCCGAACAACGCGCTGTCGCTGTTCAAGGAAGTTCACCGCGAACACGCAGAAGAACTTCCGCGAGAGCCCGTTGTTCTATCTCGATACGATGCGCCTTTGACCGCCGCGAGCTATCGGGCGAAGTTCGAGTACGACAACGCGATCAGAGCTACCTCGAGCTCCACAACCTGGCGAAGGTCGCGAAGTCCAAGGGCATCAAGGCTCCGGATCCGCTGCCCGGCGAGCAGCCGCCGCGCGCTCGACGGAGATCGGCCTCGATGCGCTGTTCAACGCCACGCTCGCCTCCGAGCTCCAACCACGACTTCAAGAAGGCCGTCGATCTGTAGACGCAGTACGGCGAGAATCAATCGGATCCGCCCGCCGTCTCCGAGCGCGCGCGCCGCTAGAACGTCAACGGCGATGCCAACGCCTGCAGGAAGGACGCCGGCAACGAGGACGACCGTCCGGTCGTTCTGCGACACCGCGGCGCTGCGCAAGCGGAAGGGCCAGACCCGCAGGCTGGGCCGCGGGCCGGGAGACGATCATCCGCGTGGGCCGCGCGGCTCGCAGAAAGAGGTAACCGTGGCGCGAAGCTCGCCGGTGGTGAGCGCTCATGGAAGCCGAGGTACTACGCCGCGACCTGGACCCCCGTTCACCCGATCAAGAAGGCCGCGGACGTGGCCGAGGCGAAGTCGCAGAACGCCGAGATCGAGAAGCTCAAAAAGCGCACCGCCGAGGACAAGTACCTCGCGCTCGATCCGTGCAGCGTGGCCGAAGCTGTCGATAGCCGCGAAGGTCCGCTACGCCGACATCAGTACGAGTTCGGCCCGAGAAGGTGGGCGACGCTCACGATCGGTGCCGGTGGCGAAGAAAGAAACACAGTCGCCGCCTACAGAGCCGCCAGCGTGACAAGCCTCGTGAAGCACCTCAGCGAGGCGAAGACCGAGTGGGCCGAGGTCTACGACCTGGCCAGGCGCGGCGGCATCTCCAACAAATTGGAGCCGCCGGGCGCAGGAGAATCTCGGACGCCCGAATTCCCGGGCAAGTCACGTCGTTGCTCCAGGAGATCATCCAGGGAAGGAGGCTCCATGAAGGCTCACGCGCAGGCTCTCAAACCGCTCTCAAGGTAGTCCGGATGGCGTCGTCGAGCGTTTCTAACCCCACGACCCGGGTCCTCGGGACCGTCCTGCTGTCGTTCCTGATCGCCTGGGCGGCGGCAGGAGCAGAAGAAGGACACCACGCCCAGACAAGAGGGTATCGGGCGGCTCGCGGTCGTTGAAGGACACCGGCGGTCCGACGGATCGCCGGTGGCGGCAGCGGGACCGGCAGCGGGACCGGTGGCAGGACCTGGGCGGTGGGAACACCGGCGGCACGGGGGGCGGCGCAGGCAGTGGCAGCGGTGCGGGCAGCGGCTCCGACGCGCGGGCGAGATCACGCCACAAGTTGCATATCGAACCTCGATCCGGATCCGGCGGCGACGAAGACGCAGGTCGAGCAACACCTCAGGTCGCGCGTGGCGCGCACTCACCCCAACGAACCCAGATCCCCGGCACCGCCCTCAGGGAGGCGCGGCTCGCGCTGACCTTCGATGCGGCGGACGTAGATGCCGCAGCGGTGATCGCGTTCGCCTACCACCACAAGACCCCTACGACACGGCGGGCTCGTCCTCAACGATCTGTTCAAGCGCGAGTCCGCGAAGAACAACGCGCAGGTCTACTACGTGTACGGCCTGGCCTACGACAAGACCAACCGACCCAAATAGCGCGAGGCTCGCGTACGAGAGGCCGTCGGCACCAATCCGAACCGCGCGGGCGCGCTCGTCAACCTGGGCGATGCGCAAAGCTGCAGAACTAGCCAATACGGCGAAGCGCAACAGACGTTCGAGGCCCTGACCACCGGAATTCAACCGCAACGACTCGCGTGACCCTGTCCTCCCTGGGCTCCCGGCGTACCGCGGTCGATCGGCGGACTATCCTGGCGCGGGCGCCGGCGGAGCACAATGACTCTCGTCGCAAGGCCGAGGGGGCATGTCCAGGCGCGCGATCCAACGCGACACCAACTACACGGTGCGGCCACTACGGCCTAAGCTGCTCCACCTCGAGAACGATCCGTTCCCGAACGTCACCGATGGGATGGCCCGCCTGAACGCCGCCGGGGCTACTTCGGCGATTACAAAGAACAAGCCCGGCCGCGACATCAGACTCTTGGCGACCACATGAAGGACGTCGCCGGGCCATCAAACACCTCAAAGCTGACGAGAAGAGAAGAAGGACGCCGGAGGCGAAGTAGTGGTGGGAGTTCTGGTGGCGAGAGTCGGCGAGGGCACATAATGGTGAGGACGACCATGCAACGCATGACTGGCCCGGGCGGCCGACCGAGCACTCGGCCTATCTCGGGCTACGGCACACCTACGGCGCGCCGAAGCTGCCCGGATGACGCCGGAAGGCGGCGAGGAGAAGCAGGGCAAGTTCCACATCGTTGCGTCGGCGGCAAGCCGGTGATGGTGATCGATACGGTGGTCTCGGTGGTAAGCAGGTCCCGAGCCCAGCGCGTGGTCTACGTGCTGACGGTGAAGAGCATCGATTACGAGTGGGAGAACCTCGCAGGACTTCATGCCGCTTCATCCTCCAGACGTCAGAAATCGCCCTTCAGATGGCGACTCCACGCTCTCCGGGAAGGCGGCACTTCAGCCGGCGCTCCGAGGCAGCGGATCCTCCGCATCAGTGCGGCGCGCGGCGGCAAGATCGTCAAGACTGGCTGGTCCGCGAGCGCACGCCCGTGACGATCGACCTATCGATGAGCGCCTTCCCGATTCCGGTCGAGGGGCTGCCGCTCAAGTTTACGCTGTTCGCGATCGACGAGAACAAGTACTCCCTCCGCTTCCTCGCAAAAGATGGATGGTCGACGCTCTCTGATGGCACCGGGCGAGTCAACACGCTCGGTGCACGCTCGAAGTCGGGCCGCGGCGCCACCAACAACGGCGAGTACTTCCAGGTGCCGCTCGGCGATGCCGCACGCGGCAAGCTCTCGGCTCGGCGATCTCGCGATCGTTCCGGTTCGTCACCGAGCCACCGCGATGGCCCAAGCCGATGCTGCCCGCCTTCCGGTGCGTGGCGTTCGCGGACCGCTGCGATCCGCGCGGCTCCAGCGTGATCCTCGGCTCATCCGTCGTGTTCCACTTCGCGATCGCGATCGCCGCCACGTTCTGGGACATCGAGGTCCCGGAACGGCATGGCCGAGCGCGCGTACAACCTGACGTTCAAGCCCGAGACCTATCAGGTCCGACGTGGTCCAGCCCGGAGGTGACGAAGTCGCCGGACCAGGGCTCCGCCGCCAGCAACGCCACGCCCGAGAAGAAGAAGAAGCCGGCCACCGTGCCCTCGAAGCCTTCGGAGAAGCCCGATGGCGGCCGCAGCGACAAGGACACCGTCGCCATGCAGGAGGAGGAGCGGGGGTTCCCGATCTGCTCACCGGCGAAGGCGAGAAGGCACCAGCGAGGCGACATGGCAAACGCCGCCCGGGCGCGGATCTCGGTCAGCAGATCGATGGCGTCGAGGGAGGCGGCAAGCGGTCGCCATCGGTGGCGGCGCTGGTCGTGGCTCGCGCGGTGATGGTGATCCGCGCGTCGGCACCGGCACTGGCCCGAAGATCGATGGCCCCACGGGCCCCGGAGTCCGCGGGCGGCGGCAAGACCGAGAAGGTCCCCACCGGCCGCATCACCGTCGGCGGCAGCAGACGTTCTGACGAGTCCACCCTGACCCCGGACGTCGTCCTCTCGAAGATCCAGTCGGCGTACATGGCCGGCCTCAAGTGTTGCTACAAGAGTACCCGAAGAAGGACGCCACGGCGCGCGGCAAGGTCACCCTGTCGCTCACGGTCAACGAGACCGGCCGCACGACCTCGGGCAAGGCCAAGGGGCTTCGCGGGCGATGTCGATGACTGCATCAGCGGTCTGATGGGCAGCTGGCGGTTCCCGATCCCGGAAGGACAGGACGGCGAGGCCACCGAGGCCAGCTTCGCGATCACGCTGCAGCTCGTCCCGGACTGAGCCGCCAGGGCCGGGCGCGAACCGCCAAGCTTTGTTCGCTGGCACTTCCGTGTCCCGGAGGTGCCGCCCAAGCCTTTGTTCGCCGGCACTTCGGTGCCACAGAGTTTACGAACCGCCAAGGCCGCCAAGGGCGCCAAGGTCGGAGGATCTTTCAGCCTGTCGCGAGTCCGCCCAGGGACACGAGCGCTCCAGTCTGCTGATGGGTGTTTCCGTCCTCGATCTTGTCGATCCCCCTCGATCCCCTGATCCCCTCGATCCTCGATCACCACGATCGTCGCGCGGGAGTAGGATCGAGGGCGATGCAGGTCGAGATTACGGGCCTCTACATTGACTGCCTCGCCGTCACCGCCCCGGTCTACGAGCGAAACGGCTGGACGATCCTCGAGAGCGAAGTGGGCGACAAGGACTCGGTCGTGATGCTCCGCCGCCTGGCCGAGTGATGTCGGCCGAGATCGTCGACGGCCTCGCGTGTCGTCGGTCGGCCTCGCGTGTCGTCGAGCTTGTCGTCAACCCAGCTTGTCGTCGGCCCAGCTTATCGTCGGCCCAGCTTCTCCTCGTCAGGCACTGATATGGAGCGTGCGCGCCCTTGGGCGGGCGCTCGTGACAGGCCGAAAAACTCTCCGACCTTGGCGTCCTTGGCGCTCTTGGCGGTTCGTCACCTCCGAGGCACCGAAGCGCCGGGGAACGAACCCTGGCGGTTCGCGCGCTGGCGGCGCGCGCGCTGGCGGCCTGCACGGGCGCTGGCGGTTCAGGGGAAGCGCGCTTCGAGCGCGAGCCGCTGAGCGAACGCATCGAACGTCATGGTCTCCATCTTCTGCTGATCGGCCGCGCCGAACGTGCGGATGCTGACGGAGTCGCTCGCGACCTCCTTCTCGCCGATCACGATCGTGTACGGGATCTTCTGGAGCGAGGCGTCGCGGATCTTCGCCTTCATCATCCCGTTGCTGTCGTCGAACATCACGCGGACGCCATTGGCGGCGAGGCGCGAGACCACGGTGCGGGCGTGGTCGTTGACGCGATCGATCACGGTGACGATCGCGACCTGGATCGGCGCGAGCCACACCGGGAACGCGCCGGCGAAGTGCTCGATCAGGATCGCGATGAACCGCTCGAACGAGCCGTAGATCGCGCGGTGGAGGACGACGGGGCGGTGCGGCTTGCCGTCCTCGGCGACGTACGTGAGATCGAAGCGCTCGGGGGCCGCGTAGTCGAGCTGGATCGTCCCGAGCTGCCACTTGCGGCCGAGGCTGTCGGAGACGTCGAAGTCGATCTTGGGGCCGTAGAACGCGCCATCGCCGGGCTTGAGCTCGTACGCGAGCCCGAGGCCATCGAGGGCGGACTTGAGCGAGGCCTCCGCGCGATCCCACATCGCGTCGTCGCCGATCCGCTGCGGCGGGCGGGTTGCGAACTTCGCGGAGTACTTGAGGCCGACCGCGTTGTAGACGTGATCGAGGAGCTTCACGAGCGCTGCACCTCGTCGTTCGCGATAGCTCTGCTTGCGGAACCCGTAGTAGAGGTGATGCGACGGGCAGTTCATCGGCTTGAGCGAGAAGTTGTGCGGGTCCGGATCGCCCGCAGCCTTGGCCTCGCTGTCCTCGATGAGGAACATGTTCTCCTTGTACTTGCCCCAGTGGCCGGAGGTCTCCCACAGGCCCTTGTTGTAGAGCAGCGGGGTCTTGATCTCGACGTAGCCGTTCTCGAGCGCGAGCTTGCGCATGTACGAGGACAGCACCGTGTAGATCGCCGTGCCCTTCGGGGTCCAGAACGCGGCGCCCGGGGAGAACGGATGGAAGTGGAACAGGTCCAGGTCCTTACCGAGCCGGCGGTGATCGCGCTTCTCGGCCTCCTCGCGCTGCTGGAGCCAGGTATCGAGGCCCTTCTGATCGAAGAACGCGGTGCCAGATCCGCTGCAGCGACTTGTTGCGGTGATCACCGCGCCAGTACGCCGCCGAGGACGACAGGATCTTGATCACGCCGACTTGGCCGTCGAGGGACCGTGCGGACCTCGCAGAAATCGACCCAGTCGCCGTGGCTGTACAGGGTGAGGACCGTCGCGCCCTTGCCGACGATGTCCTGGATGATCTCGACCTTAGAGGTCTCCGCCCTTGGCCGTGAACATCTGGACCGCCTGATCGGGCGTGACCTCGGTGCGCTGGAACGGCAGATCCGCGGCGACGATCTGGTTGGCCAGGACCTCGATCTTGGCGAGCTCCTCCTCGAGAACGGCTGGCCGCGATCGAAGTCGTAGTAGAACCCGTTCTCGATCGAGGGGCCGATCGTGACCTGCGTACCGGGAACAGCCGCTGGACCGCATCCGCGACGATGTGCGCGGCGTCGTGACGGATCGTCTCCGAGCGCTTCCGGAGCCTTGGTGGTGAAGATCTCTGGAGCGTGGTGTCGACGTCGAGCGTGCGGAGAGATCCACGAACGTCCCGTTCGCCCTCGCGAGCACCGCCGCCTTGGCCAGGCCGGGGCCGATCGCATCCCCTCACGAACGTCCCGATCGACGTGCCGGCAGCGGTCTGCTTCTGGCTGCCATCGGGAGGGTCACGGTGATGCTGGCGTCGCTCATGGCCACACCACGGCAAGCCGACCGGCGTTTGGTTAGCGCCCGGCCCGACTAACGTTGCTCCCTGCTACCCGCCCGCGGCCGGGGGCAGCAGCATCCCCGCGGCGACGGTCTCGTTGGTGGCCTCGTCGACGAGCACGAACGATCCGGTCAGGCGGTTCTGGGCGTAGGCGTCGTAGACCACCGGGGTCGTGGTCTTGACCCGGATCCGGCCGAGATCGTTCTTGCCGAGCTTCTCGGCGGTTGCGTCGTGGGCGCCCGTATTGATGTCGAACCTGTACGCGAGCTCGGAGATCACGGCGCGGGTCCACCGGGTGGGAGTGCTTGAGCGCGTAGCAACCGCTCCGCGCCATCGGGCGCTCCGACATCCAGCACACCATCGCCTCGGAGCTCGCGGCCCACTCGTGGGCTGGCTCGCGGGCCGGGCGAGCATGTCGCCCCGCGCCACATCGACATCGTCGGCGAGGTGGAGGGTCACGCTCATCGTGGCGTAGGCCGCGTCGATCGGCACGCCGCCCTGCTCGATGCGCGCGATCTTGGTGGTCACGCCGCTGGGCAGCACGATGACGTCGTCGCCCGGTCGCAGCACGCCCTCCCGCGACCTGGCCTGCGCAGCCCCGGTAGTCGGGGTGGCTCGTGGACTGCGGGCGGATCACCCACTGCACCGGGAACCGGGCGTGCCAGAGGTCCGCGTCCGACGTGATCGGCACCCGCTCGAGGTGCTCGAGGATCGTCGGCCCCGTGTACCAGGGCATCTCGGCGCTGCGCTCACGACGTTCGCGCCGGTCAGCGCCGACAGCCGGATCACCGTGGTGTCGCGGACCCCGAGCGGGGCGATCAGCGCGCCGATGCTGGCCCTGATCGCGGAATCGGGCCTCGGACCAGCCCACGAGATCCATCTTGTTGATCGCGAACACGAGGTGCGGGATCTGAAGCAGCTGCGCGCGATCAGTGCGTGGCGCCGGCTCTGCTCGACGAGGCCGGTGCGCGCATCGACGAGGATGATCGACAGGTTCGCGGTGGACGCGCCGGTGACCATGTTGCGCGTGTACTGGAGATGTCCCGGTGTGTCGGCGATGATGAACTTGCGGCGCCGGGTGGCGAGGAGTAGCGATACGCGACGTCGATCGCGATGCCCTGCTCGCGCTCGGCGCGCAGGCCATCGGTCAGGGAGCGCCAGGTTGACGCGCTCGTCACCGCGGCGGCGCGACATCCTCCACGTGATCGAGCTGGTCCTCGAACACGGTCTTGGTGTCGTAGGAGGCGCCCGATCAGGTCGACTTGCCGTCGTCGACGGAGCCGCCGTCGAGAACCGGAGCAGCTCGCCATCCACGACGAGCCCGACCGGCGCCTGGGAATCCACACTCTCGGAGATCAGCATCAGAAGTAGCCCTCGCGCTTGCGGTCTTCCATCGCCGCCTCGGTGAACCGATCGTCGGCGCGGGTGGCGCCGCGCTCCGTGAGCCAGCGCAGCGGCGACCTCGGTGATCACCTCGGCGAGCGTGGTGGCCTCGGACCGCACCGCGCCCGTGCACGTCATGTCACCGATCGTGCGGAACCGGACGGTCCTCGGTGCGGATCCGCTCCTGCGGCAACAGCGTCACGAACGGATTGGCGGCGTAGAGCATGCCGTCGCGCTCGAACACCTCGCGGCGATGGGCGAAGTAGATCGACGGCAGCGGGATGCTCTCCGCGGCGATGTACTGCCAGACATCGAGCTCGGTCCAGTTCGAGAGCGGGAACACGCGGAGGTGCTCGCCGCGTCGGGAGCCGGCCGTTGTACAGCGACCACAGCTCGGGGGCGCTGCTGCCGCGGGATCCCCACTGCCGAGCTCGTCGCGGTGCGAGAAGATCCGTTCTTTCCCTGGCGCGCTCCTCGTCTCGGCGAGCGCCGCCGATCGCGGCATCGAACTGGTGCTCCTCGATCGCATCGAGCAACGTGGTGGTCTGCAGCCGGTTGCGCGAGGCGCGTGGGCCGATCTCGTCCACCACGCGGCCGCGATCGATCGAGTCCTGCACGTGCGCGACGATCAGGCGCTCGCCGATCTCGGCGATCCCTGCGATCGCGGTAGGCGAGCGTCTCGGGGAAGTTGTGGCCGGTGTCCACGTGGAGAAGCGGGAACGGGAACCTCGCAGGCCGGAACGCCTTCTGCGCCAGGTGCACCAGCACGATCGAATCCTTGCCGCCGGAGAACAGGAGGCACGGACGCTCACGCTCGGCGGCGAGCTCGCGCAGGATGTGAACGGCCTCGTCTTCGAGGCTCGCGAGGTGAGAGCGGCGGAGCGTCACGATCGGAACCGTACCTGACATCCGTTATATTGGACAAGCGTCCATATCCGTTATGATGGACGAACGTCCATCCGTAGATCATTCGCGAGCTTGGCGCGTTATCAGGGAGATGACCGCTCGCGCCCTCCGTGTTGGCCTCCCCCTCGGCGGTAACCTCGTGGAAGAACGGGTGTTATCGAGCAGCGCGCCAGATCACCTTCGGGCAGTCGCTGCGCTGCACGCTGTCGCTCCGGCCGAGGCGTACCCCGCGAGCACGTGCTGTTCGTGATGGATGATGGCCAGCTTCGTCTCCGGGTGACCGAGGCGTTCCGCGGCCGGATCGCGCGCGGGGACCAGATCCAGAGCGAGCTCCAGCAGGGCAGCGCGGTCGACGGGGTGTGGACGCTCCCGATTCCCCGCGGCACCCGCGGCCGCCTGCAGCTCGGGGATGCCACGATCCTGTTCCAGGAGATCGCGGCAGCGCCCATCACGCCGCGGCCCGTGCTACCCGCCTCGATCCGCGGCACGCTCGGCGATCGGATCGATCGTCGCCTCGCGGTGATCATCGGCGCCTCGGTGGCGGCGCACCTCGGGATCGCTGCGTACGCGTGGCTCGACGATGTGGACACGCACTCGATGCTCGAGACCCCGGTGGCGCAGCAGTACCACCAGGAGGTGATGGAGGTGACGCTCCCCGACGAGCCGGCACCGCCGACGACCACCGGATCCGGGCCCGGGCGCGGCAACGCCCGTGACGCCCACCCAGACCGCGCGCGCCGATCGTGAGCCGTCCCCGGCCGATTCCGGGACAGCGCACGCAGCCTACGGTGATGACCGAGGACGATGCCCAGCGGTTCGCCTCGATCCTCACCGGCTCGAGATCGGCCGGACCGGCGCGAACGATCTGAACAAGCGGCAGCCCGGCGCCGATCTCAACAAGCAGATCGATGCCGTCGGTGATCGCAAAGGTCGTGGTCGGCAACGAGGACGGCGGGTTCCGGAAGCAGCCGCGCGAGGGCATCGGCACCGATCCGAACGGCCCGCAGATCGACGATCCCACGCAGGTCGCGAACCAGACGCCGGAAGCGTCCCGGAGACCACGCCCGGTGGGCGGATCCAGATCCGGCCGCTCCCGCCCGAGGGACCGGGCACCACGCTCACGGTCGCGATGGTCCTCGACAAGATCAACGGCGTGTACATGTCGGGCCTCCAGCGTTGCTACAAGAAGGGCCTGCTCGAGGATGCCAAGCTCGGCGGCAAGATCTCGATGTCGTTCACGGTCAACGAGCGTGGCGGCCTCGACGACAACAGCGCCCGCAGTGAGCACCGACGTCGATGCCTGTATCTCGAGCCTGATGAGTGGCTGGCACTTCGCGATCCCGCGCGACAAGGACGGCGACGCCACCGAGCAGGCGTTCAAGCTCGCGCTGGCGCTTCCAGCCGGGCTAGCGGCACTATCGAGGGGATGTACCTTCGCGCCGTCGCCGTCGCTTGCGGGCTCTGCTCGCGGTGACCGCGGCGAGCGCGGCCCCCAAGGTCAAGCCGCGGTGGGACCTTACCGCTGCCCCCGGAGATGCCGAAGGCGGCGTCCACCGGCCGTGTCGAGGTGGCGGGAGCGCAGATCTACTACGCGATCTACGGCCAGACCGACGGCAAGCACGAGCCAGTGATCCTCCTCCACGGCGGTCTCGGGAACTCGGATCACTTCGCGTTCCAGGTCCCGGTGTTGACCGATGCGTTCCAGGTCATCGTGATCGATTCGCGCGGGCAGGGGCGCAGCACGCTCTCGAAGGCCAAGCTGACGTATCACTCGATAACCGAGGACGTGATCGCGGTGATGGACAAGCTCGCGATCAAGAAGGCCGCGATGGTGGGCTGGTCGGATGGTGGTGAGATCGCTCTCGATCTGGCGATCCACGAGCCCGCCCGCGTCAGCAAGATGTTCATCGTCGGCGCGAACTACGACGCGAACGGGCAAGCCGCGCGGTGGGTCGTCGTCGGCGACGTTCCAGGCGTATGCGGCCAAGTGCAAGGCCGATCACGGCAAGCTGTCGTCCAAGCCAAGTCGTTCGATGCCCTGATCGATGCGCTGCTCCCCGTGTGGCGGAACCCGGCCGGGTTCACCAAGGCGCAGCTGAAGGCGATCCAGGCACCCAGCATGATCGCACTCGGCGATCACGACGAGATCATCGTCCTCGATCAGGTGCGTGAGATGGCGAAGCTCATTCCGAACGGCCAGGCGACCGTGTTCAGGACGCGAGCCACTTCGTGATGTGGCAGGACCCGGAGAGCTTCAACAAGGCGCTCGTCGAGTTCCTGACCGCGACGAAGTGATCGAGTAGAGTTGGCGCGATGCCCGAGTCGGGTGACCTGGTCGGGCCCTACCGGCTCGTGTCCCAGCTCGGCAAGGGAGCGATGGGCGAGGTGTGGCGCGCGCGCGACGAGCGCCTCGATCGCTACGTCGCCCTCAAGGTGATCCCGGCGGACCTCGCGGGCGATGTGGAGCGGCGCGCGGATGCTCCGCGAGGCCCGCGCCGCCGCGGCGATCCGGCACCACAACGTGGTCACGCTGTTCGATGTGGTCAGCCACCAGGGCGACGACATCCTCGTCATGGAGCTCGTCGAAGGCCGCACGCTGTCCGAGACGCTCCGCAAGGATGGCCCGCCGACGCTCGAGGTGGCGCTACGCTGGATCGAGGGTGTGGCCGATGCGCTGGTGGCCGCGCACGCGCGCGGGATCCTCCACCGCGACATCAAGGCCGCGAACATCATGGTCACGCTGGAGGGCGTGAAGGTCCTCGACTTCGGACTCGCCAAGCTCCTCGGCGACGACGGCGGGCCGGCGGCCACCAGCCTCACGCCTGCGATCCCGTCGTCGAAGATCGCGCTCGACGAGACCATGCCGAGCGAGTCCGCACCGTTCCGTGCGACATCGGCATCGGCACCGGCATCGGCATCGGCATCGGCATCGGCATCGGCATCGGCATCGGCATCGGCATCGGCGCCCTCGACCGCGTCCGCGCGCACCGTGGCCGCCAGCATGGAGATCGCGAGCTACCAGACGCACGCGGGTCAGCTGATCGGCACGCCGCTGTACATGGCCCCGGAGCAGATCGACGGCGCCTCCCCCGACGAGCGCAGCGAGGTGTTCTCCGTCGGCGTGCTCGCACACGAGATCCTCACCGGCAAGCCGCCGTACACGGCGACCTCGATGGCGGAGCTGTTCCACCAGATCAAGTCGGATCCGCCGCCCGAGCTCGCAGGGATCCCCGATCCGATCGTGGAGATCGTGCGGCGTGCGCTCGCGAAGGCGCCCGAGGCGAGATACCCCACGATGCAGGCGCTGCGCACGGCCGTGGCTGCCCGAGCGCGCGCCGGTTCGCACCGCCAGCTCGGCGCTGGCCGCTGGCCGTGGCAGCTGTGCTGCTCGTGGCGGGCGCGGGCGTGGGCGTGTGGTGGTGGCGCGCGCATCGCCCGGCGCCGATCGGCCCAGGAGACGAGCCCGTCAAGCGCGCGCTCGACGAGTACGACGTGTTCTACAACGACAAGGCGCTGTCTCCGCTCCGCGCGGCGCTCGCCACCGCGCCGGATCATCCGCGCGCGAACGCGTACATGATCCTGTTCGGCGGCGCGCCGCAGGCTGATCGCGAGGCGGCGATCGCCGGTGCGCGCCCGCGCTCCCGCGACCGAGGAGCACAGCAAGGACCGCGCGCTCGTCGATGCCGCGATCACGTACACGCAGCAGGGTGCTCCGGCCGCGCGCTCCGCCCTGACGGGCGCCGGCGCTCCGAGCGATCGCGAGCTCGCGTTCTGGGCCGCCGAGCTGTCGTACCGCTCGGGCAACTACGCCGGTGCGGGCGACGAGTACAAGGCCTTGCTGGCGGACACGGCCCCGTCGCTGCGCGGCCGGATCTACGACCACTACTCGTCGGTGCTGCTGTACCTGGACGATCCGGTCGAGGCGCTGCGGATCGGCAAGATGTATCGCGAGGCCTTCCCAGGCGAGGCCGATGCCGTCGGGGTGTACGCCACCACGCTCGCTGCCGCTGGCAAGTCCGCCGAGGCGATCGTCGCCGCCGAGGAGGCGCTGCGCCTCGCCGAGGGCGAGGACACCCTGGCGGGCCTCGCCAAGGTGCTCGCCCTCGCCGGCGAACGCCCGCGCGCCAAGGAGCTGTACCAGCGCTCGCTCGAGCGCGCAGGTGCGTCGCGCCGCCCGGTGCGTCGCGCGGCACTCGCCCTCCTGCAGTGGATGGACGGCGAGCTCGATGCGGCGAAGGCCACGGTGGCGCCGTGCCTCAGCGGCGGAGATGCGCAGGCGCGCGAGCGCGGGGCGTGCCTGTTCGTCGCCGGGATCCTCGAGCCTGACCGCGCCACCGAGATCGCTGCGCAGCTCGACACCCTCGCGGCGGAGGCCACGCCGATCAAGCCCGCGTATGGCGCACCGACCTCGCTCGCCGGCCTGGTCCGAGCGCGCGCGACGTTCTTCCGGGGGTGGCTGCGTGCTGCCGCCTGGCCCCCAGGCAGCCGCCGATCCGAAGCTCGATGCTGCGTACGCGGCGCCGCTCGACTTCTACGCCGCGTATCACGTGCCGTTCTTCGCGACCTGGGCGCTGTGCGAGCGCGCCGCGCTGAAGGCCGCCGCGGGAGATCGCGCCGGCGCCGCGACCTTGCTCGAGGGCGTGGCGGCCAAGGCGCCGAACCGGAGCTGGCTCGTGGAAGCCGCGAAGCGCTACCGCTGACGCTCGGCGCGTCCGCGATACCACCCCTCAGCGATCGCGGCGACGTACGAGAAGCCGAGGCCGAGCCGTTCGCGGGCGCCCTCGGTGAGCAGCAGCTTCTGCCCGATCTGCCGTGCTCGTCGTGGCTTCACGCCGAGCAGCACGTCATCGGTCGTCAACAGCAGGCGCGAGCCAACCCCCACCGACGGCGCGGCCGACGCCCCCCGCGCGAGGAGCTCGGTCATCTGGAGCACCGCCTCGACCGCGCGCGTGACGCGGTAGTCCGCGGCGCGCGCGCGGAGCCGGGCATGCTGGTCCTCGGTCAGGCGGTCCCACAGGCGCCGCACGTCCACGTAGTTGATCGCGGGCACCGCGAGCTCGTGGCGCGCGATGTGGAGTGTACAGATCAGGAGGTCATCGATCGGATCGAGCCGGCGGGCGCCGCTCCCGAGAGGATCCGGCGTGGATCGCTCCCACAACGCCTCGACCGAGATGCGGGTGCGAAACCGCTGCACGATGTTGCGATGGAGCTCGAACATGATGTCGCCGCGACGGAACACGACCGCGTGGTAGTAGGCGGAGAGCTTGCGCGTGAAGCCAACCCTCTCGAACCCGAGATCGAGCAGGAGGCGGCTCGCCTCCGGGAGGCGCTCGATCCGGATCAGGACGTCGATGTCGTGCATCGGGCGCTCGGCTGGATCCGGGTAGATCGTCCCCGCGAACGCCGCACCCTTGATCATCACGAGCTCGATCCCGCGCGAAGCGAAGCGCGCCGTGACCTCGCGCAGCGTGCGATGACGACGATCCGCCATGATCAGTGACGCGGCGTACTCCGCCCGACGCTCGGTCACGCCGCGCCGGTAGGCCATCGGCCCGAGGTAGTTGGTCTGGAGCAACACGACCGAGGGGACTACCGCCGGCGTCGCCGCCCGCAGGACCGCCGAGACGAAGCTCCTCGCGCGCCCGAGATCGTCGACGTCACGGTCGGGCAAGGCCGAGCTCCTGCGCGAGAAGGAGGACACGCTCGAGCGCCTCGTGGGGCCTCGAAGTCCGGAGGCTGAACAGGGGGATGCCCTCGAACGCGGCGTCCACGCGGTCGAGGATCCGTGGCTCGTGCCGGAAGATGGCCGGCCACAGCGCCAGCAGACCAGCGCCGCCGCGAAGGCGCGCGAGCTCGAAGACCGCATCGGGCGCGTGCTCGATCGAGATCACGCAGGCCGCGCGCGCGTCGGCCCGCCACATCACTCGTTCCGGCGGGTGGAACAGGCGGAGCGATCCGGCGGCCCCGCGCAGGGTGTAGTCATCGCTGTGGTAGCCGGCCGGCACCGCGAGGTGGGGATCCTCGATGGTCAGGGCGCGAGCCAGGCCGCGGCAGCGCTGCCGGTCGAGGAGGAGCACGCACTCTTCACTGAGGTAGCGATAGCCGAGCGGCAGCAGCGCGCGCAGCAGCGTGCTCTTCCCCGCGCCGGATCTGCCGGCGAAGATCACCGCGTCCCCGGCCGGATCGACCACGGCGCCTGCGTGGAGCGGGATCCCCTCGACGAGGCTCAGGACGCGGCGATAGAGCTCGATCTCGAACCCCGCGACGAGGTCGAGCGGGTGGGCGTACTCGGAGTGAAGCGCGCCGTCGCGCAGGAGCGTGGGCACCGGTTCCGCCTCGAGCACGTAGGTGACCGCGACCGGGTCCGTCGACGTTGCATAGCTTTGCAGCACGGCGTCGATCCGGGTAGCGGTGTCCTCGTCGGTCGTGCCGACGGACACCGCGAGGCCTAGGCAGTCGATGATGCGCTGCCACATTCCTCGAGAATCCCGGACTGGCGGAGCTGTCGAACGATCACCGCGATGTCCTCGCGAATCTGCGCGACGTCTTCGTGGGGAAACGTCTCGGAGAAGATGCGCGCGACCTCCTCCTCCGTCGACGGTGCGCCGAACAGCTCGAGCACGGCGAGCGCGGTCGCGTTGACGATGGTCGCCTCGGCGCCCTGATCGCGCGCGACGACGGCCTCCCCATCGGGGAGCTGCCGGATCGTGAGTCCGGGTGCGACGTGGAGGGTGGTCACGTTGCGCCTCGCGCGAGCGCGAGCCCAACCTCGGTGAGCCGACAGCTCGCACACTGCAAGCGGCGCGGAGCCTCCTCCGAACCCGGGAGCAAGCGTCGCGGCGCGCCGCGCTGGATCGGAGCCGTGAGCAGCGAGAGCAACGAGGTACCGCGCACGTTGCCCAGGCTCGCCTGGCGCTGGAAGATGCAGGGCACCAGATCGCCCGTGTACGTCACGCACAGCTTGCCTCGCCGCTGATCCCCGCCGGCGGCAGAGGTCGAGCGATGCCCACCACCCGCCGCGATCGCCGCGTCCACGGGCCGAGCGTGACTCGCGTCGGAGAGCTCGACGCCGCGCCCGACCGCAAACGTTCGCGTCCACGTGATCTCCGGCACGTCACGAGCTCGCAGGTCCTGGATCAGGCGCTCGAGCGGTTCCTGCTGGTTGACCACGATGATCGACGCCCGGAGGTCGAGACCTCGGGCGACGACGCGATCGATCGCAGCGAGGGTGCGGCGCTGACTGCCGGTCGTGCGGGTCACCCGGTCGTGCTCGTCCGGATCGCGGCTGTAGATCGAGAACGCGAACGTCGGTCGCATCGGCGCCAGCTCGTCGAGCAGCTCGTCGCTCAGGGCGAGCCCGTTGGTGCAGATCTCGACGTGCGGGATCCCGCTGCTCCGGACGAGGGCGACGGCTTCGCCGAGGAAGTCGCACAACAACGGATCTCCACCCGTGAGCTGGACGCGCTGGAACCCGAGCGTCGCGGCCTCGCGGATCACGGAGCGCACGGTGTCGCGGTCGAGCGCGTCCGTCACCGTGGGCAACGAATCGGCGTAGCAGTGGATGCACCGCTCGTTGCACCGACCGAGGAGCTCGAGGAACAGCGTGTCGAAGCCATCGAGCCGCACCACATCGAGCACGGTCAGCGGAACGGACGGTGTTGCCAGCCACGCCGTCAGGTCGGCGAGCGCGGGATGTGCCGAGGCCAGTCGCTCGAGCGTTGGCGTCGGCGCGGACCTTGCGAGGGCGTCGTCGATGTCCGCGCAGACAGGTCCGCGGATCGTGGAGCGGCGTCCGTCACCGTGGACGACCAGGTACTGGTCGTCGTGCTTGGCGATGAGGCCCCCCGTCGCCGGGAAGACTCGACCGAACATCACGTCTCCGGAGCGAGGTCCGTGTTCGCCTTGTCGCTGGGCGCGGGCTTCGGGGTCGGTGTGCCGCAACTCGCTGGACTCGGGGCGCACGAACAGGTCGGGTCTGGCTGGCAGCCCGCCTGCTGAAGGCTGATCGCGCCGATCACGATCGGAGGCACGTACTTCGCCATCTGCATCAGCCGCCGGCGCGTGACGTTCACCGCTTCCACGGGCTCAGTGGCTTCGCGCTTTTTATCCGACATCGAGGGCTCCAGCTCCAACTACGTATGATTCCGCGGACCGTCCGGACGTTCACGGAATCGAGACGATCAAGCGAGGCCAGTCGACCACATCTCGGAGGGGGGCGGCAACAGTTCTCGTCACGGCTTCCCGAAGTGACCCGCCGCACCCACCAGGTGAGGAGATCACGAAGTATTCCTTGCGGCCACGAGACGTGCGATACGATTTCTCAATGAGTCGCCTACGCCTCGCAGTGCTCGTGTCCCTGGCCGCGTCCGCCTCCGCTTGCACGGGTGAGGACGGCCTATCCTACCTGACCGACCTCGCGGACGAGCCCGCAGGAAGCAACTGCTCGGCCGGTGGCGTCCAGGTGAACACGGGCCCAGACTCCAATGGAAACGGTGTCTTGGACGCCGCCGAGATCGAGACCACCAAGTACGTCTGCGGCAAGGCCACGCTGACGGACGTCACTCCCGAGCCCGCGGGCACGAACTGCAGCGCCGGTGGCGTGAAGATCCGGACCGGCATCGACACGGATGACAACGGCACCCTCGACGCGGGCGAGGTCAAGACGACGAACTACGTGTGCGGCTCGGGCGAGGCGGTGATCGCCAAGGGCTTCGCGATCCCGGGCGTCCTGGCCGCGGCGACACCCACCACCATCCTCCCCGTCGGCATCACCACGACGAGTCCGGGCACCCTGCTCGCGATCGGCACGTCGGATCTGTTCTGCACGGCGGCCGAGTGCCCGGCCGGCAATCCGGCGGTGTCCGGATACCTGTGGATCGCCGATGGCCTCGACGTGGTCGCGCCGGTCGCGGAGTACGACTACCTGTTCATGGAGCCGGGCGTCACCCACTCCGTGACGCGCACGGCGACGTTCCCGATCACGGGCGCTGGCGCGTACTCCTTCCACTTGCGAGGTCAGCGCGTGAGCGCGCAGGGCTCGTTCACGTTCTATCGCAGTGGGCTCACCCTGGTGTTCCTGCCCTGAGCCGCTCGTCCTGGCTCGCGGTTGTCCTGCTCGTCGTGGTCGGGTGCCGCGCAGAGCGTCACCGCACTCAGCTCATCGATCCCGAAGCTCCGGTCCGCGTCGCGATCCATACGGTGTCCGGGGAGGCCATCGTCACCGTCGAGGTCGCCGACACCAAGCCCGTGATCAACAAGGGGCTCATGGACCGACGTGACCTGGGCGCGGAGCGCGGGATGCTGTTCTTCATGGGCAAGGAGCGTGACTGGTCGTTCTGGATGCACGACACGTTGATCCCGCTCGACATGATCTTCATCACGACGGACCTCACCGTCGCGGGCGTCGTCCATGACGCTCAGCCCCAGACCGAGACGTCACGCAAGGTTGGCGCGATCTCGCTCTACGTCCTCGAGGTCAACGCGGGATGGTCAGCGGCCCATGGGGTCGAGACCGGCGCGCGGGTGCGGTTCGAGAACATCAAGCCGTGATCAGGGCGGCGGGACGTCGAGATCGCGCGCGCGCTGCGCAGCCTCGAGAGTCTGGAGCCTCGACGTGATCGCACCGCGCTGATCCTCGGTCACGTCGCCAGAGGTCCCCAGGCGACGCAGGCACTTCTTGACCGCGTCTGGCTCGCCGATCGCGGCGAGGGCGTCGCAGCGGACCAGCCATGCGCGCACCTTCTCGTCCCGTCGCCCGGGCCAGCTCTCGACGTCGTCGAGGAGCTTGACGACCTCGGCGTAGCTCTGCTGTCGCATCAGCACCTCCGCGAGGGCGAAGCGTGCTCCTCGGTCGGGCAGGAGCTTCGCGCAACGTCGAGCTGCGAGCTCGGCTGCTCGAGGCTCGGCGTGCTGCATCACGTTCGCGTAGACGAGGTCGCACGCGCGGGCGTTGTTCGTACCGAGCTCCAGCACGCGTCCGAGCCAGATCGTCGTGACCTCGGGATGCCGGAGCCGATCCAGCGTTGCGACCACGAGATCGATCTGCGGATCGTCGGCGGGGATCGCCGCGGCCGCGAGCTCGGGGGGAAACACCGCGACGATCTCGGTCAGCAACGACTCGGGTGACTTCTCCACGCGGAGCGCGGTGGCGTACTCGAGGGCCGCCTGCTGGAGATGGCCGGTGTTGAACAGGAGCCGTGCGGCGAGGCGATGCAGGCCAGGGTGAGTCGGGTGGAGCATCAGGGCGTGGTTGAGCAGCCGCACGCCGAGGGGATCGTTCCGCCGCATCATCACCTCGGCGGCTCGCGCGTAGACGAAGTAGTCGAGCGGATGTCGCTCGGCGGCCGCACGGAGGTCGTCGAAGGTCGAGCTTCGCTTCTGGAGGGCCTCGTGCTCGTCGTCGATGGACGTGGTCGCGCTGGACAGCAGCAGCAGCGCCCCGACGACCAGCATCACGAGCTGCCCCACGCGGACGCCACGCGCGATCGCCAACCTGCGAGCCGTCACCTCCCGCAGCGGCACGTAGGACAGCGTCGCTGCTACCGCCGTCAACGGGATGGCGATTCCAAGGAGCTCGATCCCGAAGTCCACGTTGCTCTGGGCGATCACCACCACGATGGCGCCGAGTGCTGCCGCGACGAGGGGGCCGTCTCGCCACTTACGCAGCGCGACGACCGCGAACCAGATGGCCGTGATCCCGAGGAGGATCGCTCCAGGAACTCCCCAATCGACGATGGCCTGGAGGTACTCGTTCTCCACGTGCGAGAAGGTGACCGTGCCGCTCGCGGGGTGGACATGGGTGAACGCCGCCTCGAACGCGCCGCGCCCGTTGCCGAGCCACGGGGCCTCCTCGATCAGGGTCATCGCGGAGCGCCACGCCGCGAACTTCGTGTTCGAGTGCGAGACCTCGTCGAACGAAGTGTTCGCGAGCTGGTGGCCGACGTTGCTGGCGCTCGTGTAGACGACCAGGACGACCACGCAGGCCGCCACGACCCCGATCGGCAGCGAGCTGGTCAGGAACGTCGCAGTCCGGCGCTTCGGGACCTCGGAGGAGCCCCCGCTGAGGTGCTGCCCGAGCAGCACCGCGACCGTGACGAGCGCCCCGGCGACGAGCGAGATGGTGGCACCTCGCGAGACCGTCGCGACCGTGACGGAGCCCGCGGCGCAGGCGACCGTGAGCCATCCGACGCGTGCCCAGGTTGGCTGGCGTCGGTAGGCGGCGAGGCCGATCGCGAGGACGGCGCCCATCGCCATCGCGCACCCGAGATGGTTGAGGTTGAGCAGCGGACCGATCAGATGAGGCCCGACGTGGTGGAACTCGTAGACTCCGAACAGGGAGGTCGCGCCGAACACGTGATGCAACCCGACGACGACCGCCACGAGCCCGAGCAGCGCTCCGACGAGCGCGAGGAGCTGAAACCGACCTCGCTCGGTCGTGGCGATCCGCAAGGCGTGCATGGCGAACCCGAGCAGGATCACGAAGAAGGCGAGGCCACGCAGCGTGCCGGGGACATCGAGCGAGCTGCAGGTCGCTGGCGCGGTCCCGAGGAGCAGGGCCCCATCCTCACGCAGACCGGCGCCGGTGGGCTCGAGCACGAACAGCAGGCCTCGGGGCAGCGGGACGAGCTGGACGGCGCACAGCAACGCGGCGAGCCCGAGGAACACGCTCAACGGCGATGGCCGCGCAAACTCGCGACGCGACCAGACCCGTGGGGCGAGCGACAACGCGACCAGGATCGCGACCGCGGCCTGGACTCCTCGCAGGGCGCCGCCGACGCCGAAGATCGCCACAAGCATCGCCGCCGCCAGCAAGGTCGTCGCGACCAGATCCCGTGAGCGCACGCGCTACCAGGGCCGCTCGGGCACGAAGATCTCATCGCCGGGCATCATCGGGAAGTTGGGTCGCTTCCCTTCCCCCATCATCTCCACCGGCAGCTTGTACGTCTGCTTCTTGCCGTCGACCACGCGAGTGACCCGCACCATGTTCTTGCGGGCAAGCGGCGCGAAGCCACCGCTCTGGGCGATCGCCTCCGTCACGGTCATGCCTGGTGTGAACTTGATCGATCCGCTGTGGAGGACCTGACCGAACACCGCGCACTTGAGCGAGTTCACCTCGACCACCGTCAGGGAAACGACCGGATCCTTGAGGTACCCGTCCGCGAGCCGGGAGCGGATCTCCTCCTGCACCACCTGCGTCGTCTTGCCCCCGGCGGCCACACTCCCGATGAAGCGGACCTCCATCTGCCCAGAGCCATCGAGGCTGTAGGTCGCCTTGCTCTCCTGGGACCCGTAGAAGATGGTTAGCTCGATCTTGTCGCCCGGCCCGAGTGTGAGCTTGGTCGCATCGAAGGGCGCGATCGTCGGGTAGACAACCGGCGGGTTATCCCCACAGGAACAGATGGCAGCCAGGATCAGGACCGCGAGCACTCGAACGCCGTACATCAACGAAGGTGAGATGACAGACGGCACCGGTCGGTTCATGCCAGATTCAGATGAACGTCGCTACCATCAGCGGCATCGTACCGAGAGCAGTCCGACATCCGATTGACTCCACGCCTCGATTCCCGTAGGTTTGGAGCACGTAGGTCAGAGCCATGAGATCCTTCACGAAATACCTGTCCGGCCTGGCGCTCCTCGCGACCGTGACCGTCCACGCACAGGGGGACTCGCCGGTGGCACCCGGAAAGCCCGCGGCGACCACACCCGGAAAGCCCGCGGCGACCGCGCCCGGAAAGCCCGCGGCGGCCAAGCTGACGCTGCCGCAGATGAAGGAGCGCGCATCGGCGCTGGAATCCCAGATGGCCGAGGACGCTCGTCATATCCGCCACCTGCAAGAGGTCGCGCGGAACCAGAAGGATGTCGTCAAGCTCAGCTGCGTCAACGACAAGCTGGTCGAGCTCAAGGCGCAGATGAACATGTTCGATACGTCGCGCCAGCAGTTCAGCTCGGTGGTGGACGGAGGCGCCACGGCGGATGCGGCGCGCCCGTCGTTCGTCGAGCTTGCTGGTGTGGCCGACACGGTGAAGACGCTCCGCGGAGATGCCGACTCCTGCATCGGAGTCCCCGATCTGTACAAGCAGGAATCCAACGTCGATGTGACACATCCGGACTTTCCGGATGATCCGACCGTGACCGATCCGTTCGACCACAACGACACGGTCATCGAGCCTCCGGCCTATGCATCTCCGTTTGTCTGATCTGTAACAGTCTGGAATCGCATGCCCTTTCGTCCGGGCGTCCAGACGGTCGCGAGTCGACTATTTCGCTGGCGCTGATCCTCGATCCTAGGGGATGAACGCTGACGCAGTTCCCCTCGACTAATCGCCGATGTCCCCTCGCATGCTGAACCGTGGCCTCCAGATCGCACTCGACATCGCGGTGCTGTCGGTCGCGTACTGGCTCGCGTTTCTGTTTCGGCTCGAGTTCACGCTGCCAGCGGCGTGGCTGACCGTGCTGCTCGTGACCTGGCCCTACGTCGTCGTCCTCCAGTACGCGGGGATGACGCTGTTCGGCGTCCCCAGGATGTCCTGGCGCTACGTCAACATGAGCGACGGCGCGCGCATCCTGGTCGCGATCGGGGCCTCCTCCGCGCTGCTGATCACCGTGCGACTCGTGGGGCCCATGCTGAACGAGAGCGTGTCGATCGTGGTGATCCCGCTCGGGGTCCTCGCGATGAACTTCGCCCTCGCCTTCCTCGGACTGGTTGGGGTTCGCGCTCTCCGGAGGCTCCACGGTGAGGCCACCGATCGCCGAAGGCAGGACGTCGGCGAGGAGCTGACACGGGTCCTGTTGATCGGCGCGGGGCAGGCGGGGGTGATGGTGGCGCGCGAGCTCGCGAATCGCCCCGACCTCGGCCTCCATGCGGTGGGGTTCCTCGACGACGATCCGCACAAGCTCGGCGTGAGCATCGGTGGGTTGACCGTGCTCGGCAGGACGTCGGACGTCGGGGCGATCTCCGAGAGCAAGCACGTCCAGCGCGCCCTGATCACGATCGCCAACGCGCATGGTCAGGAGATCCGGCGCATCACCGAGCTCTGTCGTGACGCACGGATCGAGACGAAGATCATTCCCGGCATCTACGAGATCGTCGGCGACCGGGTGAATCTGTCACGGATTCGCGAGGTCGCGATCGAGGACTTACTCGGACGCGAGCCCGTCCAGCTCGACGAGGAGATTGTCGGTGCTGCGATCCAGAGCCGTGTGGTCATGATCACCGGGGCCGGAGGCAGCATCGGGTCGGAGCTGTGCCGGCAGGTCGTCCGGTTCGGCCCCGCGCGCCTGGTGCTCGTCGAGCGGTTCGAGAACGCGTTGTTCGAGATCCACCGCGAGCTCACGGCGGCCTTTCCGCACGTGCAGATCGAGCCATGCATCGCCGATGTCTGCGATCGCATCCGAATGGAGCAGCTGTTCACGCTGGCGAGTCCCGAGCTGGTGTTTCATGCGGCCGCGCACAAGCACGTGCCGATGATGGAATGGAATCCGGGCGAGGCCGTGAAGAACAACGTCGGCGGAACGCGCATCGTCGCCGATCTCTCCGACCGGTTTCGGGTCCAGCGGTTCGTGCTCGTGTCGACGGACAAGGCGGTCAATCCGACCTCCGTGATGGGCGCGACCAAGCGCGTCGCGGAGCTCTACCTGCAGACGCTGTCCCGTGGCTCGCTGACTCGCTTCGTCACGGTGCGGTTCGGGAACGTGCTGGGTTCTGCCGGGAGCGTGATCCCGATCTTCCGTGAACAGATCGCGGCGGGTGGTCCGATCACGGTGACGCACCCCGAGATGCGCCGCTACTTCATGACGATTCCCGAGGCGAGCCAGCTCGTGCTCCAGGCCGGTGCGATGGGCGATGGCGGTGAGGTCTTCATCCTAGACATGGGCGAGCCCGTCCGGATCGTCGACCTCGCGCGAGATCTGATCACGCTCTCGGGCCTGCGCCCCGACGAAGATATCGAGATCCGGTTCAGTGGCGTCCGGCCGGGCGAGAAGCTGTTCGAGGAGCTCTCGACCGACAGCGAGCACGCCGACAAGACCAAACACCCGAAGGTCTTCATCGGCAGGATGACCACCTACTCGACGGATGCCGTGATGGTCGGCGTCGACACGCTCCTCGAGGTGGCCGCGGGAACCACGACGGATCCGATCCGCGCGGCGCTCGGAGAGCTCGTCCCCGAGTACAAGATCGCTCGCCCCACCGTGGGCAAGGCCGTGCCGACCGTGGTCTCTGTGCCCGCGGAGCCCGTGGAAGATCCTGACCCACCCGGACGCAAGAGCGGCTCGACGCCCGCGGTCCCGAACTGAGGGACCGGTGGCGCGAATCTATCTCTCCCCGCCGGACCTGGCAGGCAACGAGCTGGAGTTGCTGCGCGACGCGCTCGAGTCCAACTGGATCGCTCCGCTCGGACCCCACGTCGATGCCTTCGAGGCCGAGATGGCGTCTCGCGTCCACGTGCCACACGCCCTCGCCCTGTCCAGCGGCACGGCAGCGCTGCACCTGGCGCTGGAGGTGCTCGGAGTGGGGGTCGGGGACGAAGTCTGGATGTCGACGCTCACGTTCGCTGCGACCGCCAACGCGACGACGTACGTCCGCGCGACCCCCGTATTCGTCGACAGCGTGCGCGCGTCCTGGAACCTCGATCCCGCGCTCCTCGGCCAGGCGCTGGACGACGCCGCCAAGGTGAACCGACTCCCCAAGGCCGTGATCGCCGTCGACCTCTACGGCCAATGCGCGGACTTCGAGCCGATCACGGCGGCGTGTCAGCGCCATGGGGTCCTGTTGATCGAAGATGCGGCCGAGGGTCTCGGCGCCACCTATCAAGGCCGGCCGGCCGGCTCGTTCGCCGACCTCTCGATCCTGTCCTTCAACGGCAACAAGATCATCACGACCTCGGGCGGCGGGATGCTGCTCGGCCGTCGCAAGGAGTGGATCGACCGAGCACGCTACCTCGCGACACAAGCGCGCAGCCAGGCCCGTCACTACGAGCACGAAGCGATCGGCTTCAACTATCGGATGTCGAACCTGCTCGCCGCGGTGGGGCGTGCCCAGCTCGCGGATCTCGAGCGCCGCGTCACCGCACGTCGCGCCACCAACGCGGCCTATCGTCGCGCGCTCGGGCACTTGCCGGGGTGGGCGTTCATGCCCGCCGCACCAGGCTGCGTGTCCACGTTCTGGCTGACGTGCGCCGAGATCGACGCGCCGGTGTACGGGGGAGATCGGGACACGGTCATCGACCGCCTTGCGGCCGCGGACATCGAGGCCCGCCCGGTGTGGAAGCCCATGCACCTGCAGCCGATCTTCGCGGGCGCGCGCTGCATCGGAGGGAGCGTCGCCGAGTCGCTGTTCGAGCGCGGCATCTGCCTTCCCAGCGGGTCGAACCTGGATGAAGCCCAACGCACTCGGGTCGTGGACGCGATCCTGGCCGGCGGACATGCGCAGAGCTAGACGCGGCACGCGCACGGCCGGGGGCTCGCCCCTCAGGGCGCTGCTGCGCGAACTCAAGCACAAGCCGGCGCTGATCACGTGGTGCCTATTCGTGGCGACGCTCCCGTTCTACGTCGGGCGCAGTGGCCTGCCTCAGCCAGGGAACGCGCTGCTGTTCGTGCTCGTCCCGCTGGCGATCACCGGCTGGAGCGGTCGGCTTGCGCCAGGCTTGCTCCGGCCGTTCCGGGCGCTGGTGTGGTTCACGATCTGGGTGTGCGTCGTGAACTACGGCTGGGTGGTGGTCACCGGAACCTGGAGCATCCGAGCATATGCCCTGATGCCGCTGTACTACATCTTCAACACCGCCGTCGTGTTCGCGGCGCTCGTGCTCTACGAACGCTACGGAGAGCTGTTCGTCCGCATCACGCTCTACGGGGTCCTGCTCGACGTCGCCTTCCAGGTGGTCGCGTCGTTCTTTTATCGCACCGACCTCTACCGTGGAGAGTTGTTCTTCAACAACCCCAACCAGCTTGGCTACTGGGCGTTGCTCGCGGCGTGCCTGATCGCGTTGACGCAGCGTCGAGTCGGGCTCAGCCTGCTCAAGGCAAGCGCGGGCCTCAGCGGCTGCGCCTACCTGGCGATCCTCTCGGCCTCGCGCGCGGCCGTCGGTGGCATCATCATCCTGCTGGTCTTCCTGGTGTTCAGCAATCCGCGCGTCATCATCGGGTTCTCGCTCGCCGCGCTCGGGCTGGTCAGCCTCGGCGGTCCCCTGTCGGATGCGATCGATTCGTCCGAGTTCCGGACGATGAATCGTCGCGACACCGAGTCCGGGTTCGCCGCGGAACGCGGCTACACGCGGATCTGGGAGTTCAAGGAGTACGTCCTGGTCGGCGCTGGAGAGGGCGACAATGTTCGGTTCGTCAGCGATCCGAGGCGGGCGAACGAGATCCACTCGTCACTCGGCACGATCATCTTCTCGTACGGCATCGTCGGGACCGCGCTGTTCTTCGTGTTCTTCGCGCGGATGATCCGGGGATCGACCCGCCGCGCGATCCTGATGCTGCTTCCGATCCTGGCGTACACGATGGCGCATCAAGGGCTACGGTTCACGACGTCGTGGGTCGTGCTGGCGGTGTTCTTGATGCTCAAGCCGTCCGCCAGACCCAAGGTCATCCAACCATCACCGAACCCTCGCCCGGTCGCCGAGGAGCTCGTCGGAACCACGGTGGTGACGTCGGGAGCCCTGTAGCGTCGTCTGGGCGAGCTCGCGATACAGCTGGTAGGTCGCCTCCCAGAGGATCTCCCGCCGAAATGAAGCGAGCACTCGAGCTCGTCCCGCCTGCCCGTGCGCCGCCCGCAGCGCCGGGTCGTCGATGTATCGGGCGAGCGCCGCAGCGAGCTCGCTCGCATCTCGCGGCTCGACGAGGAGCCCGGTGACCCCATCGACCACGGCGTCGACACACCCCGAGACGCGGGTGGCCACGACCGGTCGTTGCATCGCCGCCGCCTCCAGGGGCACGTTGGGGAAGCCCTCGCGGTACGTCGGAAGCACGACCACATCCATCGCCGCGTAGAGCGGTGGCGTATCCCAGTCAAAGCCGAGCAGATGGATCCGCGGATCGTCGCTCAGCGCACGCACGAGCTCCACAGGCAGTGCGTCCCGCTCCTCGAGCACGCCCGAGAGCAGCAGGTGGAGGTGGGGATATCGCTGCCGCAGCAGCTGCCACGCCCCCATCAGCTCGACGATGCCCTTGTCGCGCACGAGGCGGCCGACGAACCCGAGGACGACGGCGTCCTCGGGGAGCCCGTGCTTGCGCCGCGTGGCGAGCCGCGTCTCCGCGGACACGCGCTCGGGATCGAACTTGCCGGTCGCGTCGACGCCTTGACCGCTGCCGCTCCCGAGCACCTCGATCTTCGACGGCGCGCACAGATGTTCGGCGATCGCGACCGCACGCAGGGAGCTACTCACGCACAACACGTGGGTGGCCGCTGCGCAGCTGGTGCGTTCGGTCCAGCGCAGCAGCTGCCTCCTCCACCCTGCGGCCGTCTCGAGCGGCAGCCCGCGCATGTGGTAGATGCGCACCGGCGTCCGCGCGACCCAGCCTGCGAGCATCCCGAGCAGCCCGCCCTTCGGTGTGTGCGCGTGGACCACCACGGGCCTGGTCGCCGCAGCGCCTGGACGATCGCTGCGAGCGCACGAAGATCGCGCAAGGGCGTGATCCGCCGCGGCATCTCGATCCCGATGACCTCGACCGCGTGCTCGCGCTCGAAGGCGTCGAGGTGCGCCCCGGGCGACGAGATCGCCGTGACCTCGACCCCCTGGGTTCGCAAGTACGCCACCTGGCCACGCAAGAATCCGACGAGGGACTCCGGGACCGTGGTGATGTGCACGACACGCATCGACGCTGGCCCATCGTAGCGTACCACCTGGTCGATCCGGCGGGTTCTGGACTGTGGCCGCATGCACCTTGACAGCGTTTCGTCCGTCGACAAGCATCGGTACCGACATGCGGTCCACTCGAGCTCACGACACCTCGCCCGCGCGGTGGCCGTGAGCCTCGTCCAGCGCGCCGCGAAGCGAGCGCTCGACATCGCGGTCTCGGCGACCGGGCTGCTTGTCCTCGCCCCACTGCTGGCGGTGACCGGGGCTGCGGTGCGTGTCTCGATGGGGTCGCCCGTGTTGTTCAGCCACCAGCGACCGGGTCGCGACGCGAAGCTGTTCACCCTCTACAAGTTCAGGACGATGCGTGCGCCTCGCGGCGGAGAACAGGTCTACTTCCGGACCGACGAGGACCGGCTGTCGCCGCTCGGCCGGTTCCTGCGCAGCTCCAGCATCGACGAGCTCCCGGAGCTGTGGAATGTCCTGCGTGGGGACATGAGCCTCGTCGGTCCACGACCGCTGCTGGCTGAGTATCTGGAGCGCTACACGCCGGAGCAGCAGCGCCGCCACGAGGTCCGCCAGGGGATCACCGGTTGGGCACAGGTGCACGGCCGACAGACGGTGATGTTCAGCAAGCGGCTCGAGTACGACCTCTGGTACGTAGACAACTGGAGCCTGCGAGTCGACCTCAAGATCCTGCTGCTGACCGTTCGTGACGTCCTGTCGTCGAGGGGCGTCATCCCGGGGCAGAACGTCGACGACGTTGACGATCTGGGGCTCGTCCCCGACCGGCCGCGACATGGAGGTGGTGATGCATCATGAACTGGAAGGGGTCGTGCTCCGCAAGCCCGAGCCTCACGACGTCGAGGCGCTCTACGCCTGGAAGAATGACGCCACCGTGGCGAGCATGCTCGTCGGGTTCACCACGGGGTACACCCGGGCCGACCTGACCAAGTGGGTCGACCTCCATCGCTCGGCGGCGGACGAGGCCTTCTTCATGATCGTACGACGTTCGGACGATCTCCCGATCGGTCATGTCGCGCTGTATCAGATCAACCACCGGCTCGGCACCGGCGACTTCGCGATCCTGCTCGGAGATCAGACGACCTGGGGCAAGGGCCTGGGGCGCTCCTGCACGCGCTTCATGTGTGACTACGGCTTCACGCAGCTGAACCTGCGACGGATCACCCTCGGGGTCCTCTCGACCAACGTGCGTGCACACAAGCTGTACCAGTCGCTGGGCTTCGTCGAGGAGGGCCGCCTGCGCCAGGCGCAGTTCAAGAACGGTGCGTTCGTCGACGTGATCCTGATGGCGCTGTTCCGCGACGAGTTCAAGCCGTGATCGAGGCACGCTGGGAGCACGGGTCGGACCACCACTGGATGGAGCCGTCCTCCGCGGCGGCGTATCCCTGGACCGGCGCACACACCCTGTTCGGCTGCGGGCGGTTCGCGCTCAACGCCGTGGTGGAGCTGGGGCATTGGCGACGCTTGTGGGTCCCATCGTTCTACTGTCCGGAGGTCGTGGCCGCGTTGCCTCGCGAGCGGCTCGCCCTCGCAGTGTATGGCGATGCGCCGGGCCGGTTCGTCGAGACCGTCGACGGGCTGCCGTTCAAGGACGGCGATGCCATCCTCGTGGCGAACACGCTCGGGCTGCGCGCGGCTCCACCGGCCGTCCCCCGCGGGATCTCGATCATCGAGGACCACACGCATGATCTGACCAGCGCCTGGGCGATGACGAGTCGAGCCGACTACTGCGTCGCATCGCTGCGCAAGATCCTCCCCGTGGCAGATGGGGGCATCGTGTGGTCTCCCGTCGGCAAGGCGCTCCCCGTCGAGCCCGCTCTCGACGCGGCGCATGCCGAGGCCGCCCTCGATCGGCTGTCGGGGAGCTTGTTGAAGGCGGCCTACCTCGCGGGTGGAGCGGTCGAGAAGGCGGCCTATCGCGCCCATTCCCTGGCGGGAGAGCGTGCCCTCGCACGCGGACCGAGCTCGGGCGTGCTGCCCCTCACGCGGGCTTGCCTCCCCGGCTATCCGGTCAGCGCGTGGCGAGCAACGCGCGTGGCCAACTTCGCGGCGTTCGCCGAGGCCCTCGGCGAGCTGCCCGGCCTCCAGCTCCTCGCGCCGGCGAGCGGCGCCGTTGCGTACGTGGCGACCCTCTGCTTCGACGCCCCCGAGCGGCGGGAGGAGGTGCGCGCGCGGTTGATCGCGGCACGCATCTATCCAGCGGTGCTGTGGCCACTCGAAGAGGCGGTCGTGGAGATCCCGAACGCGGACGTCGAGCTGTCCCGGCGGATCCTGTCCCTGCACTGCGATCAGCGATACGAGGCCTCGGACCTCCACCGCGTCGCCCACGTCATCCGCGAAGGGTACTAGGACCCGGCGATCGATACGCCGGGAAGAAGCCCGGCGCGGGCTGCCACCCTGGAGCTAGCTCCTGCGCCCCAACGGTCGTCGCCTCGACGAGCTGCTGGTAGCTGGCGCGATCGAAGATCCGATGGCCGACGTGGAACGGCAGCATGCCCGTGGGAGCGAAGGCCTTCTTGTAGCGGAAGATGCCGTCGTCCTCGGCATAGCCCCCGCCGAGCACGAAGCGCCGCTTGCCGGCCTGCTTCGCCCACAAGATCAGCTCGTGCTTCAGGAGGTCATTGGGGCGTTGATCGAACGCCGCCTCCTCGGTGCCCCCGAGGAACGAGTACACGGTGTGCGCCGAGACCAGCGCCAGCTCCGTGGAGACCACACGTCCCGCGAACCGCGCGTGGACGTAGACATACTGCCCGGCCAGTTGCGCTCCGAGGGTCTCGAAGAACGAGCGCGGGAAGTAGTACCCGCGACGAGCCTCCCGCCGATCCATCGTGCTCTCGTAGATCCTGAAGAAGTCGTCGAGCTGGGCCCCCGTAGGGTCGATCTCGACCGTGACGCCGCTGCGGGTGGCCTTGTTGACGTTCTTGCGGACTTTGTGATCGAAGTCGGTCCAGATCTCCTGCGCCGAGGGCTCGAGCGAGCGGACGACGTTGACGAGCTTCTGCACGCGCTCCCCGGGGTACGGAAGCAGGTCGTCGTCGAACAGCGAGAATCGGACGAACTCCGACACGACGCCCTGTGTGGCGGTCCAGGCCGCAAACGCGGTCCAGAACGGCTCCGCGTACTCGGCCGCATCGCCGGTACGGTACGGGCCGCCGTACCCGTACGGGCTGGTGATATCGGTGAGCCCCGGTGCGACCTGCCGGAGGATGAAGGGGTAGAGGACCCAGCCGTTCGGCGTCGGCGCGAACGCCGCGAGCGTACGATCTCCGGCGCCCGCGAACAGCGAGAGGTACGCGGGATGAGCGAACACCTCGCGCGCGGGCCAGGCAGCGTGGAGCTGCTCCCATCGCGCGCGGTCGTCGAGGTCGCTCGCGTCCCAGATCCGGAGCGCGAGCGTCACGATGACAGGAGATCCAGCTGTCGGGAGAGCTCGACCACCATCGCGCGCAGCTCGTGCTCGGACGCCTCCTGGTGCACGGGCAAGTTCATCACCGTGCGCGCGAGCTCGTGCGAGGCCGGGAACTGCGCCGCCGTGATCTCGGGGATCATCGTGTGGTAGAGGCTGACCACACCAAAGCCCGCCGCATTCATCCGCTCGTAGAGGAGGTCTCGCGAGACGCCGCGGATCCTCACCGCGAACGTCTGCGGGACCTCGTCGGGCGGCAGCGTCCACAGCGGATCGACCCTGCCTGCCAGGGGCGCCAGGAGCTCACCCAGGACCTCTGCGTGACGACGGCGGGCGCGCACCATGGTCAGGAGATCGAAATCCCAGGGTGAGGGGATCGACGGGTCGCTGACCAGACCCGCGACCAATCCCTCCCGACCAGGATTGACCACGAGGGCACCTCCGGTGGGCATCGGCAGCAGCTTGTGGAGCGAGAACAGGCAGACGTCGCCGAGCCTCCCGCACGAGCCGCCGAACAGGTCGGTGAACATCGCGTGAGCCTCGTCCTCGACGATCAAGGCGCCGTACCTGCGCGCGAGCTCGACGGTGTTGGTATATCCCGGATCGACGTGACCGAAGTAGTGGATCAGGACCACCACCGCGGCGCCGTTCGCGAGCTCCTGCTCGAGGTGCGCGAGGTCGATGTGCAACGTGGAGTCCACCCGATAGAAGCCTGCGGTCAGCTTCAGCGACGCGATCGGATCGAACACACCGGAGCCCTCGCGGGCGGACCATCCGACGTACGCCGGCAACAGCACGCGCTGGGTCGGCCACGACGCGCGCGAGGAACGCACGAAATGCCTCTCGAGCGCTCGAGAACATGATCACCGTGCGCTGGAGCGAGGCGGCGTGTTGGGAGATCTTCGGGATCGGCATCGGCGAACGGTCAGCGCGCGAAGATACCAGATCGAACGTCTCGCAGAGCTCCCTTCCCGGAGCGCGTCCGTTGCGGTTTCGGGCTCCGATTCTTGACGGCCCCGGTCATGGCTTCTACACCCACGTCCTGGAACGTGACGTCCGCTTCGAAGAAGCCGGAGTTCTACATCCCGTCACTCGACGGGCTGAGGGCGATCGCCGTGATGATCGTGTTCTTCTCGCACGTCGGCCTCAAGGGCCGGATCGGGGGCTTTGGCGTCACGATCTTCTTCTTCCTCAGTGGCTTCCTGATCACGACGCTCCTGAGGCGCGAGATGGAGGGGACTGGGCGGGTCAGCCTGCGGAAGTTCTATCTGCGGCGAGTGCTTCGGATCTTTCCGCCGATGTACCTCGTGCTCGGTCTGGCGGCGCTCGCGACGGTGTTCGTCGGCGAGTACCTGTCCCCGCGGGTCCTGGTGCTGCAGGTGTTCCATCTGACGAACTACCACGTCGCCTTCGATGGCACGGGCGCGGCGATCGGCACCGAGGTCTTGTGGTCGCTCGCGGTGGAGGAGCACTTCTACTTGTTGTTCCCGCTGGCGTTCATCGCGCTGTTCTCGACCGCTCGACCTCGACGGCTCCCGGTGATCCTGCTGGTCGTGTGCGCCGGGGTGCTCGTGTGGAGGTACATCGCCCTGACCCAGCTCGAGCTCTCTCCCACCTACACGACCCACGTGACCGACACGCGAATCGATTCGATCCTGTTCGGCTGCGTGCTCGCGTTGTGGCGCAACCCGGCGGTTCCCGGCCCGCGGTTCTCACCCGCCCTCGTGTGGGGCGCGTTCTCCGTCGCGATCCTCGTGCTCGGCGCGACCCTGGTCGCGCGCGACGTCCTGTTCCGTGAGACCGCGCGCTACACGCTCCAGGGACTCGCGCTCGCACCGGTCTTCATCGCTGCGGTCAGCTTCCCCCGCGCACTGCCGTTTCGGTTCCTCAACCTCACGCCGGTCCGCTGGCTAGGCCTCATCTCGTACAGCCTGTATCTGATCCACTATCCGATCATCCGGGTGCTCGAGGTCCGCTTCCAGCTACACGGCCCGGTGCTGACGGTGACCTCGTTGGTCGTGTCGATCGCCGCATCGACCGTGATCTACCGCGCCGTCGAGAAGCCGTGCGCACGCCTCCGGAAGCGGCTGTCGGCGGGCGCGTCGGCCATCCCGTCCGTCACGAGAGGGACGCGTGAGCTCCCATGAAGGCCTTCATCTTCTTCTCCGTCTACGAAGGCCTGTTCCACCGCGTCGCGCTCGGGTTGCGCGACCGCGGCGTGACCCAGTTCAGCGGGTTCGCGTGGGGACGCGATCAGCTTCGCGCGATCGAGGGACACGGCATCGACTACGCCCCGCTCCTCGTGTTCTCGCGAGACCTGCTCCCGCAGGCCGACGATCGAACGCCTGCCGATCTCGAGTGGCTCGCGAAGCGAGAGCGAGAGCTCGGTGTCTCGATCCAGCGCATGCTGGCTGCCGAGCGCCACCTGCTCAAGGGCCGGACGCACGAGCAGATCCTACGGCTCGCCGAGGTGGTCCTCCGGACGGTCGGCGACACCCTGGACCGAGTGAAGCCGGACTTCATCTTCTCCGAGGACATCTCCTGCTTCTGCAGCTACGCGCACTTCGTGCTCGCGCGGGAGCGAGGGATTCCATTCTGGTGCGTGGGGGCAGCTCGGTTGCCCGGTCGCCTGAGCGTGTACTCGATCGGCTTCCAGAAGTCGGAGTTCGTACAGGAGCGCTATCGCGAGATCATGGCGCGCGGCCTCCTGCCCGAGGAGCGCGCGGAGGCCGCGGCCTTTGTCACCGCGTTCCGGACCCGACCCGAACGCCCGCCCGGCATGACGACGCGCGCGATCGTTCCTGGTGTCGGGCTGAGCGACGCGAAGAACCTGTGGGTCGCGATGAAGCGCTACGTCGGCGATCCGGGCGATCCCACGACGACCGCGCCGGTGCGGGCCCTCCGCCAGCGGATCCAGCGGATCACGCGGATCCGGATCGCCGACGCGACCGGCACCTTCGAGAATCCAGTGGAAGGTGAGCGCTACGTCGTCTATCCGATCCACTTCCAGCCGGAAGCCTCGACCCTGGTCCAGGCTCCGATGTACCTCGACCAGGCGGCGTTGATCCAGGACATCGCGCGCAGCCTGCCGATCGGCTTCAGGCTCTACGTCAAGGAGCACGTCGCGAATCGTGGGCGCCGTCCGCTCTCGTTCTACGCCGCGCTGCGGGCGATCCCGAGCGTTCGGCTGCTCGGACCCGATGTCGACACGTGGACGTTGATCCAGAACTCGAGTGCGATCGCGGTGATCACGGGGACCATGGGCTGGGAGGGTGTGTTGTTCGGGAAGCCCGTCATCACGTTCGGCGATGTCTTCATGAACATCCTCCCTCACGTCTACCGCGCCGGTGCGGTGCCCAAGGATGGTTGGTACGACCTGTTCCAGCGCGCGCTGACCCGCCACGAGCCGAATGACGATGCGGTGCTCGCGCTGGTGTCCGCGCTGCAGCAGACCTCGTACCCCGGGCGGATCCACAATCCCAACACGTTCACGCTCGTCCTCGAGGAGGAGAACGTTCAGCGGATCATCGCGGCGCTGGCGGCGGCGGCGCTGCCTGCGACGAAGCCTCGTCCGGCGTGACCGCGGCCGCGTGATCTCGCTGGCGGCGATACGAGATCCGGGCGACCAGCCAGGTCGACCACGCGGCCTGTACGACCTTGTGGCCGATGAGGGCGAGGCTGACGCCGACGAGGCCACCGTACCGAGCCCCCGCGATCGCGGCACCGATCAGGAGGATCGTCGACCCGAGATCGAACCAGAACAGCGTCCCGGGACGACCGAGCGCGACGATGGCGCGCTGGACCGGGGTGTTCATCACGTTGAGCACCATCGCCAGCAGGTACCAGCGGAACGCCGGCGCGGCGCCGATGAACTCATCGCCGGCGACGATCCGGATCACCGGCTCCGCCGCGACGGCCGCGACTCCCCAGATCAGTAACGAGCCGACGCCGACGATGATCGTCAGGCGCAGGAGCAAGCGGCGAAACGTGGCGTAGTCGTGGGCCGCCGCGGCGCGCGCGAGCTCGGTGAACAGCACCTGCTCGAACGGCATGAAGACCCGACCGGGGATCGTGCCGAGCTGCTTCACCACCCGGAACAGGCCCGAAGGGATCTTGCCGAGCATCGCGCCGATCACGAACATGTCGACATCGGACTGGGTCTTCTTGACCGTCCCCTGGCCGTTGGTCGCGACCAGGAACCGGGCGATCCCCGGGAACGCGGTGCGCGCCCCTCGGAGGGGGGTGAACAGCCAGCCCCCGAACCCGTTGGTCGCAGCCACCGTGATCGCCACGAACAACGGAAGCAGGTTGCCGATCACCTCGGCGATCACGAGCGCGACCACGCACCCCGCGAACGAGGCGTCGAGCGCGACCGCGATCCCGACCGAGATCGTCATCAGCGCGGCGGACACGCTGGTAGCGATGGCCTGCGGGCGATAGGCGTCGCAGATCCGGAAGATGCCGTCCGGCGCGCCGGCGACCCGCGTCACGATCGTCAACGTATAGAGCACACACAGCTTCGAGTCGGTCGAGCTCCAGTCGAACGTCGTCGCGATCGCGAACGCGAGGACCGCGATGACGATCGCCGCGATCGCCGCGGTCACCACGTCGAGCACGAACGCGAGCTTGATCACCCGTTTGACATCTTCGGGGCGACGCTCGGCGATCGCCTCGGTGCCGTACTTGATGATGGCCTGCCAGGTGTTGAAGTTCGCGTACTCGCCGACGGTGGTCACCAGGGTGCGCATCACGGCCAGCACGCCGAACAGCTCGGGCCCGAGGTGGCGAGCGAGCATCGCCGTGGTGATCAGCCCGGCGATCGAGACGACCACCCGGCCGACCGCAACCGGGATGCCGTACTTGACCACTCGACGGACCGCGCGATCTCGGAACCACTCTCGGACCCGCGAGCCTCGGCGCTCCGTCATGCGGGCGCCGGATCCAGATACTTCGAGGCCCAGCGATCGAGATCGATCCACTGCCAGAGGAAGAACGAGTTGTCGCCTTCGCCACGTGTGAAGCGATCGAGCGCCTCCATCGCGCGCGTCCTGTCGACCCATCCGCGGTCCCAGAACGAGGCGTGATCGAGCTGGGTGCGAACCCACGCTGCGAGGGCGCCGCGGAACCATTCGCGCTGGGGCGTCTGCACGGAGCGCTTCGATGCCAGGCGGACGGCATCGGGGAGCAGCCGGGCGGCGGCCTCGCGGAGCAGGGCCTTGGTCACGCCCCGAAGGATCCGGTCCTCGGCGGGGAGCGCGAACTCGTAGGCGAGGAGACGGTGATCGAGGAACGGAGGGCGAAGCTCGCAGCCGACGGCCATGCTGAGGCGGTCGCGGAACCGGAGCGCCCGGGGCAGCTTCGTGTACCGAAGCTCGCGGTACATCAGGTTGCGCAAGGCATCGGGGAACGGGCGCTCGAACGTCGGCAGCGGCGGCGCTCCACGAACGAGGCGCTCCGCGAGGCAGTCCGGTCGCACGCTGCTGGTCAGGTCCTGTCCCTTGCCGATGTCGCCGTGCTCGCTCGCGGCCGCGGCGATCTGTGCATGCACGCGAGGACCATGCTCGGTGCCCTCGAGCCCGCACGCCGCGAGCTCGAGGGCGAGCTCATCGGCGCGACCCTGCGCGGCGAGGTCCGCCCATCGCGCGGGTCGGAATCGATCGTAGCCCGCGAGCGCCTCGTCGATCCCGCTCCCGTCCATGACGACGATCACGCCATGGCTCCGGATCTGCTCGAAGCATCGACCGTACGCGATGATCGGCGCGCCGGCATGAGGCTCCTGTTGTTGAGTCACGAGCGCATCGGCGCCGGCGATGAAGTCCTGCGGGGTGACGGTGCGGAAACGTCGCGCGGTGCCCGGTGTGGGCGGCCATGCTCTCGACCCACTTCCTCTCGCTGTAGCGCTCGTCCTCGAAGTCGAACGAGAACGCCTCGATCTTGCTCGCGTCCGGCTGTGCGCGGTCGACGAGAGCGAGCAACACCGCGGAATCGAGCCCACCCGAGAGCGCGATCCCCACGGGCACGTCGCTGCGTAGTGCGATCCGCACCGCCTCCTCCATGCGTGCGATCAGCTCGTCCGCGCGCTCGTCCCGCTTGCGCGAAGGCGTGATCTGGGACACCTCGGTCGCGAGCTCCCAGTAGCGAACCGGGACCGGTGTCACACCGGGCTCGACCCACATCCAGTGGCCGGGAGGCAGCTTGCGGATCCCGCGGAAGAAGGTCGCGTCGGCGTGCTCGTAGAAGTCGCGGGCGAGGAAGTCATAGATCGTCGCCTCGTCGGGATCCGCAGGCACGCCGGCGGCCAGCAGCGCCCCGATCTCCGAGCCGAGTGCCCAGCCCTCGCCGCGGGGCGCGAAGTAGAGCGGCGTGATCCCGAGCCGGTCACGTGCGCAGAACAAGCGTCGCGCCTTCGCATCCCAGATGGCCAGCGCGTACATGCCCACGAAGTGCTCGAGGCACGCCGGTCCCCAGCGTGCGAAGGCCTCGAGGACGACCTCGGTGTCGGAGCTGCTGCGCCAGAGCACGTCGGGCAGCAGCCTCGCGACCTCCTGGTAGTTGAACAGCTCTCCATTGAAGATCAGGTGGTAGCGGCCATCACGGCTGGCCATCGGCTGGCGGCCGGCCGGGGACAGATCCAGGATGCTCAGCCGCCGATGCCCGAGGGCGATCGAGGGCGCGCACCACATCCCGAGATCGTCGGGGCCGCGGTGCTTCACCGCGTCCGTCATCGCGCGGACCGCCTCGGTGGTCGCACGTGATCCGACGAGCGCCACGATGCCGCACATCAGCGCGACCCCTCTCGGCGACGCAGCAGCCAGTCGGCCCGCTCGAGGTCATCGCGATCGTCGATGTCCACGGAGTCGTTGGGGCTCATCACGTACGGCACGCAATGCGCGCCATAGAACGAGCCGCCGAGGATCACGCTCGCACGCGTGACGATCACGACGGGACCGTTGCGCGCGTACAGCGTGGGTTGACCCTGGCGCCGGGAGCGATCGAACGGGAGCTCTCCGGTCGTGTAGTCGATCAGCTCTCCGTGCTCGAGCCTCAGCTGCGACCACGGCTTGAAGGCGTGAGGGACCTCGACGACCGAGACCATGGCCTCGGCGTTCGCGTGGAGGAGCGCGAACGCCTCGTCGATGTGGCGCGAGGTGCGCATCGGCGAGGTGGGCTGGAGCAGCACGAGGATGTCCGCGGTCCAGGCCTCGGTGCGCGCCAGCCACTCGATCGCGTGAACGGCGACGTCGATCGATCGGGCGGTGTCGCTGGCAAGCGCCTCCGGCCGGAGGAACGGGGCCTCGATCCCCTCGCTCCGGGCGAGCTGCGCGATCGCCTCGTCGTCGGTGGAGATCAGCGTGCGTGTCAGGCACGACGCCCCGCGCGCGGCCTCGCAGGTCCAGGTCAGCAGGGGGCGATCGCCGCACGAGGCGAGGTTCTTGCCGGGAAGTCCCTTCGAACCACCACGCGCTGTGATCACGCCGAGGACGTTCACCGGAGCCACCTAGTAGGTGATGCGCTTCTGGATCTGGATGTCGCGCTTCGTCGCGAGCACTGCGGCGATGCGCTCACCCGCGTTGCCATCTCCGTAGATCGGATCCGTGGGGTAGCGACCATGCTCGATCTGCGTCTGGAGCGCGGTGGTGATCGCGGCGGTCTCGTGGGGAACATCGATCACGTTCCGGCCTCGCCGCCTGCCGTCCTGTCGACTCCCGACGTTGACGACGGGGGTCCCGATGAAGGCACCCTCGCGGACGCCACTGGACGAGTTGCCGACGAGGCACGTCGTGCGCCCCATCAGGCGAATATACGTCGACGTGGGCAGGTTCTTGAAGAAGTGCATGTTCTTCGCCCGGCCCTGTTCGCGCCACTTCCTGATGCCGCGCGCAATGTCGTCCGAGCCCGCGTCTGCGTTTGGCCACAGCACGATCGCCTGCAGGCCGGTCGTGCGAACCGCCTCGAGGGTCGAGGTGATCTGCTGCAGACCCTCTCCGTACTCCGTCGTCACCGGGTGCTGGGAGACCAGCAGGAACGGCCTCGCGAGGTCGATCGCATCGCCGACCCCGAGCTCGAACATCGCGCCGAGCTCGCTGCTCTCGTCCTGCGCGAGGGTCGCGGCGACCGAGTCGATCCGAGGACACCCGACGAGATAGACATCCTGCTCGCGCTCTCCTAGCCGGATGATCCGCGCGCGGGCGTCATCGCTCGCCGGGAAGTGGATGTGCGCGAACTTGGTAACGGCGTGGCGGATGCTCTCGTCGATCGTGCCGCTGACCTCGCCGCCCATCGTGTGCGCGATCGGGATGTTCATGTAGGCGGCCGAGAGTGCGGTCGCCATCGTCTCGAAGCGATCCCCGACGGTGAGCACCACGTCCGGGCGCAGCCGGTCGAACACCGTCGGCAGCTCGAGGAGGCCGAGCCCCGTCGACTTCGCCATCGTGGTCAGCGTCTCGCCCTCGAGCAGCATGTAGACGCGCGCCGCGATCTCGAACCCATCCTTCTCGATCAGATCCGCGACGGTGCCGTACCGATCGAGGAGCGCGGAGGCCCCGGCGACCACCTGGAGCTCGAGCTCGGGATGGCGAGCGATCGCCGTCATCGCCGACTTGATGCTGCTGTAGTTGGCGCGGGAACCGATGATGACGCAGATCTTCCGGGTCACAGCAAATCCTTCTCATCGAGCATGTGGTCGCTGGAAGATCACGAGCGGCGCGCCTACCGATGACGAGCTCGATCCGGTCGGCACGGATCCCGGTGCCTGGCTTCTTGAACGCCAGGAGCCCGCGCGCGAGCTCCTGGCCCTGCCGGACCGCGACGGCGGTGACGATGCTCTTCTCGAACACCTGCTTCATCTCGCGGAGCTGATCGAGGTTCGACTTGTCCACCGGATTGGCCGCGATCTGCCACGCGTCGCGCATCTC
>JADKKI010000042.1 GCA_016720595.1 Myxococcales bacterium
AAGCTCGGCGACATGACGCGTCAGCTGAAGTAGCGCCTTTGGGCACCGCCCACTCGCGCCGCTTGTCACGATGACGCTGCGAGCGAACAGCGGTTAACTCTGAGTGAACTCGCGACTTCCGGGATTCGCGGCCGGGCTCCGTCGCTACAATCGAACGATGGCCACAAAGGTCTCCCTCCCGGTCGCGCTCTTCATCACGGTCCTCGCAGGGATTGGATCGATCGCACTCGGCGTCAAGCTGCTGGTCGCGACCAAGCCCGCGCCCGCCGCTCAACGTTTCACCGGCGTGATCCCGAATCCGGGCAAGCTCTGCCTGCTCGACAAGCTATCGACCAACCCCGATCCTGAGCTGCAGCATGACGAGGAGTCCGGCTGTATCGGCCGCCAGCCGAACGAGCCGTGCGGATGCAAGGCCTACTACCTGACCGCTTTCGATCACGACGATACGGACCGCGTGGAGAAGGCGCTGCACCGGGGTGCAAACGTCGAGCTGTGGGCCAGGGCCGAGTATGGGGCTTCCGTCACGGAGGTCACCAAGATCGTGGTCGACGGAAAGCCGCTCGCGGAGCTGGGGGCCAAGAGGCAGTGGGCGCCTTACGGGTTCATGGCGTTCGGTGTGCTTGCCTTACTCGGCGCGGCGAACACGCTGCGCTGGTTGAGAAAGCAACGCGCCTGAGCGGCCGTGCGCGCGGCAGGTGCCGGTGGACCCATCGGCGCGGCAGTTCGTCCGATGACCGGACGCCTGATTGAACGTGGAGTCACGAGGTTAGCGATCGCAAGTTGCTCAAGTTGAAACCGTCCCCTGCTCTTCACCCTTCACGATGACCGGACGCCTGTCCGAACGTGGAGTCACGAGGTTAGCGATCGCAAGTTGCTCAAGTTGAAACCGTCCCCGAGATCAGGGCATACGCGGCCGGGACCCCCAGGGTGTGGCGCGCAAACGCGATCGCCTCGCGCTCGTACAGGCTCTCGATCTTCTTCGCCCGCGCCGCGCCGACGATCCGAGCCACCGTGGGCCGCGCCGCCACCACGTAATGCAGCCCTCCCACGACGTGCAGCACCGCCGTCTCGGGCGTGCGGACCTCCAGAACGCCTGCACGCACCCCGGAGGTCACCATCGCGGAGGCCCTCTCGAGGAACGGCCCGAGCGGCAGCCGTGCCGCTCGCGCGACCCGGGTCGGGTTATCGAGCAGCTCGCGCAGGAGCAGGCGCACGCGCGCCGGGTAGCGGAGCGTCCACCTCACGAGGGCGAGGGCGAGCGCATCGACCGGCGCCACGAACCGCTCCACGAGGTCACCTTTGATCCGCGCCGGGCCGATCGCGAGATCGAGCTCGTGCATCAGCTCGGCCGCGATCCCGTCGAGGACCTCCCGTACAGCCGCTCCTTCTTCGCGAAGTGATGAATCGTGCTCGCGAGCGGCAGGCCGCCGCCGCGGCGATGTCCCGCATGCTGGTGCCGTGGAAGCCGCGCTCGGCGAGCAGCGCCTCGGCGACGGAGACGATCCGATCGCGGGTCTGGCGTCCCTTGGGCGTGTGGCTGCGATCGTTCGCGACGTTCGACGTTGGCATCGTGCGACCTCCTGAAAAACCGCACACCTGTACCGTTTCCATGGCGCGCCGGCAAGACCGAACACGTGTGCCCACTCGTTTACTCGAGCGGCTGGACGCGATCGCAGCCCAGCCCGACCAGCTTCACACCACCGGGAGCGAGCGAGCCCTTCGCGGCGGACTCACCATCGGGTTGGGCCAGGACGAGCAGGACCTTCCCTGTCGCCGCATCGATCACGATCTCTCGTCGGGTTGGGGTGCCACCGAAACATGCGGTCCCCGCGGCCACCTCGGTGTCGGCGCCCGTGCACTCGATGCGCTCACCGTCCTTGCCCTCGCACATGAACGTGTACCCGCCTTCGTACATATCCGAGCCGCGCACGAGGATCCGTGGCATCGGCTCCACGACGTCGTAGCTGACCGTGCCCGGGCACCGCCCGCCCGAGGCCAGGAGGATCGCGTAGCCCAGCACCCCGCGGAGCACGAGGTACGAGACCTTCCGTCGAGTCGCCTGCGGAGATCGTGATCGGCAGTGCGGGCTCGGTGCGCTCACCCGTCGCGAGCATCCAGGCGTCTTCCTTGGTCGTGGCGGTGCTCGGCTCGTCGAACGGCAGCGCCTTGACGAGGGCGATCCAGTCCGCGCCTTCGACGACCTTGGCCTCGCCGGTGACCAGCGCATGCTCGACATCGATCGGGCACGGCGTCTTGCCGGCGAGCTTGGCCTTCGCTGCCGCGGTGGGCCGCAGGACGTTCGCGATCGTGAAGGCCGCCGTGGCATTGATCGCGTTGCCGCGCTTCTCCTCGACGAGCCCTCGGTTGAACCAGATCATCGACTGCAGCTTGACGTCCTGGTGCCGCCCGCCGCGCGATCGAGGTCGCGCCAGGCACCATCGAGATCACTGCCCTCGAGGAGCCGCGCGAACCCGCGCCCGCGAGCGCGCACGCGGATCGCTCTTCTTCGCCGCCAGCGCCGCATCGAACCCCGCGATCGCCTCGGCCCACTGCTTCTTGTCGGTGGCCTTGCGCCCCTGCGCCATCCCCGCCCGGTACGCCGCTCGCAGCTTCGGATCCTCGACGGCGCTGCCGCTCTTCGCCTTGGGTGCGGGCGCTGGTGCGGGCGCTGGTGCGGGCGCTGGTGCGGGCGCTGGTGCGGGCGCTGGTGTCGGCGCAGGCTCCTGGCTCGCCTTGCCCTTGCAGCCCACCACGACCAGCACTCCCAGGACGACCTGACGGATCATCCGGCGATATTGAACCAGCTGCCGCGTTCGGCACAGGGTGCGCGCATGAACCAGCGGGGACGAGCGTGGCGACGAGCAGCTGGAACCACCGCCGAGTCATCACCCGAGTCATCACCCCGTCATCGCTCGAGTCATCGCTCGATGCATCACCCGGGTCATCACCCGCGTCATCACCCGCGTCATCGCTCGAGTCATCGCCCGGGTCACCGCCCGGGTCACTGCCCGGGTCACCCGGATTCTCGGACGAACTCCAGGAGCGCGAGTACCTCGCCGCCAGCGAGCAGCTCCTGCACGCACCGCGCGTACAGGAGAAGTCGCGCGTCCTCCTGATCACGCTCGGTGTGTTCGTGCTCGTCGCTCGCCGGTGGTCGCACGTCGATGACCGAGGTCGCGCTCCTGGTGGCCGTGCTGATGATTCACGAGCTCGGCCACGCGCTCGGCATGCTGGTGTTCGGCTACTCCGACGTCCGCATCTTCTTCATCCCGCTGTTCGGCGCCGCCGCCGCTGGGCGCAAGCGTGGCGTGGCCCGCTGGAAGGAAGGCGTGGTCCTCCTCATGGGCCCCCTCCCAGGCCTCGTCGCCGGGACGATCTTGCTCCTGCTCGGCGCCAGCGGCGTGGTCCGCACGGTCGCGCTCCAGCTGGTCGCGATCAACGCGTTCAATCTGCTCCCTCTCGCCCCGCTCGACGGCGGCCAGCTGTTCCAGCTCCTCGTGTTCTCCCGCCACCGTCACCTCGAGATCGCATTCCAGACCGTCGCGTCGCTGGCCCTCGCCATCGGCGGCCTCTACCTCAAGCTCTGGGTGCTCGGCGCGGTGGGCGTGTTCATGCTGCTCATGATCCCGATCCGCAAGCAGACGCTCGCGGCGGGCAGCGCGCTACGCACCGCAGGCCTGCCCGCAGATCCCGCCGCCCTTGACGATCCCCAGCGACGCACGCTGTTCACCGCCCTGTGGACGTACATGCCCGTGCAGTGGCGAGGCAAGCCACGCGCGCAGGCCTCCCACATGGAGGCGCTCCTCGACATCGCCACCCGCCGCCCCACTGGCCTCGTGGTCACGCTCGGACTGTTCACCGGCTGGCTCGCAGGCCTCGCGCTGACCGTGGTCGCCGTGTTCGCATTCGTCCGCGGCGAGCCGCCGCGCTGGCAGCGCTACGAGGATGCGCACCATCAGTTCTGGGCCGAGCTCCCCGCCGCTCCGACGGAGGGCACAATCCCCACCACGGGTGACAAGCCGAAGCAGCAGACCCTGAGCGCACGGCTCGGGCGAAGTGGTGAGTACGGCGTCAACTGGCTCGCGGTCGAGGCCGGCACGGACTGGCAGGCCCGTGTGCGCGCCGCGTTCGCCGCCAACGGTAAGCAACTTCGTGAGGTCCCGATCGATGGCGGACCTCCCGCGCAGGTCGTCGAGATCGAGGGACACGAGGCTTGGGTGATGATCCGTGGGGAGGCCGGTACGGGCTTCATCGTGATCGCGACGGGTCCAGACGAGATCTGCCTCCGCGTGCTCCGCTCGTTCGTGGTCCGTTAGCCCGCCGGGAAGCTCCCGCCGAGAACGCCCGCCGAGAACTCCCGCCGAGAACATGACTCGGCCGCGATTCGCATCGTGTGAGAGCTCAGTGCGCGGGCATGCAGACCGACTTGACCGCCCGTCGGCGCGGCAAATCACGACGCCATGTCGCTCGGGCGAGCTCAGTGCGCGGGCATGCAGACCGACTTGACCGCCGTTGGCGATCCAAACCGTGGCGCGGGCGTGCACGCCATGTCGGTGGGGCACTCGGAGGCATTCGAGCTCGGCGTGCACTGGCGCAGGCAGCTCCCGCCGGCGGCGAGGGAAGGCACCGTGGCGCAGAACGTGTCCGCATAGCCGGGCTGATCGGAGCAGAACTGGTTGCACGCCATCGAGCACACACCCGCGCGCGTCGCCGTGGCGCCGAGACACGTCGTGCCGGTCTTGCAGTCCGTGCTCGTCGTGCAGTGATCGCCCACCCAGCCTGGTGAGGCGGGCATGCACACGTTCGCCTTGACGGTGGGCTGGTTGAACCGCGCCAGCTGCACCGGCTGGAAGTGATCGTACGGGCGGCACTCGAAGTTCTCGGGCACGGACTTCGGCACGCACATGCCCTTGGCCTGGGCCGTCGTGGAGGCTGCGGCCGAGGGATCCGCCACGCAGAACGTCGACGGAGCGCCCGCGCGATCCGCGCACGTCGTCGTGCAGCGCGCTGCAGAACCCGCGCTGCGTGAGCTTGTTGGTCGCGCAGTAGCCGCCCGTGAAGTTGCAGTCGCTGTTCGCGGTGCACTGCGAGCCGATCCACTTCGCCGCCAGATCAACCTTGGTGCGCTCAGGCGTGCGCTCGGGCTCACGCTGGACGTGGACCGGGACCTTGGCGACGCCCTTGATGCGCGCGTAGACCTCGAGTACGTCGGCGGCCTCCATGCGGAAGCAGCCGTGCGAGACATAGCCGCGGCGGAGGTTGCCGCCGTTCGGCGCGCGGAAGTTGTCGATCGGGCCGTGGATTGCGTAGCTGCCGTAGAAGCTGAGGAACGGCAGGCCGCCGAACACCGGCGTCTGCTCGCCGGTCGCCGGGTCCGTCCACCAGGTCTTGCACGGCTGGATGCTGGCCGGCGTGATCGAGAAGTCGCTCTTCCCGGTGCGCGCGACGGGGTAGTAGAGAGCGACTCCGCGGAACTCGCCGCTCGTCGGATCCGTCTCGATCTTCCCGGGCCCGACGGGGAACACCTTGTCGTAGCCACTCGCCGCATCGGTGAGGTGGAGCGTCAGGCCATCGATCGAGAGGGTGATCTTCGGGTTCGCCAGCGGCGGCAGGTTCGGGACCGGCTTGCAGGTCAGGGCCGCGCCCCAGTTGCCGTCCGCCTTCATGTCATCGGCGGAGACATCGCCCAGCGGCAGGTCACCACCCACGTCATCGGACGGAGCAGCGTCATCCGCGCAGGAGGCCAGCGCAGCGAGGAGCGAGAGTGACCACAGGTACTTCACGTGGTCCGCGCCGGCTGCAGGAATCGATCCTCGTCGCCGAGCACGCAAGCCCCTGATCGAGCAGTGACGATCCGCTGGCAACTCGAGTAGCCACCTGGGGCCTCGAAACTCGAGTAGCCGCTATACTGGAGACATGACGCGGGGGCTCGTCGCGCTGGTGATCGGTGGACTCGGTGGACTCGCCGCACTCGCCACGCCCGCGTGGGCCGGCGACGACGATCCATCCGCCCCCGAGCCTCCGCTGAAGACCCCGTTCGATCGCGGCAAGTTCGGTCTCGGCATCTACGGTGGCTCGCAGACCACGCTCGATCACCGGTACTTCGCCGTCGGTGGCTCCGTCGGCTACTTCGTCCTCGATGGCGTGGAGGTCGGCCTCGGTGCGCTGCACATGTTCGGTGACGGTCCGAGCATCAGCAAGCTGACGCCGTCGTTGCGGTATATCGCCCAGCCGCTGGTGGGGAAGTCCCCCGTGATCCCGTACGTCGGCGTGTTCTACAACCACTGGTTCATCGGCGACGACCTGGCCGACGTCGACACGCTCGGGACCCGCGGCGGCCTGGTCTACGTCTCGGGCCAGCTGGTGCTCGGTCTCGGCGTGGTCTACGAGCACGTGGTCTCCGAATGCGTGACGGATTGCTCATCCGTCTACCCGGACTTCACCATCAGCCTCGCGCTGTGAACCGCGTTCCGTAAGGTCGGGCACGGTTTCCACACGGTGCGTTCCGGCGTGGTTTGTTACCTCGGAACTTCGTGCTCGTCGCCAACGCGGGCGCTGTGGTACTGCGCGCTCCCTATGATGATGCGCTTCACTACGCTCCTTGGTGCGTCGCTCGCCCTCGTGCTCGCTTCGGCGTGCGGCGATGACGGCGGCCACAACAACGGCTCCTGCGGTGACGGTCACGTGACCGGCTCCGAGACCTGCGACGACGGCAACACCACCTCGGGTGATGGCTGTTCCTCGTCGTGCAAGATGGAGTCGGGGAAGTGCGGTGACAACACCGTCGATGTCGCCACCGAGCAGTGCGACGACGGCAACATGGCCTCCGGCGACGGCTGCTCCGCGACCTGCCAGAACGAGAGCAGCGGGATGTGCGGCAACGGCGCGATCAACGGCACCGAGGCCTGCGACGACGGCAACATGGCGAGCAACGATGGCTGCAGCTCGACCTGCATCGTCGAGAGCGGCTACACCTGCACCGGCACCCCGTCGGTGTGCACGATGGGCGGCGGCGGCGGTGGCACCTGCGCCATGCCGTTCAACGTGACCCTCACGGGCACCACCACCCAGACCGCGACGCTCGCCGGTGACACGACCTCCAGCACCAGCCAGGTCGGCGAGGCCGAGTGTGATGGCTTCGGCCCCGAGGGCGTGGGCAACGACCACATCTACAAGTTCACGACTACCGGCATCCGCGACGTGAAGCTCGAGTTCAACACCACGAACACCGCGTTCGTGGCGCTGATGCGCCTGATGACCGCGCCGTGCGATCTCACCACCGAGATCAAGGAGTACACCGGCGCTCTCGACGGCTGCTCTGACATCGATGGCTCGGGCTTCCTCGGTTACGTCAACCTCCCCGCCGGCACCTACTACGTCGTCGTCGACAGCTATGACGCGGCCGAGCTCGGCGCGTACGAGATCGCGCTCACGGCGACCGCCCCGGGCTGTGGCAACGGCATGGCCGACCCCGCCTTCGAGTTCTGCGACGACGGCAACACCGCCAACAACGATGGCTGCAACTCCAACTGCGAGGTCGAAACCGGCTACACCTGCACTGCCTCGGCGACCGCTCCGTCGGTGTGCCAGATGCTCGGCTGCGGCGATGGCATCGTGCAGACCGCGATGAACGAGACCTGCGACGACGACAACACCGCGACCGGCGATGGCTGTGACGCCACCTGCCACGTCGAGACCGGCTGGAACTGCGACGGCGCGAGCCCGACGGTGTGCGTGCTGATCGCGTGCGGCAACGGTCTCATCGAAGGCACCGAGGAGTGCGATGACGGCAACCTCACCTCGGGCGATCGCTGCTCGATGGGCTGCATCCTCGAGTCCGATGTCACCGAGTCCGAGCCGAACGACACCACCCCGCAGGTCCTGACCGCGGGCAACCACATCATCCGCGGCGAGTTCTCGTCGACGGATACCGATCTGTTCTCGTTCACCCTCGCGACCGCGCAGACCGTCGAGATCGAGACCTACTTCACGATCAACGGCACCACCGCGGACTACGGCGGGGTTGGCTCGAACCCGAAGTTCGATTGCACGACGGCTGACGACACGCTGGTTGGCGTGTTCGCGTCGGGCGTCGACGTGACGATGGATGCGCTCGCCCTCGCACTCGATAGCGATGACGGTGACTCCTACTGCTCGTACGTCGGCCCGGCCGACAGCGACGGCGACACCACCCAGCTGATGAACCTCGCCGCCGGCACGTACACGATCCGCGTCGGTGCGGACCCGCTGACCACCGGCATCACCGCCCGCCGCTACCTGCTCGATCTCAAGATCGGTGGCTCGGCGATGACCCCCGTGGCGCCCTCGCCGGGCGACATCAAGATCAACGAGTTCCTCGCCGCCGACGGCCCGGCCGGCACGGGCACGGACTCGAACTGCGACGGCAGCTTCACCATGACCGACGACGAGTTCATCGAGCTCGTCAACGTGTCCGGCAAGACGCTCGACCTCACGGGCCTCACCATCAAGGACGGCGGCGCCCCCACGGCGGTCCCGCCGGTCCCGCCGGTCCTGCAGTTCACCTTCGCGCCGGCCGCCACGGGCAGCATGACGCTCCTCCCCCGGCAAGGCCGTTGTCGTGTGGGCCGGCGGCGCGCCGGCGTGCCCCGGCGTGACCAACTGGTTCACCGCACCGGCGACCCAGCACACGCTGAGCCTCAACGACGCGGGTGACACGATCACGCTCGCCACCGGCGCTGCGACCCCGGTGACGATCGCGACCACGACGTACTCGACGCAGACGGTCGGCACCTCGTCCAACCTGTCCCCGACGTCACCGGCACGACCTACGCGCTGCACCGTGCTGAACGCCGCCGTCAAGGCGTCGCCCGGCAAGCACGCGGACGGCACGGCGTTCTGAAGACCGTCCTGGCCGGCTAGCGGAGTTGCTGCCGGCCGGGGTTTGCCCCCTGGTGCGATCACTCACCCGGTGAGGATCGCGTGGAGGCGTGGCGAGTTGGCGTGCATCCCGGCGGACTCACCCCGCCGGGATGAGCACCGTCGTGGCTGGCCGTGCTCTTGCTCGATGGCAAGGCATGTCGAACAGCCAGTCGCTCTCGGTCGTCACCCTCGAGCTCCGAGCTCTCGTTCGTGGTCGGCGGCGCCGCTCCACCCGCAGATTCGCAGGCGCAGCTCCGCTCCCTCGCCGCGCAGTACTGCCCGGCGACCTACGAGAAGTTCAAGACCGCCCCGACGATCACGCGGCGCATGGGCGAGCGCTGCCTCGACGAGGCGGGCTACGGCTCGTGGAAGAGCTCGCTCGACAAGTACTTCCCCAAGAAGTGACCCGAGGCCTCTCGCTGGAGCGCCTCAGCTGCGCACCGGCGCAGGCTGCGTGGCTCGGGCGACTTGCGTGGCCCCGCGCTCGCGCAGCGCCAGGCGAGCCGCTGGAAGCGTCACAGCTTGGGTGGCTGCGCGAGTGCCGTCAGAGTCTGCGTGGGTGCTCGCAGAGCCGCCAAGAACCAAAGAGACCCAAGCGGAGAGACTTCTGGGTCAGACCACGGCCCCCAGCCCCGATTGGGTGGGCTCGGAGCAGGGTGTCCCCAGCCGGGCAGCGCCAGGCGAGCCGTTGGACGCGTCACTGCGGGTGCGGGTGCTTGCCGCACCTTTGCGGGGGCCCAGGGTGTCCGTGGGTGCTTGCAGAGCCGCAAGCCCACGAGACCCGGGGACTTGTGGGCCGACTGACCTGGCCCCGATTCGGTGGACATCCACCTGGCCCAGAGAAGGTGTCCCGGCAAGAGGGGCGATCGAAAGCCACAGAGCCCCTGAGGTCACCGAGTGGAGACCTTGATCTCGACGTTCGCGGCGTGTGGCACGTGCTCCCCGTGTCCACCGGATCGGGGCCAGGTCACGGCGCCCCCACAGCTTCGCTGCTTGGGTCTCCGTGGGTCCTTGGGTGCTCTTCGATCGAGAATCAACGATCGAGAATCGGAGCTCGTTGCCCACCCAACGTGGTCGCTAGCGGCCGATCAGAAGATCGGGCCGACGCAGCTGGCGATGTCGAAGAACATGAACGCGAGCGCCTTCTCCTGCGCGCTCAGCGGGGCCGTCGAGCACGAGGTCGGGAAGTTGCCGCTCGAGCCGCCGCCGGAGACGTGCATGTCGGAGAACACGACCTTGCCGCAGCGGTTGTCCTTCGGGGACTCCTGCGGGGTGGTGAACTGGAAGTTCTGCGGGATCTGCTGCGTGCCGGTGCCCTGGACGTAGACCCAGCGCTCGGCCTTGGTGTTGTCGACGGCGGTACAGCTCTCGCGGCTATCGGTGATGGTGAACTGCCCACCGCCGGCCATCACGTTCTGCATCCACGTCGAGAACGCGGCGCCCTTGGGGTTGTTGACCTGATCGATGATGCCGGTCGAGTTCGGCGGCGTGCTGTCGACGTTGCAGGTGGCGACGCTCGCCCACACGGGCTGCGGCGCCGTCGCCGAGCCACTGATCCACTGAGCGTTGTAGTGCGACATGAACACGCGACCACCGAGGTCGGCGAACGTCTTCACGTTGTTCATCATCGCCGTGGTCGCCGTCGAGTGCGGGCTGCACTCGCAGGAGAACGCCGCGATGTCGTACTGCTTGAGCTTGTTGAGATCGCCCCACAGCGAATCGGCCTGCGCCATCGGGGTGCCGTCGGAGAGGCCGGTGGAGCCGCCCGCGGTGTAGAGGTGGATGCGCCCCGCGCCGCCGTCGGTGGTGAACTCCTTGGGGTCGACGCCGAGCTTCTTGACGAGGCACTCGAGGGCATCGCAGCTGCCGGTGGTCATCGCGATCTTCGGGAGGTCACCCTCGGTCTTGTTCTTCGGCAGCGACGAGATGTTCGCCGGCAGCGGGTTGTCCTGGCACGGCAGGATCTCCGGGATGTCGACGCGGCGGCGCCACTTGCCGACCTGGATGATGAGCGGGACGTTGACGCCCGAGGGGACCTTGGTCAGCGTGAACTTGCCGGCGGCATCGGACAGCGCCGAGGCGACCGAGCCGCCGAGCAGGCCGTTCTGGCACTGCGAGCACTGCACGCCATCGGTGAGCGGGCCGGGCTCGCTGAGCGGGATGTACACGTTGACGCCGTAGAGCGCGAGCGTGCCGTTCGGCGCGAACACGGTGCCAGAGATCGTCGTCTCCGGCATGTTCCGCTGGGTGCAGTTGACGATGCGGCACTCGAGGCCGACGCATGCATCGGGCCCTCCCGTGTCGTCTCCGCCACGCCGCTCGGGCGATCCACAACCGGTGAACAACGCGACCACGACCGGAACGAGCACTAAGCGCATGTCGCGCCTTATACACAAGGTCCCGCGATTCAGCGATAGAACCTTCTGGCAGGGCTGAGACGCGGGCCAGCTCCGTGATCTGCCTGACATTTTCTGCCCCGATAGATCAGGGCAGTGGGCACATCTCGGTGACGGTGGGCACATCCGGGGACACGGCCACGACCGCGCCGTTGCGGCGAAACCCAGCCGAAACCTACCCCTCGGGCCGGTGTCGTTTGAGACATGCACGCGCGCGTCGTCGAGGTGGTCGCGAGGATCGCGGACTCCGTCGTCGACCTCGCCCACGTCGGGATCCGTGGCCGCTACCGGATCGGCACCGCTCCCGAGGTCGAGCTGCCCGTGGCCGCCGGAGCGCTGCGAGCGTTCCCGGTCCTCGACCTTGGCTTCGTGTTCCGTCGCCCGGCGGGTCTCCCCGCGATCCTCCACGCCGAGGGAACCTCGCTCCCGATCACGGATGCCGAGCTGCGCCTCCGGCCGGGCTGGCGGATCGAGATCCCCCTCGGGCGCGTCACGCTCTCGCTCGCTCTCGTCGAGCGCCCGCGGATCGCCGTCCCGCGCCGCCGCGCCGAGCTTCGCCCGTTCGTGTACGGCGCCGCCGTGCTGGTCGTGCACCTCGTGGTGTGGGCCGCGGCGATGCTCGTCGAGCCGATCGAGCGCCTCGCGATCGAGGTCGAGGCCGCGCCGCGGCCGCCGCACGTCCGCGTCGCGCATGTCGAGGAGCCGCCGCCGCCGCCGCCACCCTCGAAGCAGGCCGCCGCGACGGGTGGTAGTGCCGCGAGCGCGCCGGAGCCCGATGGGGGACAGCGGGGTCCGCGTGATCCGAAGGCGCGCGCGATCGCCAGTGCACGACAGGGCGGGATGATGGCCGCACTCGGCGATCTCTCGGCGTTGATCCCCAAGGTCGACGTCCGCAAGCTCGTCAACGATTCGGTGTTCTACGACGAGGAGGCGGCCACGCGCGGCAACTTCGGCAACTCGCGTCGCTTCGATCCCACCAAGAACTGCACCGACTGCGGCACGGTCAAGACCGGCCGCTACGCCACCGTCAGCAAGGGCCGCGGCGCCGGCGAGGACTACCGCCTCCCCGGCGAGGTCGCCCATCCGCAGCCGCTGATCTCGCCGTGCGAGCCCTCGGACTGTCGCGTGACGGGTGCGTCGTCGCTCGCGATCGTGCGCCACGATGTGGATCTGCGGCTCGGCGCGTTCGGCTACTGCTATCAACGGTTCGCGCGAAAGCAGCTGAAGGGGCTGATCGTCCTCGACTTCGCGATCGCGCCGGACGGCCACGTTCACAGCGCACGCGCGCGTGGCCTCGACGAGATCCGCGACTGCATCGTCGACGTGCTGAACGTCATCCCGTTTCCGCTCGCGGAGGCGGGGACGACCGTCAAGTACCCGCTGTCGTTCCAGCCCTCGTCGTGACTATTGCTGGCGCAGGACGGAGGGCGGCACCGCCTGGCAGCGCATCGGCTTGCCGGTCAGCGTGGGGATCTCCTTGCACTCCGGCGCCTGCGCGCTCGAGACCGTGGGGCGCACGACGGTTGCGGACCGCGAGGCCGCGGTGCACGCGGACGCCAGACCAACGAGGGCAACCAGCAGAAGCGTCTTCATGCGCCGCACGATTGCAGGGCCGATCACTGTCACGACACCTACACCGCATGACAGTTCCGCACGGTGAGCGGATTCGCTCGGGAAACCACACGTAAGCCATTGATCATCCGAGGAGATCCCGTGGAGCCAGAACTTGCACTCACGCGTAGAACTCCTACAAGGACCCCATGAACTCGCCTGTCGCGAACGACGCCGTCTGTAGCCACCTCCTGTGGGAGGGCGTGACGTGCGAGCTCCCGTGCGGTCACCTCGGATCGCACGTCCGGTCCGCGACGCCGGGCATGGCCTCGCTGACCTGGCGGTCGTCCACCACTCCACCGCCACGGGCACACGCGCTGCGCGTGGACTATCTCGCGCTGCTGCGCGCCACGCGTCCGCCGGCCGCGCGCTCCGCGTGATCGCGCGAGCTCAGTAGAGGACTTCGAAGCTCGCGATCGCACCGATCGTGCGATCGGTGGCGCCCTTCACGCTGCGCACGGAGTTCTTGAACTCGAAGCCGACCTGGCTGAGCTCGGCCGCGATCCGCAGGCCGTAGCCCTTGGTGAGCATGATGTCCGCGCCACCCGCGCCTTCGAACGCGAGGGTCTTCGCGTAGCCGAAGTTCGCGTTGGTCGCGATCGGTCCAGCATCGAGGAGGAACAGGAACGCGCCGCTGACGAAGATGCCGATCGTGGGCGTCGCCGCGAACCTGCCGACGACGTTCGGGGAGATCGCGCGATAGCTCACGTCCGGCATGTCGAGCACCACCATGCCGAGGCCGGAGCGATCGGCGGTGTACTTGCGCGCCGTGTACCCCACGCCGAACGCGACGGCATGCTCGCCGAACGGGATCCGATAGCGCGCACCGATCGCGTAGTGCGATTGCGCGATCGACGCTGTCTTTCCGCCCGAGCCCGGCACGGCGATGCCGACGCCAAACGACATGTCGTAATCCCCGTAGACGCCGATGCCGGCGGCCGCGCCCTTCAACGTCGACATCGCGCCCGGATAAGCCTCGACCTCGATGCGCCCGGACGGTGACGCAGTACCCACCGACGGCGGGCTCGCCATCCCGCCGTCGTACGTCAGGCCGCGACGCCCGAACCCGGCACCCGCGTTGAGGCGGATCGCGACCTGGGTGACGGCATGACGCGGCGTCTCGGCCTCGTCGTCGTCGGACCTGCGGCGCTTCTTCTTCTTGCGAACGGAGCCGCCGTCCTCCTCATCCTCGTCGCCCTGGTCGGGCCGGGCCACGCGCTTGGGCTTCTTTGGCTGGTCCTCGTCGTCGGACTTCGGCTTCTTCGGCCGGTCCTCGTCGTCGGACTTCGGCTTCTTCGGCCGGTCGTCGTCGTTGAGGCGTCGGGGGCGATCCTCCTCGTCCTCCTCGCTCTCGCCCGGTGCGAGGCGCTTCGCGAGCGCCTCCCGGAGCTCGTTGCGAAACGACGAGGTCGTCGCGCTCTTGAACCGAAGCTTGAGCTTGGCGGTCTTGATGCCCTTGCCGGCGATCTTCAGCTCGAGGCTCTTCTCCCCATCATCCTTCTCGACCTTGCCCTGGATCAGGATCTCGACCTCGAGCTTGCCGCGGAGCTTCTTCTGATCCTTCTTGTCGAGCTCTCCAGACAGCCCGAGCTTGTCCATCGCCTTACCGGTCTCCTTCGGGCCGGTGACCGACGACGCCTCGTCCTCGGCCGCCTTCGCGACGGCATTCCCGACCTTGTTGCCGGTGTCACCATCCAGCGGGAGCACCGCGACGCTCGGCTTGGCGGCGGCGATCACCGGAGCGGTGACCACCAGCACGATCAGGAGAAGCCGCCGCATCGCACAAGGATAATCTACCCGGTGCTCCGGTGGTACACCGAGCGCCGCTACGAGCCCGACGCGACCGACGCGACCGGGCCCACCGTGCGCACCGCGGCGGTGCTGCCCTGATGCCGCGCCGTGAGGAGCGTCGCGCCGATCGCCACCGCCGTCTCGGCATCGTGCGGGATCGTGAGCTTGGTCCGATCGAACAGCTCGGTCAGCATCCGGCGGAACGCCGGGATCAGCGAGCTGCCTCCGATCAGACCCACCACGTCGACCGAGGCCGGCGTCCAGCCGGCGTTCGCGAGCCCGGTCTCGATCACGGTGCGCGCTCGCGCCAGCAGCTTGCCCCACACGCCCTCGGCCCAGCCCTCGTCGATGAGGAAGCGCAGGTCACGGCGCTGCCCCTCGTGAAGGTAGGCCTCGGCCATCGCGAATGGCACCTCGCGCACCGAGGACAGCTGTCGCTTCGCGAGCTCGCAGCGATACAGGAGCTCGTTCCAGCGCACGAGATCCCGGTGCATGTCGTAGCCGCTCTTCCGCGCGATGAGCCCCGACATCGCCTCGGCGAGCGCGACATCGAGGTCATCACCGCCGAGCCAGTGATCACCCGCGACTGCGACCGGTGTGAACCGCATCCGCTCCTGGACCACCGCCGACACATCGAACGTGCCGCCGCCGAAATCGGCGATCAAGATCCGGCGATTCTCGTCCTGGCGATGGAGATCGAGCGCGAGCGCACCGGCCACGGGCTCGGCGATCAGCTCGACGATCTCGAGGTGCGCGATCTTCGCGGCGCGGACCAGGGCCGCGCGATAGCCCACCGGGGCCGCGGCGGAGGTCGTCATCACCACGCGCTTGATGGTCGCGCCGAACCGCTTCTCGGCGAGCTCGCGCACACGCCCGAGGATCTGCGCCGCCACCTGCTCTGGTGCCAGCTCTCCGGATGGCAGCTTGAGGGATACCCGCTCCCCCCGCCGATCGATCGCGATCGGATGCGCGGCCGCCCACTGCTCCACCAGCTCCGAGCCAACCGGCACGCCGAGCAGGCGCTTGACCGAACGCACCACCCGGGTTGGATCGGTGAGCGCGCGGCTCGCCGCCCGCCGGCCCACCTCGGGCGCGCCGCGATCGGGGATGTAGACCACCGACGGGATCACCCGGTCCCCCTGCTCGTGGAGGAGCTCGACGCGATCGTCGATCAACGCGCCGGCACTCGTCGTGCTCGACCCGAAGTCGATTCCGAGCACGACCTCGCGCGACATGACCTGTACGTTGAGTCGCCCGATCCGCGGACCCGGATAGGCCCCCCGCTCCCGCCCATGGCGGCCCTATGGCGACGATGTAGGTCTGAAGATTTTTGTGAAGCTGTGCTCCCACGACGCGGCCGATGCGCGACGATAAACGGGCATGAGCGACCAACCGTACTACCCCGGCCAGCAGCCATCGTCGTTCGACCCCATGACCGGCAAGCCGGTCTATCAACCGCCGCCGGGCTACAGCGCACAGCCCCAGCAAGCGCCGCCCCAGCAGTACGGGCAAGCGCCAGGCTATCCGCAGCAGCCGCAGCAGCCGTATGGCGCGCAGCCGCAGCAGGCCTACGGTCAGCAGCCCGGCTATCCGCAACAGCCCGGCTATCCGCAGCAGCCCGGCTATCCGCAGCAGCCCGGCTATCCGCAGCAGCCCCAGCAGCCGTACGGCGCGCAGCCACAGCAAGCGTACGGCCAGCAGCCCCAGCAGGCGTATGGCCAGCAGCCTGGCTATCCGCAGCAGCCACAGCAGCCCCAGTATCCGCAGCAGCCGCAGGCGCCGCAGTATCCGCAGCAGGGGTTCGGTGGTCTGAGCGCCAGCCCGACGCCGATCGAGCACGACGACGACGACGATGATGATGGTGACGGCTCGGGCCACAGCCTGCGCCAGAATGCGAACGCCACCGTCGGTCAGTCCGATCGCGTGCGGTTCATCCGGCTGACCTACGTCCACCTGCTCGGCGCGATCCTGATGTTCGCGGGTCTCGAGTGGTGCATGTTCAACATCAAGCCGCTCGTGATGAAGGTGTCGATTCCTCTCGTCACCTTCGCGCTCGGTGGCGCCGATGGATCCCATGCCCGGTTCAACTGGGCGATCGTCCTCGGCGTGTTCATGGTGGTGAGCTGGCTCGCCGATTACTGGGCGCGCCACTCCACGTCACGTCCGATGCAGTACATCGGCCTCGGGCTCTACGTGATCGCCGAGACACTGATCTTCGTGCCGCTGCTCGCGATCGTGCAGTGGAAGACTCAGATGATCCTCGCCAAGGGTGGTGGTGATCCGAACATCGTCCGCGACGCCGCGTTCTGCACGCTCGCGATCTTCGGCGCGCTGACCGCGTTCGTGCTGATCTCGAAGAAGGACTTCTCCTTCATGCGCGGCGCGCTCGTGATGATGAGCGCGGCGGCGATGATGCTGATCGTCCTGTCGCTGGTGTTCGGCTTCAACCTCGGCATCGTGTTCGCGGTCGGCATGGTGGTGCTCGCCGCCGGCTACATCCTGTTCCAGACGTCGCAGGTGCTCGCCCACTACAACACGAACCAGTACGTCGCCGCGGCGCTGGCCTTGTTCTCGTCGATCGCGCTGATGTTCTGGTACATCATCCAGATCTTCATGCGCGCACGCGAATAAGCGCGAAGACCTCCTCCGTCGAGGTCTCCGCGCCTGAGCGATCAGGCTCGCAACCAGCTCGCGGACACTCCGCGAGCCACGCGGGCTACCAGATCTTGACGCGCTTGTCGGGAGCCAGGAACAGCTTGTCGGTCGGCGCCGGCTTGAACGCCTCGTACCAGGTGTCGAGGTTGCGCACGACCGACGAGCGGAACTCGGACGGGCTGTGCGGATCGGTGACGAGCCGGTTCGCGAGCTCGGCGTCGCGATAGAGGCGGCGCCAGATCTGCGCCCAGCCGAGGAAGAACCGCTGGTCGCCGGTCATGCCGTCGATCACCGGGGCCGGCTTGCCCTTGAGCGAGATCTTGTACGCCTGGTACGCGACGGTCAGGCCGGCGAGATCGGCGATGTTCTCGCCGAGCGTCAGCTCGCCCTTCACGCACTGCGCCGGCTTGTCACCGGCGGCGGGGAACGGGCAGTACGTGTTGTACTGCGCGACCAGCATCGCCGTGGCGGTCTTGAACTTGTCGGAGTCGTCCTTCGTCCACCAGTTCGAGAGCTTGCCGGTGGCGTCGTACTGGCTGCCCTGATCGTCGAAGCCGTGGCTGATCTCGTGGCCGATCACCGCGCCGATGCCACCGTAGTTCACGGCGTCATCCGCGTTCGGATCGAAGAACGGCGGCTGCAGGATCGCGGCCGGGAACACGATCTCGTTGAGGCCCGGGTTGTAGTAGGCGTTGACGGTCATCGGCGTCATGCCCCACTCGTCGCGATCGACCGGCTGGCCGAGCTTCGCGAGGTGGCGGTCGTACTCGAACGCCGAGGCACGGACGTCATTGCCCACCGGGTCGTTGGCGGCGACGACGAGCGTGCTGTAGTCGCGCCACTTCTTCGGGTAGCCGATCTTCGGGTTGTACGTGGCGAGCTTCTGCTTGGCCTTCGCCTTGGTCTCGGGGCTCATCCACGCGAGGCCATCGAGCCGCTGGCCCATCGCGACCAGGAGGTTCTTCACGAGCTCGTCGGCCTGCGCCTTGGTCTGCCCGGTGAAGTACTTGTCGACGTAGAGCTTGCCCACGGCCTCGCCCATCGCACCGGTCACCTCGTCCACGCCGCGCTTCCAGCGCTCCGTGTTCTGCGGCGTGCCGGTGAGCGTGGTGCCGTAGAACGCGAACCGCGCGTCCACGAACTTCTTGGGCAGGTACGGCGCCGTCGCCGAGAGCAGGCGGATCGTCAGGTAGTCGCGCCAGACGCTGATCGGCTCGCTCTTGATGATCTTGGCGGTGCCGGTGATCGCGCTCGGCTGGTTGACGTTGAACGCCGGCGCCTTCGCCAGGCCCACGCCATCCGCCCACGCCTTCCAGTCCATGCCCGGTGCGAGCTTCTCGAGCTCGGCGAGCGTCATCTTGTTGTACGTCTTCTGCGGATCGCGGTTCTCGACGCGCGTCCAGTGCACGGCGGCGAGCTTCTCCTCGAGGGCGTAGACGCCCGCGGCGCGCTTGGCCGCATCCTTGGTGCCGATCAGGCCGAACATCGTCTCGAGGTACTGCTTGTAGCCGACGCGCTTGGCCTCGAACTGCTTGTTCTTGGCGTCGTACATGTCGCGATCCGGAAGGCCGAGGCCGCCCTGCGAGACGCTCGCGAGGTGAGACTCGGGATCCTTGTCGTCCTGCCCGACGTACGTGGCGATCGGGCTGCCACGGCCGATGCGCGAGCTCCTCGCGAACGCCGCGATCAGGCCCTTCGCGTCCTTGATCTTCGCGATCGCGTCGAGGTCCGCCTTGATCGGCTTGATGCCCGCGGCCTCGATCGCCGCCTCGTCCATGAAGCTCGCGAAGTAGTCCGCGACCTTCTTGGCCTCGGGACCGTCGGCCTTCGCCGCGTTCATGATGATCTCTTTGGTGCGCTCGTCGCTCTTGTCGCTGAGCACCGAGAACATGCCGTAGTTCGACTTGTCCGCGGGGATCGGCGTCGAGGCGAGCCAGCCGCCGTTGGCGTACTGATAGAAGCTCGCGCCGGGCGTGGCCTTGGTGTTCATGCCCTTCGAATCGAAGCCCCAGGCTCCGATCTCGGGCTTGCCCTTGGTGCTAGGCGCCGGTGCGGGGCCGGGATCCACCGGAGCGCTCGCCGTGGGGCCGGGATCCGCCGGCGGCGCCGACATGGTGGAGGTGGGTGCGGACTTGGATCCGCACGCTGCCAGGAACAGGGTCGCTGCGATCAGCTTCTTCGTCACGTTGGGCTCCGGGGAAGTCGTGGCGCGTGCGTACCAAGGGCCGCCCCGTTTGCCTAGTGCGACGTGCCGCGACCCCTGCGACAGCTGTCCTCGGGGACCTCGTTGGTCGCTACCCTGGCGTCGGTCACCGGCGGACCAGCGCCGAGGCCATCTGCGCGCAGCTCGCGTACCGGGCGGCGGGCTCGGGCTCGAGGGCCGTCCGGATCACCCGCGCGATCTGCGGATCGATCACGGGCGGCAGGTAGTACGCGCCGCGGACGATCGCATCCATCAGGGCGTAATCGCTCTCGCCCTCGAACGGCAGCCGGCCGGTGGTCATCTCGTAGAGGACGATCCCGAGGGAGAACACGTCCGACTGCGCGGTGACGTGCCGCGGCCCGCGGATCTGCTCGGGGCTCATGTACGCGAGCGTGCCCATCCGCGCGCCGCCCGCGGTCGACGAGCTCGGGAGATACCCATCCGAAGTGACCTTGGCGATGCCGAAATCGGTCACGCGAGGGATCCGGCCCGGGCCCTCGAGCAGCACGTTCGCCGGCTTGAGGTCGCGATGGATCACGCCGGCCTGGTGCGCGTGCTCCACCGCCGAGAGGATCCCGAGCATGATCCGCGTGATCTCGGCGGGATCCCCCTGGAGCGATGACAGCTCCGTCTCGAGGCTCGCACCTTCGACGTACTCCATCACCAGCGCCGCGTGCTCGGGCGTGGCGACGATGTTCGTGACCTTGACGATGTTCGGATGGCACAGGACCTTGGCCTGGATCTTCGCCTCGTCGAGGAACCGCTGACGCGCCTCGGGCATCTGGCGGTACGCGGGATCGAGGACCTTCAAGGCGTGCGAGGTCTCGAGGTGCCGATGGCGCCCCCGATACACGCGCGCCATGCCACCGGCGCCAAGCTCGCACTCGATCGTGTAGTCGCCGATCTGCGCGGGGATCCGTGGTGAGACCTCCAGAGCAGCCGGCGACGGTGAGAGCACGCGCTCGGGCGCAGGCGCCGGTTCCCTCGCGGCGAGCGGGAGCATCGACGCACGCACACGCGCGCCCGAGGCCCACGCGAAGCTCGCCACGAGCACCACGCAGCCGGTGCCCCAGGTCAGCGTGGCCCCGTACATCCATGTCGAGAACAGGCCGATCAACGGAAACACGAGCACGAACACCAGCGCGATGCAGCCGCACACGAACGCCACGAACTGCTCGGTGCTCCGCCACGGCCGCGCGATCACGCAATAGATCGCCACCGGCAGCACGAGCACGCTCGACATCACGGCGAGCATCCCCGCGACGATCGCGAGGAGGCTCACCGCGCCGCGGAGCACTGGCCAGCGCCATGCGAGCGGTGCGAGCGCGATCATCGCCATCACCACGAGCAGCGGACTGGTGCCATTGTCGGCGGCGGTCTTCACGTGACCGTGACAGTCACGGACCTGTGGCAAAGCCAGGCAGGCGAGGAGCACGATGCTCGACGGGAGCGAGCAGATCCAGGCGAAGCCATCGCGGCGGAGCGGACGGGCCATGATGTGGGAGCGAGCAGCGGACATGCCACGAGCGGTGTGTCGTGCGGAACGCGGGCACGGGGTGCCCCCGGGTGTGAAGTCGAGGAGCCCGGCGCGGTTGCGAGGGTGTGGGAACCCTGCCTACGCACCTGCCTCGTGAGGGTGGCGTCGCGTGCGCACCACGCCACCTGACGCGGGTGTCCCACTCCCCCCCCTGCAGCGTTTTGCGGCACCCCCCCACCCGTGAAATCGGCGGCCTGCTTCAGATATCCCGATCTCCTCGGGCGCAATTCGGTACGATCAGTGTGTTCGACCATGGATGAGGCGGCGGTGGAGTCCAAGATCAAGAGCGTGCTCGTCCTCGATGACGACGAGCGAACGCTGGCGGCGATGGCGCGCGCACTGCGGCACTCGCACAAGGTGTTCACCGCGAGCACGACCAAGGAAGGCGAAGCACTCGCGCGCCGCGAGCGCCCCGATCTGATCGTGGTGGATCTCCGGATCGGCTCGAGCTCGGGGCTCGATGTCGTGCGCCGGCTCAAGAAGGAGATGCCGAGCAGCCTGTTCGCGCTGGTCAGCGGCTATCTCACCGTCGACGCGACGGTCGCGGCCGTCCGCGCAGGCGCCGATCTCGTGCTGACCAAGCCCGTAACCGGTAGCGAGATCATCCATCGGCTCGAGGACCACGTCCCGACGCAAGATCCGGACAATGACGACGACACGCCGACCTTGGCGCAGGCCGAGTCCGAGCACATCGCCCGCGTGATGGCGGACTGCAGCGGCAACATCACCGAGGCCGCACGCCGGCTCGGAATCTACCGCAGCACGCTGCAACGTCGGCTGCGCCGGTTCAATCAGCAGTCGTAGACGCGACCCTCAGGTCGAGGTCGGCGAGCGCGGGGCGTCGAGTACGAACGTTCGGTTCCCACACTCGGGGCACTGCGGATTCGGTCCGCCGCGCTGTTCGTTGTCGCGGAGGATCCGCGCACCGTCCTCGGTCAGCGGCCATGGATGCCCGGGCGGCTTCCGCATCTCGAGCTCCTGCTGCGTGATGTAGCTCTTGCAGTTCCCGCAGCGCAGGGGCTTCGGCACACCCCCATTGTAGCCACGAACGGGCGCCGGGATGAACACCCTCGTGAAGGTGCGAGCCGCTGCGGCGCCTGGGTTACGTTCCTGACGTGCACGCACGAGGCAGCGATGGGCAGGCGCTGGACTACCGGATCGAGGGTCGCGCGGGCCGCACCCCGATGCTGACCGCCCATGGGCTGGTCTCGACGGTCCACCACTGGATGTTCTTCAACCCGCACTACGCCGGTGAGCGCCAGATCGTGTCGTGGGACTACCGAGGTCACGGCGGGCAGGAGGCCCCGCGTGATCGCGAGGTCAGCGTCGCCCAGTTCGCCGACGACGCCCATGCGGTGTGGCGGGCGTCACGCCTCGCGCCGACGATCGTCGTGGGCCTCAGCTTCGGGGTTCAGGTGGCGCTCGAGATCTGGCGCCGCCATCCGGACATGGTGCGTGCGCTGGTGCTGATCTGCGGCACGCCCGGACATCCGCTGGATCGGGTGTCCGCATCGCCCCTGCTCCGACGGGCCGCGATCGGCTTGTTCCGCGGCCTCGGCCGGCAACGCATGCTCGCGCGCCCGGTGCTCGCGCTGATGCGCACGAAGCTCGGCGTGCGCCTGCAGCGCGAGCTGGCCTACGCCACGGGTGGTGCCCACCGCGAGGACTGCCCGGCCGAGGTCCTCGAGGGCCTGTTCGGGCACGCCGCTCGCCTCGACCCGGAGCTGATCGGCAACCTGATCGGCGCCTATCTCGATCACACTGCCGAGGATGTCCTGCCGACGATCACGGTGCCGACGCTGATCGTCTCGGGAGATCGCGATCAGCTGACGCCCGTCGCGACGGCGGAGCGCATGCAGCGCGCGATCTCCGGCAGCGAGCTGGTGGTGTTCCCTGGCCACACCCACCTGGTCCAGGTCGAGCAACCGCAGGCGGTGCACGCCGCGATCGACGCGTTCCTCCGCGCGCGCGCGCTGTGAGCCGGCGGTAGGATGCCGCGATGACCGAGCGCGAGGCATGTGCGTTGCTGAAGGCGCGGTTCGAGGAGGCGGGCTACCAGATCGCCGAGAACCAGCCGTTCGACGAGGACGGCGTCACGTTCGAGATCGATGGCTTCGACGCCACGGCGCGGGTCGGCTACGAGTACATCACCGAGGAGGCGGGGGACAGCTGGGACGTCGACGGCGCGGTGATCGCCACGCTCGAGGCGCGTCGCAAGCAAGGCACGCTGCACGTGCTGGTCATCGACGAGGCAACGGCGCCGGATCCGGCCGCGCTCGAGAGCGCCGTGCGCGCGTTCCTCCTCGAGCTCCCGAAGCCTGCGACCGTCGCGGAGCCGACGGCCGAGCCCGAGCCGCCCAAGCCGCCCAAGCCCATGACCAAGGCCACCAAGCCCAAGGCCGAGCCCAAGCCCAAGCCCAAGTCCAAGGCCGAGCCCAAGCCCAAGGCCGCACCCAAGCCCAAGGCACCCAAGGCACCTCCCAAGGACAAGGCCCCCGCCGAGGACAAGCCGCCGGCCAAGCGATCGAAGCGTGTCACCACGACGCGATGACCCGGGGGCGTGTTAGACCAAACAGATGAGCGAGCCCGCCGCGGACGCACCGCCAGCGAAGCGAACGCTCAAGGAGCGCCTCTCCTCGCACATGGCCGAGTACGGCAAGGTCGCCGTCTACACCTACCTCGTGCTCTCGTTGTGCACGATCGCGGGGTTCTCGATCGCGATCGGGATGGGCGTCGAGCCATCGAGCGCCACGGGCGTGCTGGGAGTGATCGGCGCCGGCTGGATCGCGGCGAAGGCCACGCTCCCGATCCGGATCTTGATCACGTTCGGAATCACCCCGGTGATCGCGGCCGTGGTCCGTCGTCGCAAGCCCGCGAAGCCAAAGAACGACGACGACGACGACGACGACGAGTGACCGTCGCCGGGCCCTGCCCACGCTTGCCGCCGATCACCGTTCGCGCCCGCGGCCTGTCGCGTGTTGTACGGACATGTCCCTGCGCCATCTGTTGCCCCTCACCGTCCTCGCGACCGCATGTACGACCCTGGGCCCGATGCCCGCGACGACCGGGGTCTCGGCAATCCCCGCCAGCCGTCCCGGCGTCGAGCTGCAGGCCGGGGTCATGCCCGCGTTCTTCCTCAGTGACGCTGCGCAAGCCACCGACCCGGGAAGTGCCGCGACCCCACAGCTCGCAGCACTACTCGATCCGGATCGGCTGTTCGGGACCAAGGGCCTGATCCTCGGTGCGAGGACCTGGGGCGACGACGGAGACCGTCCGTTCGAGCCGATGATCGGCCTGCGGCGGCGGCTCGACGACACCTTTGCGATCGCGGGGATCGCGTTCGGTACACATGCACGCGGCGCCGAGAGCGGCGCGAGCTACGAAGCAACTCGCATGGGCGCCGAACTCGCGATCGATGCGAGCCTGATCTCACTCGCGAGCTGGCTCGCGATCCATGGTCAAGCGACGGCGTCCGCGACGTATCTCGACGCTACCGGAACGTACTGCGTCGGCGGATCGGGGCAAGGCGTCGACTGCGACGCCACCAGCCGCCATGTCGATGGGGCGATCGAGGGCATCTATGCTGCGGCCACCGCGGGCATCTCGATCGACCTCGCGCGGCGCCCACACGGGATGGTGCATGGCATCCGCGTGGCGATGATGGGCGCGATCGGCGCGCGCCCGCGGATCCGTGATGGCGTTCAGGAGCCGAGCAGCGATCACTACAAGACGATCGGGTTCTCGCTCACGCTCGGCCTCGGCGACGACCGATAGAGCCCCGACATCGCGCGCGCGACCGGCACGGGTGGTGCCTCGACATGGCGCGTCCACTTCTCGAGCATCAGCGCCGCGACCACCGTGGGGATCGAGGACACGAGCGCGAGGTCCTGCATCCCGAACTCGCGCGCGAGGCCGAACACCACGCCGAGCGCAGGCATGGTGAGCACGGCGATCCGGATCGCCGGTGGGCTCGTGGACATGACGGACGACAGCGCGCCGAGCCCGGCGCCCGCGAGCACGCCTGGCAGGCCGCCGAACAGGATCACGAGCATCGCGATGTTCGCGTGACCTTCGACGCCCGCCATCCCGATCGCGATCACGAACACGTTGAGGGCCCCGAGCAGGGTGCCTTTCCACAGGCCGTTCACCCTCCGATCTTAGCAGCTGGAGCGTCCAAATCTCGTGGAGATCTCGTGGACGACCAGGCCGGAATCACCGCGTCAGGAGGGCGATCACCGCGAGCGCGGCGCAGATCACGATGAACGCCGTGAAGAACGTCCCGTTCCCCAGCTTCCACTCGGTGGGCTCCCCGAGCCGCCAGCTCGACATCGCGCGATAGTCGCGCTCGGCGAGATCGCGGGTCTCGGACTTCGCGAGGTGCAGATGGGAGGTGGACATGGCGCGAATTCTCCCGCGCCGCGGAGCCGTGATCCAAGTTTTCACCTGGTGCCCACTCCGGAGGCCACACGTGCACCGCCCCGAGCATCACCGACCACCTCCGGCGCGCCGTAGACTCCACGCGTGGCGATCCGCGGCTACTACCTCGGCTGTCCTGGCTGGGGGCTCAAGGCCTGGGTGGGGCGCCTGTTCCCCGCGGGGACCAAGCACACCGAGTTCCTCGCGCGCTACGCAGAGGTGTTCAACACCGTCGAGGGCAACACCACGTTCTATGCGCTGCCCACGCCAGAGATCGTGGCGCGCTGGAACGAACAGGTCCCTGCCACGTTTCGGTTCTGCTTCAAGTTCCCGCGCACGATCACGCACGATGCGATGCTCGTGGATTGCGACGACGACGTCACCACGTTCCTTCATCGGCTCACACCACTCGGTGACAAGCTCGGCACGCTGTTCCTCCAGCTCCCGCCCCGGTTCGGCGCCGCGCAGCTCCCCGGCCTCCGCGCGTTCCTGTCCACGCTGCCCGCCGCGTTCCACTATGGCGTCGAGCTGCGCGACGAGGTGTTCTTTCACGCCGGCCCCGCGGCCACCGAGCTGGTCGAGCTGCTCGCCGCGCGTGACGTGGACCTCGTCCTGATGGACACCCGCGGCATCCAGTCGAGCAAGAGCCTCGAGTTCGCCGACGTGCGCGGACGCAAGCCCGCGCTGCCGGTGCTGATGCGCACCACGGGGACGCGGCCGCTCGTCCGGTTCGTCCCGCACGAGGTGTTCGAGGAGAGCCGCGGGTTCGCCGAGCCGTGGAGCCAGCAGCTCGCCACCTGGATCGAGGAGGGCAAGCAGCCGTACTTCTTCATGCACGCGCCCGACGACACGTTCGCGCCCGAGAACGCCTACACGTTCCACGCGATGCTACGTGCACACGCGCAGGTCGGCGAGCTCCCGCCATGGCCCGGCGCACCGCGCCAGCTCGGGCTGTTCTGAGCTGCTGCTGCTAAGGTGTGCGCGTGCGCGCGCTCCTGAGCTGTGTCCTTCTGGCCGCGTGTTCGCGCGGCGCGGCTCCTCCCACTGCGACGCCCGCGCCCGCGAAGGCGACCGTCACCGACGGCCCCTCGGCCCTCGTGGCACCCGCGGCGAACCCGAGCCGGCCCGATGCACCGTCCTGGATCGGTGTGCGCTTCGATCGGCGGACCACCCGCGTGATCCAGGTGCTGCCCGGAGCGCCGGCCGAGCTCGGCGGCATCAAGATCGGAGATGTGGTGACCTCGATCGACGGGCGCGCCGTGTTCCTCGATGTCGAGGCCGTGGAGACCATCCGCGGGCATGCACCGGGCAAGGCCGCGTTCGTGGTCCAGCGCGGGGGGAAGAGCGTTCCGCTCTCGATCCCGATCGCGCAGATGCCCGACATCGACGATCTCCCGCGACAGACGCTGCTCGACAAGCCGGCGCCGAAGTTCGCGGCGCAGCTGATCGCCGGGGCGTACTCGCCGGTGCTCAAGGATCTCGCCGGGCACGTGGTCGTCGTCGATTTCTGGGCCACGTGGTGTGGGCCGTGCGCGATGACGATGCCGTTCCTCGATCGCTGGCAGACCACCTATGGGCCGCGCGGGCTGCGGATCGTCGGGCTGACGTCGGAGGACGATGACATCGTCAAGGAGTTCCTCGTCGATCATCCGCTGAGCTATGCGATCGGTCGCGATGCGGAGGACAAGATCGGTCAGCTCTACCTGCGGTTCGCGGTGCCGATGCTCGTCGTGATCGACAAGGCCGGCGTGGTCCGGCACGTCCAGATCGGCGCGGATCGGTTCGATGCCGTCGAGGCCGCGATCACCAAGCTGCTGTGAGCGAGCGACCGGTCCGGAGCCCCGGCGCTACGCAGGCCAATCGAGCCCCGCGCAGGGGAACCGGGTCCCGGCGGGAAAGCGCAGACCGAACTGCTCGTCGAGCACGGCCAGCAGCTCGTCTGGAGAGCCGAGGGTGCGTTCGTGCGCCTGGCCATCGCGGCCGCGGATCGTCAGCACGCGATTGAGCACGGTCACGCGCCCACCATCGGGCAGCGCGCGCGCGACGAGGAGGCGATGCTTGAAGTGCGATTCGGGGTGCGAGCTCGTGTACCAGTTCGCGACGATGCGATCGATCGGCGGCATCTCTTCGAGGGTGAGCTCGGCCACATCGTGCCACTCGCCGCCGAACTGGACCTGGTGATAGATCCGATCGTTCTCGCGCAACAGCCGGCGCGGCTCGTGCGGTGTGGGCTGCGCGCCATGCTCGGCCAGACGCAGCGCACTGCCGATCGACATCGTGCCCACACCGACATCGGCCAGCCAGGACTCTGCGAGCTCGACGCGCACGAGGAGGTGCGTGCGCGCCGGGGTGTAGTCCCGTGGCCGGCCGTAGCGCACGCGGGCGCTCAGCGGCTGCACGGTGAACCCCAGCTGCTCGAGGACGTGGAGGAGCAGCGTGTTCTGCTCGAAGCAGTATCCGCCGCGCCGTGCGTGCACGAGCTTGCGCTCGATCGCGTGGGGTTCGAGATCGATCGGTACGCCGCGCAGGACGTCGAGGTTCTCGAACGGGATCGCCTGGATGTGCGCGAGCACGATGCTGTTCAACGTGTCGAGCGTCGGTGTGCGGGGGCCGCGGTGATCGATCCGGGCGAAGTAGGCATCGAGGTCGAGCACCGGGGGATCGTACCGCCTATCGATACGGCGAGCCCGAGTCCGCCGCCTGCAGCAAGGTCTCGAGCAGGCGCAGCATCGCCTGCAGCTGGCTCGTCGTGGCGAGGCCACGCACCGCCACGCGCACCTGTGCCGATGAGGAGATCGCGACGATCTTGCCGCGGAGCACCAGCGCTTCGAGTGCTGGCGTCGACAGCGTGGGCTTCCCCGTCACGAGATAGCGGCCCGCGCCGAGCTCGAGATCGTGCGCCTCGAACGGCTCGGCCTCGCGGAGGCTCCAGCGCGACCGCTGACGCCCGTCGTTGCCGGCGAGGTTCGTGCGCAGCGAATCCTCTCGGGCCAGCCAGTCCACATCACGCCGGGCCGCCTCGGCCCAGGTCAGATACAGGCGCAGCGCGCCGACGGGGTTCATCACCGTGCCGGTGGGCGGCCACCGCGGGTCCGCCCTGCCCTGCGCCGAGGTCACGAGCTCGTCCCACGCCGTCAAGAACGTCTGATGGTCCGCCGCCAGCGCGCGGTGCACGTCGAGGTGACGCGTGAGCGCGGTGTCGTCGTCGGCATCGTTCTGCCCGGTGACGCGCGCGACGCCGCCACGCACGTACAGCGTCAACGCATCGTCGAGCGCCGTGCGCGCGCCGAGCGCGTGGCGCGTCTGGGGCCCCATGATGATCGGCAGGAGTGCGGGCGTATCCGAGAACACGAAGTGCCGGTGATCGAACGCCGGATCGCCCACGCGAAAGTCGCGCCAGAACCCGTGCTCCATGCCCTTGCGCGAGGCGAACAGCAGCAGTCGCTCGGGCATCGGGAACGGCGCCTCGCTCGTGACCGACCAGCGCTTGCCCCACCATCGGCCGAGGACCTCGAACTCGACACCGTCACAGCCGCCCCGCAGCTCCTTGGGCGCGCCTGCCCAGCGAGCGTCCGGACGCGCCGCGAGGAACGAGGGCTTCACAGCGCGAACATTGTAGCGGAACCATCAGCGAGCGCTGGTGTCCCAGGAGCATGAGGCTGGCCCCGCTCGTGATCCTGTGCGGCCTCGCGACGAGCGCCGGTGCGTATCCCGACACGTCGCTGATCCGCCGCCAGATCCGGGTGCATCTGCGCGAGATCCGAGCGTGCTACGAGAAGGCGCTCGTGAAGGAGCCCAAGCTCGAAGGACGGGTGGTCGCGACGTTCACGATCGGCAAGACGGGTGCGGTCACCGCGAGCAAGGCGGAGGGGCTCCCCGCGATCGATGGCTGCATCGCTGGTGTGATCCGCACGATCAAGTTCCCACCGTCGCCGCCCTCGAAGGGCTTCATCAACGTGAGCTATCCGTTCGTGTTCCAGCCCCGCTGACGGCTCGGAGTTCCCACAAGCGTGCGACGCGCCTGTCATAGCGGAGGCGATCGCCGATGTGGACGGCGACGGAGATCAAGGTCAGCACCGCGCGAACAAGTCCAGCACGGCCGCCAGCACCGCCTCGGGTGCCTCCAGCTGCGGGTAGTGACCCGCATCCGGCAGCTCGACCACGTCCGGTCGCGGCACCAGCTCGCGGTACCGCGCCACCATGTGTGCTCCCGACACGGGATCGAGCAGGCCATCGATCAGCCTGAGCGGGACCGGGCAGGCGATCAGCGCGTCCACCCAGCGCGCGCGATGCCGGCGACGTTCGGCGATGTACCCGATCAGCTTCGGCATCACGCGCATGCCCTCGCCCGCGATGACCAGGCTCCACATCGCACGCAGCTCGGCCTCCGGAGGTGGCGCCTGGCCCCACAGCCGCCGCATCGAGCGCGCGAACGTGCCGTACGAGCTGAGGCGAGCGATCAGCGCGCCGAGTGGCGAGGCGAGCAGCTTCTGCGTCAACACCGGCCGATGCTGCTCGGGAAACATCCCGCCGTTGAGCAGGCACACGCCGCGGACGTTCGCTCGCCGCGCGAGCAGCTCCTGCGCCACCGAGAGCCCATAGTCATGCGCGAGCAAGCGGTACGCACCGGTCACGCCCTCGCGCGCGAGCAGCGCCTCCTGGAGATCCGCCTGGCGCACGATCGAGTACGCGGCATCGCGCGGCTTGGCGGAGAACCCGTAGCCGAGCATGTCCACGGTCAGGCACCGGTATCGAGCGGTCAGACCGGGCCACAGCTTCCACCAGTCCCACGAGGCAGTGGGGAACCCGTGGATCAACAGAAGAGGCTCGCCCGTGCCCTCGACCCGGCAGAACATCCGGTGGCCCCGCCAATCAAACGACGTCCCACCGGCGCGCCACTCCTCGGGAGTCATCCTCCAACGGTAACGCGACCCCGGATGTACGTCCGTGTAGGCGGAACCTTTCGGAGGGGTCGCGCGTTTGAAAGCACCATGCTCATCCCGCCGTCCTCGCCTCCCACCCAGCTCGGCCGCACCCTCGTGATCGGCGGCCTCGCGGCCTCACTGCTCAGCATCACGGTCGCGAGCGCGGCGCTCGCCAGCCAGGCCGCGCGTGCACCGATGGATCCGTGTGGGACAGGGATCGATGACGCCGCGCTGTCCTCCCGCGACCGTGGGTTCGTCGCGCGCCGCCTGCTCGCATGCTCGGACGTCACGCACGGCCGGATCTCGGATGCGGAGTACCACCAGCAGATCGCCGAGATCGACGCCGCGTGGAGTACGCGGATGACTCCGGTTGTCATCGCGCCACCCACGCTCCAGTGGGCCTCCTCGATCCGCGGCTTCTCGACCCAGTACACCACCGCGTCGTGGGCCGCCGATCGCGTCCTCGGCCCACCCGACGTGTTCCCCTCGCACGGCGACAACGCGAACGCATGGGCGTCGCTGGGTGCCGATGATCGCGACGAGTGGATCGAGGTCGGCTATGCGCAGCCGATGCAGGTCAGCGCCGTCGAGGTGCTCGAGACGTTCAACCCGGGTGCCGTGACCGCGATCGAGATGATCACGGCGAGCGGCCAGCGCATCGTCGCGTACCAGGGCGCGGCCGGCGCGAAAGGCCAGGGATCGAACACGCTGCGCGTCGACGTCGGTTGCACCTCCGAGCCGATCGTCGCGGTGAGCGTTCGTCTCGCTTCGACCAAGGTCGCCGGCTGGAACGAGCTCGATGCGATCGGCCTCGCGCCCTGCGCCGAGCAGTGACCGTGCTGTTCTGACACGACCGCGCTCCTGCGCCACGCGGTTCGCACGGCCTTCGCGCGACCAACGCAGCCCTCACGTTAATCCGATGGATCATTCGATCGCGCCCGACTACGGTGGGATCGTGCCCCCAGGACGCGTGCTGATCGTCGACGATGATGATGACGTGAGAGCGCTGCATCAAGACGCGATGGAACGCCACGGCTACGAGGTCGTTGCGGTCGGTGGTGGTGCCGAGGCACTCGCGTTCCTCGATCGCGATGTCCCGTCGATCGTGCTGCTCGATCTCCACATGGACGATGGCAACGGCTGGGAGGTGCTCGGCGCGGTCCGAGGCCACCCCCGCTTCGCGAACACCCGGGTCGTGGTGATCACCGGTTCGATGGCGCCGGTCTCGCCACCGACGAAGGTCCTCCGCAAGCCGTTCAAGTTCGCGGCGTTGCTCGCGGCGCTCGACCAAAAGGTCGCGTCGTAGGCGGGCACCACCGTTCCCGGCTGCGATAGCATGGGCGCCGTGGAGCCTGTCTCGGTTCAGTTCGCTATCCTCGCGGTCACGCGGGGTGCGGCGTCCGTGGACCCACCCGAGCTGGCGATCGCCGGTCAGCGCGCCACCGCGGCGGGTCACAAGATCGTCGCCGAGAAGACGATCACGGATGACGAGGGCGCGATCCGCGGCCAGCTTCAGGCGTGGATCGCCGACGCCAGCATCGATGTGGTGCTGGTGCTCGCCGGCGCCGACACCGACGCTGCGGCGAAGGCGCTGAAGCCCCTGGTCTCCGAGGTGCTGCCCGGGTTCACCGATCTGTTCCGCTGGCTGATGTTCCAGGAGGCAGGAGCTTCCGCGATGCTGTCCTCCGCGGAGGCCGCGCAGTGTGACCGGGCGATCGTGTTCGTGTTGCCGGGAGCGATCGCGGCAGCGATGGACAAGCTGATCCTCCCGCAGTTCGATCCCAGCACCACGCCGCGGAACCTCGTCGAGAAGCTGCCGCGGCTCCGGACCGAACCGCAGGCCACCGAGCGAGCGTCCACCGATGTCGAGCAGGCGGTGCCGCAGGCGATCGAAGCGGAGAAGACCCAGGGCGGCTCGGGGCTCCCGCAGCGGCTCCCCGCGGTCCCCGCTCCGCGGCTGCGCTCTCGGACCGGCGCGAACGTGATCCATCGCGAGCAGCCCACCGATGATCCCACCAAGCCGATCGATCTGATGCAGCTCGAGAGCGAGCTCGCCGCGAGCGGCGCCGCGAACGACGATGCGACGCGCCCCATGCTGCCCGCCGCCCCACCAGGCGCGGATCCGGAGAGCTATGCCCCGGACCGCGACGACGATCACACCGATGTGACGCTCGCCGCGCCTCCTCCCCCAGCGCTGTATCCGCCGCGCACGGGTGGGATTCCCTCGATCGCGAAGCCGGCGAAGCGCAACCCCACCACACCTCCGCCGCGAGGGACCTCCACGCCGGTCCGCCCGGCGCCGGTGGTCTCGGCGTCACGGCCCACCACCAGCACCCAACCGAAGCCGGCACTGCGCCGCGACGCTGGAACGCCCGCCACACCGCTGCCCGCCGTCACGATCAATCCGCGCAGTCGCGGTCTCTCCCCGCAGCCGCCGGTCGAAGCTGTTGCGGCGGCGACGCCGCGTACGCTCACCGGTCCGCAGAAGGCTCTCGAGGCGCAGCGCGCCATCGACGCGCAGAACGCGGCCGAAGCCAGGAAGCGTGCGCTGACTCCGAAGCCGATCGCGATCAAGCCTGTCGAGGTCAAGCCCGTCGACGTCAAGCCCGTCGACGTCAAGCCTGTCGAGGCGGCGAGCTCGCGGGTGTCGACGAGCGTCGATGAAGATCAGACCGTCGATGGCGTGATGCCCGTGACCGCCAGCGCGGTCGATGCCGCGGAGGCGATCGGTGCGATCGGTGCGATCGAGACGCTCGAGGCCACCGAGCTCGAGGACGCCGACGACGCTCCGGCGCAGGTTGCCTCACCGCCCGGCCCGACACCGCGCCCGCTCACCGAGCCACCACCCACCCCGGCGAAGCGGCCGATCACCGAACCGCCGCCTGCTCCTCGCGCGCGCCCGGCCACCGAGCCGCCGCCGAAGGTCCTGCCGGGAGCCCCGCCGGTGGCCCGGGCGACCGCCGAGCCTGCGCCAGCGCGCGCCGCGAAGCGCACGCCCACCGCACCACCACCGAAGTCCGCCGCCGACGACCTCCCACGCGGCAACTTCGCGTATCCGGTCAAGAAGCGGAGCGGCAGTGTGCTGCTCAAGCTCCTCGCGTTCGCGGCGATCATCGGTGTCGGCTTTGGCGCCGTGGTCCTGATCTTCCGCGACGACGGCGCGGCGCCCGCCAAGCCCACGCCCACGCCAGTGGCGACCGCGCTTCCGACGCCGACGCCGACGCGACGCCAGCACCGGTCAACCCGGACCCCGAGATCGAGATGGAGCCGACGCCGACGCCGACGCCGACGCCGACGCCGACGCCGACCGCGGGCACGACGGACCCGAAGCCCCGCCCGCCGAAGCCGCCCACGCCGCCGCGCACGGGTAGCGCCAGCGGTAGCGGTAGCAGCGCCAGCGGTAGCGACGCCAGTGGGAGCGATGCGTCTCCGGTCACCAGCCCCACCCCCACGCCACCCGCGGATGCGGCCGTGGTCGCCGTGGCCGATGACTGCGACGAGACCGCGTGCGTGCTCTCGAAGTACGAGCGCGCGTGCTGCGCGAAGTACAAGCCGGCGACCACGGACTTCAAGCCGCGCGTGGGCGATGTGCCCGAATCCCTCGACAAGTCGATGGTGCGCGCTGGCGTCGAGCACGTGAAGCCGCGCGTCGTGTCGTGTGGCGAAAAGTCCGGCATCAAGGGCACGGTGAAGATCGCGATGACCGTGGCGCCGGACGGCTCGGTGGGAACCGCGTCGGTTGCGGATGCTCCCGATGCCACCCTCGGGGATTGCGTCCTGGCGGCGATGCGCTCCGCGAAGTTCGGCAAGACCGTGAACGGCGCGACGTTCACGTATCCGTTCGTGTTCTAACTAATCTTGGCGAGATCGTGGCCGCGCGCGAGTGAATCGGCGCGCTTGATCAGCGTGGGGATCCGAAACGGCCCGTGCATCGCGGTGATCTGTGCGGCCGCCACTGCCTGTTCGATCCCGATCGCGGTGACGTACAGCGGCGTCGCGCTGGCACCGCGGATCACCGGCGTTGCGGTCGCGCCGACGAACGAGGTCTTCGCGACGCCGATCACCGGTGCACCGCAGCGCTCGTGCACGTGGACTCCGAGGCCGGGCCGGTCCGGTCCGAGCCAGACGTAGCCATCGATCACGATCACCTCGATCGACAGGGTCACGCGCCCGACGATCGCCGCGACGTACGGAAGCTCGCGCTCGAAGAACGCCCCGGGCACGTACGGCGCAGGATCGGGTGCGTGAGTGTCCACGAGCTCGAACGCCGACGTAGCGTCGGTCCAGGCGTGAAACCCGACCAGCGCCGCGGTGATCGCCGTGGCGCCGTACTGCACGTCGACGCAGACGATCACACCGAGAGCTTAGCTCACCCGATGATCTTGGCGCGGTCGATCGCGTGCGTTGGGTCTGCACGCCTACAAGCGCGTGATCAGCAGCCGCCGCACGACGCGGGCATCGACGAGCAGCCAGTCGCGGTCGCGCACGCGGGGGCCGGGCACAGCGGATTCTGATTGCACGCGTTCTGCGCGCACGTCACGTCGCATGCGCACGAGCTCTGGCAATCGACCGCGTCGCACGAGTTCTGGCCCGAGCAGGTGACCTTGCATTGCCCCGAGCGGCACCGCACCTCCTTGCACGATTCGGTACCGCTGCAGGTCAGCGTGCACGACTTGGCCCCGTCGCAGTCGACCTTGCTGCACGAGCCCTGTCGCGAACACGTCACCGCGCAATCCCATCCGGTCGGACAGGTGACCGTGTTCCCACCGTCGATCGCGCAGGTCTTCGCCGCGACGTTGCAGGTGGTGCAGCCGGTCGGGCAGCCCATCCCGTTGCTGCCCGTCCCACCGACGATACACAGCCCGTCCGTGCACACCCGACCGCTCGAACAATCGGTCTGGACCGCACACGAGTAGTCGCCACTGCGCTCGTTGATCGAGCAGGCGGAGAGGAGCGCGAACGCGATCAGGAGACGAGCAGGGATCACGGGAGACCTCCGATGGTGAGCGTGAGACCGCCGCCGTGCGGATGCAGGCTCGGGCTGATCGCGACCGTGCGCGTGTGCTTGCCTCGCGCGCGCCAGTAGAAATAACCGCAGGTCGCCGCGAGCGCCACGCCCGCGATCACCGTGACATTGCCCCACAGTGCATAGCTCCGCCCCGAGGACTCGAGGTCCTGGAGGTGATGGAGATCTGCAGCGGTCGACGAGGCCGCGGCGTCGATCTCGGACTGCGTACTGCGCGCACGCGTCCAGAGCACCACGCCCACCGCCGCGAGCACGCCGCCTCCGATCACGCCTCCGAGGTACGCGCGTCCGGTACCGTGTCCGTTCCATTCATCGCTGGGCGCCGAGGGCGGGGGCGAGTCCTGCGGTCCCGGCACTGCGGGTGCCGCTGGCGAAGGCTCGCCGGCGACGGGTGCGGGGGGCTCGGTCGTGAGCGCGGAACCTGGCTCGCTCGGGGCACCGGTGGCCGTCACGCCGTACCACGGCCCGATCCGCGTGGTGGTCTCGGTGCCGAGCGCATCTCCGCGCGCGGAGAACGTGATGGTCTGGATCGGCTTGGCCTTGCTCGCGCGCCGCACGGTGACACTCACGCTTCCATCCGGCATCGGCTCGGCGGTCGCCACCAGAAGCTCGTCCACGCCGAACTCGTCGAGGACAGCGGCATTGCACTTGTCGAGATCCCCCGTGCAGTTGCTGACCGCCGCGGCATCGGGGAACGAGAAGTCCACCTGGGTCGCCTTCGGATCCACGCGGCGTGCGAGCTCGAGGAGCTTGTACTCGAGCTGCTTGCGCGCGAAGGCATCCACCTTTCCTTCGGCGCGCAGGACCACGACCTTGCGACCCGCGTTCGCCGCGGCAGGTGCGAGCAGGGCGAGCGAGATGAACATCTGCGCGATCCGGCTGGTACGCCGGCTGGCGTTCTCCCTCATCTCCCCAGCGTGCCTCGCGGAGGGCGTTCGATAGAAGTGCAAATCGCGAGTTCGTGCGAAACGCACGTGTACGAACGTTGCGCAACGCGCGCTGGACCACGTCAGCGGCGGCGCAGCGAGCGAGAACGCAGCAGCGCGATGTTCTTGACGAGCTCGGGCTTCCCATCGAGGAACGGCTTGTCCGCTGCGAGCGCATCTACGAGTGCGAGCACCTGATCGTACTGCTGCGTCCGGATCATCGAATCGAGCAGCAGGTTCGCCGCGAGCTCCGCCGTGGGTTGCTCGCGATAGCGCTCCACGAGCTCGGCCAGCACTGCGATCGCACGCGCATGCTGTCCGTATCGCCGATACAGCGTGGCGGTGAGGAGCTTGGTGCGCGCGAGCTCGTCCCGGTCGGTGACGTTAGCGCCGTACAGCTCGAACGTCTCGATCGCGCTCGCCTCGGCCGCGGTGAGCTCGCGCTGCTGCGGCCGTGCACGTGCAGCGGCTTCGAGATCGATCGTCCCCGCCTGCACGCCGGGTCGAGGATCGATGTCGAGCGCGTTCTTCCGCGCCAGCATCGCCGCCGTCGCAAGCTCGGCGCGGCGGCGAGCCTCCGTCGTGACCTTCGCGGCGGCGGCCAGCTCGTCGGCAGCGAGCGCCCAGCGCGCGGGCTGGAGCCGAGGATTGGCCTCGGCCTCCGCGTGCTCCCACAGGAGATCTGCGTAGCCACCGTGCAGCGTTGCCGCGTCGGGTGCATCGGGAAAGCCCATCGCGTGCGCCTTGTAGAGGGCCTCTGCGGCGGTGAGTGCCTCGAACGTGCGCGTCTTCGCGGCCTCGAGGTGATACGCGCGCGCGAGCTCGCCCGACATCGCGGCGGCGTTGTCATGGCACGCCTGCGCTTCGGCCTCGGGAAGAGCCTTGTTCGTGTTCAGCGCCACGTACAGCTTCACGAGGTTCTCGATCTCGCGCACCTTGTCCGCGTTCGTGACGCTCGTGGAGCTCTGCATCGCGCGAGCGGCCCCGTACTGCCAGCGACACACGAATGCGCTGGTCGGCGCGGTCTTGATCAGCTCGCGATACAGCGCGATCGCCTGGGCGTACTTGCCGTCCTCGGCGTAGCGATCCGCGAGTGTCCCGAGCAGCTCGGACGATTGCGCAGGATCGAGTTTCGCGAATGCGGTCAGAGCCTGCTGTGGCGTGCCGATCTCGACGTAGGCCTCGAGCACGCCCTGCTTGGCCGCCTGGGTCAACGCGACCTGTTTCGGATCGGGACGGGTGAGCTGCGCGACCTGGAAGAACAGCTCGAGCGCCGCGGGGAACCGCTGGAGCTTGAACTGAACCCAGCCCTGCTTGTACAGCGCATAGCCGTAGACGTCCGAGCGCGGGAACTCGAGCACCTTCTTGTAGAACGCTTCGGCCTCGGCCAGCTGGTTGGCCTCGAAGTAGTAGTCGGCAAACGAGAGCTCTGCCTGCGGGACGTACGCGCTGTTCGGGAACTCCTTCAGCAGCTTCACGAAGACGATGCGCGCCTCCGGGAAGTACTTGCCGGCCTGGAGCGTGGAGCCATACGAGAACAGCGCGGCATCGAGCTTCGGGTATCTGGCGAACGCCTGGTTGTCGGTGAGCGCGCGGTACGTCTTCACCGCCTTCAGCAGATAGTCCTTCGTCTTGCTCGCGGCGGCGGGCCCAGCCTCGAGCCGCCAGCGCTGGTGCTGCTGGGCATAGACCTCGGCGAGGCGGAAGTAGAGGTCACTCTTCTCCTCGACCTCCGAGTCTGGCGTGGAGGCGATCAGCTCGACGAGCAGCCGCTCGGTCTCCTCGCGAGCCAGGCCGCGCGGCGGACTCCCGAGCACCGCCTCGACGCCGATCGTCGGCTTGCGACGATCCTGCGCTCCCGGCTTCGGCCGTGGTGCCCGGACCCGCTCCGAGAGCGTCACCTGAATGGGCGCCGGCCGGGGCCGGGTATAGCGGCCCTGAGCGGCGGCCGAGCCACCGCCCCCGAGGAGTCCAAGGGGTCCGAGGAGTCCACAGAGGAGGAGCATCCTCGCCATGGGCCACTGTAACGCGCGAGCTCGGGAAAGGATCTGCCCCGACTCGGGCATGGCACATGTGGTACGGACGGGCGTGGCCGAAAACCTCTGGGTCTGCATCGACTGCGGCGGCCGGCAGCCCGCCGAGGGGAGCTGCATCGGCTGCCAGCACGAGATGACACTCGACACGCGAGACGAGCAGGTCCGCGAGCTGATGCGTGACGTCGACGAGCGCCTGGCCCGCCAGCGGGAGAGCCGCTATCGGTTCCTCGGTGTGCTCGTGGGGATGACGGTGATCTTCGGCGCGTGGATGGTCCCGGGCTACTGGGGCCTGCGTGGCCGCTTGTATCCGGGGCTGCCGATCTTCGCGGATCAGTGGATCTTCATGGCGCTGATCGGCCTCGGCCTCAGCAAGGTCCTCGACAAGTACGTCGGCAAGAAGCGCTTCCCTTACCTCGACCTCAACCTGAAGATCGTCGATTAGCGCCAGGCGCGCGAGTGGCTACAGCACGACCGCGGTCTTGAAGCCGCCGAAGATCAACCGCTTGCCGTCAAACGGCATGGCCTTCGGATCCATCATCGCGGCCAGCCGCGGATCGTTCATGACCTTCGCGTTCACGCGATCACGATGCGCACGTGACTTGTACGAGATGTACGAGAACACGACGACCTCGCCGGTCTTGAGCTTCACGGCCCGCGGAAACGACGTCCACTTCCCGGTCTTCACGTCGTCCGCGATGCTCTCGACATACGCGAGCGCTCCGTGCTCCCGCCAGACCTTGCCCGCCTTGCGGGCGATCTTCAGGTACTCCGCGAGCTTCTTCTTCGGGACCGGGATCACGAATCCATCGACGTAACTCATGCGGCCACCGTACCGCAGGGCGGAAGGCGAGGCCGTGCGTCCTCGCTCGTACCTCACCGTCGGTTCGTGTTGGGCGAGCCCACCCGGTTCGGATATCCTTGCCGCGTGTGGTCTGGCTGTCTGTTCGCCCTCGCGCTCCTCGCGACCGGGTGCGGCCGCCTCGAGTTCGATGCCACGACCGCCACCGAGGGTGACGCCGGGATCGATGCGTGCGCCGGTGGCAGCTGCGGTGGGTTCAACCCCACGGTGGGTGGGTGCACCCTTGCCGACAACGGTCCCTTCACGCTGGTCGCCACGTCGCCGACCCAGGGCGGCGGCTACGGCGTGTGGGCGGCCGCTCCCACCCCGTACATTCTCCGCGCAGACACCACGGGCGGGCTGCACAGCCTCCGGCTCGATGGCACCACGTTCACGCAGCTCGACGCCCTCCCCTCGCTCGGCTGGGTAGAGGCCGTGTTCAGCGACGGGCAGTACTTCTACATCGGCGCACCTGGCACCGGCCTGGCCGTGGTCCGTCTCGAGGCCGATGGTCACCTCACGCAGCTCGCGCAGAACACCACCACGCTCGCGGAGGCGCGGCGCGGCTGGTCCAGTAACGGCGTGCTCTACATCCCGAACGGCGGCGCGGGCCTCGCTGCGTTCCGGTTCGATGGCGTGGCCCTCACCCAGGTCGGCTCGCCGGTGGCCTCGCTGAGCTGGGGTCAGGGCGCGTGGTCGAAGGGCTCGCGCGTGTACTTCGCCGATGCCGACCGGTTCCGCGTGCTCGACTTCGATGGATCGTCGTTCACCGACGTGATCACGCCCGATGCACGCCACGGCGGATCGTCTCGCGTGTGGAGCGATGGCACGACGATCTTTGTCGCGAGCGCAGATGGCGCCACCGCCTACCGTCTGAACGGCACCACGCTCGACGAGCTCGATACGTTCACCACCGCCGGAAGCGCGCGTGACATCTGGAGCGATGGCCAGCACGTGTTCGTCGCTGCAGAAGGCGGTGGACTGTATGCCCTCGCGTGGAACGGCACGACGTTCACGCAGATCGATCGGATCGATACCGGCGGCGTGGCGCTCGGCGTGTTCGGCGACGGCAAGTACATCTACGCGAACGACATGAGCGGCGGCCTCCACGCCTATTCGGGCTTCACCTGCCGCAGCTGGTGATGCTGATCGCTCTCAACAAACCCTATCTCGTCCACTGCAAGTTCACCGACGACGAGCAGCCGCCGCGCCCGACCCTCGCGCAGTTCGGGCTACCGCCGCGCGTCTATGTGGCCGGTCGCCTCGATCACGACAGCGAGGGCCTGCTCCTCCTCACCGATGATGGCGGGCTCAACCAGCGCCTGACCGATCCACGCTGGAAGGCGCCGAAGACCTACTACGCACAGGTCGAGGGTACGGCCAGCGACGAGGCGCTCGGCCGGCTGCGCGAAGGCGTGCGGCTCAAGGACGGCCTGACGTTGCCTGCGGAGGCCCGCGCGATCGAAGCCCCGGAGTGGCTGTGGCCGCGCGATCCACCGATTCGCTTTCGCAAGAGCGTGCCGGATTGCTGGATCGAGCTGACCATCCGTGAGGGCCGGAACCGCCAGGTGCGAAGGATGACCGCTGCCGTCGGCCTGCCGACGTTGCGCCTGATCCGCCGGGCGATCGGGCCGTACGCTCTCGAAGGCTTGACGCCGGGCGCGTGGAAGCAGATCGAGGTCCGGCGCTGAGCTATGGTCCGCGCGATGCTTCGCAGCCTGCTCGTGATCGGGTGCCTGTCCGCGTGTGAACGCGCCGAGCCCACGCCGGCCGCCCCCCCGCCCGTGCCGGCGGACAAGCTCGACGGCATCGTCGATGACACGCTGACGTACATGGATCAGCTCCCTCCGATCCTGCTCGCGTTCGATGGTGATTGCGGTGCCCACGCCACGCGGCTGCTCGCGCTCGAGCCGCTGGTGGCCTCGATCCGCAAGCGCTCGGACGAGCTCCTCGCCGCGAACCCCGACAGTCCGCAGCAGCTGAAGGATCGGCTGATGACCCACAAGACCGCCACCCTCGCGAAGCTCGAAGAGCAGCTCCGGGCCAAGGGCATGACGCGCGCCGACGTCGAGGCCAAAGAGCGCGAGGTCAAGACCAAGTGCGCCGCCGACCCGCGCGTCAAGGATGCGATGGATCGCGTGGGCCTGTTCAAGAAGAAGACCTGACGTGCCGGAACCAACGCGACGCTTCGAGCGCTACGTCGCCCTCGGCGACAGCACCACCGAGGGTCTCGACGATCCCGATGGTGAGGGTGGCTACCGCGGCTGGGCCAACCGCCTCGCCGAGCGGATCGCCGCACACCAGGGCGGACTCGACTACGCGAACCTCGGGATCCGCGGCCGCTGTGCGCGTCAGATCAAGGAGGAGCAGCTCGGGCCCGCCCTGGCGCTGCGCCCCGATCTCGCGACGGTGGTGGCCGGCATGAACGACCTCCTGCGCGCCGGCTTCGATGCGCGCGCGATCGCGGGAGACATCGGCGAGATGCAGCACGCGCTCACCGAGCGCGGGTGCGTGGTCCTCACGTTCACGATCCCCGACATCTCGCGTCGCCTCGCGATGGGGCCGTTCGCCCGCATGCTATCCCGCCGCACGCTCGCGCTCGATGACGAGATCCGCCGCGTCTCGCCTGCTTCGGGCGCCATCCTCGTCGATCTCGCCGCGCATGATCTCGCCCGCGACCCGCGGATGTGGAGCCGCGATCGTCTTCACGCGAACGCCGAAGGCCACGCACGCACCGCGGCGGCGCTCGCCCAGGCGCTCGGGCTGCCCGGCACCGACGATAGCTGGCTCGCGCCGCTGCCCGACGCCCCGCCGCCCACACTGCGCGAGCGGCTCGCCGAGGATCTGTCGTGGGGTCGCGACTACCTGGTGCCGTGGCTCTGGAGCCGGGTGCGAGGCCGCTCCGCGGGAGATCAGCGCACGGCCAAGCGGCCGGCTCTCTCCCCCGTGATCACGGTGCGCAGCGCAGGACCTCGAACGCTCCGTTGAGCGCGAAGTGCCTCGTCATCGTATCGGTGTAGTCGAACGCGACCGTACCCGCGATCGAACCATCGGAGACCGCGGTGAGCGTCACCGAGCCGGTGTTGGCGCGCGTCGAGCGGGATCACGAATCGATGGTGTCGCATCACGATCCTCTTCATCGCACGAGATCGATCGTGCGGAGCACTGCATCCACGGTGGTGGTGTCGACGAACCGCACGCGTCCATCCGCCGAGATCCCGAGGGCGATCGTGTTGAACAGCTCGGCGGTCTCGGCGGCGCCATCCTGGCGTCCCCCGCGCAACCCGGCGAGTGTGACGATTCCCGCGGCGTCGACGGCGCGGATCGCCTCGCGATTTCGATCGACGAACACCAGGCGATCGCCGCTCACCGCGAACTGGCTCGGACTACCGCGCCCCGGTCGACCATCTGCCCAGCCGCTGTCCGCGGTCCCGTCGAGCGGCACCGACCATCGCGCCGGTCCATCGAGTGGCCCCGCCAACCAGCGGCCGGCCTCGACCCACCCGACGACGAGCGAATCGTGCTCGTCGAACGCGAGGCTCCGGATGTCACGGGGGGTCGCGATGGTCCGCACCGTCAAGGCGCCGCCGTTGGTCCTCTCGAGCATCCACACGGATCCGTCCCCGTAGAACGCGAGCCGATCGTCGGACGCGGCCGCGAGGGCTTCGACGACGTACGCCTGGCCAGGGGTGGTGATCCTCCGCGCGGGGAGCTTGGCATCGAGCCGCTCGAGCGTGAACCCGTGCTCGTCAAGGGAGAGCAGGTCGACCCGGTGAAGATGACCTGCCCGATCAATGGCAACCCTGCTCGCACCGAGGTCCCCGAGGGCACGCAGCGTGGTGACTCGGCCGCCGCGCACCTGGCGTCCTGCGATGTGCTCGCGCCATGTAGACAAGCAGGTCCGTTCGGCGGCCGCTCGTGCGCCGACCGTGTCGGCGAGGATGCGTCGTTGACGAGACAGGTGCAGCGACGCGTAGCCAGGCGTGTTCGAGGGCAGCGGATGCGTGGAGACCCACGCACCGAGATCTCCGCCCGCCGGCACCACCACGCGCCGGTCGGCAGGCACCGCCTCGATCATCGCGCCCGCGATCACTCGCATGCGTGCGTTCAGCTCCCGGAGCGGACCGGCGTGCATCAGCTCGCGAACGAGCGGGACGGAGAGCTCGTCCGCACGTAGCTCGCGCTCGGGCCGACCGTCGGGATGACAGCCATGTCGCATCGCCACGTGGTGTCCGATCTCGTGGGCGAGCACGCTGACCAGAAGCATCCTACCGATCCGGCGCGCCTCGAGCTCGTTGACGAACAGCGGCTGCGGTTGCCACATCCCGCCCGAGAGCACCATCGACCAGTTGGCCCAGTACGCGTAACCATCCCGCGGCATCGGCTGCATACGGATGACGTGATCATCCGAGACGTTGGACATCACGTCGTTGTCGTCGAGCATGATCACCTGCAGCGTGCTTGCACACGGCAACCCGACCCTCGCGTACGCGTCGCACAGCGCGCGCACTGCGGGCGCAAAGTCCCCCGTCTCGATCGCCGAGAGCAGCTCGCCTTCCGGCGTGGGCCCCGCGGGCAGCTCTACCTTGGTCGGTCGCGCGCACGCTACGGCCAGGAGGGCGACCACGGCGAGTCCACGCACGCCTCAACTCTACATGAGACAATAGGGTGTGCTCGCTTTGCTCATTCCGGTGGTGGTGGCGAACGTGGTCTCGGTCGCCGACGTTCCCAGTCCTCGGCCCACGCACTGGGTCACCGATCAGGCCAACGTGCTCGATGCTGCGAGCGAGGCCAAGGTCGAGGCGATCCTCGACGAGCTGCACACGCGCCGCAAGATCGAGGTGGCGGTCGTCACGGTGGATGACGTACGCGGCACGCCGAAGGAGTTCGCCACACAGCTGTTCAACACCTGGGGCATCGGATCGGCGCAGACCAACAACGGCGTGCTGGTGCTGCTCGTGATGCGCAAGCGTCGCCTCGAGATCGAGACCGGCAAAGGCATCGAGCTCGCGCTGACTTCAGAGTGGCTCGCGGCGATGCAAGCCCGCGAGATGGTCCCGAGCTTCAAGGCCAAGCAGTTCGGCACCGGGCTCGTCGCCGGCGTCCAGGCGATCGCCGTTCATCTCAACGAGGGGCCCGGCGAATCCACGAGCACCGCTCCGCCCGGCGAGTATCGCTCCGATGGCACGATCGTCCCGGGGACCGATCGCGCCACGCCCCCGACCGACCTCCCGGTCGCCACCCCACCGGCGCCCACACCCTCGCCACGGGCCGCGCGGCCGGTGCGCGACGACGGTGGCGGTGTTCCCACGATCCCGCTCGCACTCGGTGGCCTCGCGCTCGTCGGCGCGGGCGGCACCGCGTTCACGATCCGCCGCCGCCGCAAGCAGCGGATCTGCCCCACCTGCACACCACCGCGGAACATGAACGAGCTCGACGAGGTCGCCGACGATGCCCACCTCGATGCGGGCCAGCGCACCGAGGAGCAGCTCGGCTCGGTGGACTACGTGGTCCTGGTCTGCGGTGGCTGTCAGTACTCGCGGACGCTGCGCAACGGTCGCTGGTTCTCGAGCTACGACACCTGCTCTGGCTGTGGCTACAAGACGATGTCCTCCTCGTCGTACACGCGGATCCACGCCAACTACGATCACGGTGGAGAGATCGAGGTCACCGAGACCTGCGCGAACTGCTCCCACACCCGTCGCTACACCCGTTACACGTCGCGCCTCACCCAGAGCTCGTCGTCGAGCTCCTCGTCATCGTCGAGCTCCTCCTCGGGTTCGTCCTCCTCCGGCTTCTCGGGCGGCAGCTCGAGTGGTGGTGGCGCGGGCTCGAGCTGGTAGCCACGCCGCTCGGCTCGTCCAGGACTCCATCCGCGGCGACGAAGTTAAATTGAGAACTATCGAGGATCTGGTGCGTCGCCGGACAGATGTCCAGATCCACCAACCTCGCGATGGCTCTCACCTTGACTGCCTGCTGGCACACCACGTCAGCGCCTCCTGCCGACCCCGCCGCTGCGTCGCCGCCGGTGGCCGCCAAGTCGCCTGCACCATCGCCGCCGGTGGTCGCCAAGCCCGCACGAGACCCCGCGTCCGACGCGCCTGCTTCCGCCACCGAGCGCGCCCTGCCCGCCACGCAGCGCGATGCGCGGCCGCCGATCGCGCCACCCCTCGAGCCCGAAGCGTGCCGGATGACGCGGCTCGGGACCTGCTGGAACGGCGCGAAGCTCAAGCCGCGGGTCACCAAGCTCGCGCCGCAGAGCACGCCTGCGCCGGCCGAGACGAGCGAGCAGCCGTGATCGAGCTCGGGACCGAGGGCGGCCTGCTGCGGCGGTTCGTGGACGAGCTCGAACGCACGACCCCGCGAGCGGTGCCCGCCCAACCGGACCTCACGGCGTATCGCGGCCAGGATCGGGAGGCCGCGCGGCTCGCGTGGGCGTCACGGATCGCCGACGAGTACCGCTCGGTCGCGGTGTTCTCCGAGCTCCTCATGTTGCTGGCGGATCTCGAGGCGCCGTACGCCACGATGTGTGCGGTGCAGCGGCTGATCGGTGACGAGCTCCGGCACACGCACCTGATGGCGCGGGTGGTGGACTGGCTCGGCGGGCGCGAAGACCTCGTGATCGATCTCGCAGATGTGGGGTTGCCGCCGCGCGACGCGAACGAATCGCCCGCGATGCGCGCGGTCCGGATCGTCGGCCGGGAGCTGGTGGTGGCGGAGGAGGAGTCGATCGCGGTGCTCGCCGCGTACCGCGATGCCACCACCGAGCCGGCGATCCGCGCGGTGTTCCAGATCGTGCTGGCGGACGAAGTTCGTCACGCCGCCGCCGGCCGCGCGATCCTCGCGGAGCTCGCTTGCTCGCCGCGCACGGCGCCAGCGTGTGTCGGCCTCGACGAGACGATGGCCGTCGATCGTGCCGAGCTCCGTGTGGGCTATCGCACGCTCGCGATCGGAGGGCCCGGCCGGATGCTCGGCGCCTCGATCGAGCTCGCTGATCTCGAGACGATCTGGCACCGCATGGCCGACGACGTGTGCGCATCTGCCTGCACCGCGTGACGCGGGCGCACGGTGCCCACCGCGCGGCTCTCGCCCGGCGGGATCGCCTTGCAGCGGCCCTCCGCACGGATCGTCGCGGCATGTGCAGTGCACATGAAGGCCGTGAGGCGAAACTTGTCCAACCAATCACGCACACCTACCAGCGGCCTGCGCGCCGCCCTGATCCTGCTGTCCATGGCCACGGCCTGCGGCGACAACCTCGCCAGCTCGGACGCGAGGCCACGCGACGGCGCCGAGAGTGACGCGCACATCGAGACGATCCCGACGGTGATCTCGACGATCCCGATGAATGCCGGCAGCCACGCGATCAACGCGAGCGTGCGCGCCACGTTCAGCGAAGCGATGGATCGCACCTCGATCAACACGAGCACCTTCAAGCTGACCGTCGGGCCTGCGGCCACACCGATCGCGGGCACCGTGAGCTACACCAGCTCGCAGGCCACGTTCCGCCCGCTCGTCAACCTCCCGATCAACAGCACGTTCGTCGCCACGATCACGACGGCCGCCCGGAGCAGCTTCGGCCTCCCGCTCGCCACCGACAAGACCTGGACGTTCACCACCGCGACCGCGCTCGCCACCGACGAGCCCGTGGATCTCGGTTCCGCCGGCAACTTCGTCCTGCTCGCGAAGAGCGGCATCTCGACGGTGCCGACGTCGATGATCACGGGCGATATCGGCGTGAGCCCGATCGACGCCACCGCGATCACCGGCTTCTCGCTCTCCGCCGACGCCACCAACGTGTTCGCGACGTCGACCCAGGTCACGGGTCACGTGTACGCCGCCAACTACGCGGTGCCCACTCCGACGAACCTCACCACCGCGATCGGCGACATGGAGAATGCGTTCACCGATGCCGCTGGTCGAGCGCCGAACGTCACCGAGCTCGGCGCCGGCAACATCGGCGGCCTCACGCTCGCGCCAGGCGTGTACAAGTGGAGCAGTGGGCTCCTGATCCCGACGAACCTCACCCTCTCGGGGCCGGCCACCGCCGTCTGGATCTTCCAGATCGCGCAGGACCTGACGATCAGCGCCAACACCTCGGTCACGCTGAGCGGCGGCGCGGTGCCGAAGAACGTGTTCTGGCAGATCAGCGGACGCCTTACCGTGGATACCGGCGGCCACCTCGAGGGCAACGTGCTCGCGCAGACCGCCACGACCCTCAACGCCGGCGCCTCGCTCAACGGCCGCCTGCTCGCGCAGACCGCCGTGACGATCAACGCGAGCACGATCGTCCGCCCCGCTCCGTAGCGGAGCGTCCGCGCGCTGCCGACTCGCTCAGTTCAGCGATTCGAGCCCGTAGAAGTCCGCGAGCAGCGCGAACAGCTCCGGATGCTCGTACGCGAGCTCCTGCGGCCGCGTGAAGTATGACTCCGTCGACACCGCGAAGAACTCCGCCTCGTTGGTCGCGCCGTACGCATCCATCAGCGTCGGCCAGCCTGCCTCGGTGCGTGCCCGATGCCGGGCGAACGCCGCAGAGCACACGCGGCCCCAGCGCTGGCGCTCGGCCCTGCTGGAGAGTGGAGGCGTGCCGTCGATCCGCCCGGTGGCCATGTCGAGCTTGTGCGCGAACTCGTGGAGCACCACGTTGCCGAGCGTCTCGCCACGCCCGCCGGCGAGCACGGCATCCCACGCGAGCACTACGGGGCCACCGAGCATCGCCTCTCCGATCACCGTGCGGCCATGGCCGACGGGTGCGCGGGGCTGCTCGAAGAACCCGAGCGGGCGCGGCGGCGTGATCAGTGTCGACGGATAGACGAGGATCGAGGCCACGTCTCCATACAGTTGATCGTCGCGACCGAGCACGAGCAAGCAGGCCTGCGCCGCGATCGTGACCTGCATCTCCTCGGTCAGCTCGAGCCCACCGCAGCCTTCCCAGTACTTCTCGGCGATGAACACCTGCATGCGCTCGAGCAGGCGGCGCCGGCTGTCCGGATCGAGGTGGCGCGCGAGGGCCACGTTGTCGTCCAGGTAGCGGTGCCACGCCTCCGGGATGGGCTCCGCGACGATCTTCTTGCGGCGACGTGCGCGCAGCCAGCCGAACATGCCGCCAACCTAAGACGTCTTCGCTGCGAGGCTGCCTCTCCGATCGGTCAGGGCGGCGGACTGGAGCTCGATCGGCGACCGCCGACCAGGAGCAAGCCGAACATCACACCGAGCAGCGTGGTGATGACCGGACTACTCCGCCAGGCTCAACCCGAGTCGCAACCGAGGAGCACGTAGTACGTGAACCCCGCGCCACCCCCGATCGCCGCCGCGAGGAGGGTTCGCCAGTGGGCTCGCATCATGCCCCAGCGTAGCAGGCTCAGGCCCGGTCGCGCAGCACGCCGTGGTCCGCGAGGATCCGCGGGGTGGCCGCACGTGCCTCGTCGGCATCGAGGACGATGAGGGCGCCACTGCTCAGCTCGATCGTCACGAGCCCGTGCGCCGCGTCGAGCAGACGCCCGAGATCTTCGAGATCACGAGGCACGTGCTCGCCCACGCGCACGACCGATTCGTTCGCGAACGTGGCGTAGCCCGCATTGATCGGATCCTCCAGGACGCTGGTCAACGCCACCAGCTCGCGCCGTGCCGCCGTGCGCTCGCCCCAGTAGTACGCGTTCAAGAACTCCTTGGGCCCCTTGTCCCACCAGGACTCCCAGGTGGTCAGGTAGTCGCGGGTCACGGGTTGGAACACCAGGCCGGCGAACACCAGGTACGTCGGCGGCACGTCATGGCGCGCGCGGTACACGAGCGGGAGCCACGGCCCGAGCGTGACCTGCACCGCTAGGTCCTTCCCGCCGCGGCGGATCGCGAGCGTGATCTGATCACCCAGGTGCCGCGTGCCCAGCACCGCATAGTGCTTCAGCGTCTGCTCGCGATAGAGCACCGACCCGTCGGTGGCAACCAGCTGGCCATCGATCGAGATCAGGACATCGCGTGGCTGCAGCACCCCATCGCACGTGCCGCCGTGATCCACGCGTGTGACGAGCGCACCCGGCTCACCCGCACCGAGCCCCACCAGCGCGCGCGCCGCAGGATGATCGAGCGGCTGCACCGCGATGCCGAGCGCCGGGACGCCCGTGGGCTTGCCTGCCGTCACCCCGTCGAGGAACGCCTGGATCAGCGGCGGTGGGATCAGCTCGCCGCGCTGATCGTCGTCGGTCGATCGCTGCATCACGAGACCGATCAGCGCGCCATTGCGGAACACCGCGTCGCCACCGACATGGAGTGGCTGGCGCGCCTCGAACGTCACCGCGAGGAGGTGCCGCTGCGAGTGCGCGTACCGGGTGAGCCCGATCTTCGAGATCACGGCGTGCCCGATCTCCGCAGCGCGAGCGTCCTCGTCGTGGCCGATCAAGATCAAGACGTCCGTCGTGACCGGCATCGGACCGAGCGCCGCGGGCTCGATGCCCCACACCGCGGTGATCGAGTCCGCGAGTTCGAGAAGGGCGAGATCGCGATCGTGATCGATCGCCTTGATCTGCGCGCGTGCCTGATGCGGCGCCAGCGGCACGGTCGGCTCCACGGCTCCGACCACGACGCTGGCGAGCGTGAGTACGAGGCGTGGCCCGATCACCACGCCGACTCCCGTGCTCTCGCGCGTGGTCTTGGCCCATGGCTCGTCGAAGTCCCAGTCCTCGACGGTCGCCAGCACCCGCAGCACCTGCGGAGCCGTGCTGCCAGGGATCCTCTCGACGATCACCATCTCGAGCCCGGAGCGTATCAGTGCCCGCTGGGTGCGTCGCGGCCCCCCCGCGCTTCGCCAACGCGTTCGGGCGCTCGTCTCGCGGCCGCCCCGCGCCTCGCCCCGCGGCGTTGGTCTCCCCCTCGTGGCGACACTCTGGAAAAGGGGTCTGACCCTTTTCTTAGCCGACGGAGACCGTCGCCGGATCGGGCGTAGCGCCGGTCGCGAGCTCGGAGATCAGCCGATCGATCGCGACGTGCACCAGCAGCATGTCGATCGGCGGAGACTCGCCGAGCGAGGGGGGAGAGTCCGGGCTTGCGAGCTTGCGCTGCGCCTTCGCGAGCACGCTCGCCGCTCCGGCACGGTTCCCGTGCGCGAGGTGGTGCAGCGCCACCGCGAGCTGCACCAACGCCTGCACCGCGAGCTTCTCGGGCGCGACCGAGAGGTGCCACGCCTCCTCCCAGCGCTCGTGTGCCGCGAAGTATGCGCCCCGCGCGAGCTCGTCACGCCCGAGACCGAGCAGCCTGTCGCGCTCCGTCACGCGATCAGCGCTCGAGCGTGACCTGGAGAGCCTCGAGTCCGCGCAGGCCGAGCGAAGGCCGCCAGGCCACGCGCTCCGTGGCGAGACCGATCCCGCGCGTGGAGGCGACCAGCGCCGCGAACGCATGCTGCGCCTCGAGCCGCGCGAGCGCCGCGCCCACGCAGTAGTGCGCTCCACCGCCGAACGACAGCGGCTTCGGGTCGACGCGCGCCACGTCGAGCTCGTCGGGCCGATCGTGCCGGCGCGGATCGCGATTGGCGGAGGCGAGCATCAGCGCGATCGGGATCTCGCGCTCCACCTGCACGCCCTCGATCTCGAGAGGCTCGAGCGCAACGCGCGGCGCGAACTGCACCGGCGAATCGAACCGCAACAGCTCCTCGATCGCATTCTCGACCAGGCTCGGCGTGGCATACAGCGCCGCGAGCTGCGCGGGGTGGCGCAGAAGCGCGTAGAGCCCGTTGCCGATCAGGTTGGTGGTGGTCTCGTGGCCCGCGAGGAACAGGAACGTGGCGTTGGCGGCGATCTCGTCCTCGGTCAGCCGTAGCCCCTCCTCCTCGACGGCCAGCATGTCATCGAGCAGCGCCCCCGCCGGCTGCTTCCGCCGCGTGGCGAGCAGCTCGCGGATGTACGCATCCCACTCGCGCATCGACACCTCCGCCAGGGCGAGCTGTGCATCACTGCACGTCTGCAGATCGACCGTGGCCGCGGTGACCGCCGCCCAGGCGCGATTGCGCTCGCGATCCTCCGCGGGGATCCCGAGCAGCTCGCAGATCACCGTGGCCGGCAGCGGATAGGCGAGCTCGGAGATCACCTCCATCGATCCGCGCTCGAGTGCGGGCCGCAGCAGCTCGGTGACAAGCCCCTCGACGCGAGGCGCCAGCGCGCGCACCGCACGCGGTGTGAACACCTTCATGATCAGCTTGCGCAGCCGCGTGTGCGCCTCGCCGGACTGGAACAGCAACCAGTGCCTGCGGTGGAGCGTGAGCATCCCGTTCGGGTCCATGCGCGGCGGCCCCGCTGGATCGTTCGCCTCGCGGAAGCCGCGTGGTGTGCGGAACGCCGCGCTCCGCAGCACCCGATCCACCGGCTCGTACCGCGTCACCATCCAGCCGCCAAACGGCGTCTTCAGCACCGCTGCCGTCTCGCGGAGCTGCGCGTACAGCGGATACGGATCCTCACGCCCCTGCGGCGTGAACAGCGTCATGATGGCCCGTCCTGTGTCGCTCATCTCTCGATGATACCCTCGCCCCGTGAGGTCCGTCGTCGCGCTCGTCCTGCTGTTCGGTCTCGTCGCCACGGCGCGCGCCGACAAGCCCCTCGCGCGCTATGCGGGCAAGATCGTGATCTCGCCCGACGCGCCACCGTCGGCCATCTCCGAGATCCCGGCCTATCTCGCCGCGAACCTCGTCAAGGACGGCAGCTACGATCTCACCAAGGGCCCTCCGTGGCCGATGCACCTCGTCGGTGTGTTACCGCGCGACGTCACCAAGCCGGTCACCCTCGTGTTCGCCGACAAGGCCGACACCAAGCTCGCGCCGCTGTTCGCGATCGAGGTGGCGAGCAAACAACGCGTGGTGATCGCGCACACCGAGGCCACCGTCGCCGCCGGGTTCGCCGCCGGCAAGACCTATCTCGTGCGCCTCATGCTCGGGAAGACCGTGCTGGCCCGGGCCGAGCTGACGCTCCGCGACTGATCCGCACTACCGGGACGCGCTCGCCCACGGCTGCGTCTCCTGGCACTCACCTCCCTGCACGAGCCGACCGGGAATCGCCCGGTTAGCACGCTGCCTCTGCTGGCCCTCGGGTTGCTGAGGTCTCCCGTCATGCGCGTCGGCCTCCTGTGTTCGCTCCTCGTTGCTTGCGGGTTCACCGCCCCCGGAGCCCCACCGGCGCGCGGCCTCGACCCCGGACCCGACGCACGCAGCGTCGGAAGCGATGGCCCCAGCGTGCTGACCCCGCAGGCGTTCGTCGAGAAGCTGGTCGCCCTGGAGTGCGCGCAGGCGTTCGTGTGCAAGCCGCAGTACCCCACCAGCTCCACCACTCCTTTCGACATCGAGTGGGGCACCGACCTTGCCGACTGCCTCCTGACCGACCGGGACTACCTCGCCCGCGACACGATCGCGGCGGCCGTCACCGTCGGCCGGATCTCGTTCGATCCCGGGAGTGCCGCGATCTGCCTCGCAAGTCCCGGGATCCCCTCGACGTGCACCACCCTGTTCGCCGAGGACTATGACTTCGCCGAGCCCTGCTACCTCGCACTCGCCGGCCACGTCCCCGACGGGAGCGGCTGCACGACTGGCTGGGAGTGTGCGCGCACGTCGCAGTGCTTTCACGGGACCTGCTCCCGCCAGTAACCTGGTGGCCCTCGCCGCCGAAGCGTAGGCTTCGGCACCCGTGAGTACGTCCCCGGCCCTGAAGCTCTACAAGACCATCCGCGGTCGCGTGCACTACTGGGAGGCGTGGAAGCGGAACACCAAGCTGTGGGTCCACACCGGCTTGCTCGGGCACTGGGGGCGCGTCGACAAGGAGCCGATGAACCCGAAGGAGACCGAGAAGGCCGCGATCAAGCGCTACTCGCAGGAGCCGCTCGCCGCCGGCTACGCTCCGATCGATCCGAGCGACCACCTGCTCCTGGTGGTGCAGTACCCGCTCGAGGCGTTCTCCAACGTCGATGGGATGGTGTTTCGCGAGGAGGTCTACACGCTCCTCAACAACTGCCTCGGCTGGATCGGCAACGGCGCGTGCGATCGCGGCGAGTTCGGCCGCAACACGCTGAACATGGTGTGCGACGTCGTGGACCCAGAGCTCGCGGTGAAGCCGATCGTCGCGGACCTGCGCAAGGCCAAGAAGCTCGGCGGCGCGGTGATCGCCACCAGGCGCGGACGCTCGCTCAAGGTGCTGTGGCCGAAGGGCTACCGCAAGCCGTTCACGCTCGCCTGAGGCGCCGGGCCGGCGGAGCTACACTGGAGGCGTGCCCGTGACTGACTGGTATGACGTCCCGCTCGATCCCGAGCCGATCGCGGTCCACTTCGGTCTCACGCTGTGCTTTGGACGCTCGAAGGCCGAGCCCTATCTCGACGAGCGCAGCGACACCTGGCGGATCCGCGGCTCCTGGGATGTGACGTACCGCGTCCTGATCGACCTGCGGAACATCGAGGTGGTCCGAGTGTTCCGCGAACGCAGGGTCCGTGAGGCCCTCGCAGCGTTCGAGCAGTTGCACGGCCGCGCCCCAACTCCCGAAGAGGTCACCCAGCTCACGACCTCCGCGAATTCCTATTCCAACGCCGTCGGAGCAGAGTTGTTCACGATCGACGGCATCTACAATCACGAGCTCCTGCACATTCTCGCGTTCGCGGTCTGCATCGCGTTCGATGCCGCTCTCGGCGAGCTCGCCTCTCTCGAAGACCTCGCGAAGACGTCGACGTTTCCCGACGAGCTCCGCGCCCAGGCGTTCGCGAACGAGTGGGCCACGCGCGTCATGGTCCAGCTCCGCGTGCTCCAGCAGCGCGCCACCGGTCACGATGCTCCCGGGATCGCCGCAGCGATCGGAGGCCTGACCGGCGCGCTGCTCCCCGGCATGGGGCTCGGCCTCGCACCACCCAATGGCACGCTGATCCCTGGACCTCCGGCGCCTCCGATGAAGGGCGACGCCGCCGCATGGGAGACCGAGAAGCTCGACCTCCAGCTCCACAACTACTTCGCGCTCAACACGCAATAGTAGCGGCGATCAGAGAGCGCCGATCGCCGCGAACCATACGCTGCTCTCGCCCGTCGATCGATACGTCCCGCTGCCGAGCCACTCGAGATCCCACTGCACCTGGAACACGTGCGCCTTGGCCTTCTCGTCGATGCCGAGATCCCGCACCACCGTGATCGTGCCGCTCGTCAAGAACGCCTGATTCGCGGTGTCCTTCGTGTACGCCTCTCCCGCCACACCGCACGGCACGTTCAACGTCACGCCGGGCTGCACCATCGAGAGCGCCATCACCGCCGTGACGTGCGCCTCCGCGGGCAGATCCGACGACGAGAACAGGATCCCCGCCTCGTCCTTCTTCCGATCCCACCAGCCACCCTTCTGCACCTCGCACCCGATCCCCGCGCTCGTGGGATACGCCGCTGCGTCCGTACCGAGCTCGAGCGTCAGCTCCCCGCAGGTGTCCTCACCGCCGCAGCCAGCAAACGCGAGGAGCCCGAGCACGATGACAGACCGAAACATCGGCGTACCCTCTCAGAAATCGCGTCCGAAGGCACCGGGATTTTCGCCTGAGAGCGCTCCGCGTGTCAGCTCTCGCCGCGCGACGGGAGAACCGATGCCGGCGGCCGCGAGCCTCCCACTGAAGAGCGGACCTCCCAGCTCAGTAGCTGTGGAGCACTTCGAGTCGGTACTGCACGATGAACGGGTTCGATGCATTCGCGGCGATGATCAGCTGCTCGTCGAATGCTTTGATGAAGTTGATGCCGGAGATCGGCGAGCGCACGGCGCCCCAGCTCGTGCCGTCGAAGTGGACGAGGGTGCCGCCCTGCAGGGCGTAGAGGCGATCGTCCCTGGTCCCGCCGGTGAGCCGGGTATAGAGGGGCAGGAGCGAAGTGCTGGCGAGCTGCGTGACACGATCGTACGCGTAGAGAAAGCCTCCACCCTCGAGCGCGAACACGTGCTTGTCGGTGACCACGAGCTGCTGCAGCACGGGCAACGCGGACGTGATCGATTGCCACGTGGTGCCGTCGAAGTGCCAGATCCGCGACTGGCCCCCTGGATCTGCGTCGTCGTGGCCGATCGCGAACACCTCCGTCGAGGTGATCCCCGACAGATCCGTGAACGCGATCGTCGACGCGGTGGTAGTCCACGCTCCCGTCGGCGTCGCGCGCCGCGAGTACGTGTGATCTCCGACCGTCATCGCGGCTGAATCATCGGAGGCAGCCCAGAACCCCGTCACCGAACCGACCGGCACGATCGTGCCACCGTCGTTGAGGTCCGTCCCGAGGTAGCAGTACACGCGCTCGGAGGGACTGATCGCACCAGCGCTGCACGATGCCACGTTGTAATTCCACGCCCCATCGTTCTGGAGTACCGCGAGCCCGCCACCCACCGCGACCGAGATCCGACCACCGGAGATGTGCCACGCACGCGGTGCGAACGGCGTCTGCATGCCGAACTCGAATGCGCCATACATCACCGAAAGTCCCGCAGCCCCGCCGGCGTAAAGGTTGCCAAGGCCGTCGTCGATCAACGGCCAACCGATCCACGTTGCCATGGCGGGCCGGCGCCCGCTGACGCGAAGTTGTTGGTCCTGGACGCTCGTGCCGCCCTGACGGCCGTGCTGCCCGATCGCGATCCCATCACCATGCGTCGCGATCGACGACTCGAACACGTTGTACGCGGTCGCGTTCGGCTCTTGCGTCCACGTGCCTTGCGCGCGCTTCCACACCCCTTGCCCGCCGGCATCGATCCACAGGGTGCCGGCTGCCTCGCCGACCACCGCCCGAATATCCACCGTCACACCCGCTGGCAACGCGAGCGGTGTCGCCTGCGTTCCATTCCACGCGACGACGTTGGGCCCCGGCCACGTGACGAACAGCGTGCTCTCCGTTCTCCCGAACAGCGCGCCGGCGGGCCACGGCCCGGTCACCGTCGACCACGTCGAGCCCACGAGCCTCCACAACCCCGCACTGCCGACGAGCGAGACGTACACGCCCAGCGTATCGGACGCCCACAGATCGACGACGACGCTCGTCGCCGGCCACGGTGCCGCCGTCTCCACCCAGCCGCCGGCGGGTGTCCAGCTCGCCACATACGCAGCACCCGCGACCCATACCTTGGTCGCGGTTCCGGACACCGCCTGGTAGGTCTGGACCGCGGTCACCACCTTGTTGTCGGCAAGCACCGAGGCGTGGCCTGGCTCCGAAACGAACCCGACCCAGCCGTGTCCACCCCACAGCTTCCCCGTCCGCTCCTGCGGCCCGAGCCCTGCTGATACCCAGCCGAACTTGTGGCAGCCACTGAGGTCCGCCCCACACGCGAGGTTGCAGCGTGGCGGGCCGAGGTCCTGCCCGAGGCCGAGGCACGCATCCACTGCCGGTGGCGCCGTATCGCAGTACTCGGCGTGGGACGGATCGACGATCCCATCGCCGCAGCGACCGCTGCACGTCGACAGGTCCACGCGACACGAGGTCGTGCACCCGAGCGTGCCCGCGTAATACCCGAACGATGCGCACCCGAGTGCGCTCGGCGCGCTCCCATCGCACTGCTCGATCGTGTTGACCATTCCATCGCCGCAGAACCGCGGCTTGCACGCGAGGTCGCACTCCGCATCTGGCGAGACAGAGTTCGGGTGAGCGCACGAAGGAGACGGCGCGTCGACCGTGCCGCAGTCACAGCCCTCACCGCTTGCCACATCGACGATCCCGTTCCCGCACACCTCCTCCGAGGAGCACGTGCCACTGCAGCCATCCCCCGAGGATTGGTTGCCGTCATCGCAGACCTCCGCGCCCTCGATCTGTCCGTTGCCGCAGCTGACCGGCGTGCACGCCCCATCGACGCAGCGCCCGGCCACCCCCACCGCCACGCACGCCGCCCCGGGCACCGCATCAGCGCACGCCGACACCTGCTCCTCGCTGACACAGCGCCCCGCCCCCGCGAGGCACACGCTGCCCACCGGACAATCGAGCTCGCCGCACGGCACGAGCTCGGCCCGGATGCATCCGGAGAGGACGACGAGCACGAGCCACCACCGCATCCGTCCAGCTTCGCACAGGCGCATCTGCGCGTGGCCAGGACTTGTCTGGGGGAGCAGGTCGCGTCAGCCTCCAACCCCGGAGCGTCAGCCTCTCGCCTCGCGCGTGCGTCGGGCAACCAGCTCGCGCAGCGGCCGCGACCCACCGCCCCCACCGCCCCCAACCCCGGAGCGTCAACCTCCAACCCCGGAGCGTCAGCCTCCAACCCCAGAGCGTCAGCCTCTCGCTTCGCACGTGCGTCGGGCAACGAGCTCGCGCAGCGGCCGCGGGTGTCCGAAGCGAGTAGCGGGAAGGCGGGCGGGTCGAACGCCGGCGGGGAGGGTGCGCTAGGTGGAACCTCCGCTACATCCCCTCCGACCCATGCGACGAGCGAACGGACACCCAAGGCCGCGAGAGCGAGCGGTTGCCCGAACGCACGCGCGAGGCGCGGGGCGGCCGCGACCGACGAGCGAACGGGCACCCAAGGCCGCGAGAGCTACCCCACAACGACAAAGGCCCACTGACTCTCGTCAGCGGGCCCTGCGTCTCTTACGAACCTGCGCTTACGAGCAGCCGCTCGTCGAGCCGCAGTTCGGGCACTTGTGGCACGCGCCGTTGCGCACCATCAGCGTCCCGCACTCGTGGCACGGCGGTGCATCGGTCTCCTGCACCCACGCGCGGTCCTTCACCTCGACCGCGATCGGCGCGGCGTCTCCGCCCTTGACCTCGATCGCGATGAAGTCCTTCGACAGCAGCGGGATCTTCGGCAGGTCGAGCTGCGACTGGCGCGCGGCCGGGTGGCGCTCCGAGATGCCGGGCGAGCCATCGACCGGGAACCGGATCGCGAGCCAGCGGAACAGGTAGTCCATGATCGACGTGGCGATCGGGATCTCCTGGTTGCCCGTGAAGCCCGAGGGCTCGAACCGCGTGCCCTTGAACTTCTCGATCAGGACGTGCAGCGGCACGCCGTGCTGGAGCGCCAGCGAGATCGAAGTCGCGAACGAATCCATCAGGCCGGCGATCACCGAGCCTTCCTTGGCCATGCGCACGAAGATCTCGCCGGGCGAGCCGTCCTCGTACATGCCGGTGGTGATGTAGCCCTCGTGGCCGCCGATCGAGAACTTGTGCGTGAACGAGGCGCGCTCGTCCGGCAGCTTGTACCGGTTCGCCATCGGCGGACCCGGGACGCGCGACTTGCGGACGCGGAGAGCCTCGACCAGGCGACGCTCCTCGGGAGCGAGCAGCTCGAGCGGATCGATGTGCGCGGCGGCGGCGGCGATCGCCTGGATCGGCGACTGCGAACCGTTCGACGTGGCCTGCTTGAGGTTCATCGACAGCGGCTGGGTCCGCTTGCAGCCGTCGCGATAGACCGCGATGGCCTTGAGGCCCATCTTCCAGGCCTGGATGTACGCGTCCTCGATGTCCTCGACGGTGCAGTCCGTGGGGAGGTTGACGGTCTTCGAGATCGCGCCCGAGAGGAACGGCTGGACCGCCGACATCATGCGGAGGTGACCCATGTAGTGGATCGAGCGCGTGCCATTCGACGAGCGGAACGCGCAGTCGAACACGGGGAGGTGCTCGTCCTTGAGGTGCGGCGCGTTCTCGATCGTGTCCGTGGAATCGATGTGGCCGATGATGGCCTCGACTTCCTTGGTGGAGTACCCGAGGTTGGTCAGGGCCTCGGGGATCGTCTGGTTGACGATCTTGATGAGGCCGCCGCCGACGAGGCGCTTGTACTTGACGATCGCGATGTCCGGCTCGACGCCCGTGGTGTCGCAGTCCATGAGGAACGCGATCGTGCCGGTGGGGGCGAGGACGGTGGTCTGGCCGTTGCGGAAGCCGTACTTGGTGCCGAGCTCGATGGCGCCGTCCCAGGCGTCCTTCGCGGCCTGCATCAGATCGTACGGCACGAGCGCGGTGTCCACCCGATCACACGCAGCGCGGTGCTTGCGCATGACCTTCAGGAACGGGGTCTCGTTGTCCTGGTAGCCCGCGAACGGGCCGGTGGCATCCGCCGAGATCTTGGCGGACTGGCGATACGCCTCGCCGCACATGAGGGCGGTGATCGCGGCGGCGTACGCGCGGCCGGGCTCCGAATCGTACGGGAGCGAGCGCGACATGAGGAGCGCGCCGAGGTTCGCGAAGCCGAGGCCCAGCGGGCGGTACTTGTACGAGTTCTCGCCGATCTGCTGCGTGGGGTACGCCGAGTTGTCGACGATGATCTCCATCGCCGTGATCGTGGTGGCGCACGCGCGGCGGAACGACTCGGGATCGAGGTCACCGTCCGCGCGCTGGAAGCGGCGGAGGTTGAGCGACGCGAGGTTGCACGCCGAGTTGTCGAGGAACATGTACTCGGAGCACGGGTTCGATGCGTTGATCCGGGCCGTGTTGATGCACGGGTGCCAGTCATTGATCGTGGTGTCGTACTGGATGCCCGGGTCACCGCAGATCCACGCGGCGTCCGCCATCTTGCGCATCACCTCGCGGGCCTTGAAGGTCTCGACCTTCTTGCCATCGGTGACCGACTTGGTGGACCACTCGCCATCGCGGAGGACGGCGTTCATGAACTCGTCGGTGACGCGGACCGAGTGGTTCGCGTTCTGATAGTTGACCGAGTCATAGGCGCCGCCGACGACATTGAAGCCGCCGTCGTAGCCTGCATCGATCAGCGCCCACGCCTTCTTCTCCTCGATCGCCTTGCAATCGATGAAGTCGACGACGTCCGGGTGATCGACGTTGAGAATGACCATCTTGGCCGCGCGGCGGGTCTTGCCACCGGACTTGATCGCGCCAGCGAAGGCATCGAAGCCGCGCATGAACGACACCGGGCCCGAGGCCGTGCCGCCGCCGTTCAGGTGCTCGCGCGAGCTGCGCAGCGACGACAGGTTCGAGCCAGTGCCCGAGCCGTACTTGAACAACATGCCCTCGGTCTTGGCGAGGGTGAGGATCGACGTCATCGAGTCATCGACGGCGTTGATGAAGCACGCCGAGCACTGCGGGTGCTCCTCGACGCCGACGTTGAACCAGACGGGCGAGTTGAACGCCATCTTCTGGTGCAGGAGGAGGTGCACCAGCTCGTCGCGGAACGCCCACGCGTCCTGCTCGCTCTTGAAGTAGTTGTCCGCCTTGCCCCACCCGTAGATCGTGTCCGCGACGCGGGCGATCATCGAGCGGACGGAAGACTCGCGCTGCGGCGTGTTCAGCGTGCCGCGGAAGTACTTCTGGACGACGACGTTGGTCGCGGTCTGCGACCAGGTCTTCGGGAACTCGACCCCGCGCTGCTCGAAGAACACCTTGCCGTCGGCTCCACTGATCACCGCATCTCGCAGCTCCCACTCGACCGTCTCGAACGGGTCCACACCCTGACGGGTGAAGTACCGCTCGACGGTGAGGCCCGGCCGCTGGTCCTTGATGACGCGGCTCTGGACCTTTTCACGGGTGGTGGTGGCGACTGCGACGGACTTGGCGAGCATGAACCCCTCCTCTTGACTCTCGGTGCGCGGCGTTGTGGAAAAAATGATTGATCCGGGGTCTGATCATTTCTGCTTTAGGGCGCAGAAGACCCATGGGCAGTCCAACCAACTGCCGAAAACCCCTGAAGAAACTCGACTACCTAGAGACCGCTACGGTGATCCCGAACGACTGCCATGTGGAACTGCGGCGGGTGGAGCTCATACCAGGGTGGGCTGACAGCATTTCGGACATCTGGTCGGACACATTTTCCGACTTCGTTTCCGACTGCTTTGTGACAGGTCGCGTCACCTGGTGTGATCCATTCGGGACATCGCGGCGGAGTTCCCTTTTAACGAGGGCACAGGTAGGGGGCAAGAAAAAGTGCCACTAGATTTGGTGGGTCTCCCGGGAGCGTGTCCTACCCCTAGTGTGTGTCCGGGTGTGATATCCGCGTGGAGTACCTGTGGATTGAGAGTGGATTGTGAGTGAATGGGGATCCGATTCGTGAGGGATTCTCAGTCGTTATTTTTTGCTGTGGACAAGGCTGTGGACACCCGAAAAACCGCGAATTGACGCGATGAGTTACTGGGGAGATCCCTTCCGAAAAAAATTTGCTACGTGCTCCGGATTGGTGTGGAACAGAGATTTTTCGGGAGCAGATCCCGCCTATTTTTTGGGCAGTTTTTTGGCGTTGACGCGGCGCGATATGGCCCCGCGAAACGGGAGGTGTCTGCCGCATTACGCTGCACCGCCCGCGGTCGCAAAACACCCGGTTCGCAGAGGGTCTCCCGCGCTGTCACGGATCCGCGACCGGGCGCTCGCACGTGGTCGCTACAAGGGCTCATGCAGCACGACTCGATCCGGTTCCACGGCTCGTATCGCTACGCGACCCCGGAGGCCCTCCAGCGCGCACTGGAGGCCGCCAGGCGCTGGCTGGACGAGGAAGAGCTCTACGACCTCGATGGCGACTGGCTGGGCTGCTTCGTGGCCGCTGGCGCCACGCTGCGGATCGACACCCAGCTGCCGATCGAGGCCGACCGGTTTGCGGCCGTCGCAGTGATGGAAGCGCTCGCCGAGCACGCGCTCGAGGGCATCGTCGAGGCCCAGCGCGGCGAGCTGCGGCTCGATGCGTTCCCGTGCGGCGTCGAGGATTGACGGGTCAGCGGTAGCGCGCGAGCTCGGCCTTGGCGCGTGCTCGGATCGTCGCGTTGGGATGATCGCGCGACGTCTCCTCGAGATACTGGATCGCCGGTGCGCCGATCTCGTTGCGGAGGAAGGCGGCGAGCTCGTCGTTGTACGACGGCGTCGTGATGAAGCCCTTGAGGATGGTCTTGATCAGCTCGGGATCGGTCTTGTAGCGAGGCTCGAGACGCACGGCGTCCCGGAAGTTCTTGAGGCCGTCGGTCCACCACAGCTTGGCGAAGTACAGCTTGCCGGCCATGTACGGGATCTCGGCGTTGTCGACATACAGCGCGCGCGACTTGCCGAGGAGATCGATCGCGGCCTCGCGATCGCCGTTCGCGACGAGATCTGCCGCGCGCGCGAGGAGCTTGTCCGCACCTTCGCGCGAGGTCGGCTCCATCTCGATCTCGCCGCTACCCTGCGAGGAGATCGCCGCATCCGAAGCGGTCTCCTTCGACGAGCTCCCACCCCCGCTCGCGATCGCCGCGATCAGGATCACCACCACGAGCAGGCCGCCCGCACCGATCGCGAGCTGCTTGCGCGAGAACGGCAGACCATCGGGGTTCGCTCGCCGCACCGGCTGCATGGCGGCGGGCTGACTGCCATCGGTCTCGGACAGCACCGGAAACGGCACGCTTGGCTGCGTCGGCATCTCGACGCCGTAGGGCTGCGGGATCGGCGCCGACACCGGCGCGCTCGCCACCGACGACGGCACGGCCTGCGGGATCGGCGCCGACACCGGCGCGCTCCCCACCGACGACGGCACGGCCTGCGGGATCGACAGCGATGGCTCCGCTTGTGGGATCGACAGCGACGGCGCCGCCACCGGGAGGCCGAGGCTCGTGCCTCCCTGCGGGAGCATCATCGAAGCGCTGACCTGTTGTGGCGCGGCACGCTCCGCCGCATCGAGAGCGGCGACGAACTCGCTGGCGCTCTGGAAGCGATCTGCCGCGGCCTTCTGCAGGGCCTTCGCGACCACCGCCTCGAGCTCGCCGAACTCGGTGCCCGGGAGCTTGTCGGCGAGCCGCGGCGGCGGCTGCTTGAGGTGCATCGAGACCACCTCCATCGGATCGTCGCGCTCGGAGTGGAACGGCTTGTGGCCGGTCAGCAGCTCGAACAGCAGCACGCCGCACGCGTACAGATCGCAGCGGAAGTCGATGTTGACGCCGCGGATCTGCTCGGGCGCCATGTACGCCGGCGTACCGACGACGATGCCCGAGGTCAGCTTCGAGACCTGCTGCTCCTGCGTCAGCCGGGCGAGGCCGAAATCGAGGATCTTCACGTGATCGCCGAGGCCGGCCTTCTGCCCGAGGATGATGTTCGCCGGCTTGATGTCGCGATGGATGATGCCGAGCTCGTGCGCGTGGGCCACGCCCGAGAGCGTCTGCCGCACGAGCTCCACGGCACGCGGGATCGGGACCGGGCCCTGCTCGAGCAGCGTCTTGAGATCGAGGCCGCTGATGAAGTCCATCACCACGTACGGCTTGCCGTCGTGGGTGCCGACGTCGAGCACCGCGGCGCAGTGCGGATGCTCGAGCTTGGCCATCGCCATCGCCTCGAGCTCGAACCGCCTGCGGCTGGACAGCTCGTTCGGGAGCTCGTCGTGGAGGACCTTGATCGCGACGATCTTGCCGAGCTTCAGGCGCTCGGCGCGGTAGACGACGCCCATCGCACCCTGCGCGATCGGCTCCATGACCTTGTACCGGCCGTCGAGGACGGCGCCGGAGAGATCCCCACTGGCCACGCAGCGACAGTAGCGCGTCCTGCGCAACCGGAGGTAGCTGCGACGAGCCACAACAGCCCGGTTGCCGATGCGCTGCCCCGGACACCGACGTTCGCGTCGTGCGAGGACACCCTTCGATCCATGGTACCAGAGCCGCGTGCGCTGGATCCTCTCGCTGACGATCGTCGTCGCGCTCGGCTGCGGTCGCAAGGACCAGAGCGAGAGCACGCCCGCGCCGGCACCGGCACCGACCGGCAAGCCGCTGCGGGTGATCTCGCTGACGCCGTCGGCCACCGAGGTGATGGCGGCGCTCGGGGCGACGCAGATGCTGGTGGGCGTGGACGAGTACTCCGAGTATCCGCCCGAGGTGAAGCAGCTGCCGAAGGTCGGGAGCTTCCTGACGCCGAACCTCGAGGTGATCATCAAGCTCGATCCTTCGCTCGTGATCGTCGATGACATCCACACCGCGTCGGCCGGTGCGCTCCAGCAGGCCGGGGTGGCCACCGTGGAGTGCGACATGCACTCGCTGCCCGATGTGAGATCCGCGCTGGTCACGGTGGGCACGCGGATCGGCAAGGTGCGCGAAGCCGAGGCGATCGGTGCACAGATCGAGCAGGCGATGACGGACGCGGTGGCCAGGCGGCCCGCGAAGCGCCCGCGCGTGCTCGCGATCATCGATCGGGAGGCAGGCGGGCTCGGCAACCTCGTCGCGGCAGGGACCGGCAGCTATGTCGACGAGCTGCTCGCGCTGGTGGGCGGCGAGAACGTGCTCGCCGGCGCGGGGGTGCGATATCCAAAGCTCTCGATGGAGGAGGTGCTGCGGGCACAGCCCGAGGTGATCCTCGATCTCTCGTACGCAGCGCGCGGAGACAAAGGTCTCGAGCCGTGGAGCGCGATCGATGTGCCGGCGGCGAAGTCGCACCGCGTGGTGGCGATGGCGGAGGCGTTCCTGATCGCGCCCTCGCCGCGCGTGGCTGCGGCCCTCGAGGCCCTCGCCAAGGCGATCGCGCCGTAACCAGGCCTGACCGCCTTTTCCGAAAGCGCAGGCCCCGGCGACCTGGCGCGGGCAGAACCTCCTCGGCAAGATCCTCACGCGGCTGCGCGACGAGCTCTGAGAGCTCTCAGATCTGTCCCGAGTCAGCTCCCGCGCTGGGCCTCGTCGCGCAGGCGAGCGTGCTCGAGCAGCAGGTGCGTGATCGTGCCGGAGAGCTCCGAGGCCACCACCGCCGGCGCGCCGGCGATCAGCTCGAAGTAGCCGGTCTGCCAGTCCAGCACGTCCATGATCACGGCGCGGGAATCGGCATCGATCGAGGTGGAGCGAGCGCGGACGATCTTGCCGTCGAGGAAATCGAGCCACGCGACGGACTGCTCGCGCGTGACGGACAGCTGCCCGCTCTTCCGCTCCTGCTCGAACATGGTCATCAACGACGGGAGGTTGACCTCGGTGAGCGAGCCGCGGAGCACCACGCGCTCGGTGTCGCGCTGGCTCGCGCGCGCCCAGCGTCGGGCGCGGATGATCACCTCGAGAACGGTGAACGGCTTCGGGATGAAGTCCATCGCGCCGAGCTGCACGGCCTGCAGGCGCGAGAGATCGCTCGCGTCCTCGGACATCATCATCACCGGCACGCTCGCGAGCTCGGCGTGGCGGCCCATCTCCTGGAGCACGTGGAGGCCATCGACCACCGGCATGTCGCGCTCGATCAGCACCACATCCGGCGTCTTCGAGAGGCAGGCGCCGATCGCCTCCATGCCATTGGTGGCGGTGGCCACCGAGAACCCCGCGTTGTCGAGCGCGGTGGACAGCCGCTCGAGGAGCCGCGTGGAAGGATCGCCGACGACGATCCGGATGTCCGCGCGGTGCTGATGCTTCGCGTTGTTCTCGAGAAGCCGGAGCACGGCCTCGGCGAACTGCTCGTCCGCCGGGCGCACCGGATCGCGGAACACCACGCCGATGCCCGGGAACCGACCCAGCGTCCGCGCCTCGACCTCGGTGAGGCTGTGCGTGACCTGTCCCGTGGTCAGCAGGCGCTGGCCGTTCGGCGAGATGATCACCTGCACCACCGTGCCCGCGGGCAGCGGCGGCGACATCCGGATGAACATCCCGAACGCCGAGAGATCCTGCGACACGGCGCGCAGCTTCTTGCCGTTCGAGATCACCTCGACCGGAAGATTCATCGCGACGCGGTTGTTGCGACGACGCACCGGACCTCAGGAGTAGCGCGTTTCCGCCAAGGAGTCAGCCCGGCTGACGTATGGTAGCGGCCGATGGCGAGGCTCACGCTCCAGGACGTCACGGTGGCCCTCGGCCGGCGCGATGTCGTGAGCAACGTGTCCGTCGAGGTCGGTGAGGGAGAGCTGGTGGTGATCGTCGGGCCCAACGGCGCGGGCAAGACGACACTGTTGCGCGCGATCGCGGGCCTGGTCCCCGTGCGCACCGGGGCCGTGCGCGTGATGGGGCAAGATCCGGCGAGCGGCAAGCGCGGGGCGATCGCGCGGGACCTCGCGTACCTGCCGCAGCAGTACGAGCTCGCGTTCCCGTTCGCGGTCGAGGAGGTGGTGCTGCTCGGGCGCTATGCGCGGCAGCGCGGGCTCGGGCTCGCCTCGGAGCAGGATCTCGCGGCGGCGCACGCGGCGATGAAGGCCTGCGATGTGGAGGACCTCGCCACCCGCCGGTTCGACGAGCTCTCGGGAGGCGAAGCGCGCCGGGTGATCATCGCGCAGGCGCTGTGTCAGGGCGCCACGTGCCTGCTCCTCGACGAGCCGACGGCCGGCCTCGATCCCGCACACGCGCGCACGGTGTTCGAGATGTTGCGCGCGCAGTGCGATGCGGGCACCACGGCGATCGTCGTGACGCACGATCTGGATCTCGCGCTGCGCCACGGCCATGCGATGTGGCTGGTCGCCGGCGGGCGGCTCGCGGCGCGCGGCGCACCGGCGGACGTGCTCGCGGCCGCGGAGACCCAGCGCGCGTTCGGCGTGACGATCCATGTCGGCGAGCTGCCCTCTGGGGGCCGGTTCGCGGTGCCGGCGTGAGCGGGTTCATCAGCGGCAGCAGCCAGCGGCTGACGGCGCGGCGGTTCGTCGTCGCGCTCGTGGGCTGCGCCGCGCTCGCCTTCGTCGTCGGCATGCTCGCGCTGATGATCGGCGTGGGCACCGATCGCGGCGGTCGCCACCTCGAGCTGCTCGGCCTCGATGCGCTGACGGACGGGACGTTCGAGGCGAAGATCCTCGCGGTCCGGATGCCGCGCGTGCTCGCGGCGCTGCTTGTCGGTGGTGCGCTGGCCGGCGCCGGCTGTGCGCTGCAGGCGTTGTTGCGCAATCCGCTGGCCGAGCCATTCACCCTCGGGATCTCGTCGGGGAGCTCGCTCGCGGCGGTGCTCGCGATCCGGCTCGGCGTGGAGGGCGCGTTCGGCGGCGCGGGCGTGGGCGCGGCTGCGCTGTTCGGGGCGATCGCCACGCTGCTCGTGGTGTGGCGGCTCGCGCGCGTGGGATCGGCGCTGCCGCCGGCCACGCTGATCCTCGCGGGCGTGACGCTCTCGATGTTCTGCTCGGCGGCGAGCGTGCTGATCCAGTACACGAGTGACTTCACCGAGGTCAGCCGGATGCTGCGGTGGATGCTCGGCGGGCTGGATTCGATGCAGCTCTCGACGGTGAAGTACGCGGCGCTGCCGATCCTCGGCGGGCTGGTCATCCTCGCGCTGCACGGGCGCGCGCTCAACGCGCTCGCGGCGGGGCCCGAGGTCGCGGCGTCGCTCGGCGTGCGTGTGGCGCGCACCACGAGCGTGGTGTTCTTCCTCGCGTCGCTGCTGGTGGGGGCGGCGATCGCGGTGGCCGGGCCGATCGGCTTCGTGGGGCTGATCGTGCCGCATGCGCTGCGCGCGATCCTCGGGCCGGATCACCGCCTCCTGATCCCCGCATCGGTGTTCGGTGGTGCGGTGCTGCTGACGATCTGCGACACGCTGGCGCGTACGGTCACCGCGCCCGCGCCGCTGCCGACCGGTGCGGTCACGGCGCTGCTCGGTGGGCCGTTCTTCGTGATGATCCTCGTCGGGCAGAAGCGCCGCGCGGCGATGTGGGGGCGGCCGTGAGCGATCGCGTGCTGCGCCACGTGCTCGAATCGATCTCGCCTGCGTCGGCGGCGCACGCCGAGGGCGCGCGGCTCAACGTGGCGGGCGCAGGCACGCCGATGCTCGAGCGGCTCGCGATGGTGGTGGGTGGCGCGCAGCACAGCGCGCGGCCACGTGCGGGGCGGCGGACGATCGTGGTGGTCGCCGGAGATCACGGCGTGGGAGATCCGGGGATCGTCCTCGGCGCGGCGCATCCCACGGTGGTCGCCGCGCACGCGATCGCCGATGGCACCGCGGCCCTCGCGCAGGTCGCGCGCGCGAGCAAGACGCCGGTGTTGCTCGTCGATGCAGGCGCGAAGGAGACCGCATCGATGCCCGCGACCGCGGTGCACCTCGGGCGAGGGGCAAGCGCGGATCTGTTTCGCGGACCGGCGATGACGATCGTCGATGCGGCGCTGGGGCTCGAGGCGGGCATCGCCCTCGCGATCTCGCTCGCGGATCCCGGGCTCGATGTTCTCGCGATCGGTGCGCTCGGCGTGGGAGCCGATGTCGCCTCGATGGCGCTGCTCGGCGCGGCACTCGGTGCGGCCCCCACCGGCTTCGCGGATCCGGTGGCGGAGGCGGCGGGCGCGAAGGGAGCGGAGCTCGCCGGGGCGAGCGGCCTCGATCTGCTCGCGTCGTTCGGCGGGCCCGAGACCGCGGTGCTCGCCGGGCTGATCGTCACGGCAGCCTCGATGAACGTGCCGGTGGTCCTCGATGGCTACGCCACGGGTGCCGCGGCGTTGATCGCCGCTCGGCTCGCGCCAGAGGTCACGGGGTACCTCGTCGCCGCGCACGGGGGCACGTTCACGCACGCGCGGATCCTCGCGCACCTCGGGCTCTCCCCGGTGTTCGAGGTGGGCCTCGGGCATGGCGAGGGGACGGGAGCGGCGATGGTGCTCCCGCTGCTCGATCAAGTGGCGGCGCTCGTCGCGCGGGGGTAGATACAGAAGGTGAGTGATCCGCGGCGGAGGAGCACCGGGACGTTCGAGGTGGAGCGCACCACGGGTTCGCACGAGGTGCTCGATCGGCTGTTCGTCTACGGGACGATGCGCCAGGGGCAGACGGCGCGCTCGCTGATCGCGAACCAGATCAGCCATCGGGTCCCGGCGCACACCAGCGGTGCGATCTATGCGTTCCCGATGGGCTACCCCGGGTTCTGCGAGGGTGATGGCCGCGGCAAGGTGATCGGCGAGGTGCTGTGGCTCACCGATCTCGCGGCGACGTTCGGCCTGCTCGATGCGTACGAAGGCGCGGACTTCGCGCGCGTGATCAAGCAGGTCACGCTGTCCACGGGCGAAGAGGTCTGGACCTGGATCTACACGCTCGCCGATCCCGGCGCGATCAAGCACGGCGCGCTGATCGAGGACGGCGACTGGGTCCGCTACTGGACCGAGCAGCAGTAGCTTCGCGGTAACCCCGCCCGTGCGCCGCCCGTTGTGCGGCGAGCGTCCCGTTGCGGTAACCCCGCCCATGCGGCGAGCGTCCTAGCGCGATGGCGAAGGCTCCCCCGTGGAAGCGACCGCGCCCTGCGAAGGCAGCTGGCTCATCGGCGGGCGCGGCCGGGGCACCGGGCGTGAAGTCGAAGCTCAGCGCGGAGGCGCTGGCGGCAGCGCGTGCCCGTGCCGAGGCCGCCGGTCGGAGGTACCCGAACCTCGTCGACAACATGTGGGCCGCGGCCTGGGACAAGCGCCGGACACGCTAAGCGGCCCGCCAGGCGCCCCAGTCCTTTCAGCAGCTTCGGCGTCGCAAGTTGCTCAAGTTGAAACCGTCCCCTTTTCTTAGCAACCACTGCGGCGCGTGGCCGATAGGCCGCGGCATGAACAACCTCAAGTTCCTAACCGTGGCCGTCGCTCTCGTGGGCTGCGGCAATGTCACCGATCCCGGCGCCGACGACGCGATGCCGGATCCCGATGGTCTCGACGAGCCCGCGCCGGTCGATCCGGCGGTGCTGTCGATCGTCAGCTCGGCCGTGCGCGACGAGCGCGGGGATGCGATCGACTTCTCCACGGGCGAGCCGGTGCACACGCACGCGGGGGCGCCGATCAAGCTCGGTGGGTCCGGCTGCCCGGTGCTGTATCGCTATGCGTACCTGCTCGATCGCGCGCCGCGCTACGGGCGCGAGGCCGCGCCGAACCCGCTGGCGTTCGTGATCGCGGCGCCCACGGCGATCGCGCTCGATGCGTCGGCCACGGCGTATCGCGTGATGAGCGCGGCGGGCGTGGAGCTGTTGCCATGGACGGGGTTCGCACCCGATGCCGCGGGCCGCGCGACGATCGAGCTGCACCGTGACGAGCTGGCCGCGCTCGGTGCGTACACCGGCGAGCTGCACCTCGAGGTGCGGGTGCGAGATACGGCCGGCGTCGAGCAGGAGGCCACCGCGTGCTGGGAGCACCACCCGATGGCGGCGCCGCTCGCGATCGAGGCGCCCCGGATCGCCACCGGACCGGCCGCGCTCTCGGGGCGCACGCTCGGCACGCCGACGGGCAGCACCCACGTGATCGATCTGATCGCCTCGGGGCCGCGCCCGGTCGAGGTGTTCACCCAGCGCTTCGTGCAGCACACGGCCGAGCCGATCACGCTCGAGATCACGCCGGCGCCACCGACCGGGACGTTCTCCACCACGGTCCTCGATCTCTACGTCGCCGTCAGCACCACCTATGGCAGCGCGGACTGCGCGCTGTATCCGAACATCTGCGATTCCTCGCCGGCTCCGACGCCCCCGGCGATCGTGCGCTCGGGACCGATCGTGCACGGTACGTGGACCACCTCGATCGTCGACGAGGTCAGCGGCGCCGCGGTGAGCTGCCCCGCCGGCGTGTGTGCGATCCCTGCCCGCGCCAGCGGCGCCGAGCCCCGCGCGTATCGCGTGCTCGTCACCGGCAAGCAGTTCGCGGAGCTGTGGCCGGCGACCGTGCCGGTCGGCGAGCTCGAGATCGCCTACCACCCGGTGACCGGGGCAACGCCCTCGGGGCCCAGCGCGAGCGCATCGCGCTGCACGAGCCTCCAGACGGTGTTCGGGCACGACGGCGGCCTCGTCTACACGTGCACCGCCTCGACCACCTATCAGGAGACGCTGGCTCTCGATCGAGCCCGCCTCGATCTCGCTCCGACGCCGTTCCGGATCGCCGCGGCGATCTCCGGCCTCGTACGCGAGCCGGTCGCCTATCTCCCGGGCGGTGCGGTCGCCTCGCCTGCCGTCAGCTGGGACGGTGGCGACGGCCCGATGTGATCAGATCTCGGTCCAGTCGAGATCGTCGTCGATGGTGGAGAAGTTCACGGTCTCCATCTCCTCGTGCGAAGGGCGGCTGCGCTCGGCATCCTCCTGCTCCTCGCGGATCCGCTTGCCGGTCTCGGCGGTCGAGGAGCCTGGATGCGGGACGGCGTGACCATGCAGCGTGGAGGCGATCAGCTCCGCCAGGGCCTGCGGATCCCGGGTGCCCTTGACCTCGATCTCGATCATGGGACGGCTGTAGCAGACCGCCTGGGCTGGCCGTCCTCGTCCCCGATCACAACGACCACGACGACTGCTATCCGCGCTTCGCTAGTGGCGGTCAGTCGAGGGACCGCACGCAAGCTAGCCCCACGAAATCAAACGGCAGCCCGCCTGGTCCCTCCGCGGGAGTGCCCGGGAGTGGACCGTGGGTCAGACCCGCGTCAGATGAAGAAGTGACCGAGCACGGCCATCGACAAAGCGGCGAGGGCGGCGGCGATCGTACCGACCCCGATCTTGGGGCTCGGCAGGGTTACTCGTTGCGGCACAGGGGTGACTTTCCCTGTTTGGCAGGAAAGATCAAGTTCCCGAAAGCCACAACCGGTTCGAGTAACTTCTCCTTCAATTACAGTGGACTAGACCGCAAGTCCGGGGCCAAATTCGAGGGCTCGAAGCTGACCCGAGCGCGCGGTTCCCGTCCGGGTCACGAGCCGCGGGCGAGCTTGATCAGCCGCAGATACGAGGCCTGGGTCCGCACGGCGAGATCGAGGAGCTCGGTGATCAGGAACTGCGGAGGTGGGCCGGCCGTGTGGGCGTAGAGCAAGTTCACCGCCCGCTGCTTCACGAGCACGGGGATCACGACCACATCGATCGGCTCGGGGCTGGTGCCGAGTGCGGTCCACAGCTTGACCTCCACCGGCCGGGCGGACGATGGCGAGGGGCCGACGAACGCCTCACCGGAATCGTGCGCCGCCTGCAGCGAGGACACGCCACCCAGCGGGAGTGACAGCTCCTCGATCGGGGTCTTCAGCACCGCGGGCGGCGCCACCCAGCCGCGCCAGCCGAGCGCATTGCCGTCCCGGATCAGGAACAGCACGAGAGCGTCGCAGCGGCCCCGGGCATAGTCGAGCAACGCATCGGCGATCTGCTCGCGGTGCGTGGCGGTATCGATCTGCTCGCACGCCGCGCCATACGACAGCGCATGCGGGATCTGGGATCCGGAGGTCAGCTGCTGCGAGTTGCGACGGCGACGCGGCTCGAGCGTGAACGCGGGCGGCATGACCATGCCTTGCGCAGGCTGCTGGCGGCGCCGGTCGTCATGCGGCGCCTCGGCCTCGCTCCCGGCGCGTCCGGACCGGACGAACCGGGCGCGGCGCGGCGTGCCGAACAGCCGCTCGAGGTAGTAGAGCGCGCGGAGCTCGGGGACGACGTAGGGCGTGACCTTGGTCTCGAGTCGCTCGGCGAGATACGCGAGCGCCTCGACATCCGTGGGATCCACCATCGCCACGGCGACGGTCTCCTTGCTGTCCTTGTTCTCCCCGAGATACCCGAGCGGGATGGCGCGCTGCCGATGCGCGTCCTCGGAGCCGAGCTTGTCGAGGAGCTCGGGGTCGGCCTCGTCGAGGAGCGACGGCGTGGCCATCGGGTATCCGCTGAGCTCGGCGAGGTACGTCGACAGCAGCTCGAGATCGATGAAGCCGAGCTCGACGAGGTTGGTGCCGAGGCGTCCGCCGTACAGCACCTGGTTGCGCAGCGCGCCCTCCAGCTGCGACAGGCCGATCGCCGCGTTGCGCAGGAGCAGCGTCCCGAGCTTCATCCGCTGCCAGTGTACCTCAACGCACTAGAGCGCCAGCATCCCGGCGCATCTGGGGAGCATCGCCCGGCAACGTCGCCCGGGCATGGGCGGCATCGGCCTCCACCCCTACGCGTAGCGCGTGGGATCGGCGACGCCGGCCTCGGCGAAGCCCTTCCTGCGGAGCGCACACGCATCGCAGCGGCCGCAGGCTGCATCGCCCACCGGGTCGTAGCAGGAGTGGGTGAGTGCGTAGTCCACACCGAGCCGCATCCCGAGGACGATGATCTCCGCCTTGGTCAGCTCGATCAGCGGCGCGTGGATCCGGAACCCGCCGCCGCGCGTGGCCACCTGGGCGAGCGCCTCGAACGCGTGGATGAACTCGGGGCGGCAATCGGGATAACCGCTCGCATCGAGCACGTTGACGCCCACGAACAGATCCCGCGCACCGAGGGTCTCCGCCCACGCGAGCGCCAGGGACAGCAGCACCGTGTTGCGCGCCGGCACATAGGTCGAGGGCACATCGCCGGGCGCGCCGATCTCGGCGAGCGAGCGATCCTTGGGGACCACCATGCCGGCGGTGGTCAGCGCCGAGGCGGCGAGCGGCGAGAGATCGACCTCGATGATCCGGTGATCGAGCACCCCGAGAGCGGCGGCCACCCGCGCCGAGGCGGCGAGCTCGACCTCGTGCAACTGCCCGTAACGCACGGTCAAGGCGTGACACTGATACCCGGCGTCCCGCGCCACGGCGAGGGCGGTGGAGGAGTCGAGGCCGCCGGAGAGCAGGACCACAGCGTCGGGCATGGGGGATCCTTAGCGCATGTTATCGTCGAGGGTGTGAGGGCGAGTGTCGTCATCTGCGTGCTGGCGCTCGGCGGGTGCCGAACGCTGCTCGGCATCGACGACCCGGTGGTCAGCCCTGACGGCGGCCCGGGAGACGGCACGGCCGATGCGCGAGCCTGCTACGGCGTGGCCCCGTTCGAGCTGTGCACCGACGTCGTCGGCAGCACGGAGCTGATCGTACCTCCGAACGTCGGCCGTGCACTGTCGACCACCACAGAGTGCGACGCCATCGTGCGCGGCTGGTGTGTGGTGGCCCGGACCAACGTCCAGATCATGGGGCAGCTGAAGGTCATGGGCACGCGCCCGCTCGCGTTGCTCGCGTCGAAGATCGCGGTGGAGGGGCAGCTCGACGCCGATGGAGACAACGCCTCGGGCGGGCCCGGCGCCGATGCCGCCACCTGCACCACCGGGGCGACGGCGAAGTCGGGGCTCGCCGGTGGCGGTGGCGGTGCGGGCGGGAGCTTCGCGACGCTCGGAGGACGCGGCGGAGCGGGAAACAGCGGGGTGAACTCGGGCGGCCTCCCCAACGGCATCGTGCTGGTGATCGACGATCTCCGCGGCGGCTGTCGCGGGGGCGTCGGCGCGGCAGGTACCACGCAGGGAGATCCCGGAGGTGGCGGTGGCGGCGCCGTGTACCTCCTCGCCACGTCGTCACTCGCGATCACCGGCAAGATCGACGCATCGGGCGGCGGTGGCGGGCGCGGCCGGCTCGCCAAGAGCGGCGGATCGGGAGGTGGGTCCGGCGGGATGATCGTGCTGTGGTCGCCGGCGACCAATGGCACGGCCACGCTCGTGGCGAACGGAGGCGGAGGCGGAGGCGGCGCCGACAACGGAGTCAACGGGAGCCCCGGTGGCGAGTGCACCGACGCCGGCGAGGCGCTGGGAGGCAACGGCGGGACCGTCGGGGCAGGCGCAGGCGGCAGAGGCTCGATGGGAGCCGGCGGTGGGCAGAACGGGATCGATGACGTGACGGGCGCGGGCGGCGGCGGCGGCGGTGGTGGCGGCGGTGTGATCCGGATCCTGGGGACCGCGGCGTTCGGCATGACCGTCGCATCCCCTCCGCCGAGCTGAGTCATGGATCGCCCGAAGCCCGTCGAGCTCGAACGATCCGTCATCGTGGTCGTCGCCGTGGCCGCCGCGCTCGCCGCGCTGGTCGCGGTCTCGTTCTGGACGCGGTGGTCGATCCTCACCGAGTCGCCGTTCCCCGTCGGGATCGATGGGTACTTCTATCCGATCCAGCTGCGCTCGCTGCTCGCGCACGGGACCCTCGCGTACCCCGCCTCCCCGCTCGCGTTCTGGCTGATGGCGCCGCTCGCCGCACTCACCGATCCGATGACCGGCGCGAAGCTCGGCGCGGCGCTGTTCGGCGCGCTGATCGCCCTGCCCGCCTATGGGATCGGCGTGCGCCTCGGGAAGTGCCGCGGTGCGGGGCTCGTGGCCGCCGCGCTCGCCACCACGAGCGCCGGGTCTGCGTTCCTGACGATCGAGTTCGTCAAGAACGGCATCGGGCTCACCGTCGGCCTCACCGCGCTGTGGCTGGTGCTCCGCGCGCTCGAGCAGCGGACCCGCATGCGGATCGGCGCCGCGCTCGCCGGTGTGATCGCGGCGTACCTCGCACACAAGATGGCCGCCGGGATCGTCCTCGTGATCGCCGTCCCTGCGGCGCTCGCCGAGGCGACCAGCACCGGCAAGCTGCGCGGGCGACGCCTGGTCTACGTGCTCGTGGCGATCGGTGTGGCCGCGATCACGACGTTCGTCCTCGGGCTCGCGTTCCCCGAGCGCTTCGTCTCGCCCGACGATCTCGCGCTGATCGGACACCTGTGGGCGGAGCCCCAGTGGGAGCTGCCTGCCCTCGCCACGCCCAACGTCGTGCTCGCGATGGGGCACGAGGCCCTGCTCGGCGCGCTGCTCGCGATCGCCGCCCTCGCGTCGCTCGTCGGTCCGCTGCGCGGCAAGCTCGTCAAGCTCGCGTCCGGCGAGCGGATGGCCGCGTGGGTGATCGTGGGGCTCGCCCTCGTGATCGCCATCCCGTGGCTCGCGGTGAGTAACCCGCAAGGGCTCGGCTTCCGCGTGCGGATCATCGCATTCGTTCCGATGGCGCTGTGCGCGGCGATCGTCGCGCGCGCGGCGATCGCCGTCCTGCCGTCACGCTGGCATCACGAGGCGCTGCTCGCCGGCGTGGCCCTCGTGATCGTGCTCGCGATGCCGCGCGATCGCACGCAGGGTCGGATCCTCGCGCACCCCGCGATGGTCGCCGCCGTGGAGGGGCTCGCGGGCCGGATTCCCGACGGTGGGATCGCGATCGTCCCCGAGCGCCACATCGCGTTCATGGTGACCTGGTACACGGGCGTCCCGTTCCGCCAGCGCCCCGAGGGCGTGCCGCGAGACCGGCGCTGGCGCGTGATGCCGCTCGCGTTCATCGGCGTCGGCTCGCCGCTCGACGACACCCTGATGGCGGCGCGTCGCGAGCCGGGCCTCGTGCCACCGATCGGCACCCACCCGGGTCACCCCAACGGTCTCGTGCTGGTGGCCGAGCCGACGTGGGAGTGGATCGTCGCCCACCTCCCACCGCCAGCGCAGACCTACTTCAAGCGCTGGCCCACCATCTGAGTCAGCACGAGCTGGAACTCCTCGAGAGAGACGTCGATGTACTCGATCACGCGGCCGTAGAGCATCGCCGTGGACACGCCGTGGCCTCCCCGCTCCGTCTGGGCGAGGTGGAGCTGCCACAGGATGATCCGCTGCAGGCGGGTCAGCCCGTCACGAGCATCCGGCAACGACACGAAGCACCAGGTGTCAGTTGTCGTCGTTCTTGACCACGCGAGCCGACGGCAGCGGCTCGGGCTCGGTCTTCTCGGACTTGTCGGCTGGGTCGTGGGCCTGCGAGTCGCGGCCCATCATCCGCTTGATCATCGGCGCCACCACGAACAGACCGGCCGCGATCACGAGGGCACCGACGATCAGGAACGGGAACAGGAACTGGAAGCCGCGGACCTCTGCGAACCCGGCCGCGCGGCCAGCGAGGTAGTTGCCGATCGCGGTGCCGAGGAACCAGGTGCCCATCACCATGCCGGCGAGCCGCTGCGGTGCGAGCTTGGACATCGACGACAACCCGACGGGCGAGATGAACAGCTCGGCGCAGGTGTAGATGAAGTACAGCGCCATCAGGTAGCCGCCGCTGACCTTCTGCGACTCCTGGATCACGGCCTTGCCGGCCTTGACCGCCTCCATGTACTCGAGGCTCGGCACGGTGGACAGCGTCGGCAGCATCACCACGAACGACAGCGCGACGAAGATCATGCCGATCCCGAACTTGAGGACGCTCGAGGGCTCCTTGCGCGCCTTCGCGAGAGCGACCCACATCGCCGCGAACAGCGGGGCGAGCGCCACGATGAACAACCCGTTGACGCTCTGGTAGTAGCTCGCCTCGATCGTGATCCCGAGGAACTTGCGCTGCGTCAGGTCCTCGGCGAACACCGAGAGGGTGGTCGACGCCTGCTCGAAGATGCCGAAGAACCCGATCGCACCGATGAACAGCGGGATCATCGCGATCACGCGGCGCCGCTCGCCGACATCGCGTGCGTTCTTGAAGAAGCCGTAGAACACGACGATGGCGCCGATGGCGAGGCCGATCCCGAAGATGTCGCCGATCCGGTTTGGTTCGATGTCGGTGCCGACCGCCAGCCCGACGAGGACCGCGGCGACGGCGACGAGGCCACCGATGATCATCTTGAGCCGCGTGACATCATTCGCCGCGACCTTCGGATCTTCGGGAACGTTCGGGTGCAGGCCGGATTCGCCGAGATCCCGCTGCTGCAGGAAGTACTGCACGAGGCCACCGACCATGCCGATCGCGGCGGCGGCGAAGCCGAAGTGCCAGCACCACGTGGGATCGATGCCCTTGTCGACGAGGAACGAGCGGAAGTTCTCGTTCTGCGCGAGATAGCCGCAGATGAACGGCGAGATCGTCGCGCCGATGTTGATCCCCATGTAGTAGATCGTGAAGCCGGCGTCGCGGCGGATGTCGTCCTTGGAGTAGAGCTGTCCGACGATCGTCGAGATGTTCGGCTTCAGGAGCCCGGTGCCGATCGCGATCATCACGAGGCCCGGATAGAACGTCTGGTCGATCGGGAGCGCCAGGAGAGCGTTGCCGACGGCGATCCCGATGCCGCCGATGGTCACGGCCTTGCGCTGGCCGAGGAAGCGATCCGCGATCCATCCGCCGGGGAGGGAGAGCAGATAGACGGAGGACAGGAACAGCGCCATCACCAGGCCTGCCTGCGCCTTGGTCATCCCACGCCCGCCAACCGTCAGGCTGGCGATCATGTAGATCATCAGGAACGCGCGCATCCCGTAGTAGGAGAAGCGCTCCCACATCTCGGTGAAGAACAGCGTGCGGAGACCGATCGGGTGTCCGAAGAAGGCGCGGTCTCGGTCCTTGGCAGACATGGGCCGCGGACCATATCCCGAACCCCGGCCCCGATGGGAAGACCGAAAGCAGGGTGCGACGCCCCCGGGTCGCAGCTGCGGTGCCAAGACACACCTCCGGTCGCAAGTGGCCAGGAGCCCGAGCTTGCAAACCTGCCGCAATTGGGAAAGATCCCGCCCATGAGGAAGATCTCGTTCGCCCTCGGGGCGGTCGCCGCGGTGCTGATGCTCTCGGCCTGCAATCCCGAGACGCCACGCTTCGCGTTCAAGAGCGCCGAGCGCCGGGGCGTGTTGACGTCCAATGGCCTGCGCTTTGTCATCATGCCGGACTCGTCGACCGAGCTCGTCGAGGTGGACGTGCACTACGAGGTCGGCTCGCGCGAGGATCCCGCCGGCAAGGCCGGCCTCGCTCACCTCGTCGAGCACCTGATGTTCCAGACCCGTCCCGACGGGCCAAACACCCCGCCGATCTTCCAGACCCTGCTCGACATGGCGACGTTCGTGAACGCGTTCACGAACTGGGACATGACCCACTACTGGACCACGGTGCGCGAGGAGAACCTCGACTCGATGCTGAAGATCGAGGCGATGCGCATGTTCTACGCCGCCGACGTCGCCGGGACGCCCGAGGTGCCCGCGTTCGGCTGCTCGACAGTGCCGGTCAGCGAGTTCGAGCGCGAGCGCGAGGTCGTGCGCAACGAGATCCGCGCCGGTTCGAGCGCCGAGGACTACATCGCCCAGCTCGTCGAGCAGACGATGTACCCGAGCGGTCACGCGTACGCGCGCATGATCGGCGGCGACGACGTTCAGATCGCGAGCGCCCAGCTCAAGGACGCCTGCAACTTCATGAAGGCGTACTACGCGCCCGAGCGCGCCACGCTGATCATCGCGGGCGGCGTCGACGTCGACAAGACCGTCGAGCTGGTCCAGAAGTGGTTCGGCAAGATCCCGAAGCGCGCGGCGGCCCCACGCGTCGAGGTCGCGCCGTTCGTGGTCAACCACCAGAAGGTCGAGATCGAGGCCGACGTCGAGCGCCCGAGCGTGTGGATCGGCTGGGCGCTGCCCGCCGGCAACACCCCCGAGGGTGAGGCCGCGCGGTTCGGCATCTTCAGCGCGTTCGGTCGCATCGCGCAGAAGGGCCAGGAGTACGGCTTCGCATACAAGGTCGAGCCAAACATCCTCGGCGGCGAGCTCGCCCCCCTGTTCCTCGTGCGCATCGAGCTGAAGAGCATGGGCAAGCTCGACGAGGCGCTCGAGTTCGCGAAGAAGTCGGCCCAGCAGGCCTACCGAGGCTGGGACGAGGGCACCTACGCGGAGCTCGAAGAATCAAAGAACCGCGAGAAGGCCTCGTTCATCGCGAGCCTCGAAGCGCTGCCGAGCCGCACGCTGAAGATCGGCCAGATGGTCCAGCACGATCGCGAGATGGATTTCAACTCGACCGAGATGTACATGTTCCACGCGCTCAACAAGATCGACAAGTTCGACAACAGCCGCATCGGCTCGGCCGTCAAGAAGGCGCTCGACTGGGACAAGGCCGGCATCGTCGTCGTCAAGCCGAACGCGAACGCCCTCAAGGGTGACACGCGCTCCAAGGTGAAGTTCAAGGCGAACACCGATCAGGCGATCGTCAACGCCGCCGTGGATCCGGCCGAGGCCAAGCGCCCGATGAAGGTCACCGCGGAGCTCAAGGGCCTGAACGCCGCCTCGCGGTTCACCCTCGGCAACGGCATGGACGTGGTGCTCCTGCCGATCAACGCGATGCCGCTGGTCACGGCGCAGATCATCCTCAAGAACACGGGCGATGCGGCCACGCCGGACAACCCGGCGCTCGCCTCGGCCGCCGCGAACTTCCTGCAGCGGGTGCCCGACATGGACCCGAACATGGCGTCGAACACGGATGTGTTCTCGCGCACCGGCATCGAGATCAACTGCGGCTCGAGCGATGACGCGATGTTCTGCGGCACGCACGGCGTGAACATCTATCTCGACGTCATGGTGAAGGGCATCGAGCGCATGCTCGTGGCCGGCGTGTACTCGCAGGAGGGCATCGAGCGCTGGCAGAAGCGCAACAAGGAGGACTGGAAGCTCCACTCCACGCAGGAGGAGAACGAGTACGTCCGCCAGGTGATGACGGCGATCTACGGCCCCGATCACCCGTACACGAAGACCGCGATCCTGACGCCGGAGATGGCGAACAAGATCCACAAGGACTCGCTCGACAGCTATCGCAACAAGCACTTCCGCGCCGGCAACGCGACGCTGATCCTCGTCGGCAGCTTCGATCCGAAGAAGGCCGAGAGCCTGGTCCGCAGCACGTTCGGCGGCATGGGCAAGGGCACCGTCGACAAGCCGGTCGATCCCACCCCGTACAAGCGGTCCGGTCCGGTCTACGTCGGCGTCAAGAAGAGCAAGGAGGACCAGCAGGTCACCGTGACCATCGGCTACCCGGCTCCCGCCGGTGTCGACGGCCAGGAGGGTGCGCGCCGCGTGCTCAGCGAGATGATGAACATCCGCGCGGAGAACGTGCGGTTCAAGCGCGGCTCGACGTACGGCCTGTACTTCGCTCGCTCGGCCAAGGTCGGCCCGAGCGCGTACATGATGCGCGGCGGCGCGGTGATCGGCGGCACGATGGACGCCGAGCGCGCGGGCGAGTCGATCAAGGCGATCCGTGACGGCCTCGATGACATGCGCAAGGGCGACGCCGAGTTCGACGAGGACTTCGTGCGCGCGCGCCGCAAGCTGATCGGCAACATGCTCGGCGAGTCGACGGTGACGCAGGAGCTCGCGGGCCGGCTCGGCTTCATCGCGCAGCACAAGCTGCCGCCGAACTACTACAACACGCTGCTCCAGCAGATCGCGGCCGTGTCCCCGGCGCAGATCCGCGCGCTGATCAAGACCGAGCTCGATCCGGCCAACGAAGTCGTGGTCGCCCTGGGCGACAAGGCGCACCTCGACAAGGCGTTCGCCGAGGCCGGCATCAAGGACGTCAAGATCGTCGAGCCCGAGTACAAGTAGCCCACGCGCCGTCGCGGGGCCTCGAAATCCTCAGGCGACGGCGCGGAGCTCGTCGGGCACGGACGGCCTGACGGGCTCGCGATCGCCTGGCGCCCCGCTCAGGCCGCCTCGCCGTCGGGGGAGGCGAGGACGACCAGATAGCCATCGGGGTCGCGCAGCCAGAGCTCGCGATGGTTCGGCCCGCCATCGCCTTCGGGCGGGTTGCGATGTGGCGGCATGACGATCGTCGCGCCGAGGGTCGTGGCCCGCGCGACCGCCGCATCGAAGTCGTCGACCTCGAACCACAGCAAGACGCCGTTCCCGAGCGGCAATTCGGGATCACCCATCCGCCCGTGGTGATGGTCGACCTCCCAGGCGTGCAACTGCAGCAGCAGTCCGTCGCTGCCGTACTCGGTACGGTGTAGCGCGGGATCGACGAGCCGCTCGTACTCGCGACCACCATGAGCGCTCTTGCACCCGAGCAGGGCCTGGTAAAATCGACTGCTGGCCTCGACGTCACGAACCACGAGCAGCGGCTGCGGTCTCATCGCGACGACGGTATCACCGTGCACCGCATGGCAGCGGCTTCCCCTCGACGCCGGCATCGAGGACCTCAAGATCGTCGGGGCCGCGTACAACTACGCGCGCGCCGGAGTAGGCTCGCGCAGATGTTCTCGGTCCGCGAGGCCACTCCTGCCGACAAGCCCGAGATCGTCTCGCTGATCGGCGAGATGATCCCCGGCGCCGACGTCACCGAGCGCTGGCGCTGGTTGTACGCCGAAGCCGACGCCCGCCCCGACACCTCCGTTCGTGGACCGGCCGCCCTGACAGGCACCACCAATCCCGGTGGGCCCGCGCTGACCTGGCTCGCGATCGCGCCCACCGGCGAGGTCGCTGGCTGCACCTCGTTCTTCCCGTTCCGCCTCTGGCTCGACGGTGCGCCCGTGCGCGCCGCACTCGGCGGTGATGGCTACGTGCGCCCGGCGTTCCGGCGGCGCGGCCTCGGCGGGCTGATGCACGATGCCTCGCGTCGCGAAATGAAGAAGCACGCGATCGGCTGCATGTACGGCGCTCCGGGCGCGATGAACCTGACGCCGCTCAAGCACGGCGGCTCCCGCGAGGTCGGGCACGTCACCCGGTTCGTGCGGCCGCTGCGGATCGGCCCGTCGCTGATCGGCGAGCTGTCCTCGCGGCTGGGCCGCCCGCGGCTCGCCGCCGAGCTCCACGTGATGGCGCCGCTCGATCCTCGCGTCGACACCGTGTGGGAGTCGGCGAAGCACGAGCTCCGGCTGGCGGCCGTCCGCGATGCCGCGTTCTACACCTGGCGGTTCCGCCATGCCCCCGCGCAGCGCGAGCCCGCCTACGTGATCGTCGATGGTCACACCCCGATCGGCGCCTGCGCCCTCGAATCGATGCGCGCCGGCGACGAGCTGCACATCGTCGATCTCGTCGCGGTGCCGGGCGCCTGGCACACCTGCCTCCGCGCGATCGTGGCGCACGCGATCGCACACACCCGCGCCCGCACCGTCAGCATCAAGCTGTTCGCGCTCGACGGGCGCTCTCGCCAGATGTGGCGCTCGGGCTTCCTCGAGCGAGAATCGAAGCCCTTCCTCGTGATGATCCCCCGGGACGGGGACCGCCGGTTCGTCGACCCGCAGCGCTGGTTCTACTGCGGCGCGGACTCCGATCTCGATCGCCTCGAATAGCCTGCCAGCCCGCGCCGCCGCGAGCCCGCGAGCCAGCCCGCCAGGCCGCCAGCCCGCCAGAGCGCGAGTCCCCAGCGCGAGCCCCCACGCGAGCCCGCAGCGCGAGTCCCCACGCGAGCCCCAGAGGAGCGCTCTCCAGCAGCGCGAGCAAGGCGCCAACGCGCGCCGCGCCGTGGGCGACCGCGGAGCGGATGGGGTCGGCTCGGCGACCGTAACTATCGCGGCCGCCGGTTGCCCCGCGCGTACCTCGGCCCCGCCCGCGCATGCGGCGGCGGTTCTTCGGCGGGCGCCGGGACAACCCCATCCGCGCAGCAGCCCACGGCGCGGCGCGCGTGTGCGCGTTCTCGCCAGAAGGAGCTCACGCCGGTGGGATCACGCTGGCGGGCGCCCCCACCGAGCTACAGCAGATCCACGAACACCTCGTCCCCGACGACGGTGATCGGGTACCGCCGCAGCGAGAGCGTCTTGTCATGCGTACACGTGCCGGTCGTCAGATCGAAGCCGTAGCCGTGCCCCTTGCACACCAGCTCGGTGCCCTCGAGGTACCCATCGGCGAGCGCCACATCCTCGTGCGGGCAGACTCCCGGCACGGCGACCAGCTCGGCCTCGGCGTACGTCACGATCACCGGCCACGTCACGCCCGCCACGGTGAACGCGCGGAGCTCGCCGGGGACCACGTCCGCGAGGCGGCACACCCGCACGCGGAGCGCCATCAGCCCTTGCCTCGCTGGCGCGGGTCCAGCCGATCGCGCAGGCCATCGCCGAGGAGGTTCGCGCCGAGCACCACCCACATGATCGCGAGGCCAGGCACCAGCGCATAGACCTTCACCCAGTCGCCCTTCCACAGGAACGTGCGCGCCTGATCGAGCATCGAGCCCCACGTGTAGTCGACCTGCGGCCCGAGGCCGAGGAACGACAGCGCGGCCTCGATCAGGATGATGCCGCCCAGGCCGAACGACATCTGCACGAGCGCCGGGCCCATGAGGTTCGGGATCAGGTGCTTGAAGATCACGCGCCGGTTCGAGGCACCGAGCGCGACCGCGGCGGTCACGAACTCGCGCTCGCGCAGGGCGAGCACCTGACCGCGGGCCACGCGCGCATAGCCGACCCAGCCGTTCGCGGACAGCGCGAGGATCACCACGCCCACGCCCGGGTCGGCGACGGTGGCGACGATCGCGATGTTCATCAGGATGCCGGGGAACGCGAGGAGGATGTCGACGAACCGCATCAGGACCTCGTCGACCCAGCCGCGGAACCAGCCGGCGACGGTGCCCAGGGTGAGGCCGATCACCGAGGTGATCGCGACGACGATCCCCGAGAGCGTGAGCGCCTTGCGCGCGCCGAACAGCAGCTGACTCAGCGCATCGCGCCCGTTGGAGTCCGTGCCGAGCCAGTGCGCGGACGAGGGCCCCTCGAACTTGTGGGCGAGGTCGATCGCCTTCGAGCTGACGTCGTACGGCGCGATCCACGGCCCGGCGATCCCGAGCACCACGAAGGTCCCGAGCATCACGAGGCCGACCCACGCGCTCGGCGACAGCTTCCGCTTGCCTGTGGCCCCAGTCGTCATCCGCGACGGATCCTCGGGTCCGCGAAGCCATAGGCGAGATCGACGAGGATGTTGACGAACACGTAGATCACCGCGATCACGAGCACGGTGCCCTGCACCACCGGATAGTTCCGCTCGCTGATCCCCTGCAGCAGCGTGTTGCCGAGGCCCGGGCGCGAGAACACGTTCTCGATCACGATCGCGCCCGAGAGCATCGAGCCGAACTGCAGCCCGACGACGGTGATCACCGGCAACAGCGCGTTGCGCAGCGCGTGGACGAACAGCACGCGCCCCTCCGGCAGGCCCTTCGCGCGCGCCGTGCGCACGTAATCCTCGCCGAGGACCTCCACCATCGACGAGCGGGTCATGCGCGCGAGCATCGCCATCAGGTGCGTGCCCACCGCGAGCGCCGGGAGGATCAGCGCCGTCGGTCCGAGCTCGCCCGGGCCCGGCAGCCAGCCGAGCGTCAGGAAGAACCAGAACAGGAGCAGCGGCGCGAACATCATCTGGGGCATCGCCACCATCGAGAGCGAAGCCGTGGTGGCGAGCGTGTCGATCCAGGTCCCGCGCTTGACCGCGGCGAGCACGCCGAGCGGGAGCGCGAGGATGATCGCCACCAGCATGCCGGCGATCGCGAGCCACAGCGTGTGCGGGAACACCTCCGCGATCCGGCCGGCGACGGTGCGCTTGTCGCCCGCGCCGCCGCTGCACTGGCTGCCGAGCGTGCCGTCGACGATGTGGCCGAGGAACGTCACGAACTGCATCGGTAGCGACTTGTCGAGGCCGAGGCACTTCTCGAGCGCCTGGCGCTGGCCCGGCGTGGCGTTGTCGCCAGCGAGGTGATCGATCGGATCACCCGGCACGAGGTGCAGGAACGCGAACACCAGCACCGAGACGCCGAGGATCGTCAGCAGGCCCGAGCCGAACCTGCGGAGCAGGAACGAGCCGAGAGAGCGATGCTCACCCGAGGTGCGACCGCGCGCGAGCCGCAGCAGCGAGCGGAGGAGCCGGATCACCGGGCGAGCGTACCCCAAGGGCAGTTGTTCGCCGCGGCAGCTCGCGGCGTATCAGTTGGCCGCTGGAGCGCAGAACTTCGGCGACTTCGAATCGATCGCCACGCCAGGTGCAAGCACCGGCTCGCCGCCGTGCTCGATCTGGAGCTCCAGGGTTCGGCACTCGTAGCCATCGCGGCAGTCACCGTTGTCGCCGCAGGTGGCCATGCAGTAGCGCACCTCGGACGAGCGCGGCACGCAGTGGCCGCGGAGCGAGCACAGCTCGTCCAGCGAGCACTGGTCCTGGGAGGTGCACTCGAGGTTCTCGAAGTTGCCGGTGAAGAACCGGATGCACGCCGAGCTGTCGGGGCAGGTGTTGTAGTCGCAGCCCTGGATCGTGCAGTACCCCTCCTTCGAGGAGATATCGCAGTACCGGGTGCCGTTCGGATCGCAGTCCGAGCTGATGATGCAGCTGTCGCCGATCTCTTTCCCGCAGCCGGTGGCTGCCAGGAATCCGACGAACAACAGGGTCCTCATGAGCGCGGGCATCCTAGCGGTGGGTTGGACCCCTGGCAAGGCGAGGGGGTTGCCCGCTAACGTTGCCGGATGCGTGCCGTAGTCCAGCGAGTTTCCAGGGCAAAGGTCACGGTCGGGGACCGGATCACCGGTTCCATCGACCACGGGCTCCTCGTGCTCCTGGGTGCCGGGGCCGGCGATGCCGCCGTAGACCTCGCCTATGTGGTCGACAAGATCGTCAACCTGCGGATCTTCGCCGACGACGCCGGGAAGATGAACCGGTCCGTGCTCGACGTCGGCGGCGGCGTGCTGGTGGTCTCGCAGTTCACGCTCTACGGCGACGCCCGGCAGGGCCGCCGCCCGGCGTTCACGGGAGCGCTCGAGCCGGTGGCGGCGAAGGCCCTGTACGAGGAGGCGCTGGTCGCGATCCGCACCGCGGGAGTTGGACGCGTGGAAGCCGGCGAGTTCGCTGCGGACATGCAGGTCGAGCTGCAGAACGATGGCCCGGTCACGATCCTGCTCGATTCGCGCAAGGGGTTCTAGCGGCCAGGTGCCTGCAAGCGTTAGGTTTGCCTCCGGCGCCGAACGATGAAGGTCAGGTTCTGGGGAGTGCGCGGATCGATCCCCGTACCAGGTCGCTCGACCAACCGGTACGGAGGCAATACCTCGTGCGTCGAGGTTCGCCCGAAGGGTGGCTCGCCGATCATCATCGATGCGGGCACCGGCCTGCGCCGGCTCGGGAAGTCCCTGATGGAGGAGGCGTTCCGGGATGGCAAGGGGAAGGCCTCGATCCTGATCAGCCACACCCACTGGGATCACGTGCAGGGCCTGCCGTTCTTCTCGCCGCTGTACCGCGAGGGCAACCAGGTCGAGATCTATGCGCGGCAGCGGGATCTCCACCTCGAGGCGGTGTTCTCGGCCCAGCACCGTGCGCCGTACTTCCCGGTGCCGCTGTCGGCCATGCACGCCGACATGCACTTCCACGAGGTGATCGAGGGCGCGAAGTTCGAGATCGGTGACGCCAAGGTCTCGTGCACCCGGCTCAACCACCCATGGGTCGCGATCGCGTACCGCGTCGAGGTCGATGGCGCGATCGTCGTGTATTGCTCCGATACGGCGCCGTTCGCGGACTACCTGCTCGGCACGGACTTCGTGACCCAGGCGCCGTCGCTCGATGGGCCGCTGTCGCCCGAGACCGAGGCCGAGCTCGCCCACATGCGCGCCGGCGTGGTCAACCTGGCGCGAGACGCCGATCTCTTGATCTACGACACGCAGTTCACCAAGGAGGAGTATCGCCAGCGCCCGCACTGGGGGCACTCGCACCCCGACGACGCGATCGCGATCGCCCGCGAGGCCAAGGTGAAGTCGCTGTGCCTGTTCCACCACGCACCGCTGCGCTCCGATGACGACAACGACAAGATCCTCGCGCAGTACCGCGCCGTCGTGACCGCGCAAGAGGACAAGTTCTCGCTGGTGTCCGCCTACGAAGGCCTCGAGATCCCGCTGGGGGACGAATGAAGATCCGGTTCTGGGGTGTGCGCGGCTCGATCCCCGCACCGGGCCCCGACACCAACCGCTACGGCGGCAACACCTCGTGCGTCTCGGTGACCACCGCGAGCGGCGGCCTCGTGATCATCGACATGGGCACGGGCCTCATGCACCTCGGCAACTCGCTGATGGCCGGCGCGTTCGGCAAGGGCCAGGGCAAGGCGGCGATCCTGCTCTCGCACACCCACTGGGATCACATCCAGGGCCTCGGGTTCTTCGCGCCCGTGTTCATCGGCGGCAACCAGTTCACCGTGTGGGGCCCCGGTCCCTACGGCTCGGCCGAGCGCCTCGAGGACATCCTCGAGGGTCAGATGGATCCGAACTTCTCACCGCTGCAGACGCTGAAGAACTTCTCGGCGACGTTCGAGGTCAAGGCCGCGCCCACCGACGCGGTGTTCGAGGCCGAGGGCGTGCGGATCACGGCGCGCGAGCATCCGCACGGCGCCACCACCGCCCTGGCGTTCCGGATCGAGGAGGCGGGCAAGGTGTTCGTGTATGCCTCCGATGTGGGGCAGCCCGAGGCCGATGCGCCGCCCACGCCCGAGGCGATCGCGTTCTACAAGGACGCAGACGTCCTGCTCCACGAC
>JADKKI010000043.1 GCA_016720595.1 Myxococcales bacterium
CACCATCGCCAGCATCGGACTCGATCATAGTCGATTCTGCGATGCCTGCACCGACGGTCCCCGCTGCCGTTTTCGTCACAATCAGAACTGCGCTGGGCTTCGGGGATCTTCCGGCTGTCGTCGCTGTTCGCCCGCGCCGACCGGCGTGCGATCGATCATCCCCTCGAGACCCCCAGCGCCCGAGTTCCGGTCTACGTCAGGATCTCCGGCAAGGGGACGATCGAGGTCGACTTCGCACCGGTGCCCGTCGGCCGCGATCTGCTCACGTTCGTGGCGCGCGGCCGCGGCTGGTCGTTCCCGAGCGCGGGATCGATGCCTGGATGCTGGCGTTCAGAAAGCCCGAGTTCTTGACCACCACGGCGGCTCCGGCCGATCCTCGTGCAACCCGCGGTGCTCTCGCCGGTGTGGAGCGAAGCCCGCACTTGATCCCGATCGCGCGGGCCGAGCACCGCGAGCTGCTGGCGCTCGCCGAGCGGATGGACGAGGAGCACGCCAAGCCGCTCGACGTGATCCAGCCATGGCTGCTCTCGGCGCTGCTCCGCGCGTTCCTCCTGCGGGCCGAGCGGCTGGTGGGGCCGCGCTCTCCCCCGCACGCGGGCCTCGCGACGTTTTTTACCATCCTCGAGCGCGACCACATGGCCATGCGATCGGTCGCCCACTATGCGCGGGCCTCGGGCCTTTTGGTGCGGAGGTTCGCCGAGCTGTTGGTCGTCGAGACCGGGCGGTCGACGAAGCAGCTGATCGACGAGCGCGTCGTGCCTCGACGCCAGAAGCGCCTGCTCGCGTACACCGGCGTCTCGGACAAGGGCTCGCGGGCTCACCGGCTTTGCGCGGGCCTACCAACCTCGTGAAGTTCTTCCGGCACCACACCGGTGAGACCCCGCTCGCGTTTCGCGGCGGCCAGGCCGGCCGAATCTTACCATCCAGGCGCCGGTCCTGACCTCGACGTGGCTGTGGCGATGGCTAGGATGAGCCCATGTCGAAGCCCATGTCTCTCCTTCTCGCCGCCGCCGCGGTCTCTCTCGTCTCCGGACTGGCAGCCGGCACCGCCGCCGCCGAGACCAAGCTGACCACCACGGTGTTCACTGCCTCGCTTGCGGGCCGCTTCCTCGTGAACTCCCGCTGATCGCGGGAGACAAGGAGGCGATCCTCGTCGATGGTCAGTTCACGCTCGCCGATACGCACCGCCTGGTCGCGATGATTCTCGAGAGCAAGAAGACGTTGACCACGGTGTACGTCACGCACGGCCACCCCGATCACTACTTCGGTCTCGTCGTGATCCAGCAGGCCTTCCGAAGGCGAAGTTCGTGACGATGCCTGCGGCCGCGGCGGACATCGCGAAGACGGCGAAGGCCAAGGTCAGCAGTGGGGCCCGATGTACGGCGACAACCTGACCACCAAGCCAGTCCTGCCGACCGCGTCGAAGGCCGCGACGCTGACGCTCGAGGGCCAGACCATCGAGCTGCACGGCCCGGTGCAGGGCGATGCGCCGGAGAACAGCTACGTGTGGATCCCGTCGATCAAGACCGTGATCGCGGGCGACATCGTCTATCGCGGCGTCCACCCGTGGACGGCGGAGACCAACGCCGAGAAGCGCAAGGCGTGGATCAAGACGATCGACGAGATCTCCGCGCTCGGGCCGACCACGGTGATCGCCGGCCACAAGGATCCGAAGGAGAAGGACGACGTCGGCGGCCTCAAGGCGACGAAGGACTACCTCGAGGCCTTCGAGGCGGCGGTCGCGTCGTCGAAGACCTCGGCCGAGGTGCAGCAGAAGGTCAAGGCCAAGTACGGCAGCCTCCAGCTCGACGTGATCCTGCAGCTCGGCGCCGATGCGCAGTTCCCTGCGGCGCCCGCGAAGAAGTGAACCGCGGGCTCAGCGGGCGAGCCGGCGCCTCCATGGAGTGAGTCGCGGGCTCAGCGGGTCAGCACGCACGACCCGGCGCCGACGTTGAGCCAGTTGCGCTGGAGCAGGTAGTTCTTGCCGCCGAGCTTCACGTTGGCCTTGCTGCCGTTCGGCGCGGTGTAGGTGGTGCCGAAGTTCCAGGCGCACTTGTCCGCGTTCTCGGCGCCCTGCGCGTCGTACCAGGCGTTGAGGTTCGGATCGGTGACGGTCTCGAGATCTCGTGCGCGAGGATCGAGATCAGGCCATCCACGCCTGGGTTCCCGTTGGGAGACTTGCCGGCCTGCGCCGCGCAGGACGTCGGCGCGATCGGGGTTGCCGACGTACGCGATCTTGAGCTGCGTCGAGGCCATGGTGGCGTAGGTGTGCCAGCCGCAATAGCGTGCACAGCCCCGAGGTCTCGTTGACGTCCGCGCTCGACAGCACCACGTAGATCCCGTTGGGATCCTTCGGCAGCTTCTTCGTGGTGACCGCGTTCGAGACCACGAGCGCCACGTCGTAGTCGGTGAGCGCCTTGCCAGCGCAGTACGCGTCGGTGGCCTGGCCGGCGAGCTTGAGTGCGTTCGAGACCTTCACGCCGCTGGCGTTCGTGTACGAGGTGTTGATGTTGTGGTAGCCGCTCCCACCAAGGGCCTGAAGGAACGCGGGGACGATCGTGGTGCCCGTGTTCCCCGCCCAGCCGCCGTACCAGACCACGTAGACGTTCGGCGCGCCGACCATCACCGGGCCGCCGTGATAGGTGATCGGCGCGGTCGTGGCAGCCGCGCCGGCGCCTCGGATCTCGAACGCCTCCTTGGGCAGCTCGCCCGCCGCCGGGTCCGCGGTGTCATCGAGGTCGCGCTGGTCGGGGGCGACGTCGCCCGAGAGGTCCAGGCAGCCAGTGAGTGAGCCGAAGGTCGAAGCGACGATCGAACCGAACAGGAACGCGCGCGCGAGCTTCATCCGTGATCCCCCGGGCGATGGCCCAAGGGGGGAAGTCGACCGGATCGGCCAACCGCTCAGGTATCGGTGGGGCAGCGGCGCCGAGGGCGGTCAGGACACCGCGAGCGCGACCGCCGTGATGTTGTCCTGGCCACCCCGCTGGTTCGCGAGGTCCACGAGGTCCTTGACGGAGCCCACGAGATCCTGTGCGCCGCCGAGGAGCTCGAGGATGTCCTCGTCGGAGAGGTGGCCGGTGAGGCCATCGCTGCACAGGAGGAATCGGTCGCCCGGGTTCAGCGAGTGGAGCTGGACATCGACCTCGACGTCCTCTGACAGCCCGAGCGCTCGCGTGATCACGTTCTTGTGCGGGAAGTTGCGCTCCTCCTCGAGAGTCATCTCCGGATACAGCTCCTTGAACTGCTCGAGAAACGAGTGGTCGCGCGTGAGGCGATCGATCTTGCCGCCGTTGACCCGGTAGGCGCGCGAATCGCCGACATGAGCGATGCAGATCTCGTCATCCACGATCGCGGCGGCGACGAGGGTGGTCCCCATCCCCTTGCGGCCATCGCCGCGGCGCGCGGCGTCGAAGATCCGCTGGTTCGCGACCTTGAAGCCACAGACCACGCGGTTCTCGAGCAGGCCGAGCGAGGGCTCGCGCTCGAACGGCCAGCGGCGCGCCGGCTCGACGCAGGTCTGGTGATAGAACAGCCCGACCTCGGCGAGTGCCAGCCCTGCCGCGACCTCCCCGGCGGCGTGACCGCCCATGCCGTCGGCGACCATCACCATGCACTCCGCCTCGAGGATGCCGAAGCAGTCCTCGTTGTGGGTCCGGCGCATTCCGACGTCGGTCCTCGCTGCGTATCGAATCGTCATCGCCTGGCAGGAGATCCGGTTAGATCGTGCTGCCATCGTACGAAGGAACGGGCCCGCGCGCTTGTTTGCGCCGAAGTTAGTCGAGCGGTTGGATCACGAACCGCCCGCCGACCTGGCTGATGGTGTACCGGCGCGGGCTCTGGCCACCAAACGGGCTGCGCTGGCGCTGCTCCCAGGCCCCTCGCCCGAGCACCTCGACCCCATCGCCGGCGCGGGGATGCCCGCCGGGGTACCCGCCGTGGCCCTGGTGCATCTCGATCATGCGCGCCATCACGCGCTCCCGGGTGCCCATCACCCACAGGAACGGCGCGAGGATCAGGAGCTGGACCGAGCCGGCGACCAGGCCCCACACCACGAACCCGATCGCCACGACCCGGGCGACCTGCACCGACGCATCGGTCGCCTTCACGAAGGTCATCCGCTTGGCGAGCGCGGCACGCAGGATCCGACCGCCATCCATCGGCAGCGCCGGGATCAGGTTGAATCCGGCGAGGACGAGGTTGATCCAGCCGATCATCGCGATCAGCGGGACGTGGAGTACCGAGCCGAGGCCGAGGCCGAGCCCGGCGAGGACGAGCGACACGATCGGGCCCGCGACCGCGATCGCGATCTCGTGGTTCGCGGTGCGCGGCAGATCGGTCATCTTCGCGGCACCACCGAGGAACCCGAGCTCGATGCCGGAGACGCCGACGTGGAGCTTGCGCGCCACCAGGGCGTGCCCCAGCTCGTGCAGGAGGACGGACGCGAACGCGAGCGAGACGATCACGACGCCCGCGAGCCCGCCGAACGCGAGGAACACCACCGCGAGCAGCATGAGGAAGCTGACGTTGACTTCGATCGGGAACCCCAACAGGGAGCCCAGCCGCCATGACTTGAGCATGCACACATCGTGCGCACGCCGCCGCCCGTGTCAATTGATGACCATGCGACGTCAGCGCGATGCTGTGCGTCGGGCCTCCCCGAACGACCAGCTGGTGGGGCGGGGAGCCTACGTCGAGGGGCCCGCGGCGAGCCGCGGTGGCCACGCAATGGGATCCTGCTGATCGCGATCCACGAGCTGGCCGATCCGGCGGGCGAGCTCCTTGCGGTCCTCCGGGGCGATCCACGGGATCGAGACCTTCGCGAGATCGGTGCCCTGGGGATCAGCGAACCGCACGTAGTCGCCCCACACGGTCACGCCGAAGCGCGAGCGGATCGTGATCTCGCGTGGGCCCTTCTTGTCGGGGATCACGATCCGGCCGTCGTCGTGGATCGACATGGCGAGGCGGGCCCGGTCCCGGAACAGCCGGCGGGCATAGACCGCGATGTGTGCGCCGTGGTCGGCCAGGAGCACCTTGTCGAGCCCGCGCCCGATCTCGATCGCGCGCCGGATCTCGCCGGCGTACGGGGCCAGCTCGTTGCGGAGTCTGCCGGCGAGGCGGTCGAGGGCGGCGAGGGCGGTCAGGCCCGTGGGCTCCATCAGGCTCACCGGCTCCACGCCGAAGATCCGGCGCATCCCGGCGCGTGCGCCCTGCGCCGGCTCGACCTCGAGCCAGATGCCGAGGTCCTCGTGGGGGACGTCGCGCGCGACGATCAGGCACCCCTCGATCTTGAGCGACGTCCGCCGGTCCTTGGCGGCGTGCTTCTTGTGGTGCTCGATCACGGTCGCGAACTTCTCGGCGACGTGCAGGGTGCGGTTGGCGATGGTGAGCTTGATCGCGTGGGGCGCCAGCTCGGCGCGTAGGGGCCCCTCGGAGGTCGGTGCCTCGAGGGCGTCACCTGCGTCGTCGCGATACGCCATACGTCCCCTGTGCAGGGTAGCCGAGGCGTCCCCGGGTAGGTATAACCCCGGCGCGAGGAGACGACCATGACCGCCCAGTACACCTATGTGATGAAGGACCTGCGCAAGCTGGTCCCGCCGAAGCGCGAGATCCTGAAGGGGATCTGGCTGTCGTTCTACCCGGGCGCGAAGATCGGCGTCCTCGGTAACAACGGCGCGGGCAAGAGCACGCTGCTCCGGATCATGGCCGGTGTGGACAAGGAGTTCCTCGGTGAGGCGTGGCCGGCGCCGGGCCTCAAGATCGGGTACCTGCCGCAGGAGCCGCAGCTCGATCCCACCAAGACGGTCAAGGAGAACGTCGACGAGGGCGTGGCCGAGACCCGGGCGCTGCTCCAGAAGTTCGAGGACGTCTCGATGAAGCTCGGCGAGGACATGCCGCCCGAGAAGATGGAGAAGCTGCTCGAGGAGCAGGGTCGCCTCCAGGATCAGATCGAGGCCGCGAACGCGTGGGAGCTCGACCACACGGTCGAGATGGCGATGGATGCGCTGCGCTGCCCGCCCGGCGATGCCGACGTCACCGTGATCTCCGGTGGTGAGCGCCGCCGCGTGGCGCTGTGCCGCCTGCTGCTGTCCAAGCCCGACATGCTGCTCCTCGACGAGCCCACCAACCACCTCGATGCCGAGAGCGTCGCGTGGCTGGAGCGGATGCTCGAAGAGTTCCGCGGCACGGTCGTGGCGATCACCCACGATCGGTACTTCCTCGACAACGTCGCGAAGTGGATCCTCGAGCTCGATCGCGGCGAGGGCCGTCCGTTCGAGGGCAACTACTCCGGCTGGCTCGAGCTCAAGGCGAAGCGCATGAAGGACGAGGAGCGCCAGCAGGACGCGCGCTCCAAGGCGCTCGCCCGCGAGCTCGAGTGGGTGCGCCTGTCGCCCAAGGCGCGGCAGGCCAAGAGCAAGGCTCGCCTCAACCGCTACGACGAGATGGTGGCCGAGGCGCAGACCGATCACCGCGATCCCTCTCTCGAGATCGTGATCCCGCCGGGGCCGCGCCTCGGTGGCGATGTGGTCTCGTTCGAGGGCGTCTCCAAGTCGTTCGGAGATCGCCAGCTGATCGACAACCTGACGTTCAAGCTGCCGCGCGGTGGCATCGTCGGCGTGATCGGTCCGAACGGCGCCGGCAAGACCACGCTGTTCCGCATGATCATGGGCGTCGAGAAGCCCGACAAGGGCACGATCAAGGTCGGCGATACCGTCAAGCTCGGCTACGTCGATCAGAGCCGCGATGCGCTGCTCGAGAACAACACGATCTTCGACGAGATCAGCGAGGGCGCCGAGACGATGATGATGGGCGAGCGCTCGATCAACTCGCGCTCGTACGTCTCGAGCTTCAACTTCAAGGGCCAGGATCAGCAGAAGCGCGTGGGCATCCTCTCCGGTGGTGAGCGCAATCGCGTGCACCTCGCGAAGATGATCAAGCGCGGCGGCAACCTCTTGCTCCTGGATGAGCCGTCCAACGATCTCGACGTCGATACGCTGCGCGCCCTCGAGGATGGGCTCGAGAAGTTCCCCGGCTGCGCCGTGGTGATCAGCCACGATCGCTGGTTCCTCGATCGGATCGCCACCCACATCCTCGCGTTCGAGGGCGACAGCCACGTCGAGTGGTTCGAGGGCAACTTCGCGGACTACGAGGCGGATCGCAAGCGCCGGTTCGGCGACGACGCGGACCAGCCGCACCGGATCAAGTACAAGCCGATCCGGCACACCTAGCGAGAGGCCGCGATGACCCGGCCGGGCGAGCTCGACGAGGCGTTGTCGCCGAGCTCGGCGGGCCGCCACAGGCCGCCGGTGCGCCTGACGCCTCGGGTAAGCTCACCACAGGTGTCGCGATCGACGATCGTCGTGCTGCTGGTGGCCGCGTGTGGCGGCGCGGCGTCGCTGTCTGCGGTGCGCCAGGCCGCGACCAATCGCAACGCGACCGAGCACGATCGGGCGCGCGATGCGCTGCTCCTGGAGGCGAACGGCGCGTCATTCCAGCCGGTGCTGGCGGTGGTGGAGATGAACCAGCAGGCGATCTCCACCGGCGGGATCGTCGGGCTGCGGCCCCAGGAGGGGCTCTACGCGCTCCCCGACGGCGAGCTGGCGCTGATGCCGAACACCTGCATCCGCCGCGGCCCCTGTGGCTGCGAGGTCAGCCGCGAGTACACGTACCTGAAGAAGCCTGAAGGGACGATCGTCGTGGCGCGCCTGACGCCGGTCGTCCACCTCCGCGAGGTTCACGTCGCCCGCTGCAGCGCGACCTGCGCCGCTGCTGCCATGCCCGCGCTGCGCTCGGCGGCGCGGCTCGGTGTGCGGCAGGTCTCCGCGATCGCGTTCGAGGAGAGGACGTATCCGTACGAGCTCGTCGTCGAGACCTGCGACCCGGCACCGGCAGCGCGCTGACTGCCAGGGCGGGCCTGGCATGCTCCGCGTCCATCGCCGCCGTGACCAGCCTGGTCCGATGGTGGGTACAGATCGGGCATGCCACGGGGCGTCGTGGACGACGGTAGGATATCGAGTAGGATGTGTGGTAGGATGAAGGGTCGATGACGTCCAAGCTCAAGATCAGCGTGACCGTCTCTTCCGATGTCCTCGCTCTCGTCGATCGCGCGGCGACCGCGACCGGGACCACACGGAGCGGAATGATCGACAGCTGGCTGCGCCAGAGCGCCACCCGTGCAGCCGAGCGCTCGCTCGACGACGCGACCGCGGCCTACTACGCTTCGCTACGCACAGACGCCGCGGAGGAGCACGCAGCGATCGCGCACGCCTCTTCGCGAAGCGCCGCCGGGGTGATCTACGACGAGTCCGAGGCCCGCGCACGACGGCGCCCGGAGTCGCGCCCGCCCCCCGAGCCGCCCACCGAGCCGGGCCGCCCGATGACCCCACGTCGTGGCTTCCTGTACTTCGCCCGGCTCGACAAGCGCCGGCCCGTGCTGGTGATCTCCTCGAACGCGCGCAACCAGGGTGCTTCCGACGTCCTGGTGGTGCCGTGTTCGACGATGCTCTCGGCCGCACCGACCCACGTTCGGCTGCGCAAAGGAGAGGGCGGGGTCCCCGCAGCTTCGGTAATGAAGTGCGAGCAGCTCACGAACCTGCACAAGAGCTACCTCGACGTCGAGACACTGGGGGGATCGCTCGGTGAGCAGCGGCTTCGCGAGGTCGAGCGTGCCGTCCTGCGTGCGATCGGCGTCCCGGTGCCGCTCGAAGATCAGGCGTAGCGCCTGGCCCGCGGTCAGCGCCGATCGAGGATCGCGCGAATCCGCTCGTGCAGCGCCGGGACGGTGAACGGCTTCTCGAGAAACTCCACCGCGTTGTCGAGAACGCCGTGGTGCACGATCGCGTTCTCCGCGTATCCGGAGACGAACAGGACCGCGAGATCGGGGCGCACCACGCGCAGCCGCTCGACGAGCTCGGGCCCGTTCAGCTTCGGCATCACGACATCGGTGATCAGGAGATCGATCCTGCCGGGATGGGCGGCGGCCACCTCCAGGGCGGCCACGCCGGTGCCCGCATCCAGCACCGTGTACCCGAACTGACGGAGCGCGCGGACGGTCATCAGGCGCACGGCCTCCTCGTCCTCGACCACCAGCACGGTCTCGTTGCCGTGGGCCTCGGTCGGGGTGTGGACCTTTGGCGGATCCAGGTCCTCATCGACGCGGGGGAGGTACACCCGGAACGTCGTGCCCTGGCCGGCCTCGCTGTACACCTGGATGTGCCCACCGGCCTGCCGCACGATGCCGTACGAGGTGGCGAGGCCGAGGCCGGTGCCCTGCTCGACGCTCTTGGTCGTGTAGAACGGCTCGAAGATGTGCGGCAGGTGGATCGCAGAAATGCCGTGGCCGGTGTCGCTCACGGCGAGCACCACGTAGCGTCCAGCGGTGACCTCGGCGTGGCTCGCGGCGTAGTCCGTGTCGAGCTCCACGTCACTGGTCTCGAGCATGAGGCGTCCACCGCCCGGCATCGCGTCGCGCGCGTTGGTCGCGAGGTTCATGAGCACGCGTTCGAGCTGATGCGGATCGACTCGGACGTGGCCCTTCGCGCCATGGACCGAGCTCAGCTCGATGTCCTCGCCCAGCACGCGGCGCAGCAGCCGCTCGATCTCGCTGACCACGGTCGCGAACGCCACGACCCGGGTCTCCACCACCTGCCGGCGAGCGAACGCGAGGAGCTGGGCGGTGAGCGCGGCCGCGCGCTCGGCGGCAGCCTGGATGTGGGCGAGCTCGTCGAGCGTGGGAGCGCCGGCCGGCAACTGGCGCCGTGCGTGATAGATCGAGCCGAAGATCGCGGTCAGGAGGTTGTTGAAGTCGTGGGCCACGCCACCCGCCAGGCGTCCGATGCTGTCGAGCTTCTGGGCCTGCGCCACCTGGATCTCGAGCCGCTTCTGCTCGGTGATGTCGACCACGCCGCCGATCAATCGCTGCGTGCCGTTCCGGAGGTGACCGACCGTTCTCACCCACCGGGTCGCGCCCGAGGCGTGGACCACCCGGTGGTCGAGCGGGCCGTAGCTACCGGTCACCTGCGATCCTTCAACGGCGATCCGGATCTCCTCGCGATCCTCGTCGGGCACCGAGCGTAGCCCGAGCTCCAGCGTGAGCGGACCATCCGGCAGACCGAGGATGGTGCGGCCGAGCTCGTCGGCATCCGCCGTCGCCGCTGCGAAGTCGACCCACCACACGCCCATCTTCGCCGCGTCGACGATGACCCGGAGCTGCGCGTCGCGATCTTCGATCGCCGCCTCGGCCCTCTTCAGGCGATCGACGTTGGTGGCGAACAGCAGCACCGAGGTGACCTCGCCGTCCGCGAACACGGGTGCGACGCGCGTGAAGTAGTGGGTGGGCTCGCCGTTGGGACCGGCCCCCATCGACTCGTAGGTCTGCACGCTCCGGGTGGCGACGACGTTGGCGATCGTTCGAAGCGCGATCTCGCGGGCCTCGGGCGCGAGGAAGCGGGTCACCGGCGCACCGAGGACGTCCTCCAGCGCGAACCCCGGCGCGAGGCGGTTGATGAACAGGATCGTGCCGTGGACGTTGCACTGGACGATGAAGTCCGGTGCGTGGTCGAGCACGGAGCGACGGATCTCCCGCTCTTTCGCGAGGCTCTGCCTGAGGCTCTCGACCTCCGCGCGCAGCCGCGCCAGCTCCGTCTCCGCATCGACCGCCGCCACGGGATCATCCTCATCCAGCGTCGGCGGCTTGAACAGGGCCAGGCGCTGCAACGTTCGGGTGGGTGTGAAAATCCCGGCACCGTCGCGAGGCGCTCGGAGGGGCGCGCGATTCTTGCGCGGTCGAGCTCGCGGTCAGGGCCGAGGGGAAGGAGGCTTGGGCTCGGCCTCGCCCGTCGGCGCGGGCGGCTGGAGCTTGACCTCCGCGAGCAGGGGCCGGTGATCGCTCGCGCGTCGTGCGAGATCGGAGTCGCAGCGGGAGAGGCCCTGGAGCTCCATCGCACCGCGCACGAAGATCGCATCGAGCGCGCGGAGCGGGCCCCACGCGGGGAACGTGAGCGGACGCCGCGCGATGCCGCGGAAGCCTGATGGCGCGAGTAGCTCGCCAAGCCCCCCGTAGACATCGTTGAAGTCCCCGCCGACCACGACCGGCGTGTCGTGATGCAGGTGCGCGAACGGGTGGCTGCCGAGGAACATCTCGAGCTGGCGCTTGCGCTCGTAGCGCGCGAGGCCGAGGTGCATGTTGAACACGTGGACGGTTCGGTCGGCTCGTCGTGGCGCACGCGCAGCACGCCGTGGAGCACGCTGCGGCGCTTCCGAAACCGGAGCGTGAGATCGATGTTCGAGCTCTCGATCAGCGGATAGCGCGAGAGGATCGCGTTGCCGTACTGGCCGCCACCACGCACGTCCACGTTGGGGAACCATGTGTGATAGCGGAGGCCGAGCTCGTCGCCGAGCAGCTCGACCTGGCGATCTCGTTCCCGAGCGCTTCACGCCCGCATCCACCTCCTGGAGCATCACGACGTCCGCATCGAGCTTGCGGATGACCTCGACGATCCGCGAGGGCTCGTAGCGGCGGTCGACGCCGCCGATGCACTTGTGGATGTTGTAGCTGAGGACGCGGAGCTTCACGAGGAGGCCTCGCGCGAGGGTTCGAGGGAGGCGGGCAGAGGCGGCGAGAGCTGTGCGACGACGACGGTCTCGTCGTCGGCGAGGGGGTGCCCGGCGCGGTGGGCGGCGACGCCCGCCTGGACGAGATCGTGGACCTGCGCGGGCGTCAGGCGTGTCCGATCGAGGCGCTTCAGCAGCTGCTGGAACCTGCGATCTCCGAACGCCGTCCCGGCTGGGTCCTGCGCCTCGATCACGCCATCGGTATACCAGACGACGAGATCATCGGCCTGCAGCGGACGCTGGAGCACCTTGGGGACGGTGGGGACGCCCGATCCGAGCGGATTCCCTCGCCCGACGAGCGCGTGCAGCTCGACCAGCTTGTCGGTCGGCCGGCACAGGTAGGGCGCGGTGTGCCCGCAGGAGACGAAGCGGATCTCGCGTGCGGTGGGATCGAGGATCGCGGCGAAGCAGGTCATCGCGAGCTCGCCGCCACCGACGCGCCGGACGGCGATGTCGAGCGCGGCGGTGAGCTCCGTGAGCTGGAGCTTCGCGCCGCTCCGCCGTACGAACACATCGCAGGCGCCGATCGCGGCGGCGGTGACCATCGCCGAGGCCACGCCGTGGCCGGTCACATCACCGATCGCCACGAGGACGCGACCGTCCCCGAGGGGATAGACGCACCAGAAGTCACCTGCGCAGCGGGTGGCGGGCTGCCACGAGCCGATCACCGTGATGTCGCCGTGGACATGCGGGCCCTTGCCGGGCAGGAGCTCGCCCTGCACCGTGGCCGCGAGCTCCACCTCGCGCGCGAGGCTGGCACGCGTCGCGGCGCGCTTGGCCATCCGCGCGTGGAGCAGCGCTTCGGCGAGCCGCTCGGCCGTGCGCTCGAGGAACGCCAGCGGCCTGCCGCGCAGCCGGCGCGCGGAGCTGGGCACGATCACGAGGCCGATCAGCTCGTCCACGCTGCCGATCGGCACCAGCGCGATTGCATCGTGGCGCTCGAACAGCGTGGTCACCAGCTCGCGGAGATCGGGCGGCACCGCATCGAGATCGGCGGAGAACAGGGCGCCGCGCTGCTCGGCGAGCCAGCTGATGAGGAATGGATCGGGAGCCCGGTCATCGGCGAGGCGATCGCCGGTCTCGGTGGTCCAGCCCCAGTCCGTCTCGGTCGCGAGCAGCACGTGCGGGCGCACACCGATCGCGAGCTGGGTGATGTCGATCGCGAGCTGCGCGATCTCGCCGGCGTCCACCATCGTGCGGGCTCGCGTGACGAGCTGTTCGAGGAGGCGCTCGAGGGGCCCCTCGCCGGCGCGCCCGCCGCGATTGACGAGGCCGATCTGGCCACCGACGCGCGGACCGCGCCGAACACGAGGAGGAGCGCGATCGTCACCAGCCACCACGGGCTGCCTTCGCCGAGCATCGCGAGCACCACCCAGCCGAGGAGCACGGCGGCGGCGAAGTGGGCCACCAGCAGCGGCGCACTGGTATCGACGGCGCGGACGCGGAGCAGATCCTCCACCACGAGCGCGCGGACCACGAGCAGGCTGCCGATTCCCGACAGCAGCCAGCCCAGCGGGAACACCCCGGTCCCGTAGGCGAGCCCCACATCGATCAGGCCTGCATAGGTGACGAAGTTGGCGAGCAGGATCATCCGCTGCTGGCGCCGCTCCAGCGGGCCTGCCGCGAACCGCGGCATAGGTGAGCGCCAGGAACCCGCCGATCGAGAGCAGCATCGTGTGGAGCAGCGCGAGCCAGGCCCACGGTCCCGCCACCGCGTACCAGAACCCGCGCATGTACTGGACTCCACTCACCGCGGCGCCCGTGGTGCTGCTGATCACCACCCAGATCGCCGCGTTCGCGACCCCGAACCAGATCAGCCAGCGGTACCCGCGATGCTTGCGCACCAGCGCGAGCCGGAACCCAGTGCCCGCGGCGGCCGCCATCGGACGAAGGCCGCCGCCACCTGGAACAGCTTCGCCGCCACCGCCTCGGATCGGATCGAGGGCGACAGCATCATCACCGTCGCGTAGGGAGGAGAGCCAGGCAGTGCGCCAGGAGCCACCCGCGCAGGAGGTCGAGCCGCGCATGACGATCGTGTACGCGATCACGATCAGCATCGCCGCCGGCGCGAGGGCGAACGGCAGCGACAGCAGGTGAGCTTCGTAGCTCGCGCTCGACCACAGGTCGTGCATCGACCGGGTGACTGTAACTCGTGTAGAATTCGAAGGTGGCGGATCCACGCAATCCCTCGGGCCGTCGGCCGCCCATGCTGCCGTTGCCGCCGCCACCGGACGAGGACGGGCAGCCCACGCGCCAGCGCACCCGGCGCCCCCCGACGAAGGACGTCACCACGGAGCTGCCGCGCTCCCCGAGGTCGGCCTCCACGACGAGTCGAGCGAGGTCAACATCGATCCCGGGCGTTCTCGCCCAATCGCAACTCCCTGTCCGAGCCCGCGCCAGGCCCGTCGCCCCCGCAGCTCCCTCGGGCCGGGCGGCCCACGGCGCCCGAGAAGCCGGTCAGCAAGAACGTGGTCGCGTCGCGCTCGATGATGCAGACCCCGCTGCCGCCCGCACGCAGCGCCTCCCAGCGCGTGCACACGGCCGCGCACAGCTCGCTGATCGGCGGCCGCTACCAGATCGTCCAGCGCATCGGGCAGGGCGGCATGGGCAAGGTCTACAAGGTCACCCACACGCACCTGTCCCGCACGTTCGCGCTGAAGATCATCTCGAACCAGGTCGCCGAGACCGGACGAGGCGCGGAGCTGTTCTATCGCGAGGCCCGGTTCGCCTCGGCCATGGCTCATCCGAGCATCACGTCCGTCGTCGATTTCGGCGAGGACGAGAAGGTCGGGATGTTCATGGTCATGGAGTACGTGGATGGCGAGCCACTCAACCGGATCCTGTTCCGGGAGAAGCGCCTCAGCGTCCGCAAGGCGTGCGAGATCGTGGTGCAGATCGCCGAGGCGCTGCACTACATCCACAAGCAGAACGTCGTCCACTGCGACATCAAGATCGAGAACATCCTGATCACCGAGGAGGAGTACGAGGGCAAGCGCACCGGATGGTGCCGAAGCCTCGATTTCGGCCTCGCGCGCTCGCTGGTGGCCAGCCGCGCCTCGACCCCCCTCTCCGGGCACGCCGCACTACGCGGCGCCCGAGCGGATCCGCGGCGAACCCGCCTCGCCCGCGAGTGATGCGTATGGCGTGGGCATCCTGCTGCACGAGCGATCTGCGGTGCGGTGCCGTGGCTGGACGCCCGGTGCAGAAGATCCTCGCGGGCCACCTCGACGAGGTGCCCAAGCCGCCGTCGCAGATCGTCGAAGGCCTCGATCCGGCGCTCGGAGCGGCTGATCCTCCACGCCCCCGAGAAGAAGCCGGCGAACCGCCACAGGGACATGGCCGCGTTCCTCTACGAGATGCGCACCGTCATGGACATGATGGGGATCTCGCGCCGCAATCGTGGTGGCGCGGCGAAGCGCGTGGTGATCAGGTGGGCGCCGCCGCCGCCGAACCGCCGCGACGAGAACGCCCGCATCGCCTTCGACGTGTGTCGTCTGCCGCTCGCGCTGCTCAGCGTAGGGCGTGATCATCGCGGCGAACCCGGCGTTCGCGAAGTTCGTGATGGGCCTGCAGGTCGAGGTCGAGGGCCTCCCGGTCCGCTCCACCGCGCTGGCGGAACGCGTGGAACACCGCGGAGAGCGACATCCAGCGCAACGATCGCGGGCAATCCGATCCGGCGGATCATCGAGATCGATCTCGCCGATGGCGGAGGTGCGCCGGCTCCTGCTGTGGCTCGATGCGGTGTCGCGCGAGCAGGTGCCGCTCGGCGTGCAGCCGCTTGATCTGTAGCCTGCCGGAAACGGGGTCTGACCCCTTTTCTGCTACGTTCCCCGATGAAAGCCCTCTACGTGGCGCTCGTCGGCGCCGCCCTTGCCAAGCCCCTCACCACCCGCGCCGATGACGCCGCTGCTGGGTTCCAAGCGCCTGTGCCAGTGGCGTGAAGATCCGGAAGATCGAGTTCGAGAAGTACACGCTACCCAACGGGTTCGAGGTGCCGTTTCGTGCCCGATAAGAGCGTGCCGCTGGTCGCGGTGAACGTCTGGTACCACGTGGCCTCGGGCAACGAGGTTCACGGCAAGAGCGGGTTCGCGCACCTGTTTCGAGCACATGTTGTTCCAGGGCTCGGAGCAGTCGGCAAAGACAATCACTTCGACATCCTGAAGAAGACCGCGTCACCGACGTCAACGGCACCATGAACCCGGATCGCACCAACTACTACGAGGTGGTGCCCTCCAATCAGCCCGAGAACCGCGCTGTGGCTCGAGAGCGATCGTATGGGCTACCTGCTCGGCCGGTTCGCGGTGGCGCAGGCGCTGTAAACTTTGAGGCCACCCTATCGGTACCCTGACGATCGGCATTATCGAGGATCTGACCTCGGCGGCGGTCGACGACGTGAAGAACTTCTTCATGACCTGGTACGTGCCCGCGAACGCCACGATCGCGATCGCCGGTGACTTCGAGGCCCGGCCGCCAGGCGCTGGTCGAGAAGTGGTTCGGGAAGTTCCCCGAGCACCAAGCCGAAGATCGTCGCGGGTGGCGGCACCCACGATCCAGACCACCGAGACCGCGATCACCGACGGCTTCCGCCAAGCTACGGCAGCAGCTCCAGCTCGTGTGGCACTCGCCCGCGAATCAACTTCGCCGAGGGCGATGCCGACGCTCGACATCGCCGCGAGCGCGCTTCCTCGAACGAGGGCCCGGCCGGCTCTACAAGGAGCTGGTCTATAAGGCCTGCGCAATGGTCAGCGCATCCCAGAGTGGCACCGGGTGCTCCGGAACCTCTAACGTCATGGTCACGCTGCGCGGAGATTCGGATCCGGCGCAGATCAAGAAGGTGGTGCTCGCGGAGGTCGGCAAGCTCGGCACCGAGAACCTGACCGCCAAGGAGATCCAGCGCGTGATCGCGGCAACGAGGCAGGGACGATCCGCCGGTTCGAGACCGCGTTCGGCAAGGCCCAGACGCTGCAGGCCTGACAACCACTACCTGGGGATCCGGAACCGGGTCACCCGGATCCGATTGCTATTGCAAGACCACCGCGGACAAGATCCGCGCGACGGTCGCCAGGTACCTCACCCCGGATCGCGTCGCCATCGTGACCACCAACCGGGAGGCAAGCCGTGAACCGCGCACCTCGGATCCCGAGCCCGACCTTCCTTCTGCCCGGTCGCCCGCAGCGGGCCTGCCAAGTTGCTGGGGCCGATCCCCGCGCCTGCAACTCCGCCGGCCGATCCTGTCGTGACCGCCCTGTCCCGGGAGTCCAAGCCGATGCAGCCTGAGCTCCCCGCGCCGATCAAGGCTTCTCGTCCAGACCGCCACCGCAGGAGCTTCCATGTTCCCCGAGGAGACGTTCCAGCGAGCAGCCCGCGGGGCCGCCGCGGTCGTTCAAGCTCCCCAAGGTGAAGCCGTTCACGCCGAAGAGCGGGATCAAGGTCTTCTCTCGTCGAGAGCACGTGCTGCCCCTGGTCTCGATGTCCCCAACTTCGAGGCGGATCGATGATCGATCCCGAAGGGCAACGGGTGAGGCTCGCCGGCATGTGCAAGGAAGATGCTGACCGAGGGACCCAGGCCCCTCGACAAGATCCAGTACGCCGAGGCGCGTTGCGGACGTGGCCTCCAACGTCGGCAGCCACGCCGGCGATGACTCGCTCGGCCTGTCGCTCAGCAGCCTGACCAAGCACCCGACACCACGTTCGCGCTGTTCGCGCAGACGTTGCAGACGCCGGGTTCCGCGCCTCTGACTTCGACCGAGGGTCAAGCGGCGGATCGAGAACGTGAAGCAATCGAAGGGTAACCTCCGGCCTCGGTCGCAGCGCGGCGTCCGCCCGGTGGCGTACGGCACCGAGCACCCGTTCGGCACGGTGGTCACCGAGGAACCGCCTGGGCGATCACGCTCGATGACTGAAGGCGCCCGCGGCGAGCGGCCTAGCCAACCGGCGCGAAGCTGTTCGTGGTGGACGATCCCACCGAGGCGCAGGTCCGCGCGATGTTCGATGGCGCCGCGGGCCGCTCGCCGACGTGGAAGGGCGCGGGCCCCAAGGTGCCGGCGCTCCCCTCGCTCCCTGGAAGGGCCCAGCGGGCCGGATCTTCTTCGTCATCGTGCCGGGGCGGCTCAGTCCCAGGTCTCGATGCTGCACTTCGGCCTGCCGCACTGCGCCGGACTACTTCGCGAACTCGATGATGGTGGTGGTGTTCGGCGGCGGGTTCCGAGCCGGATCAACATGAACCTGCGCGAGGACAGGTACTCGCAGATGGTGCACGTGGTGGCTTCGCGCTACTCGAATGACCTACGGCACGTTCAACGCGAGCGCCTCGGTCCGCACCCTCCGACTCTCGACGTACCAGACGCTGTCGGGAGATCGATCGCGAGGTCAAAGACCCTGTGGAAGGGCACGCGCCTGGCGACCAAGGACGAGCTCGAGCGCGAGAAGCAGGGCGCGATCTCGACCGCCGGCTGGTTCCAGACCGCGCAGGCCGCGCTCGGCTGAGTACCGCGGCCTCGTGTACTTCGGCCCCCTGCCTCGACTATTCGCGACGTAACGTGTTCGTCGCGGGCATCGGCGTCAACGCCGCACAGGTCAAGGCGGCGGCGCAGAAGCAGCCCGCCTCCGGCCAGGCCGCACCCTGATCGTGGGTGATGTGAGATGCCAAGGTGATCGTGCGAGAGGGAGGCAAGGACGTTCCTTACCTGAAGTGATGGCAAGCAGTTTACGTTGCGCGGAAAGGCGATCGCAGATTTCGCGGCGCGGCGATGTAGGGGCCAGGGGCGGGCCTGCGTCGAGCTCACCAGCGACGGCTCCCCGTTCGCTAGCCTTGATCGTTGGGCGATCGGCCGGGACCCACGAGTCCAACCTTCTTTCTGCCGGCGGCGCCGTAGCCCCAACGAGGTAACGCCCTCGTCCTCTCGCTCGTGATCATGAGCGGGCTCGGCACTCCTGGGCCTGCCTTCACGATGGTGAGCGTCAACGGCGGCCTGCAGACCGTCGGCAACGATCGGTCTAACACGATCGCGCAGTACGCCGCTGAGAGCGGCGGTGCGGCAGCGATGGCCTATCTGCGCACCGTGGTCGACCCGAGCACGGGGTCCACTCACCAGCTTCAGCATCCGGAGCCCCGAGGACATCGTCGGCAACAACAAGCGATCCCGGCGAGGCCGGCAACCCGTTCAGCGATGACCTGCGCGCGTCGTATCGCGTGGAGATCCGGCCAAACCGCGGCGACAGCGGCTTCCAGCGGCGAACACGGACACCGACAAGCGCATCGTGATCCATACGACACCCCCGATGGTCCGACGGCGCTACCTTGATCATCGAGTGGGGACGTGCAGTCCGCGGGATGCCGGTTATGACGCCTGTGCCCGGGTCTATGCCCAGAAGTGGCCAGAGCGGAGTATCAACTCCGGCCGCAACGACCGCCTCGGCACCATCGATACGTCCCAGACCGCCGCGTTCGCTCCATAGGTCCCCATGTCCCGCCTCCTCCCATCGTTTGCCCTCGTCGCTCTCGTATCGCTTCTAATTGGGCGCACGCCCGCGCGGACTTCCTCGCGTGCCGGGACGTGTCCGCGAATGTTCACGTTCGCCGGCACCACTGTCCAGACAATGAGCGCACGTCGAGCATCACCGAGGGCTGCACTGGCGTGAGCGGCACCTCCTATGAGTCCTCGACGAGCCTGCCTATGCCGCTGCCAGGCGCCGCCGGCAACTTCCAGCTACCACCCGGCTCTGCGGTCGCATGCAGAACGCCCTACTACGGCACCGCGGGCTACACTTCTACCATGATGGGTGGGAGGACTTCGTCGCCTCCGACAACGCCGATCGCATCTGTGTCTGATGCGCAACTTCCAGACCAGCGACCTGTGGCACCACCGGCTGCAGTGGCTCGGGCGATCGTCGCCCCCACGGTGCAGACGATCGCGAGCACCGGGTGGGAGATCCGGGATCAATGTAGCACTGCCGCGTTCCGCACGGCAGACCACGGAGCACTGGCCTCGCCGACGATCGGCACCAGCAAATCACTCGAATCGCCGATGGCCGCCGGAGACTTCTGACGGCGATGGCTGGTCCGACGTGTTCGTGATCGTGAAGCGCCACCAACAACGCCGGCGGCAATCTCCGCGCTGGCCCACTGCGTTGCGCCTGTTCATGAAATTCACGCAGAACTGCCACGACGCCAGTTACAACCCGTGCGGCGTGGGCACGCTGTACTGGCAGCCGGCCAATGGCACCCGCAGCGGCGCGGGTACCATCCTGTCGGGCGTGGCGTACACCGAGAGCAACCTGTCGTGCACGAACACCGCGACCTGCGGCAAGTACTTCGCCACGTTCGCGACCTATGACGCGCGCACCGGCACCTCGATCACCGGCACCGGCACCAGCACCACGACGCCCACCACCACCACCAAGCCGGGCGACTTCGGCCCGATCGGTCACCCCGCCCAGAACATCGTGGTCGTCGACCTCCCCGACGGCGATGGCGAGTCTCGAT
>JADKKI010000044.1 GCA_016720595.1 Myxococcales bacterium
TGTTCGCGGGCGTCGGGATCACGTGTGCAGATGGATCACCGTTGACCTGCGCGAAGGGCGGCGTCAGCGCCACGACAGCGAGCGGCGGATCTGGTGGGCAAGCGATGGCCGGTATCGGTGACACGAGATGGGGCGGTGGCGCAGGCGGCGCTGTCACGGGCGGCGACATGGACTTCGGCGCAGGCGGTGGTGGTGCGGCGGGACCGATGGGGCCGGGCGGCAACGGAGGCGACGCCCCGGGCACGGGCGCTTACAGCGCCGGAAGCGGCGGTGGTGGCAACGGCGGCGGTCGCAACGGCGAGACGGGGACGGCGACTTCAGGCGGTTCGAATGCATCAGGCGCCGGCGCCGGTGCCGCGGGTGGTGGAGACGGTGTCGGTGGCGGCGGTGGGGGCGGTGGGGTTCCCGATACCGACGGCGGTGCAGGCAGCACGGGCACGGAGTGGGGAACCCACGGATCCGGTGGTGGTGGTGGCGGCGCAGGCTTTGGCGGCAGCTTCAACAACTCCGGCGGGCGAGGTGGGCTCTACGGCGGCGGCGGAGGAGGAGGCGTGATCGCTGGGGCGGGCGGGGCGGGGCTGATCGTGATCACGTACGCTCCGCGCTGACCGACCACGCCCTCAGGCCGGCCGACTCGCCAGCAGCGTCCGGATCGCGACGGCGCTGCCACCGATGTTCGTGACGGTGAACGTCATCGGGGCGCTCGGGCTACCGATCTGTGCCGGCTGCAAGAGCCTTTGCGACGACACTCCGGGGTTACACATCGGGAACGACCTGGACCGCGATCTCGTCCGTATCGTCTCCGTCGACCTCGAGCTCGATCTCGAACTCCGCCTCGCCGTGCGCGAGATCGCAGCGCGAGCCACGGGCGCACATCCCGCCGCAAGCCATCGCCGTGGGTGGACGGAACCGGGAGCAGGCCTGGACCAACGCTCCCAGCGGAGTCTCGGCGATGTCCACCAGCTCCAAGTCCTCGGTTGCCGGGCACACCACCAGTGATCGCGACATGCAGCCTCCCATCGACATCGTGGATCCGTTCGGCTTCTCGGGTCCTGCGGCGTAACGTCGCTCGTGGCTCGATCGTGGGATCGCGCAGTTCCTGCCGTCACGGTGTCCGCGGTGCGGGACATGCGTTCTGGACGAGTCGAGATGGTGCAGATGCGGTGCGACGGTGGCGCAGCGCATGCAACAAGCCGTGTCATGTTCACCCACCCACTCGCCACGGCAAACGACATCGCGCGGATCCTCGGGGACGTCGATCCCCTGGTCACGGCACGTATCCTCGCCATCGCACCGTCAGTCGACGAGCTCGACGAGGCGGTGCGAGCTACCGAAGAGGAAGAAGGCTTCGGCGAGGAGCCACGCACCCCTTCCTCGGCTCGCGTGGCCAACCTTCGTGCGGCGCTTGCCGACCTGACACGCACCGAGTTCGAGACCCGTCCGTCCGACGATCGCTGATGACCCTTCCGTTCCGGCGCGGGGCGGCAGGCGGTTACTATCCACGGCGGCACCATGGCCCAACGACCCACGACCAGCTCGCCGATCGTTCGAACGCCCGGCGTCGAGGCACCGGACTCCAGTCCACCGAGTGCGCCATGCGTGATGGTCATCTTCGGTGCTTCGGGAGACCTCACGAAGCGCCTCCTCGTGCCTGCGCTCTACAACCTCGCATGCGACGGCCTGCTCTCGGACAACTTCGCGGTGCTGGGCACGGCGATGGAGCCGTGGACCACCGAGCAGTTCCGCGAGCGGATGAGCACCGAGATCCCGAAGTATCAGACTCGCAAGGAGTTCGACCAGGCGGTCTGGGACAGGCTGGTGGCGCGGTTCCACTACGTGCCCGGCGGCTTCACCGACGCCGCGCTGTTCCCGGCGCTTCGGGCCGAAGTCCAGCGCCTGGATGCGGCCTACGGCGCGTGCGGGAACGTCTTGTTCTACTTCGCCGTGGCGCCGCGGTTCTTCGGCCTGCTATGCGACCGCGTTCACGAGAGCGGCTTCAAGGACGGCCCCGGCTGGAAGCGGATCATCGTCGAGAAGCCGTTCGGCACCGACCTCGAATCGGCGCTGAAGCTGAACCGCGAGGTGCTCGCGAACTGGCAGGAGAACCAGATCTACCGGGTCGATCACTATCTCGGGAAGGAGACCGTCCAGAACTTGCTCGCCTTCCGGTTCGCCAACGGCATGTTCGAGCCATTGTGGAACAAGCACCACATCGACAACATCCAGTTCAACGTCGCCGAGGCCGTGGATGTCGAAGCACGAGGCGGGTACTACGACTCGTCCGGAGTCGTCCGCGACATGATGCAGAACCACATGTTCCAGATGCTGGCGTATCTGTGCATGGAGGTCCCGGGCTCGTTCGAGCCCGACGCCATCCGCAACGAGAAAGCGAAGCTCCTGCAGTCGGTGCGCCGCTACACGCCCGACGAGGTCGAGCGCAACGCGGTCCGCGGACAGTACGGACCGTCCGCCGACAAGCCAGGCTATCGGCAGGAGAAGGACGTCAACCCGCAGTCGAACACCGAGACCTACGCCGCGGCCCGGCTCTACGTCGATAACTGGCGATGGGAGGGCGTGCCGATCTATCTGCGCTCGGGCAAGGCGCTGTGGAAGCGCGGGACGGAGATCGTCGTCGAATTCAAGCGAGCGCCCGCGGTGATCTTCCGCGGCACGCCGGTGAACGGCCTCGACGCGAACCGGCTCGTGTTCCACATCCAGCCGTATCAGGGCATCGAGATCCAGTTCCAGGCCAAGATCCCAGGCCCGCAGATGCAGTTGCAGCCCGTGCACATGAAGTTCGGGTACGGCGAGGCGTTCAAGGCGAACCGCTACACCGGCTACGAGGTCATGCTCTATGCATGCTCGCACGGCGATGCGACGCTGTTCTCGCGCGGTGATCTCGTCGAGGCCGCGTGGCGCATCGCGCAGCCGATCATCGATCACTGGGCCGCGACGCCGGCGGAGTTCCCGAACTACGTCCGCAGCACGTGGGGCCCGAAAGCCGCTGCCGATCTGATCGCCGCCGACGGGCGGCAGTGGCACGAGGTGGTCACCGAGGACGTGCTCAAACAATCCCCGCTGTTCCGCGACGGCGATGCGGTGTTCCTCGAGCAGGTGATCATGGCGCTCACGCCGAGGCAGCTCGCAGCCGGCGAGGTCGTGATCACCAAGGGCGAGCTCGGCCGGGAGATGTACCTGATCGAGCAGGGCGAGATCGAAGTGCTCGATGACGAGGGAGCGGCGATCAAGGTCCTGACCGATGGGGACGTGTTCGGTGAGATTGGCGTGTTGATGTCGACGAAGCGCAACGCGACCTGCCGCGCCAAGAGCCCCACCGACATCTACGTCCTGTCGAAGGCCGACTTCCATCGCATCCTGCGCGACAACTCGAGCTTCGCCGACGCGATCCGGACGGTCGCGAAGGAGCGCTACCGCGTCGAGATGACGGCCGACTCGCTGATGGCGGAGTAGTCGCAGTGAGAACATCGCCGGGCTCACTTCGGGCCGCGAGGATCGCGAGCCCAGAGGGAACGCGGTGGGCGCATCCTTCCCCGCGGAAACGAACGGGAATCGGACCCTCCAGGCCGTCGGTCGCGCGACCGTCCGCGGTTCCACGATCGGCCGGGAATGTTTTTCGCGCGCCATCGCTTTTGGGACCAGGTGGCCGACGAGCCACGTGAGGTTCCGATGAGCAAGCAGATGGAGCTCAGGCATCTCGCTCGCGAGGTGAAGACCAGCCTCGAGCTGGCCCTCGCGGCGCCCACTCCCAGTGACCTGGTCGATCGCCTCGCGATCGCGGCGGGGTTGCTCGACGCGATCACGGACATGGCGCTCGATGAGGCCGCGACGCTCCCGCTGGTCACGCGGACCGTGGAGCGGGCGAACGAAGCCCTCGCGGCCTGGCAGCGGTGGCGAGCCGACCATCCTCCGAAAGCGACCGCGTAGCCCCTTGCGTCCAGCGAGGTCCGGACTCATCCGAAAAATCAAAGGAGGTTCCCATGCGACGTTTCCACGCCCTGCTGATTGTAGCTGGCCTGGCGGCGATGCCTGCGAGTGCAGCCGCCGGGCCCTCCAACGATTCCTGGTCGAATCCACAGGTTATCGAGAAGTACGAGTTCTCCACGAGCCGGGGCCGGCTCGGCGTCACGGTCATGAGCCTGACGCCGGAGCTGCGAAAGCACCTCGGCGCTGCCGAAGACCGCGGCGTCCTGGTCGCCCACGTCGAGCCCGGCACACCCGCCGCGGCGGCGGGTATCGCGGTCGGCGACGTGATCGTGAACGTGCGAGGTCGCGCGATCGGCGGCGCGGTCGATGTCTTGACAGCCCTCGCGGACGTGACCAAAGGTCAGGTCGTCACGGTCGAGCTCGTACGCGACAAGAAGCCGGTGTCGCTCCAGGCCACGCTTGCCAGCGACGCGGCTCCGCGGATGAAGACCCCGATCATGCCGGCGTGGCTGCGCGAGATGATGAAGCCGTTCGTGGCGCCCGACGAGACCGCGTCACCATTCGAGTCACGCTGGTTCCGCGAGCTGCTACATCCATCCAAGCCGAACGAATCGTCCATTCATTCCTGAGGTGAGCCATGGGCCAGTCCAACAACCGCGAGCCGCGCAGGCTCTGGAAGTCGATGGAGAACAACCGTGCGCACGTCCCTTGCGCGTCGTGCGGCGCGAACGCACGTCTGCACGCGGCGAACCTTCCGTTCTGCAACGCGTGCCTCGACTGGTCACGTCAGAGCAACCTCGCCGAATGGGACGAGCTGGGCGCTGGCGACTGAACGAGACAAGAATCCACGTCACATCGAGGAGTAACCACCATGCAGACCCAACTCTGGAATCCGTGGTCCATCTTCGACGAGCTCGAGCGCACGGTGTTCGCTGCGGCCGGCTCGCAGGAGTGGCCCGTCTTCGACATCGAAGACAACGACAGCGAGACGACGTTGACGGCTGACTTGCCGGGAATGACGGACAGCGACATCGAGCTGACGCTCGCGGGCTCGACACTCACGGTGCACGGCGAGCGCAAGGTGAGGGACGGGCGCTATGTCAGCCGTCGTCGCTTCACGGGCGCGTTCGAGAAACAGTTCCGGATCGGCGATGGCTACGATCTTGACCGCGTCGAGGCTCGGATCTCGAACGGCGTCCTGACGATCACCTTGTCGAAGGCGGAGAAGGCGAAGCCACGCCGCATCAAGCTCGCGACTGGTGTCGTCGAGAAGGTCAAGAGCCTGCTCTCCGGCGACAAGGAGAAGGACAAGCAACCCGCGGCGTGAGGCCGCTCTACATGCACCGCGGGAGGCGGTCGCCCGATACGGCAGGTCCCACACCCGATCAACCATCGAGAGACTCTGGCCGTCCACCGGGCGCCGCTTCCCGCGGTGCCGCTCCTATCGAGGCAGACGATGAGGAATCATGCTTCCACCGAACGGCGACCGGTCGCGCATGTCACCGTCGAAGACGCTGGATGTCGCGCCGCCATCATCGACGCGCTTCACCGTCGCGGATGGTCGGTCGTCGAACAGCCGACGGGGCTTCACTTGATCTACGCGATCTCCGGAATCATTCTCGGCGATCAGCCATGGCTGCGTCCGGGCCTGATCGTCGCCGACGCCGCGGCCCGTGGGTGTAGTGGCCTGAGCATCGCGCGCGGGCTGCGTGATCTCGGCTCGCGGATCCCCGTCGTCGTCGTCGCGCGTGCCGCGGATGAGCTGACATCCATGCGCGATGGCCCCTTGACGATCGTGGCCCCGGAGAACGCCGTGCGGACAGTCGAGCTGGTCGCTCGGCCGCGCAGTGGGTGGGGCGATAATCCGTCCTCATCACGGCAGAACGCCACCGCCTGAGGGTCGCGCCAATCCCGACGGGCACTTGCCCTCGGATGCGGATCGCACGTCGCGAACTCGTCACTCAGATCCCAGGTGCGGTGGCGACACCAGTCGCTCGAATCCCGAACCGTTCCGAGGCGACCAGACGATCGGGACGTGGGACGGCCGGACGAGCAACCACGATCGGGAAGCGGAGGGGGATTGCTTGAATCGCGTCGACGACGGCTTCGACTTCGGCGCGGAACGTATCTCCGTGGTCGACCTGCGCGTACCCGTCTCGAGCCTTCTCGATCTCCGCCAGCGCGCGAGGGCGCAGGCTCAGCGAATCGCTCGTGGTTGGCGAAGGCGTGCCTTGGCTTCGGACCAGGGGATCGCAGCATCCGGATCCTCGTCGTCCTCACGAAGGCGTTGTTCGAGCAACTCGCGGTCTGCAGCGGACAATGGAAGGGTCGCCCCCTCGTTGGATTCGTCGACGATGCTCTCCCGGAGCTCCTCGATCAACTCGAGCCGCTGAGCGATGTCCAGCTTGATCAGCTCGGTCTTCGAGATCGTCGCCACGGATCCACCGTAGCACGCGGCGTTGATGCCCACGCCGAATCGCATGGGAGACGGTCCACAGCGAGAGCTAACACCGAAATGCTTGATTGGGAGTCGAACCCTGGATTCCGAGTGGTGTGGCCGTAGCGTGGCAGCAGCTCTGGTGCCTGATCACGTCGACTCGAAGGACGCAGTCGCCTGGTACGCTCACCGAGTGACGGCGTACGTGAGGTCAGGCCTCCAGCTGGTGAAGCGGCGACATGTGCTCGCCGCGGCGGAGGGGCGACTTCGCGCGGCGATCCAGCGTGCGGCGGTGGTGGTCCGCGACGTTGAGAGAGTGCGCAACGGGCACCTCGCCTATTTGAAGGCCCTGCGCTACGAGCTCCAGACTGGCACGGACGTCGACGACTCGAGTCAGGCACGCTTCGCCGCGGCCAACGAGGCTGAGCGGGCGTGGCGGGTGGCGGCCGCCGCCGAGATCGTTGCCGCGTACTCCTCCGGGCCCGCCGTAGCTCCCGGCGACGTGCCGGTATCGTTCGCGGCGCAGCGGCTCCGTGTTCCTGAACGCTCGTAGAACGGATCCGTTTGCTGAAGCCGCAGCCGTTTCGCCGCGGGCTCGGATTCCATGTGGCACGCGACATGAACACTGCCGCAGGACATGGTGGAAGGCCCGTTCAAATACGTCGTCGAGATCGCGTCGTCGAAGATCACGGGACAGGATCGTGCATGCGTGTTCGTCCGTTCTGGTGGGCTCGTGATCGCCTTGGCGGACGGGGCAGGGGGCACGAGTAACGGTGGACTTGCCGCACAGGCCTTCGTCGACGCGGTGGGGGCGATGTCGCGCGAGACCGATTGGAGTGGGGCGATCGAAGCGCTCGATCGCGACGTCACTCGACTGGGGCATGGCCAGACGACCGCGGTCGTCCTATCCGTCGATGCCCGAGGCATCACGGGCTGCAGCGTTGGTGATTCGGGGGCATGGCTCGTTCGTGACGAAGTCATCGACCTGACAGATGGCCAAGTCCGGAAGCCGCTCGTGGGCGGCGGGTGTTTGCCGTTCGCGTTCCGCGCCGGTCCGATCGGCAACGGAACCTTGCTCGTCGCCTCCGATGGCATCCTCCGCTACGCGAAGCAGCAGGACATCGCCCGCATCTCTCGCGGTCCGGACCTGGCCACGGCGGCCCACACCCTGGTCGAGCTTGTTCGTCTTCCGTCGGGTGCGCTCCAGGACGATGTGGCCGTCGTCCTCTGTCGTGACCTCGGTGTTCGTGACCGCGGCTAAGACTCGCCGGCGCGGCCCCGAGGATCGAAGGTGGTGCCAGAACGACACGAGATCGTGGAGCGCCTAGACAGCCCGTCAGGAGCTATCTCGTCCACCCAGTGGAATCCGCGATCTCGACGAGGCACGCATCGTGCTTCACCGGGACCGTGGATCGCATCACCGGCCTCCTGCTCGGCACGGCAGTCGGCGACTCGCTCGGGCTGCCGCGGGAAGGCCTGAGTGGCCGGCGCGCTGCCCGTCTCTACCGTGGCCCACTTCGGCAGCGCCTCGTGCTCGGCCACGGAATGCTCAGCGATGACACGGAGCACGCATGCATGACGGCGCAGGCGCTCCTGACCGCCGGGGACGACCCCGTTCGCTTCGCGCGCGCGCTCGCGTGGAAGCTGCGCTGGTGGTTGCTCGCGCTGCCCGCCGCGGTGGGGTGGGGCACGCTTCGCGCGATCGCGCGGTCGTGGATCGGGTTCTCGCCGGGTCGCAGCGGCGTGCAATCCGCCGGCAACGGTGCGGTGATGCGAGCGCCGATCATCGGTGCGTGGGTAGAGGACCCCGACCGAATCGCCGCGTTCGTCGACGCGTCGACCATGATCACGCACCGGGATCCGCGCGCCCGCGCTGGCTCGCTGGCGGTCGCGGTCGCGGCCCATCACGCGGTCCGAGCCGACAACCTGGATCCATCGGCCGTCCTGCGTGAGATCCGCGCCCGGGTCGTCGATCTCGAGCTGCTCGCCGCCCTCGATCTTGTCGAGGAGGCGTTGCACCGTGACCACGCGCCCTCTTGGCTGGCGTCCGAGCTCGGGCTCTCGCGGGGCGTGACCGGCTACGTCCATCACACCGTCCCGATCTGCCTCCATGCGTGGCTCCGGTCCCCCTACGACTTTCGCCGCGTGGTCGGCGACGTCGTGTCGTTGGGCGGCGACGCCGATACGACGGGCGCGATCGCCGGCGCCCTCGCAGGTGCCACTGTCGGTGCATCGAGGATCCCCGCTGAATGGCTCGCCATCTCTGACTGGCCGCGCTCGCTGGCGTGGATTCGCGCGCTCGGGGAGCGAGTCACGCAGCGCGGGGCTCCGTTGAGAGTCTGGTGGCCGTTCATCCCGTTGCGCAACGTGGCGTTTGCCGCGATTGTGCTCGCGACCGGCGTGCGGCGGCTCCTCCCGCCCTACTGAGAACGACGACGAGGACAGAGGAGATGGATGACGTCAGGTGCCAGTCAGGCCGGGCGGCCCACTGATCCGGGGCTCGTGCGTCTCGATGACCCAGGTGCCGCCGTCGAGGATGAACCTCCTCGGTTGCGGTCAGCCAACTGCGCCGGAGTGGCTCGCGTCCGGTCCACATCGGCGGCCCATACCGGGTCGTGAGCTCCACGGCCACCGCGTCGACGGTCCTTCGCTGCATCGACGGCAGTGGGTCATCGGAGTGCTCGGCCCGTCGCCCGATCGCCGCGAGGCCGGTCCGCAGGCCTGCATGGTGGTCCACGAAGTCTCGCTCACGCAGCCCGGCGTCGTTCAGCATCGCATCGCACTTGCCGTACATCCGGCACCCGACAGGCACGAGGTCGGCGAGGCCGGTCGCCCGCTGGCTTGCGTCATAGCGGACGATCGTCCGCGTGGGCGATGACTTGTTGTCGGCGCCCACGCGGGACGACATCGGCCGAGTGTTCGTTGGTGCCAGAACGAGAGCCGATACCGGGTCTCCGAGCACGACATCGATCCTGGGGCGAATGGTTCGCCACTCCGGCGCAGGCTCGCGGGCGAACCCCACGTGTTCGATGTCTGGCTCGTGTAGAACGAGCGCATGACCATGGCGGATGCGTGCGCACTTGTGGATTGGAGCTACGCCGCTGCGAGGCGCGAGTGCGAGGCGCGGGTCGTGCGTTGGGAGTGGGCGAGCTTCGCGCGCCATTCGCTGGAGCCGGGATACTTCGAGATCGGTCGCTACCGCAGGGGCGATCTTCTGGACGAGGAGCCGGGTGCGACGCACCGCGCCTGGGGCCATGGGTTCGATGCCGACGGGCTCCTCGCGGTGGAGCGTCGGCACGTGGAGTTTCCGGGCCAGTACTACGAGACGTTCTATGCGCTTCGCCCAGGCGGCATCGCGCGAAAGCACTTCAGCTACTCGAAGGACAAGCCCTTGATCAACAGCGCGTTCTTCGAGCTCGACGGAAGCCGTGTCACTCGGCTCGACACGGTCTACGCCGGCGGCCGGCAGATGTCGCAGCTCTACACATACGACGCGGAGGGCCGGCTCGTTCGCGACGAGCGCACCGGCCCCACTGACGATGCGTCGATCAAATACGACGTCGAGTGGATCGGTGACGCGATCTCCCTCGTACGGTTCCGCACCGCCGCCGGCCGTACGGGCATCCAGTACGAGCGCATTGATCGCGATGGGCTCGCACAGCGCCGGGGCGAGATCGTTAGCACCGTCACGCGCGCGATCCTCGCGGCGATCGCTGCGGAGGTGGCCGACGCGCCGGTGTATGCGATCGCGCTCTGGTCGTGCGATGCCGAGTACCAGCACCGGTTCCCGCCGAACGTCGCGTTCGCGACCGAGATCCAGCGCGGTCGGTTCATCGCCGCCCATGGCGAGAAGGCACGTGAGTACCTGTGGAGTCCTCCGGAATGGGGACGCGACACGATGCTCGACCTCGAGCCCGCGTTCCTCAGGACCTGCGAGCTGGCGAATGCCGCTGTGTGGCAGCACGACCTTCATGGTGAAGCTGACGTCGTCGTCGCTGCGATCGCCGCAGCGGTCGGCGCGTCGGCGTACCCCTTCGCGGTGACGGAGGACGTCGTCGTGTTCGCGGTCCAGGTTGATCGCCGCGAGCCGCCGGATCAGCAACTCGCGCGTCAGCTCCCTGCAGAGCACCTCACGGCGTTCAAGCAGCGCGGCTGGTTGTAGAGGTGGCGGAAGCGCATGGGAATCGAACCTGGGTGAGGTACCAGTCCATCAACACGGATGGTAAGCAGCGCCATGAGCTCGAACGTTTGTTCGATTCGAACAGCCCGACCCGAGGACGCTCCCACTCTTGCGGAAGCCGAGCGGGAGATCGCGCGAATTCCGGGAAGGCTTGCTTCGCGACCGGACGAGCTCCACGACGAGGCCTTTCGGGATGAGATCGTAAAGCTCAATGCACGCGGTGGTGGCATCTACCTCGTCGCCGAGAAGGATGGGGCGATCGTTGGCCATGCGCTGCTGGCGAGCTTGCGGTGACCTCGCATGTCGCGGCTCTCACAATCGCTGCGCGGGGGCTGCAGGGGCGGGAGGGCGTGGCGGCTGATCGTGGTCGGAAGTCGCCGCCGGGCCGGCGGGGCCGGGGCTCGGCTCTATCGCCTATTCGGTTTCGTGGAGGAGGGCAGGATGACGAAGCGCATCAAGATCGCTCCGGACAAATATCTGGATGACGTCTGCATGGGGCTGTGGGTCGGGCCGTAATGATCCAGGTCTACGACCTGCCCTGAAGACGGAACGATGTCCCGTGCCAGGTGCGGTCACATCGCCGGGCCAAACGCTGCGAGAAACTCCGCGTTCTCATCCACCGTGGTCAAGGTCGTCGGACAGCTCGGCACTACCGAGACTGGCGTGCCCGGGCCACCGATCGTGCACGCCGAGCTCATCGTCATTTGCGCTTCGATGCATGGTGTCTCGCTGTAACACATACAGTCACCGGGTCTTGCAGTTGCTGGAATCGCGGCGAAGAGACCAAACATCGTGATCGCGTTCGACGACGCGAGATGAGTCGGAGTGAATTGGCCGCCACCGAATGCGCCACCGAACATGAACCCGACCGGCGACTTCTCGGTGTTGCACGCCTGCGGCGACAGCGAGATGCAGTTGGGACACCCGACCGCCGTGCCCAGATCGTCCGTGAACACGATCATGGCGTACGGGGCACTCGGCGGACGCACTCTCGTGACGACGATGTCACAAGGGAGCGAGGACGCTACTTACATCTGCCGTCACGTCGTCGAGGGGGCTGCTGCACGTTGCGGGTCGTTCTCGTCGTGCACCTTGAACGTTGCCGAGAGATCCGGACCAGCGACGACGAGTTGTGCGTCGCGTCGTCGGTGCCTGGGGATAATGTCGCTCCATCGAAGGCGAGAACCGGCGTGTGCGCCTTTGCGGCCCCCGGAGCCACCACCATTGAGGAAGTCTCGCTTCGGCTCGGCACACCTGAGCAACCCGAGGAGAACGAGCGTGCGGGCCTTCATTTTGCAGTTGATGTCGCGGTTGGTGGGGCCAGATGTTCGGCTTGCACTCTTCGACGGGCGGACCTTGCTTGATCGGGTCCGACGGATTGTAGTGCTCCCCAGAACGAAGCCCGTATTGCGGCGCCTGAAGACGGGGGATGAACCAGAACGAGTTGTGGACTTGAAGCCCAACGGAGGTCGCGTCGCCGACGAAGTCATTTGGCATGTACGTGACGTGGGGCCGATGCTGTACGAGATCTGGACCGTGCCCTTCCAGTTGTACTGCGCGCGATGCCCAGGTAGAAGCTGTGCACCTTCGAGCGGCCCGATGTACCGCATCGGATCGCCGGGCGACACGAAGTGGAGTTCGTCGTTGCGACTCTGACCGTAGTCGAGGACGAGCCGGGTCTGCCCGGTGATGCCGCGAAGCTTCTCGATGTCGCCGCCGGCGAGCAGACCGTGCCGCTTCATCAGCTCCTCGGCGGACATGCCCGAGGGCGCCGCAAGTCCAATATCGGCACGCGCGTGATAGCTGAATCCCTGCACGCCGAACTTTCCGTCGGACGCCTTCGTGTGGCTCATCGAAGCGTCGAAGCCAACGCCTGGACGCACCAGCTTCTGGATGTCCCACGCGACGCCGCCGGTCAACCCGATCTCCCAGCCGTAGCCCTGGACGCCACCGGCAGTGCGAGCCGCACCGGCCGACACGTCCATGTAGCAGCCACCGACGAGCAGGGCGAGAGCTACCGGAACGAAGGTCGCACGGGGCATGATTCCTCCCATCGTACGCTCTAACCAGGGGCAGTTCTACAGCTAGGCGGAGTCCGTCATCAGAACAGCGCGAGGCTGTGGAGCTCGGACATGGCCAGGAATTGTCCGTCCGCCAAGAATGAACTCTTCGCGCACCGCGAATCGGGTCGCCTGACGGCTAGTTGCCGACGACAAAGGACACGAGCTGATGCTCGCGCGGCCTGGCGATCAGTGGCGACGCTGCCCAGACGACCTCGCGAACGCACTGCTCCACGCGGCGGCCTTCGGCCGGCGGCGGTCCGGACACGGTCACGTGAACGTCGGCGATCTCGATCCCCGTCAACTCGAGCGCGACGGTCACGCTCTCCGTGCCGAGCGTGCATGCTTCGATCGCCGGCTCGAGCTGGTCGCGGAGGCTGGGTGGATCCGGCCGCGCCATCCCGGATCCGGTCCCACTGCCGTGTCCGTCGTGCCGATCCGCCCGCACCCGCAGATCGCACCGAATCCGGTTCCGCCACCGAACGGGCCGTCATAGCCCGCGGTGCCTCCCATGCGCCGTAGAGCGACCACGTGGCGTTGACGGCCTGCGCGTGGGCCTCGGCGAGCGCATGCAGCTCGCTCGGGACGAGGCCCATCATCGACAGCTCGCGCGTCACGTCGCGCGCGCGCGATCGATCCGGCGTCAGCGTGCGGGAGCCAGGTGCCCCAGATCCAGCCCTCGACCGTGATCGGGGGTGCGTCCACGCCGTGATGCTGTCGCCACCACGTACATCCGTGGCCCTCGTGCACATCCATCTCGTCATCACACGGCGGTCCGTCGCGGTCCCGCGGCAGGCTGTCCCATCCCGGCGCCACGATGCTGAATCGATCGATGGAGATCGGGCGCACCAGCATCGTCGCGTCGGGGCCATCGTCGTCGGGGATGGTCCCGAGACGAACCGCGAAGCCCTCCGTGCTCCTGGCCAGGCTGGCGAGCTTTGCCTCGTCGTCGCGCTGGAGGCCGCTGCCCGACGACAGGACGACGACGTGGAGCAGGGTGCCAGGTGGCAGGATGCCGCGCAGCGCAGTGTCCGAGGCGTGCGCGAGCCGGGTCGCCATTCGCTCGTCGGTCACGAGCACGACGCGTCGCGTGCCGTCGAGCCGCCTGAGCCACGTGGCGGCCTCCCGCGAGCCCGGCGTCGAAGTTGGAGCCGTTGCGCGGGACGAGGGATCGCAGCGCTGCGTCCACCGCGGCGTGCGCCTTCGAAGCCCCGTCCATGCCGGCAGCACGGCCTGCGCGGTTCGCGCGACCGCGACCACCTGGACGCGCGAACCGGGGGCCTTGTCCAGGTAGGACTCGACGAGCGCGCGCTGCGCCTCGCGGTCGTCGTCCGAGATCGAGCGCGAGCCATCGACGATCAGGACCGTCGCGAGATCGCGTGGCGCGTCGCCCAACATCGTCGCGACGTCGAGCTCGAAGCGGACGATCGAGTCTCCGGCGAGGTCCACGGTCCGCGGAGACGCCGAACCGGTCTCCCGACGCCCGGCGCGCGAGCTCGGGGCTCGCGAAGCCGAGCCACATCCCGGCCTCCTCGCCGTTCCGTGGGCAGACGTCCGCGAGCGTGTCGGCGGTCGCTCGGGCTCGGAGATCGCGGCCGGCAGCCTCGTACCAGCTCGTCGGGACCATCGCGTAGCGCAGGTCGCGATGAAAGCAGGTGGGCATCGAGATCTCGAGATCGATGACGAGCCGGCCTGGTCGCGGGGACGCGGTCGACACCGTGACTCCGCCGACCCCGCCCTCGATCATCACGGCGGAGGTCTTCGGCCCCGGGGCAGCCACGTCGACCGCGAGAGCCTGGAACTTCGCGCCCGCCGCGTTCGCGGCCATCAGGTCGAGGCGGTGCACGCGGCCGTCCTGGGCGACGCGCGCACCGGTGACCAGGGCCCCGGCAGGCAACGCCAACATCGAACCTCTCGTCCACTCGTTGGCTCCGACCGGGAGCTCGTAGCGTGCGGTCAGCCGGGCGGTCGTGCCGTCCAGCCTGCCGGTCACCCGGGTCGGAGCGTCCGGGTTGCCAGCCAGGGCGGGGCTGGCCGTTCCGAGCATCGAGACGAGACAGAGCCAGCGCATGACCCTGGAGACAGCCCGATCGCCGGTGAGGTTTCCAAGGACTGAAGGCGCGCACCTAGATAGGACGCGGGCGGGCCGCAGGATGGGAACATTGGTTTGGGGAACCAACGCTGACCTGCGAAGAGGAGGATCCACGCCGCGATCGGTGGCAATGGTTTCGGGTCTCTACTTGAGACGTGTGCGCTTGCCGGTCTTCCCGACGGCAACATAAAAGTCTCGGTCGAGCTTCGGCGGTCCGTCGGTCGGGAAGTCGGTTCCGGCGACGGCGTGCTCGATGCGGACGATGCCCGCGAGCGGCAGCCGCGTGGCGTTGCCGAACACCCAGACCAGGCTCTTCGGGGCGGGTGTCGGTCGGGTAGTCGACACCAGCCTTGGCCGGCTCGAGCGTGATCGCGACGCGCTGTTGGCGGTCGAGGACGATGATCTTCGCCGACTTCAGTCGTGCGGGGATCGGTGCGTCGCTCGGGTAGTCGAGACCGGCCTTGGGTTCGGCGAGCGCGGACTGCTTGCCGACGACGATCCGGCTGTTGTCGATCACCAGCACCTCTCGCGCTCGCGAGCTGCGGTGGAACCGCAACATCGGTCGGGTAATCGATCCCGGCCTTCGGCGCATCGAGCGTGATCGATGGAGTCGGGGCAGCAGTGGCCGTGATCGAGACGAGGGACAGGATCGTGAACAGCTGTAGGCGAGTCATGGAAGTCGCCGATGGTTGGTGTTGCGGCGGCATCGTGCAGATGACGTGCCGCCCGCAAGCTATCGAACGTTCGTTAGCGGCCTCAGATCTAACGTGACATCCTGTCACATCGGCAGTTATTCTAGCCACTTGTGGTGGCAAACGAACGTATGTAAGGTTGCGAAATGCCGAAGCCTGCGGCGTCGCGCGAGTACATCCTGGAGGTGGCCGAACGCGTGTTCATCAGCCGCGGGTACGGCAACACCTCGCTCCGGAACCTGATCGCCGAGAGCGGCATGTCGCCGACCGCGTTCTATTCGCGGTTTCGCTCAAAGGAGGCGGTGCTCGAAGCGCTCGTGGGCTCCGTGCTCGGCGACCTCTTCGTGATCACGTCGTCCACCTTCGCGCGCACCGAGCCTGGATCGTGGCTTTCAGGAAAGTGCGCGCGCGATCGTCACGAGCCTCGCGAAGCACAAGGCCGTCATCCGCCTCATCATGACCGAGGCTCCGGCGAGCCCCGCTCTGCGTCGCACGCTCGGCGACGCTTACACCGCGCTCGCGAGCCTCACGAGTTCGTACCTCGCGAAGCTCGCGTCGCGCGGCAAGGCGCGCGTCGAGGACGCCGACACCGCGGGCTGGGCCATGTTCGGAACCATCTATGTCCAGCTGATGCGCTGGGCGCTGTTCGAGCAGATCGACGATGCGCAGCTTGGCGAGCAGCTGCAGATCACTGCGCAGCTACTGCTCGCGACCATCGCCTGAGGCAGCTGCGGACTGGTTCCGGATCGGCGCGTCCCGCGACACGATGACATCGATCGCGGCTCGCTCGATCTCCGCCAGTGCGCGAGGGCACGGGCGGGCCGCCAGATGGGAACATTGGTTTGGGGAACCAACCGTCGCGTGCGGGGGAGGGCGCGCGCCTGCTCAACCAAGACGTGTCGAACCACCCCGCGCCAGAATCACGTGCCGCCGACGAGGACCACGCTTCCTCTCCGCTGCCCCGCCTCGACATAGCGGTGGGCTTCGGCCGCCTCTTCCAGCGGAAAGCACCGATCGACGATCGGGGTGAGCGTCCCTGCCTCGACGAGGACCTTGATGAGCCGCAGATCGTCCTGCGTTTCCGACGACATGGCGCAGATGAGTCTCTTGTCGCCGAACAACGACGTCCATAGCATCTGGAACACGTGCTTCGCCTTGAAACTGACCAGGAGGCAGCGGCCTTTCGGTCGGAGAGCGCGCTTGCTTCGCGCGAACGGCGTGCGTCCCAGTACATCGATGATGACGTCGTATGTCTGCCCGGACGCCGTGAAGTCTTCCTTGGTGTAATCGATGACGGTGTCCGCGCCGAGAGCGCGAACGTAGCCCAACCTCGCCGTGCTGCACACGCCAGTCACGTCGGCATGGAAGTGCGACCTGGCGAGCTGGACGAGTGACGGCCCGATGCCCCCGCTGGCACCGTTGACGAGGACTCTCTGGCCGGGCTGGAGATCGAGCTTCCGCAACATGCTGAGGGCCATCAAGGCTCCATACGGAACCGCCGCCGCCTCCGCGAAGCTCAGGTTCGCAGGCTTCGCCGTGACAACTCCACGCTCGGGCATGCACAGGTACTCGGCGTAGGCACCCATGCGTGGACCGCGATATCCGAACACCTGATCGCCTGGCTTGAACAACGTAACGCGGCTGCCGACGGACACGATCTCCCCGGCGAACTCGCTTCCGAGGACGTGGACGCGGGGCCGGCGGAGGCCGAAGGTCACGCGCCCGATCAGCCAGAACAACATGGGCATGTGGAACTTCGACGGCGTGATCGCCTTGAAGTTGCGCACCACCATGTCGCCGAAATTGACCGAGGTGGCGTGGATCCTGATCAAGACCTCCCGAGCTTTGGGGACCGGCGTTGCCACCTCTGCGACGTGGAGGACTTGCGGAGGTCCGTACTCCGAGAAGACGACTGCCTTCATCTTCGCACCTGCTTTGCGCTTGGCGAGCTCATCGTCGGAGTGCAAGGCGCTGGCCGCTTCAACTGGCCGGAGGCGAGGGTGCGCGTGAGGAAGGCCACCTGGTCTGCGACGAGTGCCTCGTGCTCGCCGAGGTAGGCGTCGAAGTGCTCGATCGGATAGGTGTGTAGCTCGCTCCGAGCCACAGCGGCGGCGACGCGGTGGGCGAGCTCGGGCGGCGCGTAGCGATCGCGCTCGGCGACACATAGCAGGAGCGGCATCGCGATCCGAGCTGCGATTTGGTGCGGCCGGTAGCGCACGAGCTGGAGCAGCGACCGGGCAGCGACCTCGTTGCGCCACGACGGCGCGCTGGCCGCGAACCGCTGCGCGAATGCCGCAGCATCGTCGCCGGTGAATACCGCGAGCTCGCCGGCCGGGCCGACAACTGGGATGAGCAGAGGCGGGCCCCCGCGACGCGTGCGCACGATGTCGCGGACGGCGGCGACCATCAATGCGAGCAGCGTTCTCGCGCGCCACGGGCTCGCATGGCCACCCGCGACACCAAGCCACGGGCCCTGCGCGACGACCGCCGCGATCGCCGGATCGCCGGCAGCGATCGCGATCACGTGACCGCCGGATAGCGAGGTTCCCCAGATCGCGATCCGATCCGGATCGAGCTCGGGGCGTTCGCGGGCGAATGCGATCGCCGCACGCCAGTCTTCGAGCTGGTCGGGTACCGATATCAGCTGGCGCGGCTCGCCCCCGCTGGTACCGAAATGACGATAGTCAAACACCAGCGCCGCGACGCCGGCTGCCGCGAACCGGGTCGCGTAGCTCCCGAGTCCGAGATCTCGGGTGCCGGTGAAGCCGTGGCCCATGACGACGCACGGCACGCGCTCGCTGACACCTGCGGGCAGGTACAGATCCGCCGCGCAGGTCGTGTTCCCGCAGGAAAATCGCAACTCGCGCCGCACCTCGACCGTCATCGCTGCGCTTTCGCGTTGTACGTCCGTACGGGGCTGCATGACAGAAACTGGAATTGCACGAACGATGCCTACCGTTTCGCGGTGAAGCGCGCAGCGATTGCACGACCCCAGACGGTCAGCGTCAGTGCAGGCCGCTACGGGCAGCTCGCGCCCGGATGGCATTGACCCTGCGGTCATCGATTCTCGCGCAGTATCCGGCGACCATTTCGGCGGTCAGGCTCGTGTCGTCGGTGGTTCGATCGCGACCTTCCACGCGTGCTTGTGGCAGCCGATAAGGCGGGCGGGGTGGTGGTCGTCGACGCCGACATCTGAACATTCCGCACGCAGCGCTTCCCGAGACGCGTCGGTAGGCATCGGTCGACGGCCAACTCAAGCGTCTTGACTTGGAATGGCACGGATCTCCCCGACGAGTTTCGTGACCTGCCGGCTGGTCGCTGTGTCATCGAGTCCGCGGACGATGTTCCTCACCTCACGCACGGAGAACAATAAGCGATGAAGTGGCGCGCGCCTGACGTCTCGATGAACTGCCGGATACATCAGCGGCATGCTCGTGAGCTGTCGTCTCGCAGCAGCCCTACTGCCCGATCGCGTGCGCTCGAAGGACGCGATCGCGGGTCGCGGCGATCACCGCCTGGCAAGAAAAGGCCTGGCGGTCGACCGCCGGCTACGGCGTGCCGGTGCCGGAGGCTGACATCATCACGAACGCGCCCGATGTCGACATCACGTAGACGCCCACTCCGCGGGCGCCTGTCGCGGTCGGACGAAAGCGGATGTCGATCGTGCACTGCGACATCGCCGGCAGCATCGCGCTGTTGCACGTGTCGGCGACGATCTCGAAGTCCCCCGACATCTGGCCGACCAACGACGTCGCCATCGGCCCCTCGCTCTTCGTCCACGCGCTGTTCGTGATCGTGAACGTCTGCGCGGCGGTCGGATCGCCGATCGTCGCCGAGCCAAACGACAGCGCCAGCGGCTGAGGATGAAGTATTGTGCAGCTCCCGTCACTCGCCACAAGGGACGTGGTGGCCGTCGATCCCGATGAGGTGCTTGCCGTGAGCGCGGCGGCCCTCACGCCCACGAGCGTGGGCGAGAAGCGCACGGTGGCGGTACAAGATGCGCCCGGCGCCAGCGGCTGGCTCGTGCACGTCGTCTCGTGGACGCTGAACTCGCCGGCGTCCGATCCCGTGATCGCGAGAGTTATCGGTGTGGCCGTCGCTCCGGTGTTCGTGAACGTCGCGACGCAGTCCTTCGCATCGACGATGCAGATGAAGCCGAAATCGCAACCCGGCGGCGAGGCGACGAGTTGCCCGGTGCTCGCGTCGATCGCGGCGTCGATCGGTGCGTCGACGGCGCCATCGCTCGCGATGCTGTCGTCGATCGCAGCATCCCAATCCGATGCATCGGCTCGGATCGACGCATCTGCGTGAAATAGCCGGTTGTCGCCGCATCCCGCGCACGCCAGCACGAGTCCGATGGCGAGCCCCCACCTCATCACGAACATCCTACCGTCACAGGCACAGGAGCGTGGCGAGAAATCGATCGCTCGGTGGGCGGCTCCGTTGTCAGCGTGCAACTCAGGTCGCTGACTGCCGTAGCGTCGGAAGCTCCATGGCGTCCTCCGACAGCTTGCGTGCGCGCTCCGACATCGTCTCGATCCTACTACCCGGTCGTGCCCTCAGTACCCAATTCCGGCGAGGTCGGCCCTCAGCTCGGGAAGGGTGCGTTCGTCCTGACTGACCCGCTTCACGAGCCTCGCGTCGAGCTTCTTTTCCGAAGGCCCCGACCGAGGTTGATTCCCTGGTCACCAGCAGAGCGGACTGCGGGCAAGGTGCCGACTGGAGTCTGTCCGAGATTTGTCCGAGGGATGTCCGCACCCCGGACACGCGGGCCGATGTCACGGCTCCCATCAACCCCGGTCGGGGTTGTCCAACTCGAAGTTCGCTACGCCACAGAAGTCGGTGCTCGTGCCCGTCGCCGCGCGGACATCTACGACGCCACGACCGGCGACCATCGCAGAGAACAACGCGCTCGGTGCGAACGCCCGCCTCGGCACCATGGGCGCGGTCCACACCTTCCACCCGAGCCAGGACACGATCGTCAACTGACTCATGGACAACCCCGACTCGGCCGCGGAGCTGGCCGCGGCAGGGATCGTGGTCGTCGGGGGCGCCATCGTCGTCGTCGGTGGTGCCTGCTGCTGCGCGACGGCGCCGACCACCGCGCGTTCTCGCACGACCTGTTCCGGCACGCGCTGTACAAGTCCGTCGTGCGCGTGCCGCTATGACGCGCTACTGGAGGCCGAGGAACTCGTCCATCTTGCGCGCGAAGTAGCGCGGCCGCTCAGCGTCCAGCGAGTGCCCGGTCCAGTAGAGGTACCGCGCCATGCCGGGCGTCAGACTCATGACGTCGCCGGTGATCCGGGTCGCATCGCAGATCTCGTTGCCGTTCACGTCGTCCTCGCGCCCGCACGACAGGAACATGCGCTTGTCGTTGCGCATGAACCGGCGCTGCCCGGTCGCGGGCTCGAACGTCTGGTGGCTGTAGAGCAGCTGCTCCGCAGCGAGCCGCCAGCGCCAGCTCAGGAACAGCGGGTTGTAGGTCTCCTGCCGGTCGAGCCGCGAACCGTAGATCGCCTGCTGCCGGCACTTGTACCCGACGCTGGTCCACACCTCCGGCTGCGACTGCGGAAGGAACGGCCACTTCATCGGATGGTCCCAGCCCGCATCGAAGAACCGCTGCCGGCGCCCGAGCCGCTTGCCGAACAGATCATTCGGATCGGACGCATTGCGATCGTTCGCGTCCTCCCAGGCGGCGCGCGGTCCCGCGTGCTGATAGACGGCGGTTCCTTCGCCGAGCGAGGTCCAGATCGATGCGGGTGACCAGGTGACCACGTTGCGAACCCACGGGGTATTCGGACGGCGCCCGAGACGGAACGTGAGGTTGCCGCCGAGGCTGCCGCCCATCACCGCCCTCATGCTGTTCGGTACGTCGAGCTGTCCGGGGAGCGTCTCGACGAACGTGACGACGAAGTCCTCGAGGAAGTCGAGCATGGGGGTGAGACCGGTCATCGTGAAGTCGCTGATCCCGGCGGGTACGCCGATCGCCGCGAGCTTCGAGATCCGATCGTAGTCGAGCGACTCGGTGTAGCCCGACGACGGGAGATCGACGGTGATCACGACGAGGTTCTTCTTGATCGGGTTCTCGCTGTTCGCCATCCGCATGAACAGGTGCTTCGTGATGTCGGTCGCTTCTTCGGCTCGCGAGTCCATGCCATGGATGAACAGGAGCACCTCCGAGCCCCGCGCGATGCTCGGCACCGGGTCGGGGTCGAGGAAGTAGGGATTCGTCTTCCAGTCGTACGCGAGGGGCCGGCTCGGCGGCGGTGCGATCGACTGCGCGATCGTGTAGCGCGCCGTCACCGGCACGGGCGCAGGAAATCTCGGCATCTCGACGCCGAGGTTCTGGTTCGGTGCGGGGACGTAGACCTGGATGTTGTATTGCGGGTAGTTGCTGGACGGTACGTTGACCGGGCGGTGCGGCGCATCATCCTCGCCGGAGACGGCGATCCAGCCGAGCACCAGGCGCTCGGTCTTCTTGCGGATCAGCTCCGCACTCGCGAGCAGCGTGTCGTTACCGCTGCCCTCGAACCACGGGCCTTCCGCACGAAGCGCCTGTCCATTGCGCAAGAAGTTGGCGACACGGTACGCGCGGCGCAGGGCGATGACGCAACCCGCGCGGACGTCAGCCACCGGGATGGGCGCGAACGCGAGGCACCCGGTCGGCTGGGTCCGCGTCTCGATCGCCGCGCAGAAGTCGGCGTCGTTCGGTTTGAGCTCGCTGAACTTCTCGAACGCCCGGGTGCCGGTGACGGCGAGGTCGCTGTAGGCCGTCGCGAGGGTGCGCAGCCGCTCCTTGTCGAGGACGTTCGGTGCCGCTTCCGCTTCCGCGAAGGTGTGTGCCGCGAGGGGCAGGGCGCAGCCGATCGGATCCGCGAGCTGTGCGATCCGACGAAGATCCGGCGCGAGCCGGCCTTCATCGGTGCCGAGGTGCTGACCCGGAGGCGTGTTGTAGTTGGCCGGTATGTAGGCGCTTCCACCTGCGAGGAGGAAGTAGGGGGCCGTGCCCACCGTGTAGTCCCACGGCATCGAGCCATCCGCGGGCCAGTCGCAGTCCTCGGAATCCTTGAACGGCTCGTCCGCCTGGTTGTCGCGCACCGCGAACTCGATGCCGTTGAACGCGCGCACCTCGAACACGCCCAGGTCGGTGACGGCGACCTTCGTCAGGTGATCCTTCAGGCACTGTTCCTGGTCTCCGGCCGGCAACGTCGCGAACGCCTTGTTGATGATCTCGTCGCGCGTCGACGGGCCACCACGTCCCGTCTTCTGGGTGCCGAGTGCCTGCCACCACAGGTTGTACTTCTTGTCCTTGTAGCGATCGATCAGCGGGTTGCACGTCCCGGGGGTGTTGAAGTCGACGACCTCCTGGATCGTCGCCGTGGTGAGTGCGCCGGCGCCCTGTGGGCTCTGGAACAGATCGCGCAGGCACTGCTGCTGGTCAGATTTCTGCAGCCGGTTGAACGCGAAGTTGAAGACGTCGATCGGGTTGGTGAGCCCGCGTGGGGCTCCGACCTTCGCCGCCAGGATGTTCTGCGTCCAGGTGCCGTAGTCGGCCCGGCTGTACAACGCGAACAGCCCGTCGCACGTCGGCTTGCCGTTGAACGCGGCGACGATGTTGACGCCCATCGCCGTGTTCGGCGCGCCACGGAGGTCCTTCTCGACGCAGTCGAGCCTGTACTGCGGCTCGACCTGCTTCCACGCGCACTGGAAGATCTGCTCGAAGGTCTGCGGCCCGCCCGGAAACTGCTTGCAGTTGCCGAGAGCGCCCCACCACCAGCCGTAGTTGTTCGACTGGAACCATGGGACCAGGTTGTCGCAATCGAGCTTGGTCGGTGCCCACGCGGCCGCGGGGCGGGGAGCGGCCACGATGGCCGCGAAGGCGAATGAAGCGACGAGCCCGAGGCGGGATGGAATGCTGAACACGAGTCCTCCTGGGTAGGAAGGAGCCGGGTCCCGCGATCCGTCGCACGAAAATCGTCAGGCCCCGGGAGTGGGCCTCAGGACGCGCTCCAGGCTGACATCGAGCCGGCTGTGGTCCAGGCGGAGGATGCTGTCGACCTCCCCGGTCGATCGCCATCAGGACGAACGTGCCGCTGCCGTTCGCTAGCACACCGTGGACGATGGTCGGCGCGCTCTCTGGGCGCGATCAATCCTGCCCTCGGAGGTTGGCACGCCGGGGATTCGTTCCTACGCTGGACGTGATGCAGATCCAGTTGAACACGGACCACAACGTCGATCACACCGACGGACTCGCGTCCCACGTGCAGAAGGTCGTCGAGCACGAGCTCGCGCGCTTCAGTGCTCGGATCTCGCGCGTCGAGGTGCACATCACCGACGAGAACGGCGGCAAGGCCGGTCCGGACGACAAGCGCTGCGTGATGGAAGCGCGCATCGAGCACCACGAGCCCACCGCGGTCACCGAGCACGCGAGCTCGGTGCACCAAGCGATCGACGGGGCCGCTGGCAAGCTCGCCCGTGCCGTCGAGCACGTGCTCGCAAAGGCCGATAGCCGCAAGCCGCACTGATCGCCTCTTCCCTCCGTATTGAAGATGCGCCCCGTTCCGTCGAGCGCGGCCCCATCCGGTAGACTCGCGAGCGATGAAGATGCTCGCGTTCGTGTTCCTGGTCTGGGGATGTGGCAATGGCGGCGCCCCGGCCTCGACGAGCTCGGCTCCCGCAGCGCCGCCCCCGCCGACAGCCAAGGCATCGCCGCCTGCGCCGATACCGGCATCGACCACCGTGCTCGCGGCCCTCGAGAAGGACCGGGCGGCGATCGAGACCGAGCTTGCGCGAGTGCGGACCGCGGCGGCTACGAACAGCACGGCACTCGATGCCGCACAGGACGATGCCGCGCGCGCGACGGTCCGCGAAGCGCTGGGCAAGCTCCACGCTGACCTGGCTACGATCGGAGCGCGCATCCAGGAGCTCTCCTCGCGTGCCGAGACGCAGCGACGCGACGAGGCCGCCGTCCAGGACGACCGCCGTCAAGCACTCGAGCAGGGCGAGATCCTCGCGGCACGGGCAGCCGAACGCAGCGAGCTCGACAAGTCGATCTCAGTCCTCGATGACAAGCTACAGGATGCGCAGAGCGACGCCGACCGCACCGCCGCAAAGGCCAAGCTGGAGAGCCTGAAGCGCGAGAACGCGGAGGCGAAGCGCCGGTAGGCGACGGAGCTCAGGACGCCGCTTCGACCGAAATGGCGGAAGCGCATGGGAATCGAACCCACCATGCCGCTGCTCGCGCAGAGCATCATCGGTTTTGAAGACCGAGGCCGGCACCAGTCCGGCACGCGCTTCCTCGCGCGTTATCACACGACTCCTGGCGAGCGGCAAGGCACAACCCGGACGGGTCTGCGGCGAGGGAATCGCGGTCCGCTGCACACTCGGTGGTGCACTGGGAAGGCCAGTCCCAGCACTTCGAGGGGAAGTGCACGAGATCGTGCGCTCTCGAGTTGGTTGCATGCTTGCTGTTCCACTCGCCGATGAGAGTTGTTGCTGTCGTCGTGCTGCTCGCGGGTTGCATGTCCCACGAGCCGATCGAGGTATCCGCGGACGATCCGCTGCCCGCGGGGCTGCGGACCGGCGACGTCGTCCACCGGGGTGAGCTCGCGGTCGAGGTGCCGGAGGTCGGCGAGACGGTGACGATCACGGTGGACGGCGACGACGGTACGAGCTTCGCGCTGTCGATCAGCCAATCGCCGGGAGGCGAGGTCTCGGTCGTCGACGCTGCACCCGACGACGAGCCGCTGGTGATCGCGGCGGCGGCCGCCGGGCCGTGCGAGGACGGAGCGTTTCACGTCGCCGGGCACGTGTGGACCACCGAGTACCAGTGGCGCTTCCAGGCGGGCAGTACCCCCACGGCCAACAGCAAAGACAACGTCGAGACCGGACTCCAGCGCGCGGCGAACGCGATCGAGACGTCGCGCAACGACTGCGGCCTGGCCGATCAAGTCTCGGCGACCGCGCGCTACCTGGGCCGCACCGCGAGCGCTCCGAACATCAAGGGCACGAGCACGAAGGTGACGTGCGGGGCCCGCGACAACGCCAACGTCGTCGGGTTCGGGAACCTGCCACCCTCCTATCTCGGCGTCGCGTGCAGTTGGGCCGACGGCGCCGGGCACGCGCTCGAAGGCGATGTCAGGCTCTCCGCGAAGCATCGCTGGTTCCCTCTGGAGGTGCCCACGGGTTGTTCGGGCGCGCGCTACGGCATCCAGGCGGTCGCCACGCACGAGCTCGGCCACGTGTTCGGCCTGGCGCACGTGTCCGAGTCCGCCCACCCGAACCTCACGATGAGCACGGCAGCGGCGAACTGCACGAACGCGCCGCTCACGCTCGGGCTCGGCGACGTCCGCGGCCTGCGCCAGCTGTACTGAGCAATGTCGCCAGATCGGACCACTGCGAACCCCGGTTCGCGGGCCGCGGGCGCATCGCGGTCATGAGGTCAGGCTTTGGCAGCATGGTCAGCGCTTCGACTTCTTCCGTTGGCGCGATCTCGCTGTCGAGGTCGAGGCCAGTCGGCGCTCGGCTGGCTATAGTCGCGGGCGATGACTCGCTTTCTGGTGCTGGCGTTGATCCTCGGTGGGGCGTGCAAGAAGGAAGAGAAGATTCAGGCGCTCGCGGCGACCGCGAAGGTCGTTGGAACGGCTGTCGCGGTCACCGCGGTGTGCACGAACTTCGTGACGTTGAGTGGAGGTGAGCTCGGCGCCGCGAGCTGCAAGGACGGCAAGGCCACGCTCGAGATTCCGGTCGACAAGCTCGGCAAGGGAAAGCAGACGTTCCACGTCCGGGGAAGCAACGAGAACGGTCGGACCATGGCCGAGACCGATCTGACCGTCGACATCTCGTTGACCGGTCAAGCTCCGTATCTGCGGGTGACTGGCTGTGAGAGCGACAACACCGACAACAGCCCGACGTCTCTCGACCTGAAGATCGGCGACCGCACCGAGAGGTGCCGGACGTTCAACGGCGCCAACGCGAAGCTCGTCATCGAAGCGAATCCCAACGCGAAGCTGACAGTCGCAGGCAAGACCGAGACTCTCCCGGAGAGCGGCAAGCTTACCCTCCTCGTCGATCTGACCGAGCCGGTGCTTGCGCTGAAGCTCGCCGATGTCGCCGTCGAGCCGGAGAGCAGCTCGAGCACCATCAAGTCCGCCGTCTCCGTCTCCTACTCGCTCGGCAGCGACGGAAAGACGCTCGACGGCCGCATGGAGTTCTCCGAGGTCCCGGGCTCCGAGGGCGACCTTGGCAGTCACTTTCTCGCGCAGCTGGCCGCGGGCAAGGGGGAGCGCGGCGGGTTTACGCCGGCCAAACCCGGCGAGCGACGAAGCGCCGGATGGGTCTCCTACGACGGCAAGCTGAGGGTCACCGATCGCAGCGGCACGCTCCGCGACCTCGACCTGATCGCGGCCGAGCGTGAGACCACGCGCACCGAGAGCGGGACGTGTACCTATGTCACGCCGGACCGCGCTCAGAAGATCAACGCGAAGCGAACCCTGGTCGACAGCGAGCTCGTCCTCATGAACCTCGCTGATGGAACGGTCGAGAAGCGGGCGTTCGCCGCCGATCCTGACAACTGCAGCCAGTTCGCGATGATGGATCGAAAAGATCCGAAGGCCGAAGCGCGTGTCGCGATCCCCGCGGTCACAGCTTGGATCGAGAGCCTCGTGGCGGCCCGCTGACGCAGCTTCGAAGTCGGCAGCGCGCCGAGCCTGCGCTGCCGCCTGAACGTCGGTGAGTCGTTCGCGCTCGTCCGGCCAAGCCACCCGATCGTGGCGCCGGATCAGAACACTGCGAACCCCCGTTCACGGGCGGCCGGCGCTGGGAGCGCAGGATCCGCCCGATTCCACGGGGTCACGGCATGGCGTGGACCTTGCTGAGGACGCGCCGCATGAACCGGCTCCTCGTGCTCTCCACCTTCAGTCTCGCAACCGCCGCCGCGTGCGGCTCCGATCCCTCGTCGATGTCTCCCGACGCCACGCCAGGTGGCTCGACCATCGATGAGCAGTGGTACGCCTCGTCGAGTGGCATCAGCGCGCTCGCGGTCGATGGCGAGCAGCTGGTGTTCTTCGAAGGAGCAATGCTGCGCACGCGCTCGCTGACTGGTGGTGAGCCCACGACCCTGGCGACGCTCACGCCTCCCGCCAATCCCTCGAGCTTCGCCGACGTCGAGGAGCTGCGCGTGGGACCGACCAGCGTGGCCTTCGTCGAAGGAGTGCTCGATGCCGCGACGGGCGCGGTGACCAAGACGCTGTTCCTCGTGCCGCGGAGCGGCGGGGCACCGGTGGTGCTGTCCACGTCGCAGGACTCCCGCGCTTTCCTCGGGCTGGCGTTCGATGGCGATGCGCTCGTGTTCTCGTCGAACACGTCGGTCTATCGGGTCGCGCTCGCGGGCGGCACGCCGCAGTACGTCGGGCAGAGCGAGGGCTCGGTGCTGTACTGGATCTTCTCGCCCCTGGTCCAGGGCGATCAGATCCTGTGGGCGGCGGACGCGCACCTCTATCGCCTGGCGCGCACGTCGTCGAACAAGCGCGGCATGGCGTTCGCCACGCTCCCCGCGGAGTCGGCGCAGATCATCGCCGTCGATCGTGGGCTCGTGGTGGCGCTGTCACCGGAGATCGATTTCCAGGCGCCCGCGAATGCGATCGTCGAGGTCGACCCGGTGACGGGGGCGGCCGGCACGCCGGTCTCGCTCGGTGGCGATGCGCAGTCCCGCGGCCCGGGGGGGTGGCGGGTCCGTCGCGGCCGGCCACGCGGTGTTCGGGCCGCGACCGGATCACCGCGCGGTGGCTGCGGGCGGCTCGGCGCGTCGTGGCGGCACGCCGGGTCATCCCCCACTGAATGCCGCCCCTAGCGTCCGCCCCGGGGCATCCAGCGCCATCGCGGGTCCAGACTGCCGGGTGCCGGCGGTCGTTCACGCTTCTCTCGACGTCGACGTAGGGATCAGGCGCGGATCCAGGTCCGGCCGCGGTGGAGTCGCCAGCGGCCGACTACGGCGCGATCGTGACGGTGGTGGTCTGCTGCGTGCCGTCCACGATCGCGTGGAGGGTGGTCGAGCCGGCGGCCATGCCGCGCACGCCGGCCTGATCGACGGTCGCGATCGACGGATCGTCGATCACCCAGACAGCGGTCGCGCTGACGTCGCGCGTGTCGCCCGTGGTGTAGGTGGCGAGGGCGCGGACCGGGACCATGGTGCCGACCGGGGCGGCGACGATCGAGGGCTCGACCGAGAGGCCGACCACGGCGGGGGCCAAGATGGTCGCGGGGACGTCGATGACGGTGGTGCGATAGCCCAGGTGGAGCATCGTGTGGCCTTCGGCGCGGCCGATGACCCGCACATGGGCGTGGTCGCTGGTGAAAGCGATCGAGACCAGCTCGGGCCGATCGACCACCCAGCTGAAGGCATCGAGCCGGCCGAGCTCGTGGCCATCGACCCAGACGCCGATCTCGGCGCCGGCGCCCATGGGGAGGCGGACCTCGTCGACATCGACCTCGATGGTCCGGGTGTCGTCGAAGCAGGCGCCCAGCAAGAGTGCGAGAGCAGGAACGGCGAAACGCATCGGAGCCTCCGAGATCACGAGTCGACCAAACTCGTAACCGGTTCAGGATCACGGGGCGAGAAATCGGCAGTCGGACACCATCCGACATCCTGGCGGGAGCGAGGGGAGCGGCCTGGCCTGCCCCCGAACCGCGCGAATCTCCGATGGGTTTGGCTGCGAACCGCTCGTAGGTCGGAGATCGCGAAAACGAAGTTCGGACCTGACGCTCGGGCCAAGCGTCTCTATACTTAGCGTGTCCCCCCGCATGTCTCCCGCGCGCCGAGCTCGAAGGGTAAACCGGTCCACCGTGTGGGTCGCCGCCGGCGTGGCCGTGCTGGTCCACGCCACGTTGCTCGGGAGCGTGCAGGCGTTCGGGCTCTCGATCGTGGGCAAGGGGTTTGTGAGCTCGAGCGAGCACCAGATCGCGAAGGCGGTCGAGGAGCCTGAGCTGCACACCACGTGTGCGAGCGACGTGATCCTCGCCACCGGTGCGCGCGCTGCGATGTGCCTCGCGCCGTGGAATGCCGACGTCGACGGCTGCGGCAGCGATACCGTGATGTCGATGTGGATGGATCTGTCGTCGTGCCAGGCGGGTGATTCGATCTCCACGTCGCCGATCGCGCTGCTCTCGCCGCGCCAGGCCGAGAAGCTCACGCCGATCGATCCCGAGCGCTTGATCGACGAGGCGATGCAGCAGGAGCTCGCGAAGCAGCAGCCGCCGCCGCCACCCGTGCCGCAGCAGCAGCCGCAGACCGCGCCGCCGCCGCCGCCTCCGCCGCAGCGCCCCACGCAGGTGGTGGAGACGGCCAAGCCGAACACCGAGCAGGAGCCGGAGAACGCGCGGTTCGTCTCGGAGAACAACGTCAAGGTCGATCAGCAGAAGGTCGCGCGCGGCTCGGTGCAGGAGCCGATGGTCGCGAAGTCCAAGCCCGCCGAGCTGACCCCGAAGGAGGATCCCAAGGAGGCCTCCGTCAAGGAGCTCAAGGAGGCCGACAAGGGCAAGAGCGAGAAGGCTCCCGACGCGCCCGGCGTCCTCGCGATGCGGCCGGCCGGCACGCCGCAGCCCGCCGAGGCACCGCAAGAGGCGAAGACGCGCGGCGCGACCTCGAGCGACAAGGGCCCGCTCGTGGCCGATGGCTTCGTGCCGCGGCACGGCGATGGCGCGATCGAGCAGGCCAAGCGCGATCCAGGCGAGCTCTCGCGCGGGCAGAGCGGGGCAGGGGGCGGTGCGCCGCAGGTGCCGAACCTCAAGCCCACGCCGGAGACGCTCGAGCGGATCGCTGGCGGCGGCTCGGTCGATCACCTCGACGACGTCGAGAATGGGGACGAGACGGCGCTGTCGTCCAAGCGCTGGGTCTATGCGAGCTTCTTCAATCGCCTCAAGCGCCAGGTCGCGCAGAACTGGGATCCGGCCACGGTGTGGCGCCGCAGCGATCCGCAGGGCACCGTGTACGGCTTCAAGACGCGCGTCACCGAGGTCCGCGTCAGCCTCGCGGGCAACGGCTCGCTCCAGAAGATCGTCGTGACTCAGCCCTCGGGAGTCAACGAGCTCGATGACGAGGCCGTCCGCGCATTCCATGCGTCGGCGCCGTTCCCGAACCCGCCCGATGGGCTGGTGGCCAAGGATGGCCTCATCACCTTCGCGTTCTCGTTCTATTTCGAGATCGGCGCTCCACGGTCGTCGTGGCGCGTGATCCGCTCGATGTAACCTCGCGGGCGGTGAAGCACCCGCGGCTGGTTCCGGCGCTCGTCTCGATCGCGCTCCTGGGCGCGACGCTCGAGCCGCTGATCCGCAAGCCGTGGGACGACAGCTTCCCGCTCTCGCCGTACGCGATGTTCGCGTTCAAGCGGCCGACCACGCTGACGATGGAGTACGCGTTCGGCGTCACGGCCACGGGCGAGCGCCACGCGCTGACGCCGCACCTGATCGGCTCGAGCGAGGTGCTCCAGGCGCTCACCGTGCTCGCTCGCGCGCGCGGCGCGAACGAGCTGCCGCAGCTGTGCTCGCAGATCGCGGCGCGGGTCGCCGATCTGGATGACTACGCGGACGTCACCGAGATCCGGATCGTCACGGGCACGCACGACGCTGTGGATTACCTGGTGCGGCACCAGCAGGGCACCGAGGTCCCACGCACGAGCTGCCGGGTGGCGCGATGAAGCGCGTCTCCGACTGGTGGTTTGCGCCCGCGCCGGCGGAGCGCCTCGCCGCGGTGCGGATCCTGATCGGCACGTTCGCGCTGTGCTGGGTGGGCGGTCGGCTGGTCGAGACCCATGCGGTGGCGCAGCTCGGCAAGACGCAGTTCCACCCCACGGGTGTGGTGCGTCTGCTCGATGCGCCGCTGCCCCCGGCGATGGTGCTCGTGATCGCGATCGTCACCTGCGCGCTCTTGCTCGCGTTCACGCTCGGTGTGCAGTACCGGTTCACGGCGCCGCTCGCGGCGCTCGGGGTGCTGTGGACGCTGACGTACCGCAACTCGTTCGGGATGATCTTCCACACCGAGAACCTGCTCGTGATGCACCTGCTCGCGCTCGCATGTGCCCCGGCGGCCGATGTCTGGGCGATCGATCGCAAGCCGCTCGTGCCGGCCGCGGCGGGCTATGGCTGGATCTTGAAGCTGCTCGCCGCGATCACGGCGGCGACCTACGTGCTCGCCGGGATCGCGAAGCTGCGGATCGCGGGGTTCGCGTGGCTCGATGGGGAGCAGCTGCGCAATCAGATCGCCGTGGACAACCTGCGCAAGGCGTTGCTCGGCGATTCGATCGCACCTCTCGCCACGCCGTTCCTCGATCATCCCTCCGGCTTCACGGTGTTCAGCGTGATGACGATCGTCCTCGAGCTGTCGGCGCCCATCGTGTTCCTGCATCCGCGGATCGGCCGCCTGTGGTCGCTGACGGCGTGGGGCTTCCACCTCGGGGTGGTGCTCCTCATGAACATCTGGTTCCCGTACCCGCTCCTCGGGCTCGCCTACCTGCCGCTGCTCCGTGCCGAGCGGCCGTTTGCCTGGCTGATCGGGTGGCGGCGGCGGCGGCGGAATGTGGGCGCCGCCACGCCGGTTGAGCCTCCAACCGATTAGCGCTTGCTCGCGTAACTACGTTTGTAGTAATCCTACCACTGGCGTCGTAACCCATGGCCCGCTCCACCCCCTCCGAGCTCACGCATGCCGAGCTGCGCGTCCTGAAGGCGCTGTGGGAGGTCGAGCGTGGCTCTGTCGCCGAGGTTCGCGCGGAGCTGGGCAAGCGCGGGCAAGAGCTCGCGTACACCACGGTGATGACGCTGCTCGGCCGCCTCGCCGCCAAGGGCGCCGTGCTGGTCGACAAGGAGCGCGAGCCGTTCCTGTATCGCGCCGCGCAGCGCAAGGAATCGGTGCTGCGCGATCGCCTGCGCGAGTTCGTGCGCGAGGTGTTCGATGGCCAGGCCGATTCGCTGGTCCTGAACCTCGTCGAGGATGAATCGCTGACGCGCGCGGAGCTCCGGGCGATCGAGCGCAAGATCGCCGATGCCGAGCGCGGCTCCAAGGATCCCGAAAATCCGCCGGATGCGCAGGGCCCGAGCACTGCGAGCGTTGCGAAGGTCGCGAAGGATCCGAAGGTGAAGCCGTGAGCGGCCTCGTCGCCGCCGGCGCCGCTGCCAAGGGCGCGGTCTCGATGCTCGCGATGCTGGCGGTGCAGGGCACCGTGCTCGCGATGATCGCCCTCGTGCTGCTTCGCGCCGCGCGGATGCGGCCGGCGTTCGCCGCCGCGGTGTGGCTGGTGGTGCTCGCGAAGTTCGCGGTGCCCTGGGGCCCGGCGATGCCGTGGTCGCTCTCCGATCTGATCGCGTACCTCCGTCACGACGAGGTGGCCGCGGCGCTCTCGGCCTCGCCGATCGGGTCCGGTCCCGATCCGGTGATCTCGATCTGGCCCTCGATCGGCTGGATCGCGCTGGCCAGCGCCTGGGCGCTCGGCACGCTGATCGTGCTCGGACGCGCGCTCCTGTCCTATCGCGCCACGCTCGCGGTCGCGCGCGCCGCCGAGCCCGCCCCCGAAGCTGCCCGCGCCACGCTCGCCGCGCTCGCCGGGACCCTCAAGGTCCGCACGCCTCGTCTCGCGATCGGCGACGATGCGACCGGGCCATACGTCGTGGGCCTGCTCCGCCCGATCATCGTCGTGCCGCCTGCGCTGCTCGAGGATCCCACGCTGCTCCGCGCGGCGCTGCTCCACGAGCTCGCCCACGTGCGGCGCAAGGACGCGCTCGGCCGGTTCCTGCAGGTGTGGGCGACCGCGATGTTCTTCTGGTGGCCGATCGTCCGGCTGATCGGGCGTCGCCTCGATCTCTCTCGCGAGGCCGCCTGCGATGCGTGGGCGCTCGAGGCGAGTGCGCTGCCGCGCCCGGCCTATGCGCGGCTGCTCGTCAAGATGGCCGCGCTGCGCACCGTGGCAGCCTCGGCGCTCGCGAGCCCGCGGTCGCTCGATGCGCGCGTGGCCGCCGTGCTGGGTCCGCCCGCGCGCGCGCGGATCGGCATCGTGGGCAAGGCCTGCATCGTGGTGTGGGCCGTGGTCGCGCTCGGCGGCGCGCGCACCGCCTCCGCGCGCGGCGAGAAGAACGTGTGCGTGTTCACGCCGCAGCTGGCCGAGGCCCTCCGAGAGGCGCACCCCGAGGCCGATCTCGATGGGGATGGCATGCTGTCCAAGGACGAGGCGTGCGAGTTCCAGGCGGAGGTCCGCCGACGCGCCGACCAGGTCTCGACGCTGGACGAGGCCCAGGAGCCCGAAATGGATCGGCTCCTGGACGAGCCGCTGTGTTGCAATTGTGACCCGGGTGGTGGCCTACTTCCGTCACCCGAAAGTCCTGCTCTCGGCGCGAGTTGCCAGGGCGAATAGACGACCGAATCGACGACCGAATAGACGACCGAGTACAAGGAAACAACCCATGAACAAGCTGTCCCTTACCGCACTCGTGTTGTCGCTGGCCGCGTGCCAGCCCGACACGAAGACCCTCGAGAAGAAGATCGACGACCAGGCCAAGGACATCCGCGAGATCAAGGCAATGATCGCGAAGGGTGGCGGCGGCGCTGGCGCGGCCCAGAAGGGCCAGCAGCAGGCGCGCGAGGAGGCGGCGCCGGATGCCGTGTTCGCGGTCGACATCAGCACGAACCTCAAGAAGGGGATGATCGAAGGCCCCTCGACTGCGCTCGTCACAATTGTCGAGGCCTGGGATTTTGCTTGACCGTACTGCCAGAGGGTCGGTTCGACCCTCCAGCAGCTCGTCAAGGACTACAACGGGAAGGTGCGGGTCGTGTTCAAGAACCTGGTCGTTCACCCACAGAGCGTCGCGCGAGCTCACCTCGCGGGATGTGCTGCGGCCAACCAGGGCAAGTTTACCGAGTACTACAACACGTTCTGGGAGAAGGCCTACAAGCCCTATCAGGAGTCGCGCGACGCATCGAAGCTGTCTGAAGAAGCGATCATGAGCTGGGCGCCGAGCATCGGGCTCGACGCTGCGAAGCTGAAGGCGGATATGGACGGCCAGGATTGTGCCGGCCTGATCTCGTCGGATGCGAACGAGCTCAGGAAGTACCGCGTCGGCTCGACGCCGAGCTTCTTCATCAACGGCCACTACGTCGCCGGCGCGATGGACATCAACGGGTTCAAGCAGCTCGTCGATCGCGAGCTGAAGATCGCCGAGGCCTCGGGGGTCTCGGCGGCCGACTACTACGACAAGGAAATCATCGGCAAGGGCGAGAAGGTGTTCCGCGCTGCGGGCACTCCGAAGCCTCAGGCCGAGAAGAACTAACCGGGCTCGCCCGCCTCGGCATCGCCGAGGAGACGAGCTCACGCACGAAGGAAGTTACCGTGAACAAGCTCGTCTGTACCGCAATCGTTGCGGCGTTGGCCGCGTGCCAGGCCGACACCAAGAACATCGAGAAGAAGCTCGACGATCAGGCCAAGGACATCCGCGAGATCAAGGCGATGATCGCGAAGGGTGGCGGCGGTGCTGGCGCGGCCGCGAAGGGCCAGCAGCAGCAGCGCGAGGAGGCGGATCCGAACGCGGTGTTCGCCGTCGACATCAAGCCGAACATCAAGAACGGCATGATCCACGGGCCCGAGGCCGCGCTCGTCACGATCATCGATGCGTGGGACGACGCGTGCCCGTACTGCGCCCGCGTGGTCCCCACGCTCGAGCAGCTCGTGAAGGACTACAACGGCAAGGTCCGCGTGATCTACAAGAACCTGGTCGTCCATCCGCAGCAGGTGCAGCGCGCGCACCTCGCGGGATGCGCCGCCGGGCTCCAGGGCAAGTTCCTCCAGTGGCAGACCGCCTGGTGGGACAAGGCGTACAAGCCGTACCAGGAGTCGCGTGACGGCTCGAAGCTGTCCGAGGAGGCCTTCATGTCGTGGGCGCCGACGATCGGTCTCGATGCGGCGAAGCTCAAGACCGACATGGACGGTCCCGAGTGCCAGGGGCTGATCAAGAACGACGCCGACGAGCTGCGGAAGTTCCGCGTGGGCTCCACGCCGAGCTTCTTCATCAACGGCCACTACATGGCCGGTGCGATGGACATCAACGGGTTCAAGCAGATCGTCGATCGCGAGCTGAAGATCGCCGAGGCCTCGGGGCTGTCGGCCGCCGAGTACTACGACAAGGCGGTCATGGGGAAGGGCGAGAAGACGTTCCGCGCTGCTGGCGCACCGAAGCAGTAACCAGGCTTCGCGTCGACGAGCCGGTCCACGAGGATCGGCTTTCGTCGTTTCGGGGTAGGGTCAGGCGGTGGTGACCCCGCAGCCGATCCCCGAGGCCAACTGGGTCAACATCCAGTGGCTGACGCGCCTGCGCTGGGCGCAGATCGCGGGGCAGGCGGCCACCGTCGTCGTCGGGCAGTTCCTGCTCGATGGCGCGCTGCCGATCGCCGCGCTGCTCGGCGTGGTCGCGGTGGGCCTGGTCTCGAACCTCGGGCTCGAGCTGTACTTCTTCGGCGACCGGCGCCGCGAGACACCGTCGCGCTCGGTCTACGAGTGGCAGATCGCGTTCGTGATGATGCTCGACATCGCGATCCTCACCGGCCTCCTGTACCTCACCGGTGGGCCGCACAACCCGTTCGGGTTCCTCTACCTCGTGCAGATCGCGCTCGCGACGGTGCTGCTCCGGGCGCTGTGGACGTGGATGCTGGTCGCGCTGTCGTTCGTCGGGTTCGGCGTGCTGCTCGCCGCGCAGCGCGCCGTCTCGATCCCCGAGGACAGCCGCGCGATCGGGATGTGGGTGGCCCTCGGCGTGGCCTCGGCGTTCGTCGTGTACTTCCTGCGCCGCATCACCGGCGCGCTGGCCGAGCGCGAGCGCGAGCTGACCGAGGCGCGCGGGCTCGCAGCACGGCAGGAGCGCCTCGCGTCGCTCGCCACCATGGCCGCCGGTGCGGCACACGAGCTCTCCACGCCGCTCGGCACCGTGGCGCTCGCCGCCAAGGAGCTCGAGCGCGCGCTGACCAAGGCCGCAGATCCCGAGCTCGCCGCGGATGCGCGCTTGATCCGCGAGCAGGTGGGCCGGTGCCGCGCCATCCTCGAGCAGATGGCGCAGGGCGCGGGCACGGTCGGCGAGACGGTGGCGCCGGTGACCGTCAGCGAGCTCCTCGAGGAATCGCAGGTCGGGATCCGGCCCACGCCCACGGTGCACGTCGACATGCCCACCGACCTCGGCAAGTCGCCGCTGCGGATCCCGCCGCGCGCGGTCAGCCAGGCGCTGCGCTCGCTGATCACCAACGCCCAGGATGCGTCCCCGCCGAACTCCAGCGTCGTCGTCGTGGTGCGCCGAGATGGGGCGTCGCTGTCGATCTCGATCCGCGACCGCGGGCGAGGGATCCCCGCCGACGTCCAGGCCCGCATCGGTGAGCCGTTCTTCACGACCAAGGCGCCGGGGCGGGGCATGGGGCTCGGGCTGTTCCTGGCCCGGGCGGTGATCGAGGGTGTGGGTGGAACCCTGCAGATCGACTCGATTGCGGGTGAGGGTACCGAGGTCCGGGCCCGGTTCCCGACGGACGTCTCACCGGCCCCATCACTTGGAACCGCCAGATCGGGCGAATCCCTGACCCCTCCAGTGGTATCCAAGCCTGCATGACTACCTCGGAGGCATCGTCCGGCGGGGACAAGACGTCGATCCTGATCGTCGATGACGACGAGGTGTATCGGAACCGCCTGGCGCGGGCGTTCGTGGATCGCGGCTACGACGTCCGGATCGCCTCCGACTACGACAGCGCGGTGGCCTCGGCCACGCAGGACTCGCCCGAGCTTGCCGTCGTCGATCTCAAGATGCCCGGCAAGAGCGGCCTCGAGCTGATCAAGGCCCTGGTCGAGATCGATCCGTCGACGAAGTCGATCGTGCTCACCGGCTACGGCAGCATCGCCACCGCGATCGATGCGGTCCGCCTCGGCGCCACGTACTACCTCTCCAAGCCCGCGGACGCCGACGACATCGTCCAGACCTTCGCCCGCGCCGAGGCGCCGCCGCTCGAGCCGCCGGCCAGCGAGTCCGGGGAGTACAAGGCGCCCTCGCTCGCCCGCGCCGAGTGGGAGCACATCAATCGGGTGCTCTCCGATGCGGGTGGCAATATCTCGGAGGCCGCGCGTCGCCTCGGCATCCACCGGCGCAGTCTCCAGCGCAAGCTGCAGAAGTACCCGCCGAGCAAGTAGCGCCGGGTCGCGCTGCGTGATGAGATCGGCGTGATGTTGTCGTCGCCCACGCGTGTGCCGATCGCGTGGATCATCCTCGCGCACGTGCTCGGTGCCGCGGCGATCGGCGCGCTCGATGCCGGCAAGCTCGGCAGCGCGCAGCTCGCGATGGTGCTGGTGCCGCTGTTCGCCGCCACCGGCGTGGTCGTCGGCCTCCTGATCGCGGGCACGGAGCGCCTCGCGGCCGGCCGCGCGTGGTGGGCGAGCGCGCTGCTTCGCGGTGCACCGAGCCTGATCGTGCTCGGGCCCGTGGCCTCGACGCTGTTCGACGGCGCCTATGCGCAGACGTTGCCCCTCGCACGGCTCCTGCCGTTCGCCGTGCCGCTCGTCGGCTGGGGGCTGGTCTCGCTCGCGATCGCAGGCGGGAAGCGGTTCGTCGGCGGCGCCGATCTGACCACCCGCGCGATCGTGATCCTCGGGTGTGCGGGTGCGATCGGAGCGATCACGTGGGTGGAGCGGCACCTGCTCGCCACCGGCTATCCAGGTGCGCACGTCGGCGCCACGATCGTGCTGGTGGTGATCGCTGGCATCGCCGTGCGTGCCGTGGCTGCCCCGGCTGCCTCCCCGTACCTCGCCGCTGCGGTGGCGGCAGCCGCGCTCGGGACGGCAGCTGCCGCCTCGCTCGATGGGCTCGCCGATGCGAACCAGCGCCGGGTGCTTGCCACCTATGGCGATCAGGGCAGGGACCTCGTGCGGCTGGTCCGTCAGTTCGTGGACCGCGATCACGATGGCAGCTCGCCGCTCCTCGGCGGCGGCGATTGCGACGATGGCGATCCGGACCGGCATCCCGGTGCCGCAGATCCGCCGGGCGACGGGATCGATCAGGACTGCGATGGCGTGGATGCCTCGCCCCCTCCACCGCCCGCAGCGCCACCGAAGCCAGTGGATCTCGCCTCGTGGCGGGCGAGCGCGCCGGTGCAGCAGGTCCTCGAGCGCACCCATGGGATGAACGTGGTCCTGCTCACCGTCGACGCGCTGCGGTTCGACGTGCTCGCGCCCGACGCCGCCGATCGCGCGGAGTTCCCCGAGCTCGTGAAGCTGCTCGACGACTCCGTGTGGTTCACGCACGCGATCGCACCCGCCTCCGGAACCGATGTCTCGCTCGGCACGCTGCTCACCGGGCGCTTCGATCCCTATCAGGCGATCGACACCACGCTCCCCGAGGCGATGCAGGCGCTCGGCCGGCGCACGTACAGCGCGCTCCCGGTGGAGGTCACGCGCTACGTCGGCGAGGTGTTACCCGCGCGCGGCGTGGATCGCGCGAAGCCCGTCCACACGGACTGGGGCACCGACGACATCGGCGATCACGTCAGCGCACCCGCCACCACGATCGAGGGCATCCGGGCTCTCGACGATGCAGGCGAGCGCCCTTCGTTCCTGTGGCTGCACTACTTCGACGTCCACGAACACCACCAGATCGATGTACCGCGCGCGCTGCTCAAGGGCGTGCACGAGGAGGCGTCGCGGAAGCGCCACGGCTACCGTGCACTCCTCCTCGCCATCGATCACGAGGTCGGCCGCGTGCGCGCCGAGCTCGCCAGGCGGAACCTCGCCGACAAGACGATCATCGTGTTCGCGAGCGATCACGGCGAATCCCTCGGCGAGGATCCGCGCCTGCTCGAGACCCACGGCAAGGTCGCGTACCACGCGCTGGTCCGGATCCCGTTCGCCGTCCACGTGCCGGGCGTGGCGGGCGGGCGGCGCAGCGATCCGGTCTCGATCGTGGACATCGCCCCCACGCTGCTCTCGCTGCTCGGCGCCCCACAGGCGATCACGCCGATCGACGGCCTCGATCTGGTCCCGGCGATCCTCGATGCGCCCGTGGCGCTGCGTCGCACGAGCCGCGCCCTGGTCAGCCACGAGGAGCTGCAGTGGAGCGTGGTGGAGTGGCCGTATCAGCTGCTCGTGCGCCCGGCGGAGAACTTCGTCGAGCTCTACGATCTCGACAAGGATCCCGGCGAGCACGAGGATCTCGCGGCCCGCCTCCCCGAGGTGGTCACTCGGCTGCGGGCGCGGTACGCGGAGGTTCCGGTGGTCCACGTCGACCGAACGCCTGAAGGGCGACGCTTGCGAGAACAGCAAGCCCGACCGCCCCAGCACCGTGCGCCACCATGAGCACGATCGGCGACGTCCACGCGGAGAAGTGAGGCACGACGGGCGCGACGTCGGCGCCGAACGCCGCGGACCAGGCCCCCGCGGTGGTGATCACGGCGGCCATCGCCGCCAGCGGGATCGCGAGCTGCCCCACGATCACCCGGAGGAGCGTGGTCTTGCGGAGCCCGAGCCAGGTCGCGAGCATCGCGAGGATCAGCGTCGGCGCCCACACCATCCACATGTCACGGCCCTCGGGCTTGTAGATCATCGGCGTGGAGAGCGTGGGCACACCGCGGACGGCGAGCAGCGCGCCGCAGGCGGCAAGGAACCACCACGGCGCGAGCCACCAGCGACGAACGCCCCAGGTCACCGCGCCGAGGCCGAGCACGAGGATGAGGATCGCGATCATCCCGGTGCCGATCGAGAGCGCGGGGACCGCCTGATCCTCGCCGAGGTTGGTGGCGAGGGCCACCGAGAACGGACGCGCATGCGAGGCAGGATCGAGCGTGGCGCCCACGGAGTCCGCGATCGCGCGAGAGACATCGACGATCGAGACGAGGCCGCTCTTCTCGCGCTGGATCCCGGCGCCCGTGACGCAGCCCTGGACGTGGCGCACCTCGCGCTCCTCGCCCCCGTGGCCACCACCCTCGATGTGACCATGGTCCGAGAGCAGGAACCACCGCGCACCGGGATCCGACTGGACCAGCCGATCGAGGAAGCCATCCGCGTCGCGTGCGGCGATGTTGTACTCGGCGTCCATCCCACCCTTGTGCCCCGCGACATCGACGCGAAGGATGTGGACGAACACCAGCGGCGCGCTGCTGCGCACGGCCTCGAGCGCGAGGGTGAGCCACTGCGTGTCCCACGCCTTCTCGTTGGCATCCTTCATCGGCTTGCCGGGCTCGGCCTCGGGCTCCGCCTTCGCGAAGCCGAGCGCGCGGACGATATATCCGTGGTTCTCCGCGATCGCGATGCTGCCGGGCACCTGCGACGGGATGCCCTTGATCGGCGTATCGAACGCGCGATTCGCGACCACGCCGGTCTGCTGCTGCGTGAGCCCCGTCCACAGCGCCACCTCGACGGGCAGCGACACGGTGGGGAACCCGACGTCGATCTCGAGCGTGGTGCCGGCGAAGCACAGCACCTTCCAGTTCGGCAGCTGGAGCGCGGTCTCGGTGGCGAGCCCATCGATCAGCACCACGCGCGTGCGCGGCGTCCGCGTGAGCCCGGGGCCGGTCCCGCCGGGCAGCGCCGGTGGCTCCGAGGTCACCGCGTCATACGTCGTCATCGCGCGGATCAGCGTGCGGCGCATCGACGGCAGCCACCACGCGAGGGCGCAGAGCACCAGGGCGGCGACGAGGGCGGCGATCTTCTGGCGCATGGGGATCAATCGGTCGAGGCGTCGTCAGGGCCGGCATCGGGCAGGGGCGGGAGCGAGCCGAGGGGGAGCTGCCACGGCTGCTCGGCGAGCCGCTCGACGGGCAGGATGCGCAGCAGGGAAGGCAGCACGATGCCTTCGTTGACGAGCGGCATGTGCGCGTACTGCGCGCGGACGTAGACGAGCTTCGCGGTCTTCGCGTCGGCCGGCCACAGCTCGTAGGTCGGCGGGAACCGATCGAGGATCTTCGCCTCGGGCAGCTTCGCGGCGACGGATTCGGTGGCGAGCACGGTGTCCTCGCCCACCATGATCAGGCGGTGCCGGGGCGAGGCCTTGTACCAGGCGATCACTTGGTCCTCGTCGCCGTACATCGCGTCCACCATCACCAGCTGATCGAGCAGCGGCTCGTCGAACCACTCCTGGAGCGTGCGGAACGCGCCGCTGTGCCCCATCGCCACCGTGAGCGCCGCGCCGCGCGTGACGCCCGTATCGTCCTCCACGATCCGCAGGAGCTCGCCGAGATCCGGATAGTTCACGGCCACGCGCTGGGCGACGGGCGCCTCGGGGACGATGAACACGGCGTTGAGCGCGGACATCGCGAACTGCTCCGGGAGCTGGTGCGCGCTCCAGGCGGTGTCGGCGTTATCGAAGTACCCATGGATGTAGATCACGGTCGCGCCGGAGTCCGCGTGATAGCCGCGCGGGATCCAGACGTGGATCGGTCCCCGCGGCCCCTCGATCCGCACGTGCCGCCCGGCGGCGACCGCCGACGCGATCGGACCGGGTGCGTCGATCGGTGCTGCCAGCGGATCTCCCGCGCGCGCCGCGCCGAACCACAACCCGGCCGCGACCACGGTCAGGCCGAGGCCGACCGCGAGGGCGAGGCGCGCGTGGTGCACGCCGTGATGATAGCAAGCTCGCCGGGATCGCGCGCCTTTGCGCGGACTTGCCGGCAAACTCCGCCCCTCCAACATCCTCCGATTCACATCGAGGCGCAGCTGCTCAAGGGGCTACTGAACGTGTGCTCGGAGATCAAACCCAGGAAGCAGGGAAGCAAGGCAGCGGACCTGTAGAAGATCCTCCGACCTTGGTTCCTGGCTTCCTGGGTTTGATTTCCGCGAGCTGCCTGGCCCGTCCAGGCGAGACCAGAGGTGTATTGCTGCGGGAGAGTTCCTAGCCCGCGCCGCCGCGCAGGACCTTGAGCGAGCTGCGCACGCGCGCACGTTCTGCGGGGACCAGCGCGGCGCGGAGCAGCGGAGAGCCAGGGCAGCGGGCGAGGCCGAGCTCGCAGGTCGCGACCGCGGCCTCCGGCAGCCCGAGCGCCTCGAGCACCATGACTTTCTCGTAGAACAGATCTTCGAGCAGCCACTGATCCTCGGGCGCGAGCGCGTGGAAGGCGCTCTCGATCGCGCGCAGGGCCTCGCGATAGCGGCCGAGATCGCCCAGCACGGCGCCGCGCCAGTACAGGCACTCGGGCCGGCTCGGCGCACGGGTGAAGGCCATCTCCGCGGCCGCGAGGGCGGCGAGGTCATCCCCGGTCGCGGAGGCGACCTGGCACTTGAGCAGCCAGCCATCCACGGAGTCGGGACGCAGGATCAACGCCTGGTTGACCGAGACGTTGGCCTCGATCAGGTGCTCGTCATCCCCGGCACCCAGCAGATCGCGCGCCTGCTCGAGCAGACGGTCGAACTCGGTGTCGTACGCGCGCACTTCGTCCACGCTAACACGGCGATCCGCGAGGTGCCCGTGGATATGATGCGGGCATGGCTGCGAGCAAGCGTGGGTGGGGCGCGGTCTGGGCCCTGATCGGTGGTGCGATGCTGGCGGGGGCGGTCTGGTACTTGAAGCACGTCTCGCCGGTGCTCCCTGCCTCCGACCAGCACGAGTCCCACTCCGACAGCGATGGCTTCGATCTCCAGAAGTTCCTCGAGATTCTGCCGTGGGCGGGCATCCTGGTCGGAACGTTCGCCGCGTACCACGGCCTCATCATGCTCGCGTTCGGCGCAGGGGCGGACGTCGTCGAAAAGGACGACGACAAGACCAAGGTCCATCGCATCCTCTACTGGATCGGCTTCGTGGCCGTGCTCGCCGGCGTGGTGCTCGCCGGGATCTTCGTGCTGAAGCTCAAGCTGCTGTCGCTGAACCGCGACGACTATCGCTGAGCGGTGCGCTCGTGAAGCTCGATCACGTTGCGGTCCGGATCGCGGATGAACGCTCCGCGCGCCGTGGGCAGGAACTGGATCGGACCTCCCGATAGCGCGATGCCCGCCGCGGCGAGCGTGGCGATCGCGGCATCGAGGTTCGGCACGAGGAGCGCGATGTGCGTGATCCCCGCGTGCTTGTCCGGAACGTCCATGAGGATGTTCGGCTCGCTCGCGATCGGCGCGTTCAGGATCAGGTTGATCTCGACGCCGGCGGGGTGCTCGAGGATCGCCACCGGCTCGTGGCCGATCGGCCCGGCGGTCTTGACGAAGCCGAGCAGCGCATAGAACGCGGCGGAGCGATCGAGATCGTGGACGCGGATGCCGATGTGCGCGATGCCCGTGATCATGTTCAGCCGAGGAATGCCGACAGCACCGGCGAGCGACGCTGACCGAGCAGGCCATCGATCATCGTCTGGATCTGCGTGCGGATCTGCTCCGCGAGCTTGTTGACGAGGAGGCGATCCTCCGCCGCAGCGGGGCCGTGCGCGTTGCCGAGATCGATCGGCGCGCCGAACTGCACGAACCACTTGCTCGGCAGTGGCAGGAGGCCGGCCGGGCCGAGCCACGGGAACGTGGGGGTCACCGGGATCCACGGGATGCCGATGTTCTTGGCGAACCAGGTCACCTTGCCGAGCATCGGCGAGGCTTCCTCCGCGCCGACCACGGCGACCGGGATGATCGGCGCGCCGGTGCGCAGCGCGAGCTTGACGAACCCGCCGCGTCCGAACCGCTGGAGCCGATAGCGGTCCTTCCACAGCTTGCCCATGCCCTTCTCGCCCTCGGGGAACACGGCGACCAGCTCGTCCTTCTTGAGCAGGCGCTCGGCGTTCTCCGGATCGGCGCGCACGCCGCCGATGCGGTTCATGATCGGGCCGAGGAACGGCAGGTGGAACACCGTGTCCTCCACGAGCGGCCGCACGTCGCGGCGGGCGGGGTGATCGCGACGGACCGCGTGCATCACCATCGCGCTGTCGTATGGCAGCGAGCCGGCGTGGTTGGCCACGAGGAGCGCACGGCCGCGCGCGGGGATGTTCTCGAGGCCGGTGGCCTGCACGCGGAACCAGCGCGAGTACAGGAACTCGAACAGCCACTCCCAGCGCGCGGTGGCGCGAGGATCGCGGCCGAAATCATCCACCACGTCGGAGCGGCCCCACATCGCGAGGGCACGCCACCGCCGCCACACGGCCTCGAGCGGGAGCCGGCGCCGCAGATCGATCGGGAACACTGGCGTGCGGTGCTGCTCCATACGCCGCTCGAGCTCGCGGAGCTCCGCGGCCTCGGACTCGGCGCGCGTGGGGACGTACGAGCCGCCGAGCTCGGCCGGGATGTTCGCTTCCTCGCCGAGATACACATCGTCGCCGAGGAACCCGAGATCGGGATCGCCGAGCGTGGGCGCGGCATCGGGGACGCGCGGGTCGGCGTCGCCGTACCAGTCGTCGTCATCGCGAACGTCGAGATCCTTGGGGTCGTCGTCGTCGGTCATGGCTCAGGCCTGCGCTCGCGCCACATCGGTGGCTCCGTCCTCGGGCGCGATGCCGAGGAAATCGAGGATCGTCCGCTTGATCGAGAGGCGCGGCGAGAAGTTCAGCGACGGCTCGCGGCGTGCCTTGGCACCGTCGGCGACGCAGAGGTACAGCAGGAAATCGAGGAAGCTCGGGGGTGAGCCTACGAGCTGGGTGGCCCACAGGATCTTGGTCAGCTGGCGTGCCACGATCTGCGGCATCGGCACCGGCACGCGGCCGAGCAGGGCGAGCACGGTGGTGTACGGCAGGACGCCCTTGCCGACGATGTTGAACGCACCGACCGCGCGGGACTCCACGGCGCGCGCGAGGGCGAACGCGGCGTCCTGCTCGTGCACGAACTGCATCAGCGGATCGTGGCCCATCATCACGGGCGCGACGGGCCGCGTGAAGAACCGCGTGTACATGTTCGAGATCGTGGGCCCGAGGATCGGCGCGAACCGCAGGACGCAGACCTCGACCTCGGGGTGCTCGCGGGCGAACCGCTGGACCTGCCGCTCGGCGCGGACCTTGTCGTTGACGAACCGCGAATCGCGGTGACCACGGAGCTCGGCATCCTCGGTGAGGAAGTTCGGATTCTTCGCATGGGCGCCGTAGACCAGCGTGGTCGAGATCATCACGAGCCGGCGCGGCGCGACGCCTGCGCAGGCGTTGAGCACGTGCATCGTGCCCACATCCTCGAGCTCGTGCGCCCACTCGGCGGCGTGCGTCGGGTGCGAGAGGAACGCGCCATGGACGAACGTGTCCACGTGATAGCGCTGCAGCAGCGTGGCGAGCTCCGCGTCGACGGTGGGCTGCGTCAGATCAACCTTGATGAACTCGACCTTGCCGTTGGGGGCGAGGGCGGGCGGACGGATATCGAGCGCGAGGACCTTGGCGTATCGTGGGTCCTCCTCGAGGCGCCGCAGCAGCTCGCCGCCGAGATACGTGCACGCCCCGGTGACCGCGACGACGCGGCCGGTGGTGGGGGCTGCAGGCGACATGGAGGGCTTATAGCGCAAAAGGCCAGCAGATCAGAGGTGCGTGGTACCCCGTGAAGCGCGATGGGTGAACCGGTGATCGCGGTGCTGCCGGGCGAGGTGATCGACCAGATCGCGGCCGGCGAGGTGATCGAGCGGCCGGCCTCGGTGGTCAAGGAGCTGGTCGACAACGCGATCGACGCCGGAGCGCGCACGATCACGGTCGAGACCTCGGCGGGTGGCCGGGCCCTGATCCGGATCACCGACGACGGTCACGGGATGTCGCCCGCTAACGTCGTGCTGGCCCTCCAGCGCCACGCCACCTCCAAGATCCGCTCGGTCGACGACCTGTGGGCCCTCGGGAGCCTCGGGTTCCGGGGGGAGGCGCTGCCCTCGATCGCGAGCGTGTCGCGGATGACGATCACCACCCGCCGCGAGGGGGATCTCGCCGCGACCCGGCTCGTGATCGAGGCGTCGCGCCTGGTCGACCAGAGCCTGGTCGGGGCGCCGGTCGGCACCACGATCGAGGTCGCTGACCTCCTCCACAACCTGCCGGCGCGCCTGAAGTTCCTGAAGGGCGAGGCGACGGAGGCCTCGCACATCACCGACCTGATCGCCCGGGTCGCGATGGCGCATCCGCAGCTGCACCTCCGCCTCAAGCACAATGGCCGCACCGCGCTCGACACGCCTCCGGATCGCGATGGCTTCGCGCGCGCGCAGGCCCTGCTCGGTGGGCGGATCTCGGCGCGGCTCGAGGCCACGAGCGGCGAGGAGCATGGCGTCCGCGTGACGGCGTACCTCGGTGCTCCGGAGCTCGCGCAGGCCACCGCGCGCGGTGTGCAGCTGTTCGTGGGCAAGCGCCCGATCCGCGATCGTGGGCTGCTCCACGCGGTGACCATGGGCTATGGCGAGCTGATCGCGCGCGGGCGATATCCGATCGCGATCGTCCACGTCGAGGTCCCGGCCGGCACGGTGGACGTCAACGTGCACCCGCAGAAGCACGAGGTCCGGTTCTCCGACGCCGCCGAGGTCTGCGCCGCGGTTCGCCACGTGATCCAGGCCGGCGTGTCGCGCGCACCGTGGCGCGCCGAGCTCGGTGGGGTAGGGCCGCTCCACGTCAGCGCGCTGACCAGCGTGGCGCCCAGGCTCCCGCTCGATGGCACTCCGGCCACGCAGCTGTCCGCGCGCTATGCGGCCCAGCTTCGCGAGGCGCAGGGCTCGCTCGGCCTCGATGGTGGTGGTGGCGGCGGCGGCGGAACAACGCGCGAGTGGGTGGCGCAGATCCACCGGGACTCGCGCGCGTTGCGGGTGTCCGAGGCGCGCGCGGTCCGAGAGCTGCCGGGCACGGCGACGCCGCCGACGCACGACGGTGCCGACGAGCTCGCCGAGGGCTCGGGCCCGGTGCCCGCGCACGGCTTCTTCAGCTCGCTGCGCTACCTCGGCCAGCTCGATCTCACGTACCTCGTGTGCGATGGCGACGGCGAGCTGGTGCTCGTGGATCAGCACTCGGCGCACGAGCGCGTGGAGCTCGAGCGCCTGCGCGTGCACGGCACCGCGGCGGACGTGGCCGTACAGCGGCTCCTGTTCCCGACGACGATCGAGACCACCGCCGCCGAGCTCGAGCTGGTGGGGCGGGTCGGCGAGCTGCTCGCGCGCGTGGGCTTCGAGGTCGAGCCGTTCGGCGCCACCACGCTCGCGATCAAGGCCGTGCCCGCTGGCATCCGCCACACCGATCCCACCCAGCTGCTGCGCAACCTGCTCGCGGAGTGGGCCGCCGAAGGTGCACCCAGCGACGAGGAGCGCGTGGATCGCCTGCTCGCCGAGATCGCGTGCCACTCGGTAGTGCGCGCCGGTGATCGGCTGTCGCCGAGCGAGGCCGAGGCACTGCTGCGCGGGCTCGATGGCGTGGAGCAAGCCGCGCAGGGGCCGCACGGGCGTCCGATCCTGCTCCGGCTACCGCTGGTCGAGATCGCGCGCCGGTTCGGCCGCTAGCGGCTACACTGCCCGTCCGTGCCTCCGCGCCTCCTCGTGATCGTCGGGCCGACCGGCGCGGGCAAGACCCGGCTGTCGCTCGAGCTCGCCGCGCGGACGAACGGCGAGGTGATCTCCGCCGATAGCCAGCAGGTCTACATCGGGATGGACATCGGCACCGGCAAGGTGACCGCCGATGAGCGCGCCCGAGTTCCGCACCACGTGCTCGATGTGCTCCAGCCCGATGAGGAGATGACCGCGGGCCGGTTCATCGAGCTCGCCGATCGCGCGATCGCGGATCTCACCGCGCGCGGCAAGGCCGTCATCGTGTGCGGTGGCACCGGCCTCTACGTGCGGGCGCTGCTGCTCGGCTTGTTCGAAGGCCCGCCGGCCTCGCCCGAGCTGCGCGCCGAGCTGACGGCGTTCGTCGAGCGCGAGGGCTCGGCGGCGCTCCACGCCGAGCTGGTGCGCGTGGATCCCCCGGCCGGCGCCAAGATCGATCCGAAGGACGTGAAGCGGACGATCCGCGCGATCGAGGTGTTCCGGCTGACCGGCGAGCCGATGTCCGCGCACCAGGCGCGCCACGATCACCGCGCGATGCCGAGCCGATACCCGGCACGCGTGGTGGGCCTGGCCCCCGAGCGCGAGGCGCTCTACGCGGCGATCGATGCGCGGGTCGAGGCCATGCTGGCCGCCGGGCTCGAGGCGGAGGTCCTGGCCTTGCGGGAGCGCGGGTTCCGGCCGCCGCTCCGATCCCAGCAGGCGATCGGCTATGCCGAGCTCCATGACGTCCTGGACGGCAAGGTCGACCGGAGCCGGGCGATCGAGCTGATCAAAAGGAATTCGCGGCATTACGCCCGCCGGCAGCTGTCCTGGTATCGCGGGTCGTCAGCAGGTGCGAGCGAGGTCTCGTGGTCCCCCCATCCCGCCGCCGTTGACCTCGCCGACCTGGAGCGGTACCTAGCAGGGCGCTAAGTCGCGCCCATGTCGACCGAACCTGCCCAGCTCTCCGACCGGATGATTCTCGAGTTCGAGCGTCCGATCATCGACCTCGAACGAAAGATCAGCGAGCTCCGTGGGTTGTCCACCGAGACCGTCGACTTCTCGTCCGAGATCCGGCGCCTCGAGGTCAAGGCGAAGAAGCTGCAGAAGGAAGTGTTCGCGGACCTCTCTGCGCAGCAGAAGGTCCAGCTCGCGCGCCACCCCGCGCGGCCGTACATGATGGATTACGTCGGCCTGCTGATGGACGATTTCGTGGAGCTCCACGGCGACCGCAGCTTCCGCGACGATCCGGCGATCATCGGCGGCATCGCGCAGTTCGACGAGTGGGAGGTTCTCGTGCTCGGCCATCAGAAGGGCCGCAACACGAAGGACAACATGCACCGCAACTTCGGGATGGCGCGCCCCGAGGGCTACCGCAAGGCCACCCGCCTGATGCGGCTCGCCTCGCGGTTCCGTCGCCCGATCATCTGCTTCATCGACACGCCCGGCGCGTACCCCGGCCTCGGCGCCGAGGAGCGCGGTCAGGCCGAGGCGATCGCGAAGGCGCTGCAGGTGATGTCGAGCCTCGATTGCCCGATGATCTCGGTGGTGATCGGCGAGGGCGGCTCCGGTGGAGCGCTCGCGCTGGGCGTCACCGATCGCATCCTGATGCTCGAGTACGCGATCTACTCGGTGATCTCGCCGGAGGGCTGCGCCTCGATCCTGTGGCGCGATCCTTCGAAGATCGGCGAGGCCGCGGCGCAGCTGAAGCTCACCGCGCCGGACCTGACGGGCCTCGGCATCTGCGACGAGATCATCCCCGAGGCCGATGGCGGCGCGCACCGCAATGCCGCGGTCACCGCCTCGCGCCTGCGCGCCTCGATCAAGCGTCACCTGCGCGAGCTCACCGAGCTGTCCACCACGGAGCTCATCGAGCGGCGCTATCAGAAGTTCCGCACGATGGGCTCGTTCATCGAGACGCCGAGCTGAGATGTACTACGAGCTTGCGCTGACCTCGGTCATCGTTGCCGGCGCGTACTGGGGCTGGTTCTTCGTCACGAAGCAGCCGCATGGCACGGCGACCTTTGGCCTCATGCAGTTCGCCGCGGCGGCGCTGTCGGGCCTCGGCCTCTACGCGCACCGCGCCGAGGAGCCCGCAGCCTGGATGGGGATCGCGGGCGCGATCGGCGTGGGAGCCGGGGCGTGTCTCCTCGTGATCGGCCCGCTCGTGCGCGGGCTCGGGCGCAGGTTCGCCGCGACGGAGCGGCTCGGCATCGCGCGCCGGTTGCTCGATATCGCCGAGGTCCTGGCGCCGGGCTCCGGCGTCGCGGACGAGAAGGCCCTGATCGGCGCGATGCAGGAGATCCGCGACGGCCACATCGAGCAGACCGTCGATGCGCTGACGGCCGCCAAGGATCGCGCACCCGCGGAGGCGCGCCTCGCGATCGACGAACGGATCGCGATGCTCTACCTCGCGGCGTATCGCTGGAACGATGCGATCGCGCATGCCGAGGCGAACCTGTTCGGCGCGGTTTCCGACCTGCCACCCGAGCCGGCCAGCCCGGTGACCGAGGCGGCGGAGGTTCGCGAGGCGAGCGAGTCCGGCCAGCCCAAGGAAGCGGCCCCGCGCCCGCAGCCGCTGCGGCGCGTGCTGGGCGTCGCACCACCGGTGTGGGTCGAGCTCCTGGGCGCGTATGGCCGCACCGGTGATCTCGATCGCGCGGCGCAGATGCTCGCGCGGCTCGAGGACGCGTGCGAGGGCCGCGAGGAGGCCGGCGTGTGGATCCATCGCGCGCGGCTGATGTTCCTCGCGCTCGCCGGGCGAACGGCCGCCGTGCAGACGCTCGTGCAGCCGCGCCAGGCGCGACACATGAGCCCCGCGGCGCGGACCTACTGGCTCGCGGTAGCTCACGAGCAGAAGGGCGATCGCGCCGCGGCGACGGCGGCGTACCAGAAGGCGCGCGGACGTTCGCGAGGCCGCCCGCGCGATCTGATCGAGCAGGCGCTCGCGAACCTCGCGAAGGCCGACGGCGTGCCGGTGACGCTGTCCGACGAGGCGCACGCCGTGGTCGCGCGCGTCGAAGCGGCGCCGCTCCCCGCGCAGGTGCGCGCCCCGGCGGTGCCTCACTTCTATGCGACGTGGTCGCTCACCACCGCGATGCTCGCCGTCGCGGCAGCGATCACGCTCTCGGTCGGCGCGACCAACGATGTGGGCGTGCTGATGCGCTCGGGTGCGATGGTCCGCGGCCTCGTCGATGGCGGCGAGTGGTGGCGGATCTTCTCGTGCGTGTTCGTCCACGTCGGTGGGCTGCACCTGCTGGTCAACGTGATCGTGATGGCGTTCGTCGGCAGGATCGCCGAGGAGATGTTCGGCACCGCGCGCACGTTCGCGCTGTTCGCGGTGGCGGGCTTCGCCGGCGCCGTGGCGAGCTATCTCGCCTCGCCCGGTGGGATCTCGGCGGGCGCCTCGGGCGCGCTGTTCGGGCTGCTCGGCGCCGTGTTCGTCGAGCTGAGCTGGCATCGCCAGCGCTATCGCGCCGCGTGGAAGCGCGGGATGTGGGGCCGGCTCGCGCTCGTGATCGGTGCGCAGCTCGGCTATGGCTTCTTCTATCCCGTCATCGATCAGTGGGCGCACGGCGCCGGCCTGATCGCCGGTGCGGTGTTCGCCGTGCTCCTCTCGCCGCACGCGCGATGGGCGAAGGCAGGGCTCCAGCTCGGGCGCGGCATCGCGGTGGTCTCGCTCGCGTTCCTCCTCCTCGCCGGTGTGCGGGTCGCCCGGACCTCGATCTACGACAGCTTCTGGCGGCTGCCGCGCTATGCGCAGGTCGTCGGCGGGGTGTCGATCACCGCCCCCGCGGCCTGGATCAACGATGGCGAGCTGTCGGAGCCCGATGGCCTGGTCGTGGTCACCACCAAGCGCGTGCCGCTCACCAACCTGGCGTCGCAGCTCGCGGCCTGGATCGGCACCGACGCACCCGCGATCGCGAAGGCGCGCTATGGCTCGGTCGTGGCTGCCACCGATCCCACGATGACGCTCCCCAAGAAGTGGGAGGGCGCCGAGCTGACCAGCTCGTTCGAAGATCCGGTGGGCTACGTCCAGCGCTATCGGCTGGTGGTCTGCGGTCGCGTGTTCGGCGACGAGCTGATCCTGATCATGGTGTCCGCGCCTGAGACCATCGCCCGCAAGGCCTCGCCGTTCCTGGCGTTCCTCGTGGCCTCGATCCGCGCCTCCTGAGCGAGAACTTGCGCGTCGTCCGGGCAGGCGTAGGCTCGATCGCGATGCGGCTCGTCGCACCCTACGTCTTCGCCAGCATCGCCACCCTCGGCGGCCTCGCTGCCGCCCACGCCGATCCGCTGGGCGAGTGCACCGCCGAGCTCGAGGCGCATGGCGTGACCTGGAAGAAGGCCTCGCGGCCGGGCATCGCGCACCCCGTGGAGGTGACGAGTGCGCTCGGTGGCCTGACGCTGACCTCGGCGGATCAGCCGCTCGTGATCGATTGCTCTCTCGCGGTCTCGCTGGCCGAGGCGGGGCACTACTTCCGAGCGCTCGGGATCGAGCGCGCCTCGTTCTCCTCCGCATACTCGCGGCGCAACGTGCGCGGCACCAACCGGCCGAGCAAGCACAGCTTCGGGCTGGCGATCGACGTCCACACGTTCACCGGGCCCGACCTCGGCACGCTGCGGGTGGACCGGGACTACGAGCAGGGGCTCGGCGACGACGTCGATTGCCTGGGCACACCGCTCACGCAGGGCGGCGCGGTGCTCAAGGTGCTGCAGTGTCAGCTGGTGCGCTCGGGCCTGTTTCATCTGGTGCTGTCGCCGGACTACGACGACGCGCATCACGATCACTTTCATCTCGAGGCGACCCCGTGGGGTGATCGCTCGGCGCTGCGGGCGACGACGCAGGCGATCCACTGAAGCGCAGCGCGACGTAGAGCACGAGCAGCGACCACGCGAGCCAGATCCCGGCCCACGTCCACACCGCCCAGTCCGCGGTGGTGCCGAACGTGGAGGCCGCCATGTTCGAGGCGTCGGAGGACGCGGTCGTCGAGCCGCCGACGACCTGTGACGGGCGGAGCAGCACGCGGATGTCGAGCAGCGCGTTGATGCACGACTGCGCGGCGACGAAGTGGGCGAGGGCGCGCCGGTAGCGGCCCGGCACCGCGAACGCGGCGACCAGGAACGCCGCGCCCATCACGCCGATCGCCCATGGCCCGAACGCATCCTCGTCGATCGCGATCACGGTGAACGCGCTGATCACGAGCAGCACGCCGAGCACGGCGAACACGGTCCGCGCGCGCTCCGCCGTCGGCGTGATGCGGAGCATCAGCGCCCCCCACAGCGGCGTGCCCATGTAGCCGGCGGCGGCGATGAACGGCAGGCCCCAGCCGGCCATGCTGGTCTTCGAATACGCGAGCCCGCTGGTGTCGCGATAGATCAAGACGTAGTCGAACCCGCAGCCGGTCGCGATCATCACGAGCCCGTGGGACAGCTCGTGCAGCCAGGTCGCGAGCAGCTTGAACGGATAGAGCACGAGCCCGCCGAACGGCAGGTTCCACAGCAGCAAAGAGGCGAGGAGGGCGACCGCGAGCGAGCGCTGCTCGTGACGATCGACCCGCGTCACTCGGCCTTCGGCTTCGCCGACTCGGCGGACGGCGCCGCAGGCTCGGCCGGCTTGGCTGCCTCGGGTGGCTTGGTTGCCTCGGCAGACTTGGGTGCGTCTGCCGGTCTGGCTGCCTCGGTCTCCGGCGTGGCCGGCTCGGTGGGGCGCTTGGCCGCCGGCTCGAAGATGCCCTCGAACAGGTTGGTGGTGCGCGTCCGCAGCGACGAGCCGAGCTTGACGACATCCTCCGGGCTCAACAGCTGGCGCAGGACATCGGTGGGCTTCCGCACGAGTGACCACACATCCGCGAAGCCGACCGGCGCCGCTCCGCCGCACACCGCGCCGATCAGCGCGCCGCACAGCGCGCCGGCGAGCAGGCCCGCGATCACGATCGGGATGAAGCCGGTCGAGGTCTCCGGCATGTGCCCCAGGGGAATCGCGGCGATCACGACGAGCCCACCGCTCGCGACGGCGTGTGCGCGTGCGGCCACGAACATCGCGCGTCGTCGCCCGCCAACGGCCGAGGCGTAGGCCGCGAGCCGGCCGATGCCGCCCGCCGTGAACAGCGCCGCGACGCCGGCGAACACGGTGGTGAGGCGCATGATGCGGATGAACCCCGCATCGGGGTTGCCGATCCCCTGGCGCGCGAGCAGCCAGACGGTCGCGGCCAGGACCGGGATCTCGATGGCCGCCCCGGTCAGAAACCCCTTGAAGAACCCCCACGGGGCGGGGGCCGCCGGGAGGCGCTCGGCCCTGGGCAGTGGCTCGGGGGGCCCGGGAGTGACCATGGGAGGGGCCGACTCCCCGATCTCCGGGGGAGGACGCGTACTTACGGAGGGTGGAGTGGGATCGGCCATGCCACGCGAAGCCACCGGAATGATTCGTCGCCTAGGAAGGCCCCGGGAGAGTCGAGCGTAGCATGCTCGACCTACGACCTTCGGGGCGGCCCAGGCCCCTGATGTACAATCGCCAAGGGACGCATGCCCGAGAACAACACACAACCTCGGACCTACGCCGCAGCGCACTTCGCGCTCGAGCTCGACGGCAAGCAAGACGTCGGGCTTTTCCGCTCCATCGAGGGCGGTGGCATGAAGGTCGACGTGATGACGTACCAGAACGGGTCGAACTACGACCGCTGGCGTCAGCTCGGGAAGCAGAAGTACGAGGACTTCAAGGTCCAGGTCGGCATGGCGATGTCCAAGCCGTTCTACGACTGGATCGAGCACTTCTTCGAGGGCAACGCCGAGCGCAAGAACGGCGCGATCGTCGCCGCCGATTTCTATTACAAGGAGCGCGCGCGTCGCGAGTTCAAGGAGGCGATGATCAAGGAGCTCACGTTCCCGAAGCTCGACGCCGCCGACAAGAACGCCGCGTACATGTCGATCGCGGTCGCGGTCGAGGACATCGTGTTCAAGCCCGGTGGCGGCAAGAAGCTCACCCAGCCCAAGGGCATGGAAGGGCAGAAGCTGTGGACCTCCTGTAACTTCCGGTTCGTCCTCGACGGCTTCGAGCAGGCCTGCAAGCGGATCACAAAGGTCGATTCGTTCACCATCAAGCAGAACGTCATCGAGTATCACTCGGGTGGCCGGCAGTCGCCGACCAAGACCCCGAGCCAGATCGAGTTCCCGCAGCTATCGTTCTACGTGCCCGAGGCGGACGCGCAGCCGTTCATGGATCACTTCAACGACTACGCGCTCAAGACCGAGCGCTCGCAGCGCGGCCACAGCGCGAAGCGGTCCGGCATGATCCAGACCTACGACAACAGCCGTCGGCCGCTGTTCACGCTCGAGTTCTTCGAGGCCGAGATCATCGCGATCACGCCCGACAAGAGCGATGCAGGTAGCGAGGACATCAAGCAGGTCAAGATCGACCTGTTCACCGAGAAGATGGCGTTCTCGTACGCAGCGATGGACGTCCTCTAACTCGTTCGGGTCGTTCGGGTCGTCGAGCTCGCTCCAGGTCGATCCGGTGCTCAGCTCAGTCGCGGCGGGCTTCGGTGCGCATCGACTGCCAGCGCTCGATCGCCTCGGCCTTCGCGGCGCCAAGCAGCTCGGCCACGGCCTCTAGCTCGTCGGGATCGCTGGCAAACGCCTCGATGGGCGTCAGCACGAACGCCAGGACGTCCAGTGCACTCTTGGGGTCCGGGGTGTAGGTGCTCGTGAACAGCGTCTCGCCCATATAGGCACCCTCACACCCACGGATCGGGTCTGCAAATTTTCGGCGGTCCCGGGTGCAGACTCCTGCACCATTCGCGCATAGCGCCCGAGACGGCGCCAAACGCGGACGAACGTCCGGAACCGCCCCGACGGTGTTGGTATGATCGGGGGGCAGTGCAGGAGGCCGAGCGGCACGGGGGGCCGACCCGTCTCGGGTCGTACGAGATCGTTCGCCCGCTCGCACGGGGCGGGATGGCGGAGCTGTTTCTCGCGCGCGTGGCCGGTCCGCAGACGTTCGAGAAGCTCGTCGTCGTCAAGAAGATCCTCCCCAAGTTCGCCGACAACCCCCGGTTCGTGCAGCTGTTCTTCGACGAGGCGAAGCTCGCGGCGAGCCTCTCCCACAAGAACATCGTGTCGGTCCACGACGTGGGCGGCAGTGGGGCCGAGAGCTTCTTCGCGATGGAGTACCTGCACGGGCAGGACGTCCGCTCGATCCTCCATCGCACCTGGAAGACCGGCGAGAAGCTGCCGATCACCCATGCGGTGCAGATCGGCAGTCAGGTCGCCGCGGCCCTGCACTACGCGCACGAGAAGCGGCGGCCGGACGGATCCCTGGTGGAGATCGTCCACCGCGATGTCTCACCGTCGAACGTGATCGTCTCCTATGACGGGGCGGTCAAGCTCGTCGATTTCGGGGTGGCGAAGGCGGCCACCCGCACGGTCAAGACCCGGACCGGCACGCTCAAGGGAAAGATCGCGTACATGTCCCCGGAGCAGGCCAAGGGGGCCGCGATCGATCGCCGGAGCGATGTGTTCTCGCTCGGGATCGTCCTGTGGGAGATGGTGACGACGACGCGGCTGTTCCGCGGCGAGAACGATCTCGCCACGCTCCAGCTGATCATCAATAACCCGATCAAGCGGCCCTCCGAGGAGCGGCCGGATTGCCCACCCGAGCTCGAGCGGATCATCCTGAAGGCGCTCTCCCAGGACGCCAGCAGGCGCTATCAGAGCGCGAACGAGGTGGTGCAGGAGCTCGAGGACTTCGTCCGCACCGAGCAGCTGCAGCAATCAGCGGCGAGCTTGAGCGCGTACATGAGCGGGCTGTTCCGGGCCGAGCTCGAGTCCTGGGAGGTGGCGCGCGCGCAGGGCATGGCGCTCGGGGATCACCTCACCAACGTCGGCGAGCTGACCACGCCGGTGAGCGAGAGCGATTTCGTCGAGCCGATCGATTCGGTGGATCTCGAGGAGGACGAGGAGCTCGAGGAATCGCTCGGCGCGGTGTCGGGGCAGATCGATCCATCCACCTCGTCGGCCACGATCCCCGGGCGCCGCGTGAACACGCCGCCCGCGGGTCAACCCGTGCGCCCGCCCGAGCACACGCCGCCGCCGCAGCTCACGCGACCGAGCCGGCCGACGCTGCCGCCGGCCTCACCGCCGGCGAAGCCAAGGTCGCCCAATCCAGGCGATCAGACCCCGCCTCCGCAGCTGTTCCGGCAGAGCGGTCCGATCCCGTCGATCGTCGTCGCGCAACCGCGCGCCGATCTGACGCCGGTGCCGATCGCGGCCGCGGGTGGCCGTGGCGATGCGACCGAGCTCGTCAAGCCGCTGCCGCCTCCGGTGCGTCCGCCCCAGGACTCGTCGCCATGGCCCGCCTCCGTCACGCCGTCGGGCGGGATCGCGCAGGGCTCGCAGGGATCGTGGCCGCAAGGCGTGGATCCGGTCTCGCTCGGTGCGCCCGGAGAGCAGCTGTTCTCTCCCGAGCAGGCCCATCGCCTGAGGAAGCAGTTCGTGTGGGGCGGCAGCATCCTGATCGGGCTGGTGCTGATCATCGCGATCGCCAAGGGCGGAGGCGAGGCCGAGACCCACGCCGATCCACGGAACGCGGGCAGCGCCGCGATGCCGAGCGACGACGAAGCGCCGCCCCAGGACGAGCGCGCGAAGGCGGCGCCGAGCTCGCCAACCGCACCGACCACGCCACGCCGAACGCGGCAACCACCCCGACCGATGCAGGTGTGCCGGTAGCCTCGCCGCCAGATGCGGCGATCGCCGCGGTGCCGCCCGATGCAGCGGTTCAGACCATCGCGAAGCCGCCGGCGAAGAAGCCGCCCGGGAAGCGCCCGCCGGGGAAGCGCCCGCCGGTGAAGAAGCTCGACCCCAACGCGCCGCTGCCCCCACGCTAGGACCATGCGCGCACCGCTCGTGATCCTCACGCTCGTCGCTGCGCTCACCACGCCGGGCATCGCCCACGCCGAGCTCGCCGCGGGCGCGAAGGCCCGCCTCGACGCGGGCCTCGAGCACTACAACGCCGGGCGCTACGAGGCCGCGATCGCGGAGTTCGAGGCCGCGTATGCGATCGATCCAGATCCGCAGCTGCTGTTCGCGTGGGCGCAGGCCGAGCGGCTGGCGAAGCGCTGCAGCGCTGCCGTCCCGCGCTATCGCAAGTACCTCGAGTCCAAGCCGAGCACCGATGCCGTCACGCTCGCGACCAACGGCATCTCGCTGTGCGAGGCGAGCGCGAAGCCGGCGTCGGTGGAGCCGTGCGCGAACGAGCGCAGCGTGCCCTGGTACAAGGATCCCGTCGGCGGCGCGGTGGTCGCGGGCGTCGTGGGGATCGGCGTGAGCATCGGGTTCTTCGTCGCCTCGAGTGGCAATCGCGATCGCGCGGACACGGCGCAGACCAGCGCGCAGTTCGAGGCGTACCTCGATCGCGCCACCACGCAGCGGCGGATCGGCGTGACCTTCCTCGTCGTCGGCGCGGGGCTCGTCGGCGGCGGCATCGGCTATCACTTCTGGAGCAAGCGTGGCCAGGCGCGTGGCCCGGTGGTCGGCACCACGGGCAGCTCGCTCTACGTCGCGGGGGAGTTCTGATGCGCGTCACCGGGGGCTTCGTGTGCGCGCTCGTCGGGCTCGGGCTCGTGGCGGGATGCCGCGTCACCGGCGAGTTCCACTGCGAGACCAGCGATCAGTGCGTGGGGCAGGGTGCCGATCCGGGCGTGTGCGTGGCCGGCTCGTGCGCGTTCGACGACCAGGCGTGTAGCTCGGGCTGGCGGTTCGCGGACTCCGCGGCCGACGAGGTTTCGGGGGCCTGCCTCGAGAGCGTGCCGCCTGCGGACTGCGCGGCCTGGATGCCGAAGCACTTCTCGCCGTGCGCGTTGCCGGCGCCGCTCGGCGAGGTTCGTCTCTCCGAGGGCGGCTACCTCTACGACACCGATCGCGGCGCGTTCGTGGGAGGGCCCGACATTCCGCACACCTCGATCGTGCTCCCGCAGACGGATGGCACGCAGCTGCGGATCATGTCGGTCGCGGCGTTCACGATCGACGCGCAGATCCGCCTGCGCGTGGTGGGCAGCCTGCCGCTCGTGATCGCCTCGTCGGGCAAGATCGATATCGCCGGCCAGCTCGAGGTCAGCAGCTCCGCCAACGATCTCCGTGGCGCGGGCGCGAACTTCGCCGGCTGCAAGGCCGCGATGCAGGGCGAGGCGGGCGTGGCGTCCAAGGGATCCGGTGGTGGCGGTGGTGGTGGGTTCACGGGCGCGGGAGGGACCGGCGGCGACGCGGATCGCGAGGCCGCCCCGGGTCGCGTCGGTGGCGCTGGTGCCGCGACGCTCGCGATGCCCACGACGATCGTCCACGGCGGCTGCCCGGGCGCGCCGGGTGGCGCGATCGGTCCCGCGGCCAAGCCTCCCTCGACGCCGACCTCGGCCTCCTCACCCGGTGCCGGTGGTGGCGCGCTGCAGCTCACCGCGCGCGGCTCGATCACGATCTCGGGCATCGTCGATGCGGGTGGCGCGGGTGGCAGCGGCGGCGCGGGCACGGTCGAAGGTGGTGGTGCGGGTGGTGGCTCGGGCGGCTTCGTCGGGCTCGAGGCGCCGATCGTGACCGTGACCGGCGTGGTCGCAGCCAATGGAGGTGGTGGTGGCGGTGGTGCCAACGATGGCAACGCGGGCGTGGCCGGCTCCGATGGACGCGCGGCCGCGAGCGCGGCGCCGGGCGGAAACTCGGGTGGGAACTGCGCCAGTGGCGGTGCGAACGGCTCTGCGGGCGCGACGCTCGCCAGGGGCTAGCATCGATCCGGTGCAGGCGCCCGCGTCGTGTGGCGGTGGCGGCGGTGGCGGCGGTGCTGGCGTGATCTCGATCCGCTCGCCGGCCTTCACCATGACGGGCGGCACGTTGTCGCCACCCGTCACCATCGATCCCTGAGCGATACCCGTAGCTCTCCGAGCATGCCAGGATGCCCCCATGGCTCGCTCCAAGGTCGCGGTGATCCGGGTCCGCCCCGATCACATCCTCGACGATATCGAACGGCTCCACGTGCTCGGCGACGTCGAGAAGGCGCTCCCCAAGGGGCACTCGACGATCCTCAAGGACAACATCTCCTGGCACTTCCCGTTCCCCGGCGCGAACACCACGCCGTGGCAGCTCGAAGGTGTGATCCGCAGCTTGCGCTCACGTGGCTACGACGATCTGGTCTGCGTGCAGAACAAGACCGTGGTCACCGATGCGTTCAAGGGCGAGGACCTGAACGGGTACGTCCCGATCTTCAAGGCGTACGAGATTCCCGTTCGCTACAACTTCAAGCCCGAGGACATGACCTGGTCGGTGTATCGGCCGAAGGCGAAGATGAACGTGCTCGACACGATCTTCCCCGAGGGCATCCTGATCCCGGATGCGTTCCACGGCGCCAACATCGTTCAGCTCCCCACCCAGAAGTGCCACATCTACACGACGACCACCGGCGCGATGAAGAACGCGTTCGGTGGCCTGCTCAACACCAAGCGGCACTACACGCACTCGTGGATCCACGAGACGCTGGTGGATCTGCTCGCGATCCAGAAGGAGATCCACTCCGGGCTGTTCGCGGTGATGGATGGCACCACGGCCGGTGACGGGCCGGGGCCGCGCACGATGCGGCCGGTGATCAAGGACGTGATGCTCGCGTCCGAAGATCAGGTGGTGATCGATGCGGTCGCGGCGCAGATGATGGGCTTTGACCCGATGTCGCTCAAGTACATCTCGATGGCCGACGAGCAGGGGCTCGGGAACGGCCGGCGCGAGAACATCGAGATCGTGGGCGACGTGGAGCTGGCCGACGAGCGGTGGGGCTTCTCGGTGGGCGACAACGGCGCCTCGATGATCGGCGACGTGATGTGGTTCGGGCCGCTCAAGCGGTTCCAGAAGCTGTTCTTCCACACGCCGCTGGTCAACCTGTTCGTGCTCGGCTCCGAGGCCTATCACGACTACTACCGGTGGCCGCTGCGTGACCGGAAGATCTTCGAGCAGTGGCGCGAGCAGACCCACTGGGGCCAGCTGTTCGATCACTACCAGTCGCACGGCACGCTCGCCACGCCCGTGGGCGCGGCGAACAAGTCAGCGTAGCTCCACCACGAACTGCTCGCGCGGCAGCGTGAACGCGCTCGCCTCGAGGCGCAGGCTCCACGCGGCCTCGACGAGGCAGGCGGCGAGCGGGCTGCCGTCCTTGGTGGTCACGTCCACGACCTCCTCGTGTGTGGTCTCCACGCCCAGCGTCACGCGCCACGGGCCGGCCTGCGGGTGCGCGCGCAGGCAGGGGCGCGTGTCGATCAGGGTCGCGAGGTTCGGCTTGGGGCGGTTGGCACCAAACCCGAAGCCGCCGTTCATCTCGCCGGCCTCGTTGCCGAGCAGGCCGCCATAGAGGTTGGCGTCGGTGAGGCCATCCGTCGACGGGCGAACGCCGGGCTCCGCCGCCACGTACGAGGTCACCGGCGAGACGGCGCGGGCGAACAGCGCGATCCGCATCTGCTCGATCGGGGAGAGCTCCTGGTGCTTGTCCTCGCCGAACACGAACGCGGCCGAGGCACGCGAGAACGGCTCGGTGGCGAGCACCTCGCGGCGCACCGGATCGCTCCACAGCTTACCGGTGACGACGACGCGGGTGGGCGCCGTGGCCGCGAGGCGGAACAGGCGCAGCCCCTCGCCCTCGGCGAGCGTGGTGGATTCGAGCTCGAAGCCCTTCGCCGCGAGCTGCTCGATCCGTGTGGGGCGCACGAGCTCGAGGGCGAGCGGTGCGAGGGCCTTCTCGGTGTGCGCGGGGAAGCCGCCGAGCTTCGCCTCGATGCCGTGATGCCTCGTGGCCAGCTGCGCGAGCACGCCCTGGTCATCGCGCTCGAGGTGCGGGCGGTCATCGTGATCGATCACGGGCACCACCACGTGCACCACGGTCTCGCGGGCCAGGCCGGCGAGCGAGCCGACCGCGGCGTCGGGCGTCAGCGCACTGCGCGTGAGCTCGTCCGAGAGCACGACGACCCGGCGCGGGCCCTTGCGATCGGCGAGCGCGCTGGCGGCGAGCTTGCCGGCCGCATCGACGGCGCTGCCGTTGCCGAGCTGGAACGTGGGACCGCGCGCCAGGTCCCCGAGCTGATCGAGCGCGGTGGCGGCGGGGACGAAGCGGCCGAACACCCGGGTGGCGAGGCGGTGGTACGCGATGATCTCCACCTCCGCATCGGGCACGTGGCCGAGGTACGCGCGGATCACCGCGAGCTGGGCGGTCAGCCCGTCATCGCCGACGGAGCGTGATCGATCGACGAGGAACACCACCTGTGCTCGCTTCGGCAGCTCGGAGACGTGCGGCGCCACATCGAGCTCGAGCCGCGCATACGCGTGCTCGGACGAGGCGAACACCCGGCCCAGGCGCGCGGTCCACGTGGTGATCGGCGGCGCGCCGACGCAGATCGAGGCCACGCCGGCATCGCTCGCACTCTCGGGCGCATCGGGGATGAACATCGGCACGTCGGTGGGCGTGGCGGTCGTGGCATCGGCACCGGTACCGAACGCGAGCTGCCAGCCATCGAGCGAGCCGGCATCGAGCGCCGCGTGATCGCTGACCACCAGGCGCCAGGTCCCAGCCCCGGTGGTGCCCGGCGGCAGCGCGACGGTGCGGGTGCCCTTGAGGTCGTTGGTGCCGTCACCGGCCTGATCGCTGACCACCACGGCCTTGCCCTGAGGCGTGATCAGCTCGACGCGGAGATCGCTCTGGTACGTGTGCGCGATGTCGAGCGTCAAGCTCGCCGTGGTGATCGGCTTGGTGGTGTGGCTCGAGCTGGGCACCACGAGCGTGCTCGCCACGTAGCTCGCGGGCTGGGTGTCCTCGGCGACCAGCTCCATCCAGGGCGGGTGTGCGGGGGCGAGGAGGAGCGTCGGCGTATCGATCGCGATCCGGTGGCCATCGAGCTCGATCGGCGTCTGCGCGCTGCCCCAGCTCGGATGCACGGTGAGCAGCGGAGAGGCGAGGGCGTGCTGCACCTGCGCGCTCGCATCCACGCGTGGATAGGACAGCCAGTACCGGCCGCTCGCATAGCGCGTGGGCGCGGTCAGCGTGTACTCCACCATCGCCACCTGCCCGGGCATCACGGGGAACACCTGGAGGTACAGCTTGTCGGCCCACGCCCACGACAGGAGCGCCGGGTCCTTGGCCTTGTACGGGCCGAACTTGGTCATCTCCTGGTAGAGCGCCGCGGCCTTGTCGCGCTCCATCAACTCGCCCTGGTACCAGGTGTTCCGCGCCCGGATCCGCAGCCCGGTGGCGGCGGCGCCGTACGGCAGATCGAGCTCGAGCACGGCCTGATCGGCGCGCGTGCCCGGGTTCATGAACGTGCGCCGGACCCGGTACGTGGCCACGCCCTCGGCGACCCGCACGTCGACCGTGTGGCTGACCTCGTAGATCGGCTGCTCGAGGGAGGTGGTGAGGGTATCCGCGCGGGCAGGCGCCGCCCAAAGCACGGCCACCACTCCGGCGAGGAGCGTGCGCTGCATCCCCCGTGGACACCGTGGCGGCGCCGAGGTTTCGCGTTTCTGCCGCAGGAACTGTCCCGCAGGTGCGGGACCGCTCTCAGAACTGCCAGCGCGTGGACGCCATCGCGCCGCCCGAGGTGGGCGCGACCTCGATCTTCGGCAGGATCCGCTGCGGGCGATTGAGGATCGCCATCACCACGCCACCGACGGTGACTGCACCACCGGCGACCATCATCGAGATGCCGATCGTGCCCTTCAGCTCCGCGCTGTCACGCTGATCGCGGAGCGCCGGCTGCGTGGACAGGCTCTTGTCGCACCCCATCGAGCACACGCCCGCGAAGTTGTTCTCGAAGTCCGTCATCTGGCTGCGGCCGGCGAGCCACACGCCGAGCCCGCCGAGGCCGACGGCGGCACCGGCGATCGTGATCGTGTACGGGATCCAGCGACGGTACGGGTACTTGAGGATCACCGCGCTCTCGAGCGGCACGAACGCGAGCTTCTCGGTGGCGGTGGTGCCGCCGACCACCACGATCCGCTTCGAGCTGGTGAGGAAGTTGCGGAGCTCGCCGACCACGGCGTGCTCGCCGGCCATGACGCGGATCTTCTGGCTGCCGGGGCAGCTGAACCACGGCTTGCCATCGAGCAGCACGCTCGCACCTGGCTGTTCGCACGAGGTCTCGATGTAGCCGACGCGGCCCTTCAGCAGCGCCTGGTAATCGAGGGCCTGCTGATAGAGATCCTTCTTGAACGGCGCATCACCGAACCGCAGCGCCTTCTCGAGCTCGTCCGCGGCCTCGAGCGGCCGGTCCATGCGGATCAACGTCACGGCGAGGTTGAACCGGATCAGCGGGTGATCCCACAGGGCGATCGCGGCGCGGTACTTCTCGAGCGCCGGGGCGTGCGCCTGCTGCGCGAACAGCTGATTGCCTTCCTCGAAGATCGCGTTGGCCTTGTCCTGCGTGGCCTCCGGCACGTTCACGGCCCATGGCTTCACGTCCGCAGCGGCAGGCGGCGCCACCGCGACCAACATTCCCATCACGCCGAGCGCGAGTAACAGCTGCTTCAAGAGTCCTCCCTAGTTCCCTTTGAGGTCCGTGGCGATCGCCTTCTTCTGCTGCTCGAGCTCCCTGGTGCGTCGCCGTTCTAGCTCGAGGAGCCGCGCCGATTCATCGCGGTCTCGCTTCGCGGCGAGGGTGGCGGTCCGCGCAGTCTCGGCACTCGCGGCCGCTTCCTTCGCGAGCTTCTCGGCCTTGGCCTGCGCCGCCCGCGCCTCGGCCGCTGTACGCTCGAGCTCGACGTTCTTCTTCTGCAGCTCCTCGCGCGAGAGATCGAGGTTCTTCTTCGCCTTCTCCGCGAGCGCCTGCTTCTCCTGGGCGTTGAGCTCGGCGGCGGACTGGCCGGCCTGCGCGGCCTTGAGCGCCTCGAGCTGGCCCGTGACCTTGGCCTCGGCCTGCTTGGCCTTGGTCGCCTCCTCGTCCGCGGCCACGGCCTTCTGCTTCGCGACCTGCTCGGCGGCGGAGATCCGGATCACGGCGATCGCGCCGCCGGTGATCACGAGGCCCAGCACGATGAACACCGTGGTGAAGCCGAACACCTTGCGCCGCCGCCCGCGCGACAGCTGCTTCTTCACCGCCGCGAGGAAATCGCGCTCCGCGGCGGACAGCTCGAGGACGTGGCGCGTGGAGACCGACAGCGCCTCCTGCGCGGTGGCTCCTCGCCACACCAGATCGTTCGGCCTGCCGCGCCCGGCCCACTGGCGCGCCGCCTGCTGCAGCTCGTGCATGAAGCCACGGAGCGCCTGGTTGTCCTCGAGCCAGCGCTTGAGCGTGGGCCACTCCGTGATCAGCACCTCGTGCACGATCTCCACGGTGGCGCCCGCCGTGGGATCGGTGTGGAGGTGGATCAGCCGCGCGCGGACCAGCTGATCGATGATCTGCTGCACGTCCGAGCTATCGCTGGCGAGGCTCAGGAGCTCGTTGTGATCGATCACGGCGCGCGTGCCCTCGGGCGTCACCAGGCGCGTCATCACGGCGCGGAGCAGCGTCTGCTGCGCGAGCGGCACGCCGGCCGCCACCTCGTCGGCGTGACGCGCGAACGCGCCGCCGACGCCACCCATCGAGTTGTACGCCGTGACCGTGAGGAGCTTGCGGTTGCGATCGCGCGAATCCCACAGCCGGGTCGCGGCGAACTGCAGGAGGGGCAGGGCGCCACGGCTGGTGGCCATCTGCATCATGTCCTCGATGATGTCCTGGTTCTCGAACGCGAACCCGGCGAGCTCGGCGGGGCGCACGAGCGTCTCGCGGAGGTTCTCGGTGTCGGGGGCCGAGAGGAAGAACAGGCCGCGCGACAGCTCGGCGAGGAACTGCTTGTGGCCGGCGAGGCGATCGAGGAAGTCGGCGCGCATCGAGAGCACGATCCGCACCGGCGAGCTCGGATCATCGGCGGCCGCGAGCAGGGCCGCGAGGAACGTGCGGCGAGTCTCGTCGTCATCGGAGAGCGTGAACAGCTCCTCGAGCTGATCCACGACGATCAGCACGCGCTGGCGGTTGCGCGCGCACTGGGTACGGAGCGCCTCGCCGAACAGGCCGGGGGCATCGCGGAGCTGGAAGATGATGTCCTGCGCGTAGGTGGGATCGTCGTCGCCGAGCGCGTGCGCGAGGTTGGTCAGCGGCGAGCGGCCTGGGCGGATCACGCGGATCTGCCAGTCGCCGGCCGTGGCGCGCACCGTGGGTACGAGGCCGGCGTGGACGAACGAGGACTTGCCCACCCCCAAGGGGCTGATCATGGCGAGCAGCGGCTAGGTGTTGAGCTGCGACAGCGCGGTGCGGATCTCGTTCGAGCGGCCGAAGAAGAACTTCGCGTCGCTCTCGCCGAACGCCGCGAGGCCGCGATACGGGCAGTCGTCCGCGTCGCGGTTCGCGCGCGGCTGCATGAACGCCTGGAGATCGGCGAGCAGCTCGGTGGCGGAGTGATAGCGGTTCGCCTTCCGCTTCGCGAGGCAACGATCGATGATCGCGGCGACCTCGCGCGGCAGGCCCGGATCTCGCGAGGCGATGCTCGGCAGTGGCGTGTCGAGATCGGTGAGGCGAGCGCGGAGCTTGTCGGGCGTCATCGTGCCCGCGGGGTGCACGCCGGCGAGCGCGCGCCAGAACATGATGCCCACGGCCCACAGGTCCGAGGCGAAATCGACGGCGTCGGCGCCCCACTGCTCGGGGGACATGTACGGCAGCGTGCCGACCAGCGAGCCGTTGCCGGAGAACGTCACGTACGTGGCCTCGGCCTCCACCGCCTCCATCAGCTGGGTCGCGGCGGTGGGCGCGGCGATCCGATCGAGATCCGCGCCGGCCGGGCTGTCGAAGCACTTCGCCACGCCGAAATCGAGGACCTTCACCGAGCCGCGATCGGTGACGAAGATGTTCGAGGGCTTGAGATCGCGGTGGACGATGCCGTGCTCGTGCGCGCGCTCGAGGGCCCGCACCACGGGGATCATCAGCTCCACGAACGCGCGCACCGGCATCCGGGTCTCGAGCAGCTGCGAGAGCGTCTTGCCCTCGAGGTACTCGAGCACCATGAACGGCAGGCCCTGGTGCTCGCCGACCTCGAAGATCGTGACGATGTTGTCGTGCGTGCAGCGCGCCGTGGCGCGCGCCTCGATCACGAACCGGCTGACGAAGTTCGGATCGTCGTGGAGGAGGAACTTGATCGCGACCTTGCGACCGAGCTTGGTGTCGCGAGCGAGGAACACCTGGCCCATGCCACCGCGCGCAAGCTCGCGGATCAGGCCGAACCGCCCGATCTGCTGCGCCTCCACGAACTCGAGCGGCTGCCGCGAATCGCCCTTCTTGCGGCCGCCATTCGACGCCGGCTCCGGGGCGCGCGCGAACGCCTGACCTTGCGGCAGGAGGGCCGTAGCGTTCGAGCTCTTCTGCCCGCGCGGCGGATTCGCCATCACCACCGTCGGCGGCGACGTGGGCGCGCGCGGCAGGATCGGCGCTGCGACCTGCGGGACGGGGACATTGCCTTCGGACTGCGAGCCCGTGGCGATCGGAACGCGCGGCGCCATCGGTGCTGCAGGGCGCGCCATCGCCGCCGCGAGCTGCGCGGACTGGCGCGCCACGACGTGCTTGCCGGTCTGCACCGGTGCAGGCGGGTGCGGGACCGCGCCGTCAGGACGTTTCGGTTCGCCCACTGATCGTCATTGTACAACGCGTCTGTGGGGCGCCGCGATGTAGGCGGCCCCACCACACGAGCCCCACGGATCACGGGTGTGCGGCAGGATCGTCGTCGAGAAACCCGCGCAGCCTCTCGACGGCCTGGGCGTGCATCCGGCTGGCCCAGGACTTCGAGATCCCGAGCTCGGCCCCGGCCTCGAGGAGGTTCTTGCCCTCCCAGTAGTGCAGCCGCATGAGCGAGCGCTCACGCTCGGGCAGGGTGGCGAACGCCTTGGCGAGCCGGTGGGCGAGGCGCGTGGTGTCGATCTTCTCGTCGACGGAGGCGGTGGGCTCGGCGGCCGGATCGAACCCGCCGTCGCGCATCGCCTCGAGCGAGGTCACGTACATCGTCCGGATCGCGGACATCGCATCTTTCATCGTCCGTAGCGCATCGGCTCCGGCGGGCGGCGTGGCGCCGCGCTGGGCCGCGCCGGCATCGCGCTCCCCGCGGTGTTCGAGGTATTCGCTGGCGGCCCTCAGGGCGACGAGCTTGGCCCACTCCCGGCGGGGCAGGGTGGTCATCTTCCGCAGCCCATCGATCACGGCGCCTTGCACGCGGTACCACGCGAACGTGTTGAACGAGGCGCCGCGATCGGGCTCGTACCGCTGCGCAGCCTCGGCGAGCCCGGTATTCGCGAGCGAGACCAGCTCCTCGAACTCGACGTGCGCCTTGACCCGCGGATAGATCATCTTGGCCGCACGGAGCGCGAGGTCGAGGTGGCGCTCCACCAGCCGCGCGCGCTCCGCTGCATCCACGCTGCGAACCTACCGCATTGCTGATACGTTCGGTGCGTGGGCGTGTTCACGCAGCTCGGAGGCGCCGAGCTGGGAGAGGTGGCGGCGGCGTTCGCACTCGGCGAGCTGCGGCAGCACCACACCATCGCTGCGGGGACGATCAACTCGAACTTCTCGATCGTGACCGAGCGCGGGCGCTGGTTCGTCCGCATCAACGAGGGCAAGGCCGAGGTGGATGTGGCCTGGGAGGCGCGGCTCGTCGGGGCACTCGCCGCGGGAGGCGTGGTCACGCCGCCCCCGGTGCTCGCCGTCGATGGGCGGCCGTACGCTCCGCTCGCGAGCGAGCGCGGTAAGTGGGTCAGCGTGTTTCCGTGGCGCGCGGGGCATCACCTCGCGGCCCACGAGGTCACACCGGAGCGCGCAAGCCAGCTCGGCGCCGCGCTCGCGCAGCTCCATGTCGCCGGTCTCGAGCTGCCGCCCGGCTGGCGGCGCGGCAGCATCTACGATCACGATCACCTGGTGGCGCGGTTCTCGCGGTTTCAATCCACCTGCGATCCTGCCCTGGTCGCGGCGACCTCGATCCTCGGGGAGGAGCTCGCGTGCGCCTCGGAGGCCGCGGGCCTCCGCCGCCACGCCACCCAGGGGATCATCCACGGCGATCTGTTCCGCGACAACGTGCTGTGGGAAGCGGGGCAGGTCACCGCGATCCTCGACTTCGAGCAGGCCTCGGCCGGCAGCCTCGCCTACGATCTCGCGGTCTGCATCAACGACTGGTGCTGGACCGGCCATCCCGAGCTCGCCCTCGTGCGCGCGCTCCTCGAGGGCTATCAGGGCGTGCGGCCCCTGCCGCAGGCCGATCGCGAGGCGCTGCCTATAGAAGTGCGGGCGGCGGCGACGAGGTTCACGATCACGCGCATCACGGATGTCTATTTGGCAAGGGTCACAAACCCCGAGAAGGACTTCCGTGCCTTTCTGGCGAGGGTGGAAGCTTGGCGAGGTCCTGCACTTGGCCAACTTTCCGCGGTGTTGTAGCGTCACCGCCGCTGGCGTGGTTCTTGTACGACCCTCGCTCGCTCGCACATGAACCGGTCCTCCCTCATCTGTCTTGCGGCCACGTGTCTGACGCTCGCGGCATCGGTCGCCGGGTGCGCCACCAAGCGGGTCTACATCAGCGGGACGCGCGTCCCGTACACGCCGAACAACAAGCAGCTCCTCGACGCCGTCGAGCAGTACCGCCTCGCGGTGGAGCGCGGCGACGCCGAAGGCCTGATGCTGATGGCCAACAAGCAGTACTGGGAGGACAGCGGCACGCCCTCCGGTAGCGACGACTATGGCTACGACGGCCTCCGCAACGTGCTGATGAACCGCCTCAGCAAGGCGACCGACATCCGCTACTCGCTCCGCTACATGGCCGTGAACCAGGAGTGCAAGACGCTGCAGGCCGGCTGCAAGGCCACCGTCGATATCCTGATCGACGCGAGCTTCACGATCTCCAACGTCAACGGCAAGGCGAACCGCCCCGACAAGCGCGATCAGAACCAGCTGTTCCTCGAGTGGGACGGCAAGCGCTGGTCGTTCCTCTCCGGCATGTAGCCGATCAGTTCGCGTCGAACGCGAGTCGCTCGGACCAATCCTGCGCGAGCAGCCGATCCGAAGCCGTCATCGCGGATCCGGACAGCGTGGTGATCGCGAGGTTGACGCCACCCTTGTCACCGGCGCGATAGGCCGCCACCGCGAGGCGGCGCGCCGCGTACTTCACGAACGCGAGCCCGGGGAGCCCGAAGGCGAGGCCGCGCTCGAGCTCGGCAGCGGCCGCGACCATCCCGCCCGAGCCGAGGCGCTGCAGGCCGAGCAGGTAGTGCCCGAACCCGAGGCCTGGCTCGGCCAGCGTCGCGAGCAGCGCCCAGGTCGCGGGATCGATGCGGCTCGCGCCGGGGAAGAAGTACCCGCGCAGGGCAGGGCCCGCCGGGCCCGCGTGATCGAGCGCGAAGGCGAGCGCCTCGAGCTGGCGCCGATCGCCGGCATCCACGGGCAGCGCGAGCGCCTCGCCGATCAGCTTGCGCGTGGTCACGAAATCGCCCGAGGTTCCGGCGGCGGCGCGCGCGAGCTTCTGGAGCGCCTCGGCGCGGAGGCTCGAGGTCACGCCTTCCACGTCGCGCGCGACCGAGGTCCACCGCCCGATCGCCTCCGCGTGCTCCATCGGATCGCCACCGAACAGCATGTCGCCGAGATCGAGCTGGTACCGCGGCTCCTCGGGCGCATTGCCGCAGACATCGCGCATCAGCAGCACCGCGCGGCGCTGCTCGCCAGCGGCGGCGGCCTCCTGTGCCTGCTCGCGTCGCTTGGCGATCGCGTGCGGGCAGGGGCGATCGAACACGCTCGTGCCGCGGAACCGCTCGCGCGACGCGTCCACCACGCCCGGCGGTAGCTGGATCGTGGCGATCATCGCGAGCCACTCCGCCTCGAGCGCCGCGAGCGGCTTGCCATAGGCGGCCTCGAACTCGCCGCCGCTGCGATAGATCTTCCGCAGCCGCTCGGCGCCATACGTGTCGAGGAGGAACCGCAGGAACGAGCCCGCGGTGGTGTACCCGGTGGCCGACGAGAACGTGAAGAACTGCAGCGAGAGCAGCGCCGCGATCGAGGGCCGCTTGCCCATCGCCTGCAGCGCACGCACCGCCTCGTGGGGCGTGAGCCGCTCGTAGCCGCCCGGCCAATCGATCGCCACGGCGAGCCCCTCGATCAGGCCTGGGCTCGCGAGCGGGATGCCGTGGATCTTCTGCATCGCCACGCCGAAGATGGGATCGCCGAACTCGCTCGCCACCGCATGCGCGATCTCGTGGCGCAACGAGCCGTGCGGGAACGCGCGGTGATCGAGATAGATCTCGCGACGCCACGGCTTCGCCATCTCCACATCGCGCGCGCCCATCCACCGCGCCTTCTGATCGCGATCCGAGAAGTAGAACGAGCGCAGCTTGCCCGCGGGCGCCACGCCGAGCTGCTTCACCACCTGCGCATAGCGGAGCTCGTGGTCCTCGGCGATCACACCGATCTGCTCCTCGATCTCGGGCGTGTTCGAGTAGTGGATGATGAAGTGCGGCGTCTCGATGCGGCCGCCGAGCGCCTCCTCGATGTCCTCGGCGTCGATCGCGTACCCGAGCGCGCCGCTCTCGATGTGGAGCACCACGCCGCCGAGCGCGGCCACCACGGCCATCGCGATCGCGCCGAGCCTCGGGCCCGCGGGGCGAGCCGCACGCGCCGCGCGGAACGTGGGCACGTCGACGAGCCACGCGACCAGGCCGATCACCATCAGCACCCACGCGAGCTGCTCGAGCCGGGACCACCACAACGTCGCGGTGAGCTGGACGTTCTCGTCGTAGAGGTTGCCGGGGAAGTACCCGAGGATCGCGTTGTACGTGAACACCGGCGGCGCCGCATAGAACCGCCACAGCGCCGCACCGGCGACCACGAACACCGGCAGCAGGGCGAGCGCTGCGCCGAGGAACCTCCGGGGCCCGGCGATCACGCCGAGCGCATGGCCGAGCGCGCCCCCCAGCATCGCGGTGACCACGGGCAGCGCCAGGTACGCGACGATCCCGAACCACCAGTCACAGGTCGGGACCACGATCCCGCGCAGCGCGCAGATCACGCCCGGGATCAGGGCGACCGTCACCGTCAGCCCGGTGGCGAGCAGCGTGGAGCGGGCGAGGGCGCGCCCCGCATAGCCCGCGCCGACGATCCCGGCGGCGGGCTGGCGCTGGAGCTGGCGGGCGAGGGCAGCCCCGACATCCAGGCTCATCGGCGCCACGAACAGCGCCACGGCGAGGGACAGCTCGTACCCGAGCACGCCGAACAGCGGCAGGAACCCGAACCCGAGCCCCATCAGCGTGGCGAGGAGGATCCACGTCCACAGCCGGCCGATCAGGCGCGGGATGAACGCCAGCGTCGGGATCGCGAGTGCCCACTGCCAGCGAGCCCACGGGCGCACCGTGCGCGGGAGCCTCAGCATTGCGCGGATCGCTTCGCCCGCGTGACCGGCGCTCATCCGGCGGACCTGGTATGGTGGGCCGTGGTCGACGAGCCCCCACAGGAGCGACGCGCCGAGGTGCGTCGTCCGATCGAGCTCAAGGTCGAATACAAGCGGCTCAACACGTTCTTCGCCGACTACACCAAGAACATCTCGCGTGGCGGCACGTTCATCAAGACAAGTCGCCCGCTGCCGATCGGAACCGAGTTCCTGTTCAAGTTATTCGTCCCCGGCCGCGATCAACCCTTCACCATCCATGGTGAGGTCCAGCGCATCATCGCCGAGAGTGCGGACGAAGAGGCCGGAATGGCCATCCGGTTCGTGTATCGAGAGGGTGACCCGCAGGCCGAGATCGCCCGCGTGGTGGAGGGCCTGATGACGGATAGCCTCGGCGTGCGCCTGTACTCCCGGATCATGGACCACGCGAACAAGCGGAAGGGCTGATGGCATCCGCACGATTCCTTCGTTACCTCGCGCCGAACCTCATCACGCTGTCGTCGATGATCTTCGGCCTGGTCTCCCTGTGGGCCGCCGCCCATAACGATCCGGCCCTCGCCGCGTGGATGATCATCTACGCCGTCCTCACCGACCGGCTCGATGGCCTGGTCGCGCGCGCCGTCAAAGGCACGAGCGAGCTCGGCATGCAGCTCGATTCGTTCGCGGACTTCCTCAACTTCGGCGTGGCGCCGGCGTACCTCGTCCTGACCTTCCTCTCGAAGTACCCCGGCCTCCCGTTCGCCGATGGCAACGGCAAGACCATCCTGTTCATCGTGTGCGGCGGCTACATGCTGTGCGCCGTGTTCCGGCTCGCTCGCTACAACATCCTCAGCGACGACCAGGTCCCCACGAAGATCTTCTTCGGGATCCCCACGACGCTGTCGGGCGGCCTGATCGCGATCTGGATGCTGCTGCTCCTCAAGTACGATCCGAACATCGACATCGTCGGGCAGGGCCACTTCGGTGGCGCCAAGCTGTTCGGCGATGCGTTCTCCACCCCGCTCGCCGTCTGGAAGTACTTCCCGATCTTCGTCGCCGTGATGGGCTACCTGATGGCCTCGCGGCTGCCGATGCCGAAGGTCGGCATGACGAAGAACAAGCTGGTCTCGATCGGCCTCTTGACCCTCGTCATCAGCGGCTACGTCTGCGGCTTCGCGATGCACTTCCCGGAGATCTGCTTCTGGATGCCGACGGGCTGGATCGTGATCTTCCTCGCCTGGGGCCAGGCCTCGGCGAAGGCGCGCGCGATGTACCCGCCGCCCCTGTTCCCGAAGCGCGAGCCGACCAAGCCGCTGAGCCGCCCGCAGGCCGACCTCGAGGACATCGTCCTCGACGAGGCGCCGCCCGACCCCGTCGAGCCGCCCCCCGAAAAGCCCGAGTAGGCCCGCCAGGGCCCGTGCTAGGGTCCGCCGGATGTCGCGGTTGGCAGGATTCGGTGTGGCTCTGGCCCTCGCGGCCTGTGGCAGCAGCTCGACCGGCGACACCACGGACGCCGCGGTCATCGCCGATGCCGCGCCCGACGTGACCCCACCGCCGGGCGCCATGGGCGACTACCGCACCTCGCTCGCCGCGTGCTGGACGGACGCGACATGCCCGCGCGCCCTCGCGATCGCCCACGGCGGCTCGTGGGATGCCACGAACAAGCCGTACGACTCCAACGCCGCGCTGATCGCCGCGTACGCCGCCGATGACGATGGCGTGAAGATCGACGTGCGGTTCACCAGCGACAACGTCGCCGTGATCTCGCACTCGAGCCCGATCGAGCTCTACGAATCCCTCGACTGCGCGAACCAGAAGATCGAGGAGATGACCGCGGCGCAGGTCACCGGCTGCCACCGGTTCCCGTCCTCCACCGAGACCTTCCAGCGCCTCGACGACGTGCTCAACTACATCCGCGGCAAGATGGTGGTGCAGCTGTGCGTGAAGCGCGCCGTGGACTACGGCCGCACGATCGCCGAGGTCCGCGCCCAGCACGCCGAGGACTTCGCGTTCATCGAGATCAACGCGCCCGAGCTCGGCACGCTGATCCCGACCCTCCCCAACGCCGACAGCGTGTACTACCTCGTCAACGTGGCGAGCGACCTCGCGGCGGTGGACGGCCTCCTCGCCCTGAACAACCCGCGGGCGTTCATGTACGAGTTCGATCCCGGGGTGGCCATCGGCCCCGCGGTGACCGCCAAGCTGCACCCGGCCAACGTCCGGGCGTTCGTCTACGACAACGCTGCGTCCCCGACGGTGGACGCGCTCAAGGGCCACTACGACGCCGGGGCCGACGTGGTCTCGTCCCAGTCCGGCCCCAAGGGCGTCCAGGCCCGCGTGATGGTGAACACCGCGCGGGGGCTGACCCCGCCCTGAGCCGGTTGACGAGGGGCCGGCAGCGCGATACCTACGTCGTCCCCGGGGGATTAGCTCAGTGGGAGAGCATCGGCTTTGCAAGCCGAGGGTCAGGGGTTCGACACCCCTATCCTCCACGATAGTTAGACGAGCAGGTGGCTTACGCTCGGCTGCTCGATCTCCTCGACCGCAAGGGGCCGACCACGATGATCGACGGAGCCGCACCAGCGGGAACGGTGGAATGCGCCTCTCCCTTCAAGCGTATGATCCAGACGTGCGCCTGCTGGCCCTCGCGATCCTGTTCGCAAGCACCGTGGCGAGCGCCGAGCCGAAGCTGCCCGCGCACTACGCGAAGCTGTTCGATGTGTCGTCCACCTGGACCTATGCCCTCTCGCGCACGACCTGGGACTACGATCAGATCGAGAAGGAACCCGATCAGCGAAAGTGGAAGAAGAAGACCGACAAGCTCGCGCCGATCACGTGCAAGGTTGCACGCGCATTTCGTCTCGGCGCTCGCAGCGTCAGCGAGGTTACGTGTGATCGCGAGGAGGGCTGGAAGTTCACCGTCTCCGGCATGTACCTCGCGACGCCATCGGGACTCCGCCGCTACAACAACGTCGTTTGGCCGACGACCGGCGAAGATCTCGGCGCGGACACGGACCACGAGCTGCTGATCGCGGCCGCGCCCAAGGCCATCACGAAGCGCACGAAGGAAGGCGGCGAAGGCGGTCCGCGCTACACGCGAACGCAGTCGCTCACTCGCGAAGGTACCGCGTGGTGCACCTCGCGGTCGACCAGCGGCGCACCGCACGATGGCATCGAGACCATCTGCTACGGGGGCGTCATCACGCGCGGCCGCAATGACATCGGCGGCGAGCTCGACGACCTGACCTATCGAACAAGATAACGCGCGTCCTCGCGCCTGCGACGGATCTGCGCGGTCGGCGCGTCGGCCCTCCAGCCTGTTAGCGGAGCGTGCTTCCCAGGCGCACACCGTTCGCCCAGTAGTGCCCGGTGTCCCCCGCCGGCAAGATGTCCCACGTGGCTCCCCCGGTTGGCGCCACGAGTTGCCGGTCGATGACCAGGCTGCCATCGAGCTGCCCCCCAACGGCCACGTTGCCGATCACACCGTCGCTCGCAAGCGGATGCTCCGCCGAGACCCGCACGCGCCGACCATCCGCGAGCGCCACCACTACGACACGGTGTGAGGTCGGCACGCCGACGCGCCTGACCCGCAGGATCGGTGCTGCCACGCGCAGTCCGCGTGCATCCTCGGTGTACACGAGGTCGCCGACCACGAGCGTCGCAACCAAGCGCTCGCCGCTCGGTGTCGCGATCAGGGCAGTTCCATCGAGGCGCAACACGCCTGCGTCATGGCGATCGATGCGCACGAGGTGTACTGGGTCAACGGCGCGGAGCGGAGCCAGAGCGTTCCGTTGACTGGCGGAGCGGTCTCCACCTGGGGTCCGAACGGGCTCGGCTACGTCGCCACGAACGACAGTGTCGTCATCACCAGCTTCCTCAACGGGGGTGGCGAGTTGTGGCTGACCGAGCGTGCGTGGACGGCGAGCAACCTCGCAGATGAACCCCGATGTGTTTTCCCTCGGTTACCTCGCGGCGGACGCGACCTACATCTACTTCTCTGGACGGCTGCGCACGGACGGTCCTGGGGGCGGGAACATGGTCGCGCGGGTGCCGCTCACGGGCGGATTCAACCCGACCTTCGAGATCCTCCACACCGCACCGGCCGGTTATCTGATCGGCGCAGGCGGGTACTACGCTGGCGGTGCCTTCGGAGTTGCACGCTCCGGCTTCGCGGTTGACGCACAGAACCTGTACGTGATCGAGACCGATGGGGCGTCGTCCGATCCGAACGCGCTCGGCAATGTCGTCCAGATTCCGCTCTCCGGCGGTTCGCCGATTCCACTCGCGACGAACGAGCCAGGCTTGCTGAGCGTGGTCGTCGACGCGACGGATGTGTACTGGAGCGCGCTCGACGGTGGCGCTCTGAGCGACAATACGGCGCCGCTGAAGCGGACGCCGATAGGCGGCGGTGTGACGACCACGGTCACCCCCCAAAGCTCCGGTGCCTTCGCGGTGGGACCGACCGCCATCGTGTGGTCGATCCCGGGCGAAATCGAGATCGTGCCGAAGCCATAGCTCTCGGCCTAAGAGCTGTCGCGGAGCCTGTGCAACTTCCTACCTCGGACTGCGGCGACGTCGCCAACCAGTCTCGTCTCGCTCGGCCGGTCCTGCGCCTCGCGCAGAAACGGGCCAGGCGTTGCACCGCGCAGCGCATTCGCGATGCCACCGTCACGGATCGGCGGAGTGTGGGATATTCGTCGCGTGCAGCTTCCTTCGCGGTGCACGGCGCGTCCGCCTGAAGTCGCGCTGGTCGCGATCACGGTCGTCGCGCTCGGGCTCAACCAGCTGCGTCGCCAGCGGACGGCGCGCAAGAAGGCGGCCGAGGACCTGAAGTTTCGCTCTCGACGGTGACGCCGCTGGAGAGCGGCCCCGTCGGTGCGCGGCACCATCACCAAGGGCTCGATCACCGCGGTCGTCACGGGCGAGGGCTCTACCGCGGAGCGCAGCGACGAGCTGTGGATCGATCAGCATGGCGAGAACATCGCGATCACCGGTCCGGTCACGCTCGTCCACGGCACGTCGAACAAGCCCGGGTTCCTCGCGCGGAACAACACGATCGGCGTGAAGACCGGCGACGAGGTCGTGATCGCCGGTGTCGCCGAGCCGCGGGCGGAGGACAACGTCGCGTATCGCGAGTCTGGAATCGGATGGCAGCTCGCGGCCGATGCATCGGTGCCGGGCGGTGACGCCGCAGCGGGCCGCGCCACTCAGAGCCGATCTCCACCGCGGGGGCTTGGCGCTCGCTTCGCGCTGGTCGGCTACGGAGCGCCCGGATCGTCGGGAGCCGCGCGCTTTCAAGGCATGCCAAGGGCGAGGACCGTGGCGTCCAGCGGACGCTCGATAACCTCGGATGCGCTCTCGATCGCTGCTGCGATGCCGGGGTCGCGCGACGTGGCTCTCGAGCGCATCGCGTCGCGGTTTCGCTACGACTTCGTCCACACGGAAGACGCGTTCCAGCTCAGGCTCCAGCTCGACGAGCTGCAGGGCAACCGCGCCGCGCCCGCGCTGTTCGAGTCGATCCGGCTCGACGGAGGCGCTGCGCTTCTGCGCGCGGGCCTGCGGAGACCACGTGCTCGCGTCGCAGGCGCTGGCGTTCCTCGGCGCTACGAAGAGGCGTGGAACGAGCCGGGCGGGATTCTCAACCGTTCTTCACGGGCACGGGTCGCGATCGCCACCAGGCGCTGGCGCGAGGCCGCCTCGGCCGCTGAGGCGGTCGCGGAGGAGCAGAGCAAGCGCGAGCCGGGTCGTTCTTCCGCGGAGGCCGACGTCTGCGCGCAGGCGCTCAAGACCCGGTGTCTCGCGGCGCTGTTCCGCGGCCTGGGCGGCGAGGCCGATCAGGTCGCCAAGGTCCTCGGATCCAGCGGACGGCTTTGCCAGCCGATCGGAAGGCGCTGTTGCTGCCCGAGGCAGACCAAGCCGCGGCCCTCGCCGCCATCGAGACCAAGGTGTCGGGCGACTACGCGCTCGCCAGCTTCATTGACCGCTGCGCGTCGTGGCGGGCGATCCCACGCTGCCGTGATGGACAGGCGAACCTGGCAGATCTGGTGGGCTTCGGCTTCCAACCCACCTGGTGGCTGTCCCGTTCGAAGTCGCAGCGATGCGACCTGATGCTGACCCGGAGATTCGCGACGCGCTGCTCGGGAAGACCGCGGCCTCCTCGCGTTCCGCGGTGATCTTGCCGGTGCGCGGAAGGCCAACGCCGACCGCAAGGGGCACCGAGTCGAGCGCACACTACGACTACAGCGTGGAGCTGGCGCCGCGCTCCTCGACGGGCCTCGCCGTTCCCCGCGAAGCACGCAGGCTACATTCACCCGGCGATCGAGAGGATGGCGCAAGTCCGATGGGGCGAAGCAACCGACCCGGACCGTTTACTTGGCGTGGTCTCGGAGGGAGGCGCGGCTACCGAAGGCGTTCGCCGCGGCACAGCGCGGGGACGGTGCCGAGCTCGCCGCGGTGTTCCGCGACTGCAACGTGTTCTGGAACTCGCTCCAGAACTACGTGCTCGCGGTCGCGCCGATGGTGAAGACCCATCGCGAGGAGCTGGCCGCCGCGATCCGGCTGTTTTCCGCAGCGACATCAGCACGTATTGGCTCGAGAGCACATCCTTTCGGTTCCTCGGCGACGTCGCGATGTACCGCGATCCGCGCGGGCGATCGGCGATGTGTCCTCGGCGGCGCGCGTGGCAGAAGCTGTTCGATCAGCACCTGCCGGTCGTGCAGGATCGCAAGAAGCTGATCGCGTTGCTGCTGTGGACGCGTTAGACGATCGCGGCGTCGTCGCGGATCCGCACGACCATTGCTGTGGTCGGATTCTCCGTCCCCTTCCAGGCTCGCGAACACGCGCGCAGGCGAGCCCCAGTCGCTCCAGCCACTGCCGGTGACCGGCACCACCGCCAGCGCCGGGGCGTGGGCGAGCACGTCGCGGCTGAAGTTCGCGCTCGTCACGCCGCGATAGGCCGTCGCGAGCGCCGCGGCTTCGTCGAGGCCACCGATCGAGGCGGCATAGAGCTCCGAGTGCGGCGACGTGGGCCGGAATGAACGACCGCGCGAGATCCCAGAACACCTTCGCTGGGCCGGCGAGGATGAACGTGTTCCACAGGCTTCCGAGGGCCCACAACTGTTCCGCCACTTCGGCGGTGGGCTTCTCGTGGAACCGCTCCACCTCGTACGCGACCGACCCGCCGATGCGGTCCGCGGGGACGATCCACCCGTACTCGACCTCCGGCCGTGGGCGCCACGCCGATCAGCATCAGGCGGCCGGCAAGCTCGCCGTGCTCCGCGGCCAGCAGCCTGACGGTGGAGTGGCTCGACGTTCGAGAGGTAGTGGTCCGATGGGAGAACACGACGCGTGCATGTGGATCGCGCGACAGGATGCGCACGAGCGGTAGCAGGATCCCCGGCGCGGTATCGAGGTTCGCCGGCTGGACGACCAGCTCGACCCCTGGGGGCACGGCGCGATCTGCGCGCGCGCGATCGCCTCGTGGTGAGCGGAGACGACGACCATCACCCGATCCAGCGTGGCGAGCATGGCCGCGCGCTCGATCGTGGTCTGAAGCAGCGAGAGTGCTCACCGGCGAGCACCGCGAACTGCTTGGGCAGGCCGGTGCCGTAGAGCGCCTCGCGTCAACGAGGCAAGCCGGTTGCCCTCCCCACCGGCCAGGATCACCACATATCTACGCCCCTGATCAATCATCGGCAGCCGGGGCTCAGCAGGACTTGCGCCACGCCGATCGGGGACGGCATGGGACATTCGCGAACCGCTATGCGCCGAGGCGCAGGACGACACGCAGGCCGCGCGCCCTCTGGGCTGCACTCCGCCCACACGTCGGGGAGCCGCTGGTATCTCGCTTGCTGTGGCTCCCGACCAGGATGCGAGCTCTCGATCCCACCTCGGGCCGCGCGATCGCCGCCGCTCTGACCGCCGGCCTGGCGTTCGCGAGCGTGCTGGTTCCGCGCCCTGCGGAGGCGCAGAGCTGCGGGGGACAACGGTCGAGCTGCGCGGCCTGCCACGAGGAACGCGGGGAGCATCCGGTCGATCGCGACGGAACGTCGTGGCACGGCGATCACGCGTTCGGTGACCTGTGCGCGGCCTGCCATGGAGGGGAGCCGCTCGCCGCGGCACGCGACGACGCCCACGTCGGGCTCGTCCCGCCGCTCGTCGCTGCGCGGTGCGAGGCGTGCCATGGCTCGCCGGCGCCTCTGCTCGCGCGGTACCTCGACGAGCGAGGCCGACGCGCTCCTGAGGCCGCGCCGCGGCCGTCCCCACCGGTGGGTCCCGCGGCAGCGCGCGCCTCGGCACCGGGCGCGGCGAACGTCGTCGCTGGAGCACTCGTGATCGCGCTCGCGCTCGTCGGCGCGATCGGCGTGGTCCGCACCGAGCGCCGCAGGCGTGGCGAACGCGTGGCGTCGCTCGGCGCTGCAACGATCGCGGGGCTGCGCGCGCGATCGTGGTCGCCCGCGCTGGCGGGCGCCGCCCTCGGCGTGGTGATCACCATCTCGCTCGCCTTCGGCCACCGGCTGAGCGGCGCGGCGGCGTACCAGCAGCTGGCCGGAGGGATCGGCGCCGCGGTGGCGCCGGAGGCGACCTACTGGCGACACGTGATCGGACCGCTGTCGCTCTCGTGGGATCTGCTCGCGTGGCTCGGCGCCGGCCTCGGCGCGCTCGCGTCGGCGCTCGCGAGCGGCACGTTCCGGTTCCGCACGATGCCGGATCATGACTGGGTCGAGATCTATGGGCCGAGCGTTCCGCGCCGCTGGATGATCGCGTTCCTCGGCGCCGCGCTCACCGCGTTCGCCGCGGGCATCGCAGGTGGCTGCACCGCGAGCCTCGCGATGTCGGGCGGCGCGGTCCTGATCCCCGGCGCATTCGCGTTCATGGTCGGCATGTTCGGGGGCGGGATCCCGACGGCATTCCTCGTCCATCGAGGCCGCGGAGGTGTGCCGTGAGCATCGTCGACCGCCGCTGGGAATCGGGTTCGCGTTTGGCTGGCTGCTCACACAAGGCCGGGCTCTCGCTACGAGCGATTCGTCGCGTGTATCGCCTCAGATCGCCGTCGTCGGCTCAATGCTGGCGGCGCGCTCGCCGTGGGGGGCGATCGGCGTAGTCATCGTCACCGCGTTTGGTGGGGCGACGTGATCCCGATCAAGTCGCCTTCTCTCTCGGCGCTGCGATGATCGGTGGGCCTACGGGTGTTCGGCGTCGGGATGGCGCTCTTTTTCGAAGGAAGAGAAGCTTCTGCCCGGGCACGATCGCCGTCGGCATCGGCGAGGCGGAGGCTCGACAACCTGGTCATGCCGGCTCCGTTCTCGGCCTGATCGCTGGCAGCCCCGTATACGGTGCCGCGTGGTCGAGCTAATCCGAACCGCCACTCCGCGCCTCCGGCGCGCTTGAGGGTGTCACCACGTTGCCCCGCGCTGGCGCATGTAAGTCGCGCCGTGGCCCGTCGTGACGTTGCTCGTCGAGCTGGCCGCGGTGGTGCTGCGTATCTCGTGTTGCCGGTGCGACGGCGCGCCAGCTGACGGACCTCGTTTCCGTTCGGGCGTCATCGCGTGGCCGGGCGCGTCCAGCCGCAGGTGCGCGGCGGACCTCCTTCCGACGATCATGTTGCACCTGCCCGGGCACTCGACCGCGGGGCGCTCCTGGCAACGGTGCGGTCGCGACCAGGTACTGTTGTCGTCCCGGAGGGCACGAACCACTCGGAGTCGGCCGCAGCGGCGACGAGGCGTACACGTCCGCCGATTGATTGTGGGCGTCCAGCCCGAGGAACGTCGCGGAAGCGCCAAGTGTTGAGTTGAGTCTCGGCGGTGGTTGAAGTCCGCACCCGCAATGCGAGCAACGGAGGTTGCGGCTGGTAGCGTCCATGGCTAACCGTCGCACCGGCGATCCCCACCCGCAAGGCGACGTCGAGACAGCCGGCTTTCCCTACTGCGGACGCGTGACGTCCTGGATCTGCTGGTCGGTCACCACGGCAGCCTGAAGCGCGGCGAGGTCGGACGTGTGGAAGCACTGGTTGCAGCGCGCTTTCCCGTCGGCGACCGTCATGTTCGTCGCGTGACAGGCGATGCAGCGGCGGCCGTCATCGAACTCGGCGAGGCGGTTCTTCATCTGCGCGCTGACGCTGAAGCGAGATGACGGTCATGATGACAAAGCCGATCAGTCCGCCGATGAGTTTCATGGTGGTGGTGTCCGAGCGTACACCGAGCTGCTCGCGACGAGTCAGGGGCAGGTCGCGCCGCACGGCGCGAGCGTGACGATACCGAGATCGGTGACCCCCTCCGCCGTCACGTCCACGGGCGGGCTGTCGGGCGAGATGGCGATCACGGAGCCCGACGCGAGCGCCCGTAACTGCACGGTGTAGGTCGCCGGCGGGACCGTGCCCAGGAACAGCAGCGGCTCGCACGCGATCTGAACCCCGCCACGTCCGGCTCGCCCGGGAGCGAGAACTGGATCTCGATGCCCTCCGCTCCGGTCGACGCGCACGTGCCGCCGCCCTCGAAGGTCCACGCCACGCGGAAGTTCGAGAACCCGTCAAGTACAGCCCGGTCTCCTGGTCGAAGCCGTTGCGCAGATCGACGTCGCTCTCCGACGTGCTGAACACGTCGCCGGCAAGATCGAGGAGCGAGCCCGCGATGTGGAAGCGCTGGCGTGCGACATCGGGAACGCCACCGTGTGGTCCGTGCACGGCACCGTGGTCGTTGCGGTCGACGGCGTGTCGACGCCGGTCAGCGTGATCGCGACGTTGCCCGTGCCATCGCGGCAGTCCTGCTCGCCCCACAGGACGGTCACGTCGGGCAGCTCCGGATCCGGATAGATCCGCATGCAGCCGGTGAGGCCGAGCGCGGCGAGGGCGAGGCGATCAACGCGGCGCAAACTCGACTCCGATGTACGGCAACAGGGGGAGGCCCAGGATGTCCTCGTTGTGATAGGCCTGATTCTCGAGCGGGCGGTTGTAGTCGAGCACCCGGTCGCGCGCCTCGACGCGTTGCGGTGGTTCGTGACGTTCTGCAGGTCGAAGAACAGCATGATGTTGCCCCACGACACGGGCCACGTGCGCGATCGATGCGCACGTCGAACTGCCAGAACAGCGGGAGGCGTTGCAGGACGGTCGCTGGCTCGTCGTTGTTGGGATCGTAGGGCGTGCCCTCGTGGACGAGGTGGGCCGGATTGCCGGGGACCATCGTCAGCCGCGCGCCGAAGTTCCAGCGGAACGCGGTGGTCGTGGCGAGGAGGTTGAGCCGCAGCGGCTGGTCGAGCGCCATACGGCTCCCAGCCGCCGCCGAGCGCCGGATCGTACTTCCGCTTCGCCCGCGACCACGAGAAGTTCGCGAGGGTGCGAAACGTGTCGGTGTCGTAGCGCACGGAGGTCTCGATGCCGTAGGTGCGCTGGCGACCGACGTTCCCTGGAAGCCGTACAGGCCGATCTGCTCCTCGAGCAGCTCCTGGAACACCTGCTGGAGATCGATGCCCTGCTCGCGGATGTTGTTCGCCGCGATGTCGACGAGGGTCTTGTGCCGTCGTGCGCGAACCCGGTGATCGACGCCGAGGAGGCCCGGGGCAGGTGACCTCCACCGAGAGCGTCCCTGATCCACGAACGAGCTCTTGGCCTTCAGGTTGTCGGCGAACTCGTCGGAAGTGCGCCGGCGACGGAGGTTGGTGGTAGCGCCCGAGTGACGCGCGCAGCGTGGCCGTCGGCGAGAGGGGTGACGTGCGCGTTGATCCGCGGATCGAGCGCCCACCGCTCGCCGAGGCCGAACCGATCGAGGCGAAGGCCCGGGCGGATCGAGATGCGATCGCCGTACCAGTGCCGGCGCGCCTCGACGAACACCGCGGCATCCGTCCACAGCACGGTGTTGCGCGGCAGCGGCACGTCGTTGTCGGTGTCGGCGGTCTTCGGCTGCGAGATGCGCCCGATGTAGCCACCAGAGACGTCCACGCCGGCGTGCAGGAAGCCGTGCGGATCGTCGCGCAGCCACTCGCCACGGCCGCCGAACAGGTACCAGCGGCGGCTGATGTCGAGGACCTTGGCCCGCGCGTTCTCGTCGTACTCCTTGGTGAACAGGGTCAGGATGTTCGAGCCGAGCATCGGCGCCAGCGTGAACAGCGACTGATCGATCTTACGCTTGTAGGTGGTGCCCGCGCGCAGAAAGCCGAGGTTCACGGCGACGTGGCCCTGGGCGTCGATGTCGTTCGGCTTCGCCGCATCGGTGGAGTTCGCGATCCGATCGAGCGAGCCGATCACGTACGCGGCGAGCTGACCGCGCTTGCCGGCCTCGCCCACTGCGCGCGCACCTGACCGTCCGTGTAGCTCGGCATGCGGATCGTTGCGGCTGACGAAGGGGCGCAGGAAGAGATCGAAGTACGACCGCCGGAGCGAGACGAGGAACGCACCGTCGCGCGGCGCCGGCCCCTCCGCAGATACCTGCGAGTGCAGGAGGCTGACTTCGCCGCCGACGCGATAGGCATCGCCGCGCGGAGCCCGTGTCGTGAGCTCGACGACGCCGCCTTGGGTGCGGCCCAGCGAGACATCGAACCCGCTCGGCACCACGCGCATGTCCTCGAGCATCTGGGTGGGGAATACGGCGGTGATGCCACCGAAGTGGAACGCGAGCGGGATCTCCACGCCATCGATGAACACGCTCGAATCGCGTGGCGACATGCCGCGGAGCACCACGCCGCCGAACGAGAACGGGATCCGCGCCGCCGCCGGCAAGATCGTGATCGCGCGGAGCGCATCGTTCATCGCGCCCGGCGTGGACGCCACGTCCTTGGCCGACATCGTGTACGCGAGCGGCTTGCTCTCCTCGGGCGCTCTACCCGAGATCTCGATGACCTCGCCCGAGACGCGCACGAGGCGCACGACCACGTTGCCCTTGGCGGGCAGGGTGCGCGCCACGAAGCCCGAGGCGATCACCGTCAGCGAGCCCGGCGCGGCGGTGATCGTGAACGTCCCATCGTCCGCCGTCGTCGCGGCCTCGTCGTGCAGGAGGATCGTGGCTCCCTCGATCGGCAGCCCAGCCTCGTCGACGACCCTGCCCGTGATGGTGGTGCCCTGCGCCGCGGCGCTGGTGACGAGCGAGACCACGCATGCGGTGACCTCGAATGCGCGGCTCATCAGGCCGGGCGAATATACCCGCCAGGCGGCGGCACGTGTCGGCACGGCGGATGTGACACGTGTCCCTGGATCGGGTTGTCCGGATCGATCGATCCGCGTCGAGGCGGGTTACGCTGTGTCCGATGCGCCTGTGGTGGCTCCTGCCGTGCCTCGTCGGCTGCAATGACACGAGCTCCCCGCCCGACGCCCCAGCCATCGCCGTCGATAGCACGATGGGCGCGTGCGCCGCAGTCGGCGACTGTCCGTGCTTCACGAACTACGACTGCCCACCAACGCACGCGTGCGTGAGCCAGACCCGAGCGGAACGATGGTGTCCTGCGTTCGCGGGCCGCGCGGCACCGGCGCCGCGGGTGTGCCGTGCACGGGCGAGGCGGACTGCGCGAGCGCGCTGTGCGTGGACGACGCCACCGGCGGCCGCCGCTGCTCGGACGTGCATGAGCTCGGCGACGCCCGCCCGAGCTGCCCGCTGCCTCGCGGCGCTCGGGATCTGCGCGCGCGCCCTGTGACACGGTGCGCGGCTGCCGACGGTTCAGCCCTCGGCGAGCGGAAAGCCGCCCTCGGCGATCATGCTCAGGAAGCCACCCGTGACATTCGCGACGTCCTGGAAGCCGAGGCCTTTCAGGATCCGCAACGCGAGGTGGCCACGAAACCCGACGCGGCAGTGGACGACGATCCGACGGTCGCGCGGCACCCGATCGATCTCCGTGCGCAGATCGTTCACGCCGATCTGCACCCGCGCCCGCGAGGTGCGACCGGCCGTGCTTCGGCGTGCGTGCGTACGTCGAGTACGAACGGCGGCTTCCGCCGAGGCCAGCCTCTGGCCTTCAGCTGTGCCTGCGGTCACAAGCGGACTGTCGCCGGAGATGTCGTTGAGCCCGACGAAGGCCACGAGGTTCACCGGGTCGTTGGCCGACGAGTACGGGGGCGCGTAGGCGAGGTCGAGCTCGGCGAGGTCGTGCAGGGTGAGCTTGCCTGAAGGGCCGTGGCGAGGACATCGATACGCTTGTCCGCGCCCCGCATGCCCGAAGGCCTGGCCGCCGAGGAGGCGCGCGGTCTTTCGATCGTAGACCAGCTGGAGGGTCAGCTCCTTCGCGCCCGGGTAAGTAGCCGGCGTGGTGGTCTTGTGCACGATCGCGACGCCGACGTCGAAGCCGAGCCTCGCGCGCGGCCTTCTCGGTGAGCCCGGTCATCGCCGCGGTGGCCTCGAAGACCTTCACCACGCTCGTGCCGAGGGCGCCGTCGTAGCGCATCGACTGGCCCATCGCGTTCGAAGCCGCGATGCGACCCTGGCGGTTCGCGGGCCCCGCGAGGGGCAGGCGCGCCTTCGCCCGAGACCTTGTGCAGTACCTCGAGCATGTCGCCCGCGGCGTAGATGTCCGGGTCGGAGGTTCGCATGCGGTCGTCGACCACGAGCGCGCCCGTCAGGCCCGAGCGCGAGGCCCGCGGCCTTCGCGAGCGCGAGCTCCGGGGCGCACGCCGACGGAGAACAGCACGAGCTCCGCCGGGATGGTTCGGCCGTCCGCGAGCTCGACGGTCTTGTCACGCGCGTGGATGGCCTCAGGCCGACGCCGGTGACGACGGAGACGCCGTTGGCCTCGAGCTCCTTCGCGATCGCGACCCCGAACGCGCGGTCCATCATCGGCCATCACGGTGGGGCAGGAGCTCCACCACGGTGGTGGCGATGCCGCGGCGCTGGAAGGCGCCGGCCATCTCGAGGCCGATGAAGCCGCCGCCGACCACGACCGCGGTCCTCGGCTCTCGGTGGTCAGAAAATCCTGGATGCGGTCCATGTCGGGCACCGTCCAGAGCTTGAAGACGTGCTGCGCGTCGGCGCCGGGGAGCGGCGGCATGATGGGCGTGCCGCCCTGCGCGAGGATGAGCTTGTCGTAAGCGACCCAGCGCTCCCCTCGGGCCGCGGACGCGAACGCGGTTTGCGCTGGCGTCGATCCTCGAGCGCCTCGGTGTCGACGTGCGCCGTGACGCGGTAGCGAGCGTCGAAGCCCTCCGGGGTCTGGAGCAGGAGCTTGGAGCGGTTCTCGATCTCGCCCGCGATGAAGTAAGGCAGCCCGCAGTTGGCGTAGGAGACGTGGGGGCCCGCGCTCGATGAGCGTGATCTCCGCCGGTCTCGTCGAGGCGCCGCGCCGCGCCGCGGCGGTCGCCCCGCCCGCGACGCCGCCGATGATCAAGAGTCGCGTAGTCATGGTGGGTTGGAGCCCAGGCCGCCGAAAGGATTCGCACGAATGCCCCTGCCGGCGGGGGCGAGTGGCGGGGAGTTTGCGGTCTGCGCGAACCGCTTTGGGATGCGCGCGCTCTACCTAGGGAGCGGAAACCATGTGCGAGCTGTTCGCGATGTCGGCGCGCTTTCCGACGAACGTCCACCCGTCCCTGACGAGCTCGCCCGCCACGGCGGCGGCACCGGACCGCACCGCGATGGCTGGGGCGTCGCGTTCGGGCAGCAGGGCGACGCCCTCGTCATCCGCGAGCCCAGCGCCGCGCACGACAGCGCGTGCCTGGCGTTCCTGCAGCACCAGGCGATCGCGAGCCCGCTCGTCATCGCGCACGTCCGCTTCGCCACCCAGGGACCGAAGCTGCTCCGCAACTCTCAGCCCTTCACGCGCGAGCTGGGCGGCGTCGTGCATCTCTTTGCGCACAACGGGATGGTGCCTGGAATCGAGCATGACCCACGCTTCCAGGCGCGTCGCTTCCGGCCGATTGGCGACACCGACTCCGAGTACGCATTCTGCGCGTTACTCGAGCGGATGGCGGTGCTCTGGAGCGACGGCCGACCAGAGCTCGACGTCCGGATCTCGGCGGTTGCGGCCTTCGCGGCGGAGTTGCACACGCTCGGGCCGGCGAACTTCCTTTACTCCGACGGTGAGGTGCTGTTCGGTCACGGCCACCAAAGGCGCAACGCGGCGGGGGAGATGGCTCCGCCTGGGCTCCACGTCCTCTGCCGGACCTGTCGCCCCGGCGCCGAGCCCCTCGACGTCGCGGGCCTGTCGATTCCTCCCGAGCACGAGCAGCAGGTCGCCCTTCTCGCGAGCGTGCCCCTGAGTGACGAGCCGTGGGAGGCGCCCACGAGGGGCGAGCTCATCGTGCTGCGCGAGGGCAAGATCGTGCACCGCCAGAGGCGCGGCTCAGGGGGGCGGGCTGACGGCGTCGATGCGTTGCTTTAGCTCGTCGAGCACTTTCGGGGTGGCTGATGGGCGCGATGATCCACGAGGGGCGGCTTTGGCCACGAGCGCCGGGCACATCAGGAAGCTGCGGTCGCGGAGCGACTCGCCGCCAGCACGCAGTCGCGCTGAGCCTCGAGAGACCCTCGTCGCTGCAGCGGTCGATCGAGGCCTGCACCACCCTGGTCGATCACGCGCTGTTCGTCCGCCTTGGGCTCCGAGCCGGGCGGCCCGGCCGTCGTGAGGCCGATGACGTGCTTCACCGCGCGCTCGCAGTTCGGATCGGTCTTGTGGCAGGCACACACGGCGAGGAGCAGCACGAGTGTTCGCATCCCGGTAGCGTGCACCGATCGAAGCACCATCGCGAGAGCATCTGGTCGTCGACAACCGCTCACATCGCCTCGCCCAAACGTGCGGTTTCGGGGACAATCAGTGCGCTTGGTTGGTGCGACACCCACACTCGCGCTCGTGGCCATGCTCACGGCATGTGTCTCTCGATCGTACGACACCGCCACGGTCGTGCGGGTCGGTTACCCGGAGCCACCAGCCACGACGCTCGTCACGGTGGTCGACGATCCCGCTGTCGGTGCGGCGCTCGAACATCGCCTCCGTACGATCGTGCCCATGAAGGTCACGTCCCACCCGATCATGACCAGCGACGGCGAGTTGCTAGATCCAGCCGAGATCTGCCGCGAGCTGGGCCCGCCAGCGAGCGAGAACCCGCCAGCCGAGGTCGTCGTCATCGTTCAGTCGTCCGTGATCGCGAGTGAGCAGTTCGACTGCAAGGACACCGAGACGACCGGCCATCGAGGCACCTTCGATCCCTCGAAGGGCTGGGTGAACGACACGCGCAGCCGTGAGTGCGTCAAGTGGGAGTATTCGTACACGCAGGGCCTCGCGACTGCACGGATCACCGCGCTGGATCGTTCGACGTGCACATCGCGCGCGACAGCGACGACCCGGATCGACGAGAGCACACGAGGTCTGACCGCAGCGTCCGGAACCCGCGAGGAGAACAAGGCTCGTGTCATCGTGGCCACGCGTGCCGCGATCATGGCCCGGGTCGCCGAACTCGACGTTGCCGATCTGTTGCCGGCCGGTGTGCGGGCGTCTCAGCAGGACGCGCGTGCGGAGCTCAGTGGCCCACTATCGAGCACGCTCGGGGCCGGGCGCACGTACGCGCTCCGAGGCGCGCGTGATGGCAACACGCAGCATCTCGGATGGCTGCACATCGAGACCGCCGGTGCGCTCGGCGCCGTGGGTGCACTATCGCCGCGCGTCGAGATCAACGACGAAGCACCGGTGCCGAAGCTTCCGACGCTGCAGGTGGGGGACCGGATCGAGAGGCTCACGCACGCACATCGCTGGACGGGGCTTCCCCTGGTCGGCGTCACGCGTACCGACCGTGGTGGTGATCTGACCTCGCTCAGTGGCGCGGTCGCTGTCCGCTGGACCTACCCACGTCTGTTCATGCACTCAGACTTCCTGCTCGCGGGCCACGCCAGCCGGAACACGCTGCGTCATCAAGAGTCGATCTCGTTTGGTCCGTGGATCCCGCTCGGTGGCCAGTTCGCGGTCCTCGGGTTGGCGGAGGCAGGACTCGAGAGCATCTACATCAAAGACACGAACGAATCCGGGTTCGTCGGCGTTGGCGGGGGTGTGGAGCTGTGGTGGGGCAAGACGATGTTCGTTCTCGACGTTCGATACCGATGGGAAGACGCCGTCGCCGAGAATCTCGAGGACACGATCCGTGCGCGGTCGTGGATGGTGTTGTTCGGCGTCGCCGGCGGCAAGCGCGACGATCGCCCGCCGCAGTAGGTGCGGCCGGTCTCGTGATGTCGAGGTTCGCCCGAACGACGTCGTGCGGTCGCAGCGGGCTCGTCGGCGCTAGCACGGGCGTCTGGTATCATCGGGCGTGATGCGTCGTCAGCTCGCGCTGCTGGTTGTCGCCGCTAGCTTCGTTGGGTGTGCGGGCGGCGTGACGTCTACGTCCGCTACGGGGACATCCATCGCCACCTCGGCGAGTTGCGCGCTCAGGGGCATGCGACCGTCGAGGCCACCGAGACTGACGCCGAGCGCACCAACAACGTCACGCACGATCCCGACACCGCGACCACCGTCGACCTCCGCCTCGGCCAGATCGGCGGTCTCGCCGAGGGCTGCAAGGACGTCCCGCCGTTCCGAGGCGCCGAGCCGATCGCGGGATGCGAGCTCACGCTTGAAGCGCGACGCTCACCTCGTCGTCGACAATCGCCCTGATCGCCTCGCGCCCACAACGTGGTCGCGTTCGAGCCGGGCTGCTCACGCTCGGCGGTACCGGCGGAGCGATCTACTGCGGCATCGCCTGCGATCCGTACAGGGCCGAGAAGATCGGGCTGGGCCGACCGCCCTGGTGTCGCTGCTCGTCTGGGTCGTGGCGAGCGGCGGCCGCGATTAGTCATTGCTGCGCGACGGCAGGGCCCGGCGAGGCCGATGAAAGGTGAGCACGGGCGCGAGCGCGCGCGGCGAGGGGAGTGCATCCTTCTGAAGTGGATCCGCCCCAGCCTCGTACGCGAGAAGCGCCCGTGAGCGAGCGCGAGCGCGTCCTCGTGCTGCTCAAGCGTCATGGCTGGAACGCGACCTCGTTTCAGATGCTCGAGCCGGGTTTTCACTACTGGTTCGACGGCGACGACGCGTGCGTCGGCTATGTCGATACCGGGCGTGCCTGGGTGACCGCGGGCCCTCCAATCGCGCCCCTCGAGCGTCTCGGCGAGGTGGTGATGCGCTTCGTCGCGGCGGCCGAGTCCGCGCGTCGCCGGGTTTGCTGCTTCGGCACGGAAGCGCGATTTCACGACCTCGCCGCGTGGTCATCGTTTCGCATCGGCGATCAGCCGATCTGGGCGCCTGCCGAGTGGGAGGCCGTGGTGGAGGCCAGTCGCAGCCTGCGCGAGCAGTTTCGTCGCGCCCGCGCGAAGGGCGTGACCGTCCGGCGGCTCGAATCCGCTGAGGTCGCGCAGGGCCATCCGATCCGCGCCCAGCTCGACGTGCTGATCGAGCGTTGGCTGGCCTCGCGGCCGATCGCGCCGATGGGGTTCCTCGTGCAGGTCGATCCGTTCACGTTTCCCGAGGAGCGGCGCTACTTCGTAGCCGAGCGGGACGGGATCGTCGTGGCGTTCCTCGGCATCATCCCGATCTATGCGCGCGAGGGATGGTTCTTCGAGGACTTCCTCCGCGATCCGGAGGCCCCGAATGGCACCGTCGAGCTGCTCGTCGATGCCGGCATGCGAGCGGCGGCCACCGAGATGGTGCCGACCGTCACGCTCGGCCTGGTCCCGCTGGCGGGGGAGGTCGGCTCGTGGCTGGGCGCCGCGCGGCGGCTCGGCCGCTCGCTCTATGACTTCGACGGACTCCGGGCGTTCAAGGCCAAGTTCAAGCCAGGCGCGTGGGATCCGATCTCACTGTCGTATCCGCCGGGCCGCAGCGGCGTCGTCGCGCTGTTCGACACGCTCACCGCGTTTGCGCGCGGGGGGCTGCTCCGCTTCGGCCTCGAGACGTTGCTGCGCGGTCCGACGATCGTGGTGCGCGCGCTCGCGATCCTGCTCGTCGCGTGGACGGCGCTGCTCGCGCCTCCTTCGAGTGCGTTCCATTTCCCAGCGCCTGGTGGCAATACGGCTGGGTCGCGTTCGATGTGGTGCTGGGCGGCGCGCTGTTCCTGCTCGGTCGACGCTGGCGACCCTGGCTCGCGACCACCATCGCGATCGCGGTGACCGCCGACGCCGTGATCACCCTCGCTCAGGCAGTCGTCTACGATCTGCCGCGTCGCCGTGGTGTCGCCGATACGCTTGTGATCGGCATCGCGATCCTCGCGCCGACGATCGCCGCCATACTCCTGTGGAATGCGCGTGGGCACCGCAAGGAGGCTGCCGGGGTGTGACGGCCGCGAGCGGATGAACGGACCCTCGGCTGAGTGTGAGGCTGCTCGACGTGGAGTGCTTCGTACAGCCCGCGTCAGGCGCAGCTCCTGCGGGAACCTCATCTCGCGTTCACGGCGGTCGACTGCAACGCGGTGGTCGCCCTACAATTGCAGGTGACGTGACCGCTCCTCGCTGGCCCGCGCCGCTCCTCGTGATCGCGGCATGCGCTTCGTCTCCGGGCGACGCTCCCGAGACGCTCGCGCCCCTGGGCGCCCACACCACGCGCACGCACGAATCGCGGCCTCCGGATCAGACCGCGGCCTCCGTGGACGCCTGCGATCATGGCGACCTTCCGGCGTGTCACGCAGCGGCGCTCGACGCCTACTACGCGCCTGCGTCACCGGACTCCGATCGTCGCGCACGAGACCTGTTCCAGCGCGCGTGCGACGCCGGCTACGCGCCGTCGTGCAACGGTCTCGGCACGCTTCACGATCAGGGGCGCGGGGTACAGCAGGATCATGTCGCTGCGGTCGCGTTGTACCGTCGCGCGTGCGCCGCGGATGGCAGCACGGGATGCAGCACCTCGCACAGGCGCTGCGCCTCGGGCGAGGTATCGCGAAGGACGAGGCCGCAGCGGCACGCGCCGATGCGCGTGGCACGTGCCTGCTGGAGGCCTCGCTGGCGAAGGACTCGCCGCCCTGTCCTCCGCTGTGACCGAGTCGAGCGACGCGTTGGTCGACATCAGCGTCGGGTGGAGTTCTCGTAGGCCTCGAAGGAACTCCGTCAGAGCTTCGCGGCGAGCTCGCCGATGGTCCGCTTGTCGTTCGGCGCGAGCTTCGGTAGCGCGACCCACCGCGGCGTCGGCGCGAACGCTCCGAAGATCGAGAGCATCCCGAACTCGAACGCGTCGAAGTCGGAGTTCTGACAGTTGCAGGCGAGGAGCGCCTTGGGAATGAGGCCGGCCATCACCGCCAGCTGGTTCGTGGGGCCGCTCTCGATCGAGGAGTTCGCATACGCCATCGGCAGCGTGGTGCAGGGATCTCCGCCGTTGCGCATCGCCGCCGCGCGCGCGACCTCCGCCTCGTACGCGGTGTTCGGGAGGCTGTCGACGAGCTTCTTCACGCTCGGCCGATGCAGGAGCGCCGCGTCGGGGACGGCCGATTCGCTGGCGACCAGCAACCGCAGCTTGAAGTCCTGGAACACCTCGCCAGAGAGCAGGCTCGCGAGCGAGGCGACCTTGGCCTGCTTGTCGGCCCACACGTAGAGGGACCACGGCTTCTTCGGCGCGCGGCCCATGGCAGCGGCCTCGAGCGATGTGCGCCAGTAGGCCTCGTCCACCAGGCGTGCACCCTCCGCGAGCGGCACGGTGTTGCCGGCGGCGATCACCTTGTCGTCACGGGTGAGCACCACGACCACGCCGGGGTCATCGATCGCCTTGCCCGAGGGAGAATCGGGGAGTGTGAGCCCGGCCGGGAAGACCATCGGCAGCGCGCCCGGCTTCTCCTTCGCGAGGGTGGCGAGGCGCGCCCCGAGCCGCGCGGCCTTGGCGTCGCAGGTCTCGGCCGGTGCGGTGGGCGCGGGATCGGGGACTCGAGCCTTCGACGAGATCGGCGCCTCACCACCGGGCTTGGGTTCGGTGACGTCGGTCTTGCCACCGCCCTTGCACCCCAGGAGCGCCACCAGCACGAGCCATCGCGTCATGTGGCGAGTGTGTCAGGATCCACCGTGAGACGCGCGCGAACAGCGACGTTCCGTCACGCGTGGCGGTGCGCGCCGACGCGAGAGCGGGCTCGTGGTCGCGTGGTAGGTTGCGCCGCCACCGTCCAGACACCGCAGATGACCGATCAGATCCGACCCGACAGTGGACGGCTCACCCACTTCGGGTTGGTGTTACTCCTGCTCGGCGCATGCGGCAGCGATCCGCAACCGGTGTGCAGTGGTGAGACGCTGTTCGGTAGTCCGACCGCCGCGACGGGTCTTGGACCCGACCAGTGCGGTCCGACGTGTAGATGCAAGGGCACTCCGTGGACGGCGCCTTCCTACACGGCGGCTGATGCCGACGCGCTGCTTGCGTGGCACCTCGTCGATCCGCCGCCGTTGCTCGACAGCGATCCGTATGCTGGCCCCGCGCCGCTGCCGGGAGATCCTGACGCTGTGTGTGCCGTGGTGATCGATCAACCGGGATCTCGATCGTATCGGCTCGAGACGTTTCCCTCCGAGGCCGCGGCGCTCCGGGCCGGGGCGCTGGTGACGCACTTCGACGCGTGCGGTCAGTGCTCGTCGCTCGCGGACCTCGCGGTGTACATGCGCTACCCCGATCTCACCGCCCCGGTCCGGCAGTGCGCGGTCGATCACCTCAATGACACCCCCGAGGTGAACCAGCAGTGCCTCCAGGCCCTGGGCTTCACCGTGCCGTGCGCCCAGATCTGGTACTTCAACACCGTGGCCACCCGCAACGCGTGTGCGGCACCGTGCTTCCTCGCGTTCAACGAGCCGTATCACCTACCGGACGGGACGTTGAATCAGTGCCTCCAGTGCGACGAGGACCACAGCGGCCCGGTGTTCAAGGCCTTCGCGGGGCGCACCCGCCGCAACACCGGCATCGCCTCGTCGATGTGCAGACCGTGTAGCGAGGTGCGACCGCTCGTGCACGCCTATCCGTGATTCACCGTCGGCGTTCTCAACGGCAGCGTGTCAGATCCAGTGCCGGCGCAGGAGCCAGTGCTTCACGCCCTGCGTGACTGCCAGGTAGCAGAGGATCGTCGTGGCCAGGATCGGCCAGTACTGCCAGGGCAGGGGCGTGAACCCGAGATAGGTCCCGACGACGGACACGGGGAGCCCGAGCCCGACGATCACGATCGCGATGCCCATGGCGAGCACGGGCCGCGATGCCTGGCTCTGCAGGAACGGGATCTTGTTGGTGCGGATGACGTGGATCACGAGGACCTGCGTGAGCAGGCTCTCGACGAACCAGCCGGTCTGGAACAGGCTGGCGCTGTGCGCGGCTGCCGCGGGCGTCGAGACATCCCAGCAGCCGAACAGGTACAGCATCACGAGGAACGTCGTGTAGTCGAAGATCGACGAGCACGGTCCGATGAACAGGATGAAGCGGGTCAGCGCCTTGATGTTCCAGGGGCGGGGCCTCTGGATCTGATCTGCGTCGACGGCGTCCGTGGGGATCGTGGTCTGGCCGAGGTCGTAGAGCAGGTTGTTCGTCAGGATCTGGATCGGCACCATCGGCAGGAACGGCACGAACACGCTGGCGCCGAGCATGCTGAACATGTTGCCGAAGTTGCTCGACGCGCCCATGCGCACGTACTTGCTGATGTTCGCGAACACCTTGCGGCCCTCGAGCACGCCCTCGTCGATGACGAGGAGTGATTTCTCGAGGAGGATCATGTCGGCGGCCTCCTTGGCGATGTCGACCGCGGTGTCGACGCTGATGCCCACGTCGGCTGCGTGGAGCGCGGGCGCATCGTTGATGCCATCGCCCATGAACCCGACGGTGTGCTTGCGGGACTGAAGCGCCTTGATGATCCGCTGCTTGTGGCCTGGTGAGACGCGCGCGAACAGCGAGGTGTGCTCGGCCGCCTCCGCGAGCTCCTCGTCGGTCAGCTTCTCGACGTCGTCGCCGAGGAGCACGCGCTCGACCGCGAGGCCGACGACCTTGCAGACCTTGCGCGCGACGAGCTCGTTGTCCCCGGTGATCACCTTGATCACCACGCCGTGGGCCTGCAGCGCGACGATCGCGGCGGCGCAGGACTCCTTGGGGGGATCGAGGAACGCGATGTAGCCCTGCAGGACCAGGTCGCTCTCATCCGCCTTGGTGTAGGGCGTGGGGTGCCCAGGCAGGTTGGTTCGTGGTGGCGCCTGCTTCGTGGCGATCGCGAGGACGCGAAAGCCATCGGCGCTGAGCCGCTCGTATTCGAGCTTGAGGGAATCGATGTGTGCGTGGTCCATCGACTCCTGCTTGCCGTCGAGCACGAAGCTGGCGCACCGCGGGAAGATCGCCTCGGGCGCGCCCTTGGAGATGATCAGATCGTGGCCCTCGGGCAGCCGGACCACCACGGACATGATCCGCCGCTCGAAGTCGAACGGGATCTCGTCGACCTTGGTGAGGGCCGTGACCCGTGCGTGCGCGTGCGCCTCCTCGTGGGCGAGCACGGCGCGATCGAGGATGTTCTTGAGCCCGGTCTGGAAGTGACTGTTGGCGTAGGCGAGGGCGAGCACCGCATCGCTGTCGCGCAGGGAGACGTCGCAGTACTTCTCGAGCACCACCTGGTCGAGCGTCAGCGTGCCGGTCTTGTCCGTGCACAAGACGTCCATCGCCCCGAGGTTCTGGATCGCGTTGAGGCGCTTGACGATCACCTTCTTCTTGCCCATCGCGACCGCGCCCTTCGACAGGCACACGGTGACGATCATGGGGAGCATCTCCGGGGTGAGGCCCACCGCGACCGCCATCGCGAAGAAGAACGCCTCGGCCCAGCTGCCCTTCGTGAGCCCGTTGACGATGAACACCAGCGGCACCATCACGAGCATGAAGCGCAGCAGCAGCCACGTGAATCGCGCGATGTCGCGGTCGAACGCGGTCTCTGCCGGCTGCTCCGTGAGGGTGACGGCCATCGCGCCCAGGTACGTCGACTTCCCGGTCGCGACCACGATCGCCGATGCCGAGCCGCTCACGACGCTGGTGCCGAGAAACGCGATCGTGGTGCGTGCCAGGGGTTCAGTCCCCGCAGGTGCCACCTCGGCGGCATGCTTCTCGACGGGAAAGCTCTCCCCGGTCAGCGAGCCCTGGCTGACGAACAGATCCTTGGCTTGCACGATCCTGAGATCGCCCGGGATCATGTCGCCGGCCGCGAGCTGGACGACGTCCCCGGGCACCAGCTGAGTCACCGGGAGCTCGGACGGCTGGCCATCGCGAACCACGGTGGCGTGGACCGAGATCATCGCCTTGAGCGCAGCGGCAGCGGTGCCGGCCTTGGCCTCCTGGAACAGCTTGAGCCCGACGGAGAGCACGATCATCAGGACCATCACGGTGCCCGATCGGGTATCGCCGGTCGCGAACGACACCGTGGAGAGGACCGCGAGGAGGATCACGAGTGGGTTGATCACCGCTCGCCACAGGAGCCTCGCCACGCTCGGACGCTCGTCGCGCGCGAGCACGTTCGGCCCGTGCTTCGCCAGGCGCGCGGCTGCGTCGCTCGCCGTGAGGCCCTCGGGGGAGGTCGAGAGCCTGGCGAACACCTCGCCCGGGTCGAGCGTGGACATCTCGACCAGGAGCGCCGAGACGTGGATCGCGGGCTTCTCGCCTTCGCCGATGGGTCTCGTCTGCTTCATCGCCTCGGCCTGGTGGAGCCATCTAACCAGATCCGGCCGTGGACGAGGTGAATTCAGCCCGCGCGCGCACCTGGCCTTCCACCGACGGCGATGTGGTTCTGCTATGACTTGAGCTCGGTGGCGTCCTGGCCCCGAGATCGAGCACCTGCTCGACGATTCCTGGAGTAGCTCAGCAGCAGAGCATCCGGCTTGTTACCGGAAAGGCGCACGTGCAAGTCGTGCCTCCAGGCCGAGGAAGTCATGAGGGTGAACATCGGGTACGCGTGGGGACAGTTGATGCGCGCTCGCCAGACCGCGGCCGAGCACGCGGATGCCGATGTACGGGCGCGCGCAGGCGAAGCCGTCGCGAAGTGGGAGAACGTGATCGCGGGGATGCAGGCCGGGACGATCGACGTTGGAACCCGCACGCCGACGACTGCGCCCACGTGGGTGACGCTCGAGGTCGTCACGGGTGGCTTCGCGACGGGCGGCTTCAGCGCGGGCGGTCCGCTGCGCGCTCACGAGCGCGCGCTCGCCGAGCGGCTTGGGCTTGCACCGAAGCGCGTCGCCTTGAACCTGCACTATCTCGCGTCGGCAGAGGCGGCGGAGCTGGTCGCATCAGGCCAGTATCGGATCGAGGTTCCCGAGGAAGGGGCGTCGCTCGTGGTGGCATGGCTGCGGGCGCGCGGTGAGATCGATCGTGCCAACGACCTCGTCGAGACGCTCTCGCCGTGGCTCGAGTCGCTGCGGTTCTTCCCGGTTCCTGCGGAGCGGCCTTTGGAGCTGAAGGAGAGCGTTCGTCTGCAGGATCTCGGCACGACCCTCAAGGGTCTGGACGTGGATCGCCGCCAGCCCCGCTTCGAGACGATGCGGGACGCCGTGCTGGTCTGGAAGCCGCTCCGAGCGCGCGCGATCGCTTTGTTCGCGGCCACCGTCGATGGCGAGCTGCCACGGCTGGATGCGAACGGCGTGTCGGGTGGCTGGCCGGGTACCACGATCCCCGATGGATGGCATGCGCGCGTCGCGGAGCTTGCCGCTGAGGTAGGGCGTCTGGGGCAGCCGCGCACGGCCCGCGCTCGCGAGACGGCGCAGCTGATCTCACAGCTGGTGCGCTGCAGCGACGATTCACAGGCGCTCGCGAAGGCCGAGTATCAGGCGATCCGGCGCACGATCGCGCGCCACCTCGGCGCGCACGGACTCGCAGGCAGTGCCGAGGACGACGTCCGTCGGGGGCGGGAGGTGCAAGCGGTGTCTGCGCCGCTGCACGCTGATCTGCGGCGCGTTCTCGTCGCGCGGCTGCGCGCGCTTCCATCCGACGGTGGCGTCGAGCCGGTTGGATTCGCTTCGGTGAGCGTGGATGAAGCGGCTCGCTTCGGGGTGCCTGCAGGCGCCGCCTTGCCCCGCTATCTCGAGCGGAAGGTCGCCCGGAGCTACGACGCACCGCTGCAGGACCTCGTCGATCGCGGGGTGATCGCTTCGGCGGAGGTCCTGGCACGTGTGCTTCCACAGGTGACTGCGCGAGTTCGCGCCGAGACGCTCGATGACGTGGCCGCGCGAAGGCTGTATTCGGCGCTCTACGCCGCGTTTCGCAGGCGCCGTGGGTTGCTGCTGCTCGACTATCAGCACCAGGTGCGATTTCACGAGCTGCCGTGGGTCGCAGCGCTGGAAGCGGCTCGCAGGGCCAGCGCGGAATCCACAGGGCGTGCTCGCAAGGCGGTCGCGGCCATAGGCAGCGTCGCGCTGCTGGCGTTTCCCTACACGATCACCCCGAACAAGCTGGTGACGGAGCTGGGTGCGCTGGCCCATGCGGCAGACCTCGAGTTGCCGCTGGTCGAGGAACTCGCGGCCGATATCTTCATGGGCTCGTTCACGCCGAAGTTCGTCGCGGCGGCGAAGATCTCGGCGCGGTTACTCCGGGGCACCCTGTACCAGCGCTACTTCGCGATCGATGTCGACGAGGTGTTGCGGATCCCCACGGCGAACGACCAGGTGTTGGCCGAGTTCGCCGCGCTGTGTGAGCGCCGTGCTGCGCCGCTCGAGGGGACGTCTCGATCGTTCGTCGCACGCAACGGCAAGGTGATCGAGCAGGCGCAGATCCTGACCACGCACAATCTCGCCGTGCTGGTCGATGCGTTGCCACTCCGTGACGAGCTCGCGCCGCATCTGCGGTCGGTCGCCGAGGCGTGCTTCCACTGGGCTGTGGGCCGGATGCAGCTCCGCACGACGAAGGGGCACCAGGTGCTGATCAACCTGAAGAACGCCGCGTATGCCTGGCGGCAGATGGTGTTCTATCTGAGCTTCGCACCAGACCTGCCCGAGTTCCTGCAATGGGCACGTGCGGAGGTGGAGCGTCGAGCGTTCCCCAGGTTCGAGCCAGTGCTTCGTGGTCTCGAGCTGGCGGCGAGCGGTGTCGCATCGAACGAACCCGCATTCGCGACCGGTGGCGGGCGCGTGTTCACGGGGTGGTCGACGGACCGCCACTGGCTGTCCCCGTCCTGAGCAGGTCCGGCGCGTCGCCCGGGTTCGCCCTGGACTTGAGCGCGCTGGCCGAGCGTGTGATCGTCGACGGCATGCAAGCCGTGGTTCTCGCGTGTGGTCTCGCGCTCGTCTGCGGTTGCGGCGGCTCATCACCGCGGACGCCGATCTCCGGGCACGCATCGTCTGCGTCGGTGGTCGCCGTGCCGGGGCCGTGCGTCGATGCGGCGGCCGACGCGGGGCGCCGGCTGGCGGAGGTGACGGCGCCGCTCGGCGACGTGCCGCTCGCGCACGACGACGCACCCGATCTCGATGGTGACGGGACGCGCGACCGGATGTTCTCCGCCGGTGCCGGCGTCACCACCAACACGGCGCTCTACGTGGTCCGTGGCACGTGCGCGCACTTCGTCGGCGATGTCGGCCAGGCGCCGGAGCGGTCGCCCACCGCCGCACGGCATCACGGCCTGATCGATCTGCGGATCGCCGATACCGTGGCCTGCGAGGGTGCGCGGTGCGGCTGCGAGCCAGGAGAGCTCTGGTTCCGGTTCGATGGCACTGCGTACCAGCTCGACGATGCGGCCTCTCGCCACGGCGCCGAGAAGTCCTGCCGGGGCGATTAGTGGCGGGCGCTGTTATTCGGTTCGACTACAGCGGATAGGTCCCGCTGCACGCGTCGGGGTCCGACCAGCGATCGACCCACGAACCACCCGAGCACTGGTACCAGTCTCCGTCGTACATGCTCTGCACGCACGAGTTCTCCGGCATCTCGCGATCGAGCGTGCCCGAGAAGCAGGTCGCGGTGCTGGTCGGGGGAGGAGGCGGGGTCGTGCCGCCGCCGCCGCCACCACCGCCACCGCCGCCGGCGCCGGCGCCGTAGTCCGTGAGCGCTTGCTGCGCGTACTGGAGGCGCTTGGTCTGCGAGCAGGCGCCGCAGATCTCGTACTTGTTCTGGAACACGGTGACGGCGGTGTTGATCGTCGTCGCCGCGCGGAGCTCGGTCAGGCCGTAGCCGCCAACCGTCGCGAGCTCGTACCAGATGAAGTCGAGCTGCGTGGTCAGCGCCCATCGCGACACACCGCGCGCCGTGGCGAACGAGGTCAGGCTCTTGGAGCCGGAGTTGAAGCGGCCGCCGACCGACCACTGCGCGATGCCGCGTCCGGGGCCGCCGCCGTACTCCACGATGGTCGGGTTGACGCTCGACTCCTGCATCAGGTTGCCGACGATCCCTGCGGCCTGGATCTTCGTCAGGCCCTTGGCCACGAAGAAGTTGAAGGCGGTCTTCGCGTTGTTGCTCAGCGACGCCTCGGAGCGGAGGGGCGGAAGGTCATCCTCGACCGGCAGGTTGTCCTCGCCGACCATGCATCCACCAACCAGGACTGCGATCAGCACGTAGAGGCGGGTTCCGTACTTCATGTCGGGAACCCTCTTCGCAAGCCACGTGCCCGCGCGGGCCACGTGATCTCGCGGCCTTGGAGCGCGGCAGATGAGGGGGACGGGGCACCCACTCTCAGGCCCAGGCCCCTGGCAACTGCCGTCGTGCAAGACGGTGCACAACTCTACTCGGGTCTGATCAACTCGTCGTTTCTCGGGCGCGGGCGGCGCGGCCGGTCCACTGGCTTGCGCTCCAGCGCCACCACCACCTCGGCGTCGACGCGCGGGATCAGGGTACGGGTCACAGCCGCGTACCCGTTGGCCGTCAGCGTGATGGTCGCGGGCTCGCTCCCCGGTGTCAGCTCGACGACGTAGGGGGTGACGCCCTCGCTGAGCGACGTGCCGTGGCGGACCGTGACATGTGCGCCGACCGGCGTGCTCGTGATCGTGACTCGGATGTGGGCGGGCTGAGCGTCGACGATCGCGGGCGGCCCGAGCGAGGCATCGAGCGAGGCTTCGACCGACGCGTCGACCGACGCCGTGATTGCTGGCGCGATCGGCGCAGTCGGTGTCACCGGTGCGGTGGCATCCGGGGTGATCGCCTGGATTGCGGCGTCGGTCGGGGAGTTGACGACCTCCGCCGCCGGGCGAGGTTCCTCCCCGGAGCGGCCACGCACGAACGTCGCAATCCCGAACACCGCCGAGCCGACCACGACCGCGAGGATCGCGGCTCCAAGCCAGACCCGCGCCGAGGTCACGCGGAGCGTGGGCGGGGCGGGCGCGTCGGGAGGGGCAGCCGAGAACGGAGCCGGCGTCGCGAGGGGCAGCGGCGCGGTGAACGGCATGGGCGTGGGGGTGACCGACAGCGTGGGGGCGCTTCCGAGCTCGGCGGCGATCGCCGGAGGCATCGGAACGAAGCGCAGGGGAGGCGGCGTCGCCGGCGCGGCCATCGCGCCGGGCTCCGGGGACATGACACCCGGAACCATCAGCGTCCGGCGCGCGGGCGGCGGTCGGGTGACGCGCGCCGCGTTCACCTGCTGATAGGTGGCGAGGTGCGCCGCCGGATCCTGGATCGCTGCGGCGAGCGCGTCCATCGACGCGAACCGATCGTCGCGGCCCTTCTCGAGACAGTGCAGCACGATCGCATCCCACGCGGGCGGGACGGTCGGGTTGCGACGCGACGGGGGATCCGGTGGGTGCTGGAGGTGGCCTTCGAGGAGCTGTCCGAAGCTCCCCGAGTACGGGAGCTGACCGGTCAGCATCTCGAACATCACCACGCCGAGCGCGTAGATGTCTGCCCGCGCGTCGACGTCGGGTGCGGCCAGGCACTGCTCGGGGCTCATGTACGCGGGGGTGCCGAGCAAGGTCCCTGCGCGCGTCCGAGCGGAGGCCTTCGTGGGGCCGGTCAGCTTCGCGATCCCGAAGTCGAGGACCTTGGTGAACAGCGGATTCGAAGGCCGAGGGCAGAGGTAGATGTTCTCGGGCTTGAGGTCGCGATGGATGATCCCCTTCGCATGACTCGCCGCGAGAGCGAGGCACACCTGTCGCGCGACCTCCGCCACGTCCGCCACGGGCATCGCTCCCTGCTGGAGGCGCTTGCCGAGGCTCATGCCCTCGAGCAGCTCCATCATCAGGTAGACGACCTTGCCTTCGGGGATCGTCAGCTCGCCGAAGTCGATGACCTCGATGATGTGCTCCTCGCCGATCCCAGCTGCGGCGCGGGCCTCCTGGAAGAATCGCGAGACGGTGTCGGGATCGGTTGCGTGCTCGTCGCGCAGGACCTTGATCGCGACCTTGCGACCGAGCGTCGGGTGCTCCGCGAGGTAGACCGTTCCCATCCCACCTGCACCGAGCTCGCGGGTGACCACGTAGTTCCCGACATGTTGGCCAATGAGGTTCACCGCACCTCAACTCGGTGCAACGCGTATACCCGTGCGAAGCACGGTCGCTGCGTTCACACGCGAGGCATTCGCGAGCGTCGCGCAGGAACTGCGCACCGGACGAATGCAGCCGCAGGAACCGCCGACATCAGGGGCGGTCGCGTCAGGCCGCGGTCGCGGTCCGCTGCGGGCGCTGCGCGAGCACCACGCGTGTACCGCCTGCTGGAGCGAGGGTGATGCCGCGGCGGACCACGCGGGCGGGGCCGCCCACCGCCTCCAGGCGGGTGCGTGTCACCACCGTCTCCAGGACGATCTTCATCTCGAACTGCGCGAACGCCATGCCGATGCAGCGCCGGATCCCGCCTCCAAACGGCAGCCAGGTGTACGGATCTGGCTTCACGCCGAGCCAGCGTGACGGGTCGAAGCGCTGCGGCGCAGGGTAAGCGTCTGCACGCTGCCCGGCGAGGTAGATCGAAGGCGCGACGCGCGTGCCGACCGGCAACATCCAGGGGCCGAGCTGGAACGGCCGCGCGGCCACCCGACCGACCAGCGGCACGATCGGGCGCACCCGCAGGGTCTCGCGGATCACCGCGTCGAGGTACTCGTCGCGGCCCGCCGCGAGCTCGGTGCGGAGACGCGCGAGCGCTTCGGGCGACGCGAGCAACTGATCGAACGCCCACGCGAGCGAGGTCGCCGTGGTCTCGTGCCCCGCGAGGAGCAAGGTCACGAGCTCGTCGCGGAGCTCGACGTCGGTCATCGGCGCACCTTGCTCGTCGCGCGCTTCGAGCATCATCGAGAGCACGTCGTCGCCGCCCGTGGCGCGGCGGCGGCGCTCCGTGATCATCGCGTACAGGGTGTCGTCGACGGTGCGCTTGAGCTTGGTGATCTTCAGCCACGGCACCTTGAACGGGTCGAGGCCGAGGATGCCGGGGAACAGCAGCCACGGCTTGGTGACCACATCGAGGAGCTCGACGAGCCGCGCCCGGAGTGCGCCGTGATGGTCCCCCTCGGTGACCCCGAACACGGTCTGCAAGATCACGTCGAGCGTGATCGCCTGCATCTTGTCGTGGAGCGAGAACGGCGAGCCGAGTGGCCAGCGATCGATCGAGGCGTGGGTGATCTCGCGCATCGCGGTCGCGTAGGCACGCATGCGCTCGCCGTGAAAGGCCGGTAGCAGCAAGCGGCGCTGGCGGAGGTGCTCGGCGCCATCGAGCGTGAGCAGCGAGTGCTTGCCGAGCATCGGCTCGAGCATCGTCGCGTTGCCCTGGCCCGCGAGCAAGGTGTCCGGATCCGCGGTGAGGACGGCCTTGATCAGCTCCGGGTTGGCGACGACGACGAAGTTCCCCTCCTTGGGCGCCCGGAGCGTGAACACGTCGCCGAACCGTCGCTGACACTGCGCGAGCAGCTGGAGCGGCCGCGCGATCCACTGTGCGATCTGCACGAGGGCAGGGGCCCGCGGGCCCGGAGGCAGCTGCATCCCGCCATTGTAGGCCGAACGGACCTCGCTGGAGAGCACTACGCGCGGGGCGCCGCTGTACGGCGGAACTCGAACATCAACACGCCGCCGAGCTCGAAGCGGCGGCCGGGCGAGAGGCGCATGCGATCCTCGAGATACTTCCCATCCGCGAACACATGGCTGCCGCCGCCGAGGTTCTCGACCTCCAGCACCGCTTCGTCAGCGATCACCACGAGCGTGACGGCCACCTGATGGCGCGGGACGATCGGGGAGTCCACGAGGATCGAGCAGTCCTTCGCCCTGCCGAGAACGACGCGCTTGTCGATCTCGAGCGGGAACGCTGTGCCGGCGGGGAACTGCGGGTCGACCGGCCCGCCGAAGTTCCGGCCGACCGGTGCCTTGCAGACCCCGACGAACACCAGTTCGAAGGCCATGGCGCACCGTAGCACCACGCTCCGGTCACGGGCATCGCGACCGCGGGTCAGAACACCGACGACGTCAGCTTCAGCTGGGAGCGGCTCCACGCGGTGTGGAACCGGTCCCAGACGGCCTTGGCCTCGGGCGCGTGCTGCGCGTCGAGCGCCGTCGCGAGCCCGAACAACGACCACCCATTCTCGGGGTGCTCCTTCAGGTCCTCGCGATAGGCGAGCTCGGCGTCCTTCGCGCGCCCCGCGGTGAGCAGCACCGCACCGAGCCGCTGGCGCGCCGGCAACGGCCACTCGGGCGGCTCGCCGCCCGGCACGAGCTTGGACTCGAGCTCGACCGCGCGGGTCAGGGTCTCGATCCCCTGGACGAGATCGCCGCGGGCCACCGCGAGCGCACCCTCCACCTGCGCCGCGGCGGTGCCGGCGATCGCGCCGAGCATCTCCTTGGTCTTCGCGACCACCTCCGGCGGTGGCGGCGGCGCCATCGGGGAGACGGGGAGTGGGAGGTCGACAGCTGCGCGCAGCGCCTCGACTTCGTGGGGGACGTCGTCGAACCGACCCTTGGAGATCAGGGCGAGCGCGCGGGCATAGTGGACGAACACACCGCTGAACGGGCCGCCCGGCGCTGGGAGCGCGAGCGCGGCATCCCACAGGCCGAACCGGGCCGCGGTGAGCGGGGCGAAGGTCGCGGCGAACTCGGCGCCGGCCGGATCGCCCATCATCTGGTGGTGCGAGGTGAGCTGCTTCGCCTGCTCCTCGGCACCGGCCTGGTCTCCCTCCCACAGGAGGACGTGCCAGAGGAAGTGGACGGGATGCATGGTGAACATCGCGTACGCCCCGCCCGGTGGCGAGATCGCGAGGTAGGTGCGATCTGCCGCGATCGCATGACGGTTCGCATCGTCCGCGTCCCGGTAGCGCCCCGCCGGGAGATAGAGGTGCGAGGGCATGTGGACGAGGTGGCCGGCACCGGGTGCGAGCCGGCCGAGCTTGTCGGCGAACGGCATCGCGCGCGCCTGATCGGGGCCGCCGTCCATCACGTGGATGTAGAAGTGGATCGCGCCGACGTGCTCGGGTGATCGCGCGAGCACGTGCTCGATCGCGGCCTGTGCCTCGATGACGTGGGGGTGTGAGGGCTTGCGATCCCTGGACCACATCGGGAGGTCCCGCGGCGTGGCGAGCAACGCGGCCTCGGCGAACCACACGTGCACATCGTCGTCGTCGTACTGCTTCGCGATGGCGCGCATGGCCTGCGCATACGCGAGGGCGAGCTTGTCGCGCTGTTGCGGGGTGACCTCACCCATCGGGAGGCGCTCGACCAGCGCGGCGGCGAGCGCACGCTCGACCGGCCGGGTCGCGAGGTCCTTGGCCCGCATCGCGGCCTCGTGAGCGGCCGGGCCTTGCTTGTCGACGTCGTTGATGTTCGAGGCGGAGGCCATCGCGATGCCCCACGCGCACATGGCACACCCCGCATCGGCGCGCGTCGCGAGGGAGAACTCGAAGCCGGCCTCGTCGTAGTTGAAGGCGTACAGGGCATCGAGGCCCGCATCGAAGTGGTGCTGCGCAGCCGCCGAGGTGGTCTGGATCTCGTGGTGGGCGTTGCCCATGCCCGGCGCAGATGCGAACCGCGAGGGCATGGATGCGGTGGATGCGTGACACGCGACCAGCAGCACGAGGACGATCGACTTCATCGCGCCCTGAGTACCACGCACCTGATCGGCGACGTCCTTGTGGGGCTGGAACTCGTTGTACCCATGCGGAATTCGCCGCCATCGACTTGCGTAGACCGGTCGGGCGCGGGGAACGTTCAAAGTTCCAAGGGATCGCCTCCGGCGGTGTCGAACGTCATTGGCAAGAGTCTTGGCGAAGGGAACGTGAACATGCGGGGACAGGTCATCGCTGGCGCAACGCTGGCACTCGTCGTATCGGCCGCGGTGGCCGATGCATTCTGTGGGTTCTACGTCAGCGGATCGGACAAGAAGATGTTCGCCGACGCGACCAACGTCGTGATCATGCGTTCCGGCACCCGCACGGTGCTGTCGATGCAGAACGACTATCGCGGGCCGCTCGACGACTTCGCGATGGTGGTGCCGGTGCCGGTCGTGCTCAAGGAGAGCGACGTCCGCGTGGTGCCCAAGCCGGTGTTCGACCGGCTCGATTCGCTCGGCTCCCCGCGCCTGGTCGAGTACTGGGAGCAGGACCCGTGCCCGGCGCCCCAGCCCGCCTACGAGAAGGAGTACTCGCGCTCCGACATGGTCATGAAGGCCCCGTCGCGGCCGTCCCCCGCCCCGATGACCAAGCCGAGCGATGCACCGATGGGCAGTGCCGGTGGTCGGGCACAGCGGATGGTGGTCGCACCGATCCTCGCGAGCTTCGACGTCAGCCCGCCCTCGATCACCGCCGACAAGGCGACGATGATGACGTGGGGCGTGCAGTACGCCAACGAGCCGTGGCCCGAGCCGCGGTGCGTGGTGGATCACGGGGTCGGGCTGGTGAGCAACGGCTCGACGAGCGCGCTCACGCTGAAGGACAGCGCGACCCTGACGGTCACGTGCGCCAACTCGGGCGGCCAGAGCGTCAAGCAGGCCCGCGTCAATGTCGTCAAGATCGAGGCGAAGTTCGATGTCGCCGAGTACCAGATCCTGATCCTGTCCGCGAAGGAAGCGACGGGGCTCGACTCGTGGCTCAAGCTCAACGGCTACAAGATCCCCGCCGATGCCGAGCCGCTGCTGCGGCCGTACGTCGAGGGTGGCTCCAAGTTCTTCGTCGCCAAGGTCGATCCGAAGAAGGTCCAGATGGTCGATGGCCACGCGGCGCTCTCGCCGCTGCGCTTCCAGTACGACAGCGAGGAGTTCGTGCTCCCGATCCGCCTGGGCATGGCGAACTCGTCGGGCAAGCAGGACCTGATCGTCAACGTGCTGTCTCCCGATCGCCGCTACGAGGTGGCCAACTACAAGAACGTCGTGATCCCCACGAACTTCGACGTCAAGCCCTCGGTCAAGACGCGGTTCGCGGAGTTCTACGCGGCGCTGTTCGACAAGACCGTCGAGGCGAACCCGGGCGCGGTGGTCACCGAGTACGCCTGGCAGGCGTTCGGTCAGGCGCAGCAGGTCGGGATCTACGGCGTCACCTGTGATCCGTGCCCGTCGGTGATCCCGATCGACGGCGACATGATGCAGCTCGGCGCCGACGTGATCGGCGGTCCGATCACGCAGGGCAACTACGTGCTGACGCGCCTGCACGCGCGCTACGGCAAGAGCGACATGAAGGACGACCTGCGGTTCCGCGAGGCCAAGCCGATCACCGGCGGCCGCGAGATGTGGAGCAAGCAAGGGCTCGAGTACGGCGCGGCGCCGGCGAGCCAGAATAACTTCCAGGCGCGCTACGCGATTCGCTACTGGTGGACCGGCGCGATCAAGTGCAAGAACCCGCAGCGCGGCGTGTGGGGCGGGCCGCCCGATGGTCGCGGCTCGCAGGTGCTCGCCGCGAGCAAGACCGCGTTCGCGCCCCGCGGCCAGCTCGCGCTGGGCTCGGTGATCAACCGGGACCTGTGGGAGATCGGATACAAGAAGGCGAAGGCGCCGCCGCGGGTCAACCCGGCGCCGCCGAAGGGGCCCAAGGCGATGTGGTTCGGAGGCGGCGCGCTCGTCGCGCTGTCGCTGGTCGGGCTCGGATGGATGCGGGCGCGGCGACGCGATCACGCCTGAGACATCGGTTGTGCGATACTGGGAGAGGTGAGCGAGCGCGACGCTGGTGACGACGCGACCTTGCGAGAGGCGAGCGACGAAGCCGGCGACGACGCGACCGGCGCCACGCACCGCGAAGGTCCCGGGGCGCGGCGCTCGGGCTCGCGGGCTCCCGCGGTGGGCGATGCGGCGGATCAGGAAGAACCGCGGCTCGCGCCCGGCACGCTGATTGGCCGCTACGTCGTCGTCGACGTGCTCGGGGCCGGCGGCATGGGCGTGGTGTACACCGCGCAGGACCCCGAGCTCGATCGCAAGGTGGCGATCAAGCTCCTGCAGGCGCAGCACGGGGTGGGCTCGGAGAGTGGAGGCCAATCGTGGCTCCTCCGCGAGGCCCAGGCGATGGCGCGGCTCGCCCATCCCAACGTGGTCGCGGTGCACGACGTCGGCGAGATGCCGGGGGATCGTGTGTTCGTGGCGATGGAGCTGGTGGAGGGCATGACGCTGCGCGCGTGGCTGCGCTCACCGCGGAGCTGGCGCGAGGTCCTCCACGTGATGCGCGCGGCGGGGGCGGGGCTCGCGGCGGCGCACGCGGCCGGGCTCGTGCATCGCGACTTCAAGCCCGACAACGTGCTGGTCGGGAACGACGGCCGCGTGCGGGTGATGGACTTCGGCCTCGCGCGGCTGCACTCCACCGACGGGGACGAGGCCGCCGACCGGACCTCTGATCTCCAGATCGAAGCGAAGAGCCCGCTGTCGGAGCGGCTGACGATGACCGGGGCCGTGCTCGGAACGCCGGCGTACATGGCTCCGGAGATCTATCGCGGGCAGGGCGCCGACGTGCTCGCGGATCAGTTCGCCTTCGGCGTGGCGCTGTACGAGGCGCTGTATCGCGCACGGCCGTTCAAGCGGCGCGATCTGGTGGGCGGGACGGCCACGCCGCCGAAGCCGCCCGCGAACGCCAAGGTGCCCGCGTGGCTCGAGAAGATCGTCCTGCGAACGATCACGCTCGATCCGAGGCGGCGGTTCGCCTCGATGGAGGAGGTGCTCGCGGCGCTCGCCAACGATCCAACCGCCGGGCGGCGCCGGCTGGCGATCGCGGGCGCGCTCGTGGTGGTGTGTGGTGGCGCCGTGGTCGGTGCGTTCGCGCTCCGTGGGGGTGACGGCGTCGCGGCGCCGGAGCCGTGTACCGATGCCGCGACCCGGCTCACCGGGGTGTGGGATCCGCCGGCGCACACGCGGCTCGAAGCCGCGTTCGGCAAGGTGGGCAAGCCGTTCGTGGCCGACACGATCCGGGGCACCGAAACGACCCTCGATGCCTATGCGGCGAGCTGGGTCGCGATGCGCACCGAGGCCTGCAAGGCGACGCGCGTCCATGGCTCGCAGACCGAAGAGGTGCTGACGCTCCGCATGGCCTGCCTCGACACCAGGCTCGTCGAGCTCGAGGCCCTGGTGGGCCTGTTCGTGGCCGCCGACGAGCCGCTCGTCCTCGGTGCGGTGGGGGCTGCGCAGAAGCTGAGCTCGCTCACCGAGTGCGCGGATGTGCCGGCGCTGCTCTCACCCGATCCGCTGCCCAAGGATCCCGCGGCGCGTGCGCAGGTGACCTCGCTGCAGGGCAAGCTCGCGGCCGCGCGCGCGCTGTACAAGGCGTCGCGGATCGAGGACACGCTCGCGCGCACCACCGCGATCACCGCAGACGTGACGCGCCTCGGGCACCTGCCGACCGAGGCAGGCTTGCACCTGATGACGGGCCAGGCGCTGTGGGTGCTGAAGGGCCCCGAGGCCGGCGAGCCCGAGCTCCGCAAGGCGGTGCTCGCCGCCGAGGCCGGCAAGGCCGATGGGATCAAGGTCGAGGCGCTGCTGCAGCTCACCAACCTCGCGAACGGCGCCGGTCAGTTCGACGTGGCCACCGATCGGCTGCAGCAAGCCACCGCCGGGCTCGCGCGCCTCGGGACCAACTGGGACCTCAAGGTGCGGGTGCTGGCCTCGGAGGCGCTGCTCGCTCTCCGCCAGAATCAGCACGCGAAGGCGATGGAGGTCGCGCATCGGGCTGTCGAGGTGGCCGAGCACCACACCGAGAGCCCGAGCTTCTCGTATGCGCTGCTCGTGGAGGCGACGATCCTCAATGCCGCCAGCCACTCCAAGGAGGCGCTCGTCAACTTCAAGAAGGTGCTCGCGTACCAGGATGCGCTCGGCCATCGCAGGATCGATGTCGCCACCACGCTGCAGACCATGGCCACCGCGGAGCTCTCGGTCGGTCAGGTCGAGGACGCGATCACCCACCTGAGGAGCGCGCTCGAGATCGAGGAGGCGATCTATGGACCACAGAGCCGGGATGTCGCGAGCGCATTGAACGCCTTGAGCGCGGCGCAGGTCATGAAGGGCGATCTCGAGCCGGCACTGGCATCGGCGCAGCGTGCACTCGCGATCACCACCCAGCTGCCGGGGCAGAACGAGGAGCTCTATGCCTCGGTGCTCGGCCAGATCGCGGACACGCTGACGAACCTCAAGCGCCCCAAGGAAGCGATCGAGCACCTCGATCGCGCGATCGAGATCCAGACCAAGCGGCTCGGCGCCGCGCACATCCAGACCCTCGCCACGATGCTGACCAAGTGCGATGCGCAGCGCGCTGCGCTGGATCTGCCGGGGGCGGAGCGCACCTGCCGCGGCGCGCTGGCTGCGGCGGAGACCGCGTTCGGCCACGACAACGTGCTGCTGTTCCTGTTCCTGGTCCACACCGGCCTCGTCCTGCAGGATGCCAAGCAGGCACGCGAGGCGAGCACGTTGTACGAGCGCGCGCTGAAGCTCGGCGCGAACGACGAATCGGACGTCTACTACGTGCAGATGCTCGATGCGCGGGCGCACTGGGATCTCGGAGACCATGCGCGCGCCATCGAGCTCGCGCGCAAGGCTCGCGATGGGTTCACCGCGCTCGGGGAGATCAAGCGCGAGCAGGCGCACGAGGCCGAGTTGTGGCTCGCGCGGTTAGCTGCGCGGTAGGTGGATGACCCGGCGGAACCCTCCGCGCGCGGCGACCGGCTCATAAGCTGATACCGTGACGAGATGCAGCTCCGGCAGATGCTTCTCGTGTGCGTGCTCGCCAGCTCCGGGGCGAACATGGAATGTCCCTTCCGAAGCGGTCGTGGGCGACGCGTGGCGCCGGATCCACGCATTAGCTCGTGGCCAAGATCAACGCGACGGAAGAACCGGAACCTCGATCTCCTGTTCGTGATCGACGATTCGTCGTCGATGGCCGACAAGCAGACGAACCTCGTCAACAACTTCCCGAACTTCATCAACGTGCTCAACACGGTGGTGGGCGGGCTGCCCGACGTGCACATCGGGGTGGTCACCACGGACATGGGAACCAAGGGCGCCGATGATACACCCCTGGCGCGCGCGGTCGGTCAGATCGGAAACGGCGGTTGCAGGGCACGGGGAAGAGCGGCTGCCTTGCAGACCTCGGGCGCGCCGGTGACCGCGACTCCATCAGTGACATCAAAGCTGACCGATGGGACCCGCGCGAAGAACCACACCGGCAATCTCGCACCGTGTTTGGCCATTAGCGCGCGTCGGCAGCGGCGGCTGTGGGTTCGAAGGCAGCCGCTCGCCGCGATAGGCCGCACTCGGAACAACCCGGCCAACGCCGGATTCCTGCGTCCCGACGCGCTGCTCGGCGTGGTGTTCGTGACGGACGGGGATGATTGCTCGCCCGAGCCACTTTCAAGACGATGCTCGGCCCGGAGAGCGGCGCTCGGTCCACTTCCTGTCGTTCCGTTGCACCCGGTTTCGGGGTCACGTGCTCCACCGGCGGGACGACCCGGACGAGAATGCGAATCAGGTGGAGCGAAGACTGGCTGCACGGGAGAGGTTAGGCTCGCCGTTTGCCGGCGACGTCGCACCGTTCCGCGACTTCCTCGTCCAGCTCAAGGGCGATGTCCGCAAGGTGGTCGTGGCGGCATCGTGGGCACGCCCACGCCGGTGGCCGTGGAGCTGCGGACGTCACCCGGGTCAGGCACTGCAGATCCAGCGGTCGCCCACTCGTGCACGTATCAGTCCGCGGGTCTCGAGGTGGCAGATCCGGCCGTTCGGCTCAAGCAGTTCATCGATCTGTTCCCGGGCGCGGGGGCGTGGTCGACGGTGTGTCAGCCGGACCTGTCCGAAGCGCTGGTTCCGGATCGCTCCAGACTTGAACTTCGCGGACGGCTCGCCGCTGCCCCCGTGCATCATGCGCGCCTCGAGGACGCCGACCTAACACTCCCGGCCCGCAGGCCGATTGCATCGTGGAGGATCGGCTCGGGACCACGACGACGCTGCGATCGGCGTGCGGTCCGACCCCCGGCGCCCCCGTGCTGGCGATTCGAGACAAAATCGACGAACCGCCCGGTGGCGGATCACCTGAAGCTGGTCATCCAGCGGGCCTTGAGCGCCGGATCCGGCACGGGGACCCAGGCGCGGTGCATCATCTCGCGTGACGGGCGGTAGCTACGCGAGGTCGTAGCGGTCGAGGTTCATCACCTTGGTCACGCCGCCACGAAATCACGTACGAACGCCTCCTGCGAGTCGCGTTGCTCATAGACCTCCGCGAGGGCGCGGGCTGGGAGTTGGAACCGAACGTGGGATCGACGGCGGTCGCCGTCCACCCGAGCTGGCCGGTAGACCCGGTCGCCCCTCCAGCACGCCCACGTAGCCGCTGGACTGCTTCCACTTCCGGTGTTCATGTCGAGCAGGTTGACGAAGAGTCGTTGGTCAGGGTCACCGGACGCTTGGTGAACACGCCGTGTGCGGACTTCCCGACGTTCGCGTTCGGGGCACGCAGGCCACCGACCAGGACCGTCATCTCGGGGCGGTGAAGTTCAAGGAGGTACCCCGATCCACCAGCAGCCCGCACGGCCTTCGATCGGCTGCTCCCGGCCTGAGGTAGTTGGAACCGTCGGCGATCAGCTCGAGGGGGCGAACGTGGACGTCAGTCTGTTCGTGCGTGGCATCCGCGCGCCGGCGAGAACGGCACCTTCGGTGCGAAGCCGCCCCGGGTGGCGGCCTCCTCGATGGCGGCGCAGCCCGAGCACGATCACATCGGCGAGCGAGACCTGCTTGCCGCTGGACGGCCATCCGTGGAACTCCGTCCGCTGGACTTCAGGGTCAGGACAGGACCTTGGCGAGTTCCGTAGGATGGTTGACCTCCGAGCCTTCTGCGGGCGAGGGCGGATCCGCGCACCGTTAGCCCCCCCGCGCTTGTCACTGCCGCCATGAACGTGGCGGCCGACGCCCACGCGGTGGTCACCAGCTCACGGGAATCAGAGAGGCCCGGGCGAGAGCTTGGCCTTCAGCGCCCGTGATGTCCGGATCGCCGATCAGCGGTGATTCACGGCGGGATCAGGTCCTGCCAGATCAGCGCCTCCCGCGAGAGACCTTCCCGAGCCGGTAAGCGCGCGCGGCGTGGCCCCATGTCGCGGTAAGGTCGGCTTCGCCAGGCGCGCGCGAACGCATCGGTGAACGCCTGCCGGTTGTCGTGGGAAGTGCTTCGGAGGATCTTCGCGTAGGCCGGGTCGACCTTGAGCGCGGATCGGTGGTTAGCATCATCAGGGGCGTGCCGCTTCACGACGAATCGTGCGCATCCGGCACGGTGCCCGCCGCGGC
>JADKKI010000045.1 GCA_016720595.1 Myxococcales bacterium
CGCCTGCGCCGCCGAGCTCCACCGGCACCGCGCGACCAGGGCCTGACCTCGCCGAAGGCATCAGGCAGATAGCGGCCGAGATCCACGGTCACCGCGGCGGAAAGCCGGGCGAGCGGCACGCCATCGATCAGCACGCTGCGTGTCCCGGAGCCGCCGCCGACGCTGACGGCCTGATGGGCGCCGAGCCCGCCGAGGCTCGTGGTCAGCGCGCCCGCGCTGGTGGCGATCGCATCCGCCTTTTTTTGGATGTCGTGGCCGGACCGATCCCGCGGGGAGTGCAACGCACCGTGACGAACAGGGGCCTCGCCAAATCGCGCGCTCATGATCGGGTGCGCCAACATCTGAGCCGCGATCGATCACGAAGATCGTCTCGGACTCCACCAGCCGCACCAGCTCCGGATCGGCGTACGCCCTCACGCGCTGTGCGTAGCCAGCACGAACACCGCACAGAACGATCGAAGAGTCGGTTCATAAGTCACCCCGTGACGTGGTGGCGGCCAACGCGACCATCGCGTCCTTCCCACGCGAAGTTCAGAGTCGGAGAGGTGTCCTGACTCCCGGTTCGTCCTAAAGGCGCCTTCCCAGTTTCCCAGTGGCATCGATGCCGCGTCGTCCCCGGTCACAGTAGCGGGGGCTGTGCCAGCGTTTCACTGGCTTCCCTGCATCCGTCCCGGTGGTGGTCGTTAAGCGCCCAACTCGATAGAGCCTCTACCTGTCGTAGTATAATCACGCCTCAGGAAGTCAATGGTTGACCCGGGCATCGGCCATCCCCGATCCTGGATCCATGCAGCGATGAGGCTTGCTCCTGATCCTCGCGTGCGCCGCCTGCAGCGATGATGGCGGCGCGGCGATCGCCGATGCGCCGGGCGGCGGAAAGTAGACGCGCGGCGCCGATGAATTGCGATGCCCGATGTCCCCGGCGGCGTCGGCGAGCCCTCGGTACCTCGTCAGGATCACGCTCGCGCACAGCCAGATCCGCGCGATGGTGCAGACCCGGCACCCGCTCCCCTGCGCTGACCTGGAGCCCGGCACTCGCCGCCACCGCCGCGGCGTGGGTCGCCCAGTGTGGAGACGTCGACGCGCCGATGGGGCTCGTCGATCACAGCGCCGGGCGCTCGACCGGCCACCCGTATTACGTCAGCGAGAACATCTATGCGTCACTGAGTGGATCGGCCACCGGTCAAGAGGCCGTGACCTCGTGGGCCTCCAGGGCGCCAACTACCTTCGCCAACAACACGTGCGCTGGCACGTGCGGCCACCTTCACGCAGGTGGTCTGGCGACGAACAGCAGCCGAGGTCAGGTGCGCCACTCAATGAGCGCCCCAGCCTCACGTACCGGAGCACGATCGTGACTACGGCCCCGGCAGGAACTTTGGCGGGAAGCCGTACTGAGCGTCACTGCGCCGTGACGATGCTCGCCTTCATGCCGCCGAGGGCGCCGAAGCAGCTCATCCCTTCTCCTTCTGCGGCACCTTGAACTTGTCGAGAGACTTCACGAGATCCTCGACGAGCGCGCCGAAGTCTACAATCCGCCGCCCATGCCGGTGTGCAGTGCGCCCCGCCCTGCCGCGGTTTGCAAATGGAGCGCCGCAGAGTTGATAATTTTTTACATTTGAACCGGAACTTTCTGCTTGGAGTTAAGAGCGTAATGAACCTTACGCCGTGCCATTTTAGAAGTCCCCCCCTCCTTGCCTGCTTCCTGGCGGGACCCGGTTGGGCACGGACATGGTTTTATGTGACCATTACAGCCGCCTATTAATAAGCTACGCTTGCCGTAGAGATGTGCCGGGCGACCATCCCGCCGGTCAGGTTTGGTCAGTCCCTCAGGTGGGCAAGTTGGACCTCCACCGACCGTCCCCAGCTGGGGTGGGTTTGTTTTTTTTTGGGGTGGTGGTGAAGCGGGGGTTGTTTGGCGTGCGAGATGGCGAGCCAGCATCGTGCCAGGCTTTGAGCCTCCCATCGCCAGCAGAGGTGAAGAACCATTGCCAGGTTGCTGGGCAGTGGGCGGGCCCACTTGGGGCTGAGCAGATGCGTGCACGCTCAGCTCGCCCTTGAAATCAGTGCCCCCCACCCAGCCTCGCTCCACTTGTGAACGTCATCCGGGCGATCGAGATCCGGATACCCCCCAAGACATGGACAGAGCAGCATGTTGGCGAGCAGCATTTGCTGGGCAAAGACAGTGCCTCAGTTGAGCCCCACCTCCGCAGAGTCCCTAAGGACAGAAGGCATGGTGGGCAGGTCCAGGTGGTGGTTTCCGTGGGCAGTCTTTGAGAGCAGCGTCTTGGGCAGTAGGCCTGGCGACCCCCCTCCCCCCTGCATGGGCTGCCGGTCGCATATGAGGTGATCAGGTAGTTTGGGGCTGGGTACATTGTTTAAATCAGTTGACCAATCGTTGGTTGGATGGACGATGATCATTGAAAATGTGCATTGTCTCTCCTTCCACCCCCCGCCTCCCCCGAGGATGCACGCGCAAGGAGCTTGATGATCTCAGTGAGCCTGGGTCCGATCACGAGCACGAACAGCTGCGCGACCCGAATCAGGATGATCAGCGGCACCGCGAACACGAACTCGACCTTCTTGAACATCTTCGCGATGCTCAGGAACACCTTCGCGTCACGGCGATCTTGAGGCCGTTCCCGAGCAGCGACACGCTCCGGCTGCTCATCGGGCGAGTTGCGGATCTCCTCCACCGTGGGCATGAGCGGCTCCTTGCCGGTGGAGGAAGTGCTCCGCGTTGTCATCGAGCGCGTCAGAACGTTGCCGGCGATCGCGTCGCTCGGGTTGAGTAAGCTCGAACGCGCCCGCTGCACGACGCCGCAGGCCGCAGAAGCACGCCGCCGAACAGGTTGACCGTGACCACGAACGTGACTGCGGCGAGCGCGGGTACTCGACGAGGTTCTTGCCCTGCCCCGGGTACTTCTTCGCGAGCACCGAGCGGCATGAACCCGAAGCAGCAGACCGAGCAACGGACACCCAGGATGATCGGCGAGAACTTCTTCATCTTCTTGTCGGAGCTCTTCGCGATCTTCTTCTCCATCTTCGCGGGGACGATCTTCTTCACGAGCCGCACGCCCTTGCGGAACATGTCGACGGAGATCGGGAGGGAGGCTCGGAGTCGTTCAGCCGCGACTCGAAGCGCCTTCGCGTCGGGCTAGTTCAGGATGTCGTCGAAGAACTCGCCGAACTCCTTGCGGTCAGCGTCTCCTCGGGGCTCATCTTTCCATCGCCGTCCTCGTCGAACAGGGACGTCGGCGGATGTCCTCCTGCTCGGCATCCGGCACGCCGTCGTTGTCGATGTCATCGGCCTCCGCACTCCAGGGACGCCATCGCCGTCCACATCAGGCGCGCGTTGACATCGACATCGGCCTCCATGACCTGCTCGTCCATGTCGGAGACGCCATCGCCGTCGGAGTCCTCCTCGCCTGTCGGGGCACGCCGTCGTGGTCCGCTTGTCCTCGGTCGCATCCGGGATGCCATCGCCGTCAGCGTCACCCACGGTCGCGTGGTGCTCCGATGGCAGGAGCCGCGGAGCCTTCGTGGTGGTCGTCCGGGCCCGAGCCCGGACCGAACCGTCGTGGTGCTCCTCCGCCGAGCCAGGCCCGGGCCGTCGTGGTGCTCCTCCACAGATCCAGAGCCTTCGTGGTGCTGGACCGCGGAGCCTCGGGAGTGCTCCTCGACTGCAGCCCTCGTGATGGTCGGCCGGCGTGGTCGGCGTAGCTGGGCCGTCTTCGTGGTGCTCGGCGGAGCCCCGGATCGGCGTGCGGCGGATCATCCGCACGAGACCGCGTGGCGAACACTGCCAGCCCGATCGCCACAGAACGACAGTTAGACCAAGACGTTGACGCATTGTTTGGCGCCACGCGTAGCCCACGCTGACCGCCGCGGTCAACGATCTTGAGCGCTGCGTCATCCTGCATCCGTACCGATGGTGCGCGGATGGCGCAGGACCTCGCAGGCAAGACCTTCATCATCACCGGTGCGAACACCGGCATCGGCAAGATCACGGCGAAGGAGCTGGCGCCAGGGTGCCCCGGGTGATCCTCGCCTGCCGGTCGCAAGCGAGACGGATCCGTGATCGGGGAGATCAAGCGCGAGACCGGCAACGAGCAGGTGGAGTTCATCGCGCTCGATCTCTCGGACCTCGCCTCGGTCCGCGCGTGCGCCGAGGCGCTGCTCGCGAAGGCGCCCAAGATCCACGGCCTGATCAACAACGCCGGTGTGGTGGCCAAGCGCGGGAGCGCCACCAAGGACGGCTACGAGATGACGTTCGGCACCAACCACCTCGGCCACTGCCTGCTGACCCGCCTGTTGACCGATCGCCTCAAGCAGACCGGTGGCGCGCGCATCGTCAATGTCTCGAGTGCCTCGCACTACCGCGCGAAGGACATCGACTGGAGCGCGGTGCAGAAGCCGACCAAGACGGTGGTCGGCCTCAAGAATACGAGTCAACAAGCTCGCGAACGTGCTGTTCACCAAGGAGCTCGCCCGCCACCTCGAGGGCTCCGGCGTCACCACCTATGCCGTTCACCCCGGTGTGGTCGCGACCGATGCCTGGCGCCGGTTCCCGAACCCGATCCGCTGGGTGATCAAGCAGTTCGCGATCACCCCCGAGCAGGGCGCGCAATCGAGCCTCGTGTGCGCGACGTCACCCGAGCTCGCCGCACAGGCGGGCGCTACTACACCACCGGCGGCAAGGAGAAGCGGCCGGGCAAGGCCGCCGATGACGCCGAGCTCGCGAAAACCTGTGGTCCGGAAAGGCGCGGAGTGGACGGGGCTTTTCCGCCTGAGCGTACCCTCGGGGATGGTGCTCCCCTTCCTCGCGGTGCTGTCCCAGATGCACTACGAGGGCGATGTCTCCGCCGCAGGTGGTGACTACGCCGATGTCGCGTTCGACGTGCCCGCCGGCACCGTCGGGGATCAGGTCTCCACGCCGACAAACTCCGAGTTCGTGATCCTCGATTGGGGCGTGTGGAGCCCCCGAGGCTTCCGCGGCTGGGGTGGAGGCAACACCGACGATGCGATCATCGGCGTCGAGCAATCCTCGCGCAGCTACCTCCCCGGCCCGATCACGCCCGGCGTGGACAGTGTCAGTCAGCAAAGGCCAAGCTCGATCCCACGACGGGCGGCCACTACGTGATCGATGTGACCTGCCGCGACAACGCCACGCTCCCCGTGCTCGCGAAGGCGCCGTTCGCCCCCACCGTGCTGTCCACGGACCGCCGCTGGTACAAGGGCGACTTCCACGTCCACTCCGAGCAGAGCGGCGATGCTGACGCAAAGCTCCTGGCGATCTCGGCCCTCGCGCGCAGCCGCGGGCCCGACTTCGTCAACCTCAGCGATCACAACACCAGCTCGCAGCACGCGCCGATCGCCGCGCTGCGGCCGATGTTCCCCGAACTTCCTGTTCCTGCGCGGCGCCGAGATCACGACCTACGCCGGGCACGGCAGCTCGGTGGGTACCAGCGCGTATATCGATCACCGGATCGGTCATCAGGCGCGCGCGATCGGCACCGTGCTCGCCGAGTGCAGGCCCAGGGCGGCGCGTTCATCGTCAACCATCCCACGCTCGATCTCGGCGGCGCGTGCATCGGCTGCGCGTGGCGCCACCCGGACACCGACTGGAGCAAGGTCAACGGCCTCGGGTGATCACCGGCAAGTGGGAGTTCGTCGAGCGCGCGTTCACCCCGTCCGCGATCGCCTGTGGGACACCCGGCTCGCCGCCGGGCATCACATCGCGGCGATCGGCGGCAGCGACGATCACCGCGCGGGCATGGGCATCGGCGCGACGGATACGCCGCTCAGGGCCCGACCACGCTGGTGCTCTCCGACGGGCTATCCGAGGCCGCGATCGTCGACGCGATCAAACACGGGCGCACGATCGTCCAGCTCCGCGGCGGACGATCCGCTCGTCGAGTTCGCGCTGCACGACGGCGCCGACGTGTTCCGGATCGGCGACGAGGACCACGCCGTCGATACCGCAGCGCTGACGATCCACGTCGCCGGCGGCGCGGGAACTTCGCCAGATCTGGCGCGATGGCGTGCAGATCGCGCAGCTCGAGGTCACGAGCGACGACGCCACGTTCAAGTACGAGGACACCGCGAACGGCGCGCACCGCTATCGCGTCGAGCTGATCAACGATGCCAACCAGCGGATCGTGGTGACCAGCCATCTACGCGACGGTGGATCACGCCGACACGGGCTGCGGCGGCTGCGGCGCCGGGACGCGGGGGCGGCGCAGGGTTGATCGTACTCGCGCTGTTGCGGCGGCGACGAGCTCGGGCGTGACCAGCGACGACGACCTGCCGATCCGCGTCGACTTTCGCGACCTCGCGACCGCGCGCACCTGGATCGAGGAGACCCGCATCAAGCGGCCGTATCGCCCGCGGTTCTTCGCCGCGTTCTGCGCGGCCCTGGCCTCTCGCCCGAAGCTCCGCATCCTCGAGAGCTCGGCTCCGGGCCAGCCAGCTCGCCCGCGAGATCCTCGTGCACTGCGACCCGTTCACGTACGTCGCCCTCGACTTCTCGCCGGCAATGCACGAGATCGCCGCCGAGCATCTCGGCGAGCTCGCGAGTCGCGTGACGTTCTTGACGCGCGACTTTCGTGAACCCGACTGGGCGAACGACCTCGGCATGTTCGACGCGGTCGTCACGTTGCAGGCCGCGCACGAGACCCGTCACAAGCGCCATCTGGTGCCGCTACTCGAGCGCGCACGCAGCGTGGTCGCCCCCGGCGGCGTGCTGCTCTACGCTGATCACTACCTGACGCCCGAGACCAAGCTGCCGGCCCTCGCACCTGCGCGTGACGAGCAGCCGCTCGCGCTCGAGCGCGCGGGCTTCGTCGAGGTCGAGCTGCGGTACGAGGAGGGCAACATGGCGCTGTGGTGCGGAACGAATGAGCCGCCACGCGACGAGACCACAACATATGGCGAACGGCAAGGTGCGGTGAATCCTGTCGAGCAGATCGCACAGCGCTTCGCCATTCATCGATGACGCGAACTCGAGCCGGTACCACGTCGGCGACAACGACGACACCAGAGGTGCTTAGCACCGACGCACGCGCGAAGCCTCCGGACCTGAGCCTGTCGCGCTCGAAGAAGCTCCGGACTGAGGTGGGAGACAGAGCACGGCGCCGAGGTAGATCCGAGCGAGCCGAGGTGCTGACTCGACGTAGGAGAGTTGGCGCGGCAGTGATCGCAAGGAGCGCGGACTTCGTTCGCCTCACGCAGGCGTCCGCAGGGACCGGCTTCGTTCCCTCGCAGACAGCTCGATGTTGGCCCACCGCGATGTGGCGCCCGACATCGAAGATCGCGCGCGAGCTGTGCAGTTGTTCACCGGCGAGCACGGTTACTGTCGAACGACGAGACCTGCGCGACGATCGCCGCCGTTATCGCGAGGCTCGCGATGGCCGCGGCCGAGCTGGGCGACCGGACCAATCCGGCTGAGCCGAGCGAATGTACTTCTCGCATTCGGCCTTCGTTCCGGTCCAAAGCAAACTGAAGCCATCCGGGACCCCATCGTCTGCTCGGCACAAATACAACGCGCCGTCGAGCTCGACGTCCTTCACGACGCAATACGTGCGTGTTTCGTCGTTCTCCTCGAGCACCCAGGAGACTAGACGCGCAGTAGCCGGTAGCCAGGTTCACATCGCGACGCGAGGCACCGCGCTCACGACCAGCACAACGGTGGGCGCCGTCGCGCCGAGGTGCAGCCCACAGCGCTGGTCGGACGGTTACCTCATGTCCGACAACCGGACAGAGTAGGCCAGCTTGATGTCCGTTCAGTCCCCGCGGGGACTGTTGAGTCTCTGGATCACGGTTCTCGACGAGGAATCGTCGCTTGAGGTCGTTTCTTCGTTTCGGGAGTCGCCTCGACCGATTTTCAGGTTGGTCCGGGCCGTTCCGCGCGCTCGCGAACCGCACCACTTCGAGCTCGGAGGATGCGCCTCCGTGCGCGCTGCGCGGAGATGACGACGTCGATCGATCTTCGTCGGGATTCGGGTCGCAGGCGCGCGCACAGCAGAACCGGGCCTCCGAAACCCAGTGGTAGAAGTGATCGTGCGCGTGACATCCCACGCGTGTAGGAGGTCGTCGTGTTCGACAGCGCTGCCACGCAGAGCTTCGGACGCAGCTCGCAGATGCCTATGCGGTCCACGTGCCGCGAGCAGGACTGGATCAGGCTCCACGAGGGAGATCATCTCGGTCGGCAAGCCAGATCGTCTGCCTCGAGGCGAGAGAGATCGATCTGCTGCTCGAGGCCGAGGAGACCAAGCTCTATCGGCGCATGGGGTTCCCGACGATCTACGCGTACATCGAGGCCGTGCTGCAGCACTCGCATCACGTAGCCACGGAGCGGATGCGGGTGGCGCACGAGCTGCTCGAGCTGCCGGGGATCGCTGACGAGTTCCGCGCAGGCGACCTGGCCTGGACCAGCGTTCGGGCTGACCCGCGTAGCGACGCGCAAGACCGAAGATGCGTGGCTGGATGCCGCCGAGGGCAAGATCTCGACGGAGATCCAAGCAGCTGGTGCGCGGCAAGTCCAGGCGACCTGCCCACGGATCCAGTGGATCCAGAAGATCCGGCATCGGATCGTTCTCGAGGGATCTCGGCGGAGACCATGATGCTGTTCAAGCTGGCGCGCAACGCCGCGGCGGATGCGAAGGGCGCGAGCTGCACGGATGACGAGCTGGTGCGCGCGCTCGCCGCGGCGATACTCGAGCCGGCGGGTGATGCGCCTGGAAAGCCGCGGCATCAGATCGCCCGACGACCTGCCGCGCGTGCAAGCAGGCGGACCGCGTGGGCGCCGGGATGGAGATCTCGATCTCGCCGCAGGAGCTGGAGCGCGTGCGGTGCGACTCGGAGGACATCGGCGATCTCGAACGGGAGGAGCCTGGGCGCAAGTTGCAGAAGTCGATCCCGGAAGACCACGCCGCAAGGTGTTCGTCCGGGACAAGCACCGGTGCGTGGTGCCTGGTTGTCGCTCCACCAGATTCCGCGAAGCGCACCACATCACGCCGCGGTCACAGGGCGGGCGTCACGCGCTCCGAAACCTCTGTCTGTTGTGCGATGCACACCATCTCCAGCTCCACGAGGGCGTGATCTCGATCCGCGGCACCGCGCCCGACAACCTGGTGTTCGAGCTCCCGCTCACGCACGTCGGTGACTGAACCGCGATCGGTCCCTGCGGGGACTGGCGCGACGATCTGACAACTTCAGAGAGCTGAACGAAGCAGAGTGACGCGGCCGTCGGCGTCGGCCCCCGACCGCGGCGTGCGCAGGCACGGCGACGCCGTCAGTCGGCGGGGTCGGATCGCCCGACGACCGCGCAGCCGCTCGCGCGTCACGCCTTGAACGTGGTCGCGTCGAGACCGTGGCGCTGGAGCAGCCGGCGGAAGTTCGTGCGATCGAGGCCCGCGAGGCCGTGCGGCCTCGGAGACCGGAGCCCTTGGCCTTCTCGAGGGCTGCGATCAGGTAGCGCTTCTCGAACGCGCCGCTCGCGCGCCGCTTCGCCTCGGTCAGCGGCTCGAGCTCGCCGTCCTCGCGTGCGACCGGGGTGCCGGGGGGCGCGGAGCGATGGCTGATCGAGGCGGGCAGTGACTCGGGGCCGATCACGTCGGTGTGGTGCAGCGCGATCGCGTGCACGATCGCGTTCTCCGAGCTCGCGCACGTTGCCGGGCCAGGCGTAGCCGGTCGCTGGCCTCGAGGGCGTCGGGGGAGAGGCTCGGAGGCGAGGCCCCGCCGTGCTTCGCGAGGAAGTGCGCGGCGAGGAGCGGCAGATCGTCGAGGCGGTCGCGCAGTGGGGGGACCTGGAGCACGACGACGTTGAGCCGATAGAACAGATCCTGGCGGAACTTCTGGACGTCGACCGCGCTCGCGAGGTCGACGTGGGTCGCCGCGATCACGCGCACGTCGATCTTGCGCTCGAGCGTCCCGCCGACCGGGCGAACCTCGCTCTCCTGCAGCACGCGCAACAGGCGCGCTTGCACGGCGAGCGGCATGTCGCCGATCTCGTCGAGGAACAGGGTGCCGCCATCGGCCTCGACGAACACGCCCGGACGATCGCTGGTGGCGCCGGTGAACGCGCCCCGCGTGTGGCCGAACAGCTCGCTGTCGATCAAGGACTCGGGGATCGCGCCGCAGTTGAGGGCGACGAAGCGCTTCGCGCGCCGCATGCCGCGGTAGTGGAGTGCGCGTGCGACGAGCTCCTTGCCGGTGCCGCTCTCGCCCTGGATCAGGATCGAGACGTCCTGGCCGGCGAGGCGGTCGAGCGCGGAGCGGAGCCGCCGCATCGCCGTGGAGGTGCCGACGAGCAGGCGATCGGCGGAGTGGTCGACGCCGCTCGGCTGCGGTGCGCGCGCGGCCGCGAGCTGGCGGCGCATCGTGGAGTACCGCGCCGCGGACTCGACCATGGCGCCGAGCTCGTACGGGCGGAACGGCTTGGTCAGGTAGTAGAACGCGCCGGCGCGCATGCACGTGGTGGCGGTCTGGGCGCTGTTGTCGCCCGTGAGCATGATGATCGAGGCCGTGGATCCGGCCTCGCGAAACCGCCGCAGCACGTCGATGCCGCTCATCCCGGGCAGACCCACATCGAGGATCACGACGTCCCAGCCATCCTCGCCGGCATCGAGGCGCTCGAGGACGGGCCGCGGATCTTCGAGGATCTCGTGGTCGTGACCGTCGGCGCTGAGCTTCCGCGCGAGGAGCTTGCCCACCTCCACATCGTCCTCGACCACCATCACCCTGATGCGTACGGGATCCTCGCCCATGGAGTGAGGCCACAGGCTGTCATGCTCGGCGTGCGAACACCAGCCCGCCAGATCAAGCAGCCGTGGCGCGGATGGTCCTGGCATCAGCCTCCGCCGCGACCTCGGTGACGCCGAGGTGCGCCCGCAGCCGCTCGACGGCGCGCCATAGCAGCTGGCACACGCGCGAGGGTGATCCCGAGGGTCCGGGCGATATCCTGGTAGGTCAGATCCTCGATGTAGTGGAGACCGAGGATCGTCACGTCGCGCTCTTCGAGCAGCTGCAGAGCGGCCTTGACCCGCGTGATCTCCTCGGTCCGCGAGGCGGCCTCGTCGGGAGCGATCTCGAAACCGGTACGCATCGTGAGGGACTTCTCGTCGAGCGGCTCGACGTCCACATGGACGAGGTGGGAGAGGCCGTTGCGGTAGCGCTCGACCGAGACGCCGAGCTTCATCGCCACGCGCGCGTCGCTGGCTTGCTCGCCCGCGTTCTCGAGCTCGCGGATCGCATTGCCGATCTTGCGCGCCACCTGGCGAACGCGGCGGGGCAGCAGATCACCGCGGCGCAGCTCGTCGAGGATCGCGCCGCGGATCCGGTGCTCCGCGAACGACAGGAACGGCTCCTTGCGCGAATCGTCGTAGCGCGCGGCCGCCTCGGTCAGACCCAGCATGCCGGCTGCCACGATGTCCTCGCGTGCCACCCAGTCCGGGCATCGTCGCGCCATCTTCAGCGCAATCCGGCGGGCGATCTCCGTGTGCTCGACGATCAACTTATCTCGCGTGGCGGTGGAGGTCCTGGTGGTCTGCACACTGAGGAGCTATCGCAACCCCCGGGCCATCAGTTCTCATCGCCAAGTACGCTGACTTACTGGATTTATCCTGGGTAATTTCTTACTCATCCGGGTGAGATCTTACCCGCGGCACTCAGCCGTTTGCTGAGTGTCCCCCTGCGGGGCTGATTCGACCAGCCGCGCGAAGCGTTGAGGTACCCGATCAACTTACTGCGGGGTGACGGCGAGGCGCTCGAGCTGTCGATGATCGATCGCGCCCGCACGCTGGCGCACGAGCCGACCTCCGGAGAACACCGCGAAGTTCGGGATGCTCGAGATCTGGTAGCGCTGTGCGAGCTCGGTCTGGACGTCCGTATCGACCTTGAGCACGAGCGCCTTGCCCGCGAGGTTGTGCGCGGCCTTCTTGACCTCGGGCGCGACGGTTCGGCATGGACCGCACCACGTCGCCCAGAAGTCCACGAGCACTGGCACCCGTGCCCCGGCGACGATCTCGTCGAACTGGGTCTCGGACGTCACCTCGATCGGCGCGCCATGCGGCGCGAGGACGTGGCTGCACTTGCCGCACTTCCCAGTATCGGCCAGGTGGCGCACGGGGATCCGATTGACGGCCTTGCACTCGGAACACACGCGGCGCATGCGCTGATGTTACCGTGAGCGCCGTGGCGAAGACCAAGGGTGCAGTGAAGAAGCCGACGAAGACGGTGAAGCGCGCTGCGAAGGCTGCTGCGAAGCCCGCCGCGGCCCCTCCAAGGCCGAAACTGCCGTCCGTGGCGGTCAAGCCGAAGCGCCCCGGGCGTCCGTCGCTGCCGTTGCCGCCGCCCCCACCGCCGCCACCGGCCCACCGCGACGAGATGATCGCTCCCCGCGACATCGGTCGCCTCCTCCGCTACGGCGAGCAGTTCGGTCCGCACAAGATCGATGTGCGCATGCTCCCGCTGCAGCTGCCGGCGGCCTCGGGCGGCCTCGCCTTCGCCGATCCCTCGGTGCCCAAGAGCTGGCGCGCGTTCGATCGTCCCGTGCCCGGTGGCCAGTTCCGCGTGATGCTGAGCGTCGCGCGCTCCGGCGACAAGGAGCGGCTCGCCGCGATCGTGATCCACGTCGGGCGGCCGCCGATCGAGAAGTGGACGGTCGCTCACTTCAAGGGCCAGAAGAAGCCGAAGTCCGCCGACGAGCTGCCGCGCGTCACCGTGACCAGCGGCTGGCTCGTCCTGCTCGATGCAGGCGCGGGCTCGCCGGGCGTGATCAGCGTGCCTCCACCGACGGGGATCCAGCCGCTCGAGATCCCGCTGACCGATGGCCGGCGGGCGCTCGCGCTGCCCTGTGGCGCGGGTGAGCTCGCCGCGTACTGGGCGATCGATGCGAACGACAAGCCGGTGTGCCTGGTCGTCGACTTCGAGGTGTTCAGCCAGAAGGACTGGAAGTCCAAGAGCTGAGCGGTCCGGAATCGTCCGGACCTGCTGCGTGCCGCGAGCCGAGCTTGAGCGGAACCGAGCGCGCTTACTTCGCGCCGAGCGTCTTGATCGCGGCCTCGGCATCGGCCTTGAGGCACGCGTTCGAGTTGCTCTGGCGGAACCCGAGCACGCCGCCGCGCATCCGGTAGCGCGCCGCCTTCAACGGCTTCACGGCCCGTGCATCGCCGAGCTCCACCAGCTCCGCGATCGCGGCCTTGCGATCCGCACAGGTCTTACCGGCGTCGAGATCGTGGAGCAGCGCCTTCAGCTTGGCGTCGGGATCGACGGTGAGCTCGGGCGCCGGAGCGGGGACGGGCAGCGCTGCCGCGGGCGCGGGCTTCGGCGCGGGCTTCGCGGGAGCAGGTCTGGGAGCGGGCGCGGGCCTGGGCTTCGCCGGCTCGGTCCCGGGTATGCCCTCGCCCGGCGAGGACTTGCTCTTGCTGCCGCCACTCGCGATCGCGGCGACCAGAGCGATCACCGCCGCGAGCGCCACCACGATGGCGCCGATCCGGATCCAGTTGCGCGGGATCGGTGGCGCATCGGCCAGCGAGATCGCGCGGGTGACCGCCGGCAGCGCGGGCCCATCCTTGCGATCGGTGAGGAGGATCATCGTGTCGTTCCCACCGGGCATCGGCGTCAACGGCGACAGGGTCCCGGGCGCCGGCGTGGTGGTGGCGAGCATCGCGGTGGGCGCGCTGCCGAGGGCCTCCGGGATGTGCTGCGAGATGTACGGTGCGCTCCCGAGCCGCGTGCTCGCGAGCACCGCATCGAGCTCGGCGAGGTACGCATCGGCGGTGCCGATCCGATCGGCCGAGGTCTTGATCAGCCCGCGCTGGATCACCTCCTCGAGCGCCGCCGGGACCGCGACGTCGGGAGCGACCTCGCCGATCCGAGGTGGTTCACGACTGACGTGTGCGCCGAGCATGGCGAGCGGATCCTTGTCCTCGAACGGCGCGCGACCCGAGATCATCTCGAATAGGAGGATCGTCGCCGAGTACAGATCCGAGGCCGGCTTGATCTCGCCGCCCACGGCCTGCTCGGGGGAGAGATAGGCGGGCGTACCGACCGTGATCCCTGCGCGCGTCGATGCCGGATCGTCGGCGTTGCCCGCGAACAGCTTCGCGATGCCGAAATCGAGGATCTTGACGACCAGGTCCCCGTCCTTGCGCGTCAGGAACACGTTGTCGGGCTTGATGTCCCGGTGCACCACACCGCGCTCGTGCGCGTGGCGGAGCCCGAGCAGCACGCCGCGGAGGATCTCGATCGCCTCGCGCCACGGCACCCGCCGCTCGCGCTCGAGCCGGGCGCCGAGCGATTCGCCCTCGAGCACCTCCATGACGAGGTAGCAGGGGCCATCGTCGACGATGCCGAAATCGCTGACGTTGACGATGTTTGGATGATCGAGCCGGCCCGACGCGATCGCCTCGCGCTGAAACCGCTGGGCGGCCTCGCGGTTCCGGTTGAGATCGGCGTGCAGGACCTTGATCGCCACCGGCCGGCCGATGCCCGTGTGCTCGGCGCGATAGACCCGCCCCATGCCGCCGGCTCCGAGAATCGCATCGATGCGGTAGCGCCCATCGAGGACGCTGCCGATCGAGATCTCGAGCTCGGGAGATGGAGAGGGCGACGCCGACATGACGCTCCCCGAAACAGTACCCCGACGACTCGGGACCACAAAAGGTACCGGTGTGTGTGCAGCCGTGACAGCTGCCCTACCGCGGGCGACGCTTGGGCGCGGACCGTGCGCCAGCGCGCGGCGGGAGCCCCGTGTGCTGGGTCAGTGCGGTGCCGGGGCGAGGACGACCACCGCGGTAGCCCTCGTGCTGCGTGCCGGTGCCCACGGGCTGCCATGGCGGGACGAGGTGCTGCTTTCCGCCGCCGATCAGATCCGCGCGGCCCATGCGCTTGAGCGCCTCGCGGATCATCGGCCAGTTGTTCGCATCGTGATAGCGCAGCAACGCCTTGTGGAGGCGGCGCTGCTGCATGTCCTTGACCACGTGCACGCGCTCGCGCGCCTTGAGCGAGCGGAGCGGGTTGTACCCGCTGTGATACATCGCGGTCGCGCTCGCCATCGGCGACGGCAGGAACGCCTGCACCTGATCGGGCCGGAACCCGTTGCGCTTGAGCCACAGCGCGAGGTTCAGCATGTCCTCGTCGGTGGTGCCCGGGTGGGCCGCGATGAAGTACGGGATCAGGTACTGCTCCTTGCCCGCCTCCTTGCCATACCGATCGAACAGCTCCTTGAACCGATCGTAGGCGCCGATGCCCGGCTTCATCATGTGCTTGAGCGGCCCGTCCTCGGTGTGCTCGGGCGCGATCTTGAGATAGCCGCCGGTGTGGTGCTGCGCGAGCTCGCGGATCCATTCTGGCGAGCGGACCGCAAGGTCGTAGCGCACGCCGGAGGCGATGAAGATCCGCTTCACGCCGCGGAGCGCGCGCGCCTTCTTGTACAGCGTGACCAACGGGCCGTGATCGGTGCCGAGGTTGTCGCAGATGTCGGGGAACACGCATGAGGGCTTGCGACACGCGCTCTCGATCTCGCGGGTCTTGCATGCCATCCGGTACATGTTCGCGGTGGGGCCGCCGAGGTCCGAGATGTTGCCGGTGAAGCCGGGCGTCTGATCGCGGATCTTCTCGATCTCGCCGAGGATCGACTTCTCCGAGCGGCTCTGGATGATCCGGCCCTCGTGCTCGGTGATCGAGCAGAAGCTGCAGCCGCCGAAGCAGCCGCGGAGGATCGTGACGCTGAACTTGATCATCTCGTACGCGGGCAGCTTGGTGGGCTGGTGCTTCGGATGCGGCAGGCGCGAGTACGGCAGCTCGTACAGCGCATCCATCTCGGCGGTGGTCAGCGGCACCGGCGGCGGATTGATCCAGACGTCCGCGGCCTTCGCGCCCTCGCCGTGGCGCTGCACGAGCGCACGCGCGTTGCCCGGGTTCTGCTCGAGGTGGAGCACGCGCGAGGCGTGGGCATAGAGCACGGGATCGGCGGTGACCTGCTCGAAGCTCGGCAGCCGGAGCACCTGCTTCGCGCGATCCACGCGGCGCGGCTTCAGCTGGATCAGCTCGGTGGCGGGGGCTTGCTCTCCCGTGGAGCACGGTGCGGCAGCGCGCTCCTCCTCGGTCGCGTACGGATCCTTGGGTGGATCGACCTTCCCCGGCGCATCGACGGTGGTGGAATCGACCTCGCTCCAGCCCGGATCGATCGGTCGCGCCGCCGTGTGCATGAAGGCGGTGCCGCGGAGATCGCGGATCTCGGAGATCGGCTCGTCGGCGGCGAGGCGATGCGCGAGCTCCACGATCGCGCGCTCGGCGTTGCCGTAGACCAGCAGATCCGCGTGCGAATCCACGAGCACGGAGCGCCGGACCTTGTCGGACCAGTAGTCGTAGTGCGCGATCCTGCGCAGGCTCGCCTCGATCCCACCGACGACGAGCGGCACGTCCGCGAACGCCTCGCGGCAGCGCTGCGCGTAGACGATCACCGAGCGATCGGGGCGCAGGCCGGCGGCGCCATCGGGGGAGTACGCATCGTCGCTGCGCACCTTCCGATCGCTCGTGTACCGGTTGACCATCGAATCCATGTTGCCGGCGGTGACGCCCCAGAACAGGTTCGGGCGGCCGAGCACGCGGAATGGCTCGGCGCTGCGCCAGTCGGGCTGATCGAGGATGCCGACACGAAACCCGTGCGATTCGAGCAGCCGGCCGACGAGCGCCATGCCGAAGCTCGGGTGATCGATGTACGCGTCGCCGGTGACGAGGATGATGTCGCAGCTATCCCAGCCGAGCTCGTCCATCTCGGCGCGGCTCGTGGGCAGATACGGCGCCACGCCGAACCGCTTCGCCCAGTACGGGCGATGCGAGAACAGCTGCTTGGGTGCGGCGACCACGGGGCTGTACGGGTAGCACGCGGTTGCCCCGGAGAAAACGTTATTCTTACTGAGGCTTGGCGCCGGTCGCGGCGTCCTGTGCCTTGATCAGCGCGGCCTGCTGGTCATCGCTGATCAGGGTCCCGCAGACATTGGCGTCGTCGATCGTCTTCATGTCGCCGAAGCAGCGCTGCGCCTCGAAGCTCCAGGCGTCCTGCTCGCACCGCTCGCGGATCAGCTTGCGCAGCTTGTCGGTGGCCTCGTCGGGCGGCTTCGGGTCCTTGTTGGCGACGAGGAGGCTGACCATGCCGTCGGCGGCCTTCGTGCACGACATCGCGGGCGCCGCAGGCTTCGCGGGAGGCTTGGCGGCTCCGCCATCGCAGGCGACGAGGAGCGTGGCGATCCAGAGGCGCTTCACGACCGACACGACCATGGGGCTATCCTGGCACGTCACGGGTGGAGGATCATGTCGCGGACTCCGCCCGCGATGAACTCGACCGCCACGGCCGCGAGCAGGAGGCCCATGATCCGCTCGAACGCGCGGAGCACGGTTTTCGGCAGGTACTTGTCGGCACTCGCCGCGCCGCGCATCAGGAGCCACGCGACGACGCAGGTGATCGTCACCGCGAGGAACACCGCGAGCGTGGGGACCACGCGCCACGCCGCGCGCGACATCAGCACCATCACCGTGGCGATCGCACCCGGGCCGGCGAGCATCGGCACCGCGAGGGGGAAGATCGCCACGTCATCACGACCGCGTCCCTCGTCCTGCTCCTCGGCGGTGGTCCGCGTGGGCGAGGGCTGCGCGCGCATCATGTCGATCGACATCAGGAGCAGCATGATCCCGCCGGCGATCTTGAACGCGCCGAGGGAGATGCCAAACGCCTTGAAGATCAGCGCGCCGGCGAACGCGAAGATCGAGAGCGTGACCCAGGTGGCGAGCGCCGCGCGAAACGCGGTGCGCTTGCGCTGGGCCGCCGAATCTCCCGAGGTGATCGAGAGGAACATGGGCACGTTCGCGAGCGGATCGATCACGAAGAACACGGCGGACAGCGCCACCACCGCGAACTTCAGATCGGCTTCGAACACGGCCCGGCTACCACTTCGCGGCGCCGGGGCACTCGAGCGAGGCCTGCTTGAGGGCCGCGACGGCGGCGGTGCAGATCGGATCGAGCGAGCTCTTGTCGTCCATGGTGGCCCAGCCAAACTTGCTGTCTGCGAACCGCTTGGCGAGGCCATCGCGAACGTCCTGCGGGATCTTGTCGCACGCGAGCGCCTTGGCGAGCACCTGCTCGTAGCGCGCGCAGCTCGCGGGGATCAGGCGCTTGGACTCGCGGATCTCCGCGGCCTTGAGTGCCAGCTCGAGCTTCGCGGCCTGCTCGGCGGCGAGCTTCTGCTTGCAGTTCTTCGGCTCGACGACGGATGCCGTCGAGCCCACGCACAGCCGCATCTCCTCCGACCAGTGGTCCTCGTTGCACCGCAGCGCGAACGCATTGCGAACCTCGCGCGAGAACGAATCGGGAGGTGAGAACAAGCTGAGGACGTGGTCCGCCATGACCTCGCAGGTCGGCGCCGTGGGTTTGGGCTGGCAGCCAGCGGCCAACACGAGGAGAAGGAGAATCGCCCGACGCACGCCGCGATCATCGCACTTGCGCGGGCCGGATCAAACTAAAGCAGCGCGCAGCCCATCGCCGACGCTGCCTGGCGCATCGCCTCGGTCGCCGCCTTGCAGCCCGCATCGGCGGCGGCACGCGCATCTCCCTCGAGGCTGGCCCAGCCCGCGCGCAGCGCCTCGTAGCCCTGGTGCATCGCATCGCGCGCGGCCTGGGGCATCTGATCACACGTCATGATCTGATCCACCGTCCGCGCATACGCGCGGCACGACTCCGGAACCTGGCGCTCTCTCGCCCGCACCCCGGCGGCGGCCAGATCGGTCTCGAGGTGGGAGCGCACGGTGATCGGCAGCCGCGCCTTGCAGTGCTTCGGATCCTTCAGCGAGGTCGTCCCGACGATGCAGGTCCGGACGCTTACCGGCCAGCGATCCTCGGTGCAGCGGGTCTCGAACACGCCCCGCACGTCGCGCGCGTGATCATCCTTGGGCTCGAGCAGGGACAGCACGTGGTCCGCGGCCTGCGTGCACGATGGCGGCGGTGGCCGCGAACTGCCGTGCCGGCACGCGCTCATCAGCATCACGACCAGCAGCCAACGCACGCCGAGAGCATCGCACGATCAGGTGGCGGGGAGCGGCTCGCGCGAGGCACGCCAGGCCGGCGGGATGCCCTCGATCCCGACGGCGCCGACGATGATCCCACCGACGATCGCGCAGGTCGTATCGATGTCTCCACCCACGCTCCCGCAGTCCCACAGTGCGCCTGCATAGTCACCGAGCCGGGTCGCTGCGCACCACACCGCGAACGGGATCGTATCGGAGGCGAGGACGTTGCTGCCGTTGCCGAGCTCCGTCGCCACCGTCATCGGCTCGGCGCCGAGCAGCGGCAGCGCCCGGGACAGGTTCGTGCGCGTGGCGCCCGCCGGGGTGCGCTGGATGACGGCCTCGATCAGCGCCCTGGGATCGCGCTCACCGGCGACGACGACGGCGGCCGCGACCGCGACTGCGACCGCACCCGCGATGCCGTCGGGATGTGCATGCGTCGGCGCCGCGGAGCGCGCGGCATGCTCGACGACGGCTTCGAGATCCTCCGCGAAGTACGCCCCGATCGGTGCGGCCCGCATCCCGCCGCCATTGCCGCACGAGCCCTGGCCGCCGAACAGCGCGCGCGCCGCGAGATCATACGTCACGCCCGCCGCGATCTCGGAGAGCACCTCGTGCGCGCCGCGGCCATAGCCCCGCGCTGGATCCGCGATGTACCGGCGCGCGAACGCATCCGCGAGCTCGGCTGGAGCGATCCCGTTGCGCGCGGCGAGCACCTCGACGATCGAGATCGCCATCGCCGTGTCATCCGTCCACATCCAGCGCCGGCCGACCGGTGCCGTCCGCGCATCGAGCGAGAGCGCCCGGGCATGGGGACCCGCGTGGAGCAGCTGCTCGCCGAACGCATCGGCGACCGACAATCCTTCCAGGGCGACCCGGGCTCGGTCGATCGGCTTCATGGTGTCATTGTAACACTATCATGGCGCACCGCAAGCGGGTACCGTGGCGTCATGTCCCTGCGGTTCCTGTACTGCCACGGCTTCGCCTCCGGCCCCCAGTCCACCAAGGGCGTCGCGTTCGCGAACCACTTCGCATCACGAGGCGTCACCGTCGATCGCCTGAACCTCCGGGTGCCCTCGTTCGAGCACCTGCGACTGTCCGCGATGATCGAGACCGCGCGCGCCGCGATCGGTGGGCCGGATGATCGCGCCGTGATGGTGGGCAGCTCGCTCGGCGGGTTGACCACCGCGCGCACCGCCGAGCGAGATCCGCGGGTGATCGCGGTGATGCTCCTCGCGCCGGCATTCCAGCTGATCCCGCGCTGGCAGCAGCAGCTCGGCCCCGCGTGGGACGAGTGGCAGCGCACCGGCTGGCGCGAGGTCGCCGACTACACGACGAACGCCCCCGCGCGCCTCGACTTCGCCTTCACCGAGGACGTGGCCGCGGTCGATGTCGGGTTCCCCGAGCTGACGATCCCGACGCTGATCTGCCACGGTATCCACGACGACGCGGTCCCGGTCGACCACTCGCGCCGGTTCGCGGCCGGTCGCCCGAACGTCCGCCTGATCGAGCTCGACGACGATCACGAGCTCGGCGCATCGCTGCCGCGTCTGCTCGCCGAGGCGGATGCGTTCCTCGGCCCGTTCCTGCGCTGATCACCTGCGTGGGCGACCCACGCGAAGCGCCACTGGTATCGCCCCCAGCAGCGTGGTTAGATCCGGAGGTGCGCGGTGTCTTGCTCCTCGGCTTCCTGGCGGCGTGCGGCGAGAACGCTGACCCGCCGGTCACGCCCGTCGGGATGCCGCCGCCGGGCGAGCCGCCTGCGCACACCGTCGGTGGGTTCACGATCGCGGTCCCTCCCGAGCAGCTCGCGCCGGGTGCCGAGACCTATCCATGCTGGGTGTTCCCTCTCGATGTCACCGGGCCGTCGAGAATCGTCGGAGGTGCCGTGCTGCGCACTGCGCCGGGCCTGCACCACGGGAACATCACGAGCCGGCCCAAGACCGGCGAGGGCATCCGCCACTGTGAGGCCGGCGCCGGCAACGAGGGTACCGACGTCATCAACGGCGGCATGGTCCTGTTCGGATCGTCGACCCAGAAGTCGGGCGAGGAGTGGTACCGGTTCCCCGACGGCGAGGGGTACCGGATCCAGGACGGCTTCGAGATCGTCGCCCGGATGCACTACCTGAACCCGACCGACCTGCCGCTCACCGTCTCGCCGACCTACGAGTGGTTCACCATCGACGAGGCGACGCTGGTCCACGAGCTCGGCCCGTTCTTGTGGATGTACAACAAGTTCCAGATCCCACCACGGGCGACGCAGACCGTGAGCGCGGACTGCTTCCTGCCCAACGATCATCCGTCGCACATCGTCACGATGCTTCCCCACATGCACGCTCTCGGGCGGGCGCTCACCGGCAGCTACATCGGCGGGCCGCTCGACGGGCAGCGCTTCCTCGACTCCCAGGGCTACAACCCCGACGATGGCGTCCTGGTGCAGTACGAGCCCCCGGTGGACCTGACCAACGTCGATGGTGTCCGGTTCGAGTGCACCTGGCAGAACACGTTCGACAAGACGATCGTCGAGGGTGTCGGCGACAACGAGATGTGCATGGTGTTCGGCTATGCGTGGCCGGTCACCAAGGCCTACACGCTGGTCGCCGAGCCCAGCAACTGCATCATGTTCCCGACCCCGCCGCCGCCGAGCTGACCGCGGATCACCGTCGGAGGACGCGGAACGCGATGTCGCGCGAGCCGACGGCGCGCGACGACGCCATCCACAGCATCATCAGCGGCTCGATCAGCCGAGCACTCGCGAGCGGGCCCGCGTCGATCGCATCGAAGCCGACATCCTCGACGAGCTGACGAACGATCTGCTTGGCCGCCGCATCGTCACCGCAGTAGAAGTTCGAGGCCGCGAGGTCGCCAGATCGGCTTCGCGAGGTTCCTCCGCGCCCTGCGCGTTGAACGACCTTTCGCTCCATCTACATCTTGGGCACGGCGCGCGCGACTGTGGCAACGAGTCGGCGCAGCCACATGTTCGCCGGGTCGGCGTCGACGCGCGGGACACCTGGGTTGTCAGGGCAGCTGCTCGCTGCCGGTCGCCGCGATCCGGAACGGCGAGAGCGCGTACCCGCTCGGCTCGCGAGATCGTACGGCCGGGATTGCCCGCGTTCGGCAGAGCGCGTACCCGCTCGGCTCGCCGTGGGCTGCGTCGCGGACGGGGTCGGGCGCAGCGCCTGCCGAACAACCGCCGGCGCCCGCGCCAGCGAGGGCAAGGTACGCGCGGTGCCTGACCCCGCCGCCGTAGTCACAGTCGCCGCCCCGACCCCATCCGCTCCGCGGACGCCCACGGCGCGCCGTCGCGGTGACGTCGAGCTGCCTGCGGAGCACGAGGACGCTTCGCCATCTGCCGAAGGGTCGTGCCGGACGCTGGCCGTCGGCTCGTTCCGTGTCGCGAAACGGCGAGCAGCGTCACCAGGGAGTTTTTGTCGATGGGCCGTCGGCTTCGGACTGCGCTCGCGTTTGCCATCGAACGGACTCGAATGCTGCATCCTGCACGAGCCAGTCGTGGATCGAATCGGACAGGCGCGGCGGACCGTGGTGACAGACGGTCCAGACGCCGTGTTCCATCGAGGCGAACGCGTCGATGCGGTGGTCGGTGTCCTCGAACCATGACACCGAAACCGACGCCGAAGTGCTGGAGTCCTCGTGCAACGACGTGGTTCGCCATCGAGCGTGGAAATCGACCATTCGTTCAAGGAGTTCCCTCGCTGTCCACGGAGTGGCGCGCGGCATGAGCCAACTTCACGTGGTCACGCCGGATAGGAACTACGCCTCGCGGGAGCAGGCTGGTCGCATTGGTCACTCCACCACCTTCGACGAGACGGCGGAGAATGGCCGGATCGGAACCGCCGTACCGGATGCATCCGAATTCCTGTGTTGCGATCACCCTGAGCATGGCGTCGGTCTCGGCTTCGTCCCCAGGTTGACTCCGCACGTAACAGTGCTCGTGCTCGTTCTCCGTGAACAGCGCTGGTGCAATCGACTGGGAACTCCACATGAGGTGCAGCAACCGTCCTCCCCATAGAACGGCCCAACGACGTTAAGGGCGTAGCGCTTCCGCGGCATCGACCCTACAGGCAGCCCTTGGCTAGCGGATTGTCGAGGCACTCCGCGTGACCGAGCGGCCCTCGCATCAGGATCTCGCTGCCCTCGCGCCGAAGTGCGGTCTCGACCTTCTTCCACTCGTCTTTCGCTACGCCATCTTCGAGAACAACCATCGCCGCCGCCCGGCTCTACAGAGCGCAACCGCCTCCGATTGCGACTTGGGATCGCCATCCACGTAGAGGCCCGTAGCCGAGACCCGAAGCGTGCAGCGCATCGCCGGAACTAGCCGCCGACTTAGTTGGCTTCGGCGACGACGTTAGGGCTGGTGTGCCGCCCGGCACCTGGACTGGCGATCTCGCCGCATCCTGCTCTGCCGCCACGCCAGCGGCGCAGCAGCATCTTGCGTCGGCTGTGGGGGCTCGAGGTGTTGCGCTTCGGTCGCAGCGTGCAGCGGATCCTTCCGTCGAGCGAGCATCTCGCGCCGGCTTCCGCAGCTGACGAGGGCAAGCACCATCGCGGTGCCCGCAAGACTCCGCATCCGGGAGATGGTAGCCGAACTTCCTCGGATCGCTGCTACGGGGCTGCGACGGTCAGCGCGGTAATCATTCTCTTGCGGGGCGCGCTCTCTACGACGTCGAGGTCGCAACTATCAACGACCGCCTGAAGTAGGTCTTCGAGGACAGCGACACCAGGAAGCGAGAATGCTGCCATTGCACACCTCTTCAAAAGCTCCCTCGACGTCCGACGGCTTACGACCAAACCCGAGCACCAAACCACGCAACCTATCGGCCATCATCGCTGGGACGAACGGCACCTTGTCGCCCAGCTCCTCCTTCGCTGCAGGTAGCCGGGGACCCCTCGCAGGACCAGCGCCAGCTTCCCGCCGAACAGGCCCGCCCACTGGCGTCCCAGTTCCAATCAGGCCTCCCTGCGACGGTACCGCATGCGGCAGTTGGTGACCCAAAGGCCGAGCTTGTGCCCGACCACGACCAGATCGCGCTTCACCGCGTCCCAGCCGTGGCGCGCAACTTGACAGGCCTCAGCGGCACGGAATGATGGACGCATGGATGCTGCCCAGCAACTCGTGCCCGACGAGACCGAGCCACTGACGTGGGCCGAGATCGGCCGCCGATATCCTGATCAGTACGTGTGCCTTGTGGACGTTGTCCACGCGCGCCGCGGTGATCCCGACATCGTCAGTGCACGGGTCGTGGGGAATGGCGCAACGCATGATGCTGCCTTCCGGCCCATCCGTGATCTCGGCGAGCGATACCCCCGTTTCGCGATCAGGTACACCGGCGTCTGTACGGAGCCTTTGATTCGACCCTCGCTGGTCATCGATGACGAGACTCTCGAGCTCCTTGCTGCGCCACTGAAGCGACATTCGCTGGCCACTCGATGACGCGAGTCTCGACCTCCTTCGTTCGCGATCGTGAGCTGATCATCGTTGAGGCGGAGGTCGTGGGGCGGGCTGGCCGTACGACAGGCGCTCGACTGGTGTTGGATACGGGTGCTGCTGCGACGACGCTGACACCGAACGTGATCCAGGCGGTCGGGTATTCACGACGCGACGCCTACAAGGAATCGACGGTTCACACTGCGATCGGGGAGGAACGCGGCTACTGGATTCACGTGGCCGAGTTCACCGTGCTCGACGTGACGACACCCGACTTTGCTGTCACGGTCTTCGGGTGGGACTTTGGGGACATCGATGGTCTGGTGATGAACTGCTCCGGCCATCGCTTCCGGATCGGTCGGCGGGCAGACCTCCCCGGAAATTGATCCATCCGTGAACCGGCCGACCGGTGCTCCACGCACCACCTCCTGCCTGCGGCTTAGCCGCCGCCGGGGATGTGCGGGCCGACCCGCGCCGCGCAACACCACCCGGCGCCGCACGGCGACGAACGTCAGGATCAGCACCCATCGCGTCGCGCGCGCACTCGCCTCGGGCGAGCGCAGGGTGGCCGTGGGCAACGCGACCGCGTCAGCGTCTTCGGGCGGCGTGACAGGCGGAGGCGGTTCATCACGCTGGATGACGAAGTCACTCTGGAACGGTGATCGCGCCATTGACCTGCTTGACTGCCTGATCGCCGAGCGCACCTCCTGCGGTGGAACGACGCAGGAGAAACCACCGTGGTGTCACCAGCTTACCATGCGGGCGAACCCACCTCGGCAACTGCGGTCACCAGGAGCATCACGCCGAACAGGGGCTGCTACAGGGGCCCGCCTTCTTGTCTCGGCGATCCACGA
>JADKKI010000046.1 GCA_016720595.1 Myxococcales bacterium
GATCCCATCGAGGATGCGCCGCTGCGCCACACGCAGGCGCGGTCTCGGCGCTTCGACGAGGCGGTGCCCGCCCGACGGTTTGGGGATCCATGCGTATCGGTAGTGGCGCGCGCGCGGATCACGCGCAGAGCGTGAAATGCCCCGACGATCTGCGAGTACCTCGAGCGCATCGAGCTCGATGCCGATCCAGGTTGCCAGCTCGCGCGTCGTCGCGAGAGGCGGGACGCGCCACGGGGACTCCGCCATCTCGGGTGACGGCGTGGCGTAGTGGACGACCTGCACCCGAGCCCGCAACGCATCGACGAACGCGGGGCGGGCGTAGATCCAGCCCGCGAGGCCGGCGAGGAACCGCGACGGGGCGGTGGGGAATCGGCTTCGTGTCGCGCGAACGAGCGCGTACATCCAGGGTCGCTCGGAGCCCATCGCGATACGCACGCGGGCCAGCATCGGCCCGGCCTCCCAGTCCCCGTCCAGGAGGGCCGCGGCGAGCGCACGAGCGAGGACGTCGGGCGGGGTCATGAGTGTGCGGCGACGTCGCCAACCAGTCTCGTCTCGCTCGGCCGGTCCTGCGCCTCGCGCAGAATCGGGCCAGGCGTTGCAATGTCCAGCTGAGGAATCATCCCTGCGGTAGCCGCAGAGAAGTGGTCATCCATCACGCGATGGCTGCCACCGGCTTGAGACGCCGCCACACCGAGAAACGCTAAGCCGGCGCACGTGTCGGCGCCAGCCGTGATCACGGGATTCGCGGGCGCACGTACACCGCGCAGCGCATTCGCGATGCCACCGTCACGGATCGGCGGAGTGTGGGATATTCGTGGCGTGCAGCTTCCTCTGTTCGTGGTGCATGGGGCGGTCGTCTGGAAGCTCGCGCTGGTCGCGCTCACGGCCGTCGCGCTCGGGCTCAACCAGCTGCGTCGCCAGCGGACGGCGCGCAAGAAGGCGGCCGAGGACCTGAAGTTTCGCCTCGGGACGGTGACGCCGCTGGCGAGCGGCCCCGTCGTGGTGCGCGGCACCATCACCAAGGGCTCGATCACCGCGGTCGTCACCGGCGAGGGCTCTACCGCCGAGCGCAGCGACGAGCTGTGGATCGATCAGCATGGCGAGAACATCGCGATCACCGGTCCGGTCACGCTCGGCCACGGCACGTCGAACAAGCCCGGGTTCCTCGCCCGCAATAACACGATCGGCGTGAAGACCGGCGACGAGGTCGTGATCGCCGGTGTCGCCGAGCCGCGGGCGGAGGACAACGTCGCGTATCGCGAGTCTGGAATCGGATGGCAGCTCGCGGCCGATGCATCGGTGTGGGCGGTGACGCCGCAGGCGCGGCCGCGGCCACTCGGGCCGATCTCCACCGCGGGCTTGGCGCTCTGCTTCGCGCTGGTCGGCTACGGAGCGCTCCGGATCGTCGGGAGCCGCGCGCTCAAGCATGCCAAGGGCGAGGACCGTGGCGTCCAGCGGACGCTCGACAACTCGGATGCGCTCTCGATCGCCGCCGCGATGCCGGGATCGCGCGACGAGGCACTCGAGCGCATCGCGTCGCGGTTTCGCTACGACTTCGTCCACACCGAGGACGCGTTCCAGCTCAGGCTCCAGCTCGACGAGCTGCAGGGCAACTGTGCCGCGCCCGCGCTGTTCGAGTCGGTCCGGCTCGACGAGGCGCTCGCTTCTGCGCGGGCCTGCGGAGACCACGTGCTCGCGTCGCAGGCGCTGGCGTTCCTCGGGCGCTACGAAGAGGCGTGGAACGAGCCGGGCCGGGATTCTCAACCGTTCTTCACGGGCACGGTCGCGATCGCCACCGGGCGCTGGCGCGAGGCCGCCTCGGCCGCTGAGGCGGTCGCGGAGGAGCAGAGCAAGCGCGAGCCGCGGTCGTTCTTCACGGAGGCCGACGTCCGCGCGCAGGCGCTCAAGACCCGGTGTCTCGCGGCGCTGTTCCGCGGCCTGGGCGGCGAGGCCGATCCGGTCGCCAAGGTCCCCGGATCGGAAGCGGACGGCTTCTGCCAGCTGTCGAAGGCGCTGTTGCTGCCCGAGGCAGACCAAGCCGCGGCCCTCGCCGCCATCGAGACCAAGGTGTCGGGCGACTACGCGCTCGCCAGCTTCGTTGACCCGCTGCGCGTCGTGGCGGGCGATCCCACGTTGCCGTGGGACATGGACAGGGCGAACCTGGCAGATCTGGTGGGCTTCGGCTTCCAACCCACCTGGTGGCTGTCCCCGTTCGAAGTCGCAGCGATGCGACCTGATGCTGACCCCGAGATTCGCGACGCGCTACTCGGGAAGACCGCGGCCCTCCTCGCGTTCCGCGGTGATCTTGCCGGTGCGCGGAAGGCCAACGCCGACCGCAAGGGCACCGAGTCGAGCGCACACTACGACTACAGCGTGGAGCTGGCGCTCGCGCTCCTCGACGGGGCCTCGCCGTTCCCCGCGAAGCACGCAGGCTACATTCACCCGGCGATCGAGAGGATGGCGCAGGTCCGATGGGGCGAGCCAACCGACCCGGACCGTTTACTTGGCGTGGTCTCGGAGGAGTGCAAGGCGCGGCTACCGAAGGCGTTCGCCGCGGCACAGCGCGGGGACGGTGCCGAGCTCGCCGCGGTGTTCCGCGACTGCAACGTGTTCTGGAACTCGCTCCAGAACTACGTGCTCGCGGTCGCGCCGATGGTGAAGACCCATCGCGAGGAGCTGGCCGCCGCGATCCGGCTGTTTCGCAGCGACATCAGCACGTACTCGCTCGAGCACATCCCGTTTCGGTTCCTCGGCGACGTCGCGATGTACCGCGATCTCGCGCGGGCGATCGGCGATGTGTCCTCGGCTGCCGCGTGGCAGAAGCTGTTCGATCAGCACCTGCCCGTCGTGCAGGATCGCAAGAAGCTGATCGCGTTGCTGCTGTGGACGCGTTAGACGATCGCGGCGTCGTCGCGGATCCGTACGACCAGCCGGTCGTGATTCTCCGTCCCCTTCAGGCTCGCGAACACGCGCGCAGGCGAGCCCCAGTCGCTCCAGCCACTGCCGGTGACCGGCACCACCGCCAGCGCCGGGGCGTGGGCGAGCACGTCGCGGCTGAAGTTCGCGCTCGTCATGCCGCGATAGGCCGTCGCGAGCGCCGCGGCTTCGTCGAGGCCACCGATCGAGGCGGCATAGAGCTCGAGTGCGGCGACGTGGGCCGGAATGAACGACCGCGCGAGATCCCAGAACACCTTCGCTGGGCCGGCGAGGATGAACGTGTTCCACAGGCTTCCGAGGGCCCACAACTGTTCCGCCACCTCGGCGGTGGGCTTCTCGTGGAACCGCTCCACCTCGTACGCGACCGACCCGCCGATGCGGTCCGCGGGGACGATCCACCCGTACTCGACCTCCGGGCCCGTGGGAGCCACGCCGATCAGCATCAGGCGGCCGGCAAGCTCGCCGTGCTCCGCGGCCAGCAGCCCACGGTGGAGTGGCTCGACGTTCGAGAGGTAGTGGTCCGATGGGAGGAACACGACGCGTGCATGTGGATCGCGCGACAGGATGCGCACGAGCGGTAGCAGGATCCCCGGCGCGGTATCGAGGTTCGCCGGCTGGACGACCAGCTCGACCCCGGGGTACGGCGCGATCTGCGCGCGCGCGATCGCCTCGTGGTGAGCGGAGACGACGACCATCACCCGATCCAGCGTGGCGAGCATGGCCGCGCGCTCGATCGTGGTCTGAAGCAGCGAGTGCTCACCGGCGAGCACCGCGAACTGCTTGGGCAGGTCGGTGCCGTAGAGCGCTCGCGTCAACGAGGCAAGCCGGTTGCCCTCCCCACCGGCCAGGATCACCACATATCTACGCCCTTGATCAATCATCGGCGGTCGGGGCTGCACGGGGCGCGCCACGCCGATCGGGGGACGCATGGGGACATTCGCGAACCGCTTGCGCCGAGGCGCAGGACCACACGCAGGCCGCGCGCCCTCTGGGCTGCACTCCGCCCACACGTCGGGGAGCCGCTGGTATCTCGCTTGCTGTGGCTCCCGACCAGGATGCGAGCTCTCGATCCCACCTCGGGCCGCGCCATCGCCGCCGCTCTGACCGCCGGCCTGGCGTTCGCGAGCGTGCTGGTTCCGCGCCCTGCGGAGGCGCAGAGCTGCGGGGGACAACGGTCGAGCTGCGCGGCCTGCCACGAGGAACGCGGGGAGCATCCGGTCGCTGGCGACGGAACGTCGTGGCACGGCGATCACGCGTTCGTGACCGGCGCGGCCTGCCATGGAGGGGAGCCGCTCGCCGCGGCACGCGACGACGCCCACGTCGGGCTCGTCCCGCCGCTCGTCGCCGCGCGGTGCGAGACGTGCCATGGCTCGCCGGCGCCTCTGCTCGCGCGGTACCTCGACGAGCGAGGCCGACGCGCTCCTGAGGCCGCGCCGCGGCCGTCCCCACCGGTGGGTCCCGCGGCAGCGCGCGCCTCGGCACCGGGCGCGGCGAACGTCGTCGCTGGAGCACTCGTGATCGCGCTCGCGCTCGTCGGCGCGATCGGCGTGGTCCCACCAGCGCCGCAGCGTGGCGAAGCGTGGGTCGCCGCGCTGCACATCGCGGGGCTGCGCGCGATCGTGGTCGCCCGCGCTGGCGGGCGCCGCCCTCGGCGTGGTGATCACCATCTCGCTCGCCTTCGGCCACCGGCTGAGCGGCGCGGCGGCGTACCAGCAGCTGGCCGGAGGGATCGGCGCCGCGGTGGCGCCGGAGGCGACCTACTGGCGACACGTGATCGGACCGCTGTCGCTCGTGGACCGCTGCGTGGCTCGGCGCCGGCCTGGCGCGCTGCGGCGCTGCGAGCGGCATTCCGGTTCCGCACAGCCGACGCGACGGGTCGAGATCTATGGGCCGAGCCCGCGCCGCTGGATGATCGCGTTCCTCGGTGCCGCGCTCACCGCGTTCGCCGCGGGCATCGCAGGTGGCTGCACCGCGAGCCTCGCGATGTCGGGCGGCGCGGTCCTGATCCCCGGCGCATTCGCGTTCATGGTCGGCATGTTCGGGGGCGGGATCCCGACGGCATTCCTCGTCCATCGACGCCGCGGAGGTGTGCCGTGAGCATCGTCGCGCCGCTGGGAATCGGGTTCGCGTTTGGCTGGCTGCTCCACAAGGCCGGGCTCTCGCGCTACGAGCGGATCGTCGGCGTGTATCGCCTCCGAGATCTCGCCGTCGTCGAGCTCATGCTGGCGGCGCTCGCCGTGGCGGCGATCGGCGTGGTCATTGTCACCGCGTTTGGTGGGGGCGATGCGATCCCGCTTCCGTCGCCTTCGCTCGGCGCTGCGCTGATCGGTGGGCTGGTGTTCGGCGTCGGGATGGCGCTCTCGGGCTTCTGCCCGGGCACGATCGCCGTCGGCATCGGCGAGGGCAGGCTCGACAACCTGGTCGCCGGCTCGCTCGGCCTGATCGCTGGCAGCCTCGCATACGGTGCCGCGTGGTCGAGCGTCGCACCGCCACTCGCACGCCTCGGCGCGCTTGGTGTCACCACGTTGCCGCGCATGTTGGGGGTCGCGCCGTGGCTCGTCGTGACGTTGCTCGTCGAGCTGGCCGCGGTGGTGCTGTATCTCGTGTTGCGGGTGCGACGGCGCGCCAGCTGACGGAGACCCGTTCGGGGCGTCATCGCGTGGCCGGGCGCGTCCAGCCACAGGTGCAGCGGCTGACCTCCCTTTTGACGATCATGTTGCACTTGGGGCACTCGACCGCGGGCGCTCCCTTGGCGGCGGGTGCGGTCGCGACCAGGTACTGGTCGTCCGGAGGTACGAACCACTCGAGTCGGCCGCAGCGGCGACAGGCGTACACGTCCGCCGATTGATTGTGGGCGTCCAGCCCGAGGAACGTCGCGAGCGCCGTGTTGAGTTGAGCCCGGCGGTGGTTGAAGTCCTCGCACGCGCAATGCGAGCACCGGAGTTTGCGGCTGGTAGCGTCCATGGCTAACCGTCGCACCAGCGATTGCCACCCGCAAGGCGACGTCGAGACAGCCGGCTCTCCCTACTGCGGACGCGTGACGTCCTGGATCTGCTGATCGGTCACGACGGCAGCCCGAAGCGCGGCGAGGTCGGACGTGTGGAAGCACTGGTTGCAGCGCGCTTTCCCGTCGGCGACCGTCATGTTCGTCGCGTGACAGGCGATGCAGCGGCGGCCGTCATCGAACTCGGCGAGGCGGTTCTTCATGCCGCGCTGACGCTGAAGCCAGATCACGGTCATGATGACAAAGCCGATCAGTCCGCCGATGAGTTTCATGGTGGTGGTGTCCGAGCGTACACCGAGCTGCTCGCGACGAGTCAGGGGCACGTTGCGCCGCACGGCGCGAGCGTGACGATGCCGAGATCGGTGAACCCCTCCGCCGTCACGTCCACGGGCGGGCTGTCGGGCGAGATGGCGATCACGGAGCCCGACGCGAGCGCCCGCAACTGCACGGTGTAGGTCGCCGGCGGGACCGTGCCCAGGAACAGCGGCGGCTCGCACGCGATCTGGAACCCCGCCACGTCCGGCTCGCCGGGGAGCGAGAACTGGATCTCGATGCCCTCCGCTCCGGTCGACGCGCACGTGCCGCCGCCCTCGAATGTCCACGCCACGCGGAAGTTCGAGAACCCGTCGAAGTACAGCCCGGTCTCCTGGTCGAAGCCGTTGCGCAGATCGACGTCGCTCTCCGAGGTGCTGAACACGTCGCCGGCAAGATCGAGGAGCGAGCCCGCGACGTGGAAGCGCTGGCGCGCGACATCGGGGAACGCCACCGTGTGGTCCGTGCACGGCACCGTCGTCGTTGCGGTCGACGGCGTGTCGACGCCGGTCAGCGTGATCGCGACGTTGCCCGTGCCATCGCGGCAGTCCTGGTCGCCCCACAGGACGGTCACGTCGGGCAGCTCCGGATCCGGATAGATCCGCATGCAGCCGGTGAGGCCGAGCGCGGCGAGGGCGAAGCGATCAACGCGGCGCAAACTCGACTCCGATGTACGGCAACAGGGGGAGGCCCAGGATGTCCTCGTTGTGATAGGCCTGATTCTCGAGCGGGCGGTTGTAGTCGAGCACCCGGTCGCGCGCCTCGACGTTGCGGTGGTTCGTGACGTTCTGCAGGTCGAAGAACAGCATGATGTTGCCCCACGACACGGGCCACGTGCGATCGATGCGCACGTCGAACTGCCAGAACAGCGGGAGGCGTTGCAGGACGGTCGCTGGCTCGTCGTTGTTGGGATCGTAGGGCGTGCCCTCGGGGACGAGGTGGGCCGGATTGCCGGAGACCATCGTCAGCCGCGCGCCGAAGTTCCAGCGGAACGCGGTGGTCGCGGCGAGGAGGTTGAGCCGCAGCGGCTGGTCGAGGCCATACGGCTCCCAGCCGCCGCCGAGCGCCGGATCGTACTTCCGCTTCGCCCGCGACCACGAGAAGTTCGCGAGGGTGCGAAACGTGTCGGTGTCGTAGCGCACGGAGGTCTCGATGCCGTAGGTGCGCTGGCGACCGACGTTCGCCTGGAAGCCGTACAGGCCGATCTGCTCCTCGAGCAGCTCCTGGAACACCTGCTGGAGATCGATGCCCTGCTCGCGGATGTTGTTCGCCGCGATGTCGACGAGGGTCTTGTGCCCGTCGTGCGCGAACCCGGTGATCGACGCCATGAGGCCCGGGGCAGGGGTGACCTCCACCGAGAGCGTCCCCTGATCGACGTACGAGCTCTTTGCCTTCAGGTTGTCGGCGAACTCGTCGAAGTGCGCCGGCGACGGAGGTTGGTGGTAGCGCCCGAGTGACGCGCGCAGCGTGGCCGTCGGCGAGAGGGTGACGTGCGCGTTGATCCGCGGATCGAGCGCCCACTGCTCGCCGAGGCCGAACCGATCGAGGCGAAGGCCCGGGCGGATCGAGATGCGATCGCCGTACCAGTGCCGGCGCGCCTCGACGAACACCGCGGCATCCGTCCACAGCACGGTGTTGCGCGGCAGCGGCACGTCGTTGTCGGTGTCGGCGGTCTCCGGCTGCGAGATGCGCCCGAGGTAGCCACCAGAGACGTCCACGCCGGCGTGCAGGAAGCCGTGCGGATCGTCGCGCAGCCACTCGCCGCGGCCGCCGAACAGGTACCAGCGGCGGCTGATGTCGAGGACCTTGGCCCGCGCGTTCTCGTCGTACTCCTTGGTGAACAGGGTCAGGATGTTCGAGCCGAGCATCGGCGCCAGCGTGAACAGCGACTGATCGATCTTTCGCTTGTACGTGGTGCCCGCGCGCAGAAAGCCGAGGTTCACGGCGACGTGGCCCTGGGCGTCGATGTCGTTCGGCCTCGCTGCATCGGTGGAGTTCGCGATCCGATCGAGCGAGCCGATCACGTACGCGGCGAGCTGACCGCGCTTGCCGGCCTCGCCCCACTGCGCGCGCACCTGACCGTCCGTGTAGCTCGGCAGCGGATCGTTGCGGCTGACGAAGGGGCGCAGGAACAGATCGAAGTACGACCGCCGGAGCGAGACCAGGAACGCACCGTCGCGCGGCGCCGGCCCCTCCGCAGATACCTGCGAGTGCAGGAGGCTGACTTCGCCGCCGACGCGATAGGCATCGCCGCGCGGAGCCCGTGTCGTGAGCTCGACGACGCCGCCTTGGGTACGGCCCAGCGAGACATCGAACCCGCTCGGCACCACGCGCATGTCCTCGAGCATCTGGGTGGGGAACACGCCGGTGATGCCACCGAAGTGGAACGCGAGCGGGATCTCCACGCCATCGATGAACACGCTCGAATCGCGTGGCGACATGCCGCGGAGCACCACGCCGCCGAACGAGAACGGGATCCGCGCCGCCGCCGGCAAGATCGTGATCGCGCGGAGCGCATCGTTCATCGCGCCCGGCGTGGACGCCACATCCTTCGCCGACATCGTGTACGCGAGCGGCTTGCTCTCCTCGGGCGCTCTACCCGAGATCTCGATGACCTCGCCCGACGCGCGCACGAGGCGCACGACCACGTTGCCCTTGGCGGGCAGGGTGCGCGCCACGAAGCCCGAGGCGATCACCGTCAGCGAGCCCGGCGCGGCGGTGATCGTGAAGGTCCCATCGTCCGCCGTCGTCGCGGCCTCGTCGTGCAGGAGGATCGTGGCTCCCTCGATCGGCAGCCCAGCCTCGTCGACGACCCTGCCCGTGATGGTGGTGCCCTGCGCCGCGGCGCTGGTGACGAGCGAGACCACGCATGCGGTGACTCCGAATGCGCGGCTCATCAGGCCGGGCGAATATACCCGCCAGGCGGCGGCACGTGTCGGCACGGCGGATGTGACACGTGTCCCCTGGATCGGGTTGTCCGGATCGATCGATCCGCGTCGACACGGGTTACGCTGTGTCCGATGCGCCTGTTGTGGCTCCTGCCGTGCCTCGTCGGCTGCAATGACACGAGCTCCCCGCCCGACGCCCCAGCCATCGCCGTCGATAGCACGATGGGCGCGTGCGCCGCAGTCGGCGACTGTCCGTGCTTCACGAACTACGACTGCCCACCAACGCACGCGTGCGTGAGCCAGGACCCGAGCGGAACGATGGTGTCCTGCGTTCCCGGGCCGCGCGGCACCGGCGCCGCGGGTGTGCCGTGCACGGGCGAGGCGGACTGCGCGAGCGCGCTGTGCGTGGACGACGCCACCGGCGGCCGCCGCTGCTCGGACGTGTGCACGAGCTCGGCGACGTGCCCGCCCGAGTTGCCCCGCTGCCTCGCGGCGCTCGGGATCTGCGCGCGCGCCCTGTGAGCGGTGCGCGGCTGCCGACGGTTCAGCCCTCGCCGAGCGGAAAGCCGCCCTCGGCGATCATGCTCAGGAAGCCACCCGTGACATTCGCGACGTCCTGGAAGCCGAGGCCTTTCAGGATCCGCAACGCGAGGTGGCCACGAAACCCGACGCGGCAGTGGACGACGATCCGACGGTCGCGCGGCACCCCATCGATCTCCGTGCGCAGATCGTTCACGCCGATCTGCACCGCGCCCGCGAGGTGCGAGCGGCCGTGCTCGGCGCGCGTGCGTACGTCGAGCACGAACGGCGGCTTCGCCGAGGCCAGCTCGGCCTTCAGCTGTGCCGCGGTCACAAGCGGACTGTCCCCCGAGATGTCGTTGAGGCCGACGAACGCCGCGAGGTTCACCGGATCGTTGGCCGACGAGTAGGGAGGCGCGTAGGCGAGGTCGACCTCCGCGAGATCGTGCAGCGTGAGCTTCCCCTGAAGCGCCGTGGCGAGGACATCGATACGCTTGTCCGCGCCCTCATGCCCGAAGGCCTGGCCGCCCAGGAGGCGCGCGGTCTTTCGATCGTAGACCAGCTGAAGGGTCAGCTCCTTCGCGCCCGGGTAATAGCCGGCGTGGTGCTCCTTGTGCACGATCGCGACGCCGACGTCGAAGCCGGCCTCGCGCGCGGCCTTCTCGGTGAGGCCCGTCGAGCCCGCGGTGGCGTCGAACACCTTGACGACGCTCGTGCCGAGCGCGCCCGCGTAGCGCATGTCACGACCGAGCGCGTTGGAGGCCGCGATCCGCCCCTGACGGTTCGCGGGCCCGGCGAGGGGCAGGCGCGCCTTCTTGCCCGAGACCTTGTGCAGTACCTCGAGCATGTCGCCCGCGGCGTAGATGTCCGGGTCCGACGTTCGCATGCGGTCGTCGACCACGAGCGCGCCCGTCACGCCGAGCGTGAGGCCCGCGGTCTTCGCGAGCGCGAGCTCGGGGCGCACGCCGACGGAGAACAGCACGAGCTCCGCCGGGATGGTTCGGCCGTCCGCGAGCTCGACGGTCTTCTCACGCGCGTGGATGGCCTTCAGGCCGACGCCGGTGACGACGGAGACGCCGTTGGCCTCGAGCTCCTTCGCGATCGCGACCCCGAACGCGCGGTCCATCACGGCCATCACGGTGGGCAGGAGCTCCACCACGGTGGTAGCGATCCCACGGCGCTGGAAGGCGCCGGCCATCTCGAGGCCAATGAAGCCGCCGCCCACGACGACCGCGGTCCTCGGCTTCTCGGTGGTCAGAAAATCCTGGATGTGATCCGTGTCGGGCACCGTCCACATCGCGAAGACGTGCGGCGCGTCTGCGCCGGGCAGTGGCGGCGAGATCGGCTTTCCTCCCTGCGCCAAGATCAGCTTGTCGTAAGGGACCCAGCGCTCCCCTTCCGGACTGCGGACGCGAACGCGGTGTGCGCTGGCGTCGATCTCGAGCGCCTCGGTGTCGACGTGCGCCGTGACGCGGTAGCGAGCGTGGAAGCCCTCCGGGGTCTGGAGCAGGAGCTTGGCGCGGTCCTCGATCTCGCCTGCGATGTAGTAAGGCAGCCCACAGTTCGCATAGGAGACGTAGGGCCCGCGCTCGAGGAGCGTGATCTCCGCCGTCTCGTCGAGCCGCCGCGCCCTCGCCGCAGCGGTCGCCCCGCCCGCCACACCACCGATGATCAAGAGTCGCGTAGTCATGGTGGGTTAGAGCCCAGGCCGCCGAAAGGATTCACGCAAATGCCCTGCCGGTGGGGGGCGAGTGGCAGAGTTTTGCGGTCTGCGCGAACCGCTTTGGGATGCGCGCGCTCTACCTATGGGAGCGGAAACCATGTGCGAGCTGTTCGCGATGTCGGCGCGCTTTCCGACGAACGTCCACCTGTCCCTGGACGAGCTCGCCCGCCACGGCGGCGGCACCGGACCGCACCGCGATGGGTGGGGCGTCGCGTTCGGGCAGCAGGGCGACGCCCTCGTCATCCGCGAGCCCAGCGCCGCGCACGACAGCGCGTGCCTGGCGTTCCTGCAGCACCAGGCGATCGCGAGCCCGCTCGTCATCGCGCACGTCCGCTTCGCCACCCAGGGACCGAAGCTGCTCCGCAACTCTCCAGCCGTTCACGCGCGAGCTGGGCGGCATCGTGCATCTCTTTGCGCACAACGGGATGGTGCCTGGAATCGAGCATGACCCACGCTTCCAGGCGCGTCGCTTCCGGCCGATCGGCGACACCGACTCCGAGTACGCATTCTGCGCGTTACTCGAGCGGATGGCGGTGCTCTGGAGCGACGGACGACCAGAGCTCGACGTCCGGATCGCGGCGGTCGCGGCCTTCGCGGCGGAGTTGCACACGCTCGGGCCGGCGAACTTCCTTTACTCCGACGGTGAGGTGCTGTTCGGTCACGGCCACCGAAGGCGCAACGCGGCGGGGGAGATGGCTCCGCCTGGGCTCCACGTCCTCTGCCGGACCTGTCGCCCCGGCGCCGAGCCCCTCGACGTCGCGGGCCTGTCGATTCCTCCCGAGCACGAGCAGCAGGTCGCCCTTCTCGCGAGCGTGCCCCTGAGTGACGAGCCGTGGGAGGCGCTCCACGAGGGCGAGCTCATCGTGCTGCGCGAGGGCAAGATCGTGCACCGCCAGAGGCGCGGCTCAGGGGGGCGGGCTGACGGCGTCGATGCGTTGCTTTAGCTCGTCGAGCACTTCGGGGTGGCCGATGGGCGCGATGATCCACGAGGGCGGCTTGGCCACGAGCGCCGGGCACATCAGGAAGCTGCGGTCGCGGAGCGACTTCGCCGCCAGCACGCAGTCGCGCTGAGCCTCCGAGAGACCCTCGTCGCTGCAGCGGTCGATCGAGGCCTGCACCACCTGGTCGATCACGCGCTGTTCGTCCGCCTTGGGCTCCGAGCCGGGCGGCCCGGCCGTCGTGAGGCCGATGACGTGCTTCACCGCGCGCTCGCAGTTCGGATCGGTCTTGTGACAGGCACACACGGCGAGGAGCAGCACGAGTGTTCGCATCCCGGTAGCGTGCACCGATCCGGGCGTCGATCGCAGCACCATCGCGAGAGCATCTGGTCGTCGACAACCGCTCACATCGCCTCGCCCAAACCTGCGGTTTCGGGGACAATCAGTGCGCTTGGTTGGTGCGACACCCACACTCGCGCTCGTGGCCATGCTCACGGCATGTGTCTCTCGATCGTACGACACCGCCACGGTCGTGCGGGTCGGTTACCCGGAGCCACCAGCCACCACCCTCGTCACGGTGGTCGACGATCCCGCTGTCGGTGCGGCGCTCGAACATCGCCTCCGTACGATCGTGCCCATGAAGGTCACGTCCCACCCGGTCATGACCAGCGACGGCGAGTTGCTCGATCCAGCCGAGATCTGCCGCGAGCTCGGCCCGCCGGCGAGCGAGAACCCGCCAGCCGAGGTCGTCGTCATCGTTCAGTCGTCCGTGATCGCGAGTGAGCAGTTCGACTGCAAGGACACCGAGACGACCGGCCATCGAGGCACCTTCGATCCCTCGAAGGGCTGGGTGAACGACACGCGCAGCCGTGAGTGCGTCAAGTGGGAGTATTCGTACACGCAGGGCCTCGCGACTGCACGGATCACCGCGCTGGATCGTTCGACGTGCACATCGCGCGCGACAGCGACGACCAGTATCGACGAGAGCACACGAGGTCTGACCGCAGCGTCCGGAACCCGCGAGGAGAACAAGGCTCGTGTCATCGTGGCCACGCGCGCCGCGATCATGGCCCGAGTCGCCGAACTCGACGTTGCCGATCTGTTGCCGGCCGGTGTGCGGGCGTCTCAGCAGGACGCGCGGGCGGAGCTCAGTGGCCCATTATCGAGCACGCTCGGGGCCGGGCGCACGTACGCGCTCCGAGGCGCGCGTGATGGCAACACGCAGCATCTCCGGATGGCTGCACATCGAGACCGCCAGTCCGCTCGGTGCCGTGGGTGCACTCTCGCCGCGCGTCGAGATCAACGACGAAGCACCGGTGCCGAAGCTTCCGACGCTGCAGGTGGGGGACCGGATCGAGAGGCTCACGCACGCACATCGCTGGACGGGGCTCCCCCTGGTCGGCGTCACGCGTACCGACCGTGGTGGCGATCTGACCTCGCTCAGTGGCGCGGTCGCTGTCCGCTGGACCTACCCACGTCTGTTCATGCACTCAGACTTCCTGCTCGCGGGCCACGCCAGCCGGAACACGCTGCGTCATCAAGAGTCGCTCTCGTTTGGTCCGTGGATCCCGCTCGGAGGCCAGTTCGCGGTCCTCGGGCTGGTGGAGGCAGGACTCGTCGTGGATGGTGTTGTTCGGCGTCGCCGGCGGCAAGCGCGACGATCGCCCGCCGCAGTGAGTGCGGCAGGTCTCGTCATGTCGAGGTCCGCCCGAACGACGTTGTGCAGTCGCAACGGGTTCGTCGGCGCTAGCACGGGCGTCTGGTATCATCGGGCGTGATGCGTCGTCGGCTCGCGCTGCTGGTTGTCGCCGGCAGCCTCGTTGGGTGTGCGGGGCGGCGTGACGTGTACGTCCGCTATGGGGAGATCCACCGCCACCTCGGCGAGTTGCGCGCTCAGGGCACGCGACTGTCGAGGCCACCGAGACCGACGCCGAGCGCACCAACAACGTCACCCACGATCCCGACACCGCCACCACCGTCGACCTCCGCCTCGGCCAGATCGGCGGTCTCGCCGAGGGCTGCAAGGACGTCCCGCCGTTCCGAGGCGCCGAGCCGATCGCGGGATGCGAGCTCACGCTGAAGCGCGACGCTCACCTCGTCGTCGACAATCGCCCTGATCGCCTCCGCGCCCACAACGTGGTCGCGTTCGGAGCCGGGCTGCTCACGCTCGGCGGTACCGGCGGAGCGATCTACTGCGGCATCGCCTGCGATTCGTACAGGGCCGAGAAGATCGGCGTGCTGGCGGGGACCGCCCTGGTGTCGCTGCTCGTCTGGGTCGTGGCGAGCGGCGGCCGCGATTAGTCCGCGCTGCGACGCGTGCGCAGAGGACTCACCGCGCGGAATCGCACCAGACCTGCGGCGCGTTGCCGAGGGCATGAGCACCTTCACCGAGCCGACCTGAGCGGCGCCCATTGTTGGCGCACCCTCTGATGAGGTCGTCTCGCAGCGGCGCGTCGTTTGCACTTCGATCAGTCATGTCAATGACCACCATTCTTGTGATCCTCGTCATCGTGCTCTTGCTCGGAGGCGGAGGGTTCTACTTCCGTCGCTAGCAGTTGGAATCCGTGTCGGGGGAGCGCGCCCTTCCGAGCCACGACCGGCAGCTCTCGGGATTTCACCGCGCCTTCGAGCCCGGGCTCCAGCGAGTGCTCGGCACGCTTCCGTTGACACCCGAGATGCGGGTCCTCGATCTCTCCCCGGGCGAGACCGATGAAAGGTGAGCACGGGCGCGAGCGCGTGCGGCGAGGGGAGTGCATCCTTCTGAAGTGGATCCGCCCCAGCCTCGTACGCGAGAAGCGCCCGTGAGCGAGCGCGAGCGCGTCCTCGTGCTGCTCAAGCGTCATGGCTGGAACGCGACCTCGTTTCAGATGCTCGAGCCGGGTTTTCACTACTGGTTCGACGGCGACGACGCGTGCGTCGGCTATGTCGATACCGGGCGTGCCTGGGTGACCGCGGGCCCGCCGATCGCGCCGATCGAGCGTCTCGGCGAGGTGGTGATGCGCTTCGTCGCGGCGGCCGAGTCCGCACGTCGCCGGGTTTGCTGCTTCGGCACGGAAGCGCGATTTCACGACCTCGCCGCGTGGTCGTCGTTCCGCATCGGCGATCAGCCGATCTGGGCGCCTGCCGAGTGGGAGGCCGTGGTGGAGGCCAGTCGCAGCCTGCGCGAGCAGTTTCGTCGCGCCCGCGCGAAGGGCGTGACCGTCCGGCGGCTCGAATCCGCGGAGGTCGCGCAGGGCCATCCGATCCGCGCCCAGCTCGACGTGCTGATCGAGCGTTGGCTGGCCTCGCGGCCGATCGCGCCGATGGGGTTCCTCGTGCAGGTCGATCCGTTCACGTTTCCCGAGGAGCGGCGCTACTTCGTGGCCGAGCGGGACGGTAGCGTCGTGGCGTTCCTCGGCATCATTCCGATCTATGCGCGCGAGGGATGGTTCTTCGAGGACTTCCTCCGTGATCCGGAGGCCCCGAATGGCACCGTCGAGCTGCTCGTCGACGCCGGTATGCGCGCGGCGGCCACCGAGATGATCCCGACCGTCACGCTCGGTCTGGTTCCGCTGGCGGGGGAGGTCGGCTCGTGGCTGGGCGCGGCGCGGCGGCTCGGGCGCTCGCTCTATGACTTCGACGGACTCCGGGCGTTCAAGGCCAAGTTCAAGCCGGGCGCGTGGGATCCGATCTCACTGTCGTATCCACCGGGCCGCAGCGGTGTCCTTGCGCTGTTCGACACGCTCACCGCGTTTGCGCGCGGAGGGCTGCTCCGCTTCGGCCTCGAGACGTTCCTGCGCGGTCCGACGATCGTGGTGCGCGCACTCGCGATCCTGCTCGTCGCGTGGACGGCGCTGCTCGCGCTCCCTTCGAGTGCGTTCTACTTCCCCAGCGCCTGGTGGCAATACGGCTGGGTCGCGTTCGATGTGGTGCTGGGCGGCGCGCTGTTCCTGCTCGGTCGACGCTGGCGACCCTGGCTCGCGACCACCATCGCGATCGCGGTGACCGCCGACGCCGTGATCACCCTCGCTCAGGCAGTCGTCTACGATCTGCCGCGTCGCCGTGGCATCGCCGATGCGCTTGTCATCGCCATCGCGATCCTCGCGCCGACGATCGCCGCCATGCTCCTGTGGAATGCACGTGGGCACCGTAAGGATGGACGGACCCTCGGCTGAGCTTGAGGCTGCTCGACGTGACGTGCGACTCGTACGCCCCTCGTCACAGCGCTGCTGTCGGGGCTATGCGCGCTCTGCCCACTCGCGGACCTTGCGCTTCAGCTTGGCTTCGGCCTTTGGCTCCACGAGGTTCCAGTCCTCGTCGGGTTCGGCGTCGGCCCACTGTCGGATCTTCCGCTTGAACTTCGTTTCGACCTTGCGGGAGATCTCGGCCCATTCGGCGTCGGGAACTTCGCTTGCGTCGATGGGTGATCGTGCGGTGACCCCACAACATCGTGACGCCGTGAAACCGAAGTCGTACCACCCGCCGGTGTTGTCGACCTCGTAGACCCTCGTGGTCGTTGAAAGATCCCGTCACCAACGTCACGGATCATCCGTACCAGATACGCTAGCCGGAAACGCCATCGCTCGTAAACTGTGCGCTTCCGGCGGCACAGCCCACGAGCAGGACGGACGTCAGCACCAACCACGCGAGCCGCGGGTTGGTGACCTTGTCTTGGGTGCCCGGTGTCGTCTTGAAGCTCAACATGTCGGTGCACTCGAATGCATCATCAGGACCACCGGTCCGTGCGCCGGCGTGAGGTCCGGTCGGTAGCCTGCATTCTCTGCGGCCGCATTCCCTGCGGCCCGGAGCCCGGCCCGCGCAACAGCTCGGCGTGGTGACGGTGTCGAACGTGGGGACCATGGCCGCCCCGGGGGCTCCGAACGCGAGCACGAGCGTGAAGCCGAAGGCGAAGTCGAAGTAGCCCGACGGTGCGGGGTGCGACTCGTACACCCCTCGTCAGGCCGACCTTGGGAGACATCCGACGTCGCAGAGGAAGGAATCCACTCCGTCCTGGCGTCGCCCGCTCAACGCCCCTGGAACCGGACCGAACCCGTGGTGTCATGTCCAGGTGACCAGGTCCAACCTCCGGGTCGTGATGCACTGCGCGCTCACCCTCTCGCTCGCGGCATGCCGCGGCACCGAAGGAGCAGAGGGTGAGCCCCAAGCAGGCCGAGATCACCAAGGTCGCAGTCACCAGCGCCCGCTGCCAGGCGGCCATCAAGACCTGGTTGTCGCTGGCGCGGTCGGAGGCGCGCTCGCAACTCCCGGAAGTCGATGCAGCACGGAGCTTCCTCGGATCTCGCACAGCCTTCGTGCAGTGCACCGTCGATGACCTCGCGACCCTGCTCGGGCCCTCCGTGGCGATGCTCGATGACCATCGCCTGATCGTGGACCACTCCCCATCGGACGGGCCGCGGATCGAGGTGCGCCGCGGCGCGATCGGGATCCTCCGGGATCTGACCCAGCGCTCGTTCGGGCCGCTAGCAAAGCTCCGGCAGTGGCTACGCGAATCCTGGCGTCACGTCACGACCCTGGATGAGGACCGAGCAACCGTGCAGGCGTGGAGCAGCTGGTGGAAGACCACGAGCGCCGCTCCAACGGTCGCCATCGCGCAGGGGCAGCGTACGGTCGCGGATGCGCTCGCGCGTGAACGCAGCGCCGCCGAGGCGCGCCTCCGAACTTCGGCACGTTGTGGGTGATCCGTGCCTGGAAGACGCTTCCGTACATGGATCCCCTGACCGCGGACAGCGCGAAGCTGTTCGATGCCGAGTGGGGAGCGTTCATGGCGCGCGGCGACGAGCTGTTTCAGATCGCGGTCTACAACAGCGGTCAGCTCGTCAAGGCGACCCCCAAGGGTCTGAGCGCGCGGTTCACCGACGCAGACTACCCGGCCGACGCTGCCCTGCGCTGGACCTACGCGGACGTCCTCCCGCTCGAGAGCCTGGTCGAGCACAAGGCGGTGGCGATGCCTGGGGCGATCCTCGACCACATCCGTGACGAGGAGCCCGAGCTCTACACGCATCTCCTGCGCGAGTTTCATCTCGAGTTCACGGCCGTCGAGAGCAACACGGTGGTTCGTCTACAATTGCGGGTGCCGTGACCACTCCTCGCTGGCCCGCGCCGCTCCTCGTGATCGCGGCATGCGCTTCGTCCCAGGGCGACGCTCCCGAGACGCTCGCGCCCCTGGGCGCCCACACCACGCGCACGCACGAATCGCGGCCTCCGGATCAGACCGCGGCCTCCGTGGACGCCTGCGATCATGGCGACCTTCCGGCGTGTCACGCAGCGGCGCTCGACGCCCTACGCGCCTCTTCACCCCGGACTCCGATCGTCGCGCACGGACCTGTTCTAGCGCGCGTGCGACGCCAGCTACACGCCGTCGTGCAACAGTCTCGGCACGCCCCGCACGATGTCAGGGCGCGCGGTTAAGAAGGATCTGCCGCTGCGGTCGCGTTGCTTACCGTCGCGCGTGCGCCGCGGATGGCAGCACGGGATACAAGCACCTCACTCAAGCGCTGCGCCTCCGGGCGAGTATCGCGAAGGACGGGGCCGCGGCGGCACGTCGCCGATGCGCGTGGCACGTCCCACTGGGCCTCGCTGGCGAAGGACTCTCCGCCCTGTCCTCCACTGTGAC
>JADKKI010000047.1 GCA_016720595.1 Myxococcales bacterium
CGCAGCGCACTCCGCAGACCGGACGCGAGCCGGATCGTGTGCGCGCTGATCGCGGCCATCCGCGGCACCAGATCGCTCAGACCGGCGCTCAGCTCGGCGAGCTGCGCGGGCCGCGCGAACGAGTCTGCATCCTGTCCGAGCGCGCGCGCGCGGGCGACGATCGCCAGCGCCACGGGGTCGTTCGCACACGCGACGATGCCCAGGGTGGCCTTCCCCTTGGTGAAGTACTTCGAACCACTCTTCACCAGGACAAACGGCCAGTCGTGCGCGAAGTCCTTCGCGAAGATCGGATAGAGCGGCGCAAGCGTGGTGTCGACGATGATGGGCACCTTCCGGCCCCAGCGCTGCGCATACGCGCGCACGCCCGTCATCAGCGCGCCGAAGTCATGCGCCTGCAGCTCCGGGTTTGTCGGCGTCTCCAGGAACACGCAGGCCGGGGCACCGTCGAGCGCCGCGAGCGCCGCGAGCACGCGATCGACCAGCGTGGCGCTGTGGCCGGCCGCGTCCTGCCCGATGACCGCGAGAGGCCTCGGGCGGATCGCGCCGCCGCGTGCGAGGAGATCGCTGATCAGCTGCCCCGTGCCGCCGTAGCCGTTCTGCGCATAGAACAGCGCGACCGGATCCGGCCCGAGCACGTCCGCGACCGCGGTGAACACCGAGGCCTCGGCGGCGAGCCCCGTGCAGAAGTACAAGCTGTCGCGGATCTGTGGAAACAACGCGCGCAGCCTCTGATCGCAGTCCGCCGCCGTCGCCTCGGTCATCACCGTGGGCTCGAGCCCGGCCACCCGCTCGAGCTCCGCGCGTGCGTCCGCGGCGAGCAGCGCGGCCACGGTGCGTTTGCGGATCAGCTGGATGCCGTGCGGCGGGATGCGCGCGGCGTCTCGGATGAGGAGCACGCCGCCGCGGGAAACGGCGAAGCACACCGCGTCCGCCGCACTGGCCTGCAGGTCTCCGGAGAACGGCGCGTCGGTGACGAGCACCGTGAGCACCCCGGGGCTGCGTACCGGCAGGTCCTCACGCCACTGCTCGTGGAGCTCGCAGCCGGCATCCCGCAGCGCGCGCTTCGCCTCGTCGGAGATCGGCAGCGAGCCCTGCGCGTACACGCGGACCGGCAGGCTTCGCGTCGGCGACTCGATCACGGCGAGCCACGGCTTGGTCACCGATGCGAACGAGAAGCAGCGCGCGGCGTTCGTGCGGGACTGGGTGTACAGCTCGAACACCGTCGAGAGGGGCTGCCCCAGGCGCGCGTAGTCGAACGGCAAGCCGACCACTGCAAGCCGGTCGCGGAGCTGGGCGGGCGCCTGGAGATCGGTCTCCACGATCTCGGAGAGCGCCTGCTCGAAGCGCTGCGCAAACCCGACGTCGGAGTCGAACCGTGACAGATCGTACGTCGTCGCGCGGTGATCCCAATCGTCGGGCAGAGCGCCCGCAGCGAGCAGCCGGGGCAGAGCCTTGGCGAGCTTCGCCGCGAGGCCGGGTCCGAGGTGCAGATCCTCGTTCGTCGTGGTCATCGCGCGCGAGGATAGCTGACTTCGCGATGCGGCCGCACTCGACGGAGATCAGGATTGCCGCGTCGCTCCGCCACCGCGACTGGGGCTCAGGCGATCTGGATGACGGTCTGCCCGCGAGCGTGTCCCTCGCCCACGTGCATCAGCGCCTCGGGGACCTCGACCGGCGCGGAGTGCCTGCAGCGCCGTGGTCGCCCGAAGGTCACCGCGTCGCCGTAGGGGCTGAGCCGGATCAGGCTGCCCGTGACGACGTGGGAACCGGCCTCGTAGAGGGTACAGTGCGGCGATGAGCCGCTACGCGCTGGTTGTACTCGCGCTGGCCGGCTGCGGCGGCGTGGAGCGCACCCCGGTGACGAAGCGAGTCGCCGTGCTCGGCTACGCGAAGCCGCCGGAGATCGCGATGGTCACGCGGGGCGAGCGGGACATGGTGGAGCCGTGGGCGGCATCGCTCCGGGCCGCATCGACGGCGACGCTCGTCGCCGAGTATTCACGACCGCCGAATCCGTGGCCGGTCCAAGCCGAGGCGGCCGAGCTGTGCGGCGAGGTCGACCGGGTCGGCGGCGTCGACGAGATCCTGGTGATCACCACGAACGAGAAGGTCGAGAGGGACACGTCGTGCCTCGACAAGAAGTGCCCGTCGCTGGGCCTGTTCGAGCCCGAGCACGAGCGAGACCACGGCGGCTGCTGGTGCGTGAAGTGGCGCTACCACGGCACGAAGGTCACCGTGAAGACCGACCTGACGTCGCTGCGCGCATCGAGCTGCGAGGTGGTGCGCACAGAAGCGCTTCCGATGAAGGTGGGCGATGCCTCGGCGGCGCACGGCGTCGAGTACGAGGCGGTCCAGACGCCGGAGGCGAAGGCGGGCATGGATGCCGATCTCGAGGCCGCGCGCGCCATGGCGCTCGAGAGGGTGAAGACCATCGCGCCGCACGTGGCATGGGTGTTCCCGCGCGAGAACCCCATCGAAAGCGTTGATGGGACCGCGCTCGTGGTCAGGACCAACCTGCTGCCGACCGATCGCGGGTACTTCCTCAAGCAAGCTTCGCGCGAGACGTTGCTCCCCGGCATCCGCGCGGTGAAGGTCGAAGGATCCACGACCACGCTCGAGACCAGCACGGCGATGCCGCCCGTGGAGGCGGGCGACGAGATCCACACCACGGTCGACATGCGCAGGGTCGCCGCGTACGGATCGATCGGAGGTGGCGTGATGCGCGCGCAGGGCGAGACGCATGGCATGGCCTCGGGCGCGCTCGCGGCGCGATGGTCGTTCGATCGGCTGCCGGTGATGGCCGAGCTCTCGCTGCAGGGCGACGTGATCCCCAACTTCGATTCCTATCGCGGCATGGTGGGCGGCGCGGCCGGCTTCCGCGGTCCGTTCGAGCCGTTCGCACCCGTGCTGTTCGGCGAGCTCGGCGTCGGAACCGCGCGGCAAGGGCTCGGAGGGGCCCGGGCCTACGGCGGCTATGCGGGCATCGGCGCCGGCGTGGAGCTGTGGATCTCGAGCGTGTTCTTGTTCGCCGACATCCGCCGTCGCTGGTTCGCGTTGAGCGACTGGGAAGACGGCGATGGCAAGCCAGTCGAGGTCACCTACCCCGCCACGAGCTGGACCTCGACCACGGTGCAGCTCGGCGCCGGCCGTCGGTTCTAACGCGGTCACGCAAACTCTGCGCAGGACAGGCGGCAGCCGGCGAAACCTGCGCACCGATCTTCGGATAGCTCGGGGCAACCTCGACCCCATGGCCCTTGGCTCGGCATGCGGTTCTGGCACTGACGGCCAGCTCGGCACGTGGATTGCGAGGAGGGATGGCGTGTCGGAACGTGCGCGTCGCCCGCGATCCCTGTGGCCTCGCGAGCACGGTGCGTACATCCAGCTGTTCGTGCCGGTCGCGACCTCGTTGCTGGCGACGGGTTCGAGCTGGGCAGGAGCTGCGCTCGCCCTCGGCGCGGGATTCGCGTTCCTCGCGAGCGAGCCGCTCCGGGTGCTGATCGGGGCGCGTGGGCCGCGGATGCGTGAGCTCGCCGGGTCCCGAGCGCGGAGACGTCTCGCCCTGTTCGCTGCGCTCGCGGCCATCGCCGGCGGAACCGGCCTCGTGCTTGCCCCGAGGTCTGCCGTGGCGCTGACCATGCTGCTCGCACCGATGATCGGCTTCGTGCTGATCGCTTCGCGACGTGGGACGGTTCAGACCGTGCTCGGCGAGAGCGTCGCTGCCATCACGCTCGCCGGTGCTGGAGCGCCGGTTGCGCTGGCAGGCGGCATGAGGCTCGGCGATGCGCTGGCGATCTGGTTGGGTTGGTCTCTGGCCTACACAGCGACGGTGGTCGTCGTGCATCGCGTGCTCGCGCGCCACCTCCGCGCGAGGGCGCCGGCCGACGTGCGGTCCGAGCTCACGCTCGTCGTCCTCTGCGGGCTCCTCGCGGCAGCGAGCGTGGTTCTCCCACTGGTGCGGTTCGCGACGCCACTGGCGATCGCCGCGGTGCTCGTCCTCATCTGGATGCCACGCGCGACACACTTGCGTGCGGTCGGGATCGCGTTCCTGGCGACCTCGCTCGTCGCTGCCGTGCTCGCGATCACGCCCCTGCGCGACGCGGCTCGCGACAACGAGATCGAGGCTTCCTTCCGCGCCGCGATGGCCGTGCACCAGCGTCGCTAGCGCGCAACTCGTCGAGAAACGTGCCGGCGGCGAATGGGCCTGGGCTACACTCGAGGTGATGCTAGAGGCCGAGCCGCACGCCAAGCAGCACCAGCTCGCCGAGCAAGGCGCACCCGCAACTGCGCTCGCCACGCCAGCGGGCACACAGGCGCCGGCGCCGTACATCATCCCGCCGGGCCCGAGCCCGACTGCCTCGGAGCAAGCGTACGGCGGGCCGCTGTACGACCAGCAGCCGGGCGCGACGGCGCGGGCGGAGACCAAGGCGAACCCGAGAGCGGAGTTCGATCGGCTCGCGGGCGGAAACGTGCACTTCGACAAGGCGCCCGACGAGATCACGCTGCCGCAGGCCGCACAGAAGGGGTTGCAGCAGGAGTGGGATGCGTCGAAGCAAGGAACGCCAGGCGCGCAGGAGCACGGCGGCAACCTGGTGCGCAACCACGATGGCAAGAGCAACTACGCGTGGCGCAGCGGCAAGCCCGGCAACGATCAGATGTACTCGCCTGACTACGACGACGTCGGCAAGGGGCAGAAGCTCGTCGGGGTCGGCCACACGCATCCGTACAAGAACGGCAAGGAGAACGTGTCATTCAGCGGCGAGGACATCTCGTCGGTCGTTGACGAGAGTCAGCCGATCAACCTCCTGCAGTCGGGCAAGACGCAGTACGTGATCGCGCGAACGGCGGAGTTCGAGGCGAGCCTGAAGAAGCTCGACGACGACGCCAAGGAGAGGCTCAAGCACTCGATCGAGGGCACCTGGTATGCGGCGTTCGGGCCCGATGGAGCAGCCCTGCCGGATGGTGCCTACCAGCAGCGCGTCGAGCGCGCCGTCCGCGTCACCTGCGCCACCTTCGACCTCGCCTACTACAGCGGGCAGGGCGGAACGCTCAAGCACGTGGTGTGATGCGGTTCCTGATCCTCACGATCGCGCTCGCCGCATGCGGGCACCCGCCGGTGAAGCCGGTCCCCGAGAACAAGAAGATGACGACCTCCTCCGACCCACAACCAGCGCCCGTCGTCGTCGCCCGCTCGGCGACCGAATGGAGTATCGAGGTCAAGCGCGTGCTCGGCACGCAGAGCGCGAGTGCACGGATCCTCGTCACGATCGCACCGGCAGCAGCGAGCCCGGCGCCGCACAGCGCTGTGGCGAGCGCCGTGGCGTGGCTCTCGCTCACGCGCATGGCGCTCACTGGCGGCGCGCCGAGCGATGCCGTCGACGCGGCTCGCCGCGGGATCGCCGACCTCGGTGATACGTACCGCCCCAAGGGCGTGAAGGACGACACCGGTCTCCACCTGCTCGATGCGAACTCCATGATCGCCAGCGGCAAGACCGCGGAGGGGGCGGAGGAGCTCGCGTCGATCCTCGACGCACGCATCGGCCTGTACTTCAGGCGCTACAAGGACGAAGTCCGGCGCCTCGAAGGCGAGTGATCCACGCGGGGCCGTCCACGAGCTACGCCGCAGCAGGCGGGCCGAACCAGGTGGTCAGGGCATCAGCGAGCCCCGCCTGGGTCCGGTCTCCGACCCAAGCCACATATCCGTCGGGCCGGATCAACACGGCGGTGGGAGCCGCGACCGGTCCGAGTGATGGAAGCTCCCACGCACCGTCGAAGCTGGCGTCGATGACATGAACGCGATCGCGCCAGGGCGTGACCGCGAAGCCGCCGGGCTCACCGAGGTTGAGTAGCACCGGTCGACCGCGGTGCAGCAACGTGAAGACCCGCTGCGGCCCGCTGGCGGTGACCAGATCGAGGTCGGGCATCCGGCGTCCGAGCAGCGGGTGTCCCTCGCCGAGGTCGTAGCGAATGTCGAGCCCCGACAGCCTCGCGGCGAAGCGCCGGCGAGCCTCGTCGCTGCCGAGGAGATCGGCCACCGTCTCGCGCAAGGCCGTCGTGCGTTCGTCGGGGCGGCGGAGCGCGACGGCCGCCATCGTGGCGCGCAGCACGCGGGCACCGACCGGGTGGCGCTCCGCGTGATACGTGTCCAGCAGGCTCTCCGGCGAGGTCCCCTTGATCACCTGCGCCAGCTTCCATCCCAGGTTCACCGCATCCCCGATTCCGGTCTGGATGCCCTGCCCTCCATCCGGGGCATGAACGTGTGCGGCGTCGCCAGCAAGGAAGACCCGTCGATCGCGGTAGGTCGCGGCCTGTCGCGTGACATCGGTGAACCGAGAGATCCAGGTGGGACTGTGGGTCCCGTAGTGGCTCCCGTACACCGCGACGAGCCCGTCGCGGAGATCGCGCAGCGTGGGTTCGCTCGTGGCTCCGATGTGCTCCTCGGTCAGCATGACCCGCACGGTTCCATTCTCCAGCTTGCTCAGGCCGTGAAGGCCGCGGTGGTCGCGGTGCATGCCCCACTTCGGCTCCTCGGTCATCTCGACCTCGGCGATCAGGTTGCTGGTAGTCGCATCCCACCCGAGAAACTCGATGCCGGCGGTCTTGCGGATCACGCTGCGCCCGCCGTCGCAACCGACGAGATACTCGGCGCGGAGCGAGGGTCCGTCAGACAGCGCGATATCGACGCCCGTGTCGTCCTGCGCGAAGCCGACCACCTCACGTCCGCGGTAGATCGGCACCGCCAGTTCGTCGATCACCCAGCCGGCCAGGATTCGCTCGATGTGGTTCTGCCACAGGGCGAGCACGAAGTTGTGGCGGGTGGAAGCGTCGCTCATGTCCAGCGGGACACCCGCGTACTGCCAGACCGGATGTGTCTGTCCCGCGGAGACAAACCGATCGGCGACTCCGCGCTGGTCGAGGAGCTCGATGGTGCGTGCGAGCAGACCACCCGCGCGCTGGCCGAGAAGCTCCTGGCTCGGGCGTCGCTCGACGATGGCAACGTCGATCCGCGCGAGCGCCAGCTCGCCCGCCAGCATCAGTCCCGCCGGACCTCCGCCGGCGATCACCACTGCATGATGGGGGACCGTGTTGATCGTCATGGCGGTGACCGCCCTTACCTCGCCTCGAACGACACGATCGCGCCAACCCAGCTCGAGGCCGGACTCAGTGTCCAGTTGAGCTCGTAGGTCCCTGGCGGTTGCCAGGCAAACGCGGCCCGCCCGCCCGCAGCGGACGGAGTCGCGAACGGATTCAGCTCGGTGAATCCGGGCGTCTCCACGAGCGTTGCAGTCGTGGTCACGTCGGAGAACGCCACCGCTCCGATCACGAGGCTGTCGACGCTGGTGGACAGCGAGCCGGTCGCCGCGAGCGACGACATCGCCGCCGGGGCCGACGCCCCAGCGACGAACGGCATCGCGGCAGGGCACGTCCACTCGGAGAGACTCGCGGCCATCGAATACGGCACGGACAGCTGGACGGCGACCGAGCTCACCGACTTCGCGCCGGCCACATACCAGAGATCGAGCGCTGCGTTGTTCAACGAAGATGGCAGGAGCACCGGCGCATGGATCCAGGTGTTCCCATCATCGACGATGCTCGCGATCCGGCTCTGCGTGAACGTTCCCACGGTCGTGAGCACGAGGAGGCTGCCCATCTCGGTGGGATTGGGCTCGAGCGTCAGTGTGACGCCCGTCGTGATGAGGCCCTGCACCTGCTGACGCGGGAGGCGCTCGCAGGCAACGCCGTCGGGTGGAGTGAACCCGAACACCACGTCGCAGCCAGCCAGCCACGCTGCCAACATCGTGATCCCGAGCCGGTGCACGCGCCAATCCTCCCATACCCGGGCAATCCTGATATCGGATCAGCACCGGATGCGAGCGGGTACAACAAACCGGCGTATGGTCCCACCATGTCTGCCGAGACCTCCCCTCGCACCGCTCGCGCGCGCACGCTCTGGCTGTTGTTCTGGGCTCTCGCGGTCGCCGCCGCGGGCGGATGTTCGAAGATGGCCTCCACGCAGCTGATAGAAGCGCGCGTGACGGCGGACCGGCTCCGGGCGACCTTCACCAAGGCCTCCGATGCATCGAACCGCGCCGTCATGGCCGACACCGATGCGCTGTCGCAGACGTACGCGGATGAAGCAGTGGCCGCGGTGAAGGAGGTCGATCGGACGGTCGCCTCGCTGCGGCCGGTCCTGGACTCGCTGGGGTACACCGCAGAGTTGCGGAACCTCGACGAGTTCGTCGCAGCATTCGACCAGTACCGGACTCTCGACAAGGAGGTGCTCGCCCTCGCAGTCGAGAACACGAACCTGAAGGCTCAGCGGCTGTCATTTGGCATCGTCCGCGACGAGGCTGACGCGACGATCGACGCGCTCGCCAAAGCGGTGCAGTCCGTCCCTGCCGCGGAGTCCGCGCGATTCGCCGCCGGAGCTGCCGCGGCGACGATTGCCGTACGTCAGATCCAGGTGCTCGAGGCGCCACACATCGCGGAGTCCAAGGACGACGCCATGACCTCGCTCGAAGCGCAGATGGCATCGAACGAGCGAGCCGCGCGTGCGGCCATCGCGTCGCTATCGTCGCCGACCGGCGCACCCGCAACCGCCGCAGCCCTGGATCAAGCATCGAAGGCGTTCGATCGCTTCATCGCGCAGAACGCCGAGGTCGTCCGCCTGTCGCGCAAGAACACCAACGTGCGCTCCTTGGCCATGGTCCTCGGCCCGAAGCCCGAGCGCATCGCCGCATGCGAAGGCGCGCTCGATCGCATGATCGCGGCCCTGGCGACGAGGACCACGGGCGGCACCCGCTAAGCGCGCGCGGTTCCCTGGCGGTCCGAACCCTGGCGGGTGGCGAGCACCACCACTCCGGCGTGCTGGCCGTGAGCCACGGTCCTCGACCGGATCATGCGGCGGATCACGGTTTCGCGGCAGCCGCGGCTCCAGCGCCTCGGAAAACTCGACGGCAGCGCAGGGCTCGCTATGCTGAGGGAGAGGAGCATCGCCGCCCTGCATGTCGCTGTCGTCAGACCAGATGCGAGCGTTCGAGGACGGCGGCTTCTTCGTGAAGCGCGCCCTGTTCCGGCAGGACGAGGTCGACGCGGCGCGCGCCGCGCTCGAGCGCCTGTACGCGACGGCGCAGACCCTGCACGCGACCGGCGAACATGATGGTGCCTTCTTCGCACTCAGCGTTCCCGCGAACGGTCCGAGCGTGGTGCAGCGCGTGGTGTGGGCCGGCGGCTCGGAGCCGGTGCTGTTGCGGCTCAGCGAGGATCCGCGCCTCGTCGCGCCGGCGCTCGAGCTGCTCGGCACCGAGCAGTGCGAGCAGCTGCTGTGCCAGGCGCATTACAAGATGCCCAACGACGGCGTCGCATTCGACTGGCACCAAGACATCCAGCATCGCGACAAGGGTGGCGATACCTGGCGAGACGTCACCGGGCGCGGCTCGTACGTGCAGACGATCCTGCTGATCGACGACATGACCGAGGAGAACGGCCCGCTCGAGTTCCTCCCCAGCCACACGCTCACGCTCGACGCAGCCGGACGCCTCCACGTCGGTGCGCCGATCGATGCATCGAGCGCGGTCGCCGTCACGGGGCGCGCAGGCGATGTGCTGTTCTTCGGTCCGTATGCCGTGCACGGCAGCACTCCGAACACGTCAGCGAAGCCGAGGCGCGTCCTGATCAACGGCTACGCCGCACCGGGGGCCAACAAGCGGTCGTACCCGGGCCGCGGTGCGTGTCGCGTGCTACCGCCACCGGGCATCGCCGCCGGCGCTCGACGCAGCACCGGCGCGTAGTCTCGGTCAGCGGCGGACTTCGAAGATCTTCATCGGCTTCTCTTTGCCCTTGAGCGCAGCGTCGGGGAGCGGCGTGAGTGGGAACCGCCCGCCGAGCTGGATCGCGGTCGCCTCCGACACGAGGATCTGGCCCCCGGCAGCGATGCCGCACAAGCGGGCGCTCGTGTTCACGGTGTCGCCGATCACGGTGTACGACAGCGACTTCGAGCTGCCGACATATCCGGAGATCAGTGCGCCCGTGTGGATCCCGATGCCTGCCGCGAGCGGGACCGCACCGTACGTGGCGCGGTGCGCGTTGAGCTGGTCGAGGACCTCCAGCTGCTCGAGCGCGGATTGCACGCACCGGCTCGCATCGTCGGCGTGGTAGGCGGGAGCCCCCCAGAACGCCATGATGCCGTCGCCCATGAACTTATCGAGCGTGCCCTCGTGCTTGAAGATGCACTCGACCATGAGCTCGAAGTACTCGTTCAGCAGCTCGACCATCGCCTCGGCGGTCGTCGCCTCGCTCATCCGCGTGAACCCGCGCAGATCGCTGTTGAAGACGGTGGCGATCGGGACCTGGATGCCGCCCTTCTTGATATCGAGCTTGCCCGAGATCACCTGCTCGGCGACGTTGGGCGAGAGCAGCCGCGAGAATCGATCACGCGTCATGATCTCCTGCTGCACCTTGAGGCCGAGCAGCGTGTTGGAGATCAGCATGGCGACCTGATTGCCGACAGCGGTGAGCAGCTCGAGATCCTTGGGCTTGAACGAGGCGATCTTCTCGGAATCGAGCCACAGCGCGCCGATCACCTCCTTCTCGTGGAGCAGCGGCACGACGATCGCGCTGGTGATGCGGTTCAAGAACATCGACTTCCCGCCGCCACCAAAGTCTGACCCTGCATCGTGGGTCATGACCCCTGCCCGCTCGCGGGTGACATGCGCGAGGATCGTCGACGAGATGTTGATCGGCACGTTGGCCCCATCGCGACGACGGTGGGCCCGCGGCCTCAGCGTCCCGTCGTACTCCCTGAGCAGGATCACGCCGCGATCGGCATCCACGAACCGGAACAGGGCGACGAGGATCTTCGCCAGCAGCGCGTCGAGATCGCGCTCGAGGCCGATCTCCCGCAGCAGCTCCCACGTGATGCGCAGCCGCTCGTAGTCGAGGCGCAGCGCCGCGTTGTCGCGAACGGCCTCGTCGAACGGCAGGAACTCCTTGCTCTGCGCAGCCACCTGCTGGCCGATCGAGTGCTTGGAGTTATCGACGTTGACGAGGTGATCGTGTGCCGGCACCTCGATCGCCTCGGCCGTGCGCTTCTTGACCATCCACTGCGGCGTGCCCTTGGTGAGCGGCGCTCCCGTTGCGGGATCGAAGTTCGCGACGAACGGGTGATGGATCACCCCAGGCGACGGCGGTGGGGGTGCGAAGTTGAACGGGGTGGACCCATCGTCGAACTGGAGCGCGGTGTTCCCCAGCCGGATCTCGTCTCCGTGACCCAGGGCGCGGATGCCCGCGACGCGCTCGCCGTTGACGTACGTGCCGTTCATGCTGCCGAGATCCCGGAGCACCATCACCGGCCCCTGCTGCTCGATGATGCAGTGCTCCTTGCTGACGATCGTGTCGAGGAGCTGGATCGCGTTGGCCGGATGTCGCCCCACACCCTGGTGCGGTTGCAACTCGATCGACTGCCAGCCCTGGTCGGTGATGTAGACGATGCGAGCCATGCCCACCCCGAGGGTATCGCGACTCCGTCCGAGCGCGTCGCCTCCGCGCCATGTCCTTCGCGCCCGCGGAGGTGGGACACTGCAGGTCACGTGGCCACGCCCGCTCTCATCGTCCAGGCTGTTCTCGGCGTCGGGATCGCCGCGGCGAACATGGTGTTCTGGTGGCTCGTCGTGCGGCGATGGCACGACAGGTTTCGCCTTCGGTGCGAGCGGCGGTACGGCGTGACGATCGGGCTAGGCGCGCGCGGTCACTGGCAAGTCAGCGGCGAGATCTCCCGGCTGCGGCGGTTTGCGATCGAGTGGCTGCAGCTGGTCTATTTCATGGGTGCGTTCGCGGTCTGGGGCATCTCGATCCTGCTCGGGGTCGGCCTGTTGTCGTTGCTCGGTTGACCCAAGTGCTCGTCAGCATGGGAACGTCCGCGGAACGATCAGCAGGTTCCAGGCGTTACTCTTTCATGATGTTGCGGAGCCTGGTGACCCTGACCATGGTCGTGAGCGGAGCCGCGCTCGCGCACGCCGATGCCCCGATCGATCTGACGAGCGAGCTCAAGTCGATCGCCGCGAAGCTCGCTCCGCGCCCAGGGCGCAGCGCCAAGGTCACACCGCCGGCGTGCACCGTCCCCACCCCGGCCGAGCGCGCCGACGCGAAGCGACGCGCCCTCGCGTGGATCGACGCGCAGCACCCGGACGAGCGTGGCCCAGGGTCGGTCGGCCCCGATGATGCGGAGCTCGTGATCAACCTCGGGTGCAAGGACAGCACTGGCGCCGTGATCCTCGACCTCAGCCAGGACCGGGATCCCGCGAAGCCGGGGCCGAATGCCTTTGGCACCCGCCGCAACTACCTCATGCGGGTCTCGCCCAAGGCGGTCGACGTGCTCGCCGAGGACACCAGCACGCTGTCGCTCAACTGGATGGAGTGGGCCGACGAGGGGCGGATCGCACTACTCGCGCAGGTCGACCTCGATGGTGATGGCGCGCTCGACATCGTGTACTCCGACCACGAGCACGAGGGCGGCTCGATCGACACGCAGGACCACGTCCACGTCCGCTACGCGACCGGCAAGGTCGCCCACAGCGGCATGGTCATCAACCTCGTCGACGCGACGGTCGTGGGGACCCAGCCGATCCTCGGCGGCCGGACCCGCGACGGCGCGCCGATCTACGCGTGCCTCCAGCGCGACCTTCACCTCGCCCCGTGCCCGGCATCGGCCCCGCTGCAGAAGGCGGCCGACCGGCTCGCGATCATCGAGCGCTACAGCCAGATCGACGCGAGCACCGTCCCCGATCGCGAGCTCCTCGCCCGGGAGCTCACCAGCCTCGGCATCACAGGCAAGCGCAAGGCGGCCCTCATCGCCGCCGCGGCCGAGACCACGCCGACCGATCGCGCGGCCCGCAAGGTCACCGCCTTCCTCGTCAAGACCAACCTCGTCGAGCCCGCGCCGATGCCGGAGGTGATCATCCAGAGCCACGCCGAGGGCCGCACGTATCTCGACGATCTCGCGACGAAGCTCGGCGACACACCGTGCGTGACCACGCCGTTGACCGCCGATGACACGGCCCGCGCTACCGCGTGGATCCGCAAGCAGGACGCGAAGGCAGCCGACATCCAGATCGCGCCCTCCACCTGCGGCCCGTACGTGTGGGTCGGCTGGTCCCCGCAGACCAATGACACCAAGCGCCGCGAGGTCATGCTCGGCCGCGACGGCACCCGGCTCCTCGGCTTCGCGTTCGAGCAGGAGATGCCGCCGCAGCAGATGCTCGTGCACGCGGAGACATGGTTCACCCACGGCGGCACCGTCGTCGGCATCGCGCTGGGCGCTCAGAGCCTGTGGGTGATCGCAGATGGCAAGGTCGTGGCGCAGACCAAGGGAGCCGACCTCAAGTTCTACGCGTATGACGACCGCTGGAGCGAGACGAGCGGCGACGTCTTCGTCGATGGCGGGGTGCTGTGGCACGCCACACCGACCGGGCGCGAGCGTCTCGATCTCGCGCTCGTGCGCGACCACGAAGCGCGCCGCGCGGCGATCGCCCTGCTGTCGCAATCGCCGCCCACCAGTGGCGCAAAGTACATCGCTGCGCTCCAGCTCCTCGGAGCAGACAAGGCGTTGATCGCCGAGGTCAAGAAGCTGCCGTAGGGCGGGTGCTACGCGAAGCAGATGTACTGAGTCGGGCGCAGTTCGGGGCGTGCCCTACCGGCTCGTCGGGCGCCTGTGCTCGATCTCATCGGGCGTATCCGCTCGGCCCCAGCGCCCTCCTTGGCCACCACGAGATCCGGACCGCTCCGAAGGCCTCCAGAGAGCTGGAGGAGCGATGCAGACGTGTAGGCCTCCCTGGCGAGGAACCCCAAGCGGTTCGATCGCCCTGCGCGCGACCGCGGCACGGCGTTCGCACATAACGTCCCGGTGGGTGACGAATCAGTTTTGGTAACGACTCACGAGGCGTCGCCCCTGAGCATCCTCCTCGTCGAGGATGACGACGCCTGCGCCGACTTCGTGATCGACGCCTTCGCAGAATCGGTCGAGCGGGTCGTCGTGACCCGCGTGGTGCGGCTGCAGGAGGCGCTCCAGCGGCTCGCGACGCTCGCGATCGACGTCGTCCTCCTGGACCTCACGCTGCCTGACGCCTTCGACCTCCTGGGCGTCAAGGCGGTCCGCGCAGCCGCCCCCGATCTTGCCCTCGTGGTGCTGACCGGCTCCCTCGACGGTGCGTTGTGCGCCCGGGTGATCGCCGCAGGGGCAGATGACTATCTCCAGAAGGACCAGGTCGACACCAGTCTCCTCAGACGCAGCATCTGGTATGCGCGCGATCGTCGCGCCTGCCTCGACGACGGCGGCGTCTCCGGGACGAACCAACGACCGACGGAGCTCGAGCGCACGGGCGGGGCCGCCGAGCTCGACCACTCTCCGAGCATCGATGCGCTGATGGCGGCGATCGCCGCCGTCGCAGTGCCGACGCTCGCAGCATGGTGCGTCATCCAGATCCACGACGACGACGACCACGTCAGCCACCACGCCCATGCCGGGGCCCCACCGAGCGACGCGGCCTCCAGCGCAGATCTCGCCGCGGTCGTCCAGAGTGCGCGATCGAGCCCGTTGGGTGGCGAGACGCTCGTCGTCCCCATCCTGGTGCGGGGCCAGCCCAGAGGCACCCTCCAGCTCGGACGCTCCGAGACCGCGCCGCCCTTCGGCGAGGACCATCTCGAGCTCGCGGTCGAGCTCGCGCGCCGAGCAGCCCTGACGTTCGAGAGCGCCCGCCTCTACCGGATGGCCCGCGCGACCATCGAACATCGCGACGTGTTTCGCTCGATCACCTCGCAGGAGCTGCGCAAGCCGCTGTCCAAGCTCCAGATCTCCATCGATCGGATGCAGCGCACGGTAGGGCGCCCGACGTCCGCGAGACCACAGCCCGCGGTGGAGTCTTTCCTGCGGCTCGCCCGGTTCATCACCACGCTGGACACCGTCGCTGCAGGCAAGCTCGTCATCGAACTGCGCGAGATGGACCTCGCCGAGCTCGCCCACGAGGTCGTCCGCCGCCGCAGCAGCGAATCGTCGGTGAGCGTCAGCGTTGGCCTGGTGGTGAACAGTGACGCCTGGAGCGACGGGAAGCTGGGATCGCCTGCTCGTCGAGGAGGTGATGACCAACCTTCTCAACCACGCGGACAAGTACAGCAGCGGCAAGCCCATCGACCTCTCGATCATCACCGGGACCACCGTCACGACGCTCTCCGTGTGCGACCACGGCACCGGGATCGCGGGTCACGACCTCGGGCGTGTGTTCGACAGGTTCGAGCTCCACGTGGCGCGCCAGATCGTCGAAGCCCATGGCGGCTCCATCGACGTCGACAGCGAGCCAGGCCGCGGGTCGACCGTCACGGTGCGCCTTCCGCGCCAGCCCGCCGGAACACGCCCACCTGCGGATGCACCGTCATGATCACCACGCCGACCCGAGGGAACCAACATGGAAGCACGTGAACCCAGCGCGAGGCTGACGGCAGACGATGATGGGCTGCTCGCCGCCATCGTCCACTCGTCCGACGACGCGGTCATCAGCAAGGATCTGTTCGGCAACATCACGAGCTGGAACGGCGCCGCGCATCGAATCTACGGGTACGCGGCCGAGGAGGTCGTAGGCAAGCCGATCTCCTTGTTGAGCGATCAGGACCACCCCGACGAGATGGTCAGCATCCTCGAGAGGATCCGAGGCGGCGAGCGAGTGGAGCACTACGAGACGGTGCGCGTCCGGAAGAACGGCACGACGTGCGCCGTCTCCCTGACAGTCTCCCCCATCCTCGGCGTGAACGGCGCGATCACAGGCGTCTCGACGATCGCTCGCGATGTCAGCGAGAGGCAGCGGCTGGAGAAGCGATTCGAGGGATTCCTGGAGACGGCGCCAGATGCCGTCGTGGTCGTTGGCCAGGACGGGCTGATCACGCTGGTCAATGCGCAGACCGAGAAGCTGTTCGGCTATGACCGAGGCCAGCTCCTCGGGAAGTCTGTCGAGATGCTGGTCCCGGCGCGATTCCGAGGCAACCACCCCGCTCACCGCGCGGACTACTTCCGAACACCGACGGCGCGCGTGCGAGACATGGGCGCGGGCGTGGAGCTATTTGGCCTGCATCGGGACGGAACGGAGTTTCCGGTCGAGATCAGCCTCACGCCGCTCGAGACCCCACACGGCTTTCTCGTCGCCACCACGATTCGCGACGTGACCTCGCAAAAGCAGTCGTCGCAGTACGTCCGGAGCCTGATCGAAGCCAGCCTCGATCCGCTCGTCACGATCAGCCCCGAGGGGAAGATCACCGACGTCAACGCCGCCACCGTCGACGTCACAGGCGTCGTCCGAGAGAAGCTGATCGGGACCGACTTCTCCGACTACTTCACCGAGCCCGACAAGGCCGGCGTCGGCTACAAGCGGGTGTTCGAGCAGGGGTTCGTCACCGACTACCCGCTCACGATCCGCCACACCGACGGCAAGCTCACGAACGTGCTCTACAACGCGTCCGTGTACAAGGACGTCAGCGGGAAGGTGCTCGGCGTGTTCGCAGCGGCTCGTGACGTCACCTCGCAGCGGCAAGCGGAAGCAGCGCTGCTCAGGGCGGGAGCCCTGCAGAGCGCGATCTTCAACAGCGCCAACTTCTCGAGCATCGCCACCGACGCCAAAGGGGTCATCCAGATCTTCAACGTCGGCGCCGAGCGGATGCTGGGCTATGCGGCCTCCGACGTGAAGAACATGATCACGCCGGCCGACATCTCCGATCCGCAGGAAGTGATCGCCCGCGCCAAGGCGCTCAGCGTCGAGCTAGGGACCGAGATCGCGCCTGGCTTCGAAGCCCTGGTGTTCAAGGCCTCGCGAGGGATCGAGGACATCTACGAACTGACCTACATCCGCAAGGACGGAAGCCGGTTCCCGGCGGTGGTCTCCGTGACGGCGCTTCGCGATGCGCAGGACGTCATCATCGGCTATCTGCTGATCGGCACGGACAACACCGCGCGCAAGCAGGCCGAGGAGGCCTTGCTCAAGGCAGGCGCGTTGCAGAGCGCGATCTTCAACAGCGCCAACTTCTCGAGCATCGCCACCGACGCCAAGGGCGTCATCCAGATCTTCAACGTCGGCGCCGAGCGAATGCTTGGCTATGCCGCCGCCGAGGTGATGAACAAGATCACGCCGGCCGACATCTCCGACCCGCACGAAGTGATCGCCCGCGCCAAGGCGCTGAGCGTCGAGCTCGGAACCTCGATCACCCCGGGATTCGAGGCCCTGGTGTTCAAGGCCTCGCGCGGGATCGAGGACATCTACGAGCTGACCTACTTCCGCAAGGATGGCAGCCGCTTCCCCGCGGTGGTCTCCGTCACCGCCCTGCGCGACGGGCAGGACGCCATCATTGGCTACCTGTTGATCGGCACCGACAACACCGCACGAAAGAAAGCCGAGGCCGAGGTCGCCGACCAGCGCACCAAGGAGCTCGATCGGCTCGCCGAGCTCGAACGATTCCAGAGGCTGACCATCGGCCGGGAGCTGAAGATGATCGACCTCAAACGGGAGATCCTCGAGCTCAAGCGACTCGTCCCCGCGGAGCCGACCTGAGCGCGGACGCCGCCCGCGCGGTGACCACGGACGCAAACTCGGACTACGTCCGCGCCATCCTCAACATCCTCGAGGACTTTGGCAGCGAGAAGGAGCGGTTCGCCGAGACCCAGCGCGCCATCCTGAACATCCTGGACGACTTCGCCGCCGAGCAGCACCGACTGGAGTCGACGGAGCGCGCGGTGATGAACATCCTCGACGACTTCGACGACGAGAAGCAGAAGGTCGAGCGCGCCAACCAGGAGCTCCTGAGGGAGATCGCAGACCGCACACATGCCGAGGACGAGCTACGGACCAAGACGACCGAGCTCGGACGTTCGAACGCCGAGCTGGAGCAGTTCGCGTACGTGGCCTCGCACGACCTGCAGGAGCCGCTGCGCATGGTCTCCACCTACGTGCAGCTGTTCGAGAAGCGCTTCAAGGGTGCTGTCGTGGACCCCAAGGCCGACAAGTACATCGCGTACGCCGTCGAGGGCGCAAAGCGCATGCAGGCGCTCATCGCCGGCCTGCTCGCGTACTCGCGCGTGGGCACAGGAGAGCAGGTCACCTCCCGCGTCGACATCAACGCGCTCGTCGACGTCGCGCTCCTGAATCTGAGTGAGGGACTGCTCGAGACGGGAGCCCTCGTGACACGAGATCCACTACCGACGATCATGGTGGAGCCCCTTCAGCTGACACAGGTGTTCCAGAATCTGATCGCCAATGGCAACAAGTTCCAGCGCCCCGGCATCAAGCCCCACCTCCACATCGGAGCAGTCCGGCAAGGTGTGAACTGGGTGTTTTCGGTAAGGGACAACGGGATCGGCATCGAGCCCGAGTTCTTCGAGCGCATCTTCGTCATCTTTCAGCGACTGCACACCCGCGCCGAGTTCTCGGGCACCGGCATCGGCCTCTCGATCTGCAAGAAGGTGGTGGAGCGCCACGGCGGAAGGATCTGGATCGAGTCCGAACCTGGACAGGGAACGTCGTTCTGCTTCTCGCTGCCGGCGACACCCGAGGCATCGTGAAGGAGGCGCGAGCCCGCCCGTTCAGGATCCTCCTCGTCGAGGACAACCCTGGCGACGCTGATCTCGTCCAGGAGATCCTGATGGAATCCGACGACAAGAAGGAGATCACGGTCGCCGTCGATGGCTTCGAGGCGCTGCGATGTTTGCGCGAAGCCCCGAGGCCCGACCTCATCCTGCTCGACCTCAACCTCCCGAAGAAATCGGGCCGCGAGGTGCTCGAAGAGATCAAGACCACCGAAGCGCTCCAGAGGATCCCGGTCGTGGTGCTGACCTCTTCCGAAGCTGACGACGACCTCTCGGACGTCTATCGGCTCCACGCGAACTGCTACCTGGCAAAGCCAGTGGATCTCGAAGAGTTCATCAAGGTCGTACGAGCCATCGAACAGTTCTGGCTGGGCTTCGTCAAGCTCCCCAGCTTCGCCTGAGCCCTGGACCAGCTCGCGCACAGGCCCTCGATCCACGGGTCCCCACGTGATCTCGTGCTCAATGAAACCGAAGCTGTGCGGTGACGACGCCGAGCTCGTCGTCCGGAGGCTTGCCGGACTCGGGCTCGATGACCAGATCCGCGCCGACCTGCCTCGGTCGCGTCTTCCAGGCACCCCCATCGGTCGCGAGCGGTTCGCTGCATCCGCGCCTGGGCGTCGTGCGGCAGACGGTGAACCGCTCGGGCTCGCTGGTCTCGCTGGTGCGATACCTGACCACGAGCATCGGATCGGGCAGGTTCACGACGAACGTCTCGAACACCTCGACGCTGTAGGAGTAGTTGCGCGGCGCATCGTCCGGCGGTTGCGGGCTCGCGATCTCGAGCCCGGTCCACCATCGGCCATCGGTCGCGACCGCGATCGAGCACGCGAAGGTCCCGTGCCCTACGATCCCCGTGCGGTCGGTCTGGAGGCAGGTCACGCCGGCGTCGGTCCAGGGTGGCTTTGCGAGCTTGAGTCCGAAGGTCTTCGGTTCGCAGGTGGGGGTCTCGTAGTTGGTGCTGTCGGGGTGCGCCTTCAGCGGCTCCACCAGCTGCGCCTCGCAGAGCGCGGCGAGGCTGTCCTCGGTCCCCACCATCGGATCGCCGACCTCGATCTCGGGCGACAAGGGCGAAGCCGGAGCAGTCCATCCCCGCGGCGGCGTGCCCCATACCTCGAGCTCGGAGACCGCGGTCTCGCGCCACGCCTTCTTCGAGCCGGGGACGATCTCCTCGACGAGGATCCGAAGCCTCCGCTCCTCCGTCTTCACGGCGAGCGTCTGCAGATCGCGGCGATCCGGATCGAGGACGAACGTCGCGATCGCGGTGGTACCGCTCCCCCACACCGCCACCTTCTTGATCCGCGGGTTCATCGTGAAGTAGTCCTCGGCCTTCGGACCCTTGCCGGTGTGGCCGACGGTCATGCGGAGCTCCGCGATCGTCGCCAGCTCCGGCACCGTCACCTCGATCCACGCACCGACGAGCTCACCGGTCGCCGAGTTCCACGCGGTCGACAGATCGCGATCCACCAGGTGCGCAGGCTTGATCGCCGGATTCGCGACGCGCGACGACACCCGGACCGTCGTGGGCACCGCGTGGAGGAGCTCCACCAGGGCGGCCGGCGCTGGCGCCCCGACCCCAGCGTCGATCGGCGCCGCCACCCCGCTCCCGGATCCAGGCGACGTGGGCGCCGACACGGGCGGGGTCGCGCCACCCGCGGGCGCGGGCGCAGCGTCCTTGTGACAGCCGAGCCACGCGAGCGACGTCAACGCGATCCACCGTCGGTCCATGGCGCCGATGCTACAGGGTCTTGCCGATCTCGCCCGGGACGTGGCGCCGGCAAGCGACCGTCGAGGTGGATCGATCCCACGCGCACCTGTATGAAGCCGCGATGGTTCCGAGGGTCTCCCGTGGTGCAGTCGTGGCCACACTCGTCGGCAACACGCTCGAGTTCTACGACTTCATCGCCTACACGTTCTTCGCCGTTTACATCGGCAGGGCGTTCTTTCCCACGGACAGCGCGGTCGCGAGCCTGCTCCTATCGGTGGCCACGTTCGGCATCGGCTTCCTCACGCGGCCGCTCGGCGCCGTCTGGATCGGCGCATACGCCGACCGTGTCGGCCGCAAGCCGGCGCTCCTGCTCACGATCGCGCTCATGAGCGTCGGCACGCTCGGCCTCGTCGCCACGCCGTCGTACGCCTCGATCGGGCTCGCCGCGCCGATCATCCTGATGGTGTCGCGGCTCGTCCAGGGTCTGGCGCTCGGTGGCGAAGTCGGCCCGGCCAACGCGGTGCTGATCGAGTGCGCGCCACCCGGGCAACGTGCCCTCTACATGAGCCTCCAGAGCGCAAGCCAGGGCATCGCGACCATGGCGAGCGGTGTCGTCGGCCTCGTCATCGCGAGCGCGCTCACCGAGGACCAGCTGGCGAGCTGGGGCTGGCGGCTGCCGTTCGCCGCGGGCCTCGTCTTGATCCCGGTGGGCCTCTACATGCGGCGCACGCTTCCCGAGACGCTGCCCGAGCCGAAGCACGCCACCGCGGGGGCCGCGCTTCGTGCCGTGTGGACCGATCACCGCCGCGAGGTCCTGCTCCTCGTGCTGGTCACCGCGAGCAGCACCATCACGACCTACGTCCTCAACTACATGACGACGTTCGCGACCAAGACGCTCGGCATGTCGGCATTCGCCGGCATGGTGGCGCCGATCGCGATGGGCGTGATGATCGTGGTCATGGCGCCGATCGCCGGCCTGATCTGCGAGAGGTTCGGTCGGCGCGAGACGCTGATCGTCTCGCGTGTCCTGACGATCGCCCTCGCCGTCCCGGCGTTCCTCTATCTCATCCACGAGCGGTCGATCTTCGCGCTCGTGATGTCCGTCGTGGTGCTCACCGTCGTCGCCATGCCGGCCACCGTCGTGAACCTCACCGTGATGGCCGAGGTATTCCCGCCCGAGTCGCGAGGCGCGGGCATCGCGCTCACCTACGCCACGGCCGTGACGGTGTTCGGCGCGACTACGCAGTTCGTGATCACGTGGCTCCTCGATGTCACGGGCAGCCCACTCGCGCCGGCGTACTACGCGATGGCCGCGGCCGCGATGAGTGTCCTCGCCGCGCTGAGCTTGTTCGCGGGCATCGCGCGCCGAGCCACGGCGCCGTAGGGGCGACCGTGCGCGATGTCATGGACTTGCACTCGGGTCCCGCGTGCGGATGCGTGCGATTGCCTGTTCGCGCACCCGCCGGGAGGCTGCCTCAGCGTGTGCATGGGCACGGCGGCCGCCGGTCTCGTCGCGATCTGCGCTCCGGCGTTCGAATAGCGGTTTTGCCGCAGATCACCACCGGTTGCCGATCCAAGGTCCGATACGCTGGTCGGGTGCGAACTGCGAAGGTCGGCCTCGTCGTCCTTGCCGGGCTCGCGCTCGCGCGTCCAGTCCTCGCGGATCCGGAGGGGCGTGATGCCTCCGCCGCCCGAGCCGACCGCGATCGCCGCATCGCGCGGGTGTTGTTCACGGGCAGCGCGGTCCTCGCGGCCTTCGCGATCGGCGAGGCCAGCACCGTGTCCGCGGCAGGAGACGAGGCACGCTTCCAGCGCGCGCGGGACGACTACGACACCAATGAGTTTCGGCGGCAGCGCGTCGCCGACGCACTCGCCGAGCGAGACGCCGCGCGCCGCAATGCGTACATCTTCGGGGTATCCGCCGCGGTCGTCGGGGGTGTCGGCGTGTGGCGGCAGCTGGCGATCCGCGACGGAGGCACTCACCGGCGGCCTTCTCGATGGTGGAAGATCGCGATCAGCGATGCCCTCACCGTGGGCGCGTACATGGCCGCCGTGCGCACAACCATCGGCCCCGAAGGCGAGACCGGCGGCGCCCGCAACTTCTACGGCGGATTCGCCCTGCTCAACTACCTGATCACGCCACCCCTGATCCACTGGGCCGATGGAGACGGCCGGGCGGCCGGGTTCTCGGTTCTCAGTCGCCTCACCCTCCCGATCTCGGCCGGACTCTCGGGCCCCGCCCTGTCGCTCGAGCAGGGCAAGCTCGCCGTGTTTCCGAGCTTGCCGTACGGGCTCTGGGTCGGCGCCCTCGGGGCGATGGCGTTCGACATCCTGATGCTCTCCGATGGCAAGCCCGACGGGACCCGCGTGGGGGTCAGGCCGCTGGGCGACGGTGGGCTGGTGATGATCGGTGGCTCGCTCCCCTGATCAGGGCTCGAGGAACGACCTGGACGTCAGAGCCCGATCACGCCGCCGATGCGCACGAAGCCTTCCACGGACGGATCGACGCGCGAGACGGCTCGCGTGACCTGCATCCCGGGACCATCATCGGTGGTCTCCGAGCCGCGCTCGTAGCCGACGGAGAAGCCGAGGCTCGCGGACACGAACACGTGCCCGCCGAGCAGCACGCTCCAGCCTCCGAGGGCACGACCCGCGATCGTCTTGGTCCGGGTGGTGACGACGGTGTCTGATTCGTACCCCGGGCCGACGCTGATATCGTTGTCGCGACCGAGCGCACCGAGCTCGACGAAAGCGCCCGACCACAGGCGCCGCGGAAAGTACATCCACGCCACGCCGACGTCGGTGAAGTGGCCGAGCCGAGCCGGTCCGTCGCCGTCATCCTGGCCGAAGGTCACGAGGCCCTGCATGGCATCGTCGAAGTCCGTCCAGTTCTCGTAGCGCGCGACGTTGACCCGGATCGCGTGGTGCGTGGCGAACCCGACATACGCCGATGCGGCGAGAGCATCGGAGTCGCGCCAGCTCAGCGGGGAGTTCACGGCGAAGGCGAGCGACGGGCGCTCGGCATGGGCGGTGGTTCCCATCGCCAGACAGATCGTGATCGCGGCGACCAAGGTGGTGGTGGTGTTCGGGCGCATCGCGCCGGGCGCTGCAAGCAGCGTGCAACTCGTGCGGTCGGCGTGCGCGTGGCCTGGTGACCATCACCGTCGGCTTTCGGAGGCCGGTCCGAGGTCGATCCCCCCCGGTCTGCGGGGTCAGAGGTCGGACCAAGCACCGTCCAGGTGTGCGAGCCAAAGCCGGTGAGGGCGTTGGGAACCTGACATCTCCGACCAGCGCGTCACGACTCCACCGTCGCGCCCTCGCCGTGCCCGACTGGATCGGCATGCATCAACACCCGGGTGCCGCCGCCGACCACGTCTCGGATCTTCGCCCGCAGCTCGATGAACAGATCGTGAAGCTCGACGACGGTCATCTCGGTCCGCACCACGACATGAAAGTCGACGTGGGGAATCTTGCCTGCGCGGGTCTTGAAATCGTGGAACGACGCGATCTCTTTACACGCACCGAGCAGCGCGCGGACCTTCTCGACGGTGGCCTTGTCGAGGCTCTTGTCCATCACCACGCCGAACCCCTCGGCGACGATCTTGAGGCTGGAGATCACCATGTACAGCGCGATCCCCACGGAGATCACCGTATCGATGATCGGCTCGTGCGTCAGCCACACCAGCGACAGCGCGACCAGCACGCCGACGTTGACGTAGACGTCGGTCATGTAGTGCAAGGCATCGGCCTTGATCACGAGGCTCCCCGTGTCGCGGGCCACGCGGCGCAGGTGGAGCACCGTGCCGATCGTCAGCGCGAGCAGCGGGATCATCACGACGATGCCGAGCAGGCTGTCGTGGCTGACCTCGCCGATGATCGCCTTGTGGATCGCCTCGTAGATGATGAAGCAGCCGGCGCTGAAGATGAACCCGCCCTCGAACATCGCGCCGAGGCCCTCGACCTTGGCATGGCCGTAGTTGTGGTCCTCGTCGGCTTCGCGATCCGCGAGGCGAACCACGAACAGATTCACGACCGAGACCATCAGATCGCCACCCGAGTCCACGGCCGACGAGATGATCGTCATCGACCCCGTGATGATGCCGATCACCGTCTTGGTGACGACGCCGATCACCGAGCAGCCGATCGCGATCCAGATCGCGCGGATCTCGCGGCTCGCCATGGGTCGATCTAACCGCGCCCGCCGAGGAGTGGTGCAGCCAAGCCCATGTTTTCAGTCGGGCGCGCGGATTTACCGCACACGGCGCGCGCCCCGCGGGGGCGGGGGGGGGGGCCCCGGGGGGGGGGGGGGGGGGCCGCGGGGGGGGGGGGGGGGGGGGGGGGGAGTCGTCGCTGTCGCCTCACGAGATCGAGGCGATCGGAGCGGCGCGCGCAGCCCTTCTTCCGGTGGTCTGGGCGAAGATGGGACATGGGATCGCTCAAGGATCAGCTCCTCGCGAAGGGCCTGGCGACGAAGCCCGCGGCCAAGGCCTCGGGCAGCGCCAAGGGCCCGGCCACGGCACCTGGGCCCGCCCCGATCGATCCGGCCGCGGCTCGCCGCAAACAGGAAGAGGAAGCGGCCGCCGCCGCGCATGCGGCCAGCAGCCCGAGTTACCCCGGCGCGCGGATCGTCACGCTCTCCGCGGCACGCGAGCTGTTCGAGCCTCACGCCTACGATCTGCGCAACCTCAGCGGCGAGGTCGAGGGCCTGGTCGACATCGAGACCCTGCTCTTGCCGAGCGTCCAGGTGATCGACGGTGACGTCACGCTCGACGAGCTGCGCACGCGGCAGGAGGGCTCGAACCTGTACGTCCTGGGCAACCTCACGATCACGGGTCGGCTGCTCCAGCCGTTCCGCTCCAACGCCATCGTCGTGTTCGGCTCGCTCCGCGCCCACCACATCGTCACGGGCGCCGAGCTCCTCGTGTTCGGGGACCTCGACGTCACCGGCGTGCTCTACGGCAACTGCACCAACTACGCGACGAACGTCCTCGGCACCGCGCGGGTGGCCACGCTCGCGAGCTGCAAGGAGCACATGTTCTCGTTCTGGGGCGCGCGCACGATCGGCGAGCTGGTCCGCCGCCACACGGCTCCCAACTTCGAGATCTACGCGGCGGCCAAGGGGATCAAGACCGGGCGCGTGTTCGATCCCGCGATCGGCGACCCGTACGACGAGGCCTCGGTCGCGGCCGCCCTACAAGCCCGAGACGACATCTTCGTCGATCCGTAGCGGTGCTCGTCGTGCGAGGGTGCCGCGTGCGCGACCTCGTCGATATCGGCATCAACCTCACCCACCGCTCGTTCGATCGCGATCGAGAGGCCGTCATCGCGCGCGCGACCGGCGCAGGCGTCGCGACGTTGATCATCACGGGCACGAGCGCGTACGACAGCCAGCGCGCCGCCACCCTGGCGCGTCAGCGCCCGGCGACGTGCTTCGCCACCGCGGGCGTGCACCCGCACCACGCCAAGGACTGCGACGCGGGCACCATCGCCGGCGCTACGCGCCCTCGCGGCAGATCCGAACGTCGTCGCGATCGGCGAGTGCGGCCTCGACTTCAACCGCGACTTCTCCCCGCGCGACCTCCAGGAGAGGTGGTTCGAAGCCCAGCTCGAGCTCGCCGCCGAGGTCGCCCTGCCCGTGTTCCTGCACGAGCGCGACGCCTCCGAGCGCATGCTCGCGATCCTCGGAGAGCATCGACCGAGGCTCGCCGGCGGCGTGGTCCACTGCTTCACGGGTACCGCCGCCACCGTGGAGCGGTACCTCGCCCTCGACCTCCACATCGGCATCACGGGCTGGATCTGTGACGAGCGACGCGGCGCCAGCCTCGTCGAAGCAGCGAGGTTGATCCCCCTCGATCGCATGATGATCGAGACCGATGCGCCGTTCCTGCTCCCGCGCACGCTCCCCCATGGGGCGGTGAAGGAGCGGCGCAACGAGCCTTCCTTCCTGCCCGAGGTCGTCAAGGCGCTCGCCCGCGTCACAGGGCACGACGAGCTGGAGGTTGCGACCGAGACGACACGCACGGCACGCCGGTTCTTCCGCCTCGATCGGCCTGCCGCCGGGCCGGCTCGGGACGGAGGCTGATTCGGCAGAGGCGTCCGCGTATCTTGCCCCGCTCGATGGGTCCAGCGCCGCCCGGTGCTATGAAGGCCCAAGCATGAGCAGTTACTCCGAGCTCTCGGTCCATCGCTGGATGTTGCGTGACTTTACGCGCAACGAGGCGTATCGGCTTGCCCTCGCCCATGCCGTCAAGCCCGGCGATGTCGTGCTCGACGTCGGCGCCGGGACCGGAATCCTCAGCATCTTCGCTGCCGCGGCAGGCGCTCGCACGGTCTATGCCGTCGAGCGCACTGGCATCGCCGAGGTCGCGCGCAAGATCATCGACGCCAACGGATACGCGGACCGCATCCAGGTCCTGCAGTCCGATCTCGAGGACGTGTCGTTGCCCGAGAAGGTCGATGTCATCGTCAGTGAGTGGATGGGCGGGTTCGGCGTCGACGAGAACATCCTCGCGCCCCTCGTGATGGCCCGCGATCGCTGGCTCAAGCCAGGCGGCAAGATGGTGCCCGGCCGGGTGACCGCGATGATGGCCCCCGCCCACCTGCCCGAGTTCGACGAGGCGATCGCGCACTGGCGCTCGCGGCCGCATGGCGTCGACCTCAGCGTGATCGCCGGGTTGACCACGCAGGAGACCTTCCACACCCAGACGCCCCCTGAATCACTCGTCGCGCCGCCGCAGGTGATGTGGAGCCACGATCCACTGGTGTGCTCCCTCGAGGAGGCGGATCAGCCGTTCATCTCGAAGCTCACGTTCGAGGCAACCCATCCGACGATGATCTCCGGCTTGCTCACGTGGTTCGTCGCCGACATGGGCGATGGCAATACGCTCACCAACGCGGTCGGCGATCCGGATACCCACTGGGGCCGGTCGCTGTTTCCGCTCGATCGACCGATCGACCTCGCAGCGGGGACGAAGGTCCACGTCGAGCTGCGCTGCGATCCTTCGCTCCCGGGCAACTGCGAGTTCGGCTGGACGGTGAAGGTCGCGGATCGGCCGCTGGAGGCACACGAGACGCGGCGTCATCGCCGAGATCGTGCGCGCCCAGACATCCTTCGCTGACCCATGTACGGCTCGCTGCTCACGCCCGTGTAGGCTCGCGCCCCATGGACATTCGACCAATGGACCGCGCTCGTGACCTGCCTCACGTAGAGGGACTCTGGCTCGAGTATCTCACCTGGGGAAACGACGGGCTTCAGGAGCACTTCGGATTTCGGCTGCCGGTTCGCGAGGCCGTGGACGGTGACCTCGCCACGCTCGACAAGTTCCAGCCGCCCGACGGACGGCTCCTGCTCGCGTTCCGTGACGACACCGCCGTGGGCATCGGCTGTCTGCGCCGGATCGGTCCCGACACCGCCGAGATCAAGCGCATGTACGTCCAGCCGGCGCAGCGCCGTGGCGGTCTCGGTCGAGCCCTGCTCGACGCCCTGGTGACCGCGGCACGTGACATCGGCTACCGCCGACTGCGGCTCGACAGCCCGAACTTCCTGAGCGCCGCGCACGCGCTGTATCGCTCGAGCGAGTTCGTGGACATCGGTCCTTATCCGGAGAGCGAGGTTCCGGATCAATACAAGGCCCACTGGGTGTTCATGGAGCGGCCCCTGTAGGGCCGGCTCTCAACCCGCCGAGACCGGCTGCGCTACACTCGGTGCGATGGCGATCGTCTGCCTGGGGTGCGAACACGATCCGGGCCCTGACGCAGTCGTCGGTGCGGCGTGCCTCGCCTGCGGCGCGCGGCTCGTGGTGGTCTCCGAGGGAGACCCGCTGATCGGCACCGACATCGATGGCCGCTTCACCGTGCTCGCGGTGCTCGGCACCGGCGGGATGGGCGTGGTCTACCGAGCCGAGCAGCGATCGATCGGCCGTGAGATCGCTCTGAAGTTGATCGATCGCCGGGTCGAGCAGGACCTCGGGGCGGTCAAGCGGTTCTTCCGGGAGGCGAAGCTGGCAAGTCAGCTCGCGCACCCGAACACGGTCGCGATCATCGATTTCGGCCAGAGCCAGGACGGCCGGCTCTACATCGCGATGGAGCTGGTCCAGGGACGCACCTTGCAGGAGGAGGTCACGCAGACCGGCGCGCTCCCGCTCGCACGCGTGATCACGATCGGCCTGCAGCTGTGCGAGGCCCTCGAGGTCGCGCATGGGCTCTCGATCGTGCACCGCGATCTCAAGCTCGAGAACGTGATGCTCGCCGCGGGCGGACGTGATCACATCAAGATCCTCGACTTCGGCCTCGCGAGGCTGGTCACCGAGCCGACCTCCGAGGCGACCGCGAGCGGCCTGATCTCGGGGACGCCTCGGTACATGCCACCGGAGGTCGTGCTCGACGGCGCGCAGCCCGCGCCATCGCAGGACATGTACGCCGTGGGTGTCATGCTCGCCGAGCTCGCGACCGGCCGTCCGCTGTGGACCGCGCCGACGCTGGTCGGGCTGTTCACGCAGAAGCTCGACGGCACCGACATCCTCGGCGGCGTCCCGGATCTCCTGAGGCCGATCGTGGCCCGCCTGCTCGATACCGATCCGACGTCTCGGCCGGCGGCCGGCGAGCTTCGGGCGGCGCTGCGGCGGATCGACCACCCCGCCGAGGAGCGCGCTACGCCGAAGAGCGCGCCGTCGACGATCCCGGCGTTCGCCCTGGCTCCGACCACCGAGGTCGAGTTCCCCGAGATCAACAGCGGCAACCTGGTCGCACTCGACGAGCGAGAGATCCCACGACCTCGACCTGCGAACGAGCGGGCGATCGACGTGCCCCGCCCCCCGGCGAGCGCAGCCCCCCTCCGACAAGCGGAGCCGGTGTTCGAGCCCGAGCCCGAACAGGCCGTCAAGCTGGACCTCGATCCCGCATGGGTGGCCGAGCGCTCCCGCAAGCAACAGCCACCGCCACCGCCGCGTGGCCTGAGCCGAAGGCTGATCGCCGCCATGGTGATCGCCTGCATCGCGGTGGCCGCGGCGATCTACCTCGCACTGCCAAACGCCTCCGAACCTCGGCCCGACGAGCGCGCGGCACCTCCGTCGCGGCCCGAGCCGGTGACGCGGGTCGAGCCCGGGCGCGCCGGATCGGGTTCCGGTTCCGGTTCCGGTTCCGGCTCCGGTTCCGCCGCACACGAGGCTCCGGTCCCGACCTCGCGTCCCGGGCGCACGGTGGCGATCGAGATCGTCGCGAAGAAGGGAGCCACGGTCACGATCGGCGGCCGCGCCGCGGGAACGACACCGCAGACGCTCTATGTCGCCCGTGGCAAGAAGCCGATCAGCATCACGATCACCTCCGATGGCGTGGGCCTGACCCAGCGGATCGTGCCCGACCACGATCAGACGGTGTCGTTTCCGGCGCCCTGACCCGAGCTCGAGCTACTTGCTGACCTCGATCTGCCACTGCTGCGAGACGCGGCGGGCGGAGACCTTCGTGCCGTCCTTCGCCTTGAAGTTGAAGAACAGATCCGTGTCCGTGGACTTCGCATCCTTCTTCGCCGGGCCGAGCTTCTTCTCCAGCATCGCGAACACCTCGTCACCCGCGGCCTCGTTGTCGGTGTGGTGCAACACCACGCGGTACGAGTGGGTGGTCGGCGCCTTGTCCCAGCTCTCGAGCTGGACCTCCATCTCCTCCCGCCCCCAGTCCGACGCCGGGAACACGAGCGCCGGCAGCGTGCCGTGCGGGTTGTAGTGCTCCGGATCCTCCTTCTCGATCGCCGCCGGCGCGCCACCCGGCATGCTCTTGGTCGCCACCGAGAGGACCCCGGGCTTGTCCGCGGCGAGTAGCTCGGCGACCGGGAAGTAGCGGCTGACCGACAGGCTGAAGCTCTCCGCGCTGATCCGCATCTCGGCGCGGAGCTTGGCCGCAGGGTCGAAGTAGTAGCGCTGCTTCGTGCCATCGGTAGAGGTCAGCTCGGTCGCCTTGCCGAACTTCGCGTCGAGAAACTGCGTCGCCTGGGCGAGCACTTCGGGTGCGCCACCGATCTGAAACGACAACACGACCTGTTCGACCTTGCCCATGCGGCCGAAGTAGATGGTGTCGCCGTATGGAGTCCCCTCGTCGACGAACCGCGGGAGCGCGAGACACAGCCGGAGCTGATGCTTCTTGTCGTGCCAGAGGCCGTTCCAGTCGGTTCGATACTCCTCGATCGCCTTCTTGATCTCCGCGCCCTCGCGCGAGAAGTCACACAGCTTGCCGCCCCACGCGGCCGACAGCTCGTCCATCGTGGCACCCAGGAGCGGCTTGCCGGTGGCGAACGCCAGCTCGAAGCCCTTCGGCCCGAGGAGCGACTCCAGGGAATCGTAGCGCGAGAACGCCACGCGCTTGCCCTTCGCATAGTCAGGCAGCCACGCGCGGGTACCGGTCTTGGAGTCGAACCAGAACGGCACCCCCTTCTTGGTCTTGATCGGCGGCCCCCACTGCTTCGTCAGCACGGGCTCGAGATCGCTATTGGAGGCGACCGTGATCTTCTCGAGCTTCTTCTCCTCGCGCGAGTAGTCGAGGTCATACGAGACACCGTCGAACTTCTTCGACGACAGGTACGTCGTGTCCGTGCCGATCGCCTTCGCCACGTCCGGCTGCGCCGCGCCGAACGCGGCCTTCGCCACCTCCTCCGGCAGCGTGACGGTGGTTCCGGAGAACAAGGTCGAGATGTCGGTGCTCTTGTCGACCTTCGCGCCCTTCTTCTCGCGGTCTCCTTCCTCTTTCTTCGAGCCACACGCAGCGAGGATCAGCACCAGGAGGACGAAGGGCACGAGGTTGCGACGAGCCATACCCGGCTGCGTAACATCAGCCCAGGCGCCAGAGCAACCGAGGCGACCATCGTCACCATCATCACCACATCGTTGCGACGATCTCGTCGACGGCCCTCGCGAGGGCAGCTCCCGATTCCGGGAACCCGGGTGCGAACTGGCGGCCGCACGTGATGCGGTTGTGGTCCGTCGAGATCTCGACGTTCACATAGGTGGTGGCCGGCTTCGGCAGTTCGTGAACCGAGCCGAGATCGAGCGCCGCGAGGCCGGCACGGAGCTTCGCGACCTGCTCGGACGAGAGGAACTTGCGACTCGGCGTCGGCGGGATGTCCGGATGATCGGAGCGCGAGGCCGGAGCGAGCGCCTTGCTGATCGCCTCGTCGTGCTCGGTCGCGTTGACGTCGAACACCTCGTGCGCGCGGGCGCCCTTCGAATAGACCACGCGCACGCTGAACGGGATCGAGCCGTCGATCTTCGGGCACGGCAGAACGCGGCGCGGCTGATGGCTCGCCTCGACGATGAGCTTGCACGCGCGCCGCTCGCGATCCGGATCGGGGACACCGATCGGAGCCACTGGCCGCGCGTCGGGACGTCGCGACAGTCCGGCCGGGACCTTCAAGCTGAGGCCGCGCGCATCGATCTCGTCGACGAGGGTCATCAGCTCGATCGGCGCATCGGTCATCGAGTCGATCTTGTCCTCCAGGACGTGGTGAAAGCTGATCGTTCCGTCCGCGCGCACCGTGCCGTCGACCGGATCGGTCGTGTACGCCTCGTCGAGGGAACAGTGAAACTCGGCCCACCCCCGAACGACAGCGGGCTTGGGTGCTGGAGCCACGATCTTCGCAGGTGGCGAATCCTCCGCGTGGGACCCGCACGCTGCGATCAGGATCAGCCCCACCCTTCGCTTCACGCGCAGACTATCGCACGGGCGCGCCTCCGCGCGCTGCCTTGGCCTCAGTCGCGGCCGAGCGCGAACAGGGCGACGCCGCCGATCAGCACGAGCGGGACGCCGAACACCGCCTTGCACCCGGGGAACTCACAGGTCGCGACGCCGTAGACGAGGCCCGCGGTCGCGGCCACGCCGAGCCCGATCACCACGCCCGCGGTCAGCATCGAGCTGCTGCGGTCCTCGCGCGCCACCGGGGCCCCGCGCGGTGCCGGCGCGTGATCGCTCACGAGGAACCGCTGCTCGAGCAGGAGTGCGAGCGTGCAATCCACCTCGCTCGCCGGATCGCCGCCGTGACAGTTCGCGACCACCTGCTCGACGAGAAACGTCTGGCCCTCGGCGCCCGTCGTGAGCACCTGGCCCTTACGAACTGGAACCGATCCGACCACGGCCTGCCCCGTGGTCTGGAGCACCTGGACCTGTGCGTAGAGCTGGGCGCCGGTGATCGTCGGCCGAGCCGGGTGCGCGCACGCCGAGGCGAGCACGATCAGCGCGAGCGAGAGAGATGGAACGCGGCTGGGACGATCGGGCCGTGCCGAAGACCTCACGAGCTCAGGATAGCGCACGGTGCATGTCTGGATCGGTCCGAATCATCGCGCACCGCTCCTGTTCAGCCGATGAACACGCTCGCCCGCGCTGCGTCGAAGTCACAAGCGCGCAGAGCCGCCTCCGGGATCGAGAACGTGATCCACGACGCGTCACCGACGCGGAACCCGCTCGCGGGGTCGTCGTGGACTCGGAGCAGTGCGACCTCGCCCGGTGGAGGCATCGGCCCAACGCACTCCTCGGCTGGTGCCGGGAACAGCGCGTGGACCTCGCGGCGGCTGTCGGCCACCAGGGTCGCGAACGCCGCGGGGGGCAGCGCGGCCTCGAGCCTCGGCAGGTCCTCGAACGGCAGGTCCCAGCGGAGCGCTGGCTCCGCACGCAACGCGACCACGGACGCAGGCGGGTCGTCGGGTGTCGGCGGGTGGGCCCGTGGTGCGAGCACGGCCCCCGCATCGGCGTAGCAGACGGTCGCGGCGACGCGCTTCGCGAACAGCGGATCGGGGAGGTCCGAGGTGACCGAGGCGAAGAACCAGAGCGTGCCGCGATCGGGGAGTCGGTCGTCGCGCCACCCCAGCGTCGCCAGGTCGAGCTGGAGCAAGAACGGAAGCGGCATCACGAGCTCGTCGCCCTCGGTCCAGACCTGACCGAGCTCGCGGCTGACGTCGACCTCGGCACGCGCGTAGTCGGGCCAACTCGTGATCTCCGCGAGCGACCATCGCCGACACGGCCAGGCCAGATCGGCGGGTAGATCTGGGGCGCCGCCGATCCGCGAGCAACCGAGCGACTGCGCCATGTCCGCGTCGGCGAGGAGCGAGAGCTCGACGGCCGCATACGGTGCGAGCAGCTCGGCGTGATCCTCGAGTCCGAGCCGCGAGAGCACACGCCGAACATCGAGCGGGACACCCACGTTGCGCGTGACCGTACGCGTGACGGCGCCCTCGGCACAAGCGCCCGTCGGCTCGTCCGGCGGTTCAGAACCGCGACCAGGTGCCAGCCGGCTGCGGCGTCCCACCCACGGCGGTGTAGCGCGGCGCCCACCAGCTCGTGTGCTGCGCCGCATCGGTGGAGCCATAGCCGGACTCGTTCCAGACGTAGAACGCGGTGAACGTGGGGGCCGCGTCGTAGAGCACGGCGACGAACGGCGCACCGGGCTCCGACACGGGCTTGACGGTGAACCTCCACTCCCACATCTGGCGCGGGTGATCGACGTGCACCAGTGGCTTCCCCGGGATCAGACGGTAGTCACCGGGCGGCAGCGTGATGCGGCCACCACGCTCGACGACATATTCGTACTCGACGCCGGTCTTCCAGGCATACGGCCCGACGTGCCGGCCGACGGGCGGATTCTGGATCTTGTCGAGATCGACGAGGTCGTTCTCCTCCTCGTAGTCTGCGGTGCCACCGCCACGATCGACGAGCCCACCCCAGTTGATCTGGTGCGTGCGCGTGCCGTCCGGACCATCGACGTCCTGCACACCGCCGTGGGCCCACGTCGCGTTTTCGAAGTCGACCTGCAGCGCGAAGAAGTTGAGGCCCGCGCCCGCGGTGCGATCGATCACCACGTGGACGCTCGCGGAGATCAGGTTCTTCGGGGTCTCGAACGCGATGTGCGTCTGCCGATCTCGCTCGCCACCACCGATGCCGAACAGCGCGGGCGGCCGAACGGCGACCACCGGTGCGCCCGCACCGGTCGCGACGGTGGGCTGGGTCGGACCGGCGGGCGCGGCGGGCGCAGCGGTTTGGGCGGTCTGGGCATTCAGGGGCTGACAACCGGCGACGGCGATCAGCCAGAGCATCTCGATCAGGTTCATACGTCTCGTTGCCTTCCGTGATCGAAGGACGGGGACCATCAGACACCTATTCACACCGCGCGGCGATCCATCACCGCCAGGATTCACACACAGTTCCTGCACGTTGTAGCGGCCTGCCGAACGAGCGGATCAAATGTGCGCACTTCGGCGACCTGCCGCGTTCCAGGGGCATGCGCACCCTCGTCGTGTTGTTGATTGTCTCTCTCGCGGCCTGCCAGGACGGCGGCGCCGGCGACCCGGGCGCCACGCCCGATGGCGGCGTCGGCTCGAACGATGCCACGCCCCCTCACCCCGACGGCACGACCTGCACGCCGACGACCTGCGCGGCGCACGGCGCCGAGTGCGGAACACTCGCCGATGGTTGCGGCCAGGAGCTCGACTGCGGCTACTGCGTGTTCGCGAGCGATCGCTGCGAGACCAACAGCTGTGTGTGCCAGCCCTCTTGCTACATGCGCGACTGCGGCGATGACGGGTGCGGCGGCAGCTGCGGATCGTGCGGCACCAACGAGTCCTGCTCGTCGCTCGGCCGCTGCGTGTATGACGGCGCGGGCTCCACGCCACCGCCCACGTGGGTGTGCAACGCGAGCTACTGGGATGCCGGCGACGGCTGCGACTGCAACTGCGGCGCGCTCGATCCGGACTGCTCCGGCGCGGGCCAGCAGCTTCACGGCTGCACCGGCCTCGATCACCCCACCTGTGGCGCGCAGGGGCTGTGTACCGGCGGCGGCGCGTGTCACGCGGTCCCCGGCAGCGCCTACCTGACGCACTACATGGTGATCCAGACACCTCCGGCGATGTTCGGCGGCACCGTGGTCTCCGGGCGCTACGAAGCCACCGAGATGCGCAGCTACAACCCGCCCGGCGGCGTCTCGGGGTTCGGCGGCGGGGACGCAGTGGCGATCGAGATCTCGGGAACCACGTGGAAGCGCATGCGGCGGCCGGTTGGCGGATTCCCCGCGGTCGACGAGACCTTCACCGCGGCCACCTCCGGGACCACGGTCACGCTCACGCGCACCTGCCCCTCCGCGCTCACGGAGACGTTCACGTTCACGGCGTCCTCGACGCAGCTCGTGCTGTCCAAGGCGAGCTCGAGCGGGACCAAGGTGATCACCTTCACGAAGCGCTGGTGAAAAAACGCCACGTGGGGCGCATCGTTTGGGGCCGCTCGATCGTGGTGGGGGGATGAACGCTAACCAGCAGACATCTCGCGATCCGGCCCCCCTGGCGATCGTGGTCGGCGGGAGCCGGGGGCTCGGGCGCGGCATCGTCGAAGCGCTCGTGGCCCGCGGCGACCGCGTGATCTCGGTGGCGCGTGGCGAGACCTCCGTGCCAGGGGCCCACGGCGTGCGAGGAGACGCGACGGACGAGGCGCTCGCGGATCGACTCCTCTCGGAAGGGCCTGCGCTCGTGGTGGTGTGTGCCGGCGCGAGCCCGATCCTCGCGCCCTTCCACCAGCAGACCTGGGAGGAGTTCAGCACGAACTGGAACAGCGACACGCGCAGCGCGTTCGTGTGGCTGAGCCGCGCGCTGCGGCGACCTCTGGCACGTGGCGCTCACCTGATCGTCGTCTCGAGCGGCGCGGCCATCCAGGGCTCTCCCGTGAGTGGCGGCTATGCCGCCGCGAAGCGCGGCCAGTGGATGATCGCGGACTACGCCAGGACGGAGATCGAGCGCGCAGATCTCGGACTGATCGTCCACTGCGTCCTGCCACAGCTGAACGCGAGCACGGAACTCGGGCGTGAAGGCATCCGCGCCTATGCAGATCGCGCCGGCGTTCCCGTCGAGACCTTCGGCAAGCGGTTCGAGCCGGCGCTGACCCCGGAGATCACGGGGCGTGCCGTGGTGGAGCTGTTCGCCGAGCCCGCGCGCTTCCCGCAGCTCGCCTACAAGCTCACCGCCGCGGGGCTCGCCGCGATCCCGTGATCGGCTACTGCGCGGTCCAGCCGCCGTCGACGTTCCACGACGCGCCGCGAACCTGATCCGCTGCGCTGCTGCACAGGAACACCGCAACCTGTGCGAGCTGATCCGTGCTGACGAAGTCGCCGGACGGCTGCTTCTCGCTGACGAGCGCCGAGCGCGCGTCATCGGTGCCGAGACCATCGCGCGTGGCGCGTGCCTCGACCTGCCGCTGGACCAGCGGGGTCTCGACCCACCCGGGGCACAGCGCGTTGCAGGTGATCCCGGTCCGGGCGGTCTCGAGCGCCGTCACCTTGGTCAGGCCGATCAGCCCGTGCTTCGCCGCGACGTACGCGGCCTTGTGCGTGGACGCCACGAGGCCGTGCACCGAGGCCACGTTGATGATGCGGCCCCAGTTGGACGCACGCATGTGGGGGATCGCGAGGCGGGTGGTGTGGAATGCGGCCGAGAGGTTGATCGACAGGATCGCGTCCCACTTGTCGACGGGAAACTCCTCCACGCTCGCCACGTGCTGGATCCCAGCATTGTTGACCAGGATGTCGATGCCGCCGAACTCGAGCTCGGCGAACCGCATCAGGGCCTCGATCTCCGACGGCTTGCCGAGATCTGCGCCGTGGTACGCGACCCGGCACCTTCCGGCCGCGGCGCGCTGCACCTGGGCGCGCGCGGTGTCGGGCTCGCCGAAGCCGTTGAGGATCACGGAGCAGCCCATCCGCGCGAGGGCCTCGGCGATGCCGAGCCCGATCCCGCTGGTGGATCCGGTGACGAGTGCGGTCTTGCCGTCGAGCTCGGTCGCGGTCGCGCTGGGACTCGTGCTGTGCGTGGTGGTCATGCGCTGGCTCCATTCCGTTCACGAATGAAGGCGTGGACGCGGGGATAGATCTGCTCGCGCCAGCGATGGCCCGAGAAGATGCCGTAGTGCCCGCAGCCCTCGGCGACGAGGTGCTCCCGGGCCGCTGCGGGCAGGCCGGTGCACAGATCGTGCGCCGCGGAGGTCTGGCCGGGGCCAGAGATGTCGTCGTGTTCGCCTTCGATCGTGAACAACGCCGTGCGCGTGATCGCGGCCGGGCGAACCAGCTCGCCGTCGATCTCCCACGTGCCGCGGGAGAGGGCCATGTCCTGGAACACCGTGCGCACGGTGTCGAGGTAGTACGCCGCGTCCATGTCGAGCACGGCGTTGTAGTCGTCGTAGAACTTCTCGTGCGCGGCGATCGCCTCGGTATCGCCGCGCACCTGATCGAGCCAGTACGAGCGGTGTGCCTGCGCGTGCCGCATCGGGTTCATCTGAACGAAGGCCGAGAGCTGGAGGAAGCCGGGGTACACCGCGCGGCCACGCCCGGCAAAGCCCTGCGGCACGCGGTGGATCAGGTGACGCTCGAACCACGCGAGCGGATGCTCGGTCGCGAAGCGGTTGACCACCGTCGGGTTTCTGCTGGCATCGACAGGCCCGCCCATGAGCGTCAGCGTGCGCGGCGTGGGCAGACCCGCAGCAGCATCGAGCGCCACCGCCGCGAGGGTCGGCACCGTGGGCTGACACACCGCGACCACGTGGAGCTCTCGCGCATCGAGCTCGTGCAGGAAGCTGCGCAGGTACTTCACGTAGTCCGCGAGGTGGAACGGCCCCGCCTCGACCGGCACCTCGCGCGCGTCGATCCAGTCGGTGACATAGACGTCATGCGCCTGCAGCAGCGTCTGGATCGTGTCGCGAAGCAACGTGGGGTGATGCCCCGAGAGCGGCGCGCACACGAGCACCCGGGGATCACGTCCGAGCTCGGCGGCGCGCGTCGGATCGGTGGTCTCGCGGCGGAACCGGACGAGCCGGCAGAACGGCCGTGTGGAGATCACCTCCTCGTGGACGGCGACCTCTCCACCATGCGCGACGACGCGCTCGATCGCGAACGCCGGCCGCGGATACGGCCTGGTCAGCCGGTGGAACAGGGCGTGGTTCGCGCGGACGATCGCGGCGGGCGGGAACGTCGTCTGGCCGAGCAGGTCGACCGCGAGCTTCGCGAGCTCCGCGGCGGGGCGAAGCCAGGCACGTTGGAGCTCGAGGGCGGAGTACAGCACGCAGCCAATATGCTGCATTGCACAAGAAACAACAACGGGAACCTATAACTTATTTATCTACAGCAGGTTACCCGGCAATCGAATGCTGCGGTTGCGGCATCGTGGCTACCCGACCTTCTGCCCTGCGAGGTCTGCACCATGGTCGAGACACAACAGACGAACGCGCCCGGTCGCGAGGGTCTTGCCTGCCTCGTCGGTGACCCTCGCCTCCCACACCTGCGTGCGCCGGCCGCGTGTGACCGGGGTTGCCGTGACGCGGATCGTCCCCTCGCGCGCGGCCGCGATGAACGAGGTCGAGTTCTCGACGCCGACCACCGACTGCTTGCGACCGAGGGCGACCATCGCCGCGCCCGTCGAGCACGCGGCCTCGATGATGCCGGTGTGGACACCGCCGTGAACGATGCCATACGGCTGTCGGTGCTCGTCGCCCAGGACGAGCTCGCCGATGCACTCGTCGATGGTCACGCGGGTGAACCGCAGCCCCATCGTGCGGTTCCATCCTCCGAGGTTCTGGTTCACGAGCTCGGAGAAGTCCTCGACGGTCGGTGTGGTGGTGGTCACGGGCGCCTGGTTCGACGAGCGTACTACGCGCTGGTCGTCCCCATGTAGACTCGAGGCATGCGCCGCCGCCCCTCGCGCCGAGACTTCTTCCGGCAGAGTGCGGCGGCACTCGCGGGGCTTGGCCTCGCATCGTGTGGGGACAACCTCGAGCAGAGCGCCGGCACGGGCCTCGGTCTCGGCGTGATCGGCGTCGGCCTGCAAGGCGCGGGTGCGCACTTGATGGGGCTCCTGAACAGCGGCGTCCGCGTGGTCGCGGTGGCCGATGTCGATCAGGTGATGCTCGATGATGCGCTCGCGATGAGCTCCGACCTCGTCGGCTATCGTGACTATCGCGAGCTCCTCGCGCGGCCAGACATCGATGCCGTGGTGATCGCGACCCCGGACCACTGGCACGCGAAGCAATCGATCGATGCCGCGAACGCAGGCAAGCACGTCTATTGCGAGAAGCCGCTGACCCTGACGATCGCCGAAGGCCGCCGCATCGTCGAAGCCGCACAGGCGAACGGCATCGCGTTCCAGACCGGCAGCCAGCAGCACTCCGGCTACCAGTTCCAGATGGCGTGCGAGATCGTCCGCAACGGACGGATCGGACAGCTCACCTCGATCGAGACCGCGGTGTGGCCGGGACAGTTCCAGGTGCCGCTCGCCGTGGCACCGCAACCCGCCACGCTCGACTGGGACCTGTGGCTCGGCTCCGCGCCCGAGGTGCCGTACCACCAGCTGCGAGCGAGCCGTTCGTTTCGCTACTTTCGCGACTACGGCGGCGGCGCGATCACCGATTTCGGCGCGCACAACCTAGACATCGCGCAGTGGGGAGCAGGGTTCGAGCTGTCCGGGCCGACCAGCGTCCGCGGCACGGCGGTGTATCCACCCGGAAACGCGTTCGAGACCCCCACCACGTTCGACGTCACGTACACGTACGCGAACGGCGTCACGCTCCACCTCACCCCCACCGACGAGATCTGGTGGACGGAGTTCTTCGGCACAGAGGGCAGCGTTCGGGTCGATTGGGACGGTGTCACCGCGAGCCGGCCCGAGATCCTCGACTATCAGCTCGGCTCGGGTCCCACCGTGATCTCGACCAAGGTGGGTCACTTCGAGAACTGGTTCGAGGCGATCGCGAACGGCACGCTTCCGATCTGTCACGCCGAGATCGGCCATCGCGCCGCCACCGTCTGCCACCTCGCGAACATCGCGATCGAGCTCGGTCGCGAGCTGACGTGGGATCCGGCCGCCGAGCTGTTCGTCGGTGATGCCGAGGCGAACACCCGGATCTCCCGGCCCCGGCGCGCGCCGTGGGGGCTGTGACGTCGGCGGTCAGTTCGTCCACAGGGTCGCGTTGCTCGCGCTGCGGACGCGGAGCTTGCCGGCGTTCGTGATCTCGAGCGACGCACCGGGGTTGCCGTGGGTGCGCGAGTTCCAGACCGCGGTCTGACCGTGATAGACGACCAGGTTGCCGTCGGTCTGCATCCACAGGGTGGGCGTGGCGCCGAACGTCCGCGAGTTCCACACCGCACCCGCCGGGGTGACGTTCGCCGTCGGATACAGCACGAGGTTGCCATCGCCCTGCATCACGAGGATGAACCGGCCATCGCACGAGGCGCGCATCGTGTTGTCACCGAGGCCCTCGCCCGGCGCGAGCGTGCCGCAGCCCGGCGTCGTGGGAGCGGGGGGAGGCGGCGTGGTCGGCTGCGTCGGCGCGCCACCACACGCGGTCGGTGCGGTCGCCTTCAAGAGCTGCAGCGGATCGATGTCGTCCTTGTAAGCACCGGGCGAGGCGTTGAAGTGGAGGTGCACGCCACCCGTCCCCGAGTTCCCCATCGTCCCGACCTGCTGGCCGGCCATCACCATGTCTCCGGTCTTCACGGCGAACGACTCGAGGTGACCGTAGAAGTAACTCCAGCCGCACGCATCCTGGATCTTCACCTCGTTCGAGCCATTGACCGAATCGACCTTCGCATAGACCACGCGACCTGGAGCCACCGCGCGCAGCACTGCACCGCGATGCGCGAACACGTCGATGCCGTGGTGAAAGCCGCTGCTGCCGCCCGGGCCATAGTCCGAGTTTGCGCGCGAGCCGTCGCACGAGACCGGGCAGCCACCGGCGCCACCGCACGCGGCGTCGTAGCCGATGTTGTGTGCGCCCTCGACGGGGAACACGCTCATCAGCGCGGGGCAGCTCGCCGTCGGAGCGCCGTAGCGGATCGCACCTTCGTTCTCGGTCGGGTCTTCGCTGAAGTCGCCGAAGTCCGAGGTGATGCAGCCAACGAGGGAGGTCGAGATGGTGAGCGCCGCGGTGAGGATGAGCTTCATGTCCCCCGCTACGCTGTGGTTTTCGACGAGGTTACAGCCCCAAGGGTGGGGACTTTTGTGGGGCGTGCGCCCCCAGGCTCTCGCCTCAGCGCAAGATGACTACGAGCACGATGACCAGCAGGATCACCGCTCCCCCAACAATCGCGAGGAGCTTGAGCCGTTGCCGCTTGGCCTCCTCGGGATCCGGCAGGAACGTGGCGCCGGGAGCGGCCGCCGCAGGCGCCGGCGCGCGCGGCGCGGGTGCACGTTGCCCGTTCTCGCCGATCAGGGCGACCAGCGGTTCGTCGCCGAACGAGATCAGCGGCATGGCGCCGATCTGCGTGGGCTCGGGGCCGAGATCGGGATCGAACTGGTTCGCTGGAGGAGGAGGTGGTGGTGGTTCCGGCGCGCGCTCGGGCGCGACGGGTGCGGCCGGCCTCGCGATCGGCGCTGGGGGATCCGGCGGGACCCACGCGGCTGGGCTCGCGATCGGCGCTGGGGGATCCGGCGGGACCCACGCGGCCGGGCTCGGAGCGGGCACGCTCGGCGCCGACGCGCGCGACGCGGCCGAGAGAGGTGGCGGGGGATCCGGCGCGACCCAGGGAGTGGACGGGCGAGCGGGCTCGGCGGGCGGTGGCGCAGGCGCGATCGACGGAGGCGCGACCGACGGCCGCGAGGCCCGCGACGCGGGCGTGACCGACGCGGGCGTGACCGACGCGGGCGCGACCGACGCGCGCGAGGCACGCGGGGCTGCGACCGACGCGGGCGCGACCGACGCGCGTGAGGCACGCGGCGCGGCGATCGCCTCGGGCGCGATCGGTGGCGGCCCGAAGCGATCCAGCGGCTCCGGATCCCGGGGCGGCGGTGGCGGCAGCGAATCGAGGAGCTCGGCGTTGAACGGCTGGACCCGGGTCTCGAGGTTCGGATCGTCGGCCCACAGGCCCGGATCGCCTGGAGGCGCCGCTGGTGCGACCTCGACGGGCGGAGCGAACTGCGGCGGAGCGAACTGCGGCGGCGAGAACTGCGGTGGCGACACCTGCGGCGGCGACGCCTGCAAGGGCGACATCCGCGGCGGCGACACCTGCGGCGGCGACATCTGCGGCGGCGGTGGCGCCATCATCGTCGCCATCTCCGGCCGCGCGATCGGCGGTCGCGCCATCTGCGGCGGAGGCGCCATCTGCGGCGGAGGCGCCATCTGCGGCGGAGGCGCCATCTGCGGCGGCGGTGCCATCTGCGGCGGCGGTGCCATCTGCGGCGGCGGTGCCATCTGCGGCGCCATCTGCGGCGCCATCTGCGGCGCCATCTGCGGCATGAACATCCCGAGCCAGGCCTGGTGGAGCTCTGGCGTCACCCCGAGACCGAGCTGCTGCACCGCCGCCTGGATCCCGTCGCGCAGCAGCGCGGCCTGCTGCCATCGATACGAGGGTTCACGCGCGAGCGCTCCGAGGACGATTCCATCGATCTCGGGCGAGACGTACGGGTTCTGCGTCGACGGTGGCGGGATCGCGAGGCCGCAGACGCGTGCGAGTGTCTCGCGATCATCGTTGGTCGCGAACAGCGGGCGGTTGGTCAGCATCTCGTAAGCGATCACGCCCACCGCGAACAGATCGGCGCGCGGATCGAGCATCCCGTAGGTGACAAACTCCGGGGCCATGTAGGCGACAGCGCCCTGGGGCGCGGCGCTCCCGAGCAGGCGCACGACGCCGTTCTCCGAGATCATGATGTACGCGGGCTGAACGTCGCGGTGGATGATCCCGAGCGGGCGCCCCTCCGGATCCCGGAGGTTGTGCGCGTAGTCGAGAGAGGCACAGACCTGGCGCAGGATCTCGAGCGTGATCGGGACGGGAAGCGGCTCTCCCACGCGCATGCGATGCGCGAGGATCTCCGCCAGGCTCTTGTCCGGACTCACGGCCGCTCTCGGGTCACATGGTAATCGAGTCCCGCGGGGCGTGCGAATGTGCGCCCGTTTTGTCCGCACGAGAGTCCGCACGACCTGGACCGCCCGCGGAAGCGGCCTGAGGGCCCTCCCCGCGCGGTACGATGCCGCATGCAGCGCCGGAGGATCCTCCTCGCCCTCTCCCTCGCCGCCGCTGGGTGTTCGTCCAAGGACGACAAGCCCCGCCCGAGCGACAACCTCGACGACATCAAGAGCGAGGCGGCCGTCGAGTGGGCACGCAAGGAGCTCCCCGACATCGACGCACGGCTCGCGAGCAGCGACCCCGGCCGGGCCTCTTCCACCTGTGCGGTGATCAAGCCCGACATGGCGAAGATCAAGAAGGCGGATCCAGAGCTCGCCGCGACTCTCGAGCGTAAGTGCGGACGCGACCTCGCCGTGAGATCGATGACGATCGCCGTGGAGCGCGCCGAGAAGGATCACTGGGACTGCTCGAGCATCCCGATCTACGAGAAGTCGATCACGGCTGCCGGCGCGGGGAGTGACCCTGAGGTCGTCAAGCTGCGCGAGCGCGTGGCCGTGGCCTGCGCCAAGAAGTGATGGGTGAATCCCCGCGCCCCTTCGATTCGGGACGGTTATCGGACGATCGCCCAGGCCTATGCCGAGCACCTGATCGACGAGCTGAGCGGAAAGCCGCTCGACCGCGCGTTCCTCGATGCCTTCGCCGAGGGCGTACGCGGCCGAGGCCCGGTGGTAGATGTGGGCTGCGGTCCGGGCCAGGTCGCGGCCTACCTCCATCAACGCGACGTCACGATCGAGGGACTCGATCTGTCACCGGCCATGATCGAACAGGCCACGGCTCATCATCCGGCGATCCCGTTCCGCGTGGGAGACATGTTCGCCCTGCCCTATGCGGATGAAAGCCTCGCCGGCGTGATCGGGTTCTACGCGATCGTGCACACGCCAACGGACGAGCTGCATGCCCCATGTCGAGAGCTCCATCGCGTGGTCACGCCCGACGGCCTGATCGCCCTCGCGTTTCATGCCGGCACCCAGCACACGCACGTCGACGAGCTATGGGGCGTACCAACCTCGCTCGAGTTCTGGTTTCACCCGCCAGCGGCCGTGGTCGCGACGCTCGAGCAGGTGGGTTTCACGATCGAAGCGCGCCTGGATCGCAAGCCGTACCCCGACGTCGAGTATCCGAGCGAGCGAACGTACCTGCTCGCGCGTCGCCGCGCGCCATGAACGTCAACGTGCGTCAGCGTGCCGGCTCGGCCGCCCACGCACCCTTGACGTCGAGCTCGAGGCCCCGCGCACGCAGCGGCGCCGGCAGCCCTGCCCCGAGCGCGGCCTCGATCGCCTGCGCGAGCTCGCTCGCGGTGCCGAACCGCGCGGCCGGATCCTTTGCGAGTCCGATCGCGAGGGCGAGATCGAGATCCCGCGGGAACGTTCCGAGCGCCGTCGGGCGCCGAGGCGCCGTGTGGACAACCCGATACAACGTGTCGGCCAGCGCACCGGTCCGGAACAGCGGATGGCCGGTCAGCGCGCGGTAGGCCACGGCGGCGAGCGAATACAGATCGCTTCGATGATCGACGGTGTCCCCGCGCGCCTGCTCGGGCGCCATGTACGCCGGAGTGCCGACCACGTGCCCCGCGGTGAGGGTGTCGCTGGTCGCCGACACCCGTGACACACCGAAGTCGAGGATCTTCCAGGTGGCGCCGGCGAGGAACAGGTTCTGCGGCTTGAGGTCCCGGTGGATCACGCCCATCGCAGCGGCCGCCGTGATCCCCGCGCCGACCTGGCGCAGCAGCTCGACCACGCGCTCACGATCGAGCGTTCGGCGCGAGCGCAGGATCGCGGCGAGATCGCGCCCGTGCAAGCGCTCCATCACGAGGTGCGGCAGAGGATGCTCGCCGATCGCGATCACGCGCACCACGTTCGGCGATTCGATCGCCGCGGCGGTCTGGAGCTCGCGCAAGAACCGCTGTACGTGCTGAGCGTTGCCGAGCGACGCCTGCGACAACATCTTCACCGCGACCGGGCGATCGTCGCGAGTGTCGACGGCCTGATAGACCTCGCCCATCGCGCCGCGCCCGATGATGTCGCCGAGCTGGAACATCCCGATCCGCTGATCGGTGAACCGCCCCTTCCCACTGCCGAGTGCACGTCGTAGCTCGGCGCGCGCTTCCTCGAGCAGGGCCTCGCGCTGGCTCACAGCGCGTACGGCCTTCTCGAGCTCCGAGAGAGCCTCGAGCGACGAGCTGCGCGTGGCGCGCGAGACCACATAGGTCCCCGCGAGGACCAGCTGGATCAACCCCTGGCACATCAGCTGGATCCCGTTCGGGAGGTACTTGGCGTGGATGAACCCCGGATCGTCGATGGTCCCTGCGATCACGAGCACGCCCACCAGCCCTTGCACGCCGGCGCAGGTCAGGTACGTCGCGAGGGCAGTCCCACGATTGCTGCCGAGGCCGGTGACGAAGATGCCAAGCACCAGCAAGATCGCCACGGGCGAGAACGGACCGAAGAACGGGACCGCACTGCACACCGCGATCACCGGGATGTACCAGCCGAGGACCGTGCCGTAGCCCTGATGGAACGTGGCCGGCGTGCGCGTGCGGTGCAGCAAGTACACGAGCCCGAGCGCTGCCACCCCGATCCCGGCCAGGAAGATCCGGGTCACCACGACGCCACCCGGGAGCTGCGGAACGACCAGCGCACCCCCGATCGCGATCACGAGCCCGACGAGGCAGAAGTTCCGGGTGCGGAGGATCTCGGAGTGATCGAGCGCCTCGCGCGGCGAGCTGACGAGCGTGCTCCCGATCGAGGTCTGCGACGCACTGGCCGTGCCGCCACCGAGAGACCCGGGCGACGCCAGCGGTGCGAGTGTCAGCGGCTCGCTGGAGGCGTGGTCGTCCTCGTCGTCCGCCTGGTCGTCCTCGTCGTCCGCTTGGGCGTCCGCGACGTCGGTCGTGACCGCGGAGGCATGCGCCTCCTGGGCATCGTGCCGCTCGTCGGTCGAGCGGGCCGTCCGCGGGGGCCGCTCGACCACCGTATCGGAGCCAGGGCGAGGCCGCGCGATCGTCGGCGCGCTCGCGTCCTCGCCGTCACCTTCGGGGCCCTCCACCATCCCCGCAAGGATACCGCGCCATCCCGAGCGATCAGGGGGCCACGTGCCATCACCCCGGCTGGGCCGGCTGGGCCGGCTGGGCCGGCTGGGCCGGCCGAGGCGCGAGCAGGTCCTCCAGGAAGAACGCCGCCAGATCGTTGCGGCCCGACAACCCCGCCTTCCGGTACGTGGCCTGCGCTTGCTGACGCACCGTCGTCTCCGTGACGCCCCGGACCTGCGCGATCTCCTTGTGACTCAGCCCCTTCAGGAGCAAGCGCGCGATCTCCTGTTCGGCCGGGCTCAGCCCCCACGCCTGAAGCTGACGATCGATCGCCACGCCGAGCCCTTCGATCAGCGTCCGCGCGTCGCGACGCCACCGCAGCGCCTCCTCGCGGCTCGCGTCGAGGTTCTGCGTGAGCTGCTCGGCGTGCACGCGCAATTCTCGCGCCTCGCGTGCGAGCACGCGCACTCGGAGCGCGAAGCGGACCGTGGCGACGCTCCCGATCGCGATCACCGCGCCCTCGACCGCGACGTGAAACGCATTCGTCCCGCCCCGGGCATCGGTCGCCAGATCGACGACCACGAGCAGTGTCAGGATCGCGATCATCGCGGCGAGCGCGACGGTGGAGGTCAGCAAGCGTGTCGCTTCCGTTGGAGATGAGACCCCCAACCACTCGGGATCGCTCATATCCCACGTCCGTACGATGGACGAAGGCATCGCCAGGACGCATCTGGAACGGGACGGCACATCCCCCGCTGACGTGCGGATCGCGTGCCGTGTCACGCCAACCCGTTGCCCCCAGGAACCAATGTCCGAACCAGCCCCTCTGCAACGCCGCATCACGGTCGCCCTCACGGCAGCTGTGGCCTCCACCACGCTCGCGATCGGCGTCACGGCCGCCTCCTTCATGGGATGGATGAGCCCGGCGCCGACGGCGGTCGCCCCGGAGCCTTCGGCCGCGGTGCCTTCATCGGTGCCGGAGGTCGCCCCACCCCCCGTGATCCTGGTGCCGATCGCCCCGACGGCACCTGCAGAGGCCACGGCCCCGGCCCCGGCCCCGGCTCCCCCGCGCGTGGAGCCCTCCGAGCAGGAGGTCCAGATGGCCATGGGCGAGCACCGCGAGCACCGGCACGACGACGGAGACGACGATCGTGAGGGCGAGGGACGCGAACGTGACGGGGGCGACGATGACTGACTCCCGCGCATCGCGCACGGCGCCCCGGCGCTCGTTCAGCGCGCTCGAGGGACGCCTCTACCTCGTGGCGATCCTCGCGAGCGGGTACCTCGTGGCCTGGCGTGGCGTGCAGACCACCGAGCCGACGCCGCGCGAGGTCACGCCCGGCGCCGCGGGATCCTCGGTCCAGCCCGCCGTGGTGTGGATCGAGAGTGTGCCGCGCGAGCAACGCCCTGCGCTCACCCTGCCGGCCGGTTGGCGGCTGGCCGTGCGCGGGGAGCCCACCGCGCCGCCGGTCGTCCCCGCCGTCCGCATCGCGCGCACACCTCCAGCGCGCCCCGTGCGCGTCCGCACGCGGAGCTCGTGATGTGGACCTTTCACGCCATGAACACCGACGTCACCATCGCCGCGCCGACGCTGGACGAACCGGCGGAGCGCGAGCTCGCCCAGGAGATCGCCACGATGTTCGCGGACACCGAACGGCGCTTCAGTCGGTTCCGGGACGACAGCGAGCTCAGCGTGCTCAATCGCTCCACAGATCCGATCACGGTGTCACCGGAGATGATGCAGCTGCTGTGCGACGCGCGACGCCATGTCGCGATGACCTCCGGCGTCTTCGATCCGACGATCGGCGCTGCGCTGCGCGCGGCCGGCTACGATCGGTCGTTCGAGCGGGGTGCGCTCGATCGCGCGTGGGCGGTCACGGCGCCCGCGCAGGTCTCCTTCGCCGAGCTGGTGGTCGATGTCCCGTCGCGGCGCGTTCACCGTCCGCCGCATCTGCACCTCGATCTGGGCGGGTTCCTCAAGGGACGAACCGTCGATCGCGCCGCCGCGCTCGCGCCGTCCCTGGCGATGGTCGAGGCCGGTGGCGATGCGGCCATGCGTGGCGCCGGGCCGGATGCGGACGGCTGGCTCGTGGACATCGAGGATCCCGCGGATGCGGGCCGCGTACTCGTCACGCTCCGTCTTCGAGACCGTGCGATCGCGACCAGTGCCCCCAACCGGCGACGCTGGCGGACGGGCGACGGGATCGCGCATCACCTCATCGATCCGCGCACCGGCACTCCGGCCGAGTCTGACCTCGCCCAGGTCACCGCCATCGCGAGCACCGCCGAGCGTGCGGACGTTCTCGCCAAGGTCGCGTTCGTGCTCGGGGCCGCCGAAGCTGCGCGGCTCCTCGCGGGGTCGGGGCTGGGAGGCGTGCTGGTCGGGCGCGACGGATCGATCCAGCTCGTGGGCGAGCTCGAGGTGTGCGATGCGTGACGTCGTCCGCGGCGTGGTGATCGGCCTCGTAGTCCTCGCGCTCCTCGGAGCGATCGCGAGCCGAGCCGGCTGGATCGAGACGTCCCTGCCGCGCCCCGAGGGCACCGGGCCCTGGCTCCTGTCCCGCGCGACCGGCATCACCGCGTTCCTCGCCCTCTCCCTCGACGTGATCCTCGGGCTCGTGATGTCGACCCGTGCAGGCGATCGCTGGTTCACGCGGGCGACCACGATCGATCTCCATGGCTGGCTCTCGCCCGTGGCGCTCGTCCTGATCCTCGTCCACGCGGTCGTGCTCCTCGCCGATCGCTACATCGCGTTCGACGTCGTCGACCTCGTCGTCCCGTTTGCGTCACCGTTCCGAGCGACGGCGGTGGGCCTCGGCGTGATCGCGGCCTACCTCGCGCTGGTGGTCCACGCCAGCTTCGCACTGCGGAAGCGGATCGGCACCAAGACCTGGCGTCGGCTCCACGTGCTCTCGTTCGCCGCCTTCATCACGGCCGCCGTGCACGCGATCGCCGCCGGCACTGACGCAGCCCGCCCCTGGTTCGTCGCGGTCTATGCGACGCCGCTCGTGATCGTGATCGCGCTCGTGGTGCGCCGAGCTCACGGGCTACGTGTGAGCCACGCCTTGCGACCGCGCTGATAGTCATCCCAGAACGTGGTCTCGAACAGGGCTACGGCTCGCGGACGAGGTACATGGCGACGAGCGCCTGGTCGTCGGCCCACGGTGCGGCCGCCTCGTGGCGGAGCAGCCGATAGGTGCCCACACCGAGGTCGACGATCAATCCGCCGTGGCCGTCACCATAGCCATCGCCGAACGCGACGACGCCGCCCGCCGGCATCGCCGCCGCGAGGTCACGCGCCGCGCCCACCTTCTTGAGCCACAGGTACACCGCAGCGAGCTTGCCAGACGCCAGCTCGAGCTCGCCGACCTCGGTCGCGGACTCGACACCCGCTGGGCCGACGACGTCGGCGAACAGGGCATCGACCGCGTCTGCATGGTCACCGTGATGCGCGGGATCGATCCACCACGCGCGTGCAGGCGCCGCGAGCACCAGCGTCCCATCGTCGAGGCGGTAGGCATCGATCCGCCCTGACGTGCCCTCGAGCTCGAAGGCAAAGCCGCTGCTGGCGCCAACGTCGACCGACGTCATCTCCTCGCCCTTGCCGAGGCCGCGCATGATCTCTGCCGGGTGCCCGGTGAACTGCGCCTTGGTCGCGGCGGGCTTGGTGGGGACCCAGTCCGTGGCGCTGCGGGCGTCGAACACCGCGATGGTGAGCGACGCGTTGAGCGAGGCGATGGTGCCGATCGGCTCGCGCGTGGGCATGCGCGCGACTAGACCCGAAGTCGTCGGGCTGCACAATGTGCGCGGCGGGCCATCGCTCCGGGTCATCCCTCGGTCGCCGCGAGGATCTCCGTGGCATTCCAGTGCGGCGCATCGATGGCGAGCTCGCGCAGCAGCGCCTCGAACGTGGCCACCGACAACGGCGCCGCCGTCTCGCGCCAATCGCTCGACAGGGCCAGCCGGCTGCGCAGCGCGGCGGTGAACACGTCGATCCAGGTCGGCGGGCTGAACGTGAAGTTGAGCGACAGCGCATCGACCGCCGCGTGCGTGGAGTGCCAGACGCCGCGCGGCACGAACAGGAGCGAGCCAGGTCGCAGCACGATCTCGGTACGCTCTGCGGGGAGCTCGTGGGGCATCGGGAGGCGCGCATAGGACTGCAGCTCGGCGTCCACCGCCTGCCCCATCGTGTGGCGCGTCATCGGGCGCGCCACGTGTGCGTTCGGCGCGAGCCACCAGGTCTTGGTGCCGTGGAGCTGCAGCACGAAGTTCACGTTCTGATCGAAGTGCGGTGCCGTGCCCTTCCCCGCCGGCGTGGCGTAGATCAGGCAGCGCTGCTGGGTCAGCGCCGAGAGCCCGACGTCGGCCCGGATCGCGTCGAGCCACGGCACGAGCTGCGGTGCGTACCGCTGCGCCTCGTTGAACAGGAGCCCCATGCCGCTGGCGAACAGCTTGCGCGCATCGTGCGGCGAGGCCGTGACCGCGCTCGCCTCGTCGGCGACGTCGGGCAGGTGCACCTCGATCTGATCGGGCCACGCGCCGAGCAGGGCGTCGAGCGACGCCAGGAACGGGACGGCGAACAGCTCGGCGAGCGAGTCCCTGACGCCATGGACGACGAATGGCTCGTTGCGGAGAAAGCTCGCGCCGAGCTCCGAGATCGGGTGCGGGTGGATCAGGGCGGCGAGGCCGGGCGACATGGACCGGCACGGTGTCACGTCCAGGCAGGTGGCAACCGACAGATCCGCTCGGTTCGTGCGCCCACGCTCGGTCGAATCGCGCGAACTCCGCCAACCGACCGAGATTGCTCGAGCGCGATGTGGGCTCCATCGTGCAAAGGCGTGGGCCGGGCTTAAGAGGTGCCCAGAATCATGACGATCCCAAATACGACCCAGCGGGCTCTGCTCGCGATGTTCCTCGGTGCTGCCCTGCTCGGCGGATGCGCCTCCAGCCGGCCACCGACGGAGAAGATGGAGTCCTCGGCGGCCTCGATCCGCGGCGCCGAACAAGCGGGAGCCGAGGACGTGCCGCGCGCGGCGCTGTACCTCCAGCTCGCAAACGAGCAATCCACGAAGGCCAAGGCGCTGATCGCCGCGGGCGGCAAGGACAACATGCGAGCCGCCGCGAACTTGCTGATGCGCGCCTCCGCCGATGGCGATCTCGCGATCGCGCTCGCGGACGACGACAAGGATCGCCTCGCCGCCGAGCACGCGCTCGCCGAGATCCACACCTTCGAACAGCAGACGCGTTAGCCCAGGAGCTCTCCATGACCCAACGAATCTTCCTCGCCAGCGTGCTCGCCACGCTCGGCCTCGCCGCATGTTCCACCTCCCCGTCTCGCGAGCTCGTCGATGCGCGCCGCGCGTACGCCCACGCCAGTAACGGCCCGGCCGCCCAGGCCGTCCCCGCCGATGTCCACAAGGCGAGGGTCGCCCTCGACCGCGCCGAGGCGGCGTACTCCAACAAGGCATCCGACCAGCGCGATCTGGCGTACGTCGCCGAGCGCAAGGCCGAGCTCGCCGATGTCCTCGCGATGCGCGCCGCGCACGCCGACCAGCGCGCACACGCCGAGGCCAACCTCGCGAGCGCGAAGGATGCAAACCACCAGCAGACCAAGGAGGAGCTCGAGCGCGCCAAGACCAACCTCGCGAGCTCCGAGCAGAACGCCGCGAACCAGGCGCAGCGCGCCGCCGAGTCCGACTCGCATGCCGCGGCCGCCGACCAGCGCGCCGCCGAGTCAGATCGCCGGATGAAGGCGATGCAGCTCGAGCTGGCGAAGTGGGCCGCGGTGAAGGAAGAGCCACGCGGTGTGGTGATCACGCTGTCGGGCAGCGTGCTGTTCGCGTCGAACAAGGCGGTCCTCCTCCCCGAGGCGAAGACGCGGCTCGGTCAGGTCACCGCCGCCCTGCTCGAGACCAAGGAGCGCCACCTCAGCGTGGAGGGCTATACCGACTCGCAAGGCACCGATGCGTTCAACCTCGATCTCTCGCAGCGTCGCGCTGACGCCGTCCGCGTGTACCTGGTGTCGAACGGCTACCCGCCGGATCTGATCGTCGCCCACGGCTCCGGCAAGAGCATGCCGATCGCGGACAACGCCTCGGCCGAGGGTCGAGCGAACAACCGCCGCGTCGAGATCATCATCGGGCCGGTACTCCCCGGCATGACGATGCGGTAGCGCGCGATCCGCCTTCCCGCGTGCGCGGTCATGTGGCCACGGCCGTGGCGTGCGAGACTCCGCCGCGCATGACGGAGCCCGCCGACCGGATCGACACGGACCTGCCCGCCCACGCTCCGGTCCGCACGCTGGCGACCTTCGCGCAGGCTCCGAGCACTCACCCGCCACGCGTCCTGATCCTCTATGGATCCCTGCGCGAGAAGAGCTTCAGCCGCTACCTCAGCGAGGAGTGCGGTCGGGTGCTCACGGCGTTCGGGGCGGAGGTCCGGACCTACGATCCCCACGGCCTCCCGGTCTTCGATCGGGCGTCCTTCGATCTCGCCAAGGTCCGCGAGTTGCGCGAGCTCAGCGTGTGGTCGGAGGCCCAGGTGTGGGTCTCGCCCGAACAACACGGCGCGATGACCGCCGCGTTCAAGAACCAGATCGATTGGCTCCCGCTGAGTGACGGCGCGGTCCGCCCCACCCAGGGCCGCACCCTCGCCGTGCTGCAGGTCAGCGGTGGGAGCCAGTCGTTCAACGCCGTGAACCAGCTCCGCGTGCTCGGCCGCTGGATGCGCATGTTCACGATCCCGAACCAGTCCTCGGTGCCCAAGGCGTTCCAGGAGTTCGACGCCGAAGGCCGGATGAAGCCGTCGAGCTACCGCGATCGCGTGGTCGACGTGATGGAGGAGCTGTTCCGCTTCACGCTGCTGCTGCGCGACAACGCGGCGATCCTCAACACCCGTTACAGCGAGGACAAGGAGCGGCGCACCCTCGGCGCGCTCAAGCCGGGGCTCGGCGTGGCCGCCAAGGAGTGAGTCAGGCGTAACCGGTCACGGGCGCGCCATCGCATGCGCGTGCGACACGGGCACGAGATCCTCCACGATCGCGCGCTCGGCCACGTCGCGCGGCCCGCCATCGGATCAGCTGACCGCCACGCCGAGCAGCCGGCCGATGCCTGCCGTCACGGCCATCGCGAGCGCGCCGCCGAGCGCCACCCGCAGCGACGCTCGCACCACGGGGGCACCACCCAGCCGGCCACCGAGGGCACCGAGCAACGCGAGGCTGACGAGCGTGACGCCTGCGATCGACACCATGCGTAGCGACGCGGGCGCGATCACGAGGCCGAGGATCGGTAACAGCGCGAACACCGCGAAGCTCACCGCCGAGATCCACGCAGCCTGGAACGGCCGCGCCAGCGAGTCTGGATGAATGCCGAGCTCGTCGCGCAGGTGAGCACCGAGCTTGTCGCGCTCGGACAGCTGGACGGCGACCTGGTGAGCGAGCGGACGATCGAGCCCCCGCGAGACATAGATCCCGGTCAGCTCCTCGAGCTCGGCCTCGGGATTGGCCGCGAGCTCGCCGGTCTCCTTGGCGATGTCGGCGACCTCCGCGTCGCGCTGCGAGCTGACGGAGACGTACTCGCCCGCCGCCATCGACATCGCACCCGCGCACAGGCCCGCCACGCCCGCGGTGAGGATCGCCGGCGTCGACGCATTCGAGGCCGCGACGCCGATCATCAGGCTCGCGGTCGAGACGATCGCATCGTTCGAGCCGAGCACGGCGGCTCGGAGCCAGCCGGCACGTCCGCTGCGGTGACTCTCGCGGTGACGCTGGCGCTGCTTGGGACCTGCCATGAGGCGCACTGTAGGCCGCCAGCGCGCAACCGGCTATGCGTGCGGCGCTCAGCCCGCCTTCGCGAGCGGCTCGTCGGCCTCGAGCATCGTGCGGAGCGCCTTGCGCGCGCGATGGGCACGGACCTTGACGTTGGCGACGCTGATCCCGAGCTTCTCCGCCGTCTCGTTCTCGGTCGACACGGCACGCTCGAGCATCACCTCGCGATACTTCGGCGCGAGCCGCTCGAGCGCGCGCTGGATCAGGTCGATGCCCTCCGCCTCCGCGAGCGCATCCTCGGGACTCTTGGACTCGTCCATGATCTGCTTGCCGAGCGACTCGTCGGTCGCGCCGAGCTCCTCCCGCGATCGGCGGCGGCGGCGCAGGTGCCCGAGCGCGGTGGTCGACGCGATCCGGTACAGCCACGTCCGGTACTTCGAGTCCCCACGAAACCGGTCCCGGTAGCGGTACGCGAGCATCAGCGCCTCCTGCGTGACGTCATCCGCGTCCTCGAGACTTCCGACGATCCGTCGGGCGACGGCGAACACGAATCCACGATCCTCAGGAGCGAACGTCACCTCGTCACGGGGAGAGGTGGACGTTTTTTCGTTCAAATCGTTCATTTCGTCCATCATGACGCTCTATTCGTTCACGTCAATGGACTGGATGCATCCAGCCCAAACAAACCTCCAAGCCGATGACATCACGTTGGTTTCAGGGTGGGCGCTGCCCACAGATCCCGAACCGTCTTGGGTAGGTGAATGTAGGCAGCGAAGGCTCAGAGGGCCGAGAGCTTCGCCTCGAGGCGCTGACGGAGCCGCGCTCGGTCGGAGCTGCGGATCGCGATCGGTGGTCCGTTGCGAATGAACGCCTCGACCTCGAAGGGCCCGTGACGCTCGTCCTGATACACCGGCCCATCCGCGGGCGAGTCCTGCCAGCGGACGGTGAGCGTGATCTGTCGCCCGATGATCGAGGTCTCGAACGCCGAGATCCAGCGCTCTGCCGAGGGCTGATCGTCGAGCGCGAAGCCATCGGCCACCCGCAGCACGCCGGGGATGCCGGGTGCCCAGCCGAGGTTGATCGGGCTCGTCCGCACCACCAGATCGGGGCGCGCTCGGCGGAGGACCTCGACGGTCGCCTGGGGCATCGGCACGCCCGTCAGATCGAGCTCGCGGAGGCTCGCGACTGCGGTCATGAACGGCAGCGGCTCGCAGAGTCGCGCGTCGGGGATCCTCAGGACGCGCAGGTTCGGGATCGCGTGCAAGAACGTCTCGAAGCTCGCCACGGGCTCGTCGAGCTGCGGCAGGGACAACACCTCCAGCGCGTGGAGGCCGCCGGACCACGTCGCCAGCGGCGCCCGATCGCTGCACACGGCGAGCGCGCGCAGCCGTGGGAGTGCCGCGAGCGCCGCGAGGAGCTCCCCGGTCACCGGCACCACATCGACCACCAGCGCTTCGACGTCGCCGAATCGTGCGATCGACGATGGCTCGAACGCTCCGGTGCCGGTGATCCGGAGCACCTGGACACCTGCCGTGGAGCGGCTTCGGAGTGCTTCGGGGCCAAGGCCCACAAGGCGGTGCGCCTCCTCGAGGAGCAGCTCGGGCGCGGTCATCTCCTCGAGTCTACGTCACGCCGTGGGGCTGGAGCGCCAGGCGGTCATGCCCCCGCGCATCGACGCGACGTGGGTGAACCCGAGGGCCGAGAGTTGGAGCGCGGCCTTCGCAGACCTCCCTCCCGAGCGACAGACCAGGACCAGGGGACGATCGCGCGGCATTGTGGCGAGCGGTCCCGGCAGCTGGCCGAGCGGGATCGACGCCACCCCATCGATCGCACCGAGCTCGCCCCGCAGCTCGTCGGGTTCCCGCACGTCGACGACGGTGATGTTGGACAGGTTCGCTCCGACCCACGCCGGGCTGAGCTCCGGGATCCCGGCCGCGCTGATCTCGACAGGCGCCCAGCCGGTGGCCGGGCCTGGTGGCGGCGTGACCACCTCGAGGCCGCAGTGTTGATTCTTCGGCACGGCACGATCGATCTGCTTGGGCGCCGCGAGGTGGAGGTTGTCCATGATCGCGACGAACTCGGCCTCCGTCCGGCCGGCGCCGATCCGTGGGTTGAGCCGGCGCTCCTCGTCCACGGTGGTGACCGTGCGTCCGCGATAGTCGTGTCCCGGGTAGAGCAAGGTTGTCGCGGGGAGCGAGAACACCTGGTCATGGATCGAGTGATACAGCGCGGTCGCGCTCCCCTGCTGGAAGTCGGTACGACCACAGCCACGGATCAACAACGCGTCGCCCGTGAACGCCATCGCACGATCGAGCGTGACGAACGTGAGGCAACCTGGCGTGTGCCCGGGCGTCTCACGAACCTCGAGACCCGTGCTCCCGAAGCGCAGGACGTCGCCCTGCTTGACGAGCTGATCAGCACAGCCCACCCCCGCTCGCTCCGAGAGCACCGTGCGGGCGCCGAGCCGCTCGCGCAACGTACCGCTCGCCGTGACGTGGTCGGCATGCACGTGGGTATCGAGCACGTAGGTCAGGGTCAACCCGAGGTCGGAGATCAGTGCCACGTCGCGCTCGACCTGCTCGATCACGGGGTCGATGAGCACCGCCTCGCGGGTCGCCTCATCAGCGAGCAGGTACGTATAGGTCGAGGTCTCCGGGTCGAACAGCTGGCGAAACAGCATGATGAACTCCTGTGTTGTGACCAGAGCCGCCGGCGCGCGAAAGGGTTCCAGGCGTCATCCCGTGATCCAGCGCGACACCTCGACGCCGAGGATCACGATGGCCATCGCGAGCACGAACCAGCCGAACCAACGGCGTAGCCGTACCGCCGGAATGCTCTTCGCGACGGCTCCTCCGACCACGCTCCCGAGGAGCGCACCGGCGAGGACGATCGCGACCACCCGCGGATCGAGTGTCACCGCCCCGACCGTCGCGCCGAAGGCCACGAACGAGTTCATCGCGATCACCAGCAACGAGGTCGCGACCGCCTCGGGCATCGAGAGCCCGACGAGGACCACGAGCGCCGGGACGATCACGAACCCACCGCCCGCGCCGACGAAGCCGGTGATCGATCCGACGATCAGCCCTTGAGCGATCAACCACCCGAACGAGGCCCTCGTTGCGGCCGGGCCACGACGTGGGCGGAGCATCGCGAGAGCGGCGACCACCATCATCCCGCCGAACGCGATCAGCAGCACGGCCGGCGCGACGTGGCGAGAGAGGCTCCCCGCGACATAGGCGCTCGCCATGGATGCGACCCCGAACACCAGGCCGACGCGCAGGCGGACCCGCCGTGCGCGCAGGTGAGGAATCAGGGTGAACAGGCTCGTCACACCGACGACGAGGAGCGAGCTCGTGATCGCTGCGTGGGTCTCGACGCCGAACAGATAGTGGATGGTGGGGACCGTCAAGATCGAGCCGCCACCACCAAACAGGCCCAGAGAAATCCCGATCAGTACCGCTGCGCACGCGCCCAGGATGACCATCTTGCTTGCTCACCGGTGAGAGCCGCACCCCCGGGAAAGGGTTCGGACACCTCGGGAGCAAGCCGTCAGGGCCGCGTGCCGACGACGATGAACTGATCCGGCAGCTGGGTCGGCGAGACCTGTGCGTCGAGCCCCGCAGCCTTCAGGTCGGCGATGATGGTCTCGGGCGGCAAGCGATGCTTGCGCGGAGGACCGTGGGTGGCCGCGCTGGTGAAGTCGACGATCGCGACCTGGCCACCGGGGCGCAGGGCGGCAGCGAGCCCCTTCGCGTAGCGCGCACGATCGCTGATGTGGTGCCAGACATCCACCACCAGCACGCGATCGACGGAGCCCGGTGCGAGGCGAGGATCGTCGCCCGTGGAGAGCACCGCACGCACGTTCGGCAGGCCCTCACGCGTGGCCCGCTCGGTGAGGTAGCGCACCATGTCGGGCTCGATGTCGGTGGCGATCACCTGCCCGCTCGGGACCGCGCGCGCGAGGCGCACGGTGAAGTATCCGGTGCCCGCCCCGACGTCGGCCACGGTCATCGAGGCGGTCAGTCCGAGGGCGGCGACGACGTCATCTGGATGCTGCCAGGCGTCGCGAGCGGGATCGTCGAACACCTTCGCCCAGGTCTCGGCGTTGTCGAACCGGTGGACCATCGCCGCCGGGTGGTGGTGCTCCGCGCCTGCCGGCAGCGGCTCCGGCGCCGGCTTTGCGGGCGCCGCGGGCTGGCCGCAGCCCAGGACGAAGGCGACGAGGGTCGATGCGCGCTGGATCGTGCGGGTCACGGGCGCACTGTAGCGCCGCAAGCCCTCGCCCGCCGATCGGCGATCACCGACAATTTCGCGAACCCTTTCTCCGCCGGTCGGCTCTGGGTACGGTAAGGAGCTAGTTCATGTGTCGAATGGTGACGTGCAAGAAGTGCAGTAAGCCGACCTGGGCCGGATGCGGAGCCCATGTCGATCAGGTGCTCGGCCATATCCCCGAATCCCAGCGCTGCTCGTGCCGCGACACCGCGGCAGCCAGCGGCGACACCGGCGGCTTCATGGGATCGATCCGCCGGCTGTTCGGCCTCGGCTGACGTTGCCGACGGTCAGCTCGCGAACGTGCGGGCGTCGATCGAGAACCGGTAGCGCACGTCGCCCTTGATCGTTCGCTCGTAGGCCAGGTTGATCTGGTTCGCGGCGATCACCTCGACGTCGGCGACGATGCCGCGCTCGCCGCAGAAATCGAGGACCTCCTGGGTCTCTCGGATGCCGCCGATCGCGGAGCCCGCGATCCGCTTGTTACCGCCGATCAGCGAGAACGCCGCCATCGGCGACGGCTCCGGCGGCGCGCCGACACACACCATGGTGCCGAACGGGCGCAGCAGGCGCAGATACGCGTTGTAGTCGTGCTTGGCGGAGACCGTGTCGATCAGGAGATCGAACCGGCCACCGAGCCGCTTGAACGTGGCGGCGTCGCTCGTCAGCCCGAACTCCGTCGCGCCGAGGCGCGCGGCATCGGCCTGCTTCGACGGAGACGTGCTGAGCATCGTGACCTCCGCGCCCATCGCGGCCGCGAGCTTGACCGCCATGTGCCCCAGACCGCCAAGGCCGACCACGCCGACGCGCATTCCGGCCTTGCAGCCGTACTGGCGGAGCGGCGAGTACGTCGTCACGCCCGCGCAGAGCAGCGGAGCGACGCCGGAGAGCTCGAGGTTGGTTGGGACCTTGAGCACGAAGTGCTCGGTGACGACGACGTGCTGCGCATAGCCGCCGTAGGTCGGCGTGGCGCGGTCCATCTCGGTGCCGTTGTACGTGGGTGCGGCGCCGCGCTCGCAGAACTGCTCGTGATCCTCACCGCAGTGCGTGCAGCTCCGGCACGAATCGACGAGGCACCCGACGCCGCCGAGATCCCCGATCGCGAACTTCGTGACCTCGGAACCGATCGCGGTGACGCGGCCGACGATCTCGTGGCCGGGCACCATCGGAAACGCCGCCTTGCCCCACTCGCCGCGGGCCTGGTGAATGTCGCTGTGGCAGATCCCGCTGAACAGGATCTCCAGCTGGACATCGCGTGGACCGACGGCGCGACGGTCAATGGTCGACGGCGCAAGCGGTGCGCCGGCTGAAGGTGCTGCGTAGACGCGGGTTTGCATGAGCCGCAGGGTGACAGGAATGCTCGCTGATGCCAGCGATCGGGAGCCGGAACCGTTTTTCTCACTGGAGGCTCTCCCATCCCAAGGAGCCCATCATGTTCGCCCACAATGAATCGTCCATCGACCGCGCCGTGCGCGTCGTCCTCGGTATCGTGCTGCTCTCCCTCGTGGTCGTCGGCCCGAAGACGCTGTGGGGACTGATCGGTGTGGTTCCCCTGCTCACCGGCTTCGTCGGGTTCTGTCCGCTCTACCGGCTGCTCGGGATCAGCACCTGCCAGGCGCCCATCCGTAAACAAGCCGCGTGACCCGTCAGCGCGCGGGGCCGATCGCGCTGAGGATCGCGCCGCGAACGGCGGCACGGACCGCGGCAGGAACGGCGTCGCCCGGGATTCGACGGCACAGCGACACGGTGCGCTTGAGCGCATCGCATGCCCCCGCACACCGCGCGCAGGTCGCGAGGTGCTGCTCGATCTGGACGCACGTGGCCTGATCGATCTCGGCGCCGACGTAGGCGCTGAGCTCGGCGGCCAGCTCCGGGCACGGCTCGGCGGTCTCGTCATCGCCCACGCTCCCGGCGAGCGCCGATCGCAGCGCCATCCGCGCCCGATGGAGCCGGCTCTTGAGCGCGCCCACCTCGATCCCGATCACCTCGGCAGCCTGCTCGGCGCTGAGGCCTTCGACGTCACGAAGGATCAGCGCCTCGCGGTGCTCCGGCGCGAGTGTGGCGATCGCCTTCGACAGCAGCTCGCCGATCTCGCGCGCGTGAAGCCGAGCATCCGGCGATGGCGCGGGATCGACCAGATCTGGCGCCCCCTCCTCGTCGAGTGATCGCGTGGGATGCTGGCCACGGCGCTCCTTGATGCAGAAGCTTCGGGCGATCTGGTACAGCCAGGTCGAGAGCGACGCATCGCCCCGGAATCCGGGGAGGTACCTGAACGCGGCGAGGAGGGTCTCCTGGAGCACCTCTCGCGCAGCATCTTCGTTGCCACACATGCGCAGCCCGAATCGGTAGATGCTCGGCTCGTAGCGCGCGAGCAGCTCGTCGATCGCCGCGCGGTCTCCGCTCCGTGCCGCGTTGATCAGCTCGAGGTCGTCCATGCGTCTTGGGGCAGTGTGTCCTGATCTCGCGACACCTGCACCCCCATCGGCGCCAGGTTCGGTGTACATCCCATGGTGTGAAGAAGGCCAATCCCGTCGCCGGCGTCTGGGCCTACGCCGAGTTCGGCGCGGTGATCGGGGCTTTCTTGCCGATCATGGCGGTCGCATCGTGGCGCCACCGCGGTGATCCCACGCAGCGAATTCCGGGGCAGTGGATGCGGCGGCTCGGGCGCACGGCGACCCGGCTGTCGCTGTTGTGGAAGTTCGACATCGAGGGCGAGCGCCCCGCAGACATCGACACGAAGGGCTACGTCGTGGTCGCGAACCACGAGTCGCAGGCAGATCCGTTCCTGTTGTCGTTCCTCCCGTGGGACATGCGGTGGGTCGCCAAGGAGGATCTGTTCAAGCAGCCCCTGAGCGGCTGGGCGATGCGGCTCGGCGGCGATATCCCGCTCCGTCGCGGGGAAGGCGAGAGCGTGCGCGCGTGCCTCCTCGAGTGCGAGCGAGCGATCCGTGCGGGCATCTCGGTGATGATGTTCCCGGAGGGCACGCGCTCACCGACCGGCGACCTCCTGCCGTTCAAGGACGGCGCGTTCGATCTCGCGATCCGCGCCGGCGTTCCGATCCTGCCGATCGCGCTCGCGGGCACCCGTGCGATGCGCCCCAAGCACTCGCGGTGGTTCGGCAAGGCGCACGCGTGCGCGAAGATCCTCGCGCCCATCCCGACGGCGGGCATGACGGTCGAGGATGTCCCACGCCTGCGCGATCAGACCCGCGCGGTGATCGCAGCTGACCTCCCCGAGCTGCGAACGCGCTACAGCGACATCCCGATCGAGTGAGATTTCCGTTCACCGACGCGCAGTTACAGCTATGACCGAGTCATTGCACGTTGCTGACGCCACCCTGCCGCCAGCCCGTTACGCTCCGCGTCATGCTCAAGCGCGCCACGACGCAGACGTCGATCACCGGGTTCGGTGTGTGGCATCCGCCGACGGTGCTCGACAACGTCGAGTTGTGCACCGCGTTCAACGAGTACGTCCGCCGCGATAACGCGACGCATGCGGAGGCGATCGCCGCTGGCACGCGTGAAGCGCTACGCGAATCCTCCCCGGAGTTCATCCTCCGGGCGTCCGGGATCGTGAAGCGGTACGTCGAGGACAAGACCGGCCTCCTCGATCCCGAGCGGATGTGCCCGAACATCCCGGACCGGCCGGAGGATCAGCCGAGCGTCCAGGCCGAGTACGCCGTCCACGCCGCGCGCAAGGCGCTCGAGGTCGCCGGGCGCGCCGGTGAGGATATCGATCTCGTCGTGCTCGGTGCCTCGTGTCTGCAGCGCAGCTACCCTGCCATCGCGATCGAGGTCCAGGCGTTGCTCGGTGCACGCGGCCACGGCTTCGACGTCTCGCTCGGCTGCTCGACCGGCATGGCGGCGCTCCAGGTGGCCTCGCAGGCGGTCCAGCTCGGCCAGGCGCGCTGCGCCCTCGTCGTGTTGCCCGAGCTGACGAGCCCACACCTCAACTGGCGCGATCGCGACTCGCACTTCATCCTCGGCGATGCCTCGGTCGCGATGATCATCGAAGCCACCGATGGTGCGCGCCCCGGCTCGTGGGAGATCCGCTCGACGCGGATGGCCTCGAAGTGGTCGAACAACATCCGCAACAACTTCGGGTACACGAACCGCTGCGATCCGAGCACCCAGCACGACGCCGACAAGCTGTTCCACCAGCAGGGCCGTCACGCGTTCATGGACGACGGTGCGCTTGCGGATAGTTCGTCAACGAGACCATCGCGGCCCACGGGCTCGGGCCCGATCAGATCGCGCGGTACTGGCTCCACCAGGCCAACCAGAACATGAACGATCTGATCGCGAAGCGGATCCTCGGACGCGACGCCACGGCAGCCGAGGCGCCCCTGGTGCTCGCGGAGTACGGCAACACCGCATCCGCGGGCTCGCTGATCGCCTTCGCCCTGCACAACGACGACCTGC
>JADKKI010000048.1 GCA_016720595.1 Myxococcales bacterium
CGCCCGACGACCGCGACGAGCTCATCGCTGGATTCCTCCTCGCCCTCTGCGACATCGGCGCGGACCGACCCGGCCGCGTCGCCCGCCGACTCGCCACGTGGCAGACGTGGCATATCCTCGCCATCCTCGTGCTTGCGGCTGGCTTCGTTGGGAGCCTGCGGGGCTGCTGATGCGCTCCAACAGCGGCTGCTCAAGCGAATGGCCCGCGGACCCGTACGGGCTGCCGTGCACGCTCCCGCGCGGACACCGCGGGCCGCACCAGCACGGCACCCGCATGTGGACCGACGACGAAGCCCGCGCGCTCAGCGCCCGCGCCGAGGATGCCGCGCGCGATGCCGCCGACCGGGCGCGCGCCGCGGTGCTGCGCGGGCAGACCGTGGGGCCCGTGGCGATCGGCGCGAATCGAGCGGAGCGACGCCATGGGATGCGCCGAAGGTAGCGCGTCAACCTGACGTGTGCCGAACCGTGCACGGTTGACCGCTTTGCCAGAAGTGTGACAACTCAGCTCACTGCGCTATCGTCAGGCCCTACCATGCCCACGTTGGCCATTCCGCTCACGAACACCGACGACCTGGAAGACGCCGAGGACGGCCAGCAGGCGATCCTGATGGCGGAGCGCGATGCGGCGCGCGAGGCGGTCTCGGCGGGCAAGGTGTTCAAGTACTGCCCCACCGAACCGCACCGTCCGAAGCGTGTGTTCTGGATCACGAACGAGGCGCAGATCGCGCGTGTATGGCGCAGATTGCGCGTGAAGTAGGTAGTACCCATGGTATCTCAGAAGCCTCCGAAGCCACCAAAGCCGCCGCAGGATCCACCGTCCAGACCGAAGCTCACGATAGTGGGTGGCGGCGAGAGCACGCGCAAGCGCCAGGCGAAGGCTCCCCCGCGCGATGCCCCCCGCGACCCCGACGAGCGCCGCCCGGATGCGAGCAGCATCTGGCGCCCGGAGTGGGTCGAGCAGCAGCTTCTTGAAGGCCACCGACCGACCGCCGTGGTGCGCATGGCGATGGAGCAGTGGGGCATCTCGGAGAGCAGCGCGTGGCTCTTGATGCGCGAGACGCGCGAGCGGTGGGCGAGGGAGTCGGCTGAGAACCGGGCCGTGGCCCGCGCGGAGGTGCTGGCGCAGATTGATCACCTGCTCGCGGCGGCGCATGCGGACGGCGACCTCAAGACGGTGCAGCGCACGCTCGCGCTCAAGTCTGAGCTCCACGGGTTGCGCATCAAGGCCGTGGTCGAGACAACGGACGACGCGCCCACGATCAGCGTCCCGCGCTACCTCACGGAGCCGCGCGTCGCGGCCCCGGCCGGTACACCGACCACACCAGGTGCTGCACCGCGTGTGGCGCTCGGTCCGCCGCCGGAAGAGAGCGACGAATGACCGAGGCCCGCGCAACGCTAGAGTACGTGCCGCACGCGCGGCAGGAAGCGTTCCACCGCGACCCGCGCCCGTGGCGGTGGTTCTGCGCGGGTTACGGCACAGGCAAGACGACCACGACCGTCTTTGAAGCGCTGATGCTGGCGGACGTGACGCACCCAGGATGCACGGGGATCGTCGCGGCACCGACGTATACGCTCCTCTTCCAAAGCTGGTTCGAGGTGTGGAAGGCCACCGTGCCGCGCGCGCTGTGGGAGCTCAAGCGGGATCCGCTGCTCGGGCCGCACATCATCGTGAAGTGCCAGAACGGGGCGCGCTCGAAGATCTTCCTGCGATCGACCAGCAACCCGTGGTCTAACGAGGGCATCAACGCCGCGTGGTTGATCTTCGACGAGGCCACGCGCGAGCGTGACCGCGCGGCGTTCGACGTGCTGGTGTCGCGCGTGCGCAAAGGCGTCGTCGGGCGCCAGCTCTCGGTGCTCGTCTCGGGCCCGCCGATGACCCGCCGCCACTGGACGAGCACGGAGTTCGGCGCTGGCCCCGGTGACGGGCGCGTCGGGACGATGCTCGCCTGGCATGGCCAGCAACACGCCGTCGTGCGAGCGCGCACGCGCGACAACCCGTATCTCCCGCCCGACTACGAGGCCCAGCTGCGATCGCGCCCCGGCGTGACCGAGGCGTGGGCGCGTCAGTGGTGCGACGCGGAGTTCGGTGCGATGGAGGGCCAGATCTACGCGGCCTTCTCGCGAGACGTGCACGTCATCCCAGCGGCGTCGCTCAAGGGCCGCGGCTGGCGTCGCATCGTCATCGGCACCGATTGGGGCTTCACGCACCCGGGCGTGATGCTCGCGGTAGCACAGGACGGCTACGGCGACCTGTACGTGATCCGCGAGGAGGTGCACCGCGAGCGGTCGGTCATCGACGCGCCGGGGCAGTGGGTAGACATCGCGCGGACGCTCGACCGCGACTTGGGGCCGGCTGGGTTCTCCTGCGACCCGTCGCTCCCCGGCAACCTCGCGGCGATCAAGAAGGGCGTGCGCGCTCGGGTCTACGGCGCGGACAACAACATGGCCGAGGGGATCCGCGTGGTGACCGCGCTGCTTGAGCAGGCGGTTGACCGGGAACGCGAGAGGCGCGCGGGGCGACCCATCAAGCACGTCGTGCCCGCGCTCTACGTCTCTGACGCGTGCACCCACACCATCGGAGAGTTCGAAGCCTACGCACGCAAGAAGCTCCGCGACGGCAGCGTGAGCGAGGAACCCACCGAAGAGGGGGACGATGCAATGGACAGCCTCAGGTATGCGGCCGTGGCCCTCAGGAGAGCAGCATGATTTCAACCTTCGACACCGAGCGCGGACGCCTCGCATTCGCCTTTGATTCCTTCTGGGGCGGCGACAAGTACCGCTGCCCGAGTTCCCCGACGATGGGCCGCGGTGCGCTCACGCGCTGGATCCCGCGGCGCGATGCTGAGGGCAAGGAGACGGGCAACTTCGACGAGCAGGTGGTGCTGCACTTTGAGTCCTACCTCGTGCCGCACCCGGGTGAGCCGCTCGCAGCGTTCCGCACCCGGATGGCGCTCGCGGGGTACGTGAACATTTGTCAGCCGATCGTCGATGCGTACGTCGATGCGGTGACCTCGCCCGTCAAGCGCGACCTCGGCAAGCTGGACCGCTACCTGTCGTCGCTCGACGGGCGCGGGCGGACGTGGGCGGACCACATGGAGGAGGTCGCGCGCTGGAGCGCGGTGTACGGGTTCTGCGCCACCGTGCTCGACGTGCCGGCGGAGAACCCTTCGACCTCGCTGGCGGACGAGGAGGCCCGCGGCGTTGGCCTGCGCGCGACGCTCGTGCACCCCACGTCGTTCGCCTGGATCGACGTGGACCCCGACGGCGACGTGTGCGAGTTCGCCTACGCCGACACGCCGTATCTGCCCGACGAGACCGGCAAGGCGCTCGTGCGGTTCTGGGTCTACACGCGCGAGGCATGGGCGCTCTACGAGACGCAGATCATGGTCACGGCGGGCTTCGGCGCGATCCGCTCGGAGCTTGCGGGCCTCACCCCGGTGCGCCACGGCGCGCTCCCCGCCGCACTCGTCGGACGGGTGCCGGTGGTGTTCAGCTACTTCCGCCAGCAGACCGCGAGCCGCGTGCCGTGCGGCGTGCCGCTGATCGGGGATGCCATCGACCTGGCGCGGCAGATCTACAACGAGTTGTCGTGGATCGAAGAGATTCATCGGAAGACGGCGTTCCCCTTCCTCGCGGTGCCCGAGCGCTCGCAGGGCGGAGAACTGGACCCAAGCACCCAGGTGAAGCTGGGCCCCGACAGCGCGTTCGGGTACCCGAGCGAGACCGGAGCGCCATCGTGGGTGCAGCCCTCGGCCGAGAGCACACGCGAACTCCGCGACCACGCGCTGTTCCTCGCGATGCTCGCGCTTCGCACCACCGGGCTTGAGGTGTCGGGCAACGACACGTCCCCCGATGCGAGCGGCGAGGCGCTCAAGGTCCGGTCGCGCGACTTCGACACGCGCTGCTCGCGGTTCGCGCGCGCGCTGGCGTCGTTCGAGCGTGAGGCGCTGTCGCTGGCGGCGACCATCCTGTCCATGCCGGGTGAGGCGACGTCGGTCACGTACCCGAAGCGCTTCACGCTCCCGTCGCCGGCGGACGACCTCGCGCGGGCCATCCTGCTGGTGCAGACGTTCGGCGAGAAGATCGGCCCGGACGGCGTCATCGCCGCGACGAAGGCCGCGCTGGACGCCGCGCTGTCGCTCTCCGACGACCAGCTCCGCGAGATCATGGACGGCGTGCGCAAGATGCAGGGCCTGGCTGACCAGCATGCGGTGCTCCAGCAGGAACACGCCGCGCTCAAAGCGTCGCACGCGGGCACCAAGCAGATGCTCGGGCACGTCCTCGCGCAGAACAAGGCCGGGCGGCTGGTGCAGGGCAACCCGCTGGCGTCTGGCGGCTCTGGAGCGCCAGGCGGTGCCGGGCCTGACGGGCTCTCCTCGGCCGCAGATGGAGGTGCCTGATGGCGACGTTTCAACTCGTCGGTCTCGACCTGTACCGGGAGCGCGTCAAGAAGCTCACGGGCTCGCTCAAGCCGCGTCAGGTATCCATCACGCTGCCCGAGGAGAGCGTGGACAAACTCGAATGGCTCAAGGAGAGCGGCCGCAACTTCACCACGGTGAACGCGCTGCTCGCGAAGTCCATGGCCGAAGCGTTCGCGCGCGGTCTGGATCACATCCAGGCGGGCGGGAAAGACCTCAAGGAGCCGTGGCGGCTCGCGGCCGAGGAGTGGATTGATCGGGTGGCGACCCGCCTCTCCACAGGCGGCGGCGACCTCAAGGGCCGGATGCGGGCACTCAAGCCGGACACCATCAAGCGCAAGGGCTTCAGCAAGATCGGCGTGGACAGCGGGGCGCTGCTGCGGTCGATGGTCGCCGCGCAGGTGGTCATCAAGTGAGCGTGACGGTGATCGACGACGACTGGATCCGCACCCACGACGAGGCGCGGGACGCCCTGCGCTACGCGGCCCTGGGGGCGACCGTCATCATCGAGCGGGTGCAGCGTGAGCACACGCCGGATACCCGGTCGTTCACTGTGGTGCTCGACGCGGCCCCCAACCACGCCGTGAGCGCCGCGGACGCCTACTCGCTGCCCTGCCTCGCTGCTCCGCTCATGCGGCGGGCCCGCACCCTTTGCGACCGAGCGCGTCAGTCCCTTGTCTACGCAAAGGGTCTGAGCTAAGGTTATCACCGCCATTGTTGCATCTAAGTTGCAATTGCAACTCTTGGGTGCATATCGTTCACCCGGAGACAGATGGAACCTCAAGACCTCGCAGATATGATCGAAGCCGTGCTGGATGCCTCGCTGGCCGGGGGCATGGACCCCGACGTGGCGGAGATCACGATCGGCTTCGACCCCAAGACCGGCGACGCGTCGGTGAAGTCCACCAGCGGCTCCGGCAAGGCGTTCACGCTGGCCGTGCCGGCGTCGGACATCGCCTCCGCGCTCGACGCCGACGTGGCCGAGGACGCGGGCGAAGCACCTGCCGCCGCGCCTGTCACGTCTGCCACCGGAGCACAGGCGTGAGCCTCAAGGTTCTGGCAGGGCGCATCAAGCGCCCCGAGGCCAAGCCCGCGGTTGAAGCCGTGGAGCTCGACCGCGCCCGCCGCGAAGCCACCGCCGCTCGCGGTCAGACCGAGGCCGCGCGCAAGGAAGCCGCCGAGGCGCAGAAGCGCGCCGACGAGGCCCGCGCCGCCCTCGAACGCCAGACGCTCGACAGCACCATCGCGGGCTCTGCCGCGAAGGCGCGCGCGCTCAACCCGACGCACGTCGTGGCGCTGACCCGCGACCGCTTCGAGATCGTCGACGGAAAGGTGCGTCCGAAGGACAAGCCCGACGCCGACGTGGACACGTACATGACCGAGTGGCTCGGCAGCGAGGGGAAGCACTTCCTCCCCGCGCAGGTGCCCGGCGGTGGCGCTGGCGCTCCCGGCACCGTCGCCGCTCCGAAGATGGGCACGCCGCACGACATGACGACCGACGCGGGGTTGACAGGCTACGCGAGGGACAGAGTGAAGTCCGCCCGCGAACGACAGACCGCTGCTCGCTGACTCTGCCCCCACCGAGGCCAAAACCTCGCGCTGGGAGCCGCACCCACATGGGTGCCTTCGATGACTACGAACCTGACTTCGTCTGCAAACCTCATCCGGCCCAACGTCCAAGACGGCGTGACCGACCTCGTGTTCCGAAACACCGACCTCCTGTCGTGGTTCGAGAACTCCGGGCGCGTCAAGCCGAACGACGGAGGGGCTCCGTTCGAGTGGAACATCCTCGCGTCGACGTCGAACTCTGCGGAGATCTACGTCGAGAGCCAGGGGCTCCCCACGATCGGACAGCCGGACTTCAAGCGCGCGAGCGTGCCGGCGGTGTACTTCCGCGCCTTCAACGCGAACACGGGCCACATCCGTGACCAGGTGGCGCGCAAGGGCGTGTACGCCAACCCGATCCAGACGGCGGTGGACGACGCCCTCAAGCAGCTCCGCACGCTGATCGACTCGACGCTGGCGGGCAGCGCGGCCAACCGCGGCATCGCCAGCATCATCGACGCGGGCGACGTGTACGGCGGGCTCGATCCGGCCACCGTGACGCAGTGGGCGGCGCTTGAGACCGCCGTGGGCGGCGCGATGACCATCGCGGTGCTCAACACGCTGTACCGCACGCTGACGGACAGCCCGCGCGGCGCCAACCCCGACACGGTGCTGGCCAACATCAACCAGCTGCTCAACTACGGCAACCTGTTCGGGTTCGCGTCTTCGAGCGCCCGCTCGCAGCCGCGGCAGGACATGGGCAAGCCGTACGACCTCGGCATCATGAAGACGGCCATGAGCTTCAACGGGGCCGAGTTCGTGGGGATCCGCAGCCTCGCCAACAGCGAGCTCTACATGCTCGACGCCGAGAGCGGGATCGAGCTGCGCGAGCAGCGCGAACTCCAGATCGATCGGCTCGCCAAGGTCAATGACGACGAGCAGATCATGGCCAGCCAGGCGCTCGTGCCGGTGGTCTTCAACCGCCGCAAGCACGGCAAGCTCACGGGCGTGACCGCCTGATCGGCGGACGAGGAGAACGAAGATGGGAAGCTTCACCGTCACCGCAGTCAAGTCCTGCTCCGTCGGAGGCCCCGGCGGCTGCAAGCGCGCGATCATCCGCGCCACCGGCCCCGCGTCCTACGACACCGGGGGCTCCGTCCTCGACATGTCGAGCGCCAACACCGTGCTCACGGGGCTGAACAACGAGGCCGCGTTCAACGCCGTCCAGGGCGTGAACGTGCTCGGCGTCGGCGCCGCCGCGAGCGACAAGTACCGCCCGCTGTTCGTGCCGGGGTCGAGCGACTCCCCCAGCACCGGCGTGCTCAAGATCCGCGACCTGTCGTCCACCGACAGCGCAACCGAGGTGGCCGGATCCGCCGACCTCCACGGGACGACCTGGACGTTCGAAGTCTTCGGCAACTGATCCACCCACCGCGGCGCGCGGCGCCGCAGGAGCGCCACGCACCGTGTCTGACCTGATCGAACTCCCCGCCTTCTGTGACGACTTCCACGCGACTCCCAAGAAGGAGGCGCGGCGGGCGTACGTCGCCAACGAACTCCGCCGCATCCACAGCGAAGGGCTCCCCGTTCTTCGCACGGTGCTGTCGTGCCCCGATGACGAGGTGCAGGCACTGGCGACTGCGCTGCTCGCGGCCAACGTCGACGACGACGGCGAGGAGATCCTCCCCGACCACCTCTGGCGGCTCCGTCTCGCAGACGGGGCCGTGCCTCCCTCGACTGACCCGCAGGGGCGCAAGCTCCCGAAGTCGGATCAGGGGCGGGTGCTGGTCTGCAAGATCGGCAACAAGGGCGGGCGGCTCCAAGAGGATGCCACCAAGGAGCAGGTGGAGGCGCACTCTGGCCCGCGCCGAACGACGACCGTGCGCGCGGGCCGCGACCTCTACGACACCGCGCCGGTGTCCGCCGTCGCGAGGACGTACTCGTTCCGCAACGCCGTGCTCATCCTGCGGCAGTGGGGCGTCGGATGCACCGCGGAGCGCGCTCGGATGGAGCCTGACCGCGACGGCAACCCGGTCGAGGTGCAGAACTATTGGCTCGTGGAGGAGGTGCTTGAAGCGCGGGAGCCGCGCGAGCATGCCGACGAGCCCGAGGCGCCCAAGCGCAAGCGAGCAGCCTGATGCGTTGGGCGCAGATCAACGTCGGCGCGAACCTCACGCTGGACCTGCCTCGCAGGCCCGGCGGCGTGGGGACGTTCGTCGTCAAGACGACCTCCGGCGCTGCCACGCAGACCAGCTCTGCGCCCACGCTCGACGCGGTCAACACCACGCTCTCGGGCGCGGTTGTGGCGGGCGCGTCGACGCTCAACCTGACCAGTGGGTCTGGTGTGGTGGTCGGTCGGCGCTACCTCGTGGGCGGATCCGAGAGCACCGGCGGCGAAATGATCACCGTGAAGGCGTACGCGGCCAACGTCGCCACATTGGTGCGGCCGATCCGCAGCGCGCAGCCCTCGGGCGCGACCTTCCAGGGCACCCGTCTCACGTTCGCCGTGACCGGCGCTTCGGTGTCCGCTCCGCAACGGAACATGCGCGTCGAGTGGACTCCCGCGAGCGGCGACGAAGACCTCGCCACCGCCTTGCCGTTCGACGCGCTGCGCTACGCCCCGGTGACGTTCCTTTCGACCGAGGACCTCCGCGACCTTGACCCGCTGCTCGTCAAGCGCCTCTCGTCGGGCGTCTGGCTTCCGGCCGTGGCCGAACGCGCGTGGACGGTGCTGCTCGGACACATCTCGCAGAAGATCGACCCGGGCGGCGTGGTCGGCACCGTGGACCTGACCCTCGCGCACGGCTACCTGACGCGGGCGCTGATCGCGGAGACTGGCGGCAAGAGCGAGGAGAACGACGCCTACCTCACGGACCTTCGCGAGCGGTATGTGCAGGAGCGGGACAACGCGCTCGCTGCGCTGGCCTACGACGCTGCCCAGACCGGCAACGCGAAGAACGGCGCGAGCGGGTGGTCCAGCCGCAGCATTCGGATGGTGAGGACCTGATGGGCGGCTCCGTCGCACCGCTTCGGGATCGTGTGCAGGCGTTGCTGGAAGGCCGCGCCGGTGTCGATCCGTGGGTGATCGCGGCGGGGATGTTCCACGCGTGTCCGCGGGAGCTCGAACAGCACGAGAAGACCGCGATTGAGCGCGCCTACACCCTCCACATCGACCGGGCGACCCCGATGGAGCCAGTCAACACGCTCTCGGGCTTCGCGCTCTACTCCCGCCGACTGCGGGTCCGCGTCGGGTACTTCCTGACCGAGATCGGGGCCGATGCGGATTTTGAGGCCGCGGGGGAGCAGTCGGGCGGGTCGACGCACGAGAGCGTCGAGGACCGCGCCGACGCAGACGGCATCCTCATCCGGTCGGTCATCGGCAGCATGCGCAACTGGTCGGGGTTGACCGGCGTGGCGATCATCGACGTGGCACCAGAGCCCCCAGAGGGCGACTGCCCCGAGATCCAAGGCGACCGCGCGGTCGCCGTCCACACGTTCACTGTCAAGAGCCGCGACGCCCTACCAGGCACGTCGTACGGCCCCAGCCTCTGAGGTCTTCATGGTTGATGCGATCCACCCGTCCACGCTCGGCTCCTGCTTCGTCTCCGAGGAGTCTTCGTTCTGCACCACCGGCACCGAGCGGCGGTGCTTCCCGATGTCGGACACGCTGGATTACGAGGCCACGCAGGCGGAGCTGGACGTGAAGAACCTCCGGCCGCGTCCGTTCGATGCCCTCGACCCGGTGAAGGGCAACAAGGACGGCACCGTGAAGCTGGGGTACTACCTGCAGCCCCCGCCGACCGTGCTCACCTCGGGCGCCACCGTGGACGGCGATGCGGCATGCCCGCTCGCGGTCTTCGCGCGGTGCATCTTCGGCGGGCAGAGCGTGTTCGCAGGCACCACGGTGGCCGCGGGCTCGGGTGCGGTCGGCGGCTTCACCACCGCCACCGGCCACGGTTCGCGCTTTCCCGCCGGACAGCTCTGCCTCGTCACGGACCCGGACTCCTCCGCGGGCCTCGTGCCGGCGCGCATCCTCACGCGCTCGGGCGACGACGTGACGTTCTACCCGCACGTCTCGGGCGCGCTGGCGGATGCGAGCCCGGTGGTGAACCTCTGGACCTTCTACCCGACGCGGACCAACGGCCGGTCGCTGTCGGTCGCCATCGCCGCCGCCCAGGCCAGCGCGCACCAGTGGCGCTTCAACGGGTGCACCGGGAGCGCCGAGATCAAGTGCGAGGTCGGCGGGCTCGCGCAGATCATGTTCGACCTGAAGGCCGCGAACTGGGAGGGCCCGAGCGACCTCTCGCTCTCGACGGCCGACGCATCCGACCCGATGGCGGCGCCGCTCGCCTGTCGGAACGCGGTGCTCTACCTGCAAGCGCAGGGGACGACCACCCGCACCAACTACAAGGTCGACAGCTTCAGCGCGAAGCTCAACTTCGGCAACAAGCACCTCACCACCCTCACGGGCGGCACCGAGGGCAAGCGCTCGGTGGCCCGCGTCGAAGGGTTGACCGACACCTTCGCGGAAATCGACGTCACCTTCGCGCTGGACACCACGCCCGACGCGACGTGGTGGGCCCAGCGGACCAAACTGGCGGCGATGCTGTGGGTGCTGGTCGATGACGCCAACGGCGCGCGGCGCACGGTGCTGGTCGACGTGGCCAAGGGCATCGTGGTCGGCAAGCCCAAGCACGCCAAGGGGGCGGACGGGCTCATCAAGACCACCATCAAGATCCGCGCGCGCCTCGACGACACCACGACGCCCGGCACCGAACTCGCCGAAGCCCCGTTCCGGCTCGCGACCGGCTGACAGGCTGACAGGACGCACAGGGACATGAACCCCCTCGACACCACGCTCCGCCTCGTCCGCTGCAACCCCACCGACCCGGAGCCCACGCTCACCGCCGAGGTCTCCCCCGAGAACCTGGCGCGGCTGCGCGAGTACCTGAGCACGCGCGACCCCGAGAAGATCCCGCTCGCAGAGGGCACGGTTCCAACGTGGTTCGTGGTGAAGCGGCTCCCCGCAGCGTACCTGTCCAGCGTGCTCGAAGGGATCTACCCCCGCGCGGCGCAGCGCGAGCACGCCGTCCGCGCGGCCCTGCACCGTGTGGAACTCCCCGGAGGAGAGGCTCTCTCGGTGGTGCCTCGCAAGAGCGCGCCGAAGGGAGCCCCGTTCACGTCGACCGAGGCCGCGCACGGCGTCTCCCTGGCTGGCGACGACTGGATTCAGGAGCTGGCCGATCGGTTCGGCGCCGAGACGATTCAGGAGATGGGCGAGGCCATCATCGACCTGTCCAGACTGCCGCGGGGGCGGCGCGGCCCTTTCTCGCATTGGGGTGGCACGGTAGCCGGGCGTTGACCGAGGCCATGTCACCCGCGCCGTGCGGGTGCGACCTGCGCGAGCAGGCCCGACAGGAGAGCGACCCGAGAGCGCGTGCGGTGCTCGACGCGGATGGCGAGAGGGCACAGAAGCTCTGGCGCTGTCCGCGGACGTGCAAGCCGACGGACGACCCGCCCGCCGCGCTCGCGCCGCTCTGCGCCAAGGCGATCGACAACGCGCACCGGCTCGTGGGCGTCGATGTTGATGCTGGCGACGAACCGGAGTTCACCACCTGCCCGTCGTACTACGCGCGGCTCCCCGAGGCTTTCGAGCTTTCTGGGCTCCTCGGGTGGTACAAGAAGGGACAGCTTCACCTGCGCGCGCCGAACCCATCGCGCGCGCTCGTGGATGCCATCGACTGCGTAGAGAGTGCCCTCGCCCAGCGGGAGGCGGACGAGCTCCGCCGGATCCGTGCGCGCGCAGAGAGCGAGCCCCAGCGGGGCGACCGTGGCTGATTTCGACATCAACGTGAAAGGCAACGCTGCCGAGGGGCTGCTCAAGATCGAAGGGCTCCTGACGATCATCGCCAAGGAGGCGGTGAACGCGGGGAACAAGTTCGAGGGCGCCGAGAAGGCCGCGGAGAAGGTCGGCAAAGCCGAGACGCTCGCAAGCCTGAACCACCTGCGGGAACTCGTCTCCAACGCCGCGAGCACGTCCGTCGCGCTCGTACAGGGCCTCACGGATGCAGCCGTGGCCGGCGACCGGCAGGCGACGGCGCTCCAGCGCCTCGGGCCCGCGTGGAACGATGTGCGCGACGCCACGCGCGGCACCGTCACGGCGCAAGAGGCGTTCTCGCTCCAACAGTCGCTGCTCCAGTCGGGGCTCCCGACGACCGGGCGCGAGCTCGCTACGATCACCCGCGCGGCGCGCGACTACGCGCACAGCATGGGCATCGACACGACCCAGGCGCTCCAGCAGATGACCGAGGCGCTCCGCAACGGTGAGGCCGGTGGTCTGCGGCGCTTCGGGATCGCGGTGCAGCAGGGCCAGACACGAACCCAGGCGTTCGAGAGCGCACTGCGCCAGATGACCGCGGCGCAGAACGGGAGCGCACCGTCGGCGCACACCGCGGCCGAGGCGCAGGAAGCGCTGTCCAACTCCGTCACGGCGGTGACGCAATCGCTCGCGCTCTTGATCGCGCAGAAGACCGACCTGTTCGCGTTCTTCACGGAGTTCTCTGGGTGGCTCAACGACCTCGGAGACGGCTCGCGCAACCTCGCCAGCGAGGTCGAGAACATGGGCCGCAACCTCGTCGGCGCGCAGATGCACCAGGCTGACGACGGCGGTGTGGCGCGGCGCAGCGCGTTTCTCACCGAGGCCACCGGCTACATCCAGGCCATCCACGCCCACGGCGGTGACACGTCGGGCTACCGCGACCTCGGGCGGCTCGCCACCACGCTCAGCGATGGCGACCGCCAACGGTTCCTCGGGGCGCTGCGGGGCGAGGCGAACGCGTACGCCACCGGCGGCGACGTGGCGGGCGCGGCAGTGGTGCGGCGTGTGGCCAACGTCGACACGACGCTCGAAGCCGCCGACCGCACGCAGCGTGAACAGGCGGCGGCGGCGCAGGCGGAGCGCGATCGCATCGAGGCGGAGCGGCGTCGGCAGTCCGCGCGAGAGCGACAGGCGGCAACGCCGATGGCCAGCGCTGCAGAACGTTCTGCCGCGGGGCTCGCGATGTTCCAGGCCCGCCTCGCCGCGCAGGCCGCGGGCCTCGGGGATCAACTCGGGCTCCACGGCACTGCCCCTGTGGACTCCGCCGGCCACACGGTGGATGACCGGCAGCTTGAGGCGCTGCGCCGATCGGCCACGAACATCACGCCCAGCCTGAACGAGAACAGCGCTTCGGTGATGACCCGCCAGGCGGCGGCGATGCAGGCGTACATCACCGCGATGGTGGAGCGCTCGACGCGAGAGCAGGAACTCCGCACGCAGCTGGAGGAGGCCAACCGCGCGGAGAAGAACCTCACGGTGCAGCGCGCGATGGCGACCGACGCGCTCATTGACTCCAACCGACGCGAGCGGGCGGACACGCTGGCCCTGGCCGTCGACCGCCAGCGCGCGGAGAACGAACTCGCGATCGCGGAGGGCCGCACGAGCCAGGTGAACCGCCAGCGTGTCTCCCAACTGGCGGACGTGCGGACGGCGCTGCAGGGGCTGCTCGCGGAGACCAACGCCCGCATCGTTCAGGCCGAGGCTGAACACCGCAGTCAGCAGGAGATCAACGAGCTCATCCGCGAGCGCGTCGGGCTGACCCGATCGCTTACGCAGACCAGCGCGGAACTGACGCAGATCCAGCGCGACAACAGCTCCGCCACGCGCGACTTCGCGGACGCGATGGGCAACGCAGGCATGGGTGCCCTGTCGGCGTTCACCTCCGCCGCCTTCGCCGCTGCCGAGGCCAACGAGAGCCTCGGAGTGGCGTTCCAGCGCGCGCTGCACGAGCAGATGGTGTCGCTCTCGAAGGAGTCCGTGCCGCAGGTGTTCAAGAACCTCGCGCTCGCAGCGGGTGCGGCGTTCACGAACCCGCCGGCCGTCCCCAGCTTCCTCGCGGCTGCGGGGCTCTGGACGGCGGTGGGGGCCGTATCGGGCGGCATCGCGGCGGCGGTTCCTGCGCCCGCGAAGCTCCCCGCGGCTGCATCCGGTGGCGGTGGTGGTGGTGCGGCCAGCGCGCGCGCTGCGACGCTTCCGCCGGGCGAGGGCAGCGGGGCGTTGACGCTCCAGATCAACGTGAGCGGCGCGATGTTCAACGAAGGGGTGGAGGAGGCGTGCGTGCGCGCAATCGATTCCGCTCACGCGCGGGGCATCACTCCGCGCTTCGCAAGGGGGCTCAATGGCTGAAACGCTGGATTACCTGATCGCGCAGACGGTGACGATCCCCGCGGGGACGACCGTGACCTTGATCGATGACCTCGGCGCGCCGCGGAGCGTCCCGATCACCGCCGGGTGCTACCGCCTCTTCGCCGCGCAGACCGCGGGCGGAGCAGGCACCGAGGAGAACCCTTGGGAGCTGCTCCACAAGCTCGTGGAACTCTGCTCCACGGCGAACTGGAACCTGACGTTGCTCCCCTCGGGGCGCGTTCGGGTGACGTACCTCGGGGCCACGGCCAACGGGACGATGGCGTTCACGTCGGCGCTGGTCGCGAAGCTGCTCGGCTTCAACGTGTCAGCGGCAGGGCCGTTCGCGACGGGTGGGCACGCCGATGGGGCCTACCTGCCCTCGCACGCCGTGTTCTTCGGCGCGTGCGAGGATGGGGGGTGGGTTCGTACCCCCGGGCGCTTCTCGGGCGCTCGGATGCCCTCGGGGCTCGTCTACGGATGGGGTGACGCCCTCGGGGGAGCGACGCGGAAACTCACGTTGCGGTTGCTCCCGAAGGACGAGACCACCCGCGCCGCTTTGGTCGCGGCCGACGCTGACAGCGCGCCGCCCACGGCGTGCTTCGGACCGACGTCGCGATGGTGCACGCCGGGAGCGGGTGAGCCCGCGCAGGATCTTCCGTGGGGCGCGGTCGAGACGCTGGCGACCGCCGGCGCGCGCTCCCTCGGGGCGATGCTCGGCACGCTGCAAACGGCCGTCGCGACACCAGCCGATGCGCCGTTCGAGCGCTGCTACTTCACGCCCGAGACCATCGGCGTGGGCGGTGAGGTGCGGCTCTCGGTCGACGGCTTCGACGTGCGGCGCGACATCGCAGCGGTGGAGCTTTCGTACGCCGCGACCGAGGCCCGGTCATGAGCCGCGACATCAAGGGCTTCGTGCTCTCCATCGCGGGCGTGCCGTACCTGTTCTCGACGGGCGGTCTCCCGGCGCTCACGTCCACCAGCCCGCTCTGGTTCGGCGGCGAAGACGGGGTGCAGGTGCTGGACGGGTGGCTGGAGTGGCCGCGCGGCTGGAGCGAGCGTGCCAAGCCGCTCGACGGCGACCTCGACACCGGCGCGCAGACCTTCCGCCTCCACGACGCCAGCGCCGCCGCGGGTGTGGCGACCGGACACCCGGTGTTGACCTGGCTCGCGACCCGCAACGCCAAGAACGTCACCAGCACGCCGCTCGCTGCGGACATCACCACCAGCGGGACGAGCATGACCGTCTCGTCGGGCGCGGCCCTCGGGTCGGTGCCGCGGTGGGTCTGGTGCGAGCGCGAGGCGCTCCACGTCTCCGCGCGCGCCACCAACGTGCTCACGGTCGCCCGTGGGGCCCTCGGCACGAAGGCTGCGGCGCATGCGCTCGACGACGGTGCGGGGCGACTCCCCGAGGTCTTCGCCGACGTGCCATGGATCACCCGGCGCAAGGCCGTGCTGTGGGGCGTCGATGCGTCTGGCGTGGCGACCGCGCTGTGGTCGGGCTTCGCCGTCCGCTCCCCGCGGCTCTCGGACGACGGCGCGCGCTTCGACCTCCCGTGTGACTCGCTCTGGCAGGTGCTGTCGCAAGCCCCGGTCGGCAACCCGGATGGCGTGCTGTCAGTGTACGGCTACGGCGCTTCGTACGCATCCGGTGCGGCGATGCCCACGCCCGTCGAGGCGCAACTCGCGGTGACGTACGCGGGCATCGCGGTGACGGCGTTCGCCGTGGGGCAGGGGGTGTACCCGGACCTCGCAGCCATCTCCAGCGACCTCGTGGGGAAGATCTACGCGCAGACGCTGGCCACCCTCGGCACGCGCATCGCGCACGCGGCCATGCGCTTCGACGGTGCTGGCGCGACGGTCTCGCTCGACCACTCAGCGCTGTTCCAGGCGTCGCTGGAGTTGTTCGGGCAGCGGATCGCGGTGGGCGCGGTTGCTCGCACAGCGGGCCGGTACACGGCGACGCTGGAACTCCAGGGGGTTCCCCGCTCGCGGTACCTCATCAACCCGCTGTCCACCACGCAGGTGCTCGTGCGCTCCCTCGCAGGCGCTGCGGGCTCATGGACGCCCACGGCGACGACGCTCTACGGGATCACCACGACCGTGACGCCGTGCCTGCGCGGGGCCGTCTCAAAAGACCTGTGGCTGGTGCTCACCGGCGTGAGCACGTCGAACCTCACGGGCCTCGGGCCGCTCGTGACGGGCACCGCGCAGTTCATGCCCCGCAAGGCCGCGGTCACGGTGCCCAGCATCGCGGCGCTCATCGACTGCACCGGGCTCAACGTCTGCCAGCGCGTGACCACCGATCACTGGCTCGACGGGCTGCACAACGGCGCCGCGCCGCTGCTCGCCGACGCGGGCACCGACGACTTCGACTGGAGCACCGCCGCGGGCGTCCGCGCGCTCACCATGGGGCGAAGCGTTGCCCGCGACTGGATGTTCGACGGGCGCATCACGTTCGGGAAGGTCACCATCGAGGCGTGCCAGCTCTCCGGCTGCACCCCCGTCATGCGCTCCGGGCGCCTAGGGTTCCACGCGTGGACGTGGCCAGACGCGCGCACGAGCAGCACCGTCTCGCTCACCGCGACCGACGTCATCGGCTCCCCCACCTGGCTGACGTGGGAGGAGGGGCTGGCCAACAGGATCAAGGTCGAGAGCGAGGATCTGGTCATCGACGCCACGGACTCGGGGTCGATCAACCGCTATGGCCCGGGGCGCCAGCTCTCGCTCACGCTCATCGGGCGCGACAACAACCTGCGGCTCGTGGATGACCCCATCGAGTTCTCCCGCGAGGTGCTCGGCCGCATGGAGCTGTGGGCGGACCCCATCGGCGTCGTCCGCCTGACGGTGCCCCTGCGGCGGCTCGCTGACCTCGAGGTCGGCGCGCAGTTCACCCTGACCGACTGGCTCACCCCGGACGGCGCGGGTGGGCGCGGGCTCGCGGGAGCCGTGGGGCTGGTGGTGGCCCGCGAGGTCGTCATCGAGGAACGCGGGCAGGGCGTGGTGAAGGTCGACGGGCTCCTGTTCCCGCGCGTCTCGCACGGGTATGCCCCCTGCGGGCGCGTCGCGGCGCTGACGGCGGCGGACACCGTGTCGATCGCCGCGACGCCGGTGCAGGCCGCAACCGGGTACAGCGGGGGAGATGACGCGGTCACGTTCGAGCCGGGCGATGTGGTGGAACTCGTCGTCAGGGACTCGACCACGCTGACCACGGAGACGAAGACGGTGCTGGCCGTGCTCTCCGGGTCGGTGCAGTTCACGTCCAACGTGGGCGCGACTCTGGCGACGGCGATCAGCGGGGGCGCGGTGGTGGAGATCAGGTTCGCGCATTGGGCAACGCCCGTGCAAGCCTCGCAAGAGGGCTGGATGTTCGTGGGCGACGCCGGGACGGGCGTGATTGATGGGACGGCAGAACCCGCCCGGCCCATCG
>JADKKI010000049.1 GCA_016720595.1 Myxococcales bacterium
ATCCTTCAGGAAGTAGTCCGCGAACCTGCCGTTCGCGCCGGGGCCGTACTTGAAGCGGGTCGCCGGATCGTCGCCGAGCGCCATCTCGGTGCGGCGGATCAAGTACTCCGCGCGCAGGTAGAGCTTGCCCAGGCGCACCACGGCATCGGCGCCGAGGATCCCGTACGTCAGCTTGCGCGCCGGATCGTAGTGGCCGGCCATGAACGAGGCGCCGAGCGTGACGAGCACGTCCTCGGTCACATCGAGGGCGGTCGACAGCCGCGCTCCGAACGAGGGCTCGGAGTTGTTGTCGACGTAGTACTGCTCGGGCGCGCGCGACAGGGTGAAGTCGAAGTCCGCGGCATCGGGACTCCCTTTGGGGCCGCTGATCGCGAACACGGCGTAGTCGAACTGCCCGCCGCTCCAGAAGTGCGTGCCCGCCACCTCGATGCCGTTGTCGACCCACGGCGCGGGGAGGATGCCTTCGTCCCAGTCGTTGCGGCGGAGCATCCGTCCCATGTCATAGGGGAGCGGCTTGTCGCTCGACATGTGGTTCGCGGGATCATGACGCTGCGGAAAGCTCCCGAATGCGGGGGTCATCCGGCCCACGCGCACGCGGAGCTCGTCGGCCGCGCGGACCTCCACGAAGCCCATACCCGCCTCGAAGCCGTGGCACGCGAAGCAGACCTTGATCGAGGCCGAGGTGTTCTTCGTGAAGTCCTTGGTCATCCGAAGCGACAGCTCGACGGTGCCGCCATCCAGCGTGGTCAACCGCGCGTTGCGATCCGTTGGCACCGCCAGGTAGTCGAGCTGGATCGATCCGGCGACCACGTACTCGTGCTTTGGCTCGGGCGGTGCCGGCTCGGGAACGGGAGCCACCGGCAGCACCGGCTCGGGCGGTGGGACCACCGCGGATCCGGAGCCATCGCCCGCGATCGGCGCCGGTTCATCCGCCCAGCTCGGCAGCGCGAGCGCGGTCAGCAGCAGCGTCACCGCGATCACAGCCCGGCGCGTTCGCTCAGTTGTCACGGGCTCCTTCGGCGATCCAGTCGCGGACCAGCAGCAGATCCGCGGCCGACAGGTACGGAGGCCCGTTGTAGGGCATGCGTCGCCCGAACGGCGGGGAGGTCCCGATCTTCTGGACGAGGATGCTCGCGCACGGATCCCCGTTGACGACGATGCTCGCGCCGGAGCGACCTCCGCCCGTGCGCAGCGTGGTGTACGTCGCGATGCTGAGGCCGCTCTGGTTCACACCGGAGCCATTCCCGGTGTGGCAGCCATCGCACTTTCCACGGCGGAACACGCCGTCCACGATGTCGGTCCGATAGCTGACCGTGACGGCGGGATCGGAATCACCCGCACACGCGGCGCCATCGGTGGCGGGGCTCGCGAGCGGGCCCACGTCGGGGCCGAGCTTCTCGAGGCACGCGGCGAACGCGAGGGTGCTCGTGGCGACGATGGCGACAGCGCGCTTCACGAACGGGTCCCGAACGAGATCCGCACCACCACCTCGACGTCGCCGGTATCCGGGGCCGCCTCGGTGCGCACGCCACCCAGAGCGCTGGCCAAGCAGGCGACGGAAGCCTGGGTCGATCCGGATCCTCGAACGCCATGAGCGCGGCGAGACTCGTCGATCGTGAACTGCATCCGCACGGTGTGCGGGCTGCCGGAGGCCGTGCATCTCTCGACGGCGGGACGCACGCGATCCACGGCGCGCTGGATCACCGCCTGGGAGAGCGAGCCCTGCACGTCCACCCCGAGGACACGTGCCTGTAGCGGGATCTCGGGATCGGGACGCGGTGGTGCCGTGATCGGCGGGGTCGGGCCCGAGGGCAGGGATGGCGGCGCAGGCGTGGCGGCCGCGACCGTGACGATCTTGCGATCGCGGGCCTTCGTCGTGGTCACAGGCTTGCCGCGTGAGGTCCGCCGCCCCGACGGGCGCACCTTGGGTGTGGGCGGATCTTCGACGGGCGCCGGCGGATCGTCGAGCGGCACCGGTGGATCGGCGATCGGTGCGGGCGGTGCGGTCTCGGTCGGTGCAGCTGGCGCGGTCTCGATCGGCGCAGGTGGCGCAGCTGCCACGGCGACCTTGGGCGCCGGTGCGGGTGCCGGTGATGTCGTGGCTGCGGTGTTCGACGAGGCGGCGGGCGGCCGGGTGACGACCCAGGCCGTGGCGGTGCCGGCCACGGCGAGCAGCGCGACGGCGACGACCGCGCCGCGCCGGCGCTTGGGCGGCGGCGGCTGCGTGAGCACATCGGTGTCGACGCCCCGCGAGTTGATCCAGCGATCGAGCGCCTCGATCACCTCGCCGAGATCGTCGAACCGCAGCTTCGGCCGCCGCGCGACCATCTTCTGCACGATCCGCGCGAGCCCCGGGGGCACCTCGGTCCCTTCCGGCATCTGCTCGGCGAGCGCGGGTGCCTCGTTGCCGATCTTCGCGGCGACCACGTCCATCGGATCGCCCATGAACGGCAGCCGTCCGCCGGTCAGGCACTCGTACAACGTCACGCCGAGCGCGTACTGATCCGCGCGGGCATCGATCTCGTTGCCCGAGACCTGCTCGGGAGCCACGTACGCGGGCGTCCCCATCGCCATGCCGGTCGAGGTCAGACGCACGTCGGTGCGCTCGATCGAGAGGGCGATCCCGAAATCGACCACCCGTGGGACCTCTCCATCGGGCCTGGACACCACGATCACGTTCTCCGGCTTGAGATCGCGGTGGATCAGCCCGAGGCCGTGGGCGTGCTGGAGCCCGGCCGCAACGTCCCGCGCGAGCTTCGCCGCGCGCATCGGCTCGAGCGGGCCCGCCTCGATCATGGTCGAGAGCGGGATGCCATCGACCAGCTCCATCACCAGGTAGATGAGGCCCGCGCTCGAGCGGCCGAAATCGACGACGCTGACCACGTTCGGGTGGGACAGCTGGCCGGCACTCTTCGCCTCGTTCACGAAGCGCATCCGCATCGCCTGGGTGGAGGCGAGGTCACCGAGCAGGACCTTCAGCGCGAACTGCTTGTGGGCGAGCGTCTTGTGGTGGGCCCGATAGACCCGGCCCATCGCACCCTCGCCGAGCAGGGCGTCGATCACGTAGTGCTCCAGATCCGTGCCGAGCAGCGGATCGTGATCGACGAACTCGATCTCCCCCCCGTCAGACGGGCAGAACGCGACGTCCTTGCGATAGATCGCCAGACATCGGGTGCAGCACCGAATCTGGCGCTCCTCCGACACGACGACCGACATCAGCTTCAAGCGTACGCGACCACCCTGCGTGAGGAAAGTGCTCGATGCTGTGCAACGTTGGGACAGCGCGTCCCACGGGACAGCTACGAAACACGACGAAGGGCTACGCGCGGCGGCGGCGGCGGAGGCCAAGCACCGCGGCGCCGAGCAGCGCGAACGTGGCGAGGTTGCCTCGTCCACCGCCGGCCGCACAGCCGCCCTCGATGGCGTCACCGCCGTTGTTGTCGAGGCCCGCATCACCGCCACCGCTCGAGGGCGGCGGGTTCGTCGGCGGCGGGTTCGTGGGCGGCGGCGTGGCGCCGGGATCGAAGTTGAGCGAGACGTTCGTGAACCCACCGTTGGTGAGCGCGGTCTGCATCTGCGCGGTGGTGCCCTTCACGAACGTGAACGTGCCCTGGTGATTTTGCACGGCCTGTGTCGCGTTGGAGTCCGCGAGCTCCATGCGGACGGTGTACGTGCCGTCGGGGATCACCGCGCCGAGCTTGTCGGTGAGGTTCCAGGTCAACGTCAGCGGCGTGGCGTGGCTACCCTGGGTCGCGCCCGAGACCGCGTCGGCGTCGTTGGCGGGCGCCTTGCCCTTCCAGGCGACCAGGCTCCCGGTCCGCGTCGCCGACCACCGACCGATCGTCTTCACGAACGCTCCCGCGGGACCCTCGACCCACACCGCCACCACGTGGTTGGGGGCGTACTGACCCCCATTGGGGGTGGTGGTGAACGTCGCGGTGAGGGATCCAGCCTCCGCAGGCAGGACCGCACCCCCCAGGAGGAAGGCGCTAACCAGCAGGAATTGGGTGGTGGTCCTCATGTCATCCCGGTGTTGCAAGAACCCGGCCCTCACGGCTGTACCAGGACTGCACACCCGCGAGGTTGTTCGGGAATCGCACACACGGCGACACCTCCCCGGTTGACGTAGCATCCACATGGTCGTGCCCGACGCAGTCCTCGGTCGGATCCTCCGCGTGGTCGGGGCCAGGTCCCTCAATACGTTCGGCCGGGCGGTGATCAACGCGACGGTGGTGTGGGAGCTCTACGGGGATACGGCGAACTTCCTCGTGCTCGCTGGCGTGGGGTTCGTGCAGGTGCTGCCGGTGATCCTGTTGTTCGTCCCGGCGGGGACGCTCGTGGATCGCTCGGATCGCCGCCTGCTCGCGACCGCCGCCGTCGCCACCACAGGTGGGATCGGGATCGGGCTCGCGATCGTCTCGGCCACGCATGCGCCGGTGATCGCGTTCTATGGCCTGTTGTTCGTGCAGGGCTGCGTCAACGTGATCCACGCCCCCGCGAGCTCGTCGCTGATCCCGTTGATCCTGCCACGCGATCAGCTCGGGCGTGCGAACCGGATCAGCTCGAGCCTGCAGGAGCTGGCCGCGATCATCGGGCCCGCACTCGCGGGGCTCGCCCTGATCTGGGTGGCGCCACAGTGGATCTATGCGTTCGTCGCGATCACCGGGGTCGCCTCCGCGGTGATGTACCGCAGCCTGCCCGAGGCCCGCGTGATCCCCGATCCGACGGGAGCCGCGGTCGCGGCGCGCAAGGACTGGCGGGTCGGGCTCCGATTCATCTGGCGCTCGCCGCTCCTGCTCCCCGCGCTGACGCTCGACATGTTCGCGGTGCTGTTCGCCGGCGTTACCGCACTGCTCCCCGCGATCGCCACCGACGTGCTGCACACCAACGCGTTCGGCTACGGCATCCTCCGTGCGTCGCAGTCCGCCGGCGCCGTGGTGGCCGCGGTGCTCGGCGGTCGGCTTCCGCCCTGGAAGCGCCCGGGCCGGGTGCTGCTCGTCGTGGTGGCGCTGTTCGGCGCGGCCACGATGGGCGTCGGCCTCTCGACCTCGCTGCCGCTCACCGTGATCCTGCTCGTGACGTGCGGCGCGCTCGACAACATCAGCGTGGTGATCCGCCTGACGCTGGAGCAGCTCGTCGTCCCCGATGCGATCCGTGGGCGCGTGAGCGCGGTGCACTACGTGTTCATCGGCATGTCGAACGAGCTCGGTGCCGCGGAGTCCGGCCTCGCCGCGTTCCTGGTCGGGGCCGTCCCGGCGATCATCGCCGGTGGTGCGGTGGCGATCGTGGTGGTGGGCGTGGTCGCCGCGAAGTGGCGCGCGCTGGTCACGATGCCGCCGCTCGCCGACCTCAAGCCCGAAGCCGCACCCGAGTAGTCAGTTCTTCGGGAGGACGACCTCCGGAGATCAAACCCAGGAAGCCAGGAACCTAGGTCGGAGACCTTTCATCGTCCGCTGCCTTGCTTCCTCGCTTCCTGGTTTTGATCTCCTGCTCACGACTGGCTCTGCGGTGCATCGCGACACCACAAGCCATGCAGGCCAGCCCTTCGAGGTCCTCAGTGGATGCGCGCGGAGATCGCGCGGGCCGCGAGGATCTCGGCCTCGCGCGCGGCGAGCTCCTGCGCGCGGGCCTGCCAGGTCACCGGATCCGCATCGCGGGCGAGCGAGAGGAAGATGTCGCGGTGACGAACCTCGGCGACCGCGAGGCTCGCGTACAGCTCTCGCGCCTTGGGATCCTCGAGTGCTCCAGCCAGCAGCCCGAGCCGCTCGGCCGAGCGCCCCTCGATGGTCGCGAACACGAGGAGCCGATCGAGCAGGCGCAGCGGCTCACCCTTGCGGATCAGATCGCGCAGCGCCGCCGCATAGTCATCGCCGAAATCGTAGCTGGCAGGCTGGCCGCGGCGGGTCATCAGCTGCGCCACCTGGACCACGTGTCGGGTCTCGTCGTGCGCGAGCCGCGCCATCGCGGTGACGAGGTCGGTGCGCTCGGGATAGCTGCGGATCAAGGACAGCGCCGATTGCGCCGCCTTGCGCTCGCAGTGCAGATGATCGGCGTGGACCGCATCGAGATCGGCGAGCGCGATCGGGAGCCAGCGCGGATCGCTCGCCACCAGCGGCAACGCGGCGCCCAGCTCGGGTACGGAGAGAACGTCGTCCATGCAGGATCGATGTTACAGTTTCCGTCGCCGTGAAGAAGGCCGAGCAGCAGTTCCGCACCGAATGCCTCGCGGGGCTCCACCGCGCGCAGGCGCTCCGCACCGAGCTGATCGGGCTGAGCGCACGCACGATCGACGAGGCGCTCGATCGCTACAACCAGCTGCTCACCGCGGCGAGCAGCTCGAACGCGCTCGCCGGGCTGATGTCGGAGGTCCACCCGGACGAGGCGATCCGAGACGTCGCGCGCGAGTGCGAGCAGGAGGTCTCGAAGTTCTATTCGGCCCTCGCGCTCGATCGCGAGATGTACGACGCGCTCGCGGCGGTGGATGTCTCCGCGGCGGATGCGGACACCCAGCGGTTCCACGCCCACACGCTGCGCGACTACCGGCGCGCAGGCGTCGATCGCCCGCTCGAGGTACGGACGCGCCTCGAGACCATCGACGAGGAGCTGACCAAGCTCGGGCAGACCTTCAGCAAGACCATCAGCGAGGACGTCCGCGGCATCGAGATCACGGATCCGGCGCGGCTCGCTGGTCTGCCGGCGGACTTCATCGCGTCGCACCCTCCCGACGACGACGGGAAGATCAAGATCACCACGGACTATCCCGACTACAACCCGTTCATGACCTATGCAGCGGACGATGCGCTGCGCCAGGACCTGTACATCGCGTTCCGCAGCCGCGGCGATCAGGGGAACGAGGAGATCCTCACCCAGATCCTGACCCTGCGCGCCGAGAAGGCGTCGCTGCTCGGCTATCCCAACTGGGCGGACTACATCACGGCCGACAAGATGATCGGCAGCGGCGAGCGAGCCGCCGAGTTCCTCGAGCGCGTGTGGAAGCTCGCTGCGCCGCGCGCCGAGCAGGACTACACGGAGCTGCTCCGCCAGCTGAAGACGGTGGATCCGAAGGCGACCAAGGTCGCCGACTGGCAGAAGGTCTGGCTCGAGAACCTGGTGAAGCGCGATCGCTACGAGGTCGATGCGAGCGAGGTTCGCCAGTACTTCCCGTATCCACGCGTGCTCGCCGGTCTCCTCGAGATCACCTCCGAGATCTTCGAGCTCTCGTATCGCCCGGTCTCGGTGATCGATGCGCCGCCGTGGCACGCGACGGTGTTGACCTACGACGTGATCCGCGGCGGCGAGCGGATCGGCCGGATCTATCTCGACATGCACCCGCGCGACGGCAAGTACAAGCACGCGGCGCAGTTCCCACTGAAGGATGGTGTGCGTGGCACGCAGCTCCCCGAGGGAGTGCTGGTCTGCAACTTCCCGCAGCCGAGCCCGACCGATCCCGGCCTGCTCGAGCATGACGACGTCGTCACCATGTTCCACGAGTTCGGGCACCTGATGCATCACGTCCTCGGCGGCCACCAGCGGTGGATCACCCAGAGTGGTGTGGCCACCGAGTGGGACTTCGTCGAGGCCCCTTCGCAGATGTTCGAGGAGTGGGCGTGGCGTCACGACACGCTCGCGCGGTTCGCGCGTCACCACACGACCGGCGAGGTGATCCCCGAGGCGCTGGTCGAGAACATGCGGCGCGCCGACAAGTTCGGGCTCGGAACCGCGACCGTGCAGCAGATCTTCTATGCGGCGATCTCGCTCGGGTTCCACCGTGCGGATCCTGCGACGCTCGATCAGCTGGTCGAGGTCAAACGCCTTCAGAAGAAGTACACGCCCTTCGCGTACGTGCCCGGGACGCGGTTCCACGCGTCGTTCGGGCACCTCGTGGGCTACTCGGCCATGTACTACACGTACCAATGGTCGCTCGTGATCGCGAAGGACCTGCTGACGCCGTTCGCGTCACGCGGCCTGATGGCCACCGACGTGACCTACGCATACCGCGACAAGGTGCTGGTGCCGGGCGGGAGCCGCGATGCGGCCGAGCTGGTGAAGGACTTCCTGGGCCGCGACTACGACTTCACGGCGTACGAACGCTTCCTCGTTGAAGCGTGATCACCTTCGCCGGGTGACGTTCTTCGCCGTCATTGCGGATGAACATCCGCGTTGACGACAGATTGTCGCGGTGCCGTTTCAATTGTCGCGGATTGTCACGATTGCAGATCGGATCGGCTGCAAACGACGACGCTTAAAACCAGTCGTTTCGTTTCGGTCGATCTCCGGATGCTCTAAAACTCTCTCCACAACTTCCGTTCCACACAAAGAGGATTCCCAAGATGAGCAAGATCACGATCGCGTTCCTGGCCGCCGTTTCCATCGCTTCCTTTGGCTGCAAGAAGAAGGGCGGCGCCGGCGAGGCGATGGCCAAGATGGGCGAGTTCAAGGACAAGATGTGCGGCTGCAAGGACAAGGCTTGCGCCGACAAGGTCCAGGACGAGATGAACAAGTGGTCGGCCGAGAACGCGAAGAACGCCGGTGACAAGCCGGAGAAGCCGTCCGATGAGGACATGAAGAAGATGACCGAAGTCGGCACCAAGTACGGCGAGTGCATGGCCAAGGCGATGGGCGGCGGCGACATGGGCGGCGGCTCCGCGGCCCCGGCCGGCGACGGCTCGGGCTCGGCGGCTCCGGCGGCCGGTTCGGCTGATGGCTCGGCGGCTGCCCCGGCGGCGGCTGGCGGCGGTGACCTCCCGGCCGAGTGCGCGGACTACAAGGCGGCGATCGAGAGCCTCGCGAAGTGCGACAAGCTCCCGCAGGCGACGCGCGATGCGCTGAAGCAGTCCTACGAGCAGACCTCTGCCGCGTGGGCGAGCATCCCGGCCGAGGGCAAGGCTGCCCTCGGGACGGCGTGCAAGGCGGCGGCGGATGCCGTGAAGCAGTCGGCCGCGGCCTGCAACTAAGCAGACCAGCGAACGAACTGATCGTCACTTAAACTTGGGCTCGTGCATCATGCACGGGCCCTTTTTATGTCCGGAGATCCCATGTCCAAGCTTCTCTCGATCGCGTGTGTTGTCGGCCTCGGTCTCGTCGCCTGCAGCAAGAGCAAGAGCGATGGCGCCAGCGGTGACCCGTGCGCGCCCGCGATCAACAAGGCGATCGACGCGATGATGACCGGCCGTCAGGGGCCGCCCGAGATGATGGAGCAGATGAAGACGATCTCGGAGAAGCTCCGCGGGATCTTGATCAGCTCGTGCCAGGCCGACAAGTGGCCGGCCGACGTCCTCGGCTGCTTTCAGACCGCGACCGATCAGCCCGCGATCAAGAAGTGTCGCGAGAAGCTCCCACCCGAGCAGGCACAGCGCGTTCAGGCCGAGATCATCAAGGTGATGAGTGGTGGGATGGGAGGCATGAAGCCGCCGCACGGCGGTGGCGAGCCGCCTCCGCCGCCGGCCGGCTCCGCCGCGCCTCAGTAGCGCGCTTCAGGTCACGCGGGCGATGATGCGCGCGTGCACACCGAAGCCATCTCCTACACGGTCCTTGGCGTCACGTACGTCGGCTACCTCGCGCTCGATGCCAGCCGTTCGGGTCCGCGCCCAGGCATCCTGATCTGTCACGAGGGCAACGGCCTCGGCCCGCAGGTCAAGGACCGCGCCCATCGGCTCGCCGAGCTGGGCTACGTCGCGTTCGCGGTCGACTACATCGGCGGTGGAGAGGTGCTCGCCGACATGGCGTCGATGATGGCGCGGCTCGGCGCGCTACGCGGCGATCTCGATCGCGTGCGTACGCTGGCGCGTGCGGGGCTCGACGTGCTGCTCGCTCGCCCGGAGGTCGATCCCACGCGCGTCGCGGCCACCGGGTACTGCTTCGGCGGCACGTTCGCGCTCGAGCTCGCACGCTCGGGTGCGCCGCTCGCCTGCGTGTGCGGCTTCCACTGCGGCCTCGCCACCACGCGCCCCGAGGATGCGCGGAACATCACCGGCAAGATCCTCGTCTGCATCGGCGCGGACGATCCGCTGATCCCACCGGAACAGCGCCTCGCGTTCGAGGCCGAGATGCGCGCCGCGAAGCTCGACTGGCGGCTCTACCTGTATGGCAACGCCGTCCACGGGTTCGCGAACCCCGACGCAGGACGGCTCGGGAATCCGGCGGTCAACTACCACGCGCCCACGGATCAGCGCACGTGGCGCGCGATGCGGGACCTGTTCGACGAGACGTTCTGAGCGTCAGCGCTTGGTCGGCGGTGGCGGAAGCGAGACCACCCGCAGCGCCTTCTCGACGTCCATCACACCGAGCGCCGGCAGCGCCGCTTCAGGATCGGTCTCCATCAGCTTGAGGACGTCGAGCGCGTGGCGGGCGCTGGTGAACCGGCGCGTCAGATCGCGGGCCATCAGCTTCCGGCAGAACAGCTCGAGCAGCGGCTCGACGATCAACCCGGGCACGCGCTGCGCGATCGCCGGCGGGTCGCGCTTGAGGCTCGCGGCGAGGATGTCGAGTGGCCGCCCCTCGAACGGGAGGACGCCCGAGATCATCTCGTAGACCATCACGCCGAGCGAGTAGAGGTCCGCGCGGTGATCGATGAACTCGCCGCGCGCCTGCTCGGGCGACATGTAGAGCGGCGTGCCCACCATCTGGCCGGTAGCCGTGAGGCGTTCGAGAGACTCCTCGCTGCCTTCGCGCACGATCGCGATCCCGAAGTCCACGATCCGTGCGTGGTCCCGCCCGTTGCGCCATTCGACGAGGACGTTGTCGGGCTTGAGGTCGCGGTGCACGAGGCCCGAGGCGTGGGCGTGCTCGAGACCGCGCAGCAGCTGACTCGCCAGCAGCGTCACGCGCTCCGGCGGCAACGGCATGGTCATGATCGCGGACAGCGGCTCGCCCTCGACGTACTCGAGGACGATCACGTAGCGACCGTCCGCGGCCTGCACCAGCTCGATCACCCCGCCGATGTGGGGATGGCCGAGCCGCGCCGCGACCCGCGCCTCGCGCCGGAACCGCTCCACCACGGAGGTCTCGTCGAGGAGATGCGGGTGCAGCACCTTGAGGGCCACCACGCGATTGGTATCGATGTGCGAGCCGCGATAGACCGCGCCCATCGCGCCCGAGCCGAGCAGCTCGGCCACGAGGTAGCCGCCGACCACCTGGCCGACGAGCTCGGGATCAGCCTTGCCCTTGGTGCCGCCGACGCCGAGGCGCGTCTTCTTGGCGTCGACGAGGGTGTCGCGATCGTCGGGCGGGTCTCGCCGCGTCACTGCCCGAGGGTATACCGCCGTTTGGCCAGATGTCAGCCCCGGGTCAGGTCCCGGGTGATGTTCTTCTGGTGGGCCTCGAGGGTCCCGCCGCCGATCTCGATGAGCTTGGTGTCGCGCAAAAATTGCTCCACCCGGTACTCGGTGCAGTAGCCGTAGCCCCCAAGCACCTGGACGGCCGCGTCGGCGACCTCCTTGGCCGCGGTCGCGCAGAACAGCTTCGCGGCATCGGTGCCGAGCCGGTTCCGCGAGGTGGGGCCGGTGGTGGCCGCGACGTTGTAGGTCAAGGCGCGCATCGCTTCGACCTTGGCGTAGCTCTCGCCGATGTAGCGCTGGATCTGGCCGTGCTCGGCGATCGGCTTGTCGAACGTCTTGCGGTCGATCGCGTACTTGACCATCACGTCGAGACATCGCCGCGCCATGCCGAGCGACATCGCGGACAGGCCGAGGCGCTCGATCTCGAGGTTCCGCATCATGTTGGTGACGCCACCACCCTCGGTGCCGACCAGGTTCTCGAGCGGCACGCGGACATCCTCGAAGATCAGCTCCGACATCGTCGACGCGCGCATCCCGAGCTTGCCGATCTTCGGGCCCGTGGAGAAGCCGGGGAACGAGCGCTCCACGATGAACGTGGTGATCCTGCCTTCGAGCTTGGCGTAGACCAGGAACACGTCGGCCTCGGGGCCATTCGTGATGAAGGTCTTGCGGCCGTTGAGCACGTAGCCGTTCGCATCCTTGCGCGCGACCGACTGCATGCCGAGGACATCGGTGCCGACCGCAGGCTCGGTCATCCCCATCGCACCGACGACCTCGCCGGTGAGGACCTTCGGCAGGTACTTCTTGCGCTGGGCCGGATTGGCCGCCCAGTAGAGGTTGTTGACGAACAGCAGGGCGTGCGCGAGGTACCCGAGCGCGAAGCCCGGATCCGAGTACGCCAGCTCGTCGTGGACGATGCACGAGGCGATCGCGTCCATCCCCGCGCCACCGTCGGGCTCGGGAACCGTGACGCCGATCAGGCCCAGCTCGCCGAGCTCGCGGAGCAGCTTGGTGTTGAAGGTCTGCGCCTCGTCATGCTCCATCGCCTGCGGCTCGACGCGGTTGGCGACGAACTGACGGAGGGTCTGCCGCAGGAGCTCGTGCTCGTCGGTGGCGTGAGGCGTTTGCACGAGAGCGACCATGGGTGGACCGTACCCTACCGCCCTCGCTCCGCAAAAACCGACTCGCGGATGGCAGTTCGTATCGCCGCGAAAAGGTTACAGTCCAAACGTGCCAGGCATCGATCGATGGCTGAACGGCCGGCCCGCCGTCCTGTTCGCCAACCCGACCGCGCAGAGCGGCAAGGCCGCGGACTGGATCCGGCATACGCGCGCCCTGCTCGACGAGGCCGCGATCGCCCACACGTTCACGCCCACCGAGCCCGAGGGCCGGACCATCGATCGGGTCCGGGAGGCGATCGACGAGGACGGCGCGCGGGTCGTGATCTACATGGGCGGCGACGGGACGTTCGCCGAGGTCGCGAAGGGCATCTTCGCCTCGCAGCACGCGAGCGCCTGTGCGATGGGGATGATGCCCACGGGCACCGCCAACGATCAGGGCAAATCGTTCGGCCTCGATTCAGGCGCGGGCGCACTCGAGCGCAACGTCAGCGTGATCGCCGCGGGTAACATCGTGGGCTGTGACGTTGGCCGGCTGGTGATCGAGCGAGATCGCAAGGAGATCCACCGCGATCTGTTCTTCGATTCGTTCTCGATCGGCCTCGGCGCCGCCAGCCTCGAGACGCGCAACCGCGATCGCGAGCGGGTGGGCCGGATCCCCGGGCTCGGGATGCTGTATCGCGATCAGCTGGTGTACGCCGGCGCGATCCTGCAGCGCCTCGCCGAGAGCTATGTCGTCGACATCAAGTTCGATCTCGAGGCGATCATCGATGGCAAGGTCCATTCGTTCGACAACCTGCTCGACGTGATCATCAAGAACACGAAGATCTTCGGCGGCGAGTGGGTGTTCGATCAGAGCATCGAGTCGGACGATGGCCTGTTCGAGATGGTGCCGGTGACTGGACGCCGTGACTTCGGGACCAAGATGCTCGGCAGCCTGCGGCGTAGCCCGGTGGGGATCGAGGATCTGGCCGCGCTCGGGTTCACGCACGAGGCGCCGAATACCGGCGCGCACTTCGAGCTCGACGTGCGCGCCAACCCGCTCCCCGCGGCGCAGTGCGACGGCGAGGAGCTCCCGGCCGGCGATCGCTACCGGATCGATGTGGTGCCGCGCGCGTTGCGGCTGATCGTGCCGCGCGAGCACGTCGATCCGTCGGGGATCGACCGCAGCGGCCCGATCAGCTCTCCGCCAGCACGATGATCTTGTCGCCATCGCCGAACGGGATCGGCACCCGCTTGGGCGGATTGACGACCACGCCGAACCCGCGCTCGGCATCGCGGGCGTGGTTGGCGAGCCGGTAGCCGATCGCGATCTCCTTGCGGCGCAGCGCCGCCTCGCACACCAGCGCGAAAGGCCGCTCACCATCCTCGACGTAGTGGTGCGAGGGCTTCAGGTACAGCTCGTAGCCACCGGCGGTGAACAGCTCGTCGAACACCCCCACGAGGTGGGGGTTCTCGGAGATCTGCGACATCATCAGCGACACCAGCGTGTTGCTGACGATGAAGTCATCGGCCTCGGCCACGCTCGCGAGGTCCCGGTTCTCGATGTCGAGGATCTCGCTCGTGATCGGCAGCTTGCAATCGGCGCGGCGCGCGATGTCGCGCAGGTGGAGCAGGGCGACGGTCGTGCGCGCGTCCGCCATCTCCTGGGTGCGGCCGCTGCTCTCGGAGAGCACGAGCACGTGGTCGTACTCGATCACGGCGAGCGCCTCGAGGAGCCCGCGATCCGTCATCTCCCCGCGCTTGAGCGAGATCGTCATGTTGCGCAGCGCGGGGAGCGTGGCCTCGCCCTCCGCGACGACGAGCGTGCTACTCCCGGAGGCGACATAGGCATCGAGCTCGGACAGCACCCGTGACAGGCGAGGGCTCGAGCCGCCGAGCACCAGCGTGCGCTCCGGCCGGGGCGCGACCGGGGCAGGGGCCGCGATCACGTGGCGATCGTCGAGCTCCGTGGGACGGGCATCGAGCGTGATCGTGTCGTCGTCCTCGCTGATCACGATGATGTGATCGCTGCCGTGGAAGCGGCGGTCCGGATCCGGCGGCAACAGGAGCTCGCCCGCCACGGTGATCACGCCGATCAGCGACGAGGTTTCGTACGCGAACACGCCCTCGCGGAACGTCTTGTTGGTGAGGCCCTTCTGCGGCTGGACGTAGATCTCCATCCCGGCGAAGTCGAGGAGCTCGGTATAGACCGCCGACAGTCCGGACTGTCGCCCGGTCTGGACGAGCAGCCGGCTGATCAGCGGCGAGGCGAGCACCAGTGCGGCCTTCTCACCCGCGACCATCCGGGCGACAGCCTCGGTACGCTCGTCGAGGATCTCCGCGACCACGTGGAGGGCGCGCGCTGGCGACACCTTCGCGAGCGCGAGCAACGTCTTCAAGACGATCGTGTCGGACTCGTGGTTGACCATCACGTGACCCTGGGCGTCCACCTCGGGCGCGATCACGACGACGGCCTTCGACGCCTCGAGGTTGACCAGCTCGAGCGAAGACGGGGCCATCGTGCTGCCGCGCCGGGTGACCACGCGGAGGCGCGTGCCGCGGACCGCCTCGGCCACGGCCTGGTCCATCTCCACCTTGTCGCGATCCGCGAGCACCACCACGCACGCGTTGCGCTGGTTCTGGTTCGCGATCGCCAGCTCGCGGAGGAGCGTGAACACCTTGGGGCCCCAGCCGAGGATGACGGTGTGACCGCGCTCGATCACCCGGCTCTTGCCGCGGCGCCAGGATTCGATCATGGCGCCGAAGCCCTGGTTCAGGATGCCGATCAGTGCCGAGAGGACGAACAGGCCGCCGATCGTGACGAACAGCAGGATGAACAGCAGCGTCCAGCTCGCACTGTCTCCGGACAGCGTCCCCGGATCGAGCGCGTGCATCAGCGCCTTCCACGACAGCATCCCGAACGAGTTCTTCGCTCCCTGCTCGTCCGCCGGCACCACGTCGAACACCACGATCAAGATGGCGGTGATCAACACCAGCACGACGGTGAACAACGCGAGCAACAAGATCTGCGCCCCCACGCCCCGCGCCATCCAGTTGTCGAACCGATACCTCAGCCGCTGACGGATCCCCATGGCGGGGGACCCTATCAGGGGGCTGTCATCCGGAGGTTGCAGCGGGGCATGCAGCCCCAGCGTGGCGGCGTTCTGCCGCGTGTCTGCGCCGGGTTACGAGCCGGCGCGGAGCTTGCTCTGGCTTCCCACATGCCTCGCTCGGTGCGCACGGGCAACTGCACCGACGAGCGCGTGTCCTCCTCTGGTTTTGCCCGTGAGCGTGTACGTACTCGATGGTCACTACCCTCATCATCATCATCAAGTCGGGTACGTGCACGCACACGGGCGCTTGTTAGACTGCGGCAGTGAGAACGCTGCTCCTGATCGCGATCGCGGCCTGTAGCGGCCCCGCGAAGCCTGCGCCCGCGCCGCCCGTGCCGATCGAGAATACAGCGCGTGGCTGCGGTGAGGCCGCCGCCGGGCTCGAGCGCGCGACGCGTGGGATCCGTCCACCGGAGGAATCGATCCTCGCCGCGATGCAGACGCGCTGCATCGACGACGCGTGGTCCGCTGCGGCGATCGATTGCTTCGCGACCATGACGCCCGATGATCTCGGCGCGTGTGTGGGGCACGTGGAGGCCAAGCATCGCGAGGCGCTGTTCGGCGTGATCTCGGGGAACGCGCGTGATCGAGGTGCGCTCGTCGTGATCGTCGCGCGGCTCGCGAACCTGAAGGTCGGGGTCATGGAGTGCGATCGGTTCGTGGCGGGTGTGTCGCGCGCGATGTCCTGCGAGGGCCTGCCGCTCGATCAACGGCACGAGCTCGGCAACGAGACGGCCGACTTCTGGTCCCTCCCCACGAAGGGCCTGCCGCCCGATGCCGTGGCACGGATGGTCAAGGCCTGCACCGAATCCCTTGAAGCGCTGCAGCAGCAGGTCACCGCCGTGGGCTGTATGCCCTAGAGGGGTCAGGGAGCGGGGTGCAGCGAAATGCGGCACCACCATGCACCCCGGATCTCCGCCATGTACGACGGTGTCGTAACCACGATCGTCGTCGGTTTGTGATGGAGTCTGCGAGTTGCTCTGGTTACGCTGTTGGTGATGCAAAAAATCTCGACCGTCTTGCTCGTGTTGTTGATGGGCTGCTCGGTGGAATCACCACCCGAATCAACTTCGACGGAGGCGGTCGCGAGGAAGAACAAGACGGTGACGTCGATCATCGTCAATGGCCGAAGCGCCTACGCCGCCTTGCTAGACGATCAGGGCACCAACGGGTTTCTCGCGGCGACGCGCGATCAGGTCGCGAATACGTCGGGTCTCGACTTCTCCTGGGCCACGCCCGACCCCACCAACCCCGATCTCGCCATCCTCTATCAGGGGGCGGGTGAGATCCCGAACGCCGCCTTCACCCAGAACGGGACCACTGCAACCCTGAACCTGACGACGCCGGCCGACTACCCGATCAATCGGTGCGTCATCAACATGAACGACGGGACGTTCACGTGCGCGGCCTCCGGGCCCCTCACGTTCAACGTGTCGTGGGTCCAGAACGGCTTCGGGAGCGTCCACGAGACCACCAAACGTGTGGAGACCCTCGGGCCGGTCACCACCAAGGTCAAGGCGGAGTTCACGACCGTCACGGCCACGGTGAACGGGACCTGGGGCGGACGGTCGTCACCCGACCTCGGCGGCGATCTCACTGATTCGGAGAGCAAGACCTCCATCCGCGAGATCACCGTCGCGTTCTGAGCGAGCCGCTACCCCACCGCTACCTAACAAACCTCCCATTTCAGCCGGATCCCGATCCACATGAACACAATCCTTCCTGTCTGCATTGCCGCTGTGCTTGGGGGATGTCTGGCCGAGGGGGAACCGAACCTGTCCGAGACCGAGGGCGCGGTCCAGCTGAGCAATCGGCTGTCATCGAACCGGCTGTCGTCGAACCGGCTGTCGTCGAACCGGCTGTCCTCGAACCGGCTGTCGTCGAACAGCCTCGAGGTGATGGCGATGATGGACACGGACTCGGGCCGCGACGTCCTGTCCTACATCGTGGGATGTGCACTCCCGATCGGCCAGGATCTGGTAGCCAAGGACTCGACAGGTGTCGAGTACACGTTCCCCGGGTGGATCGGCCTCGCACCGGCGTGGGCAACCCGAGCGCCGACCGTCAGCGAGCGGCGCTGGGTGACGGCGTGTCTGCTGTCGCGGACCAACGTCAACGGTGTCCCGGTCAAGATCTCGATGCGCCATGACACCAACCTCGCGCTGCTGACCTCGGCCACCGAGCGCGCCACGTACACCCAGGCAGAGGGCGCGTTCTACGGCGATCTGTTCGCCCCGGTCCCGGTGACCTATGCGTGCTCGAACCGGGCGTGGAGCCCCCTGGTCGGGACCTTCCGCGCCTGCGCGCTGTCGCCCAACGGAATCGCGACCGACTGCACGTTCACGTACACCGGGTCATGCACCAAGGCGTGCGGCGACAAGACCGCGCCGTTCAACGGCTGCAAGGGTCTCGGCACGACCTACAACGAGGTCGCGACGATCTTCCTGACCCCGACGCAGCAGCAGGGCGCCGAGCAGTAGCCGGGCCGCCCGGCTGCCCTGGCCGCTGGACGCCGGCGAGAAGATCGGCCAACCTCCGCGAATCCACCGGAGGTTCCCATGACTGACGTGTTCATCTACGACGTTCTTCGTACGCCCCGTGGCAAGGGCAGGGCCGGCAAGGGCGGGCTCGCCAACCACCATCCGCAGGAGCTGCTCGCGCAGACCCTGAACCACATGGCGGAGCGCAAGAAGCTCGACAAGAGCCTCGTCGATGATCTCGCCGTCGGCTGCGTCACGCAGGTCAAGGAGCAAGGCGCGTGCATCGCGCGCGTCGCCCTGATCGCCGCGCAGTGGCCCGAGGAGGTCACCGGCTACACGATCAACCGGTTCTGCGGCTCGGGCCTCGAGGCCGTGAACAGCATCGCCGCGAAGATCGGCTCGGGCTTCAGCGATAGCGGCATCGGCGGCGGTGTCGAGTCGATGTCGCGCGTCGCGATGGGCTCGGACGGCGCGATGCTCGACGGCCTCAACGAGAAGCTGCGCAAGCGCCTGTACCTGGTGCCGCAGGGCATCTCGGCCGATCTGATCGCCACGCGCGAGGGTTACTCGCGGACCGATGTCGACAAGTTCGCGCTCGCGAGCCAGCAGAAGGCGGCCCGCGCGATCGAGGAGAAGCGGTTCTCCAATTCGCTGTTCGCGGTCAAGAACGACGACGGCACCGTCGCGCTCGATCGCGACGAGCACCCGCGTGCGGACACCACCCTGGAGGGCCTCGCCGGCCTCAAGGCCGCGTTCGCCGAGATGGGCGGAATGGCGATGGGGCCGAACGGCGAGACGCTCGATCAGCTCGCGCTCCTGCGCTATCCGGACACCAAGGCGATCGACCACGTCCACACCGGCGGGAACTCCTCGGGCATCGTCGACGGCGCGGCTGTCGTGCTGATGGGCTCGGCCGAGTGGGGCAAGAAGGCGGGCCTCAAGCCGCGCGCGAAGATCCGCGCGATGTCCACCGTGGGCGCGGAGCCCGTGATCATGCTGACGGCGCCGGCTCCGGCGTCGAAGAAGGCACTCGATCGCGCGGGGATGGCCGTCAAGGACATCGACCTGTGGGAGATCAACGAGGCCTTCGCCTCGGTGCCGATGCAGACCGCGCGCGTCCTCGGGATCGATCCGGACCGGATCAACGTCAACGGCGGCGCGATCGCGCTCGGTCACCCGCTGGGTGCCACTGGTGCGATCCTCCTCGGCACCGCCCTCGACGAGCTCGAGCGCGCGAACAAGTCCACCGCACTGATCACGCTGTGCATCGGTGGCGGCATGGGCATCGCGACGATCATCGAGCGCGTGTAACGCGTACGCGCGGGCGATCGGCCCGTGCTATGCACGACCTCGTGCACCCACGGGTCGTGCTGCTGCTGGCGCTCGCCGCGTGCGAGGCCTCTGCGCCGGCTCCCGTGGAGCCGCCGCCGCGGTGGGTCTATCCACCGCCGCCGCCGAGCTGGCCGCTGGGCGCGGTCCAGGGCCGGATCGGCCGCAGCCAGCCCACGCAACCTGCGCTGCCGGCGGGCATCACCGGCGAGAAGAAGGTCCCGTTGCGCCTCGCGACACCGTGGACGGTCCCAGGCGCCGGGCCCGCGCGCGCAGTGATCTATGGGCTCGAAGGAGCACGGCCCGCAATCGAGCTCGTCGACATCGATCAGGGCCGCGTCGTGTGGCGCGATCCGACGGCGTGTGATGGCCCGATCGTCGGCGTGACGGATCAGGCGATCGTGTGCGCGGATGCCAAGGGGACGCGCGGCGTCAAGCTCGATGGCAAGGGAGCCTGGCGCTCCGAGCTGCAGTACATCGCGATGACCGACGACCGCGTGGTCACCGGCGATCTCGGAGTCTCGATCATCCTCGACGCGACCTCGGGCGACGAGCTCGGGCGGGTCAAGCTGCCGGCGACGATCGTGCCCGAATCGATCATCGCGAGCTGCGGCGACGCGGGGCGCGAGCTGTTCTCGATCGGGCAAGACGGACGTCTCGTCCGGGTCGCCGATGCGAAGGGCGGTCCGGCGATCACGTGGGCGACACCGATCGGCGCGGTCACGAACATCGAGGCGTGCGAAGGCGAGACCGTGATCGTCGAGGGCAGTGGGCTCGATGGCCCGACGGTGGTCGCGCTCGCACGCGCCACCGGCAAGATCACCGGGCGCGTGGATGGCGTGCGCGGCTCGTGGCCCGCACGCGACGGCAGCGATCGGCTCGAGGTCTCGACCAGCGCTGGGGTCGCGAGCTGGCCCCGAGATCTCGCGGGGGATCCGATCGCGACCGCGTTGCCCGCCCTCGGCGAGCTGATCGCGACCCGAGGTGACCGACGCCTGGTGCGTGCGACGCCGCTGACGGCCGCGGTGCTCGACAAGACGGGCGTCCGCGCTTACCTCCCGTTCGCCAGCATGGGCGGTGTGCTCGGCGACACCGCGGTCATCGCGGCGAGCTGGAATGGCTCGCAGGGCGAGACCGTGCGTCGCCTCGGCCTACCGCCGCGGTATCCGCGCGCGCTGCGGATCGCCGTGCGCACGCGCGGTGTGGGCGTGCCTGCCGAGCTGCGCGATCTGCCGGCAGCTGCGCCGCTCGATCTCGCATCAGCGATCGAGAAGCCGGATACCGGGAAGCACACCGTCGGCGCCGTGGCGATCGATCCACGCGAGAGCAACGTGCTCTACACGGTGCCGCTCGAGCGCCAGCCAGATGAGACCTCCGGTGCCGGGATCGCGAGCGTCGACCTGTCGACGCGCACCTGGAAGTGGCAACGCTCCGATGGCTGCGGCGCCGGCCAGCCGGTCGCGCTCGCTGTGGCGCGCGAGGTGGTGGTGTGCGCGGCGCGTGGGAACCGCCCGGGCACCGCGTCCGTGCGCGCGACCACGCGCGATGGTGCGGCGCGATGGGAGTGGATCGGCGACAGCCTCGATGCCGTGCAGGCCGCTGGCGATGCGGTGCTCGTGTATGCCGCCGATCGCGTGTTCGTGCTCGATGCGAGCACGGGCAAGGTGCGCGCGTGGCTGGCCAGCGATGACGGCGCGATCATGCGGGTGACGGCGGTGGAGGTCGGCGCGCGCACGTTGATCATCGGCTACGAGCGTGGCCGCCTGGTCGCGCGTGTCACCGAGCTCGGGATGTTCCCGCTGTGGTCCCTCGAGATCGATGGAGTGGTGCGGGCGATCTCGCCATCGCAGGATGGCGTGCTCGTCGAGCTGGAGGATGGGGATGCGCTGCGGGTCACCGCGCTGACGGGGAGCGTCGCGGCGATGCCGGGGCTCGGGCTGACCTGGAGGCCCTCGGGCGAGCTGGTCACCGGCGCCGCCCTCGGCGGTCCGATCCCGGCGCCTCCCCAGCCGGCGGTCACTCCCGTGCGACCCCGGCGTCCGCTCGCCACCCGGCCGCCACCGCCCAAGGACCCCGAGGCACCCCCGATGTCGGTGCCGGTACAACCTCCTCCGTCGCTCGGAGACAGCTGGCAATACACGCTCTACGAGCTCGGCGGTGGCCTACGCGCGCGCAACGACTATGCGATCGACGGTCCGATCGTACCGGTCCTCGCGCGCGGCCCCACGGGGAGTCCGCTGGTGGTCGCTCATGGGCGTGCCCTGCGCGAGGTCCTCGTGCTCGATCCGCGTACAGGTGATCCGCTACGGCAGATCATGCTGCCGGAGGACGCGCCACCCGGGGTGGTGTTTGCGACCATCGTCGACGGCACGCCCGTCGCAGGGACCGTGCTCGCCGCGCCGCTGCGGATCGTGCTGTTTTGACAGCGATCCTCGCGACTGCACACACCCGCGCTGCTATACGATCGACCAATGGCACTCCCGCTCCGCGCTGCGCTGCGTTCTGCAGGTCGCTTCATCGTCAAGAACCCCACGGCGATGCTCAGCATGGCGCGCCACGCGCTGGGGATGCGGATCGCGGTGCCGCTCGATGCGCTGCGCTGGTTCATCTCGAACACGCCACCATCGAAGAAGGCGCCGCAGGACGTGACCATCTCGCCGAGGCCGCCGGCGATCGGGATCGGCGCCACGGTCGACCTGATGGGCACCACGGTGCGCGCGGGAGCCTCGATCCGGGTCGAGCGCATCGAGGTCAGCGAGACCTCGTTCAAGGTCACGCTGCGGATCTCCGATGTCACCATGAAGGTGCTCGGCGAATCGTTCACGCCCGTCGCGGGCCTCATCAAGAGTGGGGCGCTCGATCTGTCGAAGCCGGGCAACCTCGCCAAGTTCATGCCGAAGCGCCCGCCTGTGCTCGTCGAAGCACACGATGACATCATCGTGCTCGATCTGATGCAGAACCCGAAGTTCGCGGAGAACGATCGCGTGCGCGGCATCCTCGGCACGCTGACGCCGGTCGTGAACGTCTCGGGCCTGTCCACCGAAGGCGACATGCTGATCCTCCAGCTGCGCGCGAGCCCGTTCGGGATCCCGCGCGCGCTCAACGCCGCTCGCGCACTCGCCTCCGGCTGAACCGGCGATGGAGACCGTCGCCCTCTCTGCGCCGGTAGGTGACAAGGCGGCGCGCTACCGCGAACTATTGCCGCAGCTCGCGGCGTTGCTCGAGGGTGAGCCCGATCTCGTGGCGAACCTGGCCAACGCCGCTGCGGCGCTGCGCGAGTGCGTGCCGATCGCCTCGTGGATCGGGTTCTACGTCGCCAAGGCGGGCCAGCTGGTGCTCGGGCCGTTCCAGGGCAAGGTCGCGTGCGTGCGGATCGCCCTCGGCAAGGGTGTGTGCGGGACTGCCGCTGCGGAGCGCCGTACGTTGATCGTCGCCGACGTCGAGCAGTTTCCCGGCCACATCGCGTGCGATGCCGGGTCGCGCAGCGAGATCGTGGTGCCGATCCTGCGCGGCGGCGAGGTCGTGGCGGTGCTCGATCTCGACAGCTACGAGCTCGCCGCGTTCGACGAGGTCGATGCCGCCGGGCTCGCGCCGATCGCGGAGCTCCTGGGCACCCTCGCATGGTGACCCGTCACGTCGCTCTCGTCGCGACGCTGGTGTTCGCGGCGTGCCAGGGCAAGGGCCGCGAGGCCGATCCGGGCTCGGGGACCGCGAGTGGCAGCGCGCCGAGCAAGCCCGATGCCGCGTTGCCGCTCGACGCGCCGTTGCCGCCCGAGGATGCCTCGAAGAAGCCCGACGAGCCGGAGCCGGCGGATCCGGGCAAGGTGATCGCCGATCTGGGCGCGATCTCCGCGTGGCAGGCGGTGATCGATCGCCCGCAGCTCCTCGCGCGCCGGAACCAGCGCGGTGTGGTCTATGGCCGCGTCGGACCGCCGGTGATGGTGCCCGCACCGCCCGCGAACCCGCCGGTCGACGCCGGCGTCAAGACGGCGCCGGTGCTCGTGGCCTCCCCATACGTCTGGCTGGTCGACGACAGCGAGGGCAACGGCACGCTCGGCATTCGCGTCAAGCTCGATGGCAAGGCCAAGCAAGGTGATCGCGTCGCGCTCGAGGGCGCGTGGATGCTCGACGCCGAGCGCCGCTGGTTCTGGCAACCCGATGCGGTGCAGCCGATCCCCGCGGCCCCACCGAGCGAGCTGAAGGAGCCGCAGCCACCGGCGCCGACGCACGTGATCGCCAACGGCGAGCTGCCGAACGGAGCGCGGACGATCAGCCTGGCCAAGGATGGCGACGCGGTCTACTTCCAGATCGTCGGGCCCGCACCCGCCAACGAGGGGGACGGATGGCAGGTCGCGGACGAGCTCGGGAATCCGACGTTCGCCCTGATGAACCTGCCGGGCGAGCGCGCGAGCTATGGCGGTCAGGACATGCGGCAGCCCGACGAGCGATGGGTGCTGCGCCGCGGACAGACCTACACCGTGCGGATCGGCAAGCTCCGCAAGCGCGGCGTCGACAAGCCAGCGCTGGTCAATGCGCGGACCGCTCCTGTCCGCGTGATGTGAACCAGGTCCGCTGTGCCCTGAAGAAACCGAGGACCGGGTGGCGCTTGCGGTGACCTCGGCGCTCAGAGTGAGTTCAGCAGGGCGTTGACCGCGTCCTTGCGGTCACGCTGTGCCTTGTCGATCACGAAGAACGGAGCGCCGGTTGCGGCCGCGAGCGCGAGATCGCACGAGATTCCTTCGGAGGGCGGGTACTCGGGCTCGTACGGGCCACCCGCGAGCACGGCTGCCACGGCGGCGCGCAGCTTCGTGACCTTCTCGGGATCGAGCTTCGCGGTGGAGTGATGTTGCGTGACGCCATCGTCCGCCGAGCCCGCGCTGGATCCTGCGCCAGATCCGGGGAGCTGCGGTGGTGGCCGCGGAGCGTCGTCCTTCCGGTTCGGCGTGTCGGTGCTGTCGTGGGTCACCGTCGCCGCGTCGAGATCGTAGACCGTGGTCTGGTACTGCGAGCCATTGCCCCAGGGCATGTTGCTGTGGCTACACGTGTAGGTGATCCGTGCGACCGGTGGCGGGTTCGCCGGGACCCGGATGGCGCTGTTCGATGGTGGGGGCGGCGGCGCGATCGCGGCCGAGCCCGGCTGGTCCACCACCGCCGGCTTCGACCGCTCCGCTTCTTGCTTCGTGCACGCGACGAGCGCGAGCAGGACGACCATCCCCAGGGAGCTACGCACGCCTCCTTCGTAACACGATCGCGAGGACGACGAGGGTCATCGCGATCGGCGAGCCCGGCGTGCTCTGCGCACCGCAACATCCCGAGCGCGGCGAGCGGGACGATCCGGCGGGTGGGGCGGGCCGGGTGCCGATCGCGGAGCTCGCGCTCGCGGCCTCCGGATCGGCGGTCACGCCACACGAAGCATCGAGCGCGATCACGACGGGCCGTGCGGTGATCGCGCCACCCGAGGTCACCTCGACAGCACAGCCGTCACCCGCGGGCACCGCCGCGATCGCCACACTCGCCGGCGCATCGAGGATCACGTGCGTGCCCTTCGGCGCGGTGTAGCGGAGCGCTGCGCCGGGCTTGGTCGGCCACACGATGGCGGCCTCGCGGAGCCCGGTGACCTTCACGCCCGCCCACCCCTCGCCCGAGATCGATGTGCTGGTCACCGGCAGCGCAGGTGCGGTCACCGCGATCGCGTGCACCGCCCGCGGCTCGGGCCCCGGGATCTCGATGCGGAAGTCCGTGGTCTCGAACCGCGCGGCATCGCAACGACCCTTGGGGGTGCCCTCCTTGAAGCAGTCCTTCTGCGCCGTGCGCCCGATCGCTGGAGTGCCGCCGCTCCGCGCGAGGCTCTCGATCACGAGCATGGTCCCTCCGACGGTCTTCTCGGCACGCCCGGCCTTGGGATCGAGCGCGAGGCCACCGGCCACGCGGAACCGCAGGTGCATCGCGCGATCCGCTGACTCCGTCGACGCACGATCGACGACGACGAGCACCGCGTCCGTGCCGCTCGCCGCGGGGATCAACACGAGATCGCGGATCGCCTCGGGGACATCGCTCGCGCGCTCCTGAAACCGGTACGCATCGGAGTAGTCGCAGCGGAGCGCCACGACGCCCGAGCGGGTCTGCGTGGCCCAGTCCCAGCCGACCTTCTCGCCCCAGCCGCCCTGGCTCGGGATGTAGTCCGCGGGCAGGTGAGCCGAGGCCACGGTCGGCGCATTGCTGGTCAAGGTCGAGGCGGACCCGTACGGAGAGGGATCGACGATCGCATCGTCGGTCCCGCGCGAGAGCACGAAGTTGCCGGCCTTGGGCTGGCGATGATCGACATCGATCGCGCGCTGACACTCGGCGACGAACCAGATCGCCTTGGCATCCCAGCGTGTGCGCGCGTACACGGTGCCGGTGGCGGCGGCCGCGTACCACGTGGGCCAGGTCTCGCGCGGGGCGAGCGCGGGCTTGGCACCCACGCCGGCGAGCGCATCGTAGAGCAGGTAGTCGCGATCCACGAGCTTGAGCCGGGACAGCTCGCCCTTGGCCCACGCCTGATCCTCGGCGCGGGTGTCGCCGAGCGCGATCGCATCGAGCGTCAACACGTGCGGCGCGAGGTTCGCTTGCTCCTCCTCGGTGTCTTGCCCCGCATACACGCGGTCACCCGGAGACAGGGCATAGACGTGCCGGCGTAACACGCTCGCGAGCCACGGCTCGACGCCTGAAACGGGGATCCCTGCGGTGCGGGCGACTCGTGCCGCGAGCGCGTAGTGGGCGATCGCGAGCGGCCCGTACTGCCAGCCCTCTGGCCAATCTCCGCCGTCGAGGATCCCGCCGGTCGCGAGCGCCGCCGCCATGTCCTTGCCCCACAGCTCGTCGGCGACGAACGCCCAGGTCTTCGGGCCGTTCTCCTCCGCTGCCTCGCCGCCTTGCGCGATCGCGATCAAGGTCGCAGATGCGAGATAGCCGGCCTGATAGTTCGAGCCGGGGACGCGCGCGCGATACCCACTATCCCGATACCAGCCGAGCCACGCGGCCCAGCGCTCGCGTGCGCGTTGCCGCAGCGCCGGGGTCATGCCGGGAGCGTCGTGGAGCCAGTCGTAGGCGAGCGCGGTGTACGGGCCGAGGTTCCGGATCGCGTACCCGGAGTCGCGCGTCGCGGCCTTGTTGCCACCCTGCTTGTCGCCGAGCTTGTCGAGATCGTCGAGCAGGGCGGTGAAGAACTTGATCGCCGTCTGCGCGTGCTCGGGCTTCTCCGTGGCGGCCCAGGCAACGAGGCACGCCTGCAGGACCTTCGCCCACTCCGCGCCCTGATACACCGCGTTGTCGTGCTCGGCGGTGTCGTGCGCATCGGTGCACAGCGCGATCGCACCGACCACCGGACCGCGCTGCGCAGCAGCCTGCGCCTTCCACGCGGCCTTGAGCTGCGCATCGAGCAGCATCCGCGGGTGCGCGCCGCTCGGCTCCGGCGGCGTCGCGTGCGCGAGCGCGGAGGCCGTCAGGAGGTACACCAGTGCGAGGCGGCGCATCCCCGCACCGTAGCGCAGCTGCTAGCGGGTCGCGGTACGTCCGGTCAACGTCATCGTCTTCTCGATCAGTGAGACCAGCTCACGGCGCTCGGCGTTGTCACCCGCGGCGGCCTTCGCCATGTCGCGGATGTCGGCGAGGCTCCAGTGCTCGGCGTCCTGGCCACCCCGCAGCACGTCAGCGAACGCCGCGGTCGCGAACGCGAACCGGAAGTCCGACGAGGAGTTCGCGAACGAGGCTGCCGGCCCACCCGTCATCGGGTACGCGGCCTCGGTCGCCTTCTCGCCGTTGGGCGCCTTGTGGCGGATCCGCACACCACCGAGTGGCGCAGCGGTCTGCTTGCCCTCGGCGGTCAGCTCCACCTCGTAGAGCGCGGTGACCTGGTGGCCGGCACCGATCTCGCCGGCATCGACCTTGTCGTTGCGGAAGTCGTTGTCGGCGATGTCGCGGTTCTCGTAGCCGACGAGGCGGTAGCGCGAGACCAGCTTCGAATCGAAGTCGACCTGGAACTTGGCGTCCTTCGCCACCACCTCGAGCGTCGCCGTCAGATCCGTCTGGAACACCTTGGTCGCCTCGTCGATCGAGTCGATGTAGAAGCTGTTGCCGTTGCCCTTGTCGGCCAGCTGCTCCATCAGCGAGTCCTTGTAGTTGCCGGTGCCAAAGCCGATCGTCGACAGCGTGACGCCCTCCTTGGCGCGGCCGGAGATGATCTTCAGCATCTCGTCGTGCGTGTGTGCGCCGACGTTGGCATCGCCATCGGACAGCACGATGACGCGCGAGATCGCGCCGGGGCGCAGCCCCTGCATCGCCTGCGCGTAGGCGAGGTCGAGGCCAGACGCCATGCCCGTCGATCCGCCGGCGGTGAGATCATCGAGTGCCGAGAGGATCTTCGCCTTGTCCTCCATCCCGGTTGGCTTCAGCACCACGCGCGTGTTCCCCGCATAGGTGACCAGCGCGACGGTGTCGCCCTCGCCGAGGTTCGAGGTCAGCGTGCGGAGCGCCTTCTTGGCGAGCTCGAGCTTGTCGGGAGACTGCATCGAGCCGGAGACGTCGACCAGGAACACGAGGTTCGCGGGCTTGCGCTCCTGCGCGGACTTCGCCTTGGTGGCGACTCCGACGCGGACGATGTGGCGGCCCGGGGACAGCGGGGACGGCGCGGCCTCCATCACCACCGAGAACGGCGAATCGCTCTGGGGCGTGGGGAAGCTGTAGCGGAAGTAGTTGACGAACTCCTCGACGCGCACACCGGCGGGGACCGGCAGCTGGCCCTCGATCAGCTTGCGCCGGGCGAGCGTGTACGACGCGGTGTCGACATCGGCGGCGAACGTCGACAGGTGGTCCTTGGAGGCATCGACCCAGGGGTTCTTGCCGTAGTCCTTGTAGCCCTCGCCACCGGCGGAGTCCGAGGCGTACATGCCGTTGGCGGACGGCCCGGCCAAGCTGCTGGCGCTAGATCCCGCTCCCGCTCCCCTCGCGACCTCGTACGGTGCGGGAGCGTTGGCGGCCTTCTCGCGGTCGCCGGAGGCCACGGTCTGGGTGGGATCGCCGGGGCCGATGGCATGGATCGCCTTGTCTTCCGACTTCCGGCTACACGCGGGGGCGAGCAGGGACGAGCACAGCAGCAGGGACGCGAGGGTCTTGCGCATTCGACGGTTCCTCCTTGGGGTCCTCGTTCGACGCACTCGCCCGGTAGGCGGTCTGTCCGATCTCGTGAATCATTGTCGTGAGTTGGCGACAACAATTGTCCCAAGCCGCGGCAGATGGCGGTGTCAGCGCCGCTGGCTGCGCGGGATCGCGGGCATGGTCGCGGCCTCGGGGGCAGCCACCGGCGCCGCCGTGATCTGGTCGGAGTTCTGCGGCACGAGGAGCCGCTCCACGCTGAGCGGCGAGCTCTCGGCGGTGATCATCGGGCGTGGGCGGTGCGCGAACCACCAGGCCTGCGCACGCTGCTCGGTCCACGCGTGCTCGTCGGGGATCGTGATCTGGCGCAGCCGCGTGGCGAGCTCGCGCGCATCGGCGGGTCGATCGTCGGGGTTCTTGGCGAGCAGCTGGATCACCAGCGCCTCGAGCGCCACCGGCAGCCAGCCCTTCACGCGCGGGCGGAGCTCGGGCACCGGATCGTGGATGTGCGAGCGGATGGCGCTCTCCTCGTCGGGGCGGGCGTAGACCTCGCTCGACGACAGCAGCCACCAGGCCACGCATCCGAGCGCGTAGAGATCGCTGCGTGCATCTGCACCAGTGCCGGTGACCTGCTCGGGAGGGATGTAGCCGGGCGTGCCGACCACCGCACCAGCCTGCGTCAGCTTGGAGGTCGGGGGCAGGAGGATCTCGGCGGCCTTCGGCGCGGGCAACGAGACGACGTCGATCGGATCCGGGATCGGATCCGCGATCGTGTGCACGATCCCGAAGTCGAGGACCTTGGCGATGTCGACCTCGTCGGCGGCGCGGCTCAGGTAGATGTTCGCCGGCTTGATGTCGCGATGCAGCAGCCCAGCATCGTGAGCCTCGGCCAGAGACTGGCAGGCATGGATCAGGATCTGGATCACGCGTGCGGGTGGCTGCGCTCCGAACTCGCGGACCAGCCGATCGAGATCCAGCCCGTCGAGCAGCTCCATCACGTAGAAGAACGTGCCGTCGTCCGCCACGCCGTAGTCGAACAGCGCGATCGTGTGCCGCGAGCGCATCGAGGCCAGCGTCTGCGCCTCGCGGCGGAACCGCTCCTTCGCCTTCGCGCGGTGCAGCGGATCGACGAGCGCGTCGGGCCGCACCAGCTTGACGGCGGCCTGGCGGGCGAGCAGCCGGTGCTCCGCGCGCCACACCTCACCCATCCCGCCGACCCCGAGGCGCGAGACCAGGCGGTAAGCGCCCATCTCGACGATCTTTGCCTCGGCCTTGCGCGCACGCTCACGCGCCGTGCTCACCGCGCGCCGCATCCGCACGAGGTTCCACGCGAACATCAGGGCCACGCCGAGCGCCATGACGAGCGCGCCGCCCGAGGCGAGGAGGCTCTGCTTCTCGAGCCGCTTGGTAGGGCCCAGCAGCGTGCGCTCGGGGACCAGCGCCGCGAGGTACCAATCGAGCGGTGCCTTGATGCCGGCGCGCTCGCCGCCGAGCGGCGCCACGGACGCGAGGTACTCGCCATCGCTCGAGGCGAGCTCGAAGAATCGTTGATCGCGGACGCTCGCGGTGCCCGCCCGGGCGAACAGCGCTTCGAGGGCGGGATCTTGATAGTCATCGTGCCGAAGGAGGCGGGCCTCCTTGGTCGCGACCTCGGGCACGGGCGCCGATGGGTACGCGAGGATGGTGCCGTCACCCGCGAACACCACCGCACGCGAGCCTTCGAGCGGCGCACGCACGATGAACTGCGAGAGCGCGCCGACATCGAAGTCCACGGTGGTGACTGCTTGCAGCGTGCCATCGGCCGCGTAGATCGGCTCGACGCAGGTGATGCCGGTGGTCTTCGACGAGAAATAGACGCGAGGCGGGGTCCACGCACGCGCACGGGTCTGCACGGCCAGCGTGTAGTGGGGCCGCTTGCGGACGTCGTAGTCGGTGGTCTTGCTCGCCACCGCGCGCACGCCACCAGGGACCACCTGATAGTTGGTCCGGGTGGTGTGATCGCCTTCGATGATGCTCTCGTTGATCTGGATCTCGCCGGGAGCCCCGTCGGGCACGAACGTGCCGCGCATCAGCCCGCTCGGGAACCCGATGCTGACGTTGGCCACCCCGGGCCGCCCGATCATCAGATCGTGCATGCGCGGCCCGACCTCGGCGATCGAGAGCGTGGGATCGGCGAGCGCGCGGAGCCGGGCGAGCATGGGGTCGGCCTGATCGAGCGCGAACGCCACCTCGTGCTGGACGTCGGCGGCCTGCGACGACAGCTGCCGCCGGGCCATCGAATCGCTGGCGTCACGGGTGGCCCGCCGGCCGAGGAGCAGCACGATGATCCCGGCGCCGATCACGAGCAGCGGCAGGAGGATCAGCACGCCCAGCGGCGAGGCGAGGGCGCGGGCGATCCGGGCCGTCCTCGGCACGTCGCCGATGCTGTTGCGCGGCGGCTCCACCGCCGTCGAGTCTAGCGCGCGACGGTGGCCGGCGTCCCGCGCAGGGCGCGAGCGCGCTCCACGAGCGAGATCAGCTCGGCGCGATCCGGATCGTTGCCCTGGGCATCGCGCGCGACCTGGGCGATCCGGTCGAGGGACCAGCCCTTGGCCTCGTCGGCGCCGCGCAGCACGTCGGCGAACGCCGCCACGGCGAACGCGAACCGGAGGTCGGGAGCGGCGCTCTCGAAGCTCGGCGCCGGCGCGGAGGTCATCGCGAACGCCGCCTCGGTGGCCTGCTGACCTTCGGGGGTCTTGTGCCGGATCCGCACCGTGGCGAGCGGGCCGGGGGACAGCTGCGCCGCGGGCGTCAGCTGGAGCTCGTAGAGCGCGGTGACCTGGTGGCCCGCACCGATCTCGCCCGCGTCCACGCTGTCATCGCGGAACTGCTCGTCCTTGATGTCCCGGTTCTCGTAGCCGACGAGGCGGTACTTCGCGACGAGGTTCGGGTCGAAGTCGACCTGCAGCTTGACGTCCTTCGCCACGACCTCGAGGGTCGATCCGAGCTGGTCGGCGAACACGCGCTTCGCCGCCGAGGCGGAGTCGATGTACAGGCTCTGGCCGTTGCCCTTGTCGGCGAGCTGCTCCATCGCCGTGTCCTTGTAGTTCCCCATCCCGAACCCGACCGTCGAGAGGAACACGCCGGCCTTGGCGCGGCTCTCGATGATCCCGAGGAGCTGCGCGTGACCTTGCGCGCCGACGTTCGCATCGCCGTCGGTGAGCACGATGACGCGCGAGATCGAGCCCGGCAGCAGGCCCTTCATCGCCTGCTCGTAGGCGAGATCGAGTCCCGAGCCCATCGCCGTCGATCCTCCCGAGGACAGCTCGTCGATCGCCGCAAGGATCCGGTCCTTGTTCTCCATGCCCGTCGGCGGCAACACCACGCGCGTCGAGCCTGCATACGTCACGAGCGAGACCGAATCGCGTGGCCCGAGGTTGTTGGTCAGGATCCGCAGCGATTGCTGCGCGAGCCCGAGCTTGTCGGCCGAGCCCATCGAGCCTGACACGTCGACGAGGAACACCAGGTTCGCCGGCTTCCGCTCGGCCTGGCTCTTCACGCGCGTGCCCACACCGACCCGCAGGATCTGATTCCCGGGCACCAGGGGCGAGGGCGCCGCATCCATCACCACCGCGAACGGCGATCCGGCGGCCGGCGGAGGGAAGCTGTAGTGGAAGTAGTTGACGAACTCCTCGACGCGCACCGCGGCCGGGGGCGGGAGGGTGTTCTCGTTCAGCTTGCGGCGCGCGATCGTGTACGACGCGGTATCGACATCGGCGGCGAACGTGGACAGGTGATCCTTGCGGGCGTCGACCCACGGGTTCTTGCCCCAATCGTGATAGTCCTCGCCGGAGGTGGCGTCGGTGGCGATCGGACTCCCCCCGGCATAGGCAACGGTGGGAGAGGCGACGTAAGACCGGTTGGCCTTCATCGAGCTACAGGCAGCGAGCAGGACGAGCGAGATCGTACGGACGTGACGCATGTAGGTCCTCCGGCAGGGCGGCTCGCCTGCGCTTTGTGGGCGTGGCTGCCGCGGGATGCCTCTCTAACGTGACCTCGCGCTCGCTGCTTACAGGAAACCCACGGTGTAAGCTGGTGCGATGTGTGGCGTTCGGGGCGCGCTGTGCGTGGTGGTGTTGCTCGCGGGCTGCGTCCGCGACGAGCTGGTGGATTGCGGCAATGGGGTCGCATGTCCTGCGCGCACCGCGTGCGCATGGATCGCGGACGACGTGTACTGCGTCGCGCCCGCGGATCTCGACGCATGCCTCGATCACGATCCGTTCGCCGAGTGTCAGCGCGCCGACGGCACCACCGGTGCGTGTTACACGGCCACCCCGGCCGGCGTGTGCCTGCCCGCCGGCTGCGGGAACGGCCTGATCGATCCGGGCGAGGTCTGCGATGACCGCAACGGTGTCGTCGGCGATGGATGCTCGGCGAACTGCCTCTCGAACGAGACCTGCGGCAACGGCGTCGTCGATCCCGTCGGCGGTGAGCAATGCGACGATGGGAACCTGCTCGGCCACGATGGCTGTGCGAGTGGGTGTCGCCCAGAGTCGGCGCAGTGGGAGCTGGTCACGATCGGACTTCCGACGGGCGTGTTCTCGCAGGCGCTCGCGTATGACACCGCACGCCACCGGCTGGTGAGGTTCGGTGGTGCGATCCAGAACGGCAACGGCATCCAGGTCGCGCGCGACGAGACCTGGGAGTGGGATGGGGTCGCGTGGACGAGGATCCCGACGCCGATCGCGCCATCGGCGCGCTTCGATCATGTGCTTGCGTACGATCCCGTGCGTCGCAAGACCGTATTGTTCGGAGGCGCGTCGAGCGGTCTCCCCATCGGTGCCGACACCTGGGAGTGGGACGGGAACACCTGGACGTATCGTCCGATGGCGGTATCACCGGCGCCGCGCTACGGCGCCGCGGCGACCTGGGATCCCGAGCGGCAGCGGATCGTCCTGTTCGGCGGCAGCACGGGGACGTCGGTGCTCGGCGATCTCTGGGAGTGGGATGGTACGAACTGGACGCAGGTCGCGCAGACGGTCCCGCCGCCACGGACCAAGCACGCGATGGCCTACGATCCCTCGCGCGGGGTCATGGTGATCGCGGGCGGCCGCGTCGCGACCGGAGAGGTCGGCGAGACCTGGGAGCGTCATGGCGGCGTGTGGACCATGATCGCGCCGACGCCCGCCGAGCTCGACGAGCCCGAGCTCGCCTTCGACGGCGTCGGGCTGGTCGCGTTCGGCGGCCGCCTGGCAGGCGTCAGCACGGGTAACACGTGGCGCTGGGATGGTCAGGCGTGGAGCAACGTGGCACCCGCGGACACCAAGACCCCACCCCTTCGATCGCAAGCGGGGCTCGCGCGCGACTGGACCACCGGGCAGCTGGTGCTCCTCGGTGGCCACTTCGAGTCCACTTGCATGGGTTGCAGCGCGACCCGTACCGACGTCTGGACCTGGAATGCCGTCGCAGCCAAGTGGACCGAGGTCGCAGCCTTGGCGCCCACCGGACGCGCCTTGCACGGCGCGGTATTCGATGCGCTGCGTGGCGTGATGGTGATGTTCGGTGGTGGCCCGAGCTTTGGGACCACGCTCGCCACCGCGGAGACCTGGGAGCTCCGGGATGGGCACTGGTGGCAGTACGTCGGTCCGGGTCCATCATCCCGAAACGGCCCCGGGTTCGCGTTCGACGCGGCGCACGGCGAGAGCGTGCTGTTTGGCGGGCGCTCGAGCAGCAATCTCGCAGCTGGCCGACACCTGGCTGTGGAACGGCGTACGGTGGGCCCTTCAGTCGCCTGCGTCGCAACCCACGGCGCGCGACCTGGCCGCGATGGCCTACGATCCGGTCCGCAGGCGCGTGGTCCTGTTCAGTGGTCTCGGTGGCGGTCAGGCGATCGATGAGATGGGCACCTGGGAGTGGGACGGCACCAGCTGGACCAAGATCCCGACCACCGTGCGACCAGCCCCGCGGTTCCGCGCTGCCTTCGCGTTCGATCCCGTGCGGCGGCGCACCGTGCTCTCGCACGGCGAGAGTGGTGGGGAGTCCCTCGCCGACACCTGGGAGTGGGACGGCGTCACCTGGACGCAGATCGTGAGCCCGCAAGCGCCTGCAGGTCGCGGCTCGACCGCCGCGGCCTGGAATGGGTCGCGCAGGACGTTCACGCTGTTCGCCGGATCGGCGCAGGTGTTCTCGCAGTTCGAGGACACCTGGGAGCTCGCCGCCGGAGCGTGGACGCAGCAGTTCACGCCCGCGCGGCCAGGGGTCCGGCAGGGGCACACCCTCACGCCGCTCGCGGATGGCTCGGGCGTGATGACGTTCGGTGGCCTCATCAACAACGGCACCGGCAGCCCCGAGCTGTGGCGGCTGCGCTGGGTCAACAGCAGCACGTACGAGACCTGTGCGGTCGATGACGATGGCGACGGCGACGGCCTCGCCGGATGCGCCGATCCTGATTGCTGGACGCGCTGCACCCCCATGTGCCCCCCGGGGACGACCTGCGATCCGTCGTGGCCGCACTGCGGGGATGACATGTGCAACACCCCGCTCGAGGACTGCCGGCTATGCCCGAGCGATTGCCCGTGCACGCCGGTGTGCGGCGACTCGTTCTGCGATCCGGGCGAGACCTGCCCGGGCGACTGTTAACGAACCTTCAGCCGAAGCGGCCGGTGATGTAGTTCTCGGTCCGCTCGTCCGAGGGATTCGAGAACATCTTCGCCGTGGCGTCGTACTCGACCAGGATGCCGGTGCGCTGATCGTTCTTCGAATCGAGCTCCGCGGTGAAGAACGCGGTGCGATCGCTGACGCGTGCGGCCTGCTGCATGTTGTGCGTGACGATCACGATCGTGAACCGGCTCTTGAGCTCGCGCATCAGCTCTTCGATGCGGGCGGTCGCGATCGGATCCAGCGCGCTGCAGGGCTCGTCCATCAACACGACCTCGGGCTCGACGGCGATCGTGCGAGCGATGCACAGGCGCTGTTGCTGGCCGCCGGACATCCCGAGCGCCGAGTTCCGCAGCCGATCCTTGACCTCGTCCCACAGTGCTGCCGCACGCAGGGACTTCTCGACGATGACATCGAGATCTGCCTTGCCTCGCACGCCGTTGACGCGCGGACCGAACGCGATGTTGTCGTAGATGCTCTTGGGGAACGGGTTCGGCTTCTGGAACACCATGCCGATGCGGCGGCGGACCTCGGTCGCCGAGACCTCCGGGCCGTACAGATCCACGCCGTGGTAGCGCAGTGTGCCGGCGACCCGCGCGCCGGGGATCACGTCGTGCATGCGATTGAACGCGCGCAGCATCGTGGTCTTGCCGCAGCCCGAAGGGCCGATGAACGCCGTGATCTGGTTCTTGTGGATCTTCATCGTCACGCCGCGAACGGCGCGGAACTGCCCGTAGAACACCTCGACGTTGTCGACATCGAACACCACCTCGGTCGCCTCTGGCGCGGGCGCAGTGCGCCGCTCGATGTGGAGGGGAGCGGGCGCAGGGGTAAGCGTACTCGGGCGCGGGGTCTCGATCTGCATGGGATCCTCCTCGGGCATGACTAGCGCTTGAGCGCGTACCTCGCGGTGAACGTACGGGCGACGAACGTGATCGTGAACGTGAGGACCATCAACGTCAGCGCCGCACCCCAGGCTCGGTCCTGGGCGGCGACGAACGAGGACGTTGCATTGCCGAAGATCTGCAGCGAGAGCGACGTGTTCGCCTGCGTGAACAGGTGCGGGTTGTACTCGTGCGCGGCGCCGACCGCGAACAGCAGGGGGGCGGTCTCGCCAGCCGCGCGGGCCACGGCGAGGAGCGAGCCCGAGACGATGCCGGGCAGGGCGGCGGGGAGCACCACGGTGAGGATCGTGCGGCTCTTCGACGTGCCGAGCGCATAGGCGGCCTCGCGCAGGTTCGGCGGCACGAGGCGGAGCATCTGCTCGGTCGAGACGATCACCACCGGCAGCATCAACGCGGCGAGGGCGAGAGCGCCACCGAACGCGGAGTACCCGAACCGCATCGTCCAGGTCAGGTAGATGAACAGGCCCATGACGATCGACGGCACCCCGGTCATCACGGTGGTCATGAACCGGACCAGCTTCGCGAACCGTGAGGTGCCGCCGTACTCGTGCAGGAACACCGCACCGAGGATCCCGAGCGGGACCGCGATCAGCGTGGCCGCGCCGGTCGAGAGCAGCGTGCCGAGGATCGCGGGGCCCATGCCTGGGCCGGCGCGCCGTGACACCAGCGGGATCTCGGAGGTGAAGAACGCGGGGAACTCCTTGAACATCACGCCCGCGCCGCGCATCACCACCGACCACATCACCGCCACGAGCGGGATCAGCACCGCGATCACCGCACCGATCATCAGCGCGGTCATCAGCTGGCTCTTGGTCGAGCGCCAGCTCCGACGACGACGGAGATCGAGGGGCAGGTTGCCGATCACGAGCTCTTTCCTCCGCTGCGCTTCATCGATCGCTGCACGATCGACGTGGCGATCAGGTTGACCGCGATCGTGATCACGAACAGGGTCACGGCGAGCGCGATCAGCGCCGACTTGTGCATGTCGTCGGCCTCGCCCCACTCGTTCGCGATCACCGCGGGCATCGAGTTGCCGGGCGCGAACGGGTTGGGCGTGATCTGGCCGAGCGCCGAGCCGATCACGAGCGCAGCGGCGATCGTCTCGCCCATCGCACGGCCGAGGCCGAGCATCACCGCGCCGACCAGGCCGCCCTTGCTGTGCGGCAACACGGCCGCCGTGATCATCTCCCAGCGGGTCGCACCGAGCGCGAGCGCCGCCTCCTTGTCCGAAGGCGGCGTGGTCTCGATCACCTCGCGCGCGAGCGACGTGATGATCGGCGTGATCATCACCGCGAGGATGATGCCCGCGGTCAGGAACGAGCGGCCGAGGCCGCCGTGCTGCGACAGGACGAGCACGCCCCACAGGCCGAACACGACGCTCGGCACCACCGCGAGCAGGTCGATCATGTAGACCATCGGCTTCTTCAGCCAGCGCGGCGCGACCTGGGTCACGAACAGCGCCACGCCGAGGCTGACGGGCACCGCGAGAGCGAGGGCGATCGCGGCGGTGTAGAGCGTGCCCCAGATGAAGGGCAACGCGCCGTAGAGAGACTCCGGCGCCGACCAGCGGGTCCCGCTGAAGAAGTCAAAGCCCATCTCCGACAGCACGGGACGAGCGCGGCTGGTCATCACCAGCGCGATCATGCCGAGCACCAGCAACACGATCGCGGCCGCGCCGATCGCGATCCAGCGGAACGCGCGGTCACCGGTCGCTGACTTGCCGCGGAGATCGAGCATCGACTATTGCAACTCCTGGTTCACTGGACCTTGTCGAGCTGCGCCAGCGCCTTGTCCTGGAGCGACTTCGGGATCGGAGCGAAGTCGATCTCGGCGAGCAGCTTCTGCCCGTCGGTCAGCATGTACTTGAAGTACGCCTTGATCTCCGCCGCGTGCGCCTTGGGCTTCGCGTAGGCCATGCACCAGCTCTGCGCGGTGATCGGATACGCCGTATCGCCCTTGGCATCGAGGGCGCTGAACAGGAGCTTGTCGTTGACCTCGATGCCATCGCCCGCCGCGGACACGGCATCGGCGGTCGGGTCGGTGAACTTGCCGGCCTGGTTCTTGATCGCCGCGTACTTGAGGCCCGTCGCCTTGGCGTCGGAGAGATCGACGTAGCCGATCGCGCCCTTGGTGGACTTGACGATCTGCGCCACGCCGCCGTTGCCGTTGCCGGCCTGCGTGTCGGCGGGCCACTCGACGGTCGAGCCCGCCTTGAGCTTCCACGCGCCACCGGAGGCCTTGTCGAGGTACTTGGTGAAGTTCTCGGTCGTGCCCGAGCCGTCGGAGCGGTGCGCGACCACGATGTCCGCGTCGGGCAGCTTCGCGTCCTTGTTGTCGGCGGCGATCGCCGGATCGTTCCACTTCTTGATCTCGCGCTGGAAGATCTTCGCGAGCGTCTCGGCCGACAGGTTCAGCTTGTCCACGCCCTCGACGTTGAAGCTCACGGTGATCGCACCGAGCACGTTCGGGAAGTAGAAGAACTCGCCGCCCTTGACCTTCGCGAGGTCGGCGTCCTTGTAGGGAGCGTCGGTGCACGCGAAGTCGACGACCTGATCGGCGAAGTCCTGCCGGCCCTTGCCGGAGCCGCCGGCGCCGTAGTTGACCTTGATCTTCGGATTGGCCTTGCCGAAGCTCTCGATCGCGACCTCCTGGAACGCCTTCTGGAACGTCGCGCCGCTGGCGTTGAGGGTGACCGAGGTCTCGGTGCCACCGCCACCGGTCTCCGTGGTCTTGCCACTGGCCTCACCCGCGCTGCCGCCGCTGCCGCCCCCGCCGCTCTCGGACTTCTTCCCACAGGCGGCGCTCAGGCAGAGGGCCGAGAGGGCCCCGATCACGAAGGTCTTGTGCATGCCCGCACCATAGGAACCGTCGGTGACGTGCCGGCGTATCCAATGTGACGGCACGGTGACCGAATCTGGCAGGTTCTGGGCCCCGGCTAGTTCGGGGGGCGGGGGATCTGCCGGTGCTTCACGTCAGTGGCGCGCACCATGTAAACAACCTCCTCGGCGAGGTTCTTGACGTGGTCGCCGATCCGCTCCAGGTACCTGCAAACACTGGTCAGCGGGAGCACCCGGGTCACGGTGGCCGGATCCGTAGCGACGTGGGCGATCAGCTCGGCGAACAGACTTGCGTTCAGCCGGTCGATCTCGACGTCGGCCGTGATCACGGCGGTGGCCGCGTCGGCGTCCTTCTTGACGAACGCATCGAGGGCCGCGTGCAGGTTCTTCTGAGCGAGCGACGCGAGCCGCTGGAGATCGACCTTGGAGTCGAGCGACGGCAGGCGGTTGAGCTCGAGCGCTCGCTTCGCGATGCCCGCGGCGAGATCGCCGATCCGCTCGACATCGACCACGAACTTGAGCGACATCGTGATGAACCGGAGATCGGAGGCCACGGGCTGGCGGGTCGCGAGGATCTGCAGCGCGAGCTCGTCGATCTCGTTCTCGTCGCGATCGATCGTCGCATCGTTGGTGATCACGCGCCGCGCGAGATCGTCATCGCGGTCTCCGAGGGCCTTCATCGCGAGCGTGATCTGCTCCTCGGCGCGGGAGCCCATGGTGGCGAGCTTCTCGCGCAGGGTGCGCAGCTCCTGCTCGAAGGTCTTGCTGGTCAGGGCGGTCATGCGGTGGTGCTCCTCGGGAGCTTCAGCCAGAAGATACTCCCATTCGGCGTGTTGGGCTCGACGCCGACGGCGCCGCCCATGCTCTCCGCGAGATGTTTCACGATCGAGAGGCCGAGGCCGGTGCCGCCCGCCTCGCGCGAACGGCTCGGATCCGCGCGGTAGAACCGCTCGAACACGCGCTCGCGGTGCTTGTCCGCGATGCCGGGACCGTCGTCGCGGACCTCGATCCGCACGTTGTCACCTTCGACCCGCGCCGCGACCCACACGTGCCCCTTGGCGCGCGTGTACTTGACGGCATTGTCGATCAGGTTGACGAAGATCTGGTCGAGGGCCTTGGGGTCGGCCTTGACCATCAGCGCGTCGGCGATCTCGACCTCGATCGTGACCTCGCGCGCCGTGGCCTGGGTCTCCACCGCGGTCAGGGACTGCAGGGTGATCGCCTTGACCGCGACCGGCGAGAGATCCATCCGGTACTGCCCGGCGTCGAGCCGCGACAGGTCGAGGAGATCGGCGAGGATGCGGGCGAGGCGCTCGGCATTGCGGTGGAGGCCATCGATCAGCTTGGGCCCCATCACCGGATCGTCCTTGGCTCCGGCGAGCAAGGTCTCCGCATTGGCGCGGATCACGGCGACCGGCGTGCGCAGCTCGTGCGAGACGTTGGCCACGAAGTCGCGCCGCACGGTCTCGAGCCGCCGGACGGTGGTGACGTCCTCGAGCAGCAGGACGCGGCCATCTCCGCCCCAGCGATTCGCGACCCGGATCAGCGTTCGCGGCCCGTTCGGGAGCTGGACCTCGACCGTCGCCGCCTCGTTGCCATCGACGAGATCGAACACGGCAGGGACGCGCACGAACTCGATCAGCGGCTCGCCGACGGGCGTGCTGGTGACGCCGAGCATCTTGCGCGCGGCATCGTTCAACAGCTCGATCCGGTGCTCTCCGTCGACGGCGATCACGCCCTGGGTGAGCCCCTCGGCGACCGACGACAGCAGCACGCGCTCGCGGGCGAGGGCCGTGTGGCTACGATCCGCGTCCTCGGCGAGGAAGTTCACCCACTCCGTGAGCTCGTGGAGCTCGTTGCCCGGATCCCGTTCGAGGATCGAGACGCGCCGGCTGGTGTCTCGCACCACGTTGCGCGTCTGGTGGGCGAGCTCGCGCATCGGACGCCGCATCAGCTCCATCGTGACCAGGCCGGCGACCAGGGCGAGCACGAAGGCGCCGAGCGCGAGCGCGAAGACCTGTCCACCGCTCCCCATCGCGATGCCCTCGCGCTGGATGAGCGCGACGAGGACACCAGTCACGAGTGCGAACACAGCGGCAAGGACGAGCAGCCGCGAACGCACCCGCTGGATCAAGCGGTGGCCTCGTCGGGCTGGTCCTTGAACCGATAGCCAACGCCGCGAAGAGTCTCGATGTACATGCCAGCTTCTCCGAGCTTCTCACGGAGGCGCTTCACGTGCGTGTCCACCGTGCGGGTGGTGACATCGGCCTCGATCCCCCAGACATCGGACAGCAGGGCGTCACGGGTCTGGACCCGGCCTCGCCGGGAGACGAACGCGTGGAGCAGGCGAAACTCGAGGGCGGTGAGCCCGATCTCTGCATCATCGACCCAGGCGCGGTGCGCATCGCGATCGATCTTGAGGCGGCCGAACCGGATCAGCGAAGGCTCGCCCTCGATCCGGTTCGCCCGGCGGAGCAGGGCGCGGATCCGCAGCACCAGCTCGCGCACGCTGAACGGCTTGACCACGTAGTCATCCGCGCCGACCTCGAAGCCGACCACGCGATCGATCTCCTCGCCCTTCGCGGTGCACATGATCACCGGGATGTCCTTCGTCCGCTCCTGGTCGCGGAGGCGCCGACAGATCTCGGTGCCCGAGAGATCCGGCAGCATCAGATCGAGGACGATCAGATCCGGCAGAGGATCGGCGGTGGCACTCGCGAGGCCCTGACGCCCGCTGTGGGCGAGGCGGACCTGGAAGCCCTCGGCGCGCAAGTTGTACTCGACCGTCGTTGCGAGGTCGACCTCGTCTTCGATGACCAGTACGAGCATGGCCAAGCCTTAGCATGGCCTCTGTGACGGGGGTGTGACGGTCCGCGGAAGCCCCGGTAACGAGCGGCGAGATCCTCCCGCAGGTGCATCGTGTCGCAACGCCGTCACCCATCCGTCACGAGGAAGGGTTTAGTTGAGACCAGATGCAACGCTCACTGATCTCGCTGACCCTGCTCGGCCTCCTGACCTCCGTCGCGGCGGCCCAGCCAGCTGGGGATGCTCCGCCGGTGCCCGCCGAGCCTCCCGTTCCCGTCGAGCCCGTGGTGGCACCGGTCCCGGTCACGCCGGTCCCGCCAGTGGCACCCATGCCGATGCCTCCTCCCAAGGAGGACAAGCCCGCGAAGCCCGCCGACCCGCCGGGGCCGACCAAGCTGTCGGTGGGCAAGGAAGGGCAGGGGCGGCTGCAGCCCGGCATCCTCGCGCAGGGTTGGTTCCTGCTCGATCGCAACGGCGGCAAGACCACCACCTCGACGTTTCGCCTGCGCCGCGCGGAGATCTCCGCCAAGGGCGAGATCCTGCCCAAGCGCGTCGGGTTCCAGGTGATGTTCGATCCGGCGAAGGTCCGGGAGCCGGTCAACACCACGCTCACCGATTCGGGTGGCGACACCGTCGTCGTCAAGACGCCGGCCGCCTCGCTCGCGGTGCTCCAGGACTTCTACATCACCTTCCTGCACGAGAAGATCGATGTCTCGGTCGGGCAGTTCAAGATCCCGGTGAGCTGGGAGGGCTACAACTCCTCGTCGAAGATCATCATGCCCGAGCGCGCGCTCATCTCGTCGCTGTTCGGCGACAAGCGCGACCTCGGCGTGCGCCTCGCCAAGACGTTCAAGAAGTGGGGCTACTCGGCCGGCCTGTTCAACGGCCAGGGCGCCAACAACCTCGACACCAACATCCAGAAGGACGTCGCGCTCCGGCTCGAGGCGTATCCGGTGGAAGGGCTGACGCTCGCGGGCGTCACCTACGATTCGATCGGAGTTCGCGACAAGGCGGGCACCAAGGATCGCTGGGAGGCCGACGTCCGCTACGACCACGGCCCGTACCTCGTGCAGGCCGAGTACCTGCGCGCACGCGATGTGGCGAAGGACGGCGCAGACCCGGTCACCGCGCAGGGCTTCTACGCGGCCGTCGCGTACACGTTCAAGGACAAGCGGCTGTGCGGTGACCTGCAGCCGGTGCTCCGCGTCGGCTACGTCGATCCCGACACCAGCAAGAACCTCGATCCCGCGATGGGCGGTAACGACGAGCTCTGGCACTACGACATCGGCGTCAACTACTACCTGAAGTCCCACGAGATGAAGCTGCAGGGCAGCTATCAGCGCCAGCAGTTCCAGAGCAAGACGCCGAACGTGAACGAGATCATCCTCGCGGCGCAGGTCAGCTACTGACCCGCTGGGGCCGAGCGTTCAACAACCTGCGCCGCCGCGCCAGGGGGGGGGGGGGGGCCCCGGCGCGCCCTGAGGCCCATGGCGCCGCTGCGCGCGACGCGACCGGGGGTGAGTCGGTCACGTCGCGCGCGGCATCGAACGCCTCGCTGTCCCGGGGCTGGGCTGGGGCGGGCGTGGGCGGGCGCGGGCGATGGCAGCGCTAGGCGCGTGATCGTCGACGACGAAGCAGGGTGAGCGCGCCGAGCGCGAACGCGAGGGTCGAGCGCCCCCCCGAGGCCGAACAACCCGCGCCGCCCTCGGCGTCATCGGTGGCCGGCGTGGTGGTGGACGGTGGTGTGGTCCCGCCGGCCGGCCCGAGCCGCTGGGTCAGGAGCTGGACCGAGTTCTGCGTGCGCCGGCACATCGTGCCGCCGATGCCGCACAGCCGGTTGCCGTTCTCGCCGCACGGCGCCTCGATGTCCTGGAACGTGCGCTCGCCCGCGTAGGGGAGATACGTCATCGGATCCGAGGCCAGCATCTCGTGATCGAGGCCGTAGCTGTGCGCGATCTCCTGCGCCATCACCTCGCACATCGTGCGAGCGTCGTCGGGCATCACGTCCGTGAACGTGAACACGATCGAGCTGTCGATCACCGAGCAGTCCTCCATGAACGGTGAGACCCCGGCGACGTTGTCGGGCAGCCCGACATCGTTCGGGTGGCCGCCGAAGATCGCCTCCATGTGCGGCGCATCGCCGGGATCCTCGTCGGTGATCGTCACGTCGAACGGACGATAGATGTCGCGCACGCAGGCCACCGTCTCGGCCCAGAGGTCGTCATCGACGTCCCAGGATCCGATCGAGGTCGGCTCGCTGACGATCGACGACGTCTGGGTCCGCGCGTCGTTCGCATCGCCGGGCCACAGCACCGCGCCACCTCGGTTGAGGTAGATCACGTGGTTCGCGGCGGCCGCGAGCGGCTGCGCGGGGAGCATCTGTCGAGCAAACACGCGATCGAGGGAGCGATCGAGCTTCCGGGGCTGCGTGACGACGAACGGATGCGGAGTCTGGGTGCCTGCGGACGGGAGGGTCTGGGGTGGGTGCGAGGCGTGGGCAACGCCGGCGCTGATGAGGAGAGTGGTGAACGCCACGAGGGTGCGTTCCACGGGAGACAACCTGTCCACATTGCGTGCCACGGTAGACAGGATCGCGATGACAACGAGGTCGCGGTGTTGCGCGTCGTGCGCGAGTTGCGCATCCGCGACGTTATCTCCGGTGGCGGGGACTGTGACCTGGGACTGTGGAGCGCGGCGCCCCCAGTCAGTAGCACCTCGACCTGCGCTGCTCCGTCAAGCCGCCCTCAAGAGATCAAAGCCAGGAACCCAGGAACCCAGGTCAGAGGATCTTTCCAAAGTCCGCTGCCTTGCTTCCCAGCTTCCTGGGTTTGAAGTCCGATCTCCGATCTCACACCTGGCCGCGTGAGGTGGCGATGGCGAGATCAGTCCAGCACCACGATGGGGCTTCTCGTCAGGTCGGGAGCGTGATCTCGGGCTCGAGCGGATCGGCCCGGTACAGGAGCACGGTGTTGCCGAGCACCTGCGCGACCTCGCTCTTGGTCTGCGAGGCGATCGAATCCGCGGCTTCGTGGCGATCGAGGTCTGCGTTGTCCGCGACCTTGATCTTCACGAGCTCGTGGTCGTTGAGGGCCTGATCCACCGCGGCGACCAGGCCGGGGTCGATGCCGTTCTTGCCGACCTGCACCACGACCTTGAGCTCGTGGCCGAGGGCGCGGAGGTGACGTCGTTGTTTGCCGGTCAGCACGGGGGCGCGGAACTTAGCCGAAAAGCGGAACGCCCGCAGGGGGGTGCGGGCGTTCCTGGGGGGAGAACCGAAGAATCGTTAGCTGCGGCGGCGGCGGGTGGTGAAGGCCAGACCGAACATGGCGAGGCCGAGGGCGAGGCCGCCACCCGAGCCACCGGCGGCGCAACCACCGGTGATCTCGCTGGAGTCGTCACCAGCGGGGTCCGTACCACCACCCGGAGCGGGCGGCGGGGCCGCGCCCTTCTTGACCGTCACGGTGACTTCCTGCGTGGTGACGACGTTGTTGCCGGCGTCCGAGACCTCGACCTTGAGCTTGTGGAGGCCCTCGGAGAGGGTCGCCGCAGTCGTGAACGTGAACGGACCGGCGCCGGTCTTCATGTCGGCCTGGGTGCCGTCGACGAACAGCTTCGCGCCGGCGACCGCGATGTTGTCGGCCGCGTTGACATAGACGCTGAACCCGGGCGGCACCGTGGTGTTCGCAGCGGGCGAGGCGATCGTGCCGGTCGGCGGCGTGGTGTCACCGGTCTTGGCGCCGAGGCGCTCGGTGAGGAGCGCGACCGAGTTCTGGTTCGCGCGGCAGGTCGAGCCGTTGATGCCGCACGGGCGAGTGACGTCCTCACCGCACGACGCCGTCTGGTTCTTGAACGAGCGGTTGCCCGTGTAGTCGAGGTAGGTCATCGGGTCGGACGCGAGCAGCTCGTGGTCGAGGCCATACGAGTGGGCCACTTCCTGCGCCATGATCTCGCACGCGAGGCGGGCGTCGGCGGGGATGACGTTGGTGAAGGTGAAGACGATCGAGTTCTCGATCACCGAGCAATCCGAGGTGAACGGGGAAACGCCGGCGACGCCGTTCGGCATGCCGAGCTGACCGGGCGAGCCACCGAACACGGCCTCGATGTGCTGCGCGGCGCCGGGGTCGGTCTCCGTGATCGTCACGTCGAACGGCGCGAACAGCTCCTTCATGCAGTTGACCGTCGCAGTCCAGGTCGCGGGGGCCACGTTCCACGCGGGGATCGTCGTGGCCTGCGTCGCGAGCGTGCTGCGGTTGGTGCGGGCGTCGTTGTTGCCCGGCTGCAGCGTCACGCCGTTCTTGTTGAGGTAGACGATCTTGCTCTGCGCGAGCGCGGTGACGCCGGGGGTGCCGGTGCCGGGCAGGTACTGCCGCGCGAACTGGAGGTCGTTGATGGTCGAGGGTCCCGCGACGATGTCGCCGTACGAGGCGGTGCCGGGAGCCTTGAGCTGACGAACCGCCGTGCTCTCCGCGCTGGCGAGGGCGGGGAGGAGGGTAACCAGGCTGCCGACCAGGAGACTGCGCATGGTGAGTGACAAATCCACGGATTGTGCCACTCGGGTCAGTTGTCCCCAGATCCCTGGATCTTCGAGTTCAGGCAAGCGGTTACACGGAATTGCACAACTCGCGCATCGCCTGATTTCGGCCCTCGGAGTGGGGCCTTGCCGCGAGGAACGGAGCCTCGCCCCCCACGGTCGCCTACATCGGAGCTATCGCTGCTGGACGCCGTTGATCGAGACCGACACCGAGACCAGCGGATCGAGGCTTCCGCCACCGCCGCCAGGGGCTGGGCCGGGAGCGGGGCCGGGAGCCGCGCCACCACTGGGAGCGCCACCACCGCCACCGCCACCACCACCGCCACCGCCGCCACTCTTCGCGGCGCCGATGATCCCGGCGACGCCGTTCATGATCGGGCCGGCCGCGTTCAACAGGCTGCCGAGGATGGCGCCGCCGGCGCCGCCGGTGACGAGGGAGAGATCGCGGGGGTCGATGGGCTGCATGGTGCTCCGGAGCAAGAGCAGCCTCTGTGCCACGCACAAGTCCGCGTGTTCATGCGCGGCGGGCCGCTCGATCTGTCGCTTCGAGAACGCAACCCGCGGGCGCCGGGACTCAGCCGATCATCGCGCCGAGCACAGGGCCTCGAGCTCCTCGAGCTGCTTCGGGCAGCTCGCGGTCAGCACCTCGTTCCCATCCACGGTGATCACCACGTCATCCTCGATCCGCACCCCGATCCCGCGGAGCTCGTCGGGGACGTCGGGCGCGTCGTGCGCGATGTAGAGCCCCGGCTCGACGGTGATCACCATGCCGGCCTCGAGCGGCCGTGCCTTGCCGGCCTTGGTGTACGCGCCGACATCGTGGACATCGAGCCCGAGCCAGTGCGAGGTGCCATGCATGAAGAACTTGCGATAGGCCTGATCGGCCACGCGGTCCTCGACGGTGCCGGTCAGGAGGCCCAGCGACAGCATGCCCTCGGTCAGCGACTTCACGCAGTGTTCGTGCAGCTGGTCGATCGTCGCGCCGGGCGTGGCCAGCGCGATCGCGGCCTGCTGGGTGGCGAGGACGAGCTCGTAGACCTTGCGCTGAGCGGCAGTGAACCGGCCGCTCGCCGGCCACGTGCGCGTGATGTCGGCGGTGTAGTGGTCGTACTCGCACCCGGCATCGACGAGCACCAGATCCCCATCGGCGATCGCGGAGCGGTTGTCGATGTAGTGGAGGATCGTGGCGTTGTCACCGGCGCCGACGATCGTCGCGTAGCCCGGGCCGGAGCCGCCGGCCTTGCGGAAGGTGTAGTTGATCACCGCCTCGAGCTCGTGCTCGAACACGCCCGGGCGACCGAGCTTCATCGCGGCGACGTGCGCCTCGCCGGTGATCCGGGAGGCCTTGCGCAGGGCCACCAGCTCCTCGGGACGCTTGTGCAGCCGGAGCTCGTGCAACGCGGCGCGTGGATCCACCACGCAGCGCGGCGGGCGCTTGCCTTTCTTCTCGGTCTTGCGCAGCCGCGCGATCGCGTGCGCGACCATCAGGTCCATCTGGTCGTCGAGGCCGAGCGAGTAGTGGAGCTCCTCGCAGTTCGCGATCAGCTCCCACATCCTCGACGGCAGCTCGGTGGCCGGGAACGCCGTATCCGCGCCGTAGGTGTGCTTCGCGCCCTCGAGCCCCGCGCGCCGGCCATCCCACACCTCCATCTCGGGATCGCGCGGGCGCACGAACATCACCACGCGCTCGGTCTCGGCGCCGGGGCGGAGGATCAAGGTCGCGTCGGGCTCGAGGAAGCCGGTCAGGTAGAACACATCCGAGTGCTGGCGGAACGGATGGAACGCATCGCCGTTGCGCAGCCGTTCGGGGAGTGATCGCACCACCGCCACACCGCCAGGACCGAGCGCTTGCATGTATGCGTCACGGCGCGCGGCGAACACGGCGGGATCGAACATGCGTCCAACATAGCGCACCCCGGACGGCCGAGCGGCTGACGCGGCGGCACCGTCGCAGTAACGTCGCACCATGTTCCGCGTAGCACCGACCATGCGCCTGTGCGTCCCCCTCCTCCTCCTCCTCCCACTCGTCGTCGGTGCCGGGCTGGGCATCGCTCACGCACAGCCCGCGCTCGATCAGGCGGCGATCCGGAAGGCGGTGGAGCCACACGTCCCCGAGATCCAGGCCTGCTACGAGGCGCACGTGGCGAAGCACCCCGACGCTCGCGGGAAAGTCGTCGCGAAGATCGCGATCGGGACCGACGGCAAGGTCACGACCGTGGCGGCGAGTGGGATCCATGCGGATCTCGAGACCTGCGTCGCCGCACGGATCAAGCTGTGGCGGTTCCCGGCGCACAAGGGGCCGGGGCCGGTCGCGGTGGCGTATCCGTTCGTGTTCACGCCCCCCGACGCCGCCCCCGCAGCCACGCCGGCCGCGAGCAAGACCGCTCCCGAGGTCGATCCGAAGCTGGTCGAGCTGTTCGAGCAGGCGGTCGCCAGTGCCAAGGCCGGCAAGCACGCGGAGGCGCTCGCGTCCTATCGGAAGATCCTCGAGACCCAGAAGAAGGGCAAGCTCGCCGCGATCCCGCGGTTCCTCGCCACCACGCACCTGCAGGCGAGCTACGCGCTGATCGATCTGGGTCGCCTGAAGGATGCCAAGGCCGAGCTCAAGCTCGTGGACACGGCGACGTTCAAGAAGCCCGCGCTCTATGACTACCAGTTCACCCTCGGCAACGTGCTCGGTGGCCTGGGCGAGCTGAAGCCGATGTTCTCGGCGTTCGTCGAGGCGATCTCTGTGGCCGAGGATCTCGATGACATGGACGTCCGACCGCAGGCGTGCTGGACGAAGATCCTCGCGTTCACGATGAAGGCGAAGGACTGGGCCTATCTCGACGAGGTCAGCGCGAAGGCGCTGCAGGTGGCCAAGGTGCGCGGCTGGAAGGATCTCGAGCTCAAGGCGTCCGTCTCGGCGTCCGAGGCGCAGAAGCACAAGCGCAAGTAGCTCAGCGACGGCGGCGGCGGATCGTCAGGAGCACCGCGCCGAGCATCACCAGCCAGCCCGCGCTCGCCTTGCTCGACGAGCACAGCATCACCGGCTCGGCGATGTCGTCGCCGTAGCCATAGCCGCCCTCGGGATAGTACGGGTCCTCGGCCTGCGGACAGCTCGCGAGGTTCGCGGGGGTCTCGGCGGTGGCACCGTGCGCGCGCAGGTTGCCGAGGTACTGGTCGATGAGGAGGAGATCCGCGGCCGTGTCGGGATCGGCGTGGCGCTCGTTCCAGGCGACCGCGTTGATGCGCGTGGCGATCAGCGCCGCAGCCGCGCAGTTCGGATCGTAGCTCTGCGTCGCCTGGCGGAGGCCGACGAACAGGTTGTACATCGCGTAGCGCTCCGCCATCTCCGTGCCCGAGAGGTACGGGTCGTCGGGGGTGGCGAGTGGATCGGCCGCGTAGTCGAGGGACACCGACTGCGTGATCCGCTCCGTGGACCCGGGCGGCCGGTACGAGATCTTGAGGTCGGCGACCTTCGACGTCGCATCACCGGTGGGCGCGAGGTGGATGAAGATCATGCTGCCACCGCCGCGCCGGCCCTCGGTCGGGACCTGGCTGGTGCGGCTCGCGAGGAACACCGCGGGGATCGACATCGAACCGGTGGTGCCTTGCGAGGAGAACAGGCGGCTGCCGACCGCCTCCTGGAACGTCCAGCCGGTGCCGGCGATGGCGTCGATCTTGATGTCGAGAGCGAGCGGCGACATGAAGAAGTCGAGCTCGTCGGTGAACACCTCCGACGCCGCCGCGCCGTCCTCGAGGAAGTAGTAGTTGCCAGCGCCGTTCTCGGCGAGACCGCGCATCAGCTCGACATCGAAGTCGCTGCCGACGCCGATGGTGGTGAGGCCGATGCCCTTGCCGATCCAGCCCTTCGCCATGTCCATGATCGCGGGACGCGAGGTGTTGCCTGCGGTCGCGAGGCCATCCGAGAGGAAGATCACCCGGTTCTGCGTCTCGCTCTTGGGGTACTCGCCGAGCTGCAGGAAGCCGGCCTCGAGGCCCGCGTAGAGGTTCGTCGAGCCGCGCGGCTGGAGGCGATTGACCGCGGTGTGCAGGTTCGCGCGGTCGAGCGTGGCGGTGAACGGCGCATCGGTGGTGACCACATCGTCGAACGAGATCAGCGACAGCCGATCCTCGGGGAGCAGGTTGTCGACCAGCGTGTGGAGCCCGACCTTGACCTTGTCGAGGCGACCGTCGGAGGCCATCGAGCCCGAGTGATCGACGACCACCACGAGATTGAGCGGCAGCCGATGATACGTGGACGGATCGACGTTGGTGTTGACCGCGATCTGCAGCGTCGCCTGATGGGCGCCGGTCAGCCAGTCGCGGCCGACCGACAGACCGGGCGTGAGGCACAGGGTGCCGCCGCAGGTGGTGGCCGGGGTCTGGTTGTAGTGCTCGTTGAAGAACCCGTTCGCATCGAGCGTGTTCGCCATCGGCAGCTCACCGCGATCGAGTGCGGCCCGGAATGCACCGATGTCCTGCGCGCCACCGAAGCTGACGTTGCCGCCGCCACCACCCGTGTCATCCCCGGCGGGAGCACCGGTCGATCCGGCGCAGGCCGCCGCAGTGAGGGTGGCGAGGGTGGCGAGGCGGAGAGAGAGAGGAGAGCGCATGCCCTCTCCAACAGCAGCATTGGTGCCAGCCCCGGTCCGCGACGAATTCACGAGCCAGGATCAGGGCTTACGTTCGATCCCTGCTGAGGGCCACAAGGGCGCGCGGTTGCCCGTGATCCCCGAAGTCACGACATCGGTGTCCTACCAGCGGCACTCGGGGAACGCGGTCCGCGCCTCCGCCGTCGCGGCCGTGCACCACTTCTTCCCGTACTTGTCCTTCCAGTTCTTCGCCTGCTGCGTCGCGGGGCTGGTCCACAGCGCCTCGAGCCGATCAGCCTCGCGCGCGAGCTCGCTCCCGAGCTCCCCACCGAGCTGGTCGGCACATGCGCGGCGGTGCGCGAGGTGCTCGTCGCACGCAGGCACGCTGGTCGCGGAGTGCTTGCAGGCACCGAGCGCGATCATCCCGAGCAGCGCGGCCCTCCACATGGCTTTGCAGTATACGTAGATCCGCATGAGGTCCGCTCGACTGATCATCGCCGTGCTCGTCCTTGCGGCGTGCTCGCGCAAGGCACCACCCGCTCCTTCGAACGAGGGGCCCGGCAGCGGCAGCGGTAGCGGCAGCGCGAGCGCCGCTCCGTCGGCGGCGCCTCCCGATGCGGCGGTGGGGCCGAGCTATCGCACCCCACAGTCGAGCGATCACGTCGAGGCCGCGGTGGCCGGGACTGGCAAGACATTCATGGTGGTGTCGGAGGCCGAAGCGGCGACCAAGGTCGGCAAGGACATCCTCGCCGGCGGTGGCAATGCGGTGGATGCCGCGGTCGCCACGGCGTTTGCGCTCGCGGTGGTGCACCCCACCGCCGGGAACATCGGTGGCGGTGGCTTCGCGGTGATCCGCGTGGCACCGGGCAAGGCGCTCGCGCTCGACTTCCGCGAGGTCGCGCCCGCGGCGGCCACCGCGGACATGTACCTCGACAAGGACGGCAAGCCGACCAAGGCCTCGCTGGTCGGGCACCGCGCCGTCGGCGTGCCGGGCTCGGTCGCGGGCCTGTGGGCCCTGCACCAGAAGCTCGGCAAGAAGCCATGGAAGGAGCTCGTGGAGCCGGCGATCGCGCTCGCGCGTGACGGGTTCACCGTGGACGAGCACCTGCACCAATCGATCGTGATGCGCGCGAAGCAGCTCCTCGAGTTCCCGAAGACCGGCGAGATCTGGGTCCCCGGCCGCGTGCCGCGGGACACCGGCACCACGGTGTCGATCCCGCAACTCGCCGTCGCTCTCGAGCGGATCCGGGATCAGGGCGCAGATGGGTTCTACAAGGGGCAGACCGCGACGGCGATCGTCGACGAGATGAAGGCCGGCGAGGGGCTGATCACCGCCGCCGATCTCGCGGCGTACCAGCCGGTGTGGCGCGATCCTCTGCGGTTCACGTATCGCGGCCACTCGATCGTCTCGATGCCGCCGCCCTCGTCCGGAGGGATCGTGCTCGCGATGACCGCGGGGATGTTCGAAGCGATCGACATCGGGAAGCTCGAATGGCACGGGCCCGAGCACGTGCACCTGCTCACCGAGGTGTGGCGGCGCGCGTTCGCGGCGCGCAACGAGCTGATCGGCGATCCGGCATTCGTGAAGGACATCCCGGTCGCCAAGCTGATGGGCAAGCCGTACCTCGACAAGCTCGCCGCCACGATCACGCCGAACGCCACGCCCTCCAAGGACGTGGCCGCGCTCCTCGAGGGCAACCACACCACGAACCTGTGTGTCGTCGATGCGAGTGGGATGTCCGTCGCGATGACCACCACGCTCAACACCTCCTGGGGCAGCGGCGTCACCGTGCACGGCTTCTTGCTCAACAACGAGATGGACGACTTCACCGCGAAGCCGGGCTCGCCGAACGTGTTCGGCCTGGTGCAGGGCACCGCGAACAAGATCGAGCCGGGCAAGCGGATGCTGTCGTCGATGTCACCCTCGATCGTCGAGGACGGGAAGGGCGAGGTCGTGATGCTCGCGGGCGCCGGTGGAGGGCCTCGGATCATCACCGCCGTGTGGCAGACCCTCTCGAACGCGCTCGATTTCAAGCGTCACGCCGATGCCGCGGTCGCGCTGCCGCGGATCCACCACCAGCACCTCCCCGACAAGGTGTTCGTCGAGGCCGATTCGATCACCAGCGAGGCCGACGCCAAGCTCAAGGGGCTCGGCTACACCACGGACTTCAGCCCGTCACCGAGGGAGTTCGGCGCCGTCAACGCGATCGTGCGGACGCCCGCGGGCTGGGAGGGCGCGGCCGATCCTCGTGGCGGTGGCGCCGCGATGGGCGATTGAAAACGCGCTAACATCATCGGGTGCCACGCGGTTCGAAGAGCGACCCGACCGAGAGTGGCGTGCTGGTCTATCCGCGCCTGCCGGTGCCCGAGCAGCAGGGCCGACAGAGCGAGCCCCGGATCCCGCGTGGCGGGCGCCCGGTGAGCACGAAGAAGCTCGCCGCGATCGCGGGTGGAGGGCTGGTCGCGGGCATCGTGATCGGGTTCCTGCTCCGGCCTTCGCTCGCTCCCGACAAGCGGATCGGCAAGCTCGAGGACGCGGCGGCCGAGGCCGCGAAGGCCGCGGGGATCCAGAAGGATCGCGCGGACCAGCTCGACCAGCAGATCAGCAAGGCGGCGGCCAAGCAGAAGGACCTCCAGGCCGAGCTCGCCACGGCGAAGCAGGCGCAGAGCCAGCTCGCGGACAAGGCGGCCGACGCCGAGAGCAAGGCGAAGGAGGCGACCGCGGTCCAGGACAAGCTCAAGGCCGCGATCGACAAGTCTTCCGGATCGGTGTCGACGGAGGGCGAGGAGATCCACCTCCAGCTCGTCGATCGCGTGCTGTTCAAGGTCGGCGACGATCAGCTCACCGACAAGGGCAAGGCCGTGCTCGGCAAGGTCGCAGCTGCGCTGAAGGATCTGCCCGACAAGCAGGTCTGGGTGCAGGGCCACACCGACGACACGCCGATCGTGGTGCCGCCACCGCCGAAGAAGCCGATCAAGGGCGCGCCGCCACCCACGGTGCGGTTCGCCACCAACTGGGAGCTGTCATCGGCGCGCGCGCTCACCGTGGTCCACTACCTGCAGGACACCGCGAAGCTCGATCCGTCGCGGCTCGCTGCCCTCGCGTTCGGTCAGTACCGCCCGATCTCTCGGTCCAACAAGGCGGTCAATCGCCGGATCGAGATCGTGCTGTATCCGCATCGCGCGGTGATCGAGAAGAAGTAGCGGGCTCGTCGGCGACCAGGAACCGCGCGGCTCTCCGCGAGACCGAGATCGCGAACCGATCGATCGTCCGCGACATCGCATAGGCCACGCCGACGCAGAGGACCGCGGTGACCGCGAAGTCGAGCGCCATCGCCTGGTGATACTTCATGGTCGTCCAGGTCTTCAGCATGATGAAGGCCGAGACCGAGTACATGAGCGGTTGGTGCGTCAGGTAGAGCGAGAAGCTGATCTTGCCGAGGAACGTCAGGGGCCGCGTGGACAGGGCGCGCTGGAGCTTGCCCGACTTGAGGACCGCGACCATGACGAGGAACGCGGCGAGCACGCGCATCACCACCATCGCATCCGGCTTCGCGAACCACGGCGCCAGGTCGCGGAGCGGCGCATAGAACGCGGTCTCGTTCGTGTAGCCGCCGAGGATCGCGGCGAACACCAGCAGCGCCACCGGCCACCACGCGTTGGTCACCGACCACGACGAACGGGTGGCGAGCATGACCCCGAGGAGGAACGCGCAGAAGAAGTCTCCGAAGTCGCCGCCGAACTTCGAGAAGCACAGCGCACCGACCAGGATGACGAGCCAGCGCTGCCGCAGGCCGGTGACCACGACCGCCGTTCCGAAGCTGAGCATCGACCCGAGGAACTCGATCGACATCGTCCACAGGACGAGGTTCATCAGCTCCCACGGTCGGCGGATCGAGACCCAGGTGGTGACGAGGCCGTCCCACAACACTCCGCCCAGGCGAATCTCGTCCTGGAACAGGATCGAAGGAACCGCGATGTCGGCGGCGAGGTTCAGCGCCGAGGACTCCTTGATGTTGTACAGCGAGAACTCGCGGAGCACGACCACGAGGAGGATCGACGCCATCGCAGGGATCACGAGGCGGAAGTACCGGGCGGCCGCGAGCCGATAGATGATGTTCGGATTGCGGGTCCGGAAGAACGTGACCGTGAGGACGTAGCCGCTCAGCACGAAGAAGATGCAGACGGCGAAGTTGCCGTCGTAGAGGCCGCGCAGTGGAGAGCCGCGCAGCAGCGCCATCAGCCGCGAGTGCGTGTGGACCGTCACCGTGTTGGGGCTGATCGCCTCCGGGTAGAACAGGGTGAAGAAGTGGTGGAAGAACACGACCAGTGCCGCCAGCCCGCGGAGGCCTTCCAGGTACGTCTCGCGAGTGCTCTCGGTCTGTGGACCGGGGGCCGACATTCGATGACTTAGTGATGGAACCAACGGCGAGTCAATCCCCGCACCGGCCCATCGAGGTAGTGGGACGGACCCGGGTGGGGCTAAGATGGTGGCAGGTGTCCGCCGCAAGCCACATGCAATCGCCCGATGCGATCGCCGAGCTCGCGCGGATCTGGAAGCGGTACGAGGGAGATCCCGACGGGGCGATCCACGCGATCACCGAGACCGCGGCGCGGGCGCTCAAGGTGGCGCGCGCGAGCGTGTGGCTGCTGTCGGAGGACGCGACGGAGATGACCTGCGTCGATCTCTACGAGGCGGCGGAGCACCGCCACTCCGCCGGGGTCGTGCTGCGCTCCGTGGACTTTCCGCAGTACTTCGCGGCGATGCTCGAGGAGGAGACGATCGCCGCCGAGGATGCCCACACCGATCCGCGGACCAGCGAGTTCTCCAAGCCGTACCTCGGACCGCTCGGCATCGGCGCGATGCTCGATGCACCGATCCGCACCGGCCTGCGCCTGGTCGGCGTGCTGTGTCACGAGCACATCGGGCCCACGCGCGTGTGGGGCCTCGGCGATGCCAAGGACGCCGCGTTCCTGGCGAGCCTCGCCTCGCTGACCCTCGAGCTCAAGCACCGAGCGATGCGCGAGGCGCTGCTCGCGGCCACGCTCGAATCGACGGGCGAGGGCATCCTGGCCTCGGACGACAAGTCGGTGCTCGCGTACAACCAGCGCTTCCTCGACATGTGGAAGCTCGACGCCAAGGCGATGCGCTCGTTCGAGGGCGTACGCAACTACATCTCCGCGCGGACCGCGATGTCGGGGCTCGTCGGCGCGGCGAACGAGGCGTTCGCTGGCGAGGCTGGCGAATCGATCGACGTGCTCGAGCTCGATGATGGCCGCGTGTTCGAGCGTGCGAGTCGCCCGCAGCTGATGGGCCCGAAGGTCGTCGGACGCGTGTGGAGCTTCCGGGACATCACGGCGCAGCGGCGCGCCGAGGCCGCGCTCCGAGCGAGCGAGGCCAAGATGCGCGATCTCGCGATCCGCGATGGGCTCACCGGGCTGTTCAATCGCCGGCACGTGCTCGAGCTGCTGAACGAGGCGATCGCACGGTCGCTGGTCGCCGGCGAGCGGATCAGCATCGGCCTCGTGGATCTCGACTACTTCAAGAAGGTCAACGACGAGCTCGGGCACCTCGTGGGTGATGCGGTGCTCCGTGACTTCGCGAAGCAGCTGATGCAGCGGTTCCGCGCCAGCGATCACGTCGGCCGCTACGGCGGAGAGGAGTTCCTGGTGGTGCTGCGCGGGGCCAACACCTCGGCGGCGGCCCGGATCTTCGACGAGGTCCGGAGGGGCTTTCACACCCGGGAGTTCGGCGACGTGCCGAAGTACACGTTCAGCGCCGGGATCGCGGAGCTCGGCGTCGATGGTGCGGATGCGATGGAGCTGCTCGGGCGGGCCGATGTCAGGCTCTACGAGGCCAAGCGCCTCGGCCGCGATCGCACGATCAGTGGTTGAGGCGGCTAGACCTGGCGCTCGACGAAGTTGACGAGGTCGGCATCGGCCGCGTTGACCAGGGTCTCGACTCCCTCGATCTCTGGAGCTCGCTCGCGTGCGAACACGAGGATCGGGATCTGATCGAGCTCCGTGGCCGCGCGCATGTCGCGGACGACATCGTTGACGCCATCGGACTTGAGATCGAGCAGGATGGCGCGCGGCCGCAGCGCGCGGGCGAGCCGTGAGATCTGGACCAGCGCCCGTGTCATCGAGACCACCGTGTAGCCACGTGCGGAGAGCAAGAGATCGAGCTGCTGGAGGCGGCTGCGATCGTGCTCGACGATCAACACCACCCCGCGCTCTGCCTGCACGGGGGTGACCTTGGGCACCGAGACGAACGGGAGGGTCTGGCTGATCGACTTGTGCGCGTCGCGGGAGCGATAGACGGCGAGGGCGACCTTGTTCAGGAGCTCGTCGACATTGAACGGCTTCTCCACGACCTCGCTCGCGCCGAGGGTCTGGAGGTTGACGTTGAGCCCATGGACCGCGGTCATGATCAGCACCGGAACGGCAGCGAACGAAGGATCCTCGCGCAGCGCCTGCAGGAACTGGCGCCCGTTCATGCCGGGCATCATCAGATCGAGGAGGATCGCATCGGGCCGCGCGGCGTGAACGCGCTCGAGCGCGGTCTCCCCATCGACGGCGAGATCGACCACATAACCCTCGTCCGCGAGCACCTGACCGAGGGTCTCGCGCACCATCGGCTCGTCGTCGACGACGAGCACCCGCCCTTCCTTCGCTTGCGATGCCATTCCGTTCGCGCAGCGTACCACCCAGCCTGGGGCGGGGTGTACCATCGCTCCGATGTCGTCGACGACACCGCCACTGGCCATGGGCTACGAGGCGCTTCGTCCGAAGATCTTGCAGCGGTTGCTCGATCTCCGCGCGACGCTCGACCCCTCGCTGGGCCGGCTCGACGACCCCACGGCGCGCGCGCAGATCAGCGCGGTGCTCGATCACCTGGGGAACTTCATCGCCACGGGGGATCTCGGGCTCCACCGTGCGTTCCTCCACACGTTCATGGCGATGCGTGCGGCGGAGGCGCAGAGCCCGGCCTCGGTGCTCGCGATGTTGGTGGCGATCGGTGACACGGCTGCTCAGGTGGCGCAGGACGAAGGTGCCGGCACCACGGAAGGCGCCGAGCTGACGCTCCTGCTCACGCGGGTGACCGCGAGCACGGCGCGTGCGGTCAACGACTTGATCGCGGACGAGCTGACGCGGCGCCTGGGGCAGTGGGGCGAGCTGTCGAAGAAGGAGCGGGAAGGGAGCAAGCGGAAGTGACGGGGGCGTCCACACCCGCCGTCCGCGTGGCCGGCGACACCAACGTCGGCAAGGTGCGCACCGCCAACGAAGATTCGATGATCGTCGATCCGATGCGCGGCCTGTTCGTCGTGCTCGACGGCATGGGTGGCGCGAACGCCGGTGACATCGCCTCCCAGATGGCGCGCGATGCGATCGCGGAGTTCGTGCAGCACCGACGCTCGACGATGCCGATGCGCGCGCTGCTCGAAGGCGCGATCCAGGCCGGCTCGGCGACCGTGTTCGCGGCGGCGCAGGCCAATCGCGAGCAACACGGGATGGGCACGACCTGCGTCGCATGCCTGATGCCCGATCCCACACATGCGCTGATCGGTCATGTCGGCGACAGCCGGGCCTATCTGCTGCGCGGCGGCCGGCTGCAGACGCTGACGCGCGATCACACGATCGTCGAGGAGCTCGTCGATCGCGGCCTGCTGTCTCCCGAGGAGGCGGATCGCCATCCGTACAAGAACGTGCTGTCGCGCAACCTCGGCGCACGCTCGGAGACGCGTGTCGATATCGTCGAGATCGAGCTCAAGCCCGGCGATCGCCTGCTGCTGTGCTCGGACGGGCTCTATGGGTACGCCTCGGCAGAGGGCATCCAGTACATCCTCGGCTCCGGTGACGCACCCGATCACGTGGCGCGCGATCTGATCGATCTCGCGCTGCGCGGCGGGGGAGGGGACAACGTCACCACGATCGTGATCGAGGCCCCGCAGGCGCCGCCGAGCTCGACGCAGATGGTGCAGACCAACGGCGCGGTGGCGTGGTGGCAGCGCCGCCAGCGGTTCCTGCACGTCGCGAAGGAGCGCGGCCTCACGCGCAATCCGATCGTGCGCGGGCTCGAACCCAACGAGGCGCTCGAGCTGATCGCGCTCAGCCTGTGTCAGGCGATCTTTCACGATCTCGAGAAGTCCACGGGCGTCAACGTGTGGACGTTCGCGCAGAACCTCGCGGGCGGCTGGTTCGAGCGCGGGGGCGACTGGGCGCCCCTCCGCGGCATGATGGACATCCTCGGCACGAGCTCGCGCACCGTGGTCGACGAGATCCGGACGATCGAGCCGCAGCTCGGATTCCTCCTCGACGTGGCGGTCAGCCGCGCGCTCGTGGTCGCGGAGCTCGCGCTCGGTGGCCTGCTCGCGGAGCGGCTGCGCCAGGTCGATACCGATCTGATCCACCTGCACACGGCGAATCAGGAGACGATCGATGCGCCGGAGGAGATGCTCGACACGGGCGAGCGCTTCATCGAGCGGCCCACGATCCCGTTCCTCCGCCCGGATCGGCCGGTCACCAACTCCGGCGAGTCCGCGGAGGTGCTGTCCGCGATCGAGAAGACCCTGACGATCGCGCGCGCCCGGACGGCACCGCGCGCCGAGCTGGTCAAGCAAGTGCTGAGCGCGCTCGAGGCAATCGCCACGGATGGCAGCGCGAGCTTCGCGACCTCGGTGCTCGCCGCGCGTGACCTCTACGGCGTGCGCACCGTCGACGACAACGGGATCATGCCGCTGTTCGATGCGCTGGATCAGGCGCGGATCCTGACCGCCTCGAGCGTTCACCAGATCACGGCCACGGAGCTGACGCGTGCCCGGGTGCTCCGCGCCGTGAGTGCAGCCCACCAGCGCCTGGTCGGTGCAGCCACCGGGCTGGTGCTCGAGGCCGCGGCGCCCTTCACGGAGAAGCTGCGCGATGCACAGGCGCTGACCTCGGAGCTGCGCGATCAGGTGGCGAAGGCGGAGAAGAAGCGTGCGGAGCTGGAGCGCCGGTTCGCGACCGGCGTGGACCCGAGCCTGCCGTGGGGCGCCCGCGGAACGACGGAGTGGTGAGCACATGAGCGACACCGACATGGCCGTAGCTGTTGCCGTCCTTCGCGACGAGGTGCTCGACACCGTGGAGCATGGCGATCGCGATCCGCCGGGCGCCGAGGTGTTCGATGCCCTGCTGCGCACGCTGTCGATCGGCGGCGAGTCCGTGCCGGGCCTCGATCTCACGCTGCACGATTCGGTGTCGCGGCGCCTCGCCTGGGGAGATAGCGAGGAGGTCGTGCTCCAGGACGCCGAGATGGTGTTCGATCGCCTGCTGGTCGCCGTCGAGCGCGCGTTCCGCGATCCCGAGGATCAGATGGTGGTGATCGAGGCGGCGACCCAGGTCGCCGTCACGGTCGCCCGCGTGGTCTCGCTCGCCGCGGTGTCGCGCGCCACCCGTGATCGCGCCGATCGCCTGCGAGAGGAGATGGCGCAGCGGCAGCTCAAGGACGTCCTCGAGAAGCAGAAGGCGAACATCGCGAAGCTCGAGGCCGATCTGCTCGGCGGGTTTCGATGAGCGAGCGCCCAATGCACATCCGGATCGCGGCCCTCGCGATGGTGGTGAGCGCCGCGCTCGGCGTCTGGCTGGAGTTCGGCGAGCCGGCCAGTGACGTCGTCGTGGTGACCGGGATCGTCGCGATGGCGATCCTCGCGTTCGTCACCCCCGTGGCGTTGCTCCCGTTCGCGCGCCGGCGGCTGCCGGGCTGGTCGGTGATCGGGATCGCGATCTGGCTCGGCGGGGCGGCGATCGCGGGCTTCCTCGCTACCTGGGTCGTGCTGTTCGTGAGCGAGTCCACCTCGTGGTCGCCGGGCGATCACTGGTTCATCGCCGATCCGGTGCTGCAGGTCGCCGGCCAGATGCTCGTGCTGATCGCGCTGGTCCAGGCGCAGCCCGCGGCCCAGCCGCCGAGGCCGATCCGCCTCCACGTGATCGCGATCGGGTGCGGTGCGCTCGGCGTCACGGTGATCCTGAGCCAGGTCGGCCTGATGCGCGCCTCGTACACGGCGATGCCGGTGCTGCGCCACCTTGGCGAGCTGTCGCGCGCCGGTGAGCTGCTGCTGTTCGTGTGGGGCCTCGTCGAGGCCGAGCGCGTGCTGCGCGGCCCGGACGTCCCGCTCGCGCGCGCCTACATCGCGGGCGGCGGCGGGCCGACGTAGCGACCGCTGCAGATCGCCTGATCGACCTCGGGGAGGATCTCGGCGCGGGCGCGCATGATCGAGCTGTCGAGCTCGTTCTTGAACCACAGCAGGCGGAGGAACGCGATCACGGTGAGGATGGCGATGATCACGGGGATCGCTGGCCACGCTCCACCGGCGAGCGCCACACCGGCGCCACCCACGCCCGCCACCAGGCCGAGCTTGGCCTTGCTGACATCACCGCCCCACTTCGCGGCCACACCCGAGGCGACGCCGTCGTAGGTGGGCTTGGTCGCGGAAGACACCACGGTGACGTCCTGCGACATCGTGGTGCCGCCGGTCTTGAGCGCGGCCGCGATCGCCTCGCAGAACGTGCCCTGCATCTTCTTCGCCATGAACTCGGCCTGATTCGGATTGGTCCGTAGCAGGTTCGTCAGCATCAGGCGCGCCTGCGCGTAGCTGTAGCTCGACGAGAAGGTCTTCGCGACGGGGATCATGACGATGCCGAGCCCGAGGAGCACGAGGCCGTACGAGGCCAGGGTCTTGAGCGTGTTCGAGCCCTCCTCCTTCTTCTCGGCCTTCTCGGTGCCGTCGCCCTCTTCCTCCTGGGCGGAGGCGTCGGCGCACACGGCGCACAGGGTGGCGAGGCCGAGCACGAGACCGGCGAGGCCGGCGAACTGGGTGCGCTTGCGGTTGCGGTTCATGGTCCGGTGGTCAGTGGGGCAGTGGGAGCAGTCGGGATATCCGCCGTGATCGCGTCGAGGAGGGCGTCGAGCCCGGAGTCGCGTTCGACGAACCGATGGACGAGCTCGGAGCTGCCCTTGCCGGCACCGCGGACGATCCGGCGGGCCTTGGGCTGAAGCTTGCGGATGCCCTCCATGATCGGCTGGACTCGCGGGTCCTCGGCATCGAGCTCGGCGATCACGGCATCCAGGTCGACGTTCTCGATCGCCTCGGCGACGCTCTCGCCATCGGTCGCGAACAGCACATCCCAGCCGCTCGTCACGTACAGCGCCATCGCACCGCGCTGCCGATGATCGTCGCCCACCACGAGGACACGGTACCGCTTGGTCGCCTTCTCGATGCCGGGGGCGGAGCGCCGCGCCGCGGCGGCGACCAGGGCGCTCCACTCGTGCGGTGGCTCGATCACGAGGATGCCGAGCGACCAGCTCGGTGCCACCGCGTCGCGCACCACATCGCCGATCACCTCGAGAGCCCCGCCGCTCGCGGGATCCATCATCGACACCGCGAGGCGCGTGCCGATCGGGAACCACGCCGCGGTCTCGAGCGACATCCCGACCTCGGAGACGTCACGTGTCCTGCACACCGCGAGCTCACCTCCCAGGAGGGGTTGAGCCGTGGCGGGGATCTCGATGCGGTATCGAGGAGCACGACGCGACAAGACGGCAATCTTGCCATGCCGGCACCGAGGAGTGGGGGATCGGGGTGCCATCGCGGCGTGTGGGTCGCGGGATGACAGGTCCCTTCAGGCACGGGTGAGTTGACGGGATCGAGGGCCCGCGCAAAGGTGCCTCATGACCCGGATGTTGTTCGCACTCTGCGTGTTCGGCCTGCTCGCCCCTCGAGTCGCGCGCGCCGAGGGGGACATCATCATCGAGGTCCCGGGGGAGCGCACCAGCGAGACCAAGCTCCTCGTGGGCAGCCTCGCGGGCGCAGGTCTCCTCGTCAGCGCGATCGGCGTGTACTTCCACCTCGATTCGCGCTCGGCCTCGGACGATGTGTCCTCGAACAAGTTCACGGGGCACGCCTGGACCGCCGAGGATCAGGATCTCGTGGATCGCGCAGATCGCTCGAGATCGCGCGCGATCGTCGGGTACAGCGTCGGCGGCGCGCTGCTGATCGGCGCGGCGGTCGCCTTCATCATCACCGAGCCGAAGTCCGAGACCGCGGTGATCCACCCGCATGGTCGTGGGAGTACGGCGACCCTCGCACCCACCCACGGCGGCGCCGTGGTCGGCGGGATGTGGAGGTTCTGATGCGCCGGACACACCCGATGTGGCTCGGCGTCGGCGTTGGCATTGGCGTCCTTGTCCTTGGCCTCGGCCTCGGCGCGTGCAGCCCCGACATCGTTCCGGGTGCCTACCTGTGCGGCCCTGATCAGTCCTGCCCCGAGGATCAGGTCTGTGATGGCGTGGACAACCTGTGCGTCGCCCCGGGCGGCGCGCAGCCGTTCGCGTGTGGGACCGTCACCGAGATCGAGCCGAACGATGGCGCCACGGTGGCGCAGCCGGTCACGAACCTCGGCTGTGCCTCGCCGCTCGTGCAGATCAAGGGCTGCGCGCCGCTCGGCGACGCCGAGGATTGGTACCAGTTCGATGTCCCCGCAAACTGTGGGCCCACGGTCGCTTCGATCCGGCTGTCGTTCCCGATCGCCTTCGAGCAGTTCGCGCTCCGGCTCGGTGCGCAGCCGTCGATCGAGGGCGACTCCGCGATGTGCGGTGTCGATTCGGCGCCGGACGATGGCGCGATGCAGCTGTGCCTCAAGCAGTCCGTGACCGCGGGCACGCACTACACGGTGCGGGTCGCGCGCTCCGGCGTCGGCAACTGCGATGGCCAGTGCGGCTACAACCGGTACACGCTGACGCTGCAGCTCGGGACTCCCTGACAAATCTGCGTTAGCGTTCCTGCGCGTGTCGGAGCTGCACTGGACCTGGCTGTGCGCACCGTACGTGGTGTGCGCGATCCTCATGCTCGCCGTGGCACTGACCGCGGCGCTGATGCGTGGCGATCGGGTGATGCGGCTCGGCGTCGTGGGGGCCGCCACCACCACGCTGCCCTGGGCGATCTGCACGGGGCTCGGCATGTGTATCGGCGATCCCGAGACCGCGACCCGCGTGTTCCGTGTGGGCTCCGGCCCGGTCGCCCTGATCGGCCCGAACCTCATGCTCGTGCTCCTCGGCGTCGCGGGGCAGCTCGAGCGCAATCGGTGGCTCGCGCGGATCGCCGGCCTCCTTGGCGTGATCTTACTCGCGCTGTGCTGGGGGACCGATCTCACGATCCCCGGCGTCCACCAGCTCCCGAGCGGCATCTACTATCCGAGCGCGGGTCCACTCACCGATCTCCACTGGAGTCAGCTCGCGATCTGGATGGCGGTCGGGATCGTGATCTCCCGCCGTGCGTCTGCCAGCGGGGAGAAGCGGCGGATCTCGCGGCTCTTGCTCGGCGTGCTCGCGCTCGGCGCGATCGGCTCGCTCGACATGCTCACCGTGCATGGCGTGTGGAACGTGTTTCCGATCGCGTGGTTGCCGGCGCTGATCGGCGGCGGGATCGCGATGTACCTGGTGCTGTACACGGACCTGCTGCGCCCCCAGGGCTTCGATCGCTACGTGCTCCACGAGATGCTCGGGTTCGCCGCGGCCGCGGTGGTGATCGCCGCGCTCACGTACTTCCTCGATGGTGCGGCGCCTCTGGCCGAGGTCCTCGTGGCGAGCACGGTATGGGTGATCGCGCTCGGGATCACCTGGGCCCTCGCGCAGCAGCAGCCGCAGCGGGTCTCGGATTCGAGCTCGCTCGAGCAGTTCGTGACGACCCTCGCCGATGTCGATGACGAGCGCGTGATCGCCGAGCGCCTCGCCGCGCTGTGGAAGCTGAGCAAGATCGAGCTTCGAGGCGCATGGCGAATCGAGGGCGAGGCCCTGATCGAGATCACCGCCGGCACGCGGTGGGACCTCGATCCCGAGGTCAAGGCGTGGATCGTCGACCACGGGCAGGCGATCGCACCCACCGATCTCGCGACGATGCGGCTGGGAGCGATCCGCCCCAAGCTCGAATCGATGCTCGCCGCCCATGGCGCCACCCTCGTCGTGCCGTTGCTCGATCGCGGCGTCTTGCTCGGGCTCGTCGAGGCCGATCACGGTGATGCGCTGCGCGATGTGGAGCGTGGTCTGGTCGACGAATCGGCGCGCACCGCGGCGCGGGCGCTGACCTACGCCTCGCTCGCACGGGCAGCAGCCAGGGAAGGTGCCACGGCGCGCGAGGTCGAGGTCGCGGAGGCGATGCGCCTGCAGGCCTCCGCGAGCCGCGACGACGAGCTCGGTCGATGGAGCGTCGCCGCGGAGTACCGAGCCGCGCCGCGAACGACGGGCGCGGGATGGTCCGCGACCCTGCTCGCCGATGGGCGGCTCGCCTTGATGGTCACCGAGGCCCAGGCGGATGGTGTGCCCGCGGCGCTCGCGACCGCAGCGCTGACGGGCGCGTTCGCCGCGGCGACCACGGGGGCGGCGCCGATCGAGCTCGACGATCTCCTCGCGAGTCTGCGCGCGAGCGCCGAGGGCGTGATGCGCGGCGGCGAGCCGATCGCGGCGTTCATCGCCATCCTCGACGCCGACCGCCAATCACTGGCGTGGGCGTGCGCGGGACATCCGGGCGGGTACACGGTAGGGCCCGTCGCCTACGACCTGACGCAGTTCCCCATGGGCTCCGGCACCGCGCCGCGCCCGAAATCGGTCGCCCTCGGTGGCGGCGGTGGCGCCCTCGGCGCGAGCCTGGTGGCGGCCACGCGCGGCCAGACCCAGCTGCCCCACGATTCCCTGCTCGTCGTCGCGTCCACCGCCGTGCGCGGCGAGGATGAGGAGCGCTGGGCCGCCGCGCTCCGTGAACAGGCCCCGGCGGGCCCGCGGCTCGCCACGGTGCTCGTCGAGGGCGCACTGAGGCGTGGGGACCTCCACGAAGACTTCCTCGCCGTCGTCGTTCGCCAGCGACCGGACCGGCGCAGCGAACCCGTGATGACCCCGATCGGGTAACCTGCCGCCGGGGGTACCCAATGGCAGAGTCGTCTGGAAACAAGGTCCTGAATTTCCTGAAGGGAACAGGGGGAGAGCCGTCTCGGTTGTGGATCGCCGGAGCCGCGATCGCCCTCGCGGTCGTGTCGTTTCGATCCTGCGCGTCGATCGAGGCCGGCCAGGTCGCCGTCCGGATCAACAACATCACCGGCTCGACCGAGGTGATCACCCAGCCCGGGCTGATCATGAAGCTCCCCGGGATCCACAACGTGTACCTCCTCGATAGCAGCCCGCAGACGTTCCACCTGCGTGGCCCCGCCAACAAGAGTGTGCTCGAGGGCAAGGAGCTCACGGTCCGCGCCTCCGATGGCTCGAGCTTCGCGTTCAACGACACCACCCTCCTGTTCCGCGCGATCCCGGGCTCTGCCGATGAGACGCTGCGCGACTCCGGCCTCGACCACGCCTACTACGAGTGGATGCTGCCGTACGCGCGCTCGATCCTGCGCGACGAGTTCGGCCGCGAATCGACGATCACGGTCTCGAACCCCACGAGCTTCGCGCAGGCGGAGCAGCGGGCACGTGCACGGCTCAACAAGGTGCTCGGCCCGCACGGGATCGAGATCACGAGCATCGTGACGCCGCGCCCCCGGTTCTCGAAGGAGTACGAGGATCTGATCGAGTCCCGCAACCAGACGGAGAACCAGCTCGCCGTGATCGACTCCGAGCTGTCTCGCGCCAAGACCGAGCGCGATCGCAAGCTCGCCGAGGTCGAGCGCGATCAGAACAAGGTGATCCAGACCAAGCGCGCCGAGCTCGAGTCCCAGCTCGCCACCGCGTGGACGCAGCAGACGCAGACCCACCGCGAGGTCGACACCTACAAGATCGAGAAGCTCGCGGCCGGTCAGGCCGCCCGCTCGGCCTCGAAGAGCACGGCCGATCAGCTCAAGGGCCAGCTCCAGGCAGAGTACGAATCGCGCAAGGCCGAGATCGATGCCTTCCGCAACCAGCCGGTGGAGCGCGTCATGGAGCGCCTCGGCGAGCGGCTGAAGGGCGTCACGATCGACATCCAGCCCTATCGCAACGACGGCAATCCCCAGCGTGTGCAGCTCGAGACCGTGGGAGGTGCGAAGTGAAGGCCCTCGTCAACATCTCGAAGGTGATCGTGATCGCGGTGCTCGCCGTGTGGCTGCTGCCACTCCTGTTCACGATGCGCGTGGCGCCGAACGAGATCGGCGTGCGGCAGAGCGCGACCAGCGGCGTGCTCGCCTCGGACCTGGGGCCGGGCTGGCACTGGCGGATCCCCGGCCTGCACAAGCTGATCGTGCTGCCGAGCGCATACTTCATGCTCGACTACACCGAGGACGACAACGGCCCTCAGAAGCCGCTCGTGATCCGGACCAAGGACAACAACACCGTCGAGCTCGATGTCAGCGTGCCGCTGCGGATCAAGCCGGGCGAGGCGAACGAGCTGGTCGCAGCCGGCAACCACCTCGTCGATCCCGACGGCCGCTATCGCTACCAGCGGCTCGCCGAGGAGACCGCGGACGTCGGTGCTTCGCGAGGAGATGGCCACGCTCGATTCGGTCGGCTTCTACTCCACCGAGCGCCGGCTCGCCGCCAGCGCGAAGACCCTCGAGATGCTCAACAAGCAGCTCGCCCCGATGCACGTCGAGGCCGAGTCCGTGCTCGTTCGCGAGGTCCGGTTCCGGCCGGAGTACGAGAAGCAGCTGCAGCAGATCCAGCTCAACGAGCAGAACAAGCTGCTCGATGCGGCCGCGCAGAAGCTCGCGGGCGTGCAGCAGACGCTCGACAACTACGTCCAGGGCACGAGCGCGCAGCTGTCGCAGCGCACGCAGGACTGGGTCAAGCGTCAGGCCGAGCTCGAGCGCGCGTACCAGGTCGGCCTGCTCGAGGTGCCAGAGTCCGCGCCGGGCGCGGTGCGCGCCAAGCTGGCGATCACGCCTGCGCCCGAGGTCGAGACCTTGCGCGCGAACGCGGCGAAGCTGTTCGGGCTCGATCCCGCCTCGGTCGCGGACTCGTACCTGATCGGCATCAAGAACATCCAGGCCGAGACGCTCGAGTACAAGAACCGCGTCACCGCCGAGGCGGACTCGCTCGAGGGCCGGCTCAACGCCGAAGGCGATGCGATGGTGGCCAAGGTCCAGGGCGAGTTCGAGATCAAGCTCAACGTCCTGCTCGGCTCACCCGCAGGCCGCGCGTACGTCGCCTACAAGACGGCCGAGAACGTCGAGTTCGCGAAGACGCTGACGTTCAGCTCCTCCGAGGGCATCCCGTCCGTGCTCCGGCTGCGCTCGTTCGCCGAGCAGTTCATGGGCGCGCGGTAGCGAGCAGCCGCTCGATCGTCGGCGCCACGCCGCCGGCCAGCGCCGAGACCAGCCCGGCCTCGGCGAGCTGGAACGTGCCGGGCCGGCGCAGCGCGAGCACGGCACACGCTGGCGTCTGGCCGATCGGCACGACGAGGGCGTTGCCGATCATTGACCAGCGGCCGCTGCCCGCGACCTGGGAGACCAGCTCCTTGACGGCCTCGGTGGTGATCTCACCATCGGCGCTCCATGCGCGGCGACGCGCCCAATCGAACGCCACGCACAGCGCTTCGCTGGCGCGGGTCAGGCGGCGGGCCTCACGCTCGAGACGGCGGGCGGCGGCCGGGAACGTCTCCTCGGCGGCGATCGCGCGCGAGACGGCCGCGAGATCCTGCATCGAGGGCAAGGGCGCTGGCGCGAGCGGGGTCGAGATCACCCCGGGGCGGGCGCGCGGGAGCGGGAGCACGGGGGGCGGAACGGTCCACACCAGCTCGACCGCGGTCACGGCCTCGGGCCGCGCACGCTTGACCATGGTCGGGGAGGGTGCTCGCACGTCCGGACCTGGTGCGATCCACGTGCCAGCGACGTTTCGCGACGGGATCTGGTGAGTTCGCGCCGGCCCCCGCGCGAGTCGCGCAGCGGCCTGCACGGCGAGCCCGCGTAGGTGCGCAACCCGGCTTCGTCACGTGGGATCCAGCGCCGGTTGTTGGCCCCACGTCTCACACGGCAGGTTGCTGTGAGCCCCGCTACCTTGCTCGCGGGGCCGATTGCCGGAAAGCTGTGTCTCATGTGGAAGTTGCTGCTCGGGATCGCCGTGTGTTCGGCGGCGGCGTGCGGTGACAACCAGTCCGGCGACGATGCGGCAGGCAGCGACGTGCCCACGGTCGTCCCCGAGTGCCACAAGGTGGATGGGGACCTGAGCTCGTTCCAGAACTCCTCGGATCTCGGGCCGGTGGTCGCGGGTACGCTCGCGAGCTGGGATCCGGATGGTCGGTGGTTTCTGACCGGCACACGCGTGGGCGGGGTATCGAGCTTCCAGTTCGAGCGCCAAGGGTTACAGGTCATCGTCGATCGGGACCCCACCCAGCCCGGGACGATCTCCGACGACGAGCTGTTCCAGCGCAGCATGCTCGTGGATGCGCAAGGCGAGCCGTACACGTTGACGCGCCGGGTCTCGAACCTCGCCGCCGATGGCAGCCTGCGGGCCGAGCGCGTGGTGTGCAAAGGCACCGCGTGCACCGTTTGCACGGCGACCTTGATCCGCGCGACGCACAACGCGGCCGAAGGCGATGGCGATCACCTCACGCTCGCCGGTCAGCTCAACAGCCCGACCTGGGGCCCGGGGTACACGTTCAACGTCCGCGTGGTCGGCACGATCGCGTACCTGATCCGGCAGGACGGCCTCCACATCATCGAGACCGCTGATCCCGAGCACCCGGTGGAGCTCGGCTCGTGGCGCCGCGCGGGCGATGGGTACTCGAACGACGTCAAGCTGCTCGAGGCCAACGGCAAGCGCTACGCGATCATCGCGGACTATCCATCGGACGTCGTCGACGTCACCGATCCCACGATGCCGCGGCTGGTCGCCCAGATCCCCGTCGAAGCGCACACCGTGTTCACCGAAGCGCGCAGCGGCAAGCTCTACGCATACTTCGGTGCGTACGACGGCACGTGCCCGGTGTTCGACGTCACCAACCCCGAAGCGCCATCACGCCAGGGCGGCTACGATGCGCTGTCGAGCATCGTCCACGACCTGATGATCGACAACGGCATCGCCTACCTCAACGCGTGGGAGGGCGGGTTCCAGGTGGTGGACTTCACGAACCCGAGCCAGCCGATCGTGCTCGGCAAGTGGCGCCAGACCCCGACCCACACCAGTCACTCGAGCTGGGCGTTCAACGCCGGCGGCCGCAAGCTCGCGCTGCACGGGGAAGAGGCCTATGCGGCGCACCTCGATGTCGTCGATGTCGATCCTGCCTCGGCCACGTTCATGACGTCGATCGGCACGTACAAGACCCGCGACTGGGTCTCGATCCACAACGTGATGGTGGTCGGCGGCCGCGCGTACATGAGCTACTACCAGGACGGCGTCCGCGTGCTCGATGTCTCGGACCCCACGGCACCCAGAGCGCTCGGCTTCTACAACACGTGGGATCCGCAGGCGGACTACACGACCAGCGGGTTCTTCGAGGGCGCGGTCGGCATCGATGTCGATCCGGCGCGGAAGCTCGTGTTCATCGCGGACTCGCCGCGCGGCCTGCTGATCCTGCGCGACCAGACGTTCTGATCACGCGCAGTCAGGGCGAAGCGTCGTCGTCACCGAGACGCTCGTCGTCGATCACCAGGCGCAGGCCGGCGGGCAGCGTGTCACCGAGCGCCACGCGCTCCTCGCGGGCTTCGAGGGCGACCACCTGCTCGACCAGCACGGCGGCGCGATCGCCACCGGGCATCGTGCGCACGAGCGCCGCGAGCTTCTCGCGCGTGGCGTCATCGAGATCGCGCGTGCGATCACCAGTGCGGCGCCCGAGCTGCGCGAGCGGGAACGCCGCCTTGTCGGGCTCGGGCCAGTCCCACACCGACAGCTTGGCGAGCCAGTCACGGACCTTGCCCGGCGGCACCACGAGGTTGAGCGGGCCGTACAGCGGCACGCGCGCGCCGAGCCGCGACAGGGCCCACAGATGCACGCTGTCCTCACGGCCCTTGCGCGTCTCCATGCGGTGGATGAGCTCGTCGCCGATCTTGATCTTGTGCTGCACGGCGAGGCGCTCGAGGCTCGCGACCACGCGCCAGATCTCCGCGAGCTCTTGCTTGCTGGCCTTCGCATCCGCGAGCTTCTTGGCCTGCAGCGGATTGGGGAGGAGGAGCTTCGCGAGGCGATCGTAGAACTGATCCTGCTGCCCCTTGGCGAGGCCGCCCGCGATCCGTCGCCACGTGATCCACCACGCGAGCTTGCCGGGCTCACTCTTGCCGTGGGCCAGGCCCTCGTTGAACACGCCCCACATCATGCGCGAGCGCCACGTATCGAGCGGGGCACCGGTGCCGGGGCGCAGCAGGAAGCCGGCGAGGTTGAGCCAGCGCTGCTCGTGATCCGCGGTCTTCTTGCGCGCGGCGGCGACCTCCAGCAGCGCATCGAACAGCGCGCGGGCCGTCATCATCGACCACTCGTCGCGCCGGGTCTCGAACAACGTCTCGAGGTCGCGCGTCAGCGTGGCGAGGCCCTCGCCGGTCTCGAACGCCCTGGTCAGCCGTGCCTTCGCCACATCGATGGCCGGGTGGGGCGCGGCGTCGGCGGCATCCTCGGCGGCGGGGGCCGTGCCGCCCGAGCGCATGTCGAACGCGAGCTTCCAGGTCTCGCCGGGCGGCTCGATGTCGACGCAGTAGATCTCGAGCGCGCCGAGCTCGGTGATGTGGATCTCGAGGCGCACCGTGACCTCGCCGCGCCCGCGCGCGCGCAGCACGGTGACGATCGGCGGGAGCTCGAGGAGATCGGAGCCGTCATCGATGGTCTCGGCCTTGCCATCCCCGATCGGGACCAGCGCGCCTGGCAGATCCTCGCGGGTGCTCGACGAGTACAGCCGGAAGCTGACGGGCCGGTTGGTGACGAGCTTGAAGTCTCGCTCGAGCCGCACGCGCGCGCCGTCATCGAGGCCGGGAGGCGCGAGGCACACGGCATACCGGGCCGGCTCCGGTGCGAGGCCCGTGGAGGTCGCCTCGGTGGTGGGCACGCGGCGTCGCGATCCGCTGGCATCGACACCCACGTAGTACGCGCGCGGGGTGCCACCTTTGATCCGCGTGGCGAGGCCGCGGCGGACCAGGCCGTAGTACGCGGCGCCCTGGGCCACCGCCATCTCCGGCATCTGCGAGGGCAGCTCGCGAGGTGCGCCGTCCTGCCACGCGCCGATCTGCTCGAGCACGCGCGCGCGCAATGACGTCGGAGTCATCGCGCCGCCGTTGAACAGCACGGCGTGCACGTGCTGCGCCTCGTGACGATTCAGGAACGTGGCGAGGTGACGCGTCACCGCGGGATCGGCGGCGTACGGTAGGCCGAACTCCTGGAGCCCGCCGCGCCCGCGTGCGAGCGGCGCATCCTTGCCGACCAGCGGGAAGAACCCCTCGAACAGGACGTTGTGGAGCTCGGCGCGCGTGACCTCGTCGCGCAGCGTGCCGCCGATCAGCTTCGCCCCGCGGCTCTGCACGACGATCGGCGCGACCTCGGGCGGATCGTCTCCGAGCAGGGTCTCCTTCGCGAGCCGGCACGCGTGGACGAGCCCGTGCCACTGCAGCGCATCGAGCTTCTTCCCGCTCCTGGCCACCACGCGCTGCTCGACGATCTTCGCAAGCGTCAGATCGAGGTTGTCGCCGCCGAGCAGCAGATGGTCTCCGACGGCGGTGCGGGTGAACCCCTCGCCCGAGGCATCGACCTCGATCAGCGTGAAGTCCGTGGTGCCGCCGCCGACATCGAACACGAGCACGCGCTCGCCGGGCGAGAGGCCCTTGCCACCCTTCATCCCATCGATCCACGCGTAGAACGCCGCCTGCGGCTCCTCGAGCAGCACCACCGGCGGATACCCCGCCTTGGCGGCCGCCTGCAGCGTGAGCTCGCGCGCGGCCTCGTCGAACGAGGCGGGCACGGTGACCAGCACCTCCTGGTCCACGAACGGGGCGTCCGCATGCTCGAAGTCCCACGCCTCGCGGATGTGCGCGAGCACGAGCGCCTGCGCGGCCACCGGCGAGAGCTTCGGGCCATCACTGTCGCCCCACGGCAGGATCGCGGCGTGGCGATCCACGCCCGGGTGGCACAGCCATGACTTCGCGCTCGCGACCATGCGCTGCGCCATGCGCGCGCCCTGGTTGCGCGCGAGCTCGCCCACCACCGGGCGCAGCACCGTCGAGACGGCCGCCTGCGGATCCACGGAGGTCGCCGCGACCGGGCGCCATGGCAGCGCGGTCTCGTGCGGGGCCAGATCGATGTCGCCGGCGAGATAGACGAACGAGGGCAGCTGGCGGCGCGCGGCGACCTCGCCAGGCGCGACCAGCTGCTCGACCTCGAACACGCGGACCCGTGGATCCGCCGCGCCCGTATCGACGTACGCGACGGCGGAGTTGGTCGTGCCGAGATCGATGCCGATCAGGTAGCGCGCGGGCACTGCGGCCCGTTCGTACCGCATCCCTCGGCGGCCCGCATCACCCGTGGAGGCGCGAACCCGCGAGGATCCGTAGGATCACGACCTGGCGCAGGATCGAGCGCACCTGGTAGAGCACGAAGAAGCCGCAGGCGAGGCGCAGCTTCCGGATCGGCCGTCCGTGCCAGAAACCTGCGTACCCGATCTCAGGGTTTGCGCCGAGGAGCTGAAAGGCCACCAGGAGCTCGGCTTCGAGCCGGCTTGGAACCAACGGGCCGTGGTTTGCGATCCACCACGCGTACGCGTGCTCGCGGTCCGCTCTTGCTCGTGGACGCAGCAGCAACGAGGCCGGCGCGATAGCGCTCGAATTCCGCGGTCGCCTCCTCAAGGGACAACAGCCCCTCGCGGTCGCCGTTCGCGAACCACGCCTCGAGATCTGCCTCCACCTCCGGGGCGAACTTCAACTCCGGTGGTCCGCCGAGAGTTACCTGCACCCGCACCTGGGTGCCGTCGGGCAGGTTCACGCCTCGGACGGTCACCTGTCCGCGCTTCACCTTCGCCGAGTGATGCGTTGTCACCATGCCTCCAGGGTAGCCGAGCCGTTGCGGCCATCCAATGGCGGAGAGCAAGGCCTGCGCCACGCGCAACTCCGCGCGATCACGCGCGCGATGTCCGGTGGAGTCCGCTGGCTGGACGATGTCCGGCCGAGTTTCGGACTCGCTCCACGCGAAGACCGAGCGCCCGCTCAGGTCGGCGCACGCTGCCGACGACGGAGCGCGAGCCCCGCGAACGCGAGGCCGAGCAAGCTCGCCGCACCGGGGCGACCGCCGCCGGCGTTGCAGCCGCTGTCATCCGTCTCGAGATCGGGATCGTCGGCGAACGGGTTCGCCGAGTCGTCATCGGCCTTGCCGAGGCAGAACAGCGAGGCGCCGGCGCAGGTCGGCGCGCCCTGCGAGACATCGACGATCTGCGTGCTCGTGCCCTGCGAGAGCTTGCGCTCGTTGCCGCCGCAGATCGAGCGCGGCTCGTTCGCACCCGTGAGGCCGGCGCCGAACGCGGCGCGCAGCGCGGGAGCCACGAGGCTGCCCTTCCACGTGCGGTCGATGCCGTCCCAGTCCTTCGCGCGTCCGAGAAAACTGCACGCGTCGATCGGCCCGGGGAGGAAGCGCCGCTGGCAGATCGCCGTTGGGCCGCTGTTGTGGTCTCGCCCCGAGCTCGGTGCGGGCGGGCAGCTCTTCGCATCGAGGCGCGAGGCGACGCCGCTGGTCCTGACGGCGCGAGCCACGAGGGCCATCAGCGCATCGGTCTCCCCGCGCGCGCAGCCGATCGCATCGGCCTGCACATCGGGGCTGGTCGCCGTGCCGTCGCAGAAGTCGCCGAGCGAGAACCAGGCGTGCTGCGGGTTCGGCATGCCCTCGTGGGCGCACTGATCCTGCACCGTGTGGAGGGCGCGGCCGAGCGCGGCGCCGACCTGGCCGACGTTGGTCTCGGTGCTCGAGATCGCGACCTGGCCCAGCGCGGACCGCAGATCGTTGCCGAGCTGCCACATCCGGTGTGCTGCGCCATCCGCGGCGGTGCAGGCGGTCTCGCCGTCATCGATCTGGGCGTGGGCCCGAAGATCGTCCCACTCGCGCGAATCGGTGTCGTAGTCCTCGGTCGCGGCCCGGGTGCACAGGTTGCTCGGCAACCCGGCGGCGACGCAGCTGGTCTTGGTGAGGTCGGCGTGGGTCCCCGGCTTCAAGGCGTGCGCGGGTCCTGTGGCGGCCAGGACGATCGCAGCAGCGCACCAGGCGCGAAGGGACATGCCCCCTCCCAACGCATTGCTCGTGCCACGCTTTCGCGACCCGCAGCCGTGGAGTTACAACGGCTTACGCGGATCCTCGGGTAGTCATGGCTCGTCGAGGAGTCACTGCCGCGTGGCGTAGGTCACCAGCTACGGTCCTCTTTCTTCGCGACCTTGGTCGGGATCAGGAGCTCCATGAACGCGTCGATGAAGGCACCGGCATCGGTCTCGAAGGTGCCCGTCAGCACCGGCCCGTCGAAGTGCTTGGTGTGCCGCGTGCCCTCGCGCTCGGTCACCACGGTGCGGTCCGCCTTCTTCGACAGCACGTAGTCGTGCTCGAGGAGGAACAGGCGGCCGACGCTGGGATCGCCTTTCTTGGCTACGATGCCGACCATGAACGCCTCGCCCATCTCCTTGGGCTTCGGCAGATCGATCACGCCGACCTTGTAGTCACCGCGATCCTGCGCGGTCAGCTGCGGGAGGTGCTCGACGTGCGCCTGACCCCAGACCTGATCGAAGAAGAACTTCTCCTTGCGCTCGATCACGCCGATCACCGTCGCCGCTCCCTTGAGCTTGACGAGGTTCGGCATGAACACGTGAGCCAGTGCATACGCGGGGGTCATCGCCATGGACCCCCATCGTATCGTGAACTGCCTACTCGCGCTCGCGCACGGAGTACTCGAGCTTCCACCGCCCGTGGCCATCGCGCGCCACGCACCACAGCTCCAGCGTGCCGACCTCGGTGACGTGCGCCTCGAGCCGCACCGGCACCAGATCGCCGGCCTTGCGCTCACCATCCGCCTCCACCAGCTTCTCCACCGGATCGAGCTCGCCGAGCCCGGGTGCATCGGCCTCGATCAGCACGCCGGCGGTGTCGTCCTTGCGCGTGGCCGCCGCGAAGAATCGGAAGTTCGAGGTCTCGCCGACGATCAGGCCGAGCTCGTCATCGGGCAGCTCGACCTTCGAGCCCTCCTCGAGCCCCTGCGGCGCCACGCACAGCGCCTTCACCGGTGGTGCGAACCCGGGGATCGCCGGCATCGCGCTCTCGATCCCGATGTAGTACGCGCGCGCGGTGCCGCCGCGGATCCGCACGCCCTTGCCCTGACGGACCTGGCCGTAGTGCGCCGCACCGAGCGCGACCGCGAGATCGAGATCGGCGCCGGCGAGGACCTTGACGTCTCGCTTGGCCCACGTGCGGAGCAGCTCCACGATCCGCGCCTGGAGCTTCGCGGCCTTCATCACGCCGCCGTTGAACAGCACGGCCGAGGGCATCCGATCGAACCGCCCGAGGAACTCGGCGAGGTGGCGCGTGATCGCCGGATCGTGCGCGTACGGCAGACCCATCTCGCGGAGGCCACCCGCGCGCCGCTTCTGCGACTTCGCATCGGCGCCGACCACGGGGAAGAAGCCGTCGACGAGCATGCCCTCGGCCTGCTCGCGCGTGACCTCGGCCTTCATCGTGCCGCCGATCAGCTTGCTGCCGCGGCCGAGGATCGAGATCGGCACGGACTTCGGTGGCTTGTCACCGAGCAGCACCTCCTTGGCGCGACGCGCGGCATGCACGAGCGCGCGCTGCTGCATCGCATCGAGCGTCTTGCCCGCATCGGTGATCTGCTTGCCCGCGATCGCGGCGAGCGCGAGATCCATGTTGTCGCCGCCGAGCAGGATGTGATCGCCCACGGCGATCCGCTCGAGCGCGAGAGCGCCATCCTGCTGCGCCACCTCGATCAGCGAGAAGTCCGTGGTGCCGCCGCCGACATCGCACACCAGCACGACATCGCCGGGCGCGAGATCCTTGCGCCACGCATCACCGCGCGCGGCGAGGTACGCATAGAACGCGGCCTGCGGCTCCTCGAGCAGCGTGACCTTGTCGAAGCCGGCCTCGCGCGCGGCGACCACCGTGAGCTCGCGCGCCACGGGATCGAAGCTCGCCGGCACGGTGACCAGGACGTCCTGCTCGTCGGCGGGGAAGTCCTCGTTCGCGTCGTCCCACGCGGCGCGCAGGTGGGCGAGGTAGCGGGCGCTGGCGTTGACGGGCGAGACGCGCTCGCCGCCCTCCATCTCCGCATCGAGCTCGCGCTGCGCCCCGCGGAACGGCAGCACCTGCGCCGTGCGATCGATCGACGAGTTCGAGAGCCAGGACTTGGCCGACGACACCAGGCGATGTGGCAGCTCGGCGCCGCGATCACGGGCGAACGTGCCCACGGCGTAGCGGAGCGGGCCGGACCACGGCAGCTGGAGCTGCGCGGAGGGCACCTCGTGCTCGCTCGGGAGGAGCAAGAACGAGGGCAGGGTGGGGCGCTCGGCCGTCTCGCCGGGGCCGACCACCTGGGTGATGTGGACGGCGCGGGCGGGCGCGTCATCCGCCACGGCGATCGCCGAGTTCGTGGTTCCGAGATCGATTCCGAGGATCTTCATGCGCCGAGCTCGACTTCCGCGGGGGCGATCACCGTGCGATCGATCCCGTCCGCGAGGGCGGGGAGCTTGGCCTCTACCACGCGCCAGCCGTGATGGCGAAGCGTGCCCCGAAACGGCGGCTCGCCCTTGGCCTCGCCGATCAACCGGACCTCCGCGGGATCGAAGCCCTTCGGGACCGTCACCTTCTCCTCTTCGGCCCCCGGCATCACCGGCTCGAACGAGAGGTGCTGATCGAGGACCTTCTTGCACCCGCGGTGCACGTCACGCGCGGCGGCACCGATGTCCGCGTCCGCGAAGCCATCGAGCGGCTCGCGCAGGAAATCCACGAGGCGCCCCTCGCGCTGCAAGAGGGCGAGCAGCGCGAGCGCGCCATCGCGGTGGTGCTGGGCGGTGGCGATCCGCGGCTTGTCATCCGCCTTCGAGACCGGCTTCTCGACGATCTTCTCGACGATCTTCTCTCGACCCTGACGTTCTCGGCCCCGACTTTCTCGGGCAGCGCCTGTTGCGCGGCGCCCGCGGGCAGGTACTGGGCGGCATCCGCGGGGAGCCCCCGCCCGAACAGCATCCGGAAGAAGTAGGCGAACGCGAGCAGCGGGTGCATGGAGGGCGGATCTAATGAGGCGTGTGCTTCCTGCACAAGGCGGCGATCGCGAAAACCACCTGGATCTCGCGAGGATCCCTCGAAAAACTGACGCCGGACCACACGCAAGTCCGCGCAGGATCACGAGCTTCCCTGTGGCTCACCCCTTGCTCGATGGATCGTCACCATGCGTCGCCTATTCGCCGTCCTCGTCCTCCTCAGCGGTTGTGACCTCTACTGGAACGGCGATGACGACCCGTGCAAGGACTACGGCTATGGCGCCGGCGCCTCCGAGCCCGCGTTCCAGCTCCGCAACCCGCAGACCGGCCAGTGCGAGTACGGCGGCGGCGGATATCCATGCGATGGCCAGTGCGGACCGTGCGCCCTCGAGGGCGACATCGCAGCTCAGCCCGATTGGGGCGCGTGCTACAGCCAGTGCGACGGGCTGGCAGAGGGCTCCTGTCTCGCTGCCGCCGGTTGCTACGCCGCCTACGACGAGGACACGAGCCTCGCCGATGCGCCGGCGAAGACCACGTTCAAGGGCTGCTGGGAGACCGCGCCCTCGGGCCCGATCTCGACGGGGACCTGCATCGGTCTCGACGCGCAGCAGTGCTCGCGCCACGACAACTGCTCGGCGTACTACGACGCCGGCGTCAACGCCCTGGTCGCGGGTAACTTCACCCGCTGCGCCCCCGAATCCACGACCACGAGCTGCACGAACGTCGATTGCGGCGGCGGGTACCACTGCGAGGATCAGTGCAAGGACACCTGCACGCCGACGAGCGGCTGCGGCGGCCCGCAGTGCGGCCCGATGTGCGTGCCCGACGGCAACGTGTGCGACACCGCGAACTGCGGCCCCGGCTACCAGTGCGTGGAGACCTGCACCGCCCCGACGCCGACCCACGCCGGCCAGTGCTTCCCGAGCTGTGTGGCGATCACCGCCTGCGAGACGCTGACCACCGAGACCGCGTGTGCCGGCCGCTCGGACTGCACGACCGTCTACAACGGCGACAACTGCACCTGCTACCCGAACCAGGGCTGTAGCTGCGAGATCCTGACCTACGACCACTGCGAAACGCTCGCGCAGCCCCTGTAATTCGCCATGGGCGCGGGCCCAAGGCTACACTTTCGGCTGTGGCTGACCGGGTGTTCGACGACGACCGGCCGACGGTCGATCTAGGCCCCCTCGCGGTCTCCGATCCCCCGATCGATCCGGGGGAGGACAGCGACGCCGACGACAGCGACATCGATCCCACGCACTCGCATCACGGCGGCGGCGCGATCGATCCCGGCACCGTCCAGTTCAAGTACCCGAACAAGCCCGTGGACCCGGTCCACGCGCTGCCGACCCAGCAGATCCCCGGCAAGAAGGCGCGTGGGTCCACCGCGTCGTCGGTGACCCGGCTCTCCGAGTCCCGGACCACCACCTCGCCGATCGAGGCGATGAAGCTCGACGAGATCGAGCGCACGCGGGTGTTCCTCAAGGTCGCGCTCGTGCTGAGCGTCAGCGGCGCGATCATCGCCTTGATCACCAGCGGCGACGTGATCGCCCAGCGCGTGGTCACGGTGGGCTCGATCTTCGGCGTGATCGGTGCCCTCTGGGTGCTGCGCGTGATCCGCAAGGCCGAGCGGTACGAGCAGCAGCAGATCATCGTCCCCGGCCTGTTCCTCGTGGTCGGGTCGATGTCGGGGGTCTACTACTGGGGCGCGGGGTCGCCGGTGGCGGCGATGCTGGTCTACGGCATCTACTTCTTCAGCCTGGGCTCGAGCCGGGCCGTCACGTTCGGCATGTACCTGCTCGTGGCGATCATCCACGGTGCCCTCGGGCTGTGCATCGTGCTGGGCTGGGTGGTCGATCGGGGCCTGGTCAACATGAGCACCATGCGCGCGATCGATCAGATCGCGGTCGTGGCGATCGTCGAGGGCCTGTACCTGATCGCGTTCATCACGGCGCGGCTGTCCCAGAAGGTCACCCTCGATGCGATGCAGAAGCTCGAGCAGGCCGTGCGGGGGATGGTCCAGCGCGATGCCCTGCTCGCCGAGGCGCGCGCCGAGCTCGATCGCGCCCTCAAGATCGGCGGCCCGGGCCGGTTCACCGAGCAGGTCGTGGGCTCGTTCCGGCTCGGCGTGCTGATCGGCCGCGGCGGCATGGGCGAGGTCTACGAGGCCCACGGCGTGAGCGATCAGCGCGAGGCGGCGGTCAAGCTGCTCCACCCCGGCACCCTCGCAGATCCGACCTCGGTCCAGCGCTTCATCCGCGAGGCCGAGACCACGGCGCGGCTCGACACGCCCTACATCGTCAAGGTGCTCGAGGTCGGCACCACCACCGGCGAGGTCCCGTTCCTCGCGATGGAGCGGCTCCGCGGCCACGATCTCGCGCACCAGCTCCGCCGCCAGCGCCGCCTCCAGCTCCCCGCGGCGCGGAGCATCGTGGAGCAGGTGGCGCTTGGCCTCGAGTCCGCCCGCAATGCCGGGATCGTTCACCGCGACCTCAAGCCCCACAACATTTTCATGGCGGAGATGGAGGGATCTCGCCGCTGGAAGATCCTCGATTTCGGCGTCAGCAAGTCCGGGACGTCCGGCACCCTGACCCAGGGCCACGTGGTCGGCACGCCCGCGTACATGTCGCCCGAGCAGGCGCGCGGCGAGGACGTCGATCACCGCGCGGACGTCTATTCGCTGACCGCGATCGTCTATCGCTCGATCACGGGGCACCCGGCGTTCACGGGCAAGGACGTCCCGACGACGCTCTACGACGTGGTCTATCGCATTCCCACGCAACCCTCGATCCTCGCGCCGCTACCGGGCGATGTGGATCGCGTGATCGCGATCGGCCTCGCGAAGGATCCGAAGGACCGGTTCCAGACCGCGCTCGAGCTCGCCGAATGGTTCGGGCTCGCGGTGGAGAGCAGGCTGTCCTCCGAGCAGCGGCATCGCGCGGATGATCTGATCACGCGTCAGCCGTGGGGCACGCGACCCAACGTCTCGTCCTCCGGATCGTGACTCGGCATCGACATTGCTCCCGCAGAGTGGTACCTGTGAAAGAGCCGTCACTCCGATGCAGCCTTCGCGCATCCTGATCCTCTGGAACCAGATCGACGACGATGTGTACGCACATTACCGTCGCGATGGTCGTCGCGCTCCTGACTGGGATCCGTCCAAGGAGATCGAGCCCTGGGAGACCGTCGAAGAGGAGATGCAGCTGATCCAGCGCTGCCTCGAGGGCAACGGCCACACGGTCGTGATGGTCAACATCCGCGACAACTTCGACACGATGCTCGACGCGGTCCGCTCGAACAAACCCGACGTCATCATGAACCTCGTGGAGTTCTTCCACGACGACGCCGAGCTCGAGCACGATGTCCCGGCCCTGTTCGAGCTCCTCGGCGTGGAGTACACGGGCAACCGTCCGCTCGCCCTCTCGCTGTGCCAGAAAAACCCCAGGCCAAGGCGCTGCTCGCCGCCCACGGCCTCCCGGTCCCGCGCGGCATCGTGGTGGAGACCATGGCCGCCGCCGAGGGCCACGGCCTGACCTTCCCCCTGATGGTGAAGCCCGCGTTCGATGACGCCTCGGGTGGCATCGATTCGGGCTCGGTGGTCCACGATCAGGCCGCCCTGGTCGCTCGCATCGACAAGATGCTCCACGAGAACAGGCAGAGCGCCCTGGTCGAGGAGTACGTGGAGGGCCGCGAGATCCACTGCGCGATCCTGGGCGATCACCCCCTGCCGCTGTACGAGATGCAGTTCAAGGGCGGCGACGACGAGCACGGCAAGCCGCTCCCCAAGATCATCACCTATCGCGCGAAGTGGGACCCGTACAGCCGCGATCACCACGCCGTCCAGGGCGTGTGCCCGGTCCCCGATCTCGATCCCGCCCTCGCGAAGACCATCGAGGACGTCGCGATGCGCGCCTACCGCGCCCTCGGCTGCCGGGACTACGCGCGCGTGGACATGCGCGTGGACTCGCGCACCAACCAGCCGTACATCCTCGAGGTCAACCCGAACCCGGACCTCGCCGAGAGCTGCGCGTTCACCGCCAGCGCGTACGCGAGCGGCCGCACCTACGAGAAGATGATCTGCGAGATCGTCGACATCGCCCTCGCCCGCAAGGCCGGCCCGAAGAAGGTCGTGACCGGTGTGGATGCGCTGCTGCGCGAGTACATGGCGAAAAAGCAGCAGTAGGCTCGCGCCAGAGCGCCCCGAGGGGCCGAAATCGACGCCGCGGCGCCCGCTCGGGGGGTGAAACGCGAGCCCCGCCTTGACGCCTCCCGGTCGAGGATGGCATCTATAGCGTCCCCATTCCGGAGTAGCTCAGGGGTAGAGCAGGCGGCTGTTAACCGCCGGGTCGGGGGTTCGAAGCCCTCCTCCGGAGCCATTTTTCTCTCGTCGCCAACAAGGGG
>JADKKI010000050.1 GCA_016720595.1 Myxococcales bacterium
CGTTCCCTTGGCGAGTGGTCCTCCGCTGGGTCAGCCAGCGCGAGAGTTAGGATCGATGCGAAACGCGAGGGCGAGGTGCGCGGGCCTTCGCCAAGGTGGTGGAGTGGAGAGTCCTTGTCCCAGGTCGTCGCCTTGGTGGGGGGGCTTGGTCGGGGTGACGGCGCCTGTGACCCGGGCGGCCGCAGCGACGTGACGTCTGCGCCAGCCGGCTGGTGACGCGGAGGTCGCCGTCGTTGCTTCCACGACAACCGCGGGCCTCGGGCGGTGTCGGCGCTGGACGCGTTACGACTTGCTGGACCGGCTGGGGCGTCCTTGCCGGTGGCGTTGGCGTTGGTCGGATTCTGGGTGGCGTCCTTGCTCGAGGTCTCCACGGTCACCTCGTCGGAGGGCGGCCCGATCGGCCGCGCAGCCGCCGGCGCGGTCGCGGGCGACGTCGCGGGCGCGGTCGACGTCGCGGGCGGAAGGTCGGCGGTGGATTCCGGTGCGGGCGTCGTGGTGGCGGGTGGTGGTGCGCGCTCGCCTCTGGGCTCGCCTGCGTCGTCGACCGCATCACCAGCCAGACCACGAGCCCGAGCGCTCCGAGGGCAGCCCCTCCGACGAGCATTCCGCGTCGACGCGTCGGTGCTGGCGGCAGGACAGCTGCATCGGCGGCCTTGGCGTCGGAGGATCGGTCTTCCGGGATCGCCACAGCGAGCGGGCGCGACCTGACGCGCCTTGGCGGCTGCGGCTGCGGCGGCGACCGGCGCGAGGAACGCGAAGCCCACTGACCCGACGGCGGAACAGAGAACCCGCTCGTGGAGGTGAGGGGTCGAGGCGCCGGGCAAGGTCGTGGCGCGTGGAGGACCGCACCTCCGCCCACGGCGGTGCGGATCGCGTCCCGGCGCTGGCTGAGCTCCTCCTTGGAACGTGTCAGCCCCCAGGCCGCGACCTCGCGGCAGGTCGCGAGCAGCCTCCTGGCGTGCCGATTCGCGGGGCGCATCCTCCATCTCGCGGGCGGTCGCGAACCGCTTGGCCGGATCACGCTGGAGCGCGCACAGAGGGATCGCGTCGAATACAGCCGGTGGTTGCAGCCCGAGCGTGCTGGGGAGCGGGCCTCCATCGACAGGATGTTCCCCATCGTGGCCGCTTCGTTTGTCGCCCTGGAACAGGCGGCGGCCCGTCAGCATCGACCACAGCATCCCGCCCGCCGCGAACACATCGGACCGACGGTCGACCTCCTCGGCCTTGATCTGCTCGGGCGACATGTACGCGATCTTGCCCTTGAGTTCTCCGGGTCGCGTCGAGTTGATTCGAGCCTCGGCGCGCGCGATGCCGAAGTCGGTGATGCGCGCCGAGCCATCGATGCCGGTCCAGGATGTTCTGCGGCGAGACATCGCGATGGACGAGCTTCATCGAGTTGCCGTCGTCGTCGGTGAGCGAGTGGGCGGCGTCGAGGCCGGCGAGGATGTCGAGGAAGATCGCGACCAGCAGGTGCGCGGGCCGATCGTTGCGGTGCTTCTTGAGCAACGCCGACAGCGAGCAGCCCTCGATGTACTCCATCGCCACGTAGTGGGTGCCGTCCTGCGCACCGAGATCGATGATCGGGACGACGTTCGGATGGTGCAGTCGCGCGGCGATCCGCGCCTCGTCGAGCATCATCTTGACGAAGCCGGTGTCGCTGGCGAGGTGCGAGTGCAGCACCTTGATCGCGAACAGGCGCTGGAACCCGGCCTCGCCGGCGGTGCGTCCCAGGAAGACCGTGGCCATCCCGCCGGTGCCGAGCTTGCCGAGCAGCTCGTAGCGGCCGAGCTGTCGTGGTGGCTGGATCGCCGCCGCCACCGCATCCGATTCCTCCAGCAACGTGAAGCCGTCCACGTTTCCACTCTCGAAGATCCGGAGCACGCGGACAATCGGGTGATTCCCGGATCCGGTCTCGGGGTTTTTCCCTATCTCGGGTGTGTGTCTACGGGAGCGGGCGTCGCAACACGCCCGCCGTGATCGCGTAGGCGACCAGCTCGGCGCGGGTCCGGCACCGCAGCTTCTCCGCGATGTGGGCACGGTGTGACTCGATCGTCTTCACGCTCACGTGGAGCTGCTCGCCGATCTCGCGCTGGGTGTGGCCGAGGACGATCAGCTCGAACACCTCCCGCTCGCGGTCGGTCAACACGTCGAGCCGGGTGGTGGCGGTGACAGGCTCGGGGCCGTCGACGTCGGACTCACCATGAGGTACGGGCGCCGGCAACGTCGGCTTCTCCTTGCGCGGCGAGATCACCAGATCGAACACCTCGAACGAATCGAGCCCGATGCCGACGAGGTCGCCATGGGCGAGCAGGGTGGATTCGTGGATCCGCCGCTGGTTCACGAACACTCCGTTGAGGCTCTTGAGATCCTCGACGCACAGCCCCTCGTCGGTCTCGAAGAACCGGGCGTGCCGACGCGAGACCAGATCTCCGAGGAGGACGATCTCGCAATCATCATCGCGCCCGACGACCGCTGCATCGGTCACGTCGACTTCGTCGGCGCCGAGGCGAAGGCGGTACCTCCGCCGTCCCCGGCTCGTCGCTGCGTTCGCTCTCGTTAGCGGTCGACCAATCGCCATGCCTTCGCCTCGCTGCGCGCCCGTGTCGAGCTTCGCATACGCCGCGACTGATTCCATGGTGGCCGCTTGACTGACCTTGGCTTCGCAAATTTTGCGCGACGCGCAACGTTCGCGCGTCCGGCCTGCGAGCGGAGCTCGGGCATGTCACGATATCCGGCGTGATGATCCAACGACGTCCCAGGATTTCCGTGGCGGGGCTCCTGCTTGGCCTTGCCCTGATCGGCGGGCAGGTCAACGAGAGTCGAGCGCAGCCAGCCCCTGCACCCACGCCAGCTCCGGCGGCGGAGCTCTCCGCGGCCGACACGGCCAAGCTCCTCGCGTTCTTCGACAAGCTGATCCCGGCGATGCTGGCCAGCAAGGACGACTGCGGGAAGATGGCGACGATCGTCGACGAGCAGGTGACGGCGAGTGCACCGATGCTGCGGAGCGTGATGAAGCAGCTGACCGCAGGCAAGGCCCTGCCCAAGGACGCCGAGGCCAAGCTCACCGCGCGCATGACGAAGGAGGCGGAGACGCTCAACAAGTGCGCAGCGGAGCCCGCAGTCGGGAACGCGATGAAGCGGATCGCGGATCCCGATCTGCCACCGGGGCCCTCGGCCGCCGTGCGCGCCGAGATCAAGGCACCCGTCGCGGCAGATCTCGAGAAGTACACCAAGGGCATCGCGGGCAAGGGCGAGCTGATCGCGACGATCAAGACCTCGGTCGGGACGGTCCGTTGCCAGTTGCTTCCTGCGAAGGCGCCGATCACGGTGGCGAACTTCGTGGGGCTAGCGACCGGGAAGAAGTCCTGGCTCGATCCCAAGACCAACAAGGTCCAGAAGAACAAGCCGTACTACGACGGGTCGATCTTCCATCGCGTGATCCCGGACTTCATGATCCAGGGCGGCGATCCGACCGGCACCGGCATGGGCGGCCCCGGCTATCAGTTCGGCGACGAGACCTCGCCGGATGTGAAGATGGCGCCCGGGGTGCTCGCGATGGCCAATGCAGGCCCGGGCACCAACGGGAGCCAGTTCTTCATCACCGAAGGTTCGCCGTCGTATCTCGACGGCAAGCACACCATCTTCGGCACCTGCAAGCCGCTCGACGTTGTCGGCAAGATCGCCCGCGTGAAGCACGATGCGAATGATCGGCCGGAGACCGCGCTGAAGATGACGGTCGCGATCAGCCGCGGCACGCTGTAGCGCCAGCCGGCAGGTCAGTTGGCGAGCAGGCGCGTCACCAGGCGGGCGAACGCTGGGGCCGCGGTCTTGCCACCCGGAGACGTCCGTCCGCGACAGCTGGATCCCGACGAGCACCACGAGGCGGCGCGACGGGAGATCTGCCACGCCGACGAAGCTCGCGTAGGTCCGGTCGCGGCCGTCCAGGGGCTGAACTGGGCGGTGCCGGTCTTGCCGGCGATGCGGATGCCAGCGACGCGCGCTGCGCCCCCCGTCGCGGTCTCGTCGACGACGGCGGTCTCGAGCATCGTCATGACGGCGCTCGCGGTCTCGGAGGACAGGATGCGCTCCGGCGTCGAGCCGCCGCGGTCGAACGTGGGGGCGTGGTAGACGCCGTCGCCGGCGATCGCGCCATAAGCGGCGATCACCTCGAGCGGCGTGGCAGCGATGCCAATGCCGTTCGCAGTGGCCGCGCCTTCGTAGCTCCGATCTGCGAGGTGCGCGGGCACGGCTCCGATCGCCGCGCCCGGGACACTCGATGGATCACCGAAGTGAAACCGGTGGAGCCACGATGCGAGGTTCTCGCCGCCGAGCGCATCGAAGATCCGTGATGCCCCGATGTTGGAGGACACGGCCAGGATGTGAGCCGCGTCGAGGGTTCCATTGACCGAGGCGTCGCGCAGGAGCTTGTCTCCGTACGCACGTGGACCGGGCCCGCACTCGAACGTCTGGGTGGGTGTGATCGCGTGGGTCTCGAGAGCGGCGGCGATCGTGACCGGCTTGAGCGTGGAGCCGGGCGCCATCGCGATCATCGAGCCAACGTCGACCGGCTGACCGGCGCTCCGGCCGCCGCTCGCGAGGATCTCTCCGGTCGCGGGATCGAGCACGATGATGGTGGCGAGCTCGGGCGACCACGTTGTGGCGATCGCGGCGAGCTCTGCATCTACGGCGCGCTGGATCGCCGGGTCGTTCGCGGTGCCCGTGCGCGGCGTCATCGGCGGAGGTGAGGAGAGCTCTGGCGTGGCGCACGCAGCGGCTGCGGTGAGCAGCGCGCCCACGGCCACCACGGCGATCGTCCCGCGCGCTGCGAGCGGTGCGCGAACGAGGCGCGCCGCGAGGATCGCGGCGACACGGGTCTCGAGCGAGCCGCGCTCGGCCATCGCGAGCGCCGCGTTCGGTGCGCGGAGCGAGGTCGCCACCGCCACGAGCTCCTCGGCGTAGCGCGTGGGCTGAACGCCTGCCGCGAGCACCGTATCGTCGGCGGCGAGCTCGCACTCGACCCGCAGCTTGCGGGCGCACAGCCAGACCAGGGGATTGCACCACTGGAGGGCGCACGCCACATCGGCGATCGCCTGCACGAGGACATCCCGGCGGCGGACGTGCGCGAGCTCGTGCACGAGCACGAGGCGGCACCGCTCGACCGTCCAGCCGAGCGCATCGCGGGGGATCACGATCGTCGGCGCGAGGAGGCCGGTCACCACGGGGGAGTCGATCTCGGCCGAGACCCGGACGTCCACGCGTCGGCCAGCGAGGGCGTGCGTCGCCTCGCCCCACGGGCCGCGCTCCACCAGGGTGGCACCACGGACCAGCGCACGCGCCCGCAGCTGCGACGATCCGAGGCGAGCGAGCAACGCCGCGGCGACCAGGAGCCAGGCCAGGCCAAGCGCCTCCGTGGGATCGAGGCCTCCTTGCGAGGAAGACACGTGTGCAGGTGCGCGTACGACCCGCTCGGTGCCGACCGGCGTCGTGGCGGACGTCGCGGTCGGGGCAAGCTCTGCCTCGTGCGCGAACACCGAGAGGGCGGCAGGGGCTTCCACCCGCCACCGCGGGCTGACGGCCGCCACGAGCGGCACCACGAGCGCGGCGCCGACCGTCAGGACGAGGATGAACCGGCGCGTCGAGGCCGCGGCGCGCGCGAGGAGCGCGTATGCGATGAGGCCCGCCGCGAGCACGAGGGCGGCGCGAATCGCGCCCGAGATCAGGAGTCCTTGGAGCATCAGCGTCCCTCCTTCTTCGCGCGAGCGATCAGATCTGCGATGCGATCGAGCTCTTCGCCCGACAGCTTGGTCTTCGACGAATCGACCAGCGCCGACACGGCTTGCTCCACCGAGCCGGCAAAGAACGTGCGCACCACGTGGGCGAGCGCGGAGCGCTTGGCCGCCGACGCGGAGACAGCCGGGGCGTAGACATACGTCAGCCCCTCTTGCTCGTGCTTGGCGTGGCCCCGCTCCTCCAGGAGGCGGAGCAGCGCGCGGACCGCCGAGTAGCTCGGTGGATCGTCGAGGTCCTCGAGGACCTCGTGCGCGGTGGCACGCTTGCGCCGGTGCAGGATGTCCATGATGGCGCGCTCGCGCCGCGTGAGCTTGGTCGGGTCAGGCGTCGTCATGGCGATGGTCCTGAGACCTTCATACGTACCTGCTAAGGATTTAGGCAAGTTCGAGGTGCTAAAATATCAGCACCTGACGGCGGCGGCCGAGCCTCTGGGCGCTCAGAGCCGCTCGAGATACGCCGATAGCGGCACCGACACGCCCGCCGAGAACGCCCAGCGCAGCGATGTCGGGCGATCCTGCTCCGGCGGATAGAGCATCACCATCGCGGGCGAGACATAGATCTCGACGAGGTCACCGATATCGAGCGCGAACAGCATCGGGTGGACCATGATCGCGTTGGACTCCGCGGAGTCGAGGGCCGCGCGATAGAGCAGCCCGGATCCCGCCACGGCGAGCTTGAAGGTGAGGCGGTTGCCGAAGAACGCCGGACTCGCGAGGCCCACGCCGATCTGTTCGCTGATCAGCGGCACCGAGCGCCGCGCGTCGTCCACGTCGCCGATCGGATCGGAGTACAGGCCGCCCATGCCGACGGTGAGGTGGAGGAAGCCACGCCACTTGTGATGACGGCGGAAGTCGTCGCCGTGCTGCGCGAGCCGCTGGGCGAACTTGCCGCCGTCGATCCGGATGCCGCCGCCCTCGTGCTCCACCGATTCCTGGAGCGCGTGGATCAGCCGGGTGGTCCAGCAATCCACCGAGCCCTCATGGGCGCATGGATTGCCGCGGCCCTGCAGGGCGCCGATCAGCGTGTCGAGGCGGACGTGCGCGATCACCGCATACAGCAGCTCGAGATCCATCGGCTCGTGAGTCTTCAGCGAGTCGAGCACGGGCTCGAGCACGTCGTAGAGCGGTGCGTCGAACACGCCCACGCGGAACGTGCCGAGCATCCGCAGCGCACCGATCACGTCGCCGGTCTTCTGCGTGAGCCGCGACGAGCGCGCGACGCGCTCCATCAGATCGAGGAAGCCCACGAGCCGCACGGTGGCGGAGCGAGCGAACCGGACCTGCGCGTTGACCTCTCCGGGGAACAGCGAGCGCAGACCATCATCGAGCGCGACGAGCGCCTGGAAGCGGCGCGCAGCTCCGCGCGCGAGGTCTGGCGTGGCGTACAGCGGCAGGTTGCCGACATCGAGCGAGGCCGTGCCGTCGGGGCTCGGGAATCGCCCGAACAGGCTGGTGATGTCCGCGATCGAGGCCTCCAGCCGATCGACCACCGGCGACACGGCGTCGAGACGCACGTTGATCTGGTCGATGCGCTTGTCGAGCTCGATCATGTCGCGGGTCTCCCATCCCGCGATCACGGTGGTGGCGTCACGGCGGAGCCTTGCCAGGATCAGCGCGCCCGCATCGATCCCCACCGACAGCACCGGAGCCTCGTCGACGTTCTTGGTCGCCTTCTTCGGCTTGCCCTTCCCTTTCGGCGGGGCCGGAGGTGGGGTGGCAGGCTTCGTCGCGGGGCCAACCTGGGGCCCTCCGGTGTCGGGGAGGAGCGGGTCGCCATCGTCGGCCTCGGCGTCGCGCGTGGCGCGCTCGATCATGGCGACGATCCGCATCAGGTGACCGGAGCTCTCGCTCCCGATCACCAGGCGCACCGCCGGCGAGTTGAGCGCCTCTCGAGCACCACGCGCGCGCGCCGTGAGCGTCGGTAGATCAAGCCCGCTGTCGGTGAACGCGCTCGCGCGCATGAGCGTCCGGAAGTCGACGAGTCCGCCACGCACCCCATCGATCCGCCGGCGCGTGCCATCGACCAGCCGCACGCGCCACTGCTCGAGGGTCAGGCCGGCGGTGGACCCGAAGTCCGCGATCGTGCGCGAGCGGCTCGAGGCCTCGATCAACCGGCGGAGATCATCGAACCCGCCATCGCGGAGCGCCTTGCACAGGCGGAGGCCGTCGAGCATCTTGTCGACGCCGATCACGCGCTCCGCCGTCGCACGTTCGGCGAGCTGGGTGCACAGGATGGCGCCTTGCCCGGTCTTCCATGGGCACTCGAGCGACCGCGCCGGATCCGCACCGACGCGACCGAACAGCCGCGTCTCGCCGAGCCAGTAGTACGCCACATCGACGAGGTACCCGTGCAGCTCACCGGGGAGCGCCTGCTTCTCCACCACCCCGAGCTCCTTCGCCCCGCGCGCCACGGTGGCCCCGATCTGCGGCCCGATCATCAGCTCGCTCCCCGTGGGGTAGAGCCCATCGATCAGGTTGGCCGCGACGAAGGCTCGGACGACCGTCATCCCGAGGTCCTGGAACTTCTCGCGCCGCAGCGTCGAGGGATCGGCGAGCAGCCCGGCGCCCTGCTCGAGGAGATCGCGCAGGTAGCGGTAGCGCGCCTTGCGCTCCGCATTCAACAGCTGATCGACGACGAGCTGGATCGCCGCCTGGCGCACGCGATCGAGGACCACGTTGACCACGAGATCGGCGTCGAGCTTGCCGCGCTTGAATGACGTCGGCGCGGCTGCGACCACGGCCCCCACGGTGACCGGTCCGGGTGTGGCGGGCGCGGCTGTCGGCGGGCGATCTGGATCGATCAGCTCGGCGTCACCGCCGGCGCCGAGCTGGTACTCCGCCTCGTAGAACAGGTCGCTGTGGATGAGGGCCTGCTGGCACGTGGTCGCGGGGAGTGACGCATTGGTGACGCACAGCTCGTCGAGCGCGACGCATGCGCCTCGCTCGGCCGCATCGCAGCCGCGCCGCAGGTGATCGGCGGCGATCTCGATCGACCGCTTCACGCCGTTTCCGAGGGCGAACCGCTGCGCAGCACGCTCGCACGCGCCGGCCTGCCCGCTGAAGCATTGATCGTGATCCGCGAACGCCGCGCGGCGCTGGCAGCTCGGCAGCGTGGGATTGCTCTTGCACTCTCGGCACACGCGATCCGGCCGCGTGAGGGAGCACGCGCGGTCGGCGAACCCGCGCGCCTTGATGTCATCGTGCGGCAGGCTGGGGGCAGCCGCCGGAGCTGCCGCGGGTGCGGGGACGGCAGGTCCCGCCGGAGTTGCCGGAGTTGCTGGAGTTGCCGGAGTAGCCGGAGTCGCTGGAGTTGCCGGAGTTGCGGGACGCGGAGCACCCGAGCCGGCACCCGCAGGCGGCGGCGGCACAGGGGAGGTCCTGGGCGGCGGCGGCGCGGGAAAGATCCGCGGCGTGTCGATCGTGGCTCCGAGCGCGGTGGCCGCGAGCCGGCAGCCATCGGCCTCGCCGAGATCGCAGCGACGCGCCGCGAGCGCGAGGCCGGCGTTGAGGTCGACGGGGATGTTGAGGCGCTTCGCCCGCTCCGGGATCAGCAGCGCCTCCGCCACGCTCGTGCACAGCGGGTGACCGTCGCCTTCGCACAGCGCGATCAGGGCCTTGGCGGCGGCCGTCAGCTTGTCGGGCTCGCGACGGAACTTGAACACGGCCTCCATCTGGATCGAGGCGCACGCCAGCTTGTCGTTCTCCTTGCACCGCTTCTCGATCACCGCGCGCACGGCCGCACGTTCGGCACCATCGAGCCGAGTCTCGGACCGCGTGCACGCGACCACGTCATCGTCGGTGGTGCAGGCCGCGGCCATGCCGGCGTTGGCGACGCTGCGCAGCCGTGCGGCCTCACCCCTGAACGACGCGATGCTCTCGAGGCCCCACGAGGTCTCGGTGAGGACCTCGCAGGCGGCGACCTGGCGCGCGGTGGTGCACCCCCGCTCGGCGAGTGCGATCCGGCCGAGGATGTCCGCCTTCGCGGGCGGCAGCTTGCGATCGCGCATCATGATGGCCTTGGCCCCGGCGGCGCACCCGCTCGGGTCGCCATCGGTGCAGCGCTCGCGCCCGAGGACGATCGCGCGCTCGAGTACGGTGGTGGCGCTGGCGGGCGAGCGCTCCACATCGAACAGCCACCCGCGATCGAGCAGATCCGACATCGCGACGCAGCCAGCCGCGACGCCGGCTCGTGCGCGGTCGGGGCGGAGCTCCTCGTCGAGCCCGCACGCCACGCGATAGGCGCGGAGCGCGCGTGCTCGGGCTCGGCCCTCCGCCCCGCGATCACGAGATCTCCGAGACGAACGCAAGACTCGAGAGAGCCCGCACCGTCCTTGCACGCCGTGTCGCACGTCGCGATCTCCGTGCACGTTACCGGGCCACTCGGGCGCGCGGCGGCCGGGGGCGTCGTCGGCGGCTTGGGCGGTGTGGTCGGCGGCGTGGCGGTCGGCGGCGTGGCGGTCGGCGGCGTGGCGGTCGGTGGCGTGGCGGTCGGCGGCGTGACGGTCGGTGGCGTCGCAGTCGGCGGCGTGGCGGCCGGCGGCGTTGGCCCCTGTGCCAGGGCGGTGCCGGCGATCACGAACCCGACGAGCGCAACGCGAACGAGATGTCGAGCCATCTCGGTATCTAACCGCCAGTGCCGGCCAATGGGTGACCGCGCTCCCGGTTTCTTGTCATCCAAGGTCGGAGCTCCCAGGGGGGGGGGGGGGGGGGGAGGCCGCCGGAGCCAGATCCATCTCACGGGCATGAAGGTGAGCGGAAAGACTCGGAAGCTGGGTGGGCTGCGATCACGGGGTCGTGACCCCGCGGGATCCGTGCTGCACTCCACTGCATGATTACCATCGCGATCACGAACGTGCAGGACGTCGTCGAGAAGCAGAAGGGCTGGTTCGTCGCGAACGTGGTCGGAGCCTTCGTGGACCTCGAGGAGCGCGTCGAGAACATCGTCATCGAGAAGCTGCGCGAGGCGCTTCGCGCCGAGGGCGTGGAAGCGGTGATCGAGCGGCGGAGCCCCTGACCTCTGCGACCGCGCCGACGCGTGTGTTCGCGCCGCCGCCGTGAGGCCTCGGCGTGATGATACCGTCGCGGTGTGGAGCTGAACGTTCGATCGCGCGACGGCGTGAGCATTCACGCTGAGGTCACGGGCAACGGCGCGACCGCGCTGATGTTCGTGCACGGTTGGCTCGGCTCGGGGCGCTGGTGGGATGCCCAGCGCGACGCCTTCGCGGAGACCCACACGATCGTGCAGATCGATCTCGCGGGCCATGGTGCGTCAGGGCGCGAGCGCACCTACGGATCCGTCGAGGCATATGCCGAGGACATCAAGGCGGTCCTCGAGCGGGTCGAATGCCCACGGGTGGTGCTCGTGGGGCATTCGATGTCTGGCTCCAACGTGGTGGAGGCCAGCCTGCACCTCGAGCGTGTGGCGGCGATCGTGCTCGTCGATACGCTGAAGAACCTCGACCAGGTCCCCGTCCCCGCGGAGATCGAGGGGATGCTCGCGCTGTATCGGCGTGACTTCCGCGCCGCGATCGAGAACGTCGTCCCGAAGTTCCTGTTCGCACCTACAACCCCCCCGGAGATCGTGGCTCGGCTGACGCGCGAGTTCCTCGCCGTCACGGGCGACTACGCCGCGAGCCTGCTCGAGCCGTTCTACCGCTACGACGTTCGCGAGCCCGCCCGGCAGGTGCGCGTTCCCGTGCGCGCGATCAACTCCGATCTCCACCCCACCGACGTCGCGGCGAATCAGCGCTGGTTCTCCAACTACGCGATGCGCCTGATGCCCGGCGTCGGCCACTACCCGATGCTCGAGCAGCCGGCGACCTTCAACGATCATCTGCGCGGTGTGCTCGACGAGCTCGCGGGCTGAATCGTTCACACGATTGCCGCGGCCCGCGCACTCCACAACGAGCTGGTTTCGGCCACAATACAGGCCTCGTGACCGACGCGTCGCCCACTGCGGCCAAGGGGAGCAGCGTGACGCTGCGTGGCGTGCGCAAGGTGTTCCCCAACGGTGTGGTCGCCGTGGAGGAGATGGATCTCGAGGTCAAGGCGGGGGAGTTCGTCGCGATCCTCGGGCCCTCCGGCTGCGGCAAGTCCACGCTCCTCCGGATCATCGCCGGGCTCGAGAAGCCCACGGGCGGCGTGGCGCAGATCCATCGGCCCGATGCTGGGCGCTTCGACGTCGCGTACGTGTTCCAGGATGCGCACCTCCTGCCATGGCGCACGGTGCTGAGCAACGCGGCGCTGCCGCTCGAGCTCCAGGGTGTGGAGCGTGCTCGGCGCCGCGAGGTCGCGACCGAAGCGCTGGTGAAGGTCGGGCTCGAGGATGCGCTCGAGCGCTACCCGGCACAGCTCTCCGGCGGGATGCGGATGCGGGTGTCCCTCGCGCGCGCGATGGTGACCGATCCGACGCTGCTGCTGCTCGACGAACCGTTCGCCGCTCTCGACGAGATCACGCGGCAGCGCCTGGACGAGCAGCTGCGCGAGCTGTGGCGGGCGCGTGGGATGACCGTGATCTTCGTGACGCATTCGACGAGCGAAGCGGTGTTCCTCGCCGATCGTGCGGTGGTCATGAGCAAGCGGCCGGGACGGATCGTGGTGGACCGAGCGGTGGAGCTGCCACCGGAGCGCGTCGGTGAGCTGCGCGCGACCGCCGCGTTCGCGCGGGAGACCCACCTGGTCTACGAGGCGTTGGTGCAGGGGGACGCGTGACCCGGAAATCCACAGGCCTCCGCCGCTTCGCCGCCGCGGCCGGACCACCCCTCGCGGTCTTGATCGTCGGCGTGACGCTGATCGAGCTCTACGTGCGGTGGGCGAACACGCCGATCTATCTCGTGCCGCGTCCGTCTCAGGTCCTGAGCACGTTGCTCGACGAGCGCAGCTACCTCATGGCAGCACTGTGGAGCACCACGAAGGCAGCGCTGATCGGCTTTGGTCTCAGCGCGGTGTTCGGCGTGGCGATCGCGATCATGCTGGCATCGTCGATCTGGGTCCGCCGGGCGTTCTCGCCCTACACCGTGTTCTTCCAGACCGTGCCGATCATCGCGATCGCACCGATGCTCTCGATCTGGCTCGCTCCGGGACTCAAAGCCGTCGCTGCGTGCGCGTTCATCGTCTCGGTGTTCCCGGTGCTCGCCAACACGCTCGCCGGGCTGGTGGCCACCGATCCCGCGCTGCTCGATCTGTTCCGGCTGTACGGCGCCGGCCGCGGCGCGACGATGTTCAAGCTGCGGTTCCCTTCGGCGTTGCCGAACGTGTTCACCGGGCTGCGGGTGGCTGCCGGCCTCGCCGTCATCGGCACCGTGGTCGCGGAGTTTCTGGTCGGTGAGCTGGGCGAGGAGCAGGGGCTCGGGGTGGTGATCGTGAGCGCGAGCCACAACGGTCACAGTGATCGCGTGTTCGCGGCCGTGTTGCTCGCGTCGGCGCTGGGGCTGGCGATGTTTGCCATCCTGAACCTCGTCGGACGGATGGTGCTCGCGAACTGGCACGCCTCGGAGCGCGATTGAAGGCGCTCGGTCACACGGAGAGGAACTCGATGAAGATGCAAGCGTGGGCTCGTTGCGGAATCGGTGTGCTGCTCGTCCTCCTGGTGGCGAGCGGTCTTGGCTGCAAGAAGGACAAGGAGCCGGGGGCGGGCAGCGGGGCCGCGAGTGGCGCGAAGCAGCTCTCGCTGACGCTCGACTGGGTGCCCGAGCCGGAGTTCGGCGGGTTCTATGCGGCGCGCGAATCGGGAGCATTCGGCAAGCAGGGTCTCGACATCGACATCAAGCCTCGCGGGCAGGGCGAGACCTGGAAGCTGGTCGCGACCGGCGTGACCGACTTCGCGACGACCGCGGCGGATCAGATCCTGGTCGCACGCGAGCAAGGTGCGGACGTGGTCGCGATCTTCGCGGTGTATCAGACGTCGCCGCAAGCGATCATGGTCCACAAGGCACGCGGGTTCCACCAGGATCGATGACGTGTTCACCAATCCCGGCACCCTCGAGGCCGAGGACGTGACCTGGCTGAAGTTCCTCCGCGGAAAGTTCCCGAGCGCGAAGGTCTCGCTGACCAGCAACTCGCCTGGGATCGCCACGTTCCTCGCCAAGCAGGATCTATCCAAGCAGTGCTTCATCACCAGCGAGCCGCTCCAGGCGACCACGGCCGGCAGTGATCCGCAGACGTTCCTGATCGCGGACGCCGGCTACAACCCGTACACCACCGTGGTGATCGCGCGCGGCGAGATGGTGCGCAAGGAGCCCGAGACGATCAGGAAGATGATCCTCGCGCTCCGCGAAGGCTGGCGAGGTTACCTGGATGATCCCTCGCCGGCGAACACGGTGATGGGCAAGCTCAACCGCGAGATGGACGCTCAGACGTTCGCCGCGGCCGCCGGGGTGCAGCACCCGCTGATCGAGCCGGCGGGCGCGAGCAAGAGTGCTCTCGGTGAGATGACCAATGAGCGGTGGCAAGCGCTCGCCCAGCAGCTCGTGGACCTGGCGGTCATCAAGAAGGCACCGCCGCCCACCGAGTGCTTCGTCTCTCTCGACAGGCTTGGACCCACGAAGTAGTGCGCGTCACTGATATGATGCACCTCATGTGGAGGCTGACGCCCATCGTCATGGCGATCGGGTGCGGATCCTCCGGGGGCCCGTCGGGGCCGATCGTCGATGCGGCGATCAAGATCGACGCAGGCTGCGGTGGCCCTGCGTGCAACGTCCTCACACAAGAAGGCTGCACGAACAGGAAGTGCTCGTGGGTCGCCGACGACACCGAGCTCGGGCACGGTCACGTCGGTTGCGTGTTCGCGGGCGCCACGCCGCAGGGGCTGCCGTGCACGCGCGACACGTTCGGTGCCGACACGTGCGTCAGTGGCACCACGTGCCACCTGGGTCAGTGCCGGACGATCTGTGATCTTCAGGGCGGCGCCGGAGGCTGCGGGGCCCAGCTCACCTGCCAGGCGACCGAGCTGTTCCACATGTGCGCGAGCGCCACGGCGCTCGCCGGCATCTGTCTGTAGCGCGAGGTCGCTACTTGCCGAGCTGGGCGTAGGTCAGGGACAGCACACCCGCGTTGATGTCATTGGGGTTGCACGCGAGGGTGATGCTCGCGCTCGCGGTCTTCCAGCTCGCCGCGAGGTTGTCGGCCTGGCTGGGACCGAAGCGCCCGTCGAGCTTGGTGCGGAGCGGCGTCCAGCCCTTGCCGCAGTCGTCCATCGAGACGAAGCCGTCGGTCCATTCGATGATGACCTCATTGAGGCCGTTGGGGCCCATCGCGAACTTCGTCACCGCGAGGTGACCCTCGGCCATTCCCGGATACCAGAGCCCGCCCTCGCCGGGCTCGGCGCGGGGAGACACCTTCTTGACGGCGTCAGCATTCGCGCCCCAATCGAGCCCGGCGATGCCCGTGGTGCCGAGCCCGGCCGCGTTGCTCTCCGTTGGAGTGGGCGGCGTGGTGGTGGTCGTGGCCTTGCTCGAGCCACCACAGGCCGCGAGGGTGAGTGCGCCACCGACCGCGAGGATCGAGAGCAGGGAAGGGTACGGACCGTCGGCAGAGTGGGCATTGCAGCGCAGGCTAGCTGAAGCGGAATTGCGCCGCCGACCACGGAGGACGGAAACCGCACGAATCTCCGCGCGCAACCGCGAGACACGGCGACCCAATCGGGGTTGCAGCGCGCGCACAGGAAATCTGATCGGCGCGGTTTCTTACAGGTTTCTGACGAGGAACGCAGACCGATGCGGCTGCTTGCACGTCATGGCTTCAAACCGCCGTACGCACGGCAGGAGGAACCATGTCTCGTCCCACGAAGAAGCTCGGTAGCTGGCTGCGCCGTCACAGTCTGACCCTGGTCGCGGCGCTCGGTGGTGCCGCAGGAGTTGCCTATGCAGCCGGCTGGCACCATCCCGCGGTGTCGCCCGCCGCGGCGATGGAGGTGCGTCCGTCTGCCCCGGTGGCGGTCACACCGGAGCGTGACCAGGTGCAGGACACCGTGCAGATCGCGCTCCTCCTCGATACCTCGAGCAGCATGGACGGGCTGATCAACCAGGCGCGCGCACACCTGTGGAACATGGTCGACCAGATGGGGAAGATGACGCGTGTGGTGGACGGGAAGGTCCGCGGCGTGAAGATCGAGCTCGCCCTCTACGAGTACGGCAACGACACGATCCCTGCCGCGCAGGGCTTCATCCGCCAGGTGTTGCCGTTCACGAGCGACCTCGACTCGGTGTCCGAGAAGCTGCACGCCCTGTTCACGAACGGTGGCTCGGAGTTCGCCGGGCAGGCGATCCAGACGTCGGTCGCGAAGCTGCAGTGGTCCTCCGATCCCGCTGCGATGAAGTTCATCTACGTCGCCGGGAACGAAGGCTTCGATCAGGGCCCGGTCAACGCTGCAGATGCGATGGCGGCGGCGGCCAAGAGCAACATCAGCGTCCAGCTGATCTACTGCGGCGGCAAGGAGGAGTCGTGGGAGGCCGCGGCGAAGCTCGCGCACTCGGACCTCGCGACCATCGATCAGAACCAGGTGGCCATCCACGTCCCCTCGCCGCAGGACGCAGATCCTGCGCCTCGGCGACGAGCTCAACAGCACGTACATGGCCTATGGAGCGGAGGGACAGGCGGCGTCCGCGCGTCAGCAGAAGGCGGACATGTCCTCGGCGAAGATGAGCCCCAAGGTTGCGCTCGAGCGCGCGCAGCTCAAGAGCAAGAAGGCCTACCGGAACGAGAGCTGGGACGTCGTCGATGCCGTGGAGAAGGACGGCAAGTTCCTCGAGACGGCGAGCGATGACAAGCTCCCGGCGGAGCTGCGCGGGAAGTCCGCCGCCGAGAAGCAGCAGCTGGTGGCTGCCAACGCGGCGAAGCGCGCCGAGCTGAAGTCGAAGATCGGCAAGCTCGAAGCACAGCGCAGCGCCTTCCTCGACGCGGAGCGCGCGAAGAGGGGAGGCGCGCCCGAGCAATCGCTCGACACGGAGCTGCTGAAGACCACGAAGAAGATCGCGACCAAGAAGGGATACAAGTTCTGATGTACCGCGACGACGACGTGGCTCGAGCGCAGCGCGCCAGCTCCTTGATCGACGAGATCGCCGAGCTCGAGCACAAGAAGGTGAATCACGCCGCCACCGAGCAGCGGCTCGACGACGCCCGGCGAGAGCTCGCCGAGCTCCAGGTCCAGCTACCCGTGGCCGCACCGCCACGTCCACCCGGGGCTCTCGTCCACCTGGTGGTGTTCGGGGTGACGGCGGGTGCGGCGTATCTCGGCTACACGCTGCTGATCTGACGAACCGCCTGCGCCTCGACGCTCGCCGCCCGCAAGTCCTGCGCGGCCTGGTGGTCTCCGCACGCATGCGCGCTGGCATCGCTGATGCTCGATGATCGCCATGGCCCCAGAATCGCCAGCGTCGAGGCCACCTCGTGCGGGAGGCATGGGAGACGTGTGGGGTGGGGTTGCATCGACCCTGGTCGCGCTGCCTGCTTCGATCGCCTTCGGCGTGGCGGTGTACGCCCCGCTGGGGACCGGCACCGGTGCGGGCGCGCTGGCAGGGCTACTCGGTGCCACCGCTCTCGGAATGATCGCCCCGATCCTGGGCGGGACACCGCGGCTGGTCTCCGCGCCATGTGCGCCGGCCGTGGCCGTGATGGGTGGGTTCGCGCTGCACATGGCCTCGACGCATCCCGGCGATCCGGGGCGGGTGATCATCCTGATGACGCTGGTCGGCCTCCTCGCGGCCGCGCTCCAGATCGGCCTCGGGCTGCTCCGGGCCGGGACGATCATCAAGTACATCCCGTATCCGGTGGTCACCGGCTACATGAGCGGTGTCGGTCTGGTGATCCTGCTCAAGCAGCTCCCGGCGCTGTTCGGTCTCCCGAAGGGGACGTCGCTCGCGACCGGGCTCGTGGATCCATCCCTGTGGGCGTGGCCGGCGCTCGCTGTAGGGGGCGTGACGATCCTCGTGATGGTCGTCGCGCCACGAGTGATCAAGATCATTCCCGCCGCGATCCTCGGCCTCGCCGCCGGGCTGGTCTGTTACTTCGTCCTCGCGCGGCTCCGGCCCGAGCTCGGCGTGCTGACCGACAACCACCTCGTGATCGGTACGCTCGGCGGTGGCGGGCCGTCATTCGGTGACGCCTTCCGCGCGCGGTTCGAGGCACTCGGTAGCCTGCACTGGGGTGACGCCCGGCAGGTGGTGGGCCCGGCCTTGACGCTCGCCGTGGTGCTGTCACTCGACACCCTCAAGACCTGCGTGGTCGTCGATGCGGTCACGGGATCGCAGCACGACTCGAACCGCGAGCTGTTCGGGCAGGGCGTGGCCAACGTGGTGTCCGCCACGATCGGTGGGATGCCGGGTGCGGGCACGTCGGGTGCGACGCTCGTCAACGTGGCGAGCGGCGGGCGGACCCGGTGGTCTGCCGTGATCGAAGGTGGGCTCGTGTTGTTCGCGTTCCTCACGCTCCGCCCGATCGTGGCCTGGGCGCCCCTCGCGGCTCTCGCGGGGATCCTGGTCGTGGTGGCCGCACGGATGTTCGACTGGCACGCACTCGGTTGGGTACGACGGTCGTCGACGGTGTTCGACTTCGTCGTGGTGGTCGTCGTGATCGCGGTGGCCGTCGGCGTCGATCTGATCTCGGCGTCGGCCGTGGGCGTCGGGCTCTCGATCCTCCTGTTCATCCGGAACGAGTCGCGCGGCGACGTGATCAGGAGACGGCTGACCGGCGACAAGGTGTTCTCGAAGCGTCGCCGGCTGCCGGCGCAGATGAGCTTGCTGGCCGCTCACGGTGGCGAGACGGTCGTGGTCCAGCTCGCGGGCTCGCTGTTCTTCGGCACCACCGATCAGCTGCGCGCACAGCTCAAGGGAGATCTCGCGACCTGCCGGACGCTGATCCTCGACATGCGCCACGTCGACGCCCTCGACCTGACCGCGGCCCACATCCTCGAGCAGATGCTGGGCCAGCTGCAAAAACGCGGCGCGAATGCCGTGTTCTGCAACCTCCCACGCACGCTCGCCGGCCATGGCGATGTCCCGAAGTACTTGCGTGAGGTCGGGCTGGTCGCCGCGGGTGACGACCACGCCGTGTTTCCGCAGCTGTCCGACGCGCTGGCGTGGGCCGAGGATCGAATCCTGCGCGAGCACGGAACCGACGAGGCCTCGACCGAGGGCGTCCTCGAGCTCGAGGAGATGCCGATGTGCGTCGGGCGCAAGCAGGACACCGTGTCCGATCTCGCACAGTGCGTCGACTCGCGGCGGATCGCCGCGGGCGAGCTGGTGTTCCGCCACGGCGACCAGGGCGACGAGATCTTCTTCGTGCGGACGGGCACGGTGCGGATCTCACTCGCGATCGAGGGCAAGGGCCTTCACGTCGCGAGCTTCGGGCGCGGCGACTTCTTCGGTGAGATCGCGTTCCTCGACGGAGGGCAACGCAGCGCCGACGCGACCGCGGAGAGCGAGACCGAGCTGTTCGTGATCTCGCGACGTCGGTTCGACGCCGTCGCGGCGATGCACCCCCGCCTCGCGCAGGCGATGTTCGGGACGATCGCGCAGCGACTCGCGCTGCGGCTCCGTCTCGCCGACGCCGAGATCATCACGCTCGAAGAGGCGTGAGCAGACCGAGCTCAGCCAGCCGCGATCACCGCAGGCTCACCGCAGCCACACTGCGACGTGCGGCGAGATGTTGTACGTCGGATTCGGCCAGGTCGCCTCGTCGGACGGTGCGTCGAACCCGTTGCCGTTCTGCGAGAAGCCGTCGGCGTTGCCCGACGCCTGGACGCCCACGGCGAAGCAGTTGTCACCCATGTCGATGTTCCCGGCCGTGTTCTTGGCTGCGTACGGATAGGACCCGCCGTGCATGTTGAACGGCAGGATGCCGTACGCGTTCTGGAAGCAGGCCATCGCCGTCCCCGAGGAGGTGGTCACGGTGACCGCGTCGTCGGCAGCGCCGTTGATCGTGGATTGGCCCACGCTGTGCCGCCACCACGTCGCGACCGCGCGTCCCGCAGGCAGCGGCCACTTCGCCCAGTGGGTGCGCGCCGAGTTCGAGATCCGGATCTCGGTGCTGCCGTTGACCGCGAGCTCCACCGCGTCGATGCACGCGTAGCCACCGGCGGTGATGGTGGGTGTCTGTAGCGCCGCTTCGTTGACCGTGCTGATCAGCCAGGTCGTGTACATCGTCTGCTTGCCGTCGACCTTGCCGACGAGTGTCCAGCCGCCGCCGTCGGTGCTCATGTCGCAGTACGTGGTGACGGCGACACCAGCTGCTGCGCCATCGGGATCGATCACGTAGGACGCATCTCCAAGCGCGGGGAACGCCAGGTGCAGCTCGCGGCAGTGGCGCGCGACCCGGCAGATGCGCGCATCGCAGATCGAGGCATCGCAGTCTCCGGCCGAGTTGCACACCTTGCCGACCCCGCACGGTCCGCAGCTCCCGCCACAGTCGACGTCGGTCTCGTCGCCATCCAGTAGCTGATCGGTGCACGAGGTGAGCGTCGCGTCCGAGCCCGAACCGTCGCCTCGGGTGGTGTCGCTTGCGCCGTCCCCTGGTGCGCTGCTCGCGCTGACCCGGAACGAGCAGCCCGCGCAGAACATCGCCAGGACCGCCAGCCGCATCGTGGATCGAGGTTATCACGCTGTTCGATCCTCTACGGATCGATTGCCGTTGCACGGTGGAGGAGTGACCATGCCCGGATGGCAACTCCTCTGCAGAACCTCGAGATGCGGTCGCTGATCACGCAGGCCGGCGAGCTCGAGCTCTCGCTCGTCGAATCCGAGATCGCCACGCCGGTGGGGGATCAGGTCGTCGTGCGGGTCGAGGCCGCGCCGATCAACCCCTCGGATCTCGCGCTGCTGTTCGGTCCCGCCGATCTGGGCACGATGCGCGGATCTGGATCTCCGGATCACCCTGTGGTGGTGGCCACGGTGCCGCCGTCCCGGCTGCCGGCCGTCGAGGCGCGGCTCGGGCAATCGATGCCGGTCGGGAACGAGGGTGCGGGCGTGGTGGTGGCTGCCGGCGAGGCGGCGAGCGAGCTGGTCGGCAAGATGGTGTGCATCGCGGGCGGGGGGATGTTCGCGCGATATCGCGTGGCGCGCGCACGCGAATGCATGGTGCTCCCGGCGGGGACGACGGCGGTGCAGGGCGCCTCGGCGTTCGTCAATCCGATGACGGCGCTCTCGATGATCGAGACGATGCGGCGCGACGGGCACACCGCGATCGTTCACACTGCGGCGGCCTCGAACCTCGGCCAGATGCTCGTGCGCGTGTGTGCGAGTGACGGCGTGCCGCTCGTCAACATCGTGCGCAGCGCAGAACAGGTCGCGTTGCTGCGCAAGCTGGGCGCCGCGCACGTCATCGACAGCACGTCGCCGAACTTCCGCGCTGAGCTCGTCGAGGCCGTGGCCACGACCGGCGCAACACTCGCCTTCGACGCGATCAGCGGCGGGCCACTCGCGTCTCAGATCCTCTCGGCGATGGAGGTCGTGGCGAGCCGCAAGGCCACGAGCTACAGCCGCTACGGGAGCTCCGTCCACAAGCAGGTCTACATCTACGGTCGCCTCGATCTACGCCCCACCGAGCTGGATGCCAGCGCCGGGTTCGCCTGGAGCGTGGGCGGCTGGTTGCTGACGACGTTCCTCGGCAAGGCGGGGGGCGAGGTCATCCAGCGACTGCGCACCCGCGTGCTCGCCGAGCTCACCACGACGTTCGCGAGCCACTACACGGGAACGCTGGGTCTCGCCGAGGCGCTCCAGCCCGCTGCGATGGCTGCCTACGGCAAGCGCGCCACCGGTGCGAAGTACCTGCTCGACCCCACGCGCTGATCGCCACTCGCTATCGTGGGCGACAGGTCCCGAGCTCGCCCGTGTATCGCTTTCCGTCGGAGCCCGCGAAGCCCGTGCATGCATCGCGCGCCTTGCCGCGAAACTTTCCGGACCAGTCGCACATATCGCAGCTGAAGGTCCCCGCGAGAGGGGCATCACTCGGCCGCTGGCCTTGCCCGAAGCCGCGGCAGAGCTGCCCCGTCTCGCCGCCGCTGGTGTCCCAGACCGTGCACGTCGCGGGCATGTCATTTCCCGGTGTGCAGGCGGCACGCGTACGGTCCACGCAGTAGTACATGCCCTCCTTGCTCCCATCAGGGAGCAACGCACCACCGCTGCTCACGCTGGTGAGCGGGGACCGGCACAGATCGTTGCGATCGGCATCCCGGCACCGACAGCGCGGCGCGCGCAGCTTGGCCGTGCAGGCGTTCGTCGTGGAGCCGTTCGCGGTCACGATCAAGCACTCGCACACGTCCCCAGTGGCCTTCGGTGGTGGAGGCGCGGTGCGCACCGCGGCATCGGGACCGCTAGCATCGACGCCGGCATCGGCGGGAGCCGCGGCCACAGCCTCGAGACGCGTGATGCGCTCGAGCACGAGCTCGCGGTCGCTCGCGTGCGGCGCGGCCTCGAGATACCGGTGGAGGTACGTCGCGGCGCGGGCGCGATCGCCGATCCGCTCGTACAGGTCGGCGATCCGGTACAGCGGATCGGCCCCCGGGCTGGCGGCATAGACCTCCTGGTATGCGGCGATCGCGAGCGCGAGCTCTCCGCGCTGCTCTGCGCCCCGCGCGAGTGCCAGCTTGTCGATCGCGGGCGGTGTGACGGCGACGGCGGCGTCCGCAGGCGGGGGCGTGCCACCACGCTTCGTCACCAGGTAGAGCGCGATCGCACCGACCGCGATCGCCACGATCGCCGCACCGAGGACCGGCCTCAGCCACCTCGCGCGCGGGGCTGGTGCTGCGCGCGTCGCCGCCGTCGAGGAGGTCACCTCGCCGGCGCTGCGCGGGCGATCCTCGCGGGTCGCTGCCTCGGCGGAAGCGCTGCGGGTGGTCGTCTCGGCCGACGCCACGTCGCCGAGAGCGTCGGCGAACGCGAGCGCGTCGGGAAACCGATCGCCAGGAGACGCAGCGAGCGCGCGTGCCACGGCGGCGATCAATGCGCGAGGGAGCTCGGGCCGGGCGCTGGCGAGGGAAGGTGCGGGCCGCGCGAGCGCCTCGATCCGCTGGGTGAAGCTCGTGCCCGCATGGGGAGCCTCGCCGGCGAGCATCGCGTACAGGGTCGCGCCCACCGCATACACATCGGTCCGCGGATCCGTGGGCGCATCGGAGAGCTGCTCCGGCGCCATGTACTGGGGCGTGCCGATCACGCGGCCGGTTCCGGTATCGGTCTGTGCCACGTGGGCGTGGACCGACTTCGCGATCCCGAAGTCCATGATCTTCACGATCTCGTCGGCGCCCGCGAGCAGCACGTTCGCGGGCTTGATGTCGCGATGGACGATGCCCACGGCATGGCTGGCATGGAGTCCGCGCAGCATCTGACAGGCGATCGCGATCGCGCGCGCCGGCTCGAGAGCGCCATCGGTGCGCAGCACGGACTGCAGATCTCGCCCGTCGACGTACTCCATGACGATGTAGTCGAGGCCCTCGCCATCGACACCCACGTCGAACACCTGCACCACGTTCTCGTGCTCGATCTTCCCGGCCGCGCGTGCCTCCTGCCGGAATCGCGCGCGCGCATCTCGATCCGCACCGGGATTGGTCACGAACTTGATCGCGACGCGCTTGTCGAGCCCGATGTGATCGGCCAGATACACGGCGCCCATCCCACCGCGCCCGAGCAGCCGCCGGACCAGGTAGCGGCCATCGATCGTCTTGCCGAGACGAGCGTCCTCGGCTGCATCGGCGCCGCGCTCGTCGACGATGGCGCCGCCATCGAGAGGGCAGAAGCGCTCCCCGCGGCCGTACGAGGCGTGACAGACCACGCAGCGTGGCTTGCGCTCCGGCTCGTTCGGCACCACCCACGAGTGTACGTCACGGCGCGCGCGAACGTGTAGGCCGCGCTCGCCGGCAACCGCGGACCGCTCGTGTATCCTCGATCTCCCTCGCTCATGGGCAACTCCAAGCAGCAGACCCTGAAGGGCAGGGGAACGAGCGCGCCATCCGACCCACGCACCACGCTCGTGCTCTATCACCGGGACGGCGCCGCGGTGGTGCACCTGGAGCGCGACAGGCCGATCGTCGTCGGCCGATCGGCGCCGGCGGACCTCGTGATCCCTGATCCCAACCTGTCGCGACAGCACGCGCGATTCACCTGGGACGATGCCGGCCTCCACGCCGAAGATCTCGGCCGCACGAACGGTACGAAGAAGAACGGCAAGCTGATCAAGAAGCGCACGACGATCACGGCGCGCGACGACATCGCGGTGGGGCCCGTGATCGTCTCGATCCACGCCGCGGCAGTCCTCGACGAGGAGCTCCGCGACTTCGATGGTCACGATCGCTTCCTGGTCTCCCTGGGCGAGGAGCTGATCCGCGCGCGCATGTTCCAGCGCCCCCTCGCGGTGGTGCTCGTGCGCGCCGTCGCCGCAGCGTCCGCCGCGAACCACGTCAGCCGATGGGCGGAGCGGCTCCGCGTGCTCTTGCGGCCGGTGGATCGCGTCGGCGTGTATGGGCCTGCGGCGGTGCTGGTGGCCTTGCCGGAGGCGTCTCCCGAGGCGGTGCGTGCGTTCGCCCAGGAGCTCGCCGGAGGTGATCCCGCGCTCGCGTGTGCGGTGGCGACGTTCCCGGCCGATGGCGCGTCCGTGGAGGAGTTGATCGCGGCGCTGCACGCCGCGCGGAGGACCGATCGCAAGGGCGCGGGTGAGACCGCAACGATCATCGAGAGCAAGGCGATGAAGGAGGTGCTGGCCACGGTCAGGCGCGTGGCACCGTCGACGATCGCGCTCCTCCTCCACGGCGAGACCGGGACGGGCAAGGAGGTGATCGCGCGTGCGATCCACGAGGCGGGCCCGCGCAAGAAGCAGCCGCTGTGCTCGATCAACTGCGCCGCCCTCCCGGCCACGCTGCTCGAGAGCGCGCTGTTCGGGCACGAGCAGGGCGCGTTCACCGGCGCCGATCGCGCCGCCCGCGGCATCTTCGAGCAGGCCGATGGCGGCACCGTGATGCTCGATGAGGTCGGTGAGCTGTCGCCGTCCGCCCAGGCGGCGCTGCTCCGCGTGCTCGAGACCAAGCAGCTGATGCGCGTGGGCGGTGACAAGCAGATCACCGTGGACGTTCGCGTGATCGCCGCGACGCATCGGGATCTCGAGGCGATGGTCTCCGCGGGCCGGTTCCGCCAGGACCTCCTGTACCGCCTCGATCAGCTGACGATCCGCATCCCACCCTTGCGCGAGCGCATCGATGACATCCGCCCCCTCGCGGAGAAGTTCCTCGCCGAGGCCTGCCGGCAGGCCGGCGTGAGCCGCAAGCACCTCGCCGACGAGGCCCTGGCCGCCCTCGAGCGCTATGCCTGGCCGGGCAACGTGCGCGAGCTCCGCAACGCGATCGAGCGCGCCGTGGTCCTCGCCGACGCGAGCACGATCACGGTGGCCGAGCTCACCGATCGGATCCGCGGCGCTGTTCGTGCGGAGGTTCCTGCAGCCGCCGAGGCGGCGCCCGCGCTCGCGGCGGATCTCAAGGAGAGCGTGCGCCGGTACGAGATCGACCTGATCGTCAACGCGCTGGCCACCGCAGGTGGCAATCAGACCGCAGCCGCCAAGGCGCTCGGCCTCCCACTCCGCACGCTGGTGCACAAGATCCACACCTATGGCATCCAGAAGAAGTTCACGGGGCGGCCGAGGTAAGCGCGCGTGGGATGTGGCGGTGGCACGACACCTCCGCGTTCGCGGTCAGCGGTGACCTGACAACGATCCCGCGGGCTTGGGGGCTGGCCCGCATCGTGCCTCAGGTACCTGCACAGCATGCAGCGCTCCCCTCGTTCGCTCGTCCTCCTCGCGTGTCTCGTTCCCGCCTGTGGTGGTGCTCGGGTCAGTGGCTCGATCTCGGTCACCGACGAGCTCACCGATCCAACCGCGGTCGCCGCCTGTGCACGTGGTGATGTGGCCGCGAACCTCGCGATCGTGGCCGATCTCCGCGACAGCTATCACGAGATGATCGTGTGCGGCGGGCTGCAGCTGCAGTTCTCGCAGAACCTCGTCAACGTGATCGCCAACGCAGCGCTTGGCCGCGGCCAGGCCTCGCAGCTCCGCTACCAGGGCAACGGCGTGTTCGCCACGCCGAACGGCATGATGATGATCAAGACCACGACCAATGATGGTCGCGCGCTCGCCGCCGATGCGATGGATCCGAACAGCTACCTCGTCGGCCTGCAGGTCACCGCGAACGCCGGCGGCCTGATCAACGCCGCGGCCAGGGGCGGGAGCCCGTGGGGGCTGGTCAAGCAGGCCTCCGCCTCACTCGACATCCAGTTCTCGGCGCAGGGCCCGCTGTTCTCGATGCTCGATCTCGGGGCGAACGGCGGGCTCTCGGGCCGGCTGCTGCTCGATCCGAAGAGGCTCGCGCATGCGATCGCGAAGAACATCCAGATCTCGAACCGGATCAGCGTGGACAACCAGCAGGGCGGGACCACGATCCACTACATCCTCGAAGGGCCACCGCAGCCGCTCGACGACGCCATCGAGCACAAGGCGGTACCGATGAAGCTGGTCTCGATCGTCGCCACCCACGAAGCGACGGGCCAGTCGATCCGCGTGACCGACTGGACGATGCAGTTCAAGGGCGATGGCGGCAAGGTGCTCGACGGCACGATCGGCCTCGACGTCGATGGTGGTGAGTTCCCTTACGCCGTGAAGTTCAACTACCCGCATCGGATGGAGCCGGACATCGATCTGACCTGCCGATGAGCGACACTGCTCGGTATGGCGCCCCTGCGCGACGCGCGCGCGATCATCTTCGATCTCGATGGAGCGCGCCGAGATCGGAGCGTGGGTCGGCCACGGCGCCGAGCAGCTCGTGCGTCGCGCGATCGCGGACCCGGTGGTCGCGGTGGAGGCGCTGGCGGCGTTTCGTGCGCACTACCGAGCGCGGCCGGTGGTGCAGACGCGGCTCTATGATGGCCTCGCGGACGTCCTCGATCGGCTCGCCACCGGCCGCACGCTCGCCGTGCTCTCGAACAAGCCACACGAGTTGACGGTGGCGGTCGCCGGCGCGCTGCTCGGCCGCTGGCCGTTCGCGGTGATCGCCGGGCAGCGTGCCGGCAAGCCCCACAAGCCCGATCCGGCGGCTCTGCTCGACGTGGTCGCGGAGCTCGCGATCGATCCGCGCGCGTGCGTGATGGTGGGAGACTCCGAGGTCGACATCGCCACGGCACGCGCCGCGGGGGTGCCGGGCATCGCCGTGAGCTGGGGCCTACGCTCGCTCACCGTGCTCGAGGCTGCGGCGCCGGACTATCTGGTGCACACGCCGCGCGAGCTCGGTGCGCTGTTTGACTAGTGCTCGCTACGGGCGCACGAAGATGCACGCCGTGAGGATCGGCACCGAGCCGCCCGCACAGTTGCCGAGCCCGTCGACAAACCCGGCCGGCGGTGACCAGCTCTTGGTGTTGTCCCGGTTGATCGCGACGTAGACCTCGTCGGCCTCGAACGTGACCTTGTAGACCCAGAAGTAGTCCTCGACCACGACGTTGCTACGCGTGCCGCGGCGGAGGGCCACATGCTGCGCGCGCAGCGTGCCGGCCTTCTGGAGGTTCGAGAGGGACTTCTGCTCGGCCGCCGTGAGGCCGGTGAAGCGCTGCATCTTGCGGTTGTCCGGGATCGGTCGAGCCCTCGGTGCCGATGTCATCGCCCTGGTAGAGCATCGGGATGTTCTTCGGCGAGGTCATGAGGAAGGTCTGCGCCAGCCGCAGGCGCTCGGGGCCGCCGCCGCGCTGGATCGCTTCGGTGAGGGCGCGCACCTGATCGTGGTTGCCGAAGAAGTTGCCCATGATCGCGCCCGGGTATCCGCCCTGGCCGCCGTTGTTGTCGCGCGGTGAGGTAGGCGGTGTCGTTCGGGATCGCGAAGTCCGCGAGCTGGCGCACGCTGATGTCGAACGTGAGGAGCGCAGCCTTGGTCTTGTTGTAGTATCCTCGTCGACCTGGCCCTGCACCATGTCCTTGCGGACGTGGTAGCGCGCCCAGCCGCCGAGAGATTCGCCGACCATGTAGAACACGGTGGGCTCGATCGACTGATCGTGATCGTGCACGGTGGTCTCGATCTCGTCGACCACCGCCCGCTTGAGAGCGCGCACGAACGCATCGTCCATGTGCTTGAGCGCATCGGCGCGGAAGCCATCGAGGTCGAACTCCTGGATCATCCACAGCGCGTGATCGACGACCGCGCGCACCGCGTCGGGGTGGCCGCCGTAGTCGAAGTCGGGCATGTCGGTGGTGAACCAGCAGCCGATGCGCGCCACGTCCCAGCGGTTGTCGCAGGCGTTGTACGGGAAGAACCAGCCGGGGTGCTGCGCGTACAGCGCCGCCTCCCGATGCACGTGGTTCGCGACGAAGTCGGGGATGACCCGGATGCCGCGGCTGTGGGCCTCGCTGATCAGCTCGTGCAGCTCGGCGGCGGTGCCGAAGGCCGGCTCGATCGGGGTGGCGTAGCCGAGGTGGTCAGCGGCGGTGTAGCCGGTCGCGCGAGGGTGGTACGCGTGGTAGCTGGCGAAGCGGCGTGGTATCGGCCAGCGAGACCGACGGCTGCGAGTTGTGCGAGTTGATGATCGGCGAGCTGATCCACAGCGTGTTCACGCCGAGCGCGTCGAAGTAGCCCTCGCGCAGCTTGGCGGTGATGCCGGCGAAGTCGCCGCCCTGCCAGCGGCTGCGGCGGTCGGTCACGCGCGCGAGATCGCCGACGGCGTTGTTGAGGTTGTTCCAGGCGTCGCCGTCGAGGAAACCGGTCCGTGAAGATCTGGTAGAGGATCGCGTCGTTCCAGGTGAAGCCGGCGTAGTTGGCTCCAGCGCCGACCCACATCGGCACGAACAGCGGCCGGAGATCCGCGCCCGCCGCATCGCGCATGCGAAACAGGAAGCTGTACTTCGAGGGCTGGACGCTCGTGGTGTGGATCGTGAACGTCTGCGTCGCGGCATCGAACGCGCTCGCCGCATCGAACGGCGCGCCGTTGAGCCGCACATCACTTGTCGCGAGGATCCAGCGTGCCGGCTCCGGCGTACGCGGCGACCACGAGATACGAATCGTTCGTGGTCCGCGTGCAGATCGCGAAGTCACCGACGGCGCGGTCGGGGAGTGCAGGTGTCGGTCGGCTGCGGGCAGTCGCCCGTCGTGGCGCAGGTGTCGCCGCACGTGCCGGGTCGTCGCAGAGGTCGATGGACTGCGATCCCGGGCAACCGGCGAGCGAGAAACCCGAGCGCGGTGGAGGGCAGCCAGAGATCGGTTCACGCGGTGGGGTAGAAGCACGACGCACAAGCCGGTGGCCGGCAAGCCCCCGTGAGATCAGGCGGTTGCGGGCGCGTCGAGAGCCGCGCCAGGCACCTGCGTTGCCAATCGCAACGGGTGGGGCTCAAGACCGCGCGCGGGTCACTTGCTCGGCGCCGGGCCGGCGTCTCGGGGGGCGGGCTTCGCGGGTGCGGACTTCGCGGGCGCAGGCTTCGCGGGTGCCGGCTTCGCGGCTGCCGGCATCGCGGGCCGCAGCGTGAGTGGATAGCGGACGGTGACCTCGCCGCTGTTCGGCCGCGGGAACTCGAGCGGAGATCGTGCGTAGACTCTCCCCATGCGCCTCGCCGTCGTCGGTCACGCAGAGCACGTCACGATCGGCGCCGTGCCCGAGCTACCGGGGCCCGGCGGGATCGCACACCTCGCGGGTCCGCGCAGCTTCGTCGGCGGCGGTGGCGGGGCGACGTTCACGCAGCTGGTGCGCAGCCCTGCCCAGAGTGCTGCTGTTCACCGCGATCGGCGCGGACGATGCCGGCAGGTTCGTACGTGCCGAGCTCGAGCGAACGCCGGGCCGTGTGTTCGCGGCGGAGCGCGCCGAGCCGCACACCCGCGACGTGGTGATGGTGACGCCCGATGGCCAGCGCACGATCGTGGTGGTGGGCGAGCCGTTGCATCCGCGCTGAAGCGACGCGCTGCCGTGGGAGCTGCTCGCCGGATGCGACGCGGCGTACTTCACGGCGCAGGATCCGAGGCTCTGCACGCGGCACGGGCGGCTCGCGTGCTCGTGGTGACCGCGCGCCGGCGGGACGCGCTGATCGCGTCGGGCGTGCGGGCCGATGTGATCGTCGGGAGCCTCGCCGATCCGCGCGAGCGATCCACGCTCTCCGACTACCCGGCGCCGCCTGCTGCGCTGGTCCTGACCGATGGTGCGCGGGGCGGGCAAGTGGAGACGGCCGCAGGCGTCGTGCGCTGGGCGCCGACCCAACCGCCGCAACCGATCCTCGGCTCGTACGGCGCGGGCGATAGCTTCGCCGGCGCGCTCGTGTACTTCCTCGCGCTCGGTGAGACGCCGTTCGCCGCGGCCACGCACGCCGGCGGCGGCGTATGGCGCGGCGGTGCTCGATGGCCTGGTCCCGCAGGATGGCCAGCGCCTGGTCGCGCCGCCCGCTGCTCAGGGCGGCTGACGGGCACGGTATCGACGCGGGATCGTCGAACCACACACCGAGCGGCCCGCTCATCGGGTGGAAGCTCATCGCACCGAGATAGAACTGGCTGAACGCGGGCCCGTACCATGGCGTGGTCCCGGCAGCGTTGAGGCAGCCCTGGCCGGTGGTGTCGACGGAGAAGCTCGAGATCGCGCGCCCATCGAGGCTCATCCGGTAGTGGATCGCATCGGCGTCCGCCTCGAACGCGACGCGGGTCTAGTGATCGGTGGCGGTGGCCACGGGGACAGGTTCGGTGGCGTGGTTCCAGCAGTCCTGCTGGGTCTGGTTGTCGTAGAACACCGCCATGAACTTCTTGTCGTCGGCCGCCGAGAACAGATACGTGGTGGTGTGACCCGCCGACGGTGATCCCGCGGGCACCACGCCGGAGGCACCGAACAGCGTCCAGTGGATGCTGCTCGCGTCGTTGGCGTTCCACATCGCCCGAACCGGCCGTAGAGGTGCCGGCGGGTCGGAGCCAAACAGCGCGCCGCTCGCCCGCTGGCGCCCGCCGCCACCGCCGCCGCCGTCGATGTGCGCCTTGAGTGAATGCGTGCCGCTGTACGCGCGCGTGGTGTCGATCGCGAGGGCGCCTCCGGGCTTGCACGTCCGCACGGAACCCGCCGATCGTGGCGTTGTTCGCGAGGGCACCCGTCGCGAGCGTGTCCGAACGTCCCGCACGCGGCTGGCCACCGCACACGAGGCCGCGCGGCGCATCGATGGCAGCGTCGATCGCGGCGGCGTCATCGCCGAGCGCGCCGTCGATCGCCGCGGGTGAGGACGAGCCACACGCCGCGCTCGCGAGGAGGAGCGAGATCCCGAGCCAGCGGTGCCGCAGGTCCAGCATGTCCACCATCGTACGCGAAGCGTCGGCGCCGGGGCACGAGACTCGATCGTGTACGATGCCCTCGTGACCAGGCTCGTCGTCGAGACACGCCGGGGACCGTTCGTGGCGAGCTCCGGCCGGGCCCCGATCCCGCTTTACCCCCGGTCTCGATCTGGAAAGGCATCCCTATGCCGAGCCGCCCGTCGGTGAGCTGCGGTTCACCACTCCACGTCCTCCGCGGCCGTGGACAGGCGAGCGAGATGCCACCCGTACGGCGCGGTCGCGGTCCAATCGCGCGATCCGGCGATCGCGATGATGAGCGGCGTGACCGAGAAGATCGCCTCCGGGGGACTCCCTGACCCCTCAACGTGTTCTCCCCGGGTGCGGATGGCCAAAGTCGCCCGGTGGTGGTGTGGATCCACGGCGCGCGCGTGCGCGCATGGGCCGCGAAGGCGGGCTCATCGCGTTTTCGCCGTACATCGACGGTGTCACGATCCCCCGGTCCCCGCTCGACGTGATGCGCGAGGCGACGACCGCGGAGATCCCGCTGCTGCTCGGCAGCAACCGCGACGAGTGGACGTTGTTCGAGCTGTTCGTGGGCGAGCGCACGGTCACGCCGTTCGCCAGGCGCCCGGCGATCATCCCGGAGAGCAACGATCGAGCGGATGTTCGCCCTGTATCGCGAGGAGCAACTGGCCGCACCGACGCCCAGGCCTGGATCGAGCTGATCGGTCACGTCGCGTTCCGGATCCCGGTGATCCGGCTCGCGGCGGCGCGGTCAGCGCACCAGCGCGGGGTGTTCATGTATCGCTTCGACTGGGCCTCTCCCGCGTTCCGGCAACCGGCTCGGCGCGGCGCACGCCCCTCGAGCTCCCGTTCGTGTGGAACCGGCTCGATCTGCCGCTGGCGCAGGTCCTGCTCGCCGAGGATGTGGGCCCAGCACAGCCTCTGGCCACCCAGCTCCATGCGACCTGGGCGGGGGTTCATCCGGTCCGGGGGATCCGAACAGGGCCCGGGGCTGCCCGCGTGGCCGGCCTACGACCCCGGCGCGCCACGATGCCCCTCGATCGCGCCTGCACCGTCGTCGACGATCCGGGTGGTGCGACGCGGGCGATGTGGTCCCTGTAGACGCGCGTAACCGTGGCTGGCAGGCCGCGATGTCCTTGCAGTGGTACCCGGGCCATGACCAGAGGCGCGGCGCGAGCTCGCCGCGCTGAAGTGCCCTCGCAGGACGTGGGGATCGAGGTGATCGACGGTCGCCTTCCCAAGGCGAGCTCAAACCCGCTGCTTTCGCCGAGATCGCGGCAAGAAGCCGGTGATCAAGGTCCTGACCAAGAGCGATCTCGCCCGATCCCGAGGTGACCCGGGCGTGGGTGAAGAGGCGTACCTCGAGGGCGAGCCGGGCAGGGAAGGCGTTCACGCCACCACGGACCGTCCGCAGGTCACGCGCAAGCGGATCGCCAGCTGTCCCGCCACATGGCGCAGCATCGCGGCCCCGAGCAAACCGGTGCGCGCGTTGATCGCGGGCGTCCGGAATGTCGGCAAGTCCACGCTGCTCAACACGCTGATCAATCGCCCCGTGGCCAAGGTCGGCGACAAGCCGGCGGTCACCAAAGAACAGCAGGCCGTGACCCTCGCCAACGGCTGGAGATCTTAAATAGCCCGGGCCCAGTGTGGCCGAAGATCGAGCACGAAGCCCCGCGCCTTCCGGCTGGCGTTCGCGGGATGGATTCCGGATACCGCGATCGACTACCCGACGATCCGGGATGTTCGGCGCGGAGTGCCTGCCGCGCGCGGTATCCCGGAAGCTGATCGTCGCCCGCTACAAGCTCGGCGTCGCGCCGGCGAGTGCCGCGGCGCTACTCGTCGAGGTCGGTCGCAGGCGCGGCGGGCTTCCCTAAGGGAGGCCTCGTCGATCTCCGCTAAGGGGCCCGAGCCCCTCGTGCACGAGTTCCCGCGCCGGTGTCCTCGGCCCGATCAGCCTCGGAGAGCCTCCCGTGGACGGTCGTCCCCTCGATCGAGCTAGCGCCAGCGACGGCCGGTGGTGAACCGATGAACGTTTTGCAGTTCGTGACAATGTTTTGCGCGCGTCTCGGCCGTCGCGCATAGGCTGCCGGTGCATCCGAGCTACCACCCGGCGCTCCCTGCGCGCCTTGGTCTGGAGCGCCCGTTGCACTACCCCGGAGGTCCCATGCCGAGAACTCCTGCGCCGACCCTGCTGTCCGGATCACGCTCGTGATCCTCCTCGAGCGGCGGGGTGTTGCTGATGCGCTGGCGCGGTGTGTGCTCGTGCGCACGACTGCGGTCGCCCGCGATCTCCGAGTAAACATCGTCTCGAGCGGACGTGTGCGCGTGCCCACCCGCGTGCGTGATCGCGGCGCAGAGCGCGGGGTTAGTCGTCGCCGTCGGCGGCGCCGTCGAGGGGCCAGCGCGTGAATGCCGGGGACCTGCTGGTCCAGCTCGATGACAGCGTCGAGCGTGCCGCGGTGGCGCAGGCCGAGCCGCGGTCAAGCCAGGCCAAGGCGCGGGTCGCTCGGCTCCGCCGCGTCGGCGCGATCGTAGCGACCGGGAGGC
>JADKKI010000051.1 GCA_016720595.1 Myxococcales bacterium
GGGACGTTCACCACGATCGAGATGTCGTCGTCGACGGTCTTGATCGGCTCGCCGTCCGTGGACAGCGCCCGGAGTCGCGTGATCACTGCGGTGCGCTGTACGTAGTTGCTGGGAAGCGGATGCGACCGCCATAGCGATTGGCGATCGCCAAGATGGCAGATCCGTAAAGAACGCGCACGGCTGGCGCTCACTGCGCGCAGGATCGCGATGCGAAGCTCGGCGTTGCTAGGGCGGACATGCGAAAGCTGTTTGAACACCACGGCCGGGTCGTCAGCGAGCGCGAAACTGCGAGCAGCCGCACACCTGGCCGCCGTCATTCTCGATGCCAAAGAAGCAAGAACGTGAGTGGGTCCCTCCACGCGGCGAGGAACTCGGGTCTCGTGGGGTACCTGGAATCTGTGTAGGACCGCGTGTCACTACGAAAGCAGCTCCGCGCCAGCACATCCGCGAAGCGCAGGTACGCGAGCGAGATCGCGACTTTTGTCGAGGAGTCGAACGACGAAGCGGCGGCCGCGCGCGGATGACCTCCTCCGCCGGCGCGACGCCGAGAGTCAAGACGAGATCGCCGGTGGCCAGCGCGGATGCCCACCTCGGCTGCCCCAGGCGGCTCGCGAGGTCGTGGACGATCACGAAGTGCGGGCTGCGGAGTACTAACAGCGTCCGCGAGTAGGCTCTTCCAGCGCGGGAGAGCCCACGAAGTGCAATGAAGTGCAAATCTTTAACAGGATCGCGCGCCGTCCCTCCGACCGAAGCGGCGCGCGACCTCGATGCGTGGTTCCGGCCATCGCGTTCGTTCGAACGCGCGAAAGCTCGTCGAGGAGAGCGTGCGGTTCGCGGTTGCCAACATCCCGGCCGTATGGCAGGCGAATACGGCGGTGTGCGGAGAAACGTCCCGGTCGTTTAACAGCCAGAGCCGCACGAAGGCCGCGAGCCATCGAGCGGCGTCCACTCCCCGCTGGTTTGAAACGGAACGGAACGCAAACACGCAGGATGCGCATGATCGTGGTAAATTCCTTGGCAGCGACGACGAACTCGAGGAGGTGTACGGGATCAGCGCCCTCGCGCAGCAGCTCGCCGTACCGATCGACCACCAGGTGCCCTGCGCGGACAGGATCGAGCGCACACAGAGCTTCGAGGGCAGGGAGCCAGATCCGCGGGATGATCGGGAGCTCTGCGAGCGGTGTGGCGATCGCGTCGGCGGCGACGCTGCCTCCGAGGTGAACGACGATCCGCAGTCGCGCGCGCACCACGTCGATCGGCCAGGCGGGCTGGGTGGAATTATGCCGGGCGCAGGCGGCTTCTCGCAACGCCGGAAATCGGCGCATCGACACGGCGTGCATTCGCCGACAGCGCGGTGCCTTCATCGAACGACGCACGCTCGCTGGGCGTGCATCAAACACGTCGTAGATCAGGCGCCCTGACCGGGCCGCGCTCCATCGCATGTACGGTAGCTCGCGCCGGAACAGGCGAGCTCAGCCGCGTGGTGCGATCCGATCCGCAGGCGTACGTCGACCAGAAGCTCCCCGTCGCCGGCACGGCACCAGCGCCGCATCGACGTTCACGCCCGCGCGGCTCACTGAGGTCGAGGAACGCCGGGTCAGGTGATCTCGCTCGAGGATCAGGTGTGCGGAAGCAAGCCATCCGGTTCGCAAGCCGAGGCGCCAGACGGCCGGGTAGGTGAGGACGGCGTCGCGCGTGGGGGTGGGCAGCCGCAGGAGACCTCTCAGCAGAGCAGGAGCTGCCACCGCCCGTGCTGCGGGGCACCGTGGTAGGTCTCGCGGTCACGGCGCACCAGCAAGCGGATCTCCGCACGCACGTGGGCGCGGTCAGCGACAGCTCAAGCCGGGTGATTCGCTGTAACATCGCAGCGCTTCGACAGATCGCCGTGGCGAGCACCAGGCCGCGGGGACAACGCTCGATCGAGGCGTACTCGCGCAGGACGCGATCGATCTGCTCCGCGATCTCCCTCTCACGTGCGAGAGTTGATCCATCGCGGTCGCTTCGCGCACGAGCAGGAGCTCAGGCCTGCCCGGATGCTCGCGTCGCGCGCGTCGGCGGACCGGAGCGCCGAACCGCAGCGCGAGCCGCCGGAAATGCGCGGTCACGCGCACACGCGCGCGGACAAAGCGTTACCGCGGGCCGCTCCGCTTCCACGAGGCCGCGCCGAGTCGTTAGTCTCCGAGACCACGTGTCGACCAGCGTGATCAGCTGCGCGAGCGAGGCGCCGGCTCGGGCCGGCAACCAGTACCGGGCTCGTGGCGCCAGACGACGCGATCTCGCTCGCACTCCGCGAAATCCATCGCGTTCGGGCGTCGGCGACCTCGAGCGCGGCGAGCCACACATAGCTCCCACGCGCGTATCCACAGCGCACGGCTGCCATCGCGAGTCCTCCGATATACCGTCGAGCCGGGTGCAGGCAGCTCGACGAGCGGCGCCCGCATGGGGACCGGACACGTTGCGCGCGGAGGCTCGCCGAATCGCGGTGCGCGACGCGTCGACTGACACCCCGAACCGCCGCACCACGGGCATCCGACGCACGATGGCGTCCGAGCTGCCAATTCCGGGCGACGATCTGTTTGTGCAAGCAAGCAGAGCGGAAGCCGAGCTCCGACGCCAGGTCTGCGTCAGGAGCGGGGCTCGCGGCATGAACCGCGACCATGGATGCACCTCCGGTAATCCCGCGTCGCGAACGACACGGATCAGTCCTTCAAGAAGCCGCAAGCGGCGAGGACTAGCTGAAACGGAGGAGGAAGCGCTTCAACATGGCAGTGACCAATCAGTCTCCACTCTACCGGTGCAGCGGTGGCCCAGCAACGGAAATGACGATCTGGACAGGCTCACCGGCGGAACTCTGGCGCGAAACCGGGGTTACACCCGCCAGGACGTGCTCCATCAGCGTCCTTCTTAGTGGACACCTCGTGGCGCGGAGGGCCCGGAGTTGCCGACTAACCCAGCCGGCCAGGAACGGGGCTCGAAACGCCGCGCCGCGATTGACCGTTCTCACGCTCGTACGATCGCTCAAGCTCACCGCTGGGTTGTTCTTCTTACCAAGGACTGGAACCATCAGGGCTCAAGGCGCTGGGGAGGACTGCCACTGACAGGCTCGCAAGCGATGGTCATCAATGAGCGAGGCGCGGCTGTCTCACGAGGCCCGTCTCCGCAGCATCGCGATCCTTCGGGACGTTTGCTGACCGGTAGGGATCGAGGGTGCTCGCGTTACGCGGACGAAGCCTCGCCCTCGCCGCCACCGGGGGTACCACGAGCCAGGCTGCCACTGTCGTGCTGCCGCAACCGGAGCGAAGACCGTTCGCCACGCCTAGGCATCGTCATCCCAGCAGGGAGCGGGCTCGAGGCTCCGGATCGATGGCTCCGCCGCTCCCTGATCCTGCGCGACGATCACGTGGCAACGTCTCGAAGCTCGAGCCACCCGGGCGTCAGCTTCCCGAAGCCGGTGCCTGCCCGCCAGGCGGAGTGCCTTGTGACCTCCGGGCGCGCTCAAGCGCGAACAGGGCCGGGAAGTCGTCGTCGTTGTAGACGAGGATCTTGGGAGTCGCTCCTCGCGGCACGAGGAACTGCTTGCGTACGATCCGGCTTCGCCGCGCAGCCAGATCGGCATCGGCGTCCTCGCGCTGTCCTTGCACGCACGTGCCTTCCTCGACGCCCAGTGAAGTCCGTCGTGCTCGATGACGAGGTCGAAGTTCGCGAGCGAACCGGAGATCAGACGCTTCGCTGGATTCGAGATCACGAGCGTGACGGTCACGGGTCTTCGCTGCCCCTCGGCAGCCACGGTGCCGCGACCACGTGCCGTCCGATCGACCGACCTCGATCGTCACCCGCGTACGGTGAGCGACGGGCCTCCGCTCGGGGGATCGTACGTCGTGCCTGGGGGGCGACCCTCGCCGCCTTGATAGCCCTCAGGCTCGGCCCGAACCGTGGCACTCGCGAGGAGAAGCCCGGTCAGCACCGCGCGCGTGGGCCAGCGAACCGTGCAAGCGGTCACCGTGACCGAACGCCCAGCCGGGGTGCGTTAGTCCCCGTTCGCGCGCGCAACCAGGAACAACACCCGCTTCATTGGCGCGTGAGGCTACTGGCCGGACTTCTGCCGGCGCCGCCCGAGCAGCGCGCGACGCGAGCGATCGCGCTGGCGCTGGGACATTTTGACTTGGCCGGGAGTGGCGGCGGCCGGGTCCGACGTGGCGGCGGTGCGCTTGGTAAACTTGGGGGTGCTCATGAGGCCGGCAAGGTACCAGATCCGGGGGCTGGCGTTGCAGGGCCGCTGGGCCGAGATGAGGGTGGGCCCAAGGGTGAGCCACCAGAGCTGCGCGTTGACCGATCGCGGCCGGCCCGTGGTAAGCGACCGTGTGCGACTGCAGACCCTGGCGCTGGCGATGGTTGTTCTCGGAGCAACGGACGCGCGTGCCGACGTCCGCACGCAAGCGCGCGCGCGCCTGATCGAGGCGATCAACAAGCGCGACACGCGCACGATCGAGTCCCTCGTTGTGTTCCCGCTGCGCGCCGAGAAGGTGCGCTTTGCCCGCGAGACGTGCCGCAAGTTCTGGGGTGTCTCCGTGCTCGTCCGCACGAGCGAGCTGGGCGCGTTCGTCGATGCCTCGCGAGCCAGAAGGTCACGGCGCTGACGTCGGCCGTCGACCCGAAGGTGGATGCGACCTACGGGCCGGGCTTGCCGCTCGGCATCGCGTTCAACGCCGACGACAAGGTCATCGCGCTGACGTCGTCGTCTGCGCCGGGCTCGAAGCCGCTGCGCATCGAGCCGTCGACGTTCGCCTCGCACGTCACGAGCTTCACGCGCGAGATCTCGCCGTCGACCGAGACGAAGCGAGCGCTCGACGCCCGCGGGGCGAAGGGCGTCGTGGCGGAGCTCTCGCTGTGTGTCGATGCCGACGGCACGACGGTGCCGGTCGCGACGGTCGCCGATCCCGCGTTGAAGAGCTACGAGCAGGATGTCGCCGGCGCCGCGCGCAGCTGGAAAAGATCAGGCCGTTTCAGTTCGACGGCCAAGCCGCTGCTCTCATGCGCGACGTACATCGTCAGCCATCCCGCCGCCGCTCTCGACCAGCCGGTACCGGTGACCGGCGGTCAGTCGACCTCGACCCCAAGCTGCTCGAGCCGCTCCGCATCCGCGGCTCGAAGGTGATCGTCCCCCGACCCCGCTACGAAGAAGATCGCCGAGACAGCTTCGAAGCGCGTGATCGGCTCGTTCAAGCTCTGCGTCGACGACACGGGTGTCCCGAAGGACATCAGCGTGCTCAAGCCGAGCGGGTACGACGCCTACGACCAGAAGATCATGCGGGAGATGGCGAACTGGGCCTACAAGCCATACGTCGTCGGCGGGAGCGCCGTGCGGGTCTGCACCGCGATCACGTTCATCTACGAGATGAAGTAGCGCCTCTCGCGCCCTCGTGCGGGGCCGAGGAGTTGGCCCGGTGCTCGCATCGGCTGCTGGAAACTCGATGGACGGGTCGATTCGCTATGCAAAGCGAGCGATTTCGCCCGTCGCAGCAAGGATGTCGACCGATGCGCTCATTGATCTATGTACTGATCCTCGCGACGACCACTCTCGGCTGCAACTCCAGGAAGGCGAATGAAGCGGATCCGGCCTCGGATCAAAGCGCCACCGACCATCGTGGGACCAACGACGTTCCCAGGACCACCGGCGATCACGCTGCCGACGACAAGGCGACCGAGGACCTCCAGGCCAAGCAGGCCGAGGAGGCCAAGAAGGTCGACGCGAAGGCCGCGGTAGATGCCGAGGCGGTCAAGGCTCACGCAGCGATGCTGACCCAGCTGCAGGCGACCTTCGATGCGTCGGCTCGCCGGTTCAACGAGCTCAACGAGAAGGTCTCCAAGCTCTCGGCCACGAAGAAGAACGAGGCCGATCGGCTGGCGGCAGAGGTCAAGGCCAACGAGGCGACGGTGATGGCGAGCATCGCCAAGCTACGTGACGCGACCCTCCCGCAGTGGGACGCGGCCAAGGCCAAGGTCGACACCGACACCACCACATTCAACAAGTCGATCGACGCGCTCGAGCTCGCGACGCGGACTTGATCCGCGCAGTCAATCGACCTTCGCAACGCGTGCGCGTTGTTGCGCGCCCCACGTTGGTGAGGCTTGCAATTTCGACACGCCGCGCTCTTCCGCACGCTCGGATCGGTCAGGCGTGTGCCCTCGAACGTCGACGGGATCCGAGCACGCTGCCGGATGCCGGATCCCCAGGCGTGTCGGACCGCGTCGATGACGGCACGGCTCGTGCAACCTCAGTTGCCGCGCACGCGCAGGTCCATATGCCACCACCGGCCGCTAGCCCGCGAGCGCGCGCCGCAACCGTCGGCTGCGCGCAGATCCAGCATGGAGGCTCAGATGACGATCAAGGACATTGGCCCAAAGCCGCAGTCGTTCAACATCGAGGAAGCGACCAAGGGGAACACGGACTATCGCTCCGTCGCGTGGAGCGGGCGCTATCTGCAGGTCACGCTGATGTCGATCCCCGTCGGCAAGGACATCGGCCTCGAGGCGCATCCGGAGACCGATCAGTTCCTGCGCCTCGACGCGGGCAAAGGTCGGGTGCAGATGGGCGCCGCGAAGGACAAGCTGACCTTCGAACAGGACGTGTCCGACGGCTGGTGTGTCCTGGTTCCGGCGGGGACCTGGCACAACATCACCAACCTCGGCACGACGCCCATGCAGGTCTACACGGTCTATGCACCTGCTCATCACCAGCCCGGCAAGGTGCAGGCGACGGCGGCGGCAGCTGAAGCGGACAAGGATGACGAGCCAGCAGCCTGGTCCGTCCAGCCCAAGCACGTGCCCGACAAGCACGGCTGAGAGCGCCACGAGCGGTTACTACCTCGACAAGCTGATCGACGAGCTCGCCAAGGGCAAGAAGATGGCGAGCATCCTCCGCCAGTAGCCAGGCTCACCGCTCTCAGGGAGCAGCGTGGGCCGCGCGCCACGCCTCGATCTCGGCGCGACTGTCGTCGCCGGGATGCGTGCGCGCCAGGTCTGCGAGCGAGCGGGCGCGCTTGTGATCGCCGCCGGAGTCCCACAGCGCGCGTGCGAGGTCGAAGCGTGCGTCGGCGAGGTGCGATGGCGCATCATCATCCGAGCGGGTCTCGAGCATCGCGAGCGCTCGCTCGGCGGGAGCGATCGCGAGGGCAGGGTGCTTGCGATCGAGGTGCAGCTCGGCGAGCGAGAGCAGCGCGCTCGGCAGCCACGGCTCGCCATCCGCGCCAAGCGCCTCGAGCACGCCGATCGCCAGCTTCACCTCGGTCTCGGCCTCGTCCCAGCGGCCGAGCCCTGCGAGTGCTCGCGCGGTGTCGAGGCGTGCGCCGGAGACCCCGCGTGCACCTGGTCCCTCGGCCGCCTCGATGATCTCTCTCGCGCGGGTGAACGCCGCCCGCGCGGGCTCGAAGTTCTTGAGCGCGAGCTCGACGCCGCCGAGGTTCGCGAGGGCCGCGGCCCGCACGGGGTGCACCTCGCCGAACACTCGCGCGAACACCGCGTCGGCCTTGACCAGCTCCTCGCGCGCCTTCGCGTAGTCGTGGGCGTCGGTCAGCGATTGCGCATAGGTCATGCGCGCCCCGGCGGTGTTCGGGTGCTCGGCCCCGAGCGCTCCTTCGAGGATCTGGAGCGCCTTCGCCGCGGTGACCGCTGCGTCCTTGTCCTTCGACTGGTACCGCAGCACCTGGGTGAGCGAGCCGTACATCAGGCCGACGTTCGGGTGATCGGGCCCGAACACATCCTCGAACGCAGTGATCGCCTTGCGCAGATCGGCCTCGGCCTCCCCCATGCGGTTCTCGTCCTCGAAGATCTGCCCTCGGTGGACAGGACCTTGCCGTGGATCGCGAGGTTGTCGCTCCCGAGGCGAACGAGCTTGGCGCGGGCCAGATCGGTGAACCGGTGCGCGGCGGTGTAGTCGTGGAGATCGACGCCGGCGGTGTGCGCGAGCTGATCGAGCGCGATCGCTGCCTCGAGATCCCGGCTCTGGGCCTCCGCCAGGGCGAGCACCCGGTGCAGCTCCTCGGTGGCGGCCTTCGGCGCGAGGTGCGTCTGTGCGTTCGCCAGTGCGAGCCGGACGTCGAGCTCGACGTCGCTGCCGGCGACCTGGGCGAGCAGAGCCGTGCTCGCGGCGACGGCCTGCTTGTACTGCCCAGCGTTCGGAGATCGCCTTGATCCGCCCGAGCTCTCGAGCGGTGACCTCGGCGATCGGCCGCGTGGTGCGCGCGACCGCGTCGTTGCAGGGCTGTGCGTCGTAGAACGACCATGCCGCGTCCGTCGCGCGCTGCACCAGCGGCGCGGTGGCCGCACCGAACGTCTCGACGAGCTGAGCGAGCTGGCTCGTTCGCGCGGCCAGGCAGGTGCGACGCGCCGAGGCGAGCGGCGAGGCGTCGCCTTCGAGACACACCCCGGTCACTCGATCCCCGAGTGCGACGCTCGAACGCTGGAGCACCGCGAACGTGCGCTCGAACGCCGTGGCGGCGAGTGGTGACTTCGTGTTCGCGAACGCCTGCTGGATCCGCGCGCGGGCGCCATCGCCGACGAGCCCACGCACCTGGTCACCCTCGGCGGTGCACGTGGCCTCGTGACGATGCGTGCGCACTGCCGAGGCGGCGGCGATGCCACCGCCGACGAGGATCGCCGCGCCGGCCGCGATCATCGCGATCCGCCGGACTCTGTGGGGAGCCGCGGCGCGCCGAAGCGCGGCGAGGAGCGAAGCCATGTCGGGGTGCCGGTCGGTGGGGGCGACTGCGAGCCCGCGTTCGAGGACGCGCGCGACCGGCTCCGGAACGGGGCTGGTGGTGGGGCGCTGGAGCTCGCCCGCGGCGATCGCGGTCTGGATCGCGGCGAGCGTGGTGCCGGCGAACGGCCGGATGCCATACAAGCACTCCCACGCGACGAGACAGAACGCGAACTGATCGCCGCGCGCGTCGACGCTCTCGCCGGCGGCCTGCTCCGGCGCCATGTACGCGGGCGTTCCGAGCACCGCCCCGGTCTCGGTCAGCGGAGTGCCCTCGGCGAACGCGATGTCACCGGGGGCGGCGCGCCGCGTGGTCGCACCCTCGACGGCCCCGACCTGTGCGAGACCGAAGTCGCTCACCCGCGCACGTCCATCCGCGCCGACCAGCACGTTGTCGGGCTTGAAGTCGCGATGGACGAGGCCGACGGCGTGTGCGGCCGCCAGCCCTGTGCCCGCGTCGAGGAGCATCGCCATCACGGCGCGCCACGATCGCGTGGTGCTCTTCATCCAGCCGCGGAGCGTCTCGCCGGGCACGTACTCGAGCGCGACGTACATGCGATCGCCGACGGTGCCCACATCGAACACGTTGACCACGTTCCGGATGCGAGAGCTTTGTCGCGGCCGAGCGTGGTGTCGAGCGCCAGGTACACCGTGCCCATGCCGCCACGGCCCAGCACCGACGTGAGCGTGTAGCGGTCCGCGATCCGCTCGGTCTCGAGCAGCTCGGGATGGTCAACGCCGACCCAGGCGCGGCCGGGCCGAGCCTGCGACGGTGGTGCCTGGGAGCCCGCGGCGAGGGCCACGACGACCGACCGGCAGTCCTCGCAGGAGTCGAGGTGGACCTCGAGGTCATGCAGCAGGGCCGGATCGACCGCCTTCTCGACCATGTCGACGAGGAGGTTTTCGTCCGGGCACGCCACGCCCCCCGTCTACAACAATTGGCCGGACCACTGCTACCAAAAAACAGCGGCGATGACGTCCATGTAGAATCGCTCCGTGGCGACGCCGTCGAAGCTCTCGCGCATCTCGGCGATCGACAAGGCTGTCCCGGCACGCGTGATCGGTGAGCTCAGGTCCCAGATCATCGAAGCCCAGGCGCAGCCACCCAAGCCAGGCGATGGGGGAACCTACTGGTACCGTCTCGACGCGCCAGCCCGGCTGATGTTCGAGCAGGTGATCCAGCACCTACGAATCTTCGTGCCTCGGGGGCACGAGTTCGTCGGCGCCGAGTGGTGGCTCCGCGCCACAACGACCGACACGGGCTTCCCCTTCCACTTCGACCGCGACGAGGGCATCCGAGGCTCGATCGTGTCTCCTGATCTCGCCTCGATCCTCTACCTGAGCAACGCCGGCGGACCGACCGTGATCCTGGACGCAACACCAGCGCGAACATCGGCACCGAGTGCGGGGATCGCCGTGTACCCGCGGCCCGGCCGCTTTGGCATGTTCCCGGGCTCGCTCCTCCACGGTGTCCTGCCCACGCGACCGAGCCGCTGGCCGCGCGTCACGATGCTCGTCAACTGGTGGCGATCGGTGCCGCGGATGGAATGTGCGCCAGCGCTGCGCGGGAGCACGCCAGCATCGAACCGCTGGCGCATCGCCGTGGATCGCGCCCCCTCCGCGGCGCTCGAGTCAATTGATCCATCCAGGTTGCTCGCCAAGGCGGCGTGGCGTGACCTGATCTCGAAGCAAGCCACCTACAGGTAGCCCGACGGGCCCTCGCACGTGAGCGTCAACGACAGAGCTATGTCGCGCGGGGCGCGCTAGAGTGAACAGCCCGACAGGAGCGCCGATGATTCGAAAGTACAGCGGAGACAAGAAGAGTATCGAAGCGCGGACCGCCGACAACGGCAAGACCTGGTCCGTGAAGTTCTTCGACACCGGACGGCTCACGGAGTACTCGGGCGGCACGGTCGCCGAGGTCGACGCGCTCGCGGCCAAGCACGGGTTGACGCTCATCCGTTAGCCGCGGCAGTTGGGCTCTTAGCGGCGCGTGGAAGCTCGCTTGGGGCGCCGCTTCGCTGGGCTCGCGGGCTTGATCTTGCTCCGCGACTTCGCCGGGGGGGCGGGCGCCGCGTCGAGCTCCTTGAGCCGCTTCTTCGGCGCGATCAGCCGGTAGCTCTCGACGATGAACTGCTCGACTTCGCCCCAGTCGGGCCGGGGCCCGAGCCGCATGTCGACGCCGCCGTGCTTGCCGACGTACTTCGCGATGGTGAACCGCGGATCGCTCGCGACCAGCATCGGCTGAAACGTCTTGTCGACGCGAACGCCGAGGCTCATGTCCCCGTCGTCAAGCCTGGCCCAGCCCACGAAGATCTTGCCGTCGACCTTGCAGTGCACGCTGCCCCACGGCCGATCCTCATAGGCGCCGGGAAGCTTCAGGGTGATCGCGAGCAAGCGGTCGTGAAAGGCGTCCTTGATCGCCGGCAGCTTTGGCATGGCGACGAAGCGTAGCCCGAGCAGCGCCGGATCCGCTCGCCGCGCACTGTTTGCCGGGTCGGGATCGCGCGACGCAGCCCGTGCGGTTCGGGCGCTCGGCGCACGACGATCCACGATGGTTCCTCGTTTGCAGCGTCACCGCAGCAAGTACGCCGCTCGCGCATCACCTGGAAAGGGACACCACATGACCACGCTGCAGACCAGCTCCACCGCACCCGTAACCGCAACTGGCTGCTGTCCCCCGTTCGCGCCGGAACCCTGGGATGGCAAGGAGGTTGTCTGGAACAACAAGCCCTTCGTCAGGGACCACGTGACTTGCCTGTTTCACATTCCGTTGAACATGGATCGCAAGATGAAGAAGGACATGGCGCTCATCGAAGCGGCTCACGCCAAGGGCGAATCCAATCTCATGCTCTCTGACGACAAGTCGCCCTGGGGTGCCGACATCTTCCTCGAGGTCTCCAAGGCGGTTCCGGGCGCCACGAACGACACCTTGTCCGGTACGTTCCTGACGAAGGTCTTCGAGGGTCCGTTCCGCGACGCGGGAACCTGGGCGAGAGAGATGACCGCGTATGTCGCCAACAAGGGCCGCGCGCTTCAAAGGCTCTACTTCGGGTACACGACGTGTCCAAGGTGCGCCAAGGCCTACGGGAAGAACTACGTGGTGCTGTTCGCCAAGGTGGACGAGGCGGAGCCTGGAAACCACCCGTCTGCGTGACGGTGACATCGGCGCTTGACTGCATCGCCCGATGGCTATATTGCTAAAGGGTAATGAATAGCGAAGCGCGCATGAGTGCGGTGTTCTCCGCGCTCTCCGATCCAACTCGGAGGGCGATCCTGGCTCGCCTCGCGGCGGGCGAGGCCACCGTCTCGGAGCTGGCGGAACCATTTGGTCTCGCCCAGCCGACGATCTCCAAGCACCTGCGCATTCTCGAGAAGGCCGGCTTCATCGAGCAGGGGCGGGATGCGCAGCGTCGCCCGCGCAGCCTCGTGGTGGGTGGCCCGCTCAAGGACGTCGATGCGTGGCTGAAGCCCTTCCGCGAGCAGTGGGAGCGGCGCTTCGACCGGCTCGAGTCGTTCCTCCACAAGAAGGCCAAGCGAGATCCCAAGAACCCCGACGGCGTTCCACTGGTCAAGTGCTCGATCGACCTGCGGGTAGGCGGCGAGTTCTCGTTCGTCAACCGAGGCCACGGACCGCCGTTCGCGGGCGTCTATCGCGTCATCGAGCGCCCCTCGTTGCTCGTGTTCGATGCGATGGGCGCGGTCGGAACGGTCCGGCTCGAAGGCGATCGCGGTGTCACCTCCATGACCGTCACGATCCGGTGCGCGAATGCCGAGCACCTGGAGCAGCTCGTGAAGCTCGGGATCGCCGAGGGCACCGATCGCACGCTCGACAACCTGGTCGCGCACATCGCCAAGACGGCTGCGTAGCTGCTCGTCAGGTGTCGACGGCAGGTCAGGGCGAGGGTGCCGCGAGCAACTGTCGCCAGTCAGCGTTGGTCGGATCGTGAGCGACGAGACGCTCGGCGATCACCTGCGCGGCTCGTACCTCCGCTGCGGCTCGCGAGGGATCACGCGCCACGACCAGCGCGCCTAGCTGCTGGTGGGCACGCGCGAGGTCTGCCTGTGCAGCGAGCATCGTCGGCTCGGCCGCGACGAGCTCGTCGAGGATCGCGATCGCCGCACGCAGCGATGTCTCTGCCGCGGCGGTGTCGCCGAGGGGGCCATAGGTCTCTGCGAGGTGGCGGTGGGCGAGCGCCAGATCCTGGCGCAGCAGGGGACGCGGGTCGCGCGCGACGAGCTCGGTCGCGATCGCGAAGGCGGCGCGAAACCTCTCGAGAGCCTGCGCGGGCTTGCCCGCTGCGAGGAGCTGCAGGCCGAGCTTGTTCGTGACGACCTCGAGGCTGCGCTGGTCGTCGGCGCTCGTCGGATCGGCCGCGGCGAGGCGGGCCGCGAGCTCGAGGGCCGCGACCGTCTCGACCTGCGCACCCGCGAGGTCGTCGCTGGCGAGCATGGCCTCGACGAGGCGCAGGTCGACCGTCAACAGGCTGCGCTGGAACGGGAGATTCGCAGGCTCACGTTCGATGAGGCGCGCGGCGAGAGCGCGCGAGGCGCGGATCTCGACCATCGCGCCTCGGGGATCTGCCTGCGCGAGCAGGGCCTGGGCGAGCATGTCGTGGTTGAGCGCGTGGTCGCGGATCGTCTCCACGGCATCGGGGGTCTCCGCGAGCAACGCCGCGCTGAGCACGAAGCGCGGCGCGAAAGTCTTCGAGTGCGGCGGGAAGCGCGCCCCGGGCCTTGAGAACGATCGAGGCGCTGGTGCGCGACCATGAGATCCCGGCGCGCATCGCGATCGCTTTGGCGCCGCGGCGCGAGCTCGACGGCGATCTGCTTCGCGCGGGTCAGGTCGGTGACCGCGCGCGTGGATCACCGGCGTCGGCGGAGGTCCCACCGATCAGCAGCAGGCTCACGAACACGTCGCGCTTGCTCTCGGGATCGGTCGCGAGGTGCTCGACGAGCGCTAGGCTGGTCTCGTACGCCCGTCGTGCGCCAGTGGGATCGCCGCGCTCTGCCAGCAGGTCGCCGAGACGATCCTGGGAGGCCGCGGCCGCGTGCAAGCGTGTCGGGTCGCCCGGATCGAGCGAGGAGGAACTGGCGGAGGGCGTTGGCCGTCGACGCCTCGACCCATGCGTTCAGGCGATCGCCGCGGGTGACGAGCACGTCGGCCAGGTTCAGGCGAGCGCGCGTCTGCTGGTACAGATCTCCGGCGTCTTCGCGCCGGTACCGACATAGTAGGCGAGCACCTTGCGCGCGGGCGCCTCGAGCAGCTCGAGCTTCCCGGAGCTCGCCGAGCCGATCCTGCATCTGGCCGAGGATGTTATCGCATCACCTCCTCGGCGCTGGCGCGGTTGTTGAGCGCTTCGTCGCGCGCGCTCGGCACGGGCCTGTTCGACGAACACGCGCCGGATCGGAGACCACGCTCGCGAGGATCGCCGCAGTCGAGGAACCCACGTATGGCGCCACGCCGCTGAACGTGGCGTAGAGCACCGCCCCGAGGGCATAGACGTCGGCGCGCTCGTCGACGGCCTCCCCGTGCGCCTGCTCCGGTGCCATGAACGCCGGCGTGCCGAGCACCGCTCCGAGCTCGGTCTCGCCGGCGCTCGCAGGACCGTCGCCAGGGTGGGCGGCTCGGCCTCGTCGCGGAGCTCCTTCGCGAGACCCCAGTCGATGACGACCGTCTCGCCGAACTCGCCGACAAGGATGTTCGCCGGCTTAGAGGTCGCGATGGATCACCCGTCGCGCGTGTGCGTAGGCGATGGCGTCGACGGCGGCGATCGCGTGCGGGAGCAGGGCGAGGCGCTCGGTGAAGGTTGCGTGGCGCGCGATCGATCGCGATCGACGCGATTCGCCCGTGACGAGGCGCATCACGTAGAACGGCTCACCGTTCGTCCACGTGCCGGCGTCGTGGATCGAGACGATCGCGGGATGCTGGAGGCGCGACGTCAGCGCGAGCTCGCGCTCGAACCGCACCGCGAGCGCGTCGTTCGGCCTCACGAGCTCCTTGATCGCCACCTGCCGGTCGAGCCGTCGATCGGTCGCGATCGAGATTCGCCCCATGCCGCCGCGCGCGAGCTCTCGCGCGATCACGTACCGCTCCGATGCCGGGGCCGACCTCACGCCGGAGGTAGCGGAGCGGCCTCCTCCTACGCTCGCGACCGTCGCGCTGATCGGATCGACGTCATCGCGACGCGTGTCCTGGTTGTAACGGTCCTCGCATGTGGATCCAGCGGGCCGAACTTTACGGTGGCCGCGGCGGGACCTACGACGCTGGATGTAGCGGGGTCGGTGGGGGTACCCATGGGGCCTCGCGGAGAGTGGGCTGGTCTTACGCGAAGGCGTTCGGTGACATCCATCCATACGTTCGGCCATCACGATGGCGCCGACGCTGAGCGGTCTCGGCGAGACCCCCCCGGGGGGGTCACCGGAGGGCGGGGGGGGGGGGGGGGGGGGGGGGGGGGGGGGGGGGGGGGCGGGGCGGGGGGGGGGGGGGGGAGCACCGGCCCAAGGGGGGGGGGCGCGCCCGGGGGGGGGGGGGGAGGGGGGGGCGCGCGGGCAAAGGGAGGGGAAACAAGACCGCGGCCCCCCACCCGCGAGCGAGGAGGGGGGGGGGGGGGGGGGGGGGGGCGGGCCAGGGGGGGGGGGGCCCCCGCGCCGGACGGGGGCGGGGGGGGGAAGGGCGGCGGCCGTGACTCGGCGGGACCGGACGGGACGGGGGGGGGGGGGGCGCCGGGGGGGGGCGGGGGGGGGGGGGGGGGGGGGGGGGGGGGGGGGGGGGGGGGGAGGGGGGGGGGGGGGGGGGGGGCCGGCCGCGGGAGGAGAAGGCGGCCCGGGGGGGGGGGGGGGGGGGGGGGGGGGGCGGGGGCGGGGGGGGGGGGGGGCGGGGGGGGGGGGGGGGGGGAGGGGGGGGGGGGGGGGGGGGGGGGGGGGGGGGGGGGGGGGGGGGGGGGGGGGGGGGGGGGGGGGGGGGGGGGGGGGGGGGCGGGGGGGCGGGGGGGGGGGGGGGGGGGGGGGGGGGGGGGGGGGGGGGGGGGGGGGCGGGGGGGGGGGGGGGGGGGGGGGGGCGGGAGGGGGGGGGCGGGGGGCGGGGGCCGGGCCGCGGGGGGCCCCACCCGCGGGGCCCCGGGGGGGGGGGCGGGGGGGGGGGGGGGGGGGGGGGGGGGGGGGGGGGGGGGGGGGGCCACGTCTTCGAGTCGACGCGGTCGCCGGTTTCGACGCGACGACCGGCACCAACCCAGGCCCTCGGCCTACAGGCCGCGCAGGTTCTCGAGCTGCTGGCGAGCAGCGACGGCTTGCTTGGTGCCCCCGTACTTGTCGACCACCTCTTGATACGTGCTGCGTGCGTCGGCGAACCGCTTGGAGAAGTGATGGTCCTCGGCGAGGCGCATCAGCTTCTTGGCCGCGTCGATGTCCTCGGGCGTCGGGTCGCCGGCGGGGAGGTCTCGATACGGATCGGTCGCGCTCGGCTTCCGCGCCTCGGGCTGGGGCGTGAGCTCCTTGAGCGCGGCATTCACCTCGCGCTCGAGCTCCGAGTCATCGAACTGCACCTTGGCCTGGAGCACCTCGGCGAGACCCATGATCGTCGCGCGGAGCTGAACGATCTCCTTCGCCTGCCGATCTGCGGTGGCCTGCAGGTCCTTCACCCTGCTCTCGACCGACTCGAGCGCATCCGCGTTCGCGTTGATCGTGTTGCGTTCGGCCCAGCTGCCGCCAAGCCACTGAGAAAAGAACCCGAGCTTCTCCGCCATCCGATCAACGTACCAAGACCACGGCTCGCCTTCTGCGCGGCCACCCGTGATTTCTTCCACCACGCGGTGGTCCGTCATGAACCTCGGACCCGTCTACATCGCCGCGAAGTCAGCCGTCACCGTGGTCTGGAAGTTGATCGTGACGGTGCAATCGGCCAAACCCGAGCAGCCACCGCCGAGCCAGCCGTTGAACACCGCGCCGGGCGACGGCGTGGGGTGCAGCGTGACCACGCTGCCCTTCGCGAACCCCGCGCGGCACATGGTCGCCGGGCAGTCGAGACCGTTGGGGCCGGTCACGTTGCCGGGGCCGGCCACGCTCAGCATGAGGAACAGCCGCACGGCGTACGTCGCGCCGATCGCGCGGTCGCGGTCCATCGTGACAGGGCAGGTGTCCAGCGCGGTGCACGCGGGCTCGCCGCTCCAGCCGAGGAAGGCGGTCGAGTCCGGGTCGTATCCTGCCGAGAGCAGGACCTCCGTGTTCTTCGGCACGGTCAACGTACATACGCGCGGCCCCGTCCCGCACATGAGGCCCTGTGGATCCGACGTGACCGCGTAGGCGCCGCCGCCAGAGGCCGAGACGGTCAGCGTGCGGCGGGCCTCCGCGAACGCAGCACCGACCGCGACGTTGTTCGTGGCGTCCACGACACACGTCCCCACCCCGGCACACGCACCACTCCAGCCGATGAACTCGGCACCGACGTCCTGAGTGTGCGCGATCAGCTCGACCGAGATGCTCGGGTCGATCGTCATCGAGCACGCACCACCGTCACTGCTGCAATCGATGCCTGGTGGGCTCGAGGTCACCGTGCCGGGTCCACCCACGACCAGCACCACGCTCGAGTCCGCGGCACAGCCGCCGCCGAGCGCCAGACCGACCAGAACTGCCCACCCGCGCATCATGACTTCGAGGATATCATCGACGTCATGTTCGCAAGGTTGCGGCACTATCTCCTCCGGAGGAAGTACGTGGCCGGTGCGCGGCTGACCCAGTTCCTGGCGCCCGATGTTCGCCGCGAGGTCGAGATCGTGGACGCAGCGGAGCTCGCGGAGGGCTACGTGAGCGCACGGATTCGCACGTGGAACGTGCTCTATGCAGTGAACGGCATCGCGGCCATGCCCGAGTTCGAAGCGGCTCGCCGCGTGGCGATCACGGATCTCTGGAACTGGACAGGACAGCCGTGGGGTGGCCCGGTCCCGAAATAGATCGCGCTTGACCGGCCGCGATCGATCTGTCATTCGTACCGACGCAGGCAGGGCCGTCTCGTCGTCCGCCGCAATGTGGAGTGGCAGATGGAGCGCAGGCTGGTATCGATCCAGACGATCGACGCGATCGCACCGATCCCCGGTGCCGACAAGATCGAGCAGGCCCGAGTCATGGGCTGGACGGTGGTGATCAAGAAGGGCGAGTTCTCCGTCGGAGATCCGTGCGTGTTCTTCGAGATCGACAGCGTCCTGCCATCGGAGCCGGCGTGGGCGGAGTTCATGCGCCCGCGCGGCTTCCGCGTGCGCACGCTCAAGCTGCGGGGCGTGCTCTCGCAGGGCCTCGCGCTGCCCGTCGATATTCTCGGTGGCGGTGATGCGCCACGCGATGTGGATCTGCGAGATCGGCTCGGCGTCACGAAGTACGAGCCGGTGCTGCCCGACGCGCGCGAGATCGCCGGTCCGTTTCCGGCGCGCGTGCCGAAGACGGACGAGATCCGCCTGCAGTCGGCGCTCGGCGTTCTCGAGGAGCTGCGCGGTCAGCCGTTCTACGTATCGACGAAGTGCGACGGTTCGTCGGCGACCTACGTGCGTGACGGCGACGGCTTTGTCGCATGCTCGCGCAACTGGGCGCTCGCCGCCGGTGACAACCACGTGTGGCGTCTCGCCGAGCGCTATCAGCTCGCGGAGCGGCTGCCGGCGGAGTTCGCGATCCAGGGCGAGGTCTGCGGTCCGGGCGTGCAGGGCAACCGGCTCGGCCTGACGGAGCACGAGCTGTTCGTGTTCAGCGTGTACGACCTTCGCGCCGGCAGCTTCCTGTCGTTCGAGCGCTTCGTCGCGTTCTGCGCCGAGCACGGGTTGAAGACGGTGCCGATCGAGCGCGTCGTCGATGGCGCCGAGGCTGCCACGTTCGAGCACTCGCTCGATGGCTGGCTCGCGGCCGCACGCGGAGCGTATCCGGGCACGAAGCGCCACAAGGAGGGCCTCGTGATCCGTCCGCTCGTCGAGCAGCGCTCGGAGGCGCTGGGTGGGAGCCGGTTGTCGTTCAAGGTGATCAACAACGACTTCCTTCTCGAGGAGACGTAGATCGTCTATCGCGCCTTCTCGAAGTGGAGCGCTTCGAGTCGCTTGGCCCACGCCGCGTGCCCGCACTCTCGCAGCGCCTCGCACACCTGGGGGAGCCTGGCGGCGTCGAATGGCAGACCGAGCTGCACGGCAGCCTCGAGCTGCGCGGCGAACAACCTGACATCCTCCCTGCCGTCATCGATCTCGGCCGTCGCGAGCACCAGCGCCTCGTCGAAGCGCTGCTGCCGCAGGTGCCACAGACACCACCACCGACGCACGTGATGCTGGTGCGCCTCCATCGACGGCAGCGTGCGCATCACCTCGAGATCTCGCGCGGCCGCGCCCCACAGGCCGAGCTCGATCATCGCGGCGGCTCGCGCGCCGAAGTACCAGAAGGTCCGGCGCCGCAGCTTTCCCCCGTCGAGCTCGATCAGCCGGCTCGTCAGCTCGAGCATCGTCTGCCAGTCGCCCCGCCGCTCGGCGCTCTCGCAGAGCACGAACAGCGAGGCGGCATCGTCGGGATCGCGGAGCAGCACGGCGCGCGAGACCGCATCGGCCTCGTCGAATCGCTCGAGGTGGACGAGCACGTGGGCACGATCGGTCAGTGCGTCGACGTTCTCGGGCTCGCTCTCCAGGACGTGGTCGAGGACGGCGAGCGCCGCCTCGAAGTGGTTGGTGTAGTGGAGGTCGAACGCGAAGTGGATCTTTGCCGCAACCGCGGGCTCGCCGCGCACCACCGCGGACATCAGCCCTTCGAAGGCGCCATCGACATCGATGAACAGGAGCCGGTTGGCGATGCGCGACGTGGTCCTGCCCGGCGCCACGAGCATCTCGAGCGGCAGCACCACGCCGGCATGGCGCTCGAGCCAGCGCCGAAACTCGGCGAGCTCGGTCGGATACGTGTCCTCGAGATACGGCACGACGTAGGAGCGGAGCCACAGCTCCTCGGTCGCCTCGGCGCGAAGCTCGACCTCGTCGACGCTCTCGCCCCTCCATCGCCCGCGCGTCTCGCGAGACACGAAGTCGTCGTGATGCCCGAGCTCGTGGACCAGCGTCGCGAGCATCGCCAGCCGCAAGTACATCTCGAGGATCGAGCGCTCGGGGGTCTCGGGATCGTACACGTAGGCGAACAGCTCGATGCGAGCCCCGTTGGCGCGGTACCTACCGAGCACGTCGGGGGCGTACACGCCGGCCACGATCTCGGTGCCGAGGCGGCCGACGAAGGGGTCGAGCGTGGCATCGGGCTCGCGGCCGGGATCGAGTGGCGTCAGGCAGAGCTCGATCCCTCCGAGGCCGTTCAGGCTGCCACTCGGGAGCCGCTCCATCACGCCGCGCAGGTCATCGATCGACGCCGGATAGTGCACGTGTGATCCACGGTCGATGACATCGATCGGGATCGCGGTGCTGACCACGGTCGGTGTGGAACGGTGCCGCATCCGCTCGGAGACGATCAGCGTCTTGATCCGTCGCTTGCGTGCGCGATCGCGGGGATCGTGCTTGTCGCGGGCGTTGCCATGCTCGCTGCGAGACACTGCAGGCGAAGTTTAGCGTGGGTCGGGCCTCTCCGGCGCGTGGCCGCGGGGTGATGCGCCCGTGTGCTTGCGGAAGATGCGGCGAAACGCAGCCGAGTCCGCGTAGCCCACACGCGCTGCCACCTCCTCGACGGCAAGGCGCGTGGTCTCGAGCAAGTGCGTCGCGTGCGCCACGCGCACCCGCTGGACGAGGCCGAGGGGCGTCATCCCGAGGCCTGCTTCGACCTTGCGCGCGAGCGTGCGCGGCGAGGTGCCCGCGGCGCGCGCGAGGTCCGCGAGGGACACTTGGCGGTCGATGTTCGCGGTGACGAACTCTTCGAGCGTTCGCAGGAGCGGGTCATAGCTCGCGAGGTGCTCCATCACCATGTACTGCGCCTGCGACGCGCGCGAGTCGAGCACGAGATAGCGCGCGGCCAGGTTCGCGAGCGATGGGCTCGCGACGCGCGCGACGACGGCGAGCATCAGGTCCGCGTGCGCGAAGGCCGATCCGGCGGTGATGGTCCCGCCGCTGTCGATCACCATGCGATCGGCCCGCAGCTCCACCCGCGGGAAGCGGCGCGTGAAGAACGGCATCAGCCACCAGGTCGTCGTCGCGCGCTTGCCATCGAGCAGCCCAGCCGCGCCGAGGAAGAACGTCGCGGAGCACGAGGCCGCGACGAGCGCCCCCTTGCGCACGGCTCGCGGCAGGAGGGACACGACGCGCCGCACGTCGGCTCGCGAGAGCAGCCGCTCCAGCGAGGAGTCGCTGGTGGCGAACACGCCGGGGAGCACGATCACGTCGCCCTTCTTGATCGAGCGCAGGTCGAGCATCCCTTCGACCGCCAGCGACCGGCGCTGCACGGAAGGGACGGGCTTGCCGTCATACGAGACAACGCGCTGCTCGAGCGTTCGTGCGCTCCGCGGGTGAGGAGCACGCCCGGCGCGCAGGAGGCGCGATGCAGTGTCGATGACATCGAGGCCGAGCCCGAGCGCGCCCTCCATCACGCCGTCGATCGCCACGTGAATGATCATGCCTGGCAAGAATAGACCGGATGTTGTCAGTCCTGCCACTCGTGCACGGGGGCCACCACGTCCATCGTCGTGGGGTGCATGACGACTCCCTGACCGACTTCGAGCGATCCGACCTCGCCATCGATGGCCGAGCACGCACGGTGTACGTGGCGGGCCACGGCCCGGCCGTCATCGTGCTGGCCGAGATGCCCGGCATCAGCCCGCACGTCGCACGGTTCGCCCGCTGGGTCCGCGAGGCCGGGTTCACCGTCTACCTGCCTTCGCTGTTCGGCCGCGACGGCGCGTACCCCGAGGCGGAGGCTGGGCTCGCGGTGTTGAGGCGCGCGTGCGTGAGCGCCGAGTTCCGTGCCCTCGCGGCGAACGCATCGAGCCCGGTCACGCTGTGGCTGCGCGGCCTGGCGCGGATCGCTCATCGCGAGCGTGGCGGGCCGGGCGTCGGGGCCATCGGCATGTGCTTCACCGGGAACTTCGCGCTCAGCATGATGCTCGAGCCCTCCATGCTGGCGCCGGTGCTGTGCCAGCCCTCGCTGCCGCTCGACCAACCGGGCGCGCTCCAGATCGCACCCGACGAGCTCGTCACCGTGCGGCAGCGGCTGGAGCGCGAGGACCTCACGGTGCGGGCCTACCGCTTCGACGGCGACCGCTACTGCACCGCGCAGCGGTTCGCGGCGTACGCGGCGGCGCTCGGACCGCGCTTCGAAGCGACGGTGCTGCCAGCATCCGCGGCCCACCCGAAGCCTCCGCCGTTCTTCGAGGAGGTCGTCGGCTGCCCGCACAGTGTGGTCACCGCACACCTCATCGACGAGGCCGGGCAGCCGACGGCGGCTGCGCGCGATGACATCCTCGCGTTCTTCGCGATGCGCCTGCACGGAGGCACCCCATGACGCCGATCCTGCTCACCGGGCGAAGCGCCTCGCACTTCACGCGCGTCGCGCGGATCTTCGCGCACGAGCTCGCGGTGCCGTTCGAGCTCGACATCGTCCAGGACCTCACGAGCCTCGACGCCGCGGCCTACGGCGGGCATCCCGCCCTGAAGCTCCCGACGCTCCACGTCGGCGACACGCAGATCTTCGGGACCGACAACATCTGCCGCAAGCTCGCGGAGATCGCGGGACGCGAGGATGATCAGCGCGTCGTGCTTTCGCATCAGGTGTCGTCGGATCTGGTGCGCGCTGCGCAGGAGCTGGTGTGGCACGCGATGGCGGTGCAGGTCCAGCTCGTGATCGGCGTGCAGGTGGCGAAGCTCTCCGCCGAGAGCATGTTCTTCACCAAGGCAGCCGCGGGGATGCATGGGGCGCTCGGGTGGCTCGACGAGCGCCTCGATCACGTCCTCGCCGCGCTGCCATCGCCGCGCGACGTCAGCGTGTTCGAGGTGACGCTGTTCTGCCTCGTCGAGCACGTCATGTTCCGGCCGACGATCTCGCTCGATGCGTTCCCCCAACTCCGCGAGTACGCGACGAGGTTCGCGGCCCGGGAGTCAGCGCAGCGGACGGTCTTCCGCTTCGACCCAGCGCCCGCTCGGAGCCTGGGCCGTTGACGAACGTAGCGGGTGTCGAGCAATGCTGGCAGCAGACCACCACTTTCGATTCGCCGTCGCACTCAGGACACGTCGGCCGCAGGGCGTCGCTTCACTCCAGGAGATGCTCGACGAGTGCCTCGATCCCGTTCCGGCCGCCAGTGATGAAGCGGACGATCCCAGCCTTGTCGATGACGAAGGTCGTCATGGGCGAGTCGACGAAGTAGGAGTTGGAGATGCGGGCGCCGTCGTCCTGGATCAGCGGGTAGTTGAGGCCAAGATCGATCGCGACCTTCAACAAGCCGGACCCTGTCTCGGTCGAAACGCTGACGACCCGCAGGCCTCGCGCGGCGTATTTCTCCTGCAGCTTGTTCATGAACGTACCCTCTGGGGTCTCGCAGTTCTCGCAGCGCACGAACGTCGGCGGCGTGAAGTCGAGGACAACCAGATGTCCGGCCAGGCTCGCAAGGCTGGTTGGAGAGCCTAGGTTGACCGCGGTCGCGATGAACGGCGGTGCCGGTTTGTCGATGAGGTCTCGCTGACGCCTCCGGTAGGCCCATCGGTCCCCGAGCTCGACCCGAAGTGCTTGCTCTGCTCCTGCGCGTTTCACAACGAGCACGACGATGGCGCCCACAGACCTCTGGCGCACGAGGCCCACGAGTGCACGCCCATCAGTGATCGCAATTCCATCGAGCGAGATAACTTCATCTCCGGGCAGAACGGCGGCGAGATCAGCTGGGCCGGCGCCAAGAACTCGGACGACTCTCGTTGGGTTGTCAGCAAGATCGACACCGAGCCAGGGCTCGGTGCGGGGCGGAGAGAGCGTGCTCGCGTCGGGGCCTGCCAATCGCGCGGCAGGAATGGTCACATTCAAGATCGGCTGGTAGCTCGTCGTCGTTTCCACGTCGAAGGCACCGCGCTCGATCCCTACCGGGTAGTGCTGTCGGGCGACCGTTCGTCGAAGGACATGGGTCTGCTGGTCGATCCAGAGGCTCAGCTCCTCTCCCCACGGGCGAACGCCGACGACCCTCCAACACGAATGCCCGTCGATGATCTCGGCGCCACCTTCTACACGTAAGTTCTTGAGATCGGAAAGCCCATCCCCGTGACCCAGTGCAGAGAGCAGGATGCGCGGAACTGCCGAGTAGAATCGTGGCCCTCCGAGACCCGGGGCGTGGTCGATCGCCCCACCACGTCTGTAGGAAAGGAGCTTGCCTCGTTCCATCCAGGTGATCGTGGGCGATCCTCCCCACTCATCTCGGTCCTCATGGCGGAACCCGGTGCCGCGAGAGAAGGCGGTGTCAAAGTCCGCGTGCGTCGCATGCGGCACGGCCATGCTGGTGAACTTCTGGTCGGAGGTGCCGTGGTCCTCATACGAGGAAGCGCTCCCGTACGTCGCGATCATCGATCGAAGAATCTCCTCGGCCGAATACACGGAAGGGGATTTCGCGCGCCCGCCGGCACATGCGGCGACGATGAACGTCGCGACCATCAACCCCCGCACACACGCCCACCGACTCAGCATGCCCAATCGTAGTCGATGGAGGAACGCCGCGTCGATGCCGTCCGCGATGCGCCCTGCACACCAGGGCCTCCTCCGCACGCGTGATACGCTGCGCGGCACTGGACACGCGCAACCATCGCCCGGCCGCGACCATCGCGATCGTCACGTTCGTGGTGCTGGTCCTCGAGCTGACGTCCACCCGGCTCTACGCGTACATCGGCAGCTCGCACGCGACCTCGACCGCGCTGTCGTTCGCGTTGCTCGGCCTCGGCGTGGGCGCGTTCGTCCGCCTGCGCTTCCCGCGCTGGGCCGAGCCGCGCCGTGCAGCTCCCGCGCTCGCCGCAGCGCTGTTCTGCCTGGCCGCGGCGGCGATCGGTGGCGTGGCGTTGCCAGGGCTCGTGGCCCTCTCGCTGGTGCCGTTCGCGCTCGCGGGCATGCTGGTCTCGGATGCCTATGCCGCGCGCGGTAGCAACGCCGCTCGCGCGACCTACGCGATCGATCTCGTCGCCGCGGCGAGCGGCTGCTTGGTGGCGCCGCGCCTGATCGGTCCGCTCTCGCCGACCGAGATCATCGCGGTGCTAGGCCTGTTGTGCTGCGTGCTCGTCGAGCATCGCCGTCGCTCCGTGGTGGTGATCGCGCTGATCGCCGTGGCGCACGTGAGCTTGCTGGTGCTGGGGCGGGCAGGGGAGCTGCCGGACGGACCGCTCGAAGCGGTGCTCCGCTCCGATCCTCACTCCGAGAAGGCGATCGTCGAGGCCGGTGCGTCGTCGAACGACGTGCTCGATTCCGAGTGGAGCCCACTCGGTCGCCTCGACGTGCACCGCGTGCCCGGGGAGCGCGGCGAGCGGCTCGGCGTGTTCACCGATGGCATGAGCCCCACGTACATGGTGGCGGAGGCGGCTGCGAAGGCGGGCTCGTTCGAGAGCACGTGGGGCCTGCTCATGTCGCTGCCCTATCGTGCGCTCCAGCCCGAGCGCGTGCTCGTGCTCGGCGCCGGTGCTGGTGCCAGCGTGTGGCTCGCCAAGAACTACGGAGCGGCGCACGTCGACGCGGTGGAGGTCAATCCCGCGATGCCCGGGCTGCTGGCTCGCTGGAGGCAGTTCGCCGGCGACGTGTATCACCAGCCGGGCGTTCGCCTGTTCACCGAGGACGCGCGCCGATACCTCGCCGACACCACGGAGCGCTACGACCTGATCGAGCTCGCACTGGCGCTGACCGGAAATGCGCACGCGCAGGCGTCGGGGATGGAGGCGCACCTGTACACGGTCGAGGCGGTCCAGCTGTATCTGAGTCGGCTGACTCCGACGGGCGTGCTGGTCCTCATCCACAGCGACCCTGGGAACGCGTACCGGCAGCTGCTCACGGTGATCGAGGCCCTCGAGACCGTCGGCGTTCCTCGCGCGCGCGCGCTCGAAGGCATCGTGGTGCTGCGCGATCCACGGCCTGGGACGGCGTACCGGTACATGCTGGTCGTGCGCACGTCGCCGATCCCGCTGGATGTGGCCGATCGGCTCGACATCGACCCGGCAGAGCTCCTGTGGGCTCCCGGGGACCCGCCGGAGCGCAGCGTTCAGCTGCTCGATCGGTCGAAGCTCGGCGCCACACGGAAGGACGACCTGACCCCGGTCCACGACGAGCGTCCGTACTTCTTTCAGAACACCAAGGGCCTGCGAGCCACGGCGTTCGCGCAACCGGGCCGGCTGTGGGTGATGGCAGGCGCGCTGCTGCTCGTGCTCGTCCTCGTGATCGAGCGCGGCGGCGAGGCACGCCCGTTCGTGCGCCCGGCGGCGGTCGCGAGCGCGCTCGGGGCGGGGTTCCTGACCGTCGAGCTCGCGCTGATCCAGCGGTTCACGCTCGCCGCGGGCGGCTCGCTGTATGCCGTGTCGTTCGTCCTGTTCAGCTTGCTGGCGTGGAGCGCGGCGGGTGCGCTGCTCCTGGGCGGACGGTGGCGGCGGCTCGATCGTGGCGTGTCGTGGGCATGCCTGGTGGCGGGGCTCGCCGTTGGAGCGACCGCGCTGCTCGTGCGTGACCTCGCGTGGCTCGACGCGATCTCGAGCGACGCCGGCCGGATGCTGCTGATCACGGCGATCGTCGCGCCTGCCGGGCTCGCGATCGGCGGTCCGTTTCCAGTGCTCCTCACCCACCACGGCGAGCCTTCCCATCGCATCGCCAGCTTGTGGGCGATCAATGGCGCCGCGTCGGTGGCGGGTGGAATCGTGGCGGTGCTCGCGTTGCGGGTCGGCGGCTCGACCTATGCGCTGGTCCTCGCCGCCGGCTTGTACGTCGCGGCCGCGGTGATGGCGCCCGTCGCGGATCAGTGTGCGCGTAAGCCCGAATAGTCACCGCGGCACGCAGAGACACTGGTTCCGCGTGACCATTTGCGATTGGGGCCTGCCAAGTCTGGTTCGCGCGGGTCGGGATGGGGGCGGGTGGGCGTGCCGTTGGGGGCTGCGGTCACCACTGGCCTCCCGTCCCGTCCCCCGGGGCGGCGTGCGGGGTCCCCCACCTGCCGTGCCCCGCCGTCACCCGCCCCCCACGAGGCCCCCGCGACACAGCACCCTCGGCGCCGTGGCCAACCCCCCGGCTAGACGCGGGATGGCGCCCATCACGGATCGGACGACCACAGCTCCGCCGTCGATCTTGGCGCCACGCTGGTTGAGCCGCCATGAAGGTTCCGGACTCGGTGTAGCTTCGGGGCATGACCATCGCGGTCCTCGATCGCCTGCTGTCTCTCGGGCAGTCTGACGCGATTCCGGACCGGTTGGCGCGTCACGTTCGCGTGACCAACGCGCTCGCGCTGCTCGGCGCAGCAATGTCCTTCGGGAGCACACCTCTCGACGCTGTCGGAGCACCGTTCTTGACGGTGGTCGTCGACCTCGCGGCGACCGCAGCGTTCGTCTCGTGCTTGCTGTTCAATAGGCGCCGCCATTACTTCGCCGCGCGCGTGATGCTGATGCTGACCGCCAATGCTGCGATCCTGGCCGGGGTGCTCCAGGTCGGTGCCGTCGCCGAGCTGCGCACCGTGTTCTTCCCTCTCGTGCTCTTGCCGTTCCTCGTCCTGGGGACCTCCGAGCGCGGGTGGCTGTTCCTCTTCGTCGCCATCCCGATTGCAGGGTACTTCGTGACTGGCACGATGGATCCTCCCCCGCCGGGGCTCGCCATGACGGTCTACCGGGTCTATGCGCCGGTGCTCACGTTCACGATGATCGCTGCGGGCTCCGCCGTGTTCACACACGTCGAACGCAACGCCGAGGCCAGGCTCCTGCAGGCACGAGCCCGGGCGGCGCAAGGCGCGCGCCTCGTGGCGCTGGGCGAGATGTCCAGCGGGATCGCGCACGAGATCAAGAACCCGCTGGCGGCGATCCATCTCGCGGCCACGCAGATCGCCGAGCGGCCTGACCAGCCGACACTGGTCGCCCAGCTCGGCGAGCAGATCAAGCGGATCGTGATGAGGGCGTCGCGGATCATCGACGCGCTCCGCTTGTTCTCGCGCGACGCGAGCGCTGACCCATTCGTCGCAGCACCCGTCGAGCGCATCCTCGGTGATGCGCTCGAGCTGTGTGGCAAGCGGTTCACCGAGCACGGCATCGATCTCGTGGTGGATCCGGTGCCTACGGGGCTCGAGATCGAGTGCCGGCACTTGCAGATCTCCCAGGTGCTCGTGAACCTGCTCGGCAACGCATATGACGCGGTCGCGGTCGACTCCGTGTCCGAGCGCTGGGTCCGGATCGAGGTCCACGCCGATCGCGATCGGCTCGAGCTCGCGGTGACCGACAGTGGCGCGGGGGTCCCGGCAGCGGCCCAGGCTCGGATCTTCGAACCCTTCTTCACGACCAAGGGTCCTGACCGCGGTACGGGGATCGGCCTCAGCCTGTCGCGTGGCCTCGTCGCGGCCCACCACGGCACGCTCGAGCTCGACACCGAGTCGCGCAACACGCGCTTCGTGATCCGGATCCCAATGGTCCAGCCGCCCCGCTAAGAGCTGAGCGCGCCGGGTGGAGAGCAGTACCGGGCCGCGACCGCAAGGAGCTCGCTGGTGTCGAAGGGTTTGCAGAGCGACGCGACCGCCTCGCTCGGGGAGCGCCCGCTGGTCGCGGAGATCACGCACACGGGAATGTCGTCGAGCTGTCGCAGCTTCATCTGCTCCAGGACCTGCCAGCCATCCATCACGGGCATGACGAGATCGAGGATCACGAGACATGGGCGCTTCCGCGCGACTGCTTCGAGCGCGGCTGTGCCGTTCGCGACGACGTCGACGGCGTACCCGCTCAGCTCGAGCGTGAGTCTCAACATCTCCCGCACGTCGTCGTCGTCCTCCACCAGCAAGATCACGGGCAGCATCGTAGCGTGGTCAGGGGGTCTTGCGCGCGAGGAGATCGCGCACCGCGGTCGCTAACTGCTCGTAGCCGACGGGCTTCGCGATCACGCCGTCGGCCTCTTCGACAAAGTCGAGGGCATAGCCCGTGAAGTAGGCGACGGGCAGGTGGGGAGCCAGGGGGAATCTCACGAGTACCCGGCATCCCAGGCATCGGGATCGAGAGCACAGGTCACTAGAGGTGGCGCTCGGGCCCAGCGCGGCAGGCACCTTGTAGCCCGTGCAGCGGCTCCACCGAACGTCGCACCGATTCTCGTCATCGACCACGAGCGTTCCTTCTGCCCATCGTGGTTGGCTCACGCTGGTGGGTTGCGGCGGCGCGCGGCGCATCGCTCGAAGGGAGGTAGAGCGTGAAGATCGTGCCGTGACCGGGCTCGGAGGTGCAGTCCATCGCGCCTCCGTGATCTTTCACGATGGCGAGCGAGGTCGAGAGCCCGAGTCCCGTCCCCTTGCCGACCTCCTTGGTCGTGAAGAACGGCTCGTAGACACGGCGCCGCGTCTGCGCGCTCATGCCGGGGCCGTTGTCGAGTCCGCTCACGGCGCTCCACTCGGTCTGCGGACGCCGGATTCGCGGACCTGGCCACGGCTTCTGCGCTCCACAGCGCGTCACGCGCGTTGATCAAATGTTGAGGCGCCTGTAGCATGGGGTCGCCGACCAGATCATCGTTGGGAGCCTGGCGCGAGCGTCCTCCGGTCGAAGGCGGCCAGTCTCCATGCGCCAATATGTTCGCGGCCGCCCGAGTATGGCCGCGGGGCGGCCTGTGCGGCCCGGCCCGCCGCACGTTGAGTCACCAACGGAGCCAGTTCGGATCCCCATCAGGAGGTTGTTGAAGTTGTGCGCGATACCGGCGGAGAGCTGGCCGATGGCCTCCAGCTTCTGGCTCTGGCGCTGGCGCTCTTCGGCCTCGCGCCGTTCGGTGATGTCGAGGGTGACTGGCTCCGGCGTCACGGCGGGGGCGTGCCGTCGGGCGCGAGCCCGTGGGGCCGGATCAGCTCGCGGGGACCCGCTCGTCGGGGTGAACCGCGGCGATGTAGCTCGCGTAGTCCTTCGGGAACGTCTCCGGCGTGACCCCCCAGATGCGGCACATCGCATCGTCCCAGCGGACGACGTTCGCCTTGATGTCCCATTCCCAGAGCCCCATGCCGGTAGCAGCCACGGTGAAGCGGAGCTTCGGCGCGGCGAGGCCCTCTCCGTGAAGTAGCGAGGGGCCGTTAATGGTCCTCCGGCGAGACGAGCATCATGAAGTCGGGCGTACCCGAGACGAACAGGCCCAGGAGCTCGTAGAGGCGCACCGCCAGGTCCTGCTCGTTGGCCCAGGACGGCGCGAGCCTCTCGAGCTCCACGCGGAGCCTGTCGATGGTCTCGCTCCCCATATGCGCATCGTAACCATGGCCGCGATCAGCGAGACACGCGGGGCCATGGTCAGTGGCGCCTCACGACCGACGTTGCCCGTTGCGCCGACGAGGACCGTGGTCAGACTGCGTTCCGCATGACGTATCAGCACTTTCCAGTGCTGGCGGCCAGGCCCCGTGGACGAGGTCTACTCGGCGAGCAGGCGCTCGACGTTGGCGCGCATCTCGGCGTACGCCGGCTCGCCCTCGACGTAGGAGCCACCCGGATGCACGTGACGGATCACGCCGTGCTTGTCGAGGAGGAACGTCACGCTCGTCCAGCCCGTGCTGACCTCGTGCCCGCTGGCATCACGGAGCCAGCTCTCCAGCGTGTGCCATCCCGGATCCACCGCGACGGGGAACGTGAACTCGTACTTCTTCGCAGTCTCCTCGTACACCTTCGGATCGAACGGCGTGTCCTCCTTGTGGTGGTACATGCCGATCACGCGCAGCCCGCGCGGGCCGTACTCGCGATCGAACGTGCGCAACGCGGGCGCGGTCGTGGAGCAGAACGGACACCCCGCGGTCCACCAGCGCACCATCACGACGGAACCGCGCAGCTTCGCGAGCTCCAGCGGCGGCGAGTTCATCCAGCGCTCCGCGTGCCACTCGGGCGGCGTGGTTCCCACGAGCGCTGCCACGGCCGCGCGCGACTGCGCTGCAGGGTCGCTCGAGCCGTTCGCGGCGCTGGCAGCGGGGGCTGGGGCCGCCGGGCTGGCCGGCGCGTCGAGGCCAGCGTTGCCGCAGGCGGAGAGGGCAAGGGCGAGCAGCGCGCGACGCATCCTGGTCATGTACCAGAGAACGGGCGCGCGCATTCCCGCGAGCCCCCGGATCGGCGGGCCTTCAGATCGGTAGCCACTCGTAGAGTCCCGCGACGACGCTGTTCGCTTCGGGGATCGCGTAGGCCGACATGTTGACGACGCCCGTCGCGTCCATCGCGTGGCCGATCGCCTGTGCCTGGTAGTTCGTGTGGGTGACGTAGCTCGGGCCGCCCCAGATCATGCCCTGCGCGATCAGATCGAGGCGCGGGTAGAACCCCGGGCCCGCATTGATCAAGCCGACCTCGATCACGCCGAGCGCGGCGAACATCGTCTGGATCGTGCTGTTCGCGATGCCGCAGTCGTTCGTGAGGATCGTGCCGGCGCCCGGATCGAGCCGGAGCATCTTCACCTGGCGCCCTGAATCGGCGCGCACGCCGAACGCGACGAACGCGGGCCGGAGCTGCACGTGGCAATCGGCTTGCCCCGAGCGAAACACCGCGAAGTTGATCGCGGAGTCGTGCACGACACCGTTGACCTTGTAGGTCGCGCGGAGGCCGTTCGCGTCGACGGCGATCGCGGCTGATGACCAGTACGCGGAGCGGAGCGCGATCACCTGCGCGGGCGCGTCGATCGCGATCGGCGCATCGATCATCGGCTCGTTCGCGTCGAGAGCCGTTGAAGCGTCGACCTCTGCCGAGGCATCGGGCCCGGGTCCGGGCTGGTCATCGCCGCCACCCGGCGTCGAGCTGCCCGATGGCGTCGAGCAACCGGCCGCGAGGGCGAATGCGAGCGCAGATACGATGGGCCTCCACATCATGGAGGGAGAATTTGCAAGCTCGGCTCCAGGTCGACCCTCCACGAAATCAAGAGGTTACGATGGCCATGCCAGTAGCCAGCCAGGCGCGCAGCCGGTGTCAGCTACGAGATCACCTCAGGGAGCGGGCCGGGGCGCCGGGGCCCCCGGGGGGGTTGCGGGGGGGGGGGGGGGGGGGGGCGGGGGGGGGAACCGCGGGGGGGGGGGGGACCGCCCCGGGGGCCCCCCGGGGGGCGGGGGGGGGGGGGGGCCCCGGGGGGGGGCGGGGCTCCCGGGGGGGCGGGGGCGGGGGGCCCCGGGGGGGGGGGGGGGGGGGGGGGGGGGGGCGGGGGGCGGCCGCGGGGGGGCGGGGGGGGGCCCCGCGGGGGCGCCCGGCGGGGGGGGGGGGCGGGGGGGGGGGGGGGGGGGGGGGGGGGGGGGGGGGCGGGGGCGGGGGGGGGGGGGGGGGGGGGGGCGGGCGGGCCCCCCGCCCCCGGGGGGCCCCCGGCGCGGGGGCCCCCCGCGCCGGGGGCCCCGGCGGGGGGGGGGGGGGGGGGGGGGGGGGGGGGGGGGGGGGGGGGAGGGGGGGGGGGGGGGGGGGGGGGGAGGGGGGGGGCGCCCCGGGGCGGGGGGCGCGGGGGCCCGGGGGGGGGGGGGGCGGGGCCGGGGGCGGCGGCCGGGCGGCCGGGGGGGGGGGGGGGGGGGGGGGGGGGGGGGGGGGGGGGGGGGGGGGGGGGGGGGCGGGGGGGGGGGGTGGGGGGGGGGGGGGGGGGGGGCCGGGCGGGGGGGGGGGGGGGGGGGGGGGCGGGGGGGGGGGGGGGGGGGGGGGGGGGGGGGGGGGGGGGGGCCGGGGGGGCCCCCCCCCGGGGGGGGGCGGCCGGGGGGGGGGCCCGGGGGGGGGGGGGGGCGGGGCCCCCCCCCGGGGGGGGGGGGGGGGGGGGGGGGGGGGGGGGGGGGGGGGGGGGGGGGGCCGGGGCCGGGGGGGGGGGGGACCCCGCCCCCCGCGGGGGGGCCGGGGGGCCGCCCCCGGGGGGCGGGGGGGGGGGGGGCGGGGGGGCCGGGGGGGGCCCCCCCCGCCCCCCCCCCCGGGGGGGGGGGGGGGGGGGGGGGGGGGCCGGGGGGGCCCCAAGGGGGGGGGGGGGGGGGGGGGGGGGGGGGGGGGGGGGGGGGGGGGCCCCCCCCCCCGGGGCCCCGGGGGGGGCCCCCGGGGGGGCGGGGGGGGGCCGGGGGGGGGGGGGGGGGACGGCGTGGCGCAGTCGTAGGTCAGCACCGACGAGAACAAGTACGGCGACGGACCACCGCCCTTCCGCTCGATCGCGGTCAGGCGGTCGCCGCTCCACGTCAGCTTCCAGACCTCGCCGCTGGTCACGGTCGTCGTGTTCACGGACAGCGTCGCATTCTCGCGCCGCGCGACGAGCTTGCCGTCGGCGACGTCGAGCTCGAGATGTGCGCCCTGGAACGTCATCTTCACGCCCTGGGGCTGCAGGTCATACGCGGCGAGCTTCTCGCCGACGCCCCAGCCCGCGGCGAGCCCGTCGTACCAGCGCACGTAGCCGTGCTGGAGGCGATCGCCCTCGTACGCGAGGACTCGCTCGTCGACGTCCGGTGAGTCTCCCGACAGCGCCTGCGTCTTCGCGGGACAGCCGGTGATTCCCTCGCCGTGGGCTTCGATCGGCAGGCTGCACTCGGCCATCGTGCCGTAGACAAACTTCGTCGTGACCTTGGTCCCGTCGTCGCCGGTGCGCACCATCGAACACGGCCAGTCTGCACGCTTCACCGAGCGCGTGGTCGCGCGCTTCGCCGCGGCCTTGTCGAACGATGGCGCGGCGGGTGGGCCGGCAGGGGCGGGCTTGGCAGGCGCTGGATCCGTTGCAGGAGGCGGCGAGTCCTTGCTGCACGCCGCCAGGAGGATCGTGACCGAGAGGATTGCCAGCCGATTCCGTTCCAAGACCATCACCGCCCCGGATTAGAACACCGTGACGACCGAAATGCGATCGACCACAGCGAGGTGATCGGGCCTCCCCGACGCATGGGACGCGTGCTCAGAGTGCGCGCGAGAACACGAGCTCGCCTTGCACCGTGCAACGGCCGGGGCACTGCGTCGCGGACAGCTCGCACTCCTCGTAGGCGTAGTGCGCGGACAGGGAATTGTCCTGCATCGCGCCGCGGATCCGCTCGGTGGTGCGCCACGGGCCGTTGTAGTCGTAGCTGTGCGTGCGCGCGAGCTCGAGCACGCCGCGCGCGTACGTGCCCTCGAACACCGCGGTGCCGATCCGGAGGCGGAGGCGCTCGCCCTCCCGTTCCACCGTCTCGACTTTGACGTCGCCCACGAGCTGATCGTCTCGACCCTCCGGGCCACTGAAGAAGAAGCAGCCTTCGGTGCGCGTGACGTCCCTCCAGCGGACCGTCACGTGCGGCGGCGATGATCTGGACGGCGGCTGTGACGGCGTGGACGAAGGAGGTGCCGTGGACGACGGAGGCGCTGCCGACGACGAGGGCTCCGACGAGTTGCCACAGGCGGCGACTCCAACGACGAGCATCCCGAACAGCGCACGACCCACGATCTCGAGCGTAGCGCGGAAAGCCGCCTCGCCCCGGATTTCCAGTAGGGTCAGCTCGAGGGCGTGGAGGTGGCGCGGGTGACCGGTGCGGGCGCGGTCCACGGCTCGCCCTTGAACAGTCCGCCGTTGGCGAGCTCCTCGAGCATCTGCTGCAGGCGCTTGTCCTTGGCGGCGGGACCGGCCGCCAGGGCGATCCACTTGAGGTAGTCGTTCTGCTGGTAGTCCGGGCGGTCCCGGAACGCGTCCATCAACTCGCGCTTGGCGAGCGCGGCCTTGACGTTGCCGGGCATCGGTTGCGAGGTCTTGTTCGGCTGGGTGACGCGGCTCATCGGCTACGTGTACACCACCGGCGCGCCGGCACCTAGTCCGGCTCGGACGGGAGTCAGAAACGCGATCGGTCGTGTTGCTAAGTTTTTAGCACACTGCTAAGTTCCTAGCATGCCAACGCCACCGCTGAGTCGTCGCGAGCGTGAGATCATGGAGGTCCTCTATGGCGCAGAGGGCCTCACCGCCGCGGAGGTTCGCGAGCGCATGGCCGATCCGCCGGGATACTCGGCGGTGCGCGCCCTGCTGCGGATCCTCGAAGAGAAAGGACACATCACGCACGAGGAGCGTGGCCCACGCTATGTGTTCTCGCCGGTGGTCTCGCGCACCAAGGCGCGGCGGTCGGCGTTGAAGTCGCTCGTGCAGACGTTCTTCGGCGGCTCGCCGGAGCAGGCCATGGCTGCGCTGATCGACGAATCGCGGTCGAAGCTCAGCGCGGCCGAGCTCGATCGGTTGGCGGCCCTGATCGCGGACGCGCGCAAGGAAGGGCGCTGATGAGCACCGCGTGGCTCCTGTCGTCGTCGATCAAGGCGGCGATCCTGCTGGCGGCCTCGGGGCTCGGTGCCCTGCTGCTCCGCCGGAGCACGGCGGCGGCCCGGCACCAGATCTGGGCGCTCGGCGTGTTCGCGGCCCTCGTGGTACCGCTCCTCAGCCTGGTCGTTCCGTCTCTGCTTTCGGTGGGGACACCGACCCTGGGCGCGGTTCGCACGCTCCAGGCGAACGCCGTCGTCATCACCGGCGAGAGCGCCGGAGGTTCGCAGGTGCCGTGGTCGTGGCTCGCCCTGATCTGGGCATCGGGCACCCTCGTGGTCTTGCTCCAGCTCGTGCGCGGTCAACTCGGGGCGCGCCGCATCGCGCGGGGCTCGGAGCCCACACTCGAGAAGAGCTGGCTCGTGGCGCGGCGCGAGGCGGCCGCAGCGCTCGGTCTCACCCGCGAGGTCGGGTTGAAGTGCAGCGCGATGATCGGCTCGCCGATGACGATCGGCGTGGTGCGCCCGCAGGTGCTGCTCCCCGCCGCGGCGGACAGCTGGTCACCCGAGCGGCTGCAGACCGTCCTCGTCCACGAGCTCGGCCACGTGCGGCGTCACGATCTCCTGCTGCAGCTCGGAGCGCAGATCGCTTGCGCGCTCTACTGGTGGAACCCGCTCGCCTGGCTGGCAGCCGCACGGATGCGGAGCGAGCGAGAGCACGCTTGTGACGATCTCGTCCTTGGCGCTGGGGTTCGCCCGTCGAGCTATGCGGCGGATCTCCTGGAGGTGTCGCGATCGATCTCGCGCGCGCCGAGGTCCCACGCCTGCGCGTGTATCGCCGATGCTTCGCGGATGGAGGTGCGCCTGCGCCGCATCCTCGATGTGGCGGCGCCCCGCGGGCCGCTCGGCGTGGGCTTTCGCTTCGCTGCGCGAGGCGCCACGATCGGCTGCGTGGTGCTGATCGCCTGCACGTCTGCTGCTTCGGAGCCCAAGGCATCATCGGCCGCCGCACCTGCCGCTGACGTCTCGATCGGCAAACCGTCGGTGCGCGATCCGGAGGCGCGGCCGTTCCAGCAGCCCGGCTTGCTCCCCGAGGATGCGAACTACCTCGCGGTCGTGGCGATCGAGGTGCAGCGCCACGCCGAGGATCTGAAGCGGTGCTTCGAGGGGCGCCGCCGCGTAAACCCGGCGCTCTCGGGCGAGGTGGTCATCCACTGGACGATCACCACCGATGGCAAGGTTCCGGACCAATGCATCACGCGAGACACCGTCGGCGATCCGGAGATCGCGGACTGCGTGAACAAGCTCGTCACCGACAGTAGGTTTCCCGCGCCCCCGGGTGCGGCGGTGAGCGTCGAGTTCCCGTTCGTGTTTAGAACAGGGAGCTGACCCCGTTTCCGAGTAGGATGCGCCCACGATGGCCTGTCCGCTGTGTTCGCTGGAAGACGTGTTGACGCACGCCGATCACTTCGAGTGTGCGACGTGTGGCAACGAGTGGCCCCGGGATGCTCCGGCCGAGGCCGCGCCCGCTGAGGTCGCGCGCGTGGTCAAGGATGCGAACGGGAACGTGCTCGCCGATGGCGACAGCGTGACCTTGATCAAGGACCTCAAGCTCCGTGGCTCTTCTGAGGTGCTGAAGCAGGGCACCAAGGTCAAGAGCATCCGCCTGGTCGACGGCGACCACGAGATCGACTGCAGGATCGACGGCAGCGCGATGGCGCTCAAGGCCTGCTTCGTCAAGAAGGCGTGACGGCCGGCTCGCTCTGATCGACGAGCCGGAGGTCGATCTCCAGCGTGCCGCCGAGGATCTCCGCATAGGTTCGACACAGCGCGATCGCCTCGTCGATCCCAGAGAGCTCCATCACCGCGAAGCCGCCGATCAGCTCCTTCGACTCCGCGAACGGGCCATCGAGCACGCGCAGGTCATTGTGGGTGAACACCAGGCGCTTGGCCGTGGCGCTCGGCTGCAGCGCGAGCGTGCGCACGAGTACGCCCGCCTTCGTCATCTCGGTCCTGAGGCGAGAGAGCGCAGCCTTCTGCTGCGGCGGGCGGCCGCCGGCCTCGGTGCTCGCGTCGGCCTTCTCGATCAGGAGCATCTGGAGTGGAGGATTCTCCGGCGCGGGCATCAGCCCGAGGTCCCAGGGCTCGTTGAGCTTGCCGAGCTCGATCTCGCCGTCGCCGAGGATCTTGCCGTACCGCTCCGCCCACCCGAGGGCCTCTTCGCGGGTCTTGACCTTGAGCAGCAGCGTCGCGGCCGGCAGCTCGTGTTCGCCGCGATACGGGCCCGGCGTGGTCGTGCATTGCCCGTTACGGAACACCAGCCGGGTTCGGGTCTTGCTCGCACCGAGGCCCGCGCCGTCGACGAGCCGACCGGCCTCGGCGTGGCCGCCGATGAACGCGCCCATTCGGGTGATCAGCTCCGTCGAAGGCAGCTTCCCGGCCTCCGTGTTCTTGTCGTTCTTGTGCATGATCATGAACTGCATCGCTGGTTCCTCCATCGACACGACGCTTCGCTCCTCGGTCGATCGACACGGGTGCCCATAAATTTGCAACTGACCGAGATCACAGGGTTCAGGCGAACAGCTCGGTCAACGGACCGACCAGCGGGATGGTCCCGCCTGTGGCATCGGGGACCTGTGTCAGGCCGAACGAGTCATCCGGCTGCCCCATCGCACGCAGCACGCTGACGTGCAGCCGATTGGTCGCCGGGCCGAGCAGCACGTGGTTGGGCTGCGGGCTCACGAACGTGCGCGGGTAGCGGACGTAGCGGCCGGTGTTGAGGCCCAGGTTTCCGCCACCGGCGATCACGGTGAACGTGTCGTTGTGGAAGTGGTGCGGCGTGGCGAGCTCCGGCATCCACACCACGATCGTGTTGTCGAGCATCGTCCCGTTGCCCTCGATCACCGCATCGAGTTGCTCGAGTAGGTAGACGAAGTGGTTCGCGTACCAGACGCCGAGATCGCGGATCGCCTGCTCGGCCATCGGGACGTACATCGCGCCGCACGCACTGCCGCCCGGCATGGCCTGGTGAGCGTACGGATGGACCTGCGCCTCGGCGGGATAACCGAACTCGGGGCACTGCGGAACCGGCGCGACGAACGTGGCGACGCGGGTGAGGTCGCACGCGAACGCGAGCCGGAGCAGCCGCATGAACTGCGTGACCTTGTGACCGGTGGCCGAGAAGCTGGTGTCACACAGCGCGGACGGGCCCGCTCCGAGGCTCAGCTCGAGATCGCGGATCAGTGCGCGATGGGCCTCGAGCCGCTCGCGCCCCTCGGCATCCAGGCGCGCGCCGAGGAACTGGTACTCGCGGCCCACGAGATCGAGCACGGAGGGCCGGAGCGACGCGATGACCTGCGCGCGATCGCCGGGCTGTCCCGACGGGGGCGGAACATAGCCACCGAGCAGATCCTGATACGCGACGTCGGGCGCGGAGACGCTCGGCGTGGATTGACCGGGGCCGAGGAACGAGAACGGCGCGACGGTCAGGTTCGGGACGTAGTCGAACCCGTAGACCCGTGACCCGAACCGGCCCGGCGCCGCCGTCCGCAGCGCGAGCTCCTGATCGATCGAGCGCGCGCCGCCCGTGCACGGAACGCCGGCCTGCTGGCGCACGCGATTGCCGGTGAGCAGGCCCGCCACCGCGATCGAGTGGTTGTTCGGATCGGTGTGATCGCGTTGCGCCTCGGCGATGTTCGCGAGGTTCACGGTGTTCGAGAGCCCCTCGACCACGAGCAGGCGATCTCGAAACGGATGCAGGGGGCGCAGCATCAGGCCGAGCTCGTC
>JADKKI010000052.1 GCA_016720595.1 Myxococcales bacterium
CTGCTGCTGTTCTTCGTGCTGTGCGTCCTGTTCGTGCGCGACACGCCGTCCAAGGCCGGACTCACCGACTTCGATCTCGGCGACGCGAGCACACCCGATGACGGGAAGAAGGAGAGCGCGGTCAGCGTGATCGTCCGTCTCCTGAAGCACCCGATCATCCTCACGATCGCGCTCATCGAGCTGTGCTCCGGGTTCCTCCGCCAGGCGATCCTGCAGTGGGGCCGCGACTTCAGCTCCGGCATCGGCCTCGGCAACTCGTTCGTGATCGAGAACTGGGGCGTGGTCTCGTGTATCGCGGGGATCACCGGCGGCATGTTCGCGGGCGCGATCTCCGATCACCTGTTCCAATCGCGCCGCGGACCGGTGGCCACCGTGCTCTATGCGCTGATGCTGGCCGGCACGGTGGTGATCGTGCCGCTGCTCCTGCTCTCGAGCCCGGGCCCGGTGCCGTGGGTGATCGCGTTCATGTCGATGGCGATCATCGGCGTCCACGGCATGCTCTCGGGCACCGCGAGCGCGGACTTCGGCGGTCGCAAGAACACCGGTGTGGCGGTCGGCATCATCGATGGCTTCGTCTACGGCGGCTCGATGCTGCAGTCCTTCATCTACGGCGCGTACCTGCCGGAGAAGCTGATCATCTGCGCCGACCACTCCACGCGGCCCAACCCCGCCGCCCGCCAGATCGAGAACTGGATGATCTGGCCGTACGCGATGATCCCGGTCGCCATCGTCGGTGCGATCCTCGCCCTCCGGGTCTGGAACGCGCGCGCTCAGCCCAAGAAGAGCTGAACCAACGCCCGTGCTACGCTCACGGGCGATGCGCACAACGTTGTCGTTCGTCGTCGCAGTCGCCGTCCTCGGCTGCGGCAGCAAGAGCACCGAGACCCAGGCCACGGGCAGCGGCACCGGCACCGCGGCCGGCACCGGCGCCGCCGTGGCCCCCGCCAGCACGGGCACCCACGTGTTCGTCGATGACGCCGACGTCGCCACCGTCACGGCCGCGCAGGTCGCGAGCTGGCCGCGCGTCGATACGCTGGTGCCCGAGGCCGCGCGCCGCCTCGGCAAGTGGCAGGCGATCTACATCAAGGGTGCAAAGCCCCAGGTCTCCGAGCTCAACAAACCGTTCGAGACCTACCGCGACTATGTCCCCGCGCTGTTCCCCGGCGAGGGCGGCAAGATCTCGTTCGGCTTGTTCGATCCCGTCGAGCTTGGCAAGAAGGGCAAGCCCGCACTGCAAGAGGATGGCGTGCTCGAGCTCCGCATCAAGCTCGCGGGTGACACCGGCCGCGGCGAGAACGACCACGGCGGCGGCAGTGCCACCGATCCGGCGGAGCTCCAGCTCAAGATCAAGACCGCGAAGGGCGAGCAGATCCTCACCGGCGAGAAGCTGCTCGCGCTCCCCCGCGAGGCGATGCCGGGCGGCGGCGGCGATGCCAAGGGCTGGAAGCTCGTCGCCCTGCTCGAGGTCGCCGGCGTGAAGACCTGGGACAAGCTCCTCTTGAAGGACGCCGCAGGGCTGTCCCTGACGATCGAGCACAAGGATCTCGACGACAAGACAGTCCCGTTCGTGAAGCTCAACCGCCAGGGTTCCTTGCGGTTCCGGATCTTCAAGCAGCAGGGCGAGGGCTGGACCCCGTCGGGCGATCTACGCGCGCTGACCTCGATCGAGGTCCTCAAGTAAGTTCCCGCGCGCTGCTGCGTTACCATCACACGATGCGACAACAGAGACGGATCTCGTTCGCCGCCCCGTTCGTCATGATCGTGACCGCCGCCTGCGGTGGCCCCGCCAAGCAGACGCCGATCCACGACAACCCACCACAACCACAACCCCAACCCCAGACCACTCCGACCGAGCTCACGGCGGAGCAGTGCAAGGCGATCACGCACGACTCGCCGTGCGAGGGCACGCAGAGCTGCCACATCGCCGACGGCTGCGGCCTCAACGGCTTCGAGTGTCGCGACGGCAAGTGGCAAGAGCAGATGTTGCTGTGCAACCCGCCGCCGCCGGCACCACCCTCGCCGAAGTGATCAGGCCGCGATCCAGGTGTCCTGGTTCGCGAGCTTGCCCTGGAGCCTGCGCCGCAGGATCGCCTGCTTCTCGACCACGAGCCCCTCGTACGATCGGGTCGGCATGGTCCACGCCACCGCATCGTTCTCGAAGCCAGAGAACGGGATCAGCTCCCCGACCTCCGTGCGCCGCGGCGTCTGGTAGTAGAGCGCATGGTCGAACTTCGCCTTCGGGTGGAACCGACCGTCGTGGACGTGCACCGTGGGAAAGAACAGCTGCGCAGGATCCCGCGTGGGGAACTTCATCGCCATCGGATGCACGGTGACCTTGCCCGGCTCGAGCTGGAACACCGCGAAGCCGTAGTCCGCATAGTGCGGGACCGCATCGAACAGCACCTCGGGTAACCGGAACCTCGGATCGAGCCGAGAGAAGTCTGCCCGCGTCGGCACGTACGACGCGACGAACGCCCCGACCTTGTGAACGACGAGGGTCGGCGCGCTCCGGCTCGGGAACGAGATGCCCCCCTTGCGCGCCGCGACCTGCGCGAACTCGAACAGCTGCGCGAGGTGCACGAACATCTGCGGCTCCTTCGACAGATCGACGAAGGTCACCGCATCCTCTCCGGAGCCGGGCACCACCGGCAGCGGCAACACCATCGCCACCGGCTCGCGCGCCTCGAGGTTCATGCCGTACGCGAGCGCCTGCACGCCCGGCGCGACCATGCGCGCGAGGATGTTCGTCGCCGAGACGTGTACGGGGCGCTGGAACAGCCGCGCGAACAGCCCGAGCGGGGTCGTGACGGAGAAGCAACACATGGTCAGGCCACCAGCGAGGCGCGTACGTTCGCGAGGATCGCGGCGAGATCCGCGTTCTTCTCGCGGAGGCCGCGCACCGCGACCACGAGCCCCCGCCCGACGCAGGTCTCGGGCGGCCACTCGTAGTAGCTGTGACCTTTCGGATCGCCCTTGGTGCGCGTGATCGCGTGCCCGCAGCACTGCCCGAGATCGACATACCACCAGTGCGCGCGATCATCGCCGGGCATCAGATCCTCGTCCCAGACCTGGAGCTGGCGCGAAGGATCGTTGCCCTCGGCGACCGCCGCGAGGTGCTTGGCATCCGGTGCGTCGAGCCATGCCGCCGCGAGCGCGATCTGGGTCTCGACCGGCGCGCCATCCATCGAGGGCTCGGACGCGTGAAAGCCCATGCCCTCGAGCCCGATCCCACCGGCCGCCGCCGCGAGCGGGAAGCCATACTGCGCGGCACGCACCAGCGCGCCGATGCCGGCCATGCGATCGCGCTTCGCGAGCTCCGTGCCCCACTGCTCCAGGCCCGCGAGCTCGGCGGTGTTCGCGTGCTCCCAGGGGCTCGTCGTAGCGAGGCCACGCAGGTAGCCGGCGAAGTCCGGCCCCGTTGCTTCGACCGCGGCGCGAAGCTGCTCGCGCCACGCGACGGTGGGCGCGGCCTTCGTGGGCGTCGCCTTGGCGACCGGCGCGGGCTTCACCGGCGCGGGCTTCGCGACCGGCTTGGCCTTCGCGACCGGCTTGGCCTTCGCGACCGGCTTGGCCTTCACCTTCGGCGCGGGCTTCTTCGCAGCGGCCTTACCCTTCGCGGCGGGCTTGGCCTTCGCGACCGGCTTGGCCTTCACCTTCGGCGCGGGCTTCTTCGCAGCTGGCTTGCCCTTCGCAGCTGGCTTGCCTTTCGCGACCGGCTTCTTGTTCGCACCCCGCTTCGCCTTCGACTTGGCCATGGGCGACACGATAGCTCACCCTCCCGGCAGGATCACAAGGTGCCGGTGGAGGTGGCCGGTGCTGCACTGCTATGCTCGAAGCGTGCGCACCTCCCTGGGCCTCGTCCTCCTGATCGCGGGTTGTCACCCGTCTGCGACCGTCGAGAAGACGATGCCGGTGGCCAGCCTCGGCTCGTACCGCACGGTCTCCGTTCGCGTGCACTCCTCCGCGTTCGCCGCGCAGGGCCAGGCGATGTACCTCGAGGCGCAGGTGCTCGAGAAGGTGCGCCAGAAGTGCGGCTTCGAGCGCGTGGACCGCGCGGATGGTGGCGCGGCGGATGTCCTCATCGATCTGAACATCACGGGCACCGGGCACGGCGGCGGTGGCTGGGTCTCGAACAGCAGCACCGCGACGGTCGATACGCTGCTCGTCCTCACCGACGGGCAGGACGGCCAGCTCCTCGGCGCGGCCAAGATCCGCGGCAAGTCGTCGGGCATGATCATCAACAACGCCCCGCCGGAGAACGAGGCCACCGGCGCGGTCGCGAAGTCCGTCGCCGAGCTGCTCGCGAAGTCCGGCTGCACCGGGCCGCGGATCGCCAAGGTCGTGGACCCCGTCGTCACGCCACCCGACACGGGCTCCGGCGGCTCCGGCAGCGCCGCGATCGCTCCTCCGGACGAGTCGCATCGCGCCGAGGCCGAGGCCAAGAACGACCTCGGCAAGGAGAAGCTCTACGCCGCCGACTATGCCGGCGCCCTCGGCGCGTTTCAGGCGGCGTTCTCGCTCGTCCCGGACCCGAAGTACCAGTTCAGCATCTGCATCGTGTTCGGCGTGCAGGAGCAGTGGGACACGGCGGTCGCGGCGTGCCAGAAGGCGAAGAGCATGAACCCGCCGCCCGCACTCGCGGCGAAGATCGATCGGCGCATCGAGCAACTGCAGCAGCGAAAGTAGCGAGCCTGCGGGCCTGCCGATCTCACAGATCAGAGCAGCCAAGAACCCAGGAGACCCAAGCAGCGGAGTCGGGGATCCAGCGTCGGCAGCGCAGCAGCGACGTGCGCCGCTTGCCCTCGTTACGCGACCTCGAGGCCACGGCGCGCAACCCGATCGTTACGGGCAGCAGCGCGCCCGCTCGGCGACCACGCGCGAGATTGCACCGAATGGGCGTCACGGACGTTGTGAGTGGATGCTCCGGCCTCTCGTCGTCGCAGCCGCAGTCGCGGGCTGTGCCAAGCCCGCTCCGCCTCGTCCGCTGCTGCCGGCGCCCGCCGCGCGCGCGGACGCGCTGACCGCTTGCGAGCGCCCCCAGGGCACACCGACCGCCATCGCCAATGGGCCGACGCTGTTCATCCAGGCTTCCGGACCGTCGTTCGAGTCGATCGAGCGGTTCGACATCGACTTGATCGAGGACGGCTCGAGCCTCCTCCCGTCCGTGATCCTGCGGTGCAGCCCAGGTGTCGTGGCTGTATCGGGCCTGAGCGCCGCGGTGCCCGCGTCGACCTACACACCCGCCGCGCACTCGTCTCTGGAGATCGTCATCTCCGCGCCTGGCTATCTACCTCAGCGACGTCGAACGACCCTGGGGCCGGGCACCAACTCCGCCTACTTCATCCTCGGCAGGCCCGGGATGCAGTTCTATCAGCAGGGCGACACCCTGATTCCCTACAGCCGGGCCAAGGCTCGCCATCTCGTCCTGGCGTCTCCCGGGCAGCCCTCGAACCTGACGGCACGGGTTCAGGCGTTGACGTCCGCGTTCAAGCGCGCACCACTGAAGGTCTGGAACGGCGACCCGACGAGCCCTCCCTGGTACAGGGGCGTCGTGGAGGTCGAGGCGATCTTCGATGGCGGCGGCGCGGGGCGCAAGCGAGCCATCGGCGACCTGGCGAGCCACCTGCGAGATCACCCCGAGCAGGGCACGCTCGTCGTGTTACTCGCCGAGACCGCGCGAGGCGGGAGGTGGTTCTCCGGCAACATCGACGTCACCTTTCGAACGCTGCTCGATCGAGACCAGCTCACGGCGTTCACGACCAGGCATGATCTCGTCGTCGTCCACGCCGAGGGCGGACGAGCCACGTTTGCGATGAGGGCTCCCGACGCCGACTTCCCGGACCTCATCGACAAGATCCGAGAGGACATCGACGTGGTCAGCGACGTGTCGCCCGTGATCCAAGCAACCATCGAGATCGACACGAGGGGTTGAACGGCACGATCGACGACGAATCCCCTGTACCGGCTTCGTACAGCGTGATGTTGGCCACCTTGTGTCGCTCGAACACGAGCCTCGAAACCCGATGGCGCGTTGCAGGGGCACGAGTCTAGACTCGGCTGGTGCGGACCCTGGTCACCCTGCTCGCCCTGGGGGCGTGCTCGTTCTCCGTGCCCGGAGCCGCACCGAGTGACGGCGGCCAAGACGACGGTTCACAGGACGGCGATGCGATCGGAGCCGATGCGGCGGGTGATGCACCCTCCACGGATGCCCCACCGAACGGCCTGTGCTTCGGCGAGGGCAGCTTCATCATCTGTCTCACGGCATTGCCCTCCACGCCGCTGACCTTCGGCGCGACGACGATCGACACCAGCAACGGCAGCTGCCCCGGTGAGGTGTTCACACCCGCGGCCGGGCCGGCGCTCTGCGTCGTCTCCGGAACCACGATCACCGTCAACGGTAGCCTCAGAGCGACGGGCACCCGACCGCTCGTCCTCGTCGCCACCACGGGGAGCTTGACGGTGACCGCGCTCGGGACGATCGACGCATCCTCCTATCGCGGGGGCGGGACCGGCCCAGGCAGTAACTACACCGGCTGTGCGGCGCCGGGCAGCCCGGGGAGTGCGAGCAACGGCGCAGGTGGCGGCGCCGGCGGAAGCTTCGGGACGCGCGGGGGCAACGGCGGCGCCGGCGGTGGGGGACAAGGCGGAGGCGCCGCTTCCGCCGCGACGCCGACGTTCCTGCATGGCGGCTGCCGTGGCGGCACGGGAGGCACTGCGAGCGATGTGGGTGGGGCCGGACGCGACAGCGGCGGTGCGGTCTATGTGCTCGCGAACACGTCTCTGATCCTCGACGGCAGGATCGATGCCTCGGGCTCGGGAGGCGACGGCGCGCCCAGCGGCAAGGGTGGCGGCGGAGGTGGCGGATCGGGAGGGATGATCGCGCTGTGGGGACGCACCGGGATCTCCGTCGGGCTGACCGCGGTGGTGTTCGCGAATGGTGCGGGCGGCGGCGGGGGCGCGGATGCCAGCATCGGTGGCGGTAACGGCTTCGAGTCCACCGGCCCGGCGACCGTCGGGCTCGGCGGGCTCGGCGGAGCGACCGGAACGGCGGGGGGCGATGGGTCGACGGGCAGCGGCTCAGGTCAATCGGCCGCGGCTTCCAGCAAGGGCGGCGGTGGCGGTGGTGGCGGCGGTGGCGTGATCAGGAATGTCTCGGGACAGCCGATCACCGGTGGAAGCTTCTCGCCTCCGATCTGACCGAACGCCATCACGCGAGGCCAACGGTGGCAGCACCTCAAGCCGAGATCGCGCGCGCCAGCGCCTGATACGTCGGCGAGTCCGAGGGCAGCTCGGTCGGCCCCGTGGCTTTGCGCGCCGGCGCGCCGGCGACGTGCGCGAGGTACGGGACCACCGCGACGATCGTGCCTTTTGGGAGCCCCACGGCGGCCCGCGCGTGATCGGTGTCGCCGAACGCGGTGTCGGCAGCGATGCGGTCGACGATCCAGCGCGCGAATCCGCGACGATCCGTCGGCGCGCCGGTCAGCTCGAGCGTGCGCGGCACGATCCGGGCGAACCGGAAGCGACCGCCGACGTCCGAGCCGAAGGCGTGGACTGCGACGCGCGCGCCATGGAGGCCATCCGGTCGATCGCCCTCGAGCCGCTCGATCGCGAGGCCCCAGCGATCGCCATCCCGGACCGCGATCGCGCGCAGGCCGTGACAGAGTCGCGCGCCGCGTCCGTCGCGCTGGGGCCACAGGCCGAGCTCCGGCGCCAGGATCCTGCCCGCGCTCGCGTCGAGGATCGCGAGCACCGTATCGGCGGTCGGCGGGCCGACGAGCCCGACCGCACGCGCGATCGCTCCCGAGGCATCGCCGATCGTGTCGATCGCAACACGCACCGCCTCGTCACCGAGCCGCGCGCGCATGCCGACCAGGAACGACCGGGCGCGCGCGTCGTGCAGCGCCTTCGCCGTGAGGTAGGCCGCGGCGGCATCGGGATGCTTGTCGAGCCACGTGGTGGCGAGCACGACGCCGCGACCGCGCACCTCGCGCACCCGCCACACCAGCTCGAACGCCGCCGAGGAGCGGCACTCGAGCAGGCACGGCACCACGCACCACGGGTGGTCGACCAGCACGTCGCCGTCGAGCCGGGTCACCAGCCACGGCACCAGGCCTTCGCCATAGCGCTTGTAGAGATCCACGTTGAACATGCCGCGCGGCGGCATCTGCCAGTCGATCCTGGCGAGCGCCGCGCACGCCTCCGCGGCATCGGCGAGCGACAGCAGCGCCGCCCACACGATGTCCGAGGCGAGGATCGACGTGCCCGTGCTGAGGTCGGGCTCGCCCTTCTCCATCACCGGCCGACCTGCGAGGATCGCGCGCGCGACCGCGAGCGGCATGAGACCGCGCTCGTCGAGCTCGGTGACGCCGCCGCCGCGGACCGCATCGGTCACGCACTGATCGATCACGTCGCTCATCCCAGCAGCGAGTACAGGCGCGCCTTGCTGAAGTCGCGGGCCGTGAGCTCGCCCTTCGAGACGAAGAAGTAGAGGCGATCGCAGTCGCCCCACTGGAAGTCGGCGGCATCCTCGGAGTCGACCTGCAGCAGCAGCTGATCTTCGGTGCCGTGCAGGTGGGCCTCGACGTAGTCCTGCCCATCGACGTAGCCGAGCAGGCGGTTGGACTGGTAGTTCACGTCGCCCTCGATCGCGATCTTGCTGCCGTGGTAGGCGGTGAAGTCCTGCCAGAACTCCTCGAGTGGCGTGCCCGTGATCCACGGCGACACGCCGCCGGGCACGGTGTCACCCGCGTGGAATCCGAGCGTGGCCAGGCCGTGCACGTACGGTGCGAGCCGAGGCTCGCTGTCGTACTCGCCCTGGTAGTCGACCCGCGGCGGGATCTGGCGCACCAGCTGATCGTCGGCGACGTCGTGGTAGAGGACCGCGCAGCAGCGGTGGTCCTGGTCCTGATCGAAGGTCAGCCACTGCGAGTTGTAGAAGAACCACAGGTGGCCCGTGACGGGCAGGCGCCCCAGCGGATCGAGCTTCGCGGCATCCGCGAGGCGCAGCTGCGCGACGAACTCCATCGGCACGTCGTCGCGGCTCGGCCACTCGACGCCGGGCGGCAGATCCGGGACGCCGCCGAACCGCGAGGCGCCGAGCGGCAGCGACGCGAGCGCGGCCTCGAGCGAAGGAGGGCGGTGTGCGGCCGCCGCCGGGGCCCCGCGGCGCGCCTCGTCCTCCTCCTCCTCAGCCTCGGCCGTGGGGTTGGGCGGCCGATCCGCGAGCTTCTCCGCCCGGATCCAGATCGCCGGCTGGATCAGGGCATCGAGAGCAGCCGCATGGGCGCCATGGCCCTCCGCGGTCAGGACTTCGAGGATCTTCGTGCGGTTCATCGAGACGATAGAGCCACGATTGTGTGCGTCGCGATCGTGGACGCGCACCGAAAAATGTCGAGTGGCCGGCACATCGCTGCACCGGCCACTCCCCGCTGTGGACTCGCCAGGTCCGTTATGCGTCGGCCTTGCCGTTGGCGAACGGCATGAGCTGCTTGAGTCCATCCATGCCCATGACCAGCTTGATCTCGTCGATCTTCTCGGCGATGTCCCGCATGGTCTCGAGCTCCTTCAGGCGCATCAGCACCGGGTTCTCCGCGATCACCTTGGCGGTGTTGGCCATGTTGCGCGTCGCGGCCGCGTCCTCACGGCGGAGGATCACGTTCGCGGCAGCCGCCTTCTCGGCCTCGATCACCTTGTTGAGCAGCGTCTTCATCTCGCCCGGCAGGATGACGTCCTTCACACCCACGCGATGCACGCGCACGCCGAACGTCTCGGCGCGCGGGACCACCTGCGCCTCGAGGTACTTCGTCAGGCTGTCACGGCCCTCGAGCAGCTCGTCGAGCGTGATGCCGGCGATGTACTCGCGCGCCGCGAGCTGAACCGCGAGGTACAGCGCGTCCTTGACGTCCGCGACCGCATGCACGGTCGTGGGCGCGTCGGCCGGCGCGTACTCCGCCGTGAGCGTCAGGCGAAGCGTGACCTTGTCACGCGTCATCAGCTCCTGGCCCTCGATCTTCAGCTGCTGAACGCGGGTGTCGAGCACCTGCACGGCCACGCGTGCCGCCGGGTGGTTCCAGAACACGTACCGGCCCGGCTCGAGGATGCCCTCGAAGCGGCCCTGCACGTACTTGAGACCACGCTCGAACTGGCGCACCTGCGCCTCGATCACCTCGGCCGCCGGGATCACCGTGCGGAGCTCGTCGGTGAGCTCGGGTGCCTCGGCCGTGACCACGTAGGTCTTGACGGCAACGTTCGGGTTGACCGTCCAGATCCGGTGGACACCGGGGCGCAGGAACTTCACCGGCTTGCCGTCGCGGTAGACGACGGCGCGCTCGTCGAGCGTGAGCTCGAGCGTCGCGTACCAGGTGAGCGGAACCATGGCGAGCACATCCGGCTGCGCGAGGAACACGAGGTCATCGACGTTCCAGATCGCCAGCTTGTTGTGCTTGCCCCAGAACGCGTGGTGACCCGGCACGAGCACGCGCTCGGGCTTGCCATCACGCAGGAGCACCGCGCGCTGGTTGAGATCGATATGCGCCTCGAGCAGCTCGCCCGGAGGGATCACCTTGCGCAGCTCGTCCGTGAGCTCCGGCAGCGGGTCGATCTCGGCGAACACGCGCAGGGCGACGTTGGCCTCGACCTTCCAGATCCGCTGCACGCCCGGGCGCAGGAACGCCACGGCGCGGTCATCGCGCAGGACGATGCCGTACTGGCCATGTGCGAGGTGGACGGTCTCGAACCACTCGACGGGCAGCGTGGCGAGCACCGCGGCGGGCGCGGTGAACGTCAGCTCGTCGGTGTTCCAGCGGATCACCTCGTAGCGCTTCCAGAACGTGTAGCGGCCCGGACCGAGGGCCTTCTCGGGCTTGCCATCGCGCACGAGGACCGCGCGCTCGTTGAGGTTGAGGTGGAGGTGCCGATGAATGTGGTCGAACATGACGAACTCCTTGAACAGCGTTGCGAACGAACCTGCGCGCGGCGACGTGGTGTCGCGCGCACGGTTGAAAGAGAAGGTGGCCGGCGTCGGGGACCGCCAGCGCGCCGTGGCTCGCACGCTGGTGTGCGAACGAGCGGTTGCGCGTGGGCGCCGTCGCGCCGAGGTGCGCCTCGCGGCGATTCACACGCGCGCGATCACGGGCGGCACTCCGAAGTGGAGGACGCTGGCGAACGCGCGGGTGTGGTCGCTTGCGAGTCGAGCTCGACGAGACGTGGTCGGGATTCCCTTCCGGGCGATCACCGACGACGACCTGCTCAGGTTTTTTGCGGTTTGCGAGACCGCTGGGATGTTGGGATGAGCAAGCCCAGTGCGTTTACCGTTCCGCCACCGCTGCAAAGGTGCTGGTCGATCGTGTCGTGCAGCAGCAAGGAGTCGAACCTTGATACCCCGGTCTCGTCAGAGCTTCGTTGCCCCCGGAACCGCGGATGGAGCTGGGCAGAGCCCCCGAACGCGCCCGAGTGACGACCTTGCCTGGTCGACCGAGCGCGCGCACCGCAGCCGGTTTGGCCTGGGCGCAGAAGATCGCCCCGACGAGGCGCACACAACTAAGGCATCTCGGCGCGCGCGTCAAACACAATTTCGTATGTGCTCAGAACCCAACGCCGAGCTCGGGGCCATAGAGCGGCGGGCCGACGTTGAAGTCGAGCACGCGAACGGATGCCTGCACCGGCCCCACGCGCACGCCCACGCGCGCCGAGGTGGCGCGCACGCCCTGGCCGAACTGCATCAGGTTCGCCTCGCCGACGAGGGACGCGAGCGTGTTGATCGGGCTCTCGACGCGGAGCCCGCCGATCACGCCGACGAACGAGCTGTCCATCACCGGATCGTGCGCGGTCTTCGCGCCCACGAGCCCGCCGATGACGTAGATGTTCGTGCCCTTCGCGTCATCGACGCGTACGCCCAGCGTGATCGACGGCATCGTCAGCGTGAGCGCCGGCATCTGGGACTGGGCCTCGTAGTACCGGGTCACCGAGCCACCGAGCCGTAGCCAGTCATCGACGATCGACAGCTCGGCCGTGAACCCGCCATCGGAGTCCACCGTCTTCTGCGCGCCCGCATAGCCCTCGAAGTGCGCGGGCAACCTCGGCGGCTCGGGCCGGGCCCGGCGCCGGTGCACGATCACCGTGCTGCCGCTGACCGGGGCCTCGTCGCGCTCGACGTAGGTGCGGTCGTTGCGCTCGACGATCGTCGTCGACGAGCCGGTCGCGCCGCCGGCCCGCGCCGCGCCGCCGAGGCCCGAGCTGACCGAGTGCAGCGGACCGCCGCCGCCACCTCCGCTGCCGCCTCCACCACGGCCGTGACCGGCAAAGGCCGAGAGAGGTACGAGCACACCGAAGGCGACGACACCCAGCTTGAACGGACGCATGAACCTCGCAACAGCACGAGGTATGCCGCGACCGGAATTGAATCTTCGCGCGGATCTAGCCGTCCACGAAGATCAGGCCGTCCTGCGAGTTCTGCAGGACGTGTGGCGCATGGGCCACAGGTGCGCGCGACGCTCAGTGATAGAGGTGGATCATCAGCGCCACCGTCGGATCGAACGTCAACCCGATCGTCGTATCGGTGGTGACGGTGACCGAGCCCGCCCCCATCTCCTGCCGGTTCTTCACGAAGCTGATGAGCCCGTTGGTCGCCGACAGGCTGGCCTGGAGGTGCGGCGTGATCCACGTGCCCACCGCGATCCCGTAGCGGATCGTGGTGGTGGTGATGCTCGTGACATCATCCGTGTTCTGGTTGTCCGGATCCTGGCTGAGGTTGTCGAGATCGAGCGCGCCGAGGATCTCGAGATCCGTGCGGCGGTGACGGACCACCGGGAACCGCACCAGCGCGCCCACCCCGACCTCGGTCGCCTTCGAGGTCAGCGCCGTACCTTGATCCATCGAGTGCGACGAGGTGGCGAACACCAGGGTCGGCTCGAACGTGATGCCATTGGCGATCCGGAACCGAACGCTCGTGACGTTCGGGGTCTGGAGAGACGTCGGGAACCGGTAGCCCACTCCGATGCCGATCGAGAACCCGGTGGGGCGCTCGGGAACTGCCTCGGGCTCGGCGGCCTCGGGTGCACGCTCCGCGCGAGGACGTGGCGGCTGAGGAGGCTGCGGAGGCTGCGGAGGCTGCGGAGGCTGCGGAGGCTGCGCCTCGGGCGGCGTCTCGGACCCGGTTCCGGGCTGGGCCATGGCGGTTCCGCTGGCGAGCACGCAGGTCGCCAGGAGCAAGGTCCTGATGGTCATATCCCTCCGTCGGGAAACTGTGGGTCGCCGGGAGTTGGTGGATCGCAGATCTGCGCGCAGACGTTCTCGAGTGTCGAGCAGCGATCGCTGTTCGCCGAGACGCAGTCGAGACACGCGTCGGTAGCGTTGGTGGCGTCGAGCTGGTTGTTGCAGTCCGCCACGCAGCGGTCCTGCAGTGCGGGGAGCGGCGCTACCCGGCACGCACAGATCGACGAGCACGCAGCAGCCACCCGCTCCTCGCGGGTGACCTCGCAGGCGCTGGACAGCGCCGCCAGGCCAATCGCGACACCGATGAGGAGCCGGTTACGCACGCCCATCCTGGGTACCACCAGAGCTCAGAGCGAGTCGAGATACTGGACGAGATCGTTCAGCTGATCCGACGTCAGCTTCGAAGTGTCGCCGTGAACGCCGGGACCACCGTTGCAGGTGACGAACCGGTCCATCAGCGTGGCAGCGCAGCCATCGTGGAGGAACGGAGCGCGCGCGCCGACACCGAGGAGGCTCGGGACCTTGAAGGTGCCGCCGGTGCCCACGTTGAACCGCTGGTTGTTCGTCAGGAGGACGCCGTTGTGGCAGGACACGCAGCCCACGCTCGGGGTCTCGAAGATCGCCGCGCCGCGAGCGATCGCGGCGGCATTGCCCGCGATCGGCGCGGGGGCGGGCACGCGGTTGAGCCACGGGCCGAGCGCGGACTTCTGGCCGGCGGTGAGGACGCCGCCCGACATCCGCTTCGCGAACACGTCGTCGAGCAGCACCGGCAGGGTGTTCTCGTCGCCGGTCCAGTGATAGGGCGCGCGATCGAGGATGTTGCCGGCGAGGCTCTGCGTGCGGCGCTTGCCGTCCTGCGCGAAGTTCCAGACCACGCCGTCGTCGCGACCTTCCGGGTGACACGAGGCGCACGCCACGCCGATGCTGGTCTGCTGGTGGAACACGTTGCGACCCTGGTCGTTACGCGCCGAGCCCGGCAGGTTGATCCGGTGCGAGACGTCGCCGCCCGCGGTGCGCACGATCAGCGCCGGAGCCTCGGGATAGAAGATCACGAGATCGCCACCCGGCGTCCAGCCGAGGGACGTCGGAGGGCCGAGGCGCTGGCTGTCGTGGCCGTCGTCCTCGTCGCCGTCTTCGTCGTCGCAGCGACCGTCGCGGTCCTTGTCGTCGCAGCACTGGCCCATCTTGGGATCGAGCGGAGGCGGGGCATCGCCGCTGCCGCTGCCACCGCCGGTCGACGGCGGAGACGTGGTCGGATCCGTCGGATCGCCGCAGGGCGTCGGGTTCGGCGGCTCACAGCGGTCCTCGTCGGGCGCGGTGAGTGCGACGGCGGGCACCACGGTGACCATCCGGCTTCCGGCGGTGAGCACCGCGATCTTGTCGCCGGCACGGGAGGCCGCGATGTCGACGGGGAGCGCGCCGCGGCCGATCCGGGCGACCGCCATCGGGGCCTGGCCGGGGGTGACCACGCTGACGGCGTCCTCGACGGGACCGCCGCCGCAGTTGCCGCCGTAGCCGCCCGGCTGCTCGCTATCGAGCACGCTCTTGACGCGGCGCTGGTGAGACATCACGAGGCGGCCATCGGGCATCGCGATCGTGCGCCACGCCGTGGAGGCAGGGGCATCGAACTGTCCGGAGCCGATGCCGCCGCCCGCGGGACCGAGGTCGCCGCCGCCGAAGGCGTCGAACCGCGGCACCGTGGGGGGAACCGCACGGTTGACGACCATGCCGGTCTGATCGAGCGTGAGGATCTCGGCGGTGCGGAACCGCGTCACGAGGAGCTGAGGACCGCTAACGATCACGTCGCGGAGATCACGCTCGAGGCGGAGGCTGCGCACGGGCGCGCCACCCGCGGCGGCGAAGGTCACGAGCTCACCACCGGTACACGCGACGTGGACCACGTCGGTGGCGGAGTCATAGGCGAGGCCGCGCGGCTCGGCGCAGACGGGGCGGCGATCGACGATGGCGCCGGTGGCGTCGATGGTGAGGAGCGCTCCGCCATGGCGAAGGGCGACGTGAACGCGACCTGCAGCGTCCTCGACCAGACGACCGGGCTCATCGCCCGCGTCGAGCGGCGTCTCGGAGACCACGGTCTCGCCGGCGAGCTCGATCTGCACGATGCGATCGCGATCGGGATCCGCGACGACTGCGCGCGAACCGTCGCGCGTGATCATCAGGGTGCCACCGGTGATCGGAACCCCGAACGGCTCGGGAGTCTGACCATGCTCACTACATCCAACGACCAGAACCAGCGGCAGGAGCGTTTTCATCGACACGGGTGACCTCCAACGGGCAAACACTGCGGATCCGAAGACCCGCACCACCTGCACCCAGTGTGCCGCAGGAACCACCCCAGAAGACAGTCACTTCTGCAGTCTCGGCGGGGGATTGCCGGGATCCAGTGGGGGCTACCGCCTCAGAAATCTGTGGTCCGGGACAGGGTCGCGCCGCCCGATCAGCTGTCGATGTGCAGGTCGATCGTGATCGCGCCGTCGGAGCCGCGGGTCCAGCGGGCGGCGCGCAACGTCAGGTTCTCGAGGTCGTGACCCCAGATCCCGTAGACGCCATCGGTGCGGTTGCGGTGCTTGCCGTTGGTCCGCTCCTCGAGCGGGAGTGTCTTCGTGGTGGCCGTGGCCTCCTCGGCCTCGTACACGTTCGCGTACTCCTCGCACACCGCCTTCACGAGCTCGGCCCGGGTGAAGCCGATCGGGAACGCGGCATCGATCGAGATGCTCGCCGGGGTCGAGAGCGGATAGGTGATGACGAGGATCGCGTGCTCGAAGGGCACGACGATCTCCTCGGGGTTGGACAGCTTCGCGAGCGCGCCCTGGACATCGGCGACCCGCACCCCGCCATCGGGGAACGCGATCCGCGTGGTCATCATCGCCATCGTCGGGCGCGTGACGCGCAGCTTCGCGATCACCCACCAGGCAGCGGCGATGGCCAGCGCGATCAGGACGAACGACATCGGGGGCAAGTTAGCACCCCGCTCACAGCTTCGCGAAATACACGACCGAGACTCCGACCCCGATCACCACCACGGTCCACCGGAGCGCCGCCGGGGGGATCCGCGTCGATAAGACGCCCCCCAGCGCCCCGCCCACGAGGGCCGCTCCCGCCATCACGAGCGTGAGCGCCCAGTCGATCGGCCCCCACACGAGGAACACGAGCGCCGCAGACACGTTGACCACCAGCGAGACCGTCTGCTTGAGGGCGTTGATCCGGATCAAGGAGTCCGCGAGCACCACGCCGAGCGCGGCGAGCACCATCACCCCCATGCCGGCCCCGAAATAGCCGCCGTAGACCGCGGCGAGGCCGATCGGGATCACGGCGAGCAGCTCGGCGTGGTGCGCCGGGACCCGCGCGAGCAACCACCGGCGCAGGGAGTCCTGCAGGCCCACGAGCAGCGCGGCGGTCAGGATCAGGAACGGGACGATCACCTCGAACGTCTTGTGGCTCGTATGGAGCAGCAGCGCCGCGCCGCCGATCCCACCCGCGCAGGCGAACGGGAGCAAGATCGCGGCGCGACGGCCCTGCCCCACCAGATCCTTGCGCTGCGCGAGCGTGGCGCCGAGGTACCCCGGGCACATCGCCACGGTGTTGGTGACGCTGGCCACCACAGGAGGGAGCCCAGCAGCGACCAGGGCCGGGAATGTGATCAGGCTGCCGCCACCGGCGATCGCGTTGACGGCGCCGCCGATCAGCGCCGCGCCACCGACCATCGCGATGCGCGCGACGTCGGTCATCCGCCGCAGCGCAGCAGCATGCTCACCGCCGCCATTTCGGCGCGATCAGCCGGCGCTTGCCATCGCTGGCGAGGGTGACATCGGGGGCATCGAGCGCCTCGCGATCCCACAGCTTGCACGTCACCTGCTTGTGCTGCTGGTCGAGCGCCTCGCAGTAGTTGGTGAACTCGCAGCGGCGGATCTCGTCCCCGCGCCCGAGCCGGATCTTCTGGAACCAGTCCGGATCGGCGAGGCTCTGCCGCGCGGACGCGACGAGATCGGCCTCCCCGCGCGCGAGCACGGCCTCGGCCTGCGCGAACTCGCAGATGCCGCCCGCGCCGATGATCGGCGTGTGGAGACCCGCCGCGCGCACCGCCGCGCGGATCGTTCCGGACAGGCTGACGTTGCGGGCGAACGGGCCGCGCTCGTCGGAGTAGATCGTGGGCATGCACTCGTACCCGGAGCGACCCGTGTACGGATACGCGGACCAGCCCACCTTGGGCGCCTTGGCATCCTCGAACTTGCCGCCCTTGGAGATCGAGAGGAAATCGAGGCCCGCCTTCGCGAGCTCCACCCCGAACCACGCCGCATCCTCGACGCGGTTGCCGCCCTCGATCACGTCGTCGCCGAGGTAGCGGCAGCCGACGATCACCTTGCGCGAGGTGCGCTTCTTGACGGCGGCGATCACCTCGAGGGGCAGCCGTGCGCGATGCGGACGCTTGCCGCCATAGCCATCGTCGCGCGTGTTGAGCGCCGAGAGGAACGACGCCATCGTGTACGCGTGCGCGAAGTGGAGCTCCACGCCGTCGAAGCCGGCGGCCTCCGCGCGCGCCGCGGCATCGGCGAACAGGCCCGGCAGCACCTGCGGCAGCTCCTTGATGTGTGGCAGGTGCGTATCCGTCACCCGCTCGCGATAGCCACGCTCGAGATCTTCGAGCTCGCGCGCGGTCAGCACGTACGGCAGGTCGCTCTCGGGCAGCGCCCCGAGGTGCGCGCGCACGTCGTCGTCGGTGACCAGCGTGGTCGCGGGGTCGGGGCTGAGCAGCCGCAGCGCCTCGCGGTGGCGCTCGGTGATGGTCAGGAACCGCGAGAAGTACTTGTCCCGCGCGGGGCGGCGGCGGATCGACAGGAAATCGATCAGCTGGATCAGCACCAGCGTCTGACCGTTGGAGGCCTCGCGCACCGCGCTGACGAGCTGGGCCAGGCCCTCGACGAAGCGATCGTGGCCGATCCGGAGCAGCGGCCCGGAGGGGACATCGCGGATCGCCGTGGCCTCGACGACCAGGACCCCGGGCCGGCCCTCGGCGAACCGGCGGTACCACGCGATCACGTCAGGCGTGACGAAGCCGTCCTCGGTGGCGCGCCACGGCACCATCGCGGGGATCCAGGTCCGGGCGCAAGCCGTGCGCGGCCCGAGCTCGATCGGCTGGAACATCAAGGCCTGGGCGGCCTCCTCCGCGGTCGGCCACGCGGTCGGCGGAAGCTCGTGCTTGATGCGCTCCGGCGGTTGCCACATGGCGGCCGATTCGTACCACACTCGTGACGTGGAGCCCTACGAGACTCAGCTCGGTCTGGCGACCGCGCTCGGCGTCGGCCTGCTGATCGGCCTCGAGCGCGAGCAATCGAAGGCGGAGCGCGGCGGCAACCAGATCGGCGGCGTGCGCACGTATCCGATCGTCGCGCTGACCGGTGCGCTGGCCACGCTGCTCGAGCCGTCGTCGATGTGGCTCCCGCTGGTGTCGCTGCTCGGGTTGTTCGCCCTGGTCGCGGTGTCGTACGCCGCGGACATCAAGCGCGATGCGGATCACGGCATGACCACCGAGATCTCGGTGATCGGGACGTACCTGCTCGGCGCGCTCGCGGTGAGTCGCGGCGTGGTCGAGCCGATGGCCAATCGGCTCTTGCTGGTGGCGGCGATCGGGGTGGTGATCACGTTCCTCCTGTCGTCGAAGGAGTGGTTCCACGCGGTCGCCTCGCGGGTCTCGCGCGAGGACTTCTACGCGACGGTGAAGTTCCTGATCGTGGCCGTGATCGCGCTGCCCCTGCTGCCCGATCGCGATCTCGGCCCGCTCCACGCGATCAACCCGCGCACGCTCGGGCTCCTGGTCGTGACGATCTCGGGCCTGTCGTTCCTCGGCTATGTCGCGATGCGCTGGCTCGGCCCGCGCCGCGGCCTGCTCCTCGGCGCGGCTCTCGGTGGCCTGGTGTCCTCGACGGCGGTGACCTTGTCGTTCTCGCGGCGCGCGAAGGCCACGCCGGCCCTCGCCCCGGTCGCCGCCGGCGCGATCGCGATCGCGTGGACGATCATGCTCGGCCGGGTCGCGGTGCTGGTGGCCGTGGTGTGGGCCCCGCTCCTCAAGACGCTCGCGATCCCGCTCGGCGCGATGATCGCGGCCACGATCCTGGGCCTCGTGATGACGTTCCGCCGGGATCACGAGCAGCACCAGGAGATCGCGCTCAAGAACCCGTTCGAGCTCGGCAGCGCGATCAAGGTCAGCCTGGTGTTCGGCGCGGTGCTCCTCGTCAGCCGCGCCGCGGTCACGTACGTCGGTGACAGCGGCCTCTACCTCGCGTCCGGGCTCGGCGGGACCACCGATGTCGATGCGGTGACGGTCTCCACCGCCAAGCTCGCGAGCAGCGGGATCTCGCCGCAGGTGGCGACGATCGCGATCTCGATCGGGATCGTGGTCAACACGCTGGTCAAGACCGGGATGGCGGTGGTCGTCGGAGGCGCGCCGCTCGGCAAGCGTGTCGGCGTGACGGGCGTTCTCGTGCTGATCGCCGCCGGTCTCGGGATCGCCGCGACCGCGCTGGTATGATCCGCGGATGCCCGAGCTCAAGGTCGGCGACCCGATGCCCGCGACCACCCTCGTGGGGAAGGGCGGCGCGTTCGAGCTGCGCGACAAGATCGGCAAGCCGCTCGTCGTCTACTTCTATCCGAAGGACGAGACCTACGGCTGCACCGTGGAGGCCTGCGGGTTCCGCGACTCCTACGAGGACTTCACCAGCGCCGGCGCCGAGGTGATCGGGGTGTCGCGCGACGATGCGACCTCGCACGAGGCCTTCATCGGCAAGCACCGCCTCCCGTTCACCTTGCTCTCGGACCCGGGCGGCACGGTCGCCAAGGCCTGGGGCCTGCGTGGGACCCTCGGGCTGCCGCCGCGGGTGACCTTCGTGTTCGACAAGCAGGGCGTGGTCCGCCACAAGTTCGATTCGATGATCCGGTTCGGCAAGCACGTCGACGACGCCCTCGAGGTCGTGAAGCGCCTGCCGCGCTGAGCGTGGAGGTTCGCCACACCGGGTGCTCGAGGCGTGCCCGACGCGTGACCGAACGTAGCGGTTCCCTACAGCGCAAGGCTCGATCTGGACCCAGGGGTTCACGGTTCGCGACCGGCCGGTCACGGAACGCCGCGTGCTCGGTGGGTCCGGCATGCGCCTACCGCCCCTCGCTCTGATCGTTCTCGCCCCCGCCATTGTCCCCTTGGGCCCCACGCTGGCCTTCGCAGAGCCGCAGCCCCAGCCCGAACCCACGACCACCCTCGCGAAGGCCGCCTCCGGCCCGACCTATGACCTCGGCATCCGGATCGGGGGCTACGGCTTCCACCGCGAGGGCGACAACCGGCCCGGCGAGGGCTGGAGCCAGTGTCGGATGAACGGCCTCGGCGTGTTCGGCAGCCGCGCCCTGCGCGGACCGCTGTTCGTCGAGGCCGGCCTCGACATGTACAGCTCGGCCGACGGACCGATCGCGCCGGAGCCCACCGACCTCCCGATCGATCGCACGAGTGGCCTCCTCAGCGCCGCGATCGGCGCGCGCATCAACGTCACCTCGTGGCTGCGGGGCTACGTGCAGCTCGGCACCGGCCTCGAGGTCACGCGCGTCTCGGTGCCGTATGGCCAGGAGCGGATCCGCGACACCAAGGTGATGCCCGAGGGCTTCTTCGGCGCCGGCGCGGAGCTGAAGCTGCTCCGCGGGACGTACTTCGGCGCGTCGCTGCGCACGCTCGTGATGGGCAACTTCGACTACGACCCGGCGCGCCTCGACATGAGCAACGGCTGGGTCGCACCGCCGCCCGCGAGCGAGGTGTTCGACGCCTCCGCGGGCGTCGCGGCGCAGGGTCAGTTCTACGTGCGGCACGATCTGTGAGAGCGCTCGCGCTGATCGCGGTCCTCGCAACGGCGGCCTGTACCGAGCCGCCCGTCGCGGAGCCGTACGCGTGGCAGCTGCCGCCCGGGTTCCCCACGCCGCGCGTGCCCGCCGACAACCCGATGAGCGCCGACAAGGTGGAGCTCGGCCGTCACCTGTTCTTCGACACGCGCCTCTCCGGCAACGGCACGCAGGCCTGCGGCTCGTGCCACGCGCAGGAGCGCGCGTTCACCGATGGGCGGATCACCGCGCTCGGCTCGACGGGCGCGCCCGGGCGCCACAACTCGATGAGCCTGACCAACGTCGCGTACAACAGCGCGCAGACCTGGGGCAACCCCGAGGTCATCGAGCTCGAGGCGCAAGCCGTGGTCCCGATGTTCGGGACCTCGCCCGTGGAGCTCGGCCTCACGCCGGAGCTGCTGGTCGCCCGCGTCCGCGCCGAGCCGCGCTACCAGGAGCTGTTCGTCATGGCGTTCCCCGACGACGCCGATCCGTTCACCGTGGCGAACACCGCGCGCGCGATCGCGAGCTTCGAGCGCACGATCCTCTCCGGCGGCTCGCGGTTCGATCGCGCGCAGCTCACACCCGCCGAGCAGCGCGGCCTCACGCTGTTCGAGTCCGAGGCGCTCGGCTGTCGCCAGTGCCACGGCGGGTTCAACCTCACGACCTCCACCGGCGATCGGATCCAGATGTTCAACACCGGGCTCTACGATCCGTACCCCGACACCGATCGCGGCCTCGCCGAGGTCACCGGCCTCACCGCCGATACCGGCCGCTTCAAGGCCCCGACCTTGCGCAACATCGCGGTCACCGCGCCGTACTTCCACGACGGCAGCGCCGCCACACTCGACGACGTGATCGACAGCTACGCGCGCGGCGGTCGCGCGCACAGCCCGTCTCGCTCACCGCTGATCACCGGCTTCGTGATCACGCCCGCGCAGCAGGCGGATCTGGTCGCGTTCCTCGGCGCGCTGACGGATGACGAGCTGCTCGTCGACCCCGCGTTCGCGAACCCGTGGTGATCGTGACCACAGCTGGACGAGGCCTGCCGCTCGTTGCCACACGCGCGGCGACCGCGTTCGACGCCGGCCGTTAGCATCGGCGTCGATGCGAGCCTGCGCGTGGATCGTGGCGCTGTCCATCTGTTCCGCCGGAGCGGCACGTGCGGAGGAGCGGGCCTCCCCCGACGTCGCGACCGCGCTCCCGCTGTACCTCGGCGCGAGCACAGCGCATGGCGAGCGCACCCAGCAGACGCTGGGGATCCTCGCCGTGACCAGCCTGCTGGTCGGGCCCTCCCTCGGTCGCTGGTATGCCCACGATCCGGCGTGGCCCGGGATCGTGTTCCGTGGCCTCGGGATGGCGGCCGTGGTCGCGGGCGCGCGGGCGGGTGGAGACGAGCCGGCCCCGTGGCCGATCCTGATGCCGGGCGTGCTGCTCCTCGGCGTGGGTACGATCTACGACCTGTACAAGACGCCGCGCTCCGTTCAGGAACGGAACCGCTCGGTCCGCGTGCTGCCGACGGTGCTCGTCACGCCCGCGAGCGCTCCCGTTCCCGGGCTCGTGCTCGGCGGAGGTTGGTAGCGCCGTCGCGTGGGGGGGGGGGGGGGGGGGGGCGGGGGGGGGGGGGGGGGGGGGGGGGGGGGGGGGGGCGGGGGGGGCGGGGGGGGGGGGGGGGGGGGGGGGCGCGGAGGAGAGGGGGGGGGGGGGGGCGGGGGGGGGGGGGGGCGGGCCGGGGGCTCAGGCCTTGAGCGCCGCGACGACCTTCTCGACCGCGTCCTTCGCATCGCCGAACAACATCTTCGTGTTCGGCTTGTAGAACAGCGGGTTGTCGATGCCGGCGTAGCCCGCCGCGCGACCGCGCTTGTTCACGATCACGAGCTTGGCCTTCCAGACCTGGAGGACGGGCATGCCCGCGATCGGCGACGTCGGATCGTCCTCGGCCGCCGGGTTCACGATGTCGTTCGCGCCGATCACCATGACGATGTCGGTGCTCGGGAGATCCGGGTTGATCTCGTCCATCTCCATGACGATGTCGTACGGGACGTTCGCCTCGGCGAGGAGCACGTTCATGTGGCCGGGGAGCCGACCGGCCACCGGGTGGATCGCGAACCGCACGTTGACGCCGCGGTTACGCAGCACCTCGGTCATCTCGCGCACCGCGTGCTGTGCGCGGCCCACCGCCATGCCGTAGCCCGGCACGATCACGACGGACTTCGCATCCTTGAGCTGCTCGGCGAGCGAGGCCGCATCGATCTCCAGGACGTCGCCCGCGGGCTGCTGCGGTGCACCGGCGGCGGCCTTGGGAGGCGCGGCGCCGAACCCGCCGAAGATCACGCTCCAGATCGAGCGATTCATCGCCTTGCACATGATGTACGAGAGGATCGCGCCCGACGAACCGACGAGCGCGCCGGTGATGATCAGCAGATCGTTGCCGAGCATGAAGCCGGCCGCCGCGGCGGTCCATCCCGAGTAGCTGTTGAGCATCGAGACGACCACCGGCATGTCCGCGCCGCCGATCGCCGCGACCAGGTGCACACCGAGGACACACGCCACGCCGGTGCCGATCTGGAGGCCGAGCTGGTTGCCATCCTTCGCGTAGACGTACGCCCCGCCGATCGAGACGGCGAGCATCGTGAGGTTCAGGAAGTGGCGCGCGGGGAGGAGCAGCGGCTTGCCGCCGATCTTCATGCCGAACATCTTGCCGCGCAGCTTGACGAACGCGAGCACGGAGCCCGTGGTGGTGATCGCGCCGATCCACACGTCGATGAAGATCTCCACGCGATGGACGAGCGGCGGAGGCCCGCCACCGCCATCGCCGAACAGATCGAGCGAGTAACCGACGAGCACCGCGGCGAGGCCGACGAAGCTGTGGAGCAAGGCCACGAGCTCGGGCATCTGCGTCATGCCGACGCGCGCGGCCATCACCGCACCGACCACGCCGCCGCCGAACACGGCGAGCATCCAGGCCTGATGGAACGAGCCGCCGGTGGCTGCGTTGGTGGTGATCGTGACCGCGATGGCGATCACCATGCCGATCACGCCGTACAGGTTGCCGCGCCGCGCGGTGACCTGGCTGGACAGCCCACGGAGGCTGAGGATGAACAGGACGCCGGCCACCAGGTAGGCGGCGTTGATCAGGAGCTGCGAGTTGAGGATTTCCTTCATCGCATCACTTCCTGAACATCGCGAGCATGCGGCGGGTCACCAGGAACCCGCCGGCGATATTGATCGTCGCGAACAAGGTCGCGGCGATCGCGACCATGGTCGAGCCGTGGAGCACACCATCGGTGCGGGTGCCGAGCAGACCACCGACGACGATGATGCCGCTGATCGCGTTGGTCACCGACATCAGCGGCGTGTGCAGCGCGGGCGCCACGTTCCACACCACCTGGAACCCGACGAACACCGCCATCACGAACACCGTGAGGTGCTGGAGGAGCGCGTAGGTCTCTTCGCTCGCGACCGCATCGGCCTTGCCGAACCGCAGGCCGGCGAACGCGATCGCCGCGATCACGCCGACGATCGTCATCACCACGCCCATCACGGGCGACGGCGGCTGCGCGGCGTGGCCGTGGCCGTGAGACTTGGCGGGGGCCGGGGCGGGCTTCGCGGCGGCCGGGGCCGGCGCGGCGACCGGGGCCGGCGCTGGCTTGGGGGCCTCGACCTTCTTCGAGGGCGGAGGCGGCCAGGTCTTCTCGCCCTTCTCGAGGACGAGCGCGGGGCGCACGGCATCGTTGTCGTGATCGACCTTGTGGCCGGCCGCGCCACCCATCTCGTCGAGGAAGTGCAGGAGGTTGGTGCCGTACAGATCGCTCGCGACGTTCGGCATCCGGCTCGCGAGATCGGTGTACCCGACGATCGTGACGCCCTTGTGCTCGATCACCTCGCCGGGCTGGGTCAGCTCGCAGTTGCCGCCGCGCTCCGCCGCGAGGTCCACGATCACCGAGCCGGGCTTCATCAGCTCGACCATGTCGGTGAACCACAGCTTCGGCGCCGGCTTGCCCGGGATCAGCGCGGTGGTGATGACGATGTCGACGTCCTTGGCCTGCTCGCGGAACAGCGCGTACTCGGCCTCGAGGAACTCCTTCGACATCTCCTTCGCGTACCCGCCCTGCCCCTCACCGGACTCCTGGATCTTGACGGTGAGGAACTCGCCGCCGAGCGACTTCACCTGATCCTCGACGGCCGGGCGCACGTCGAACGCGCGGACGATCGCGCCGAGGCCCTTGGCGCAGCCGAGCGCCGCGAGGCCGGCCACACCACCGCCGATGATCAGCACCTTGGCAGGGCGCACCTTGCCGGCGGCGGTGATCTGCCCGGTGAAGAAGCTGCCGAACCGGTTCGCCGCCTCGATCACGGAGCGGTAGCCGGCGATGTTCGCCATCGAGGACAGCGCGTCCATCTTCTGGGCGCGGCTGATCCGCGGCACCTGATCCATCGCGAGCACGGTCAGTTTCTTGACCGCGAGCCTCTCGAGGAGCGCGGCGTTCTCCGCCGGGAAGATGTACGAGACCAGCGTGGCGCCCTCGCGCATCTGGTCGGTCTCGCAGGTGCCATCGGCGTGCAGCACGGGCGGGCGGAGCTTGACGACGATGTCGGCGCCCCAGGCCGCGGTGCGGTCGACGACGGTGGCGCCGGCGGCCTCGTACTGCTTGTCGGGATACGCGGCGCTGTCACCAGCGCTGCTCTCGACACAGACCTCCCAGCCACCCTTCACCCACTTCGCGACGACAGCGGGCGACGCGGCGACCCGTCGCTCCTCAGGCCGCGTCTCCTTCACGATGCCTAATTTCATGGACGGGCGGACGATGCCAAACCAGGGGCAGAAGCGAAAGGGCCCCGCGGGCAAAGCTGTTAGGTTTCGCGGGTGCAGCGGATCACCGACCGCACGGGCGTTGCCTGGGCCGAGCTGACCTGGGACGGCCCTGTCCCAAACGCGTACAACGCCGCCGCAAGATCTGCGCAGCTCGTCGAGCTTCGCGTCCCCGGTGTGCGGGTGGGCCGCGCGACGATCGATCATCCGGTGCTCGGGCGGTGCGCGCCGATCACGAGCGATCACGGAGAATTGCTGACGGTGATCAGCGCGATCGACTGGGCCGCGCCGACCGAGATCCCCGCGATCGCGGCTCCGGGCCGTCTGCCGGCGGGCGCGGGTGGTGTGATCCTGAATGTCCTCGCGCTGCTCGCTGGATCAAGAGCGCTCCGTTACGCGGGTCCGTACCCCACGAGCGCGCTCTATCACTCGCTGTTGCGCTCGTTCCGGACCGAGGCCACCGAGGCCGAGTTCACCGCCGGTGGGGTTGACCGGGCCCTCCGCGGCGCGCGGGACGTGCTGCCCTTCGCATTCGTGCCGGCGCCTCACGAGCGCGTCGCGTTCCCGCGCGGTCACGCCGAGCTTCGCGACGGGCTCGAGCGCGTGGTGATCGATGGCGTCGCCTATGCCCGCGGTGGATCTCCCGCCCGCCTCGTCGAAGGCCGCGCGGAGATCTGGTTCGGCGATGCGCCGTGGGCGGAGGTCGCCACGTTCGCCGCCGATGGTGCGTTGCTCGAAGGACCCCATCCCCTGCCCGCCTGCACCAGCGACGTGATCGGCAAGGAGTTCCCCGCACCGCTGCGCGAGGCGATCGCCGAGCTCGTCGCCGAGGCCGTACCCGCACCGCTCGCCGCCGCCGCCGCCGCGCTGGTGGCACGCGGGCCGATCCGCTGGGCCGACCTCGGCGCTCGCGCCGCGCGCCGCGCGCCCGATGGGCTCGAGCTCCACGCGGCACTGTGGGATCGCCTGGCGCCCTCGGGGCTCGCGCGCGTGGCCCTCGCCCTGGCCGAGGCGCTGGCCCCGGTGGTCGCGACGGCGGTGGTCGCCGAGGCTGGGGTGGCGCTGGCACGCAGCAACTCGAACCCAGTCTGATTGGTCCCGCTGCACGCTCGACCAAGAGCTGCCCGCAATTCTGTACTAAGGTTGTGAAGGAAGGCGACAGCGTTGACGATGAGGTTGACGTGGTCGTGGTCGTTGTCGCAGGTGGACGTAGTCGTGGAGGTTCCACTACTCCCCCACCGGTGCCACGCGCGATCGACCTGACGTAGAACGCGCGGCGCCGGGAGAAGCTCCGGACGATGGGGCCTCGCGCGCGGTGCTCCGAACGCAGGCGCGCGGTGCGACTGTCGACATCCGGCGCGGACGGATGGACGAACGCAATCGAGCGTTGCCCCCGCGCACCTCGGTGCTCCGCCCAATCGATCTGACGTAGAACGCGGCGCTGGCATTGGCACCGAACGAGGCCGGGAGCGCGCGCGATCCCAGTACGCAGGTTCACGACGCGATTCGACGTTCGACCACCGCGGGTTGTCCGGACGCCGGACAGTCAGATCTCGAGTGGGGGTCGATTTCCGAAGATTCCACTTGACGGCTCGGCGGAGCGCACGCAACGCGGGCCTGTGAGACCGGCGGTTTCTTCGTCGAGGATTCGTTGGAACGCGCTGTGCGCGAAGTGGGCCGGCGCGATCGATCTGCGTCGGGTCGAGGGGCTCAGGCGCCCGCCACGCGCAGCGCAGAGCCTCCGGAAACCGGGTGGTAGAAGTGATCGTGCGCGTGACCACCCACGCGTGGAGGAGGCTCTCGTGTTCGACAGTGCCGCAACGGAAGCGCTTCAGTCGCAGCTCTCAGACGCCTACGCGGCCACGTGCCGCGAACGGGACTGGATCGCGCTGCACGAGGAGATCACGTCCGTCGGCAAGCAGATCGTTTGCCTCGAGGCGCGCGAGGTGGATCTCCTGCTCGAGGCCGAGGAGACCCAGCTCTACCGGCGGATGGGGTTCCCCACGATCTATGCGTACATCGAGGCGGTGCTGCATCGGACGCACCACGTGGCCACCGAGCGCATGCGCGTGGCGCACGAGCTCCTCGAGCTGCCGCAGATCGCGGCGCAGTTCCGCGCGGGCGACCTGCCGTGGACGAGCGTTCGCGAGCTGACACGCGTGGCGACGAGGAGCACCGAGAGCGCGTGGCTCGATGCGGCGGAGGGCCAGACCTCGACGGGTGTTCAGCAGCTGGTGCGCGGCAAGGCCAAGGGCGATCTCCCAGGTGACCCGGTGGACTCGAACAAGATCCGGCACCGGATCGTGCTGGAGAACCTGTCCGAGGAGACGATGATGCTGTTCAGCCAGGCGTGCAACGCCGCATCGGATGCGAAGGGCTCCACGTGTACCGACGACGAGCTGGTGCGGGCGCTGGCCGCCGCGATGCTCGAGCCGGCATCGCAGAGCTCGCCGAGCAAGCCGCGGCACCAGATCGCGACGACGACGTGCCGCGTGTGCAAGCAAGCGCATCGGGTCGGGGCGGGGATGGAGATCGCCGTCTCCGCGCAGGAGCTCGAGCGGGTGCGGTGCGACGCGGAGGACATCGGCGATCTCGAGCGGGAGGAGCCTGGGCGCAAGCTGCAAAAGTCGATCCCCGAGGCGACCCGCCGGAAGGTGCTGGTCCGCGACAAGCACGCGTGCTCGGTGCCAGGGTGTCGATCGACCAGGTTCTTGGAAGTCCATCACATCAAGCCGCGGTCCGAAGGCGGCCGTCACGAGCTGTGGCAACTCACATCGTTGTGCGACGGCCACCACGTTTTGCTTCACGAAGGCGTGATCGCGATCCGCGGCACGGCGCCAGACCATCTGGTGTTCGAGCTCCCGCTCGATTCCGTCGGGGACTGAACGAGGATCAGTCCCGGCGGGGACTGAGCAGCGATCACTCTCGGCGCGGACCGGGAGCGTGGTCATTGACAGTCGAAGAGTTGAACGAAGCCAGCGTGGACGACGCTGGACCCGGGGACCCGAGATGCAGGTCACCAGCACTTGAGGAACCGCACGTCCGGATCAGTCAGCGTGAGGCGTTACGTATCCACTCCGGGTCCAAGAATACGCCCTCCAATGTTGGCGCGGATTCAGGGGCACGAAGTGACATCGTGCTCCTCGCCCAAGCACCTCATGCATATGTATTCGTAGGGCGCGAATCCCCGCCCAGATGGAAGTACTAGCTCCTCGGCGCGTAGATCATTGCCCTGAGAACAGAGCAAGTCCGAGCAGCTCCGGGCACATGCTCCTGCCCTGACGATACCCGAGTAGCGCAGGCTGCCCAGTGCATAGAATTCCAGGACCACCACGGGCGCTTCCTGGGCGGTCAGGTAGTCGTCGTAGGAGCGTTCGATTCGAGCCAGACGGCCACTCGCATCGACAGCGAGGTCGATCGAGGAGCCATCCACTCGCACGTCCGTGATCGACGACTCCACTGATGTCACAGCGGACAGCACGAACGGCAGAGGCTCCATGTCCGGTCCTGAGCAGGACGCCAGAACACATGCGATCGCCGCGTGATTGACAAGGGAGGGCATTACCAATGCTTGACGAAGCAAGTACGGGCCTGGACAGCAATGAGTGTACCTCACGACTGCAAAAGGGCGCGCGACGAGGTCCACGCCGCAGCGATGGGGTCGGGCTGCATGCTCGACTCAGAGCGCATGCGTATCTATCGGCGCCGGCGTCGGGGCTTGCCAAGCTGCCGCTGGCGTGATGTCGGGCTGATGTCGCCGGCGGCCCCGGCCGGTGCCATCCTCTGGGTATGAAGCTCAGCGCCCTCGTCGCCGCCACCCTGGTCGCCCTGTCGTCGCTCGCCTCCGCCGATGTCTCGGTCGTCGAGAATCACGAGACGGTCGCCATCGATTGCGCGAAGGACAAGATCGTCAGCCTGGTCGGCAACCACATCACCGCCACGCTGACCGGCACCTGCACCAAGGTCTCGGTCGCCGGGAACTTCAACACGGTGACCGGCTCCGCGAACTCGGTCTGGCTCGCCGGCAATCACAACACCGCGGCGCTCGACCACGTCGACGAGCTGATGGTGCCCGGCAACTACAACACCGCGACCTACAAGGGCCCGGTGTCGGCGAAGGCGACCAAGGTCAGCAACCCCGGAACCAAGAACACGATCACGCAGCAGAAGTGATCACGCAGCGGCAGCCGTGATCACGCAGCAGAGGCGATCGCGCCGCCCGATGCGGCGAACGCTTCGGGATCGAGCTCGAAGGTCCACGTCCCGCGCTTGGTCGGCTCGTCGAGCGCGATCTTCAGGAGCTCGAGGTAGCGCAGCCGCGGGACCTCGTAGGCGCCGAACCGCTCGAGGTGCTCGGTGTGGACCTGGCAGTCGATCAGGCCGATGCCCCAGGCATCGAGCTGCCGCACGCACGCGACGTACGCGACCTTCGAGGCATCCGGCGCGCGCGCGAACATCGATTCGCCGAAGAACGCCGCGCCGAGGCTGACGCCATAGAGCCCGCCGACCAGCGTGCCGTCGTCGCTCCACGCCTCGATCGAGTGCGCGAAGCCCTTGGCGTGGAGCTGCGTGTACGCCTCGACCATCTCGGGGATCAGCCACGTCCCGTTCTGGCCCGGGCGCGGGACGCTCGCGCAGCCCTGGAGCACCTGGAGGAACGCGGTGTCCATCTTCAGCGTGTAGGGCCGCCGGCGGATCACCTTCTTCAGGCTCTTCTGCACGATCAGATCGCGCGTGGTCATGATCATCCGCGGATCGGGCGAGTGCCACAGGATCGGCAGGTTCTCCGCGTACCAGGGGAAGATGCCCTGCGAGTACGCGAGCAGCAGGCGCTCGGGCCGGAGATCGCCGCCGAGCGCGAGGAGCCCGTCCTCGGCGAGATGGACCGGAGGGAAGACGAGACGATCATCGAGCCGGAAGACCGGCATGCACGAGAGTGTACCGCGCGATCACGAAGCGCGGCGGCGGCGGCGCAGCATCACCAGGGCCGGCGCCAGCATCACGAGCCAGCTGCCATTGCCACTTGCATTGCAGCCGCCGCTGACCTCGGGAGCATCGTCATGCGTGTCGTCGCCTTCGTTCGAGATGTCCTCGTCGCCGTTCGGCGTGATGGTCACCGCGAGGTTGATCGTGCCGAACTGGGTGGTGCCGTCGGACAGCGCGAACTGCGTCTGCGCGGCGGTCTCCTCGGTCACCATCGGCGCCGAGATCTCGACGTCGATCACGCCCTTGTCGCCCGCGGCGATCGCGGTGCGGATCGGCCCGACCTCGGTCGGCGAGGTCCAGCTGGTGCTGTCATAGAGCTGGCTGGCGGCGCCGCCCATCACGACCAGGCGCGTGGTGTCGGCCCAGTCCGTCGTGCCGGTGTTGTCGACCGTGATCGAGTACGTCGCGTGACCACCGGCGGCGATCCGATCCGGTCCGTTGATCGACACCACGTCGGCGCCGATCGCGCGCTGCGAGCCGCACACCGCGCCGGTGGTGAAGCCGGTCGCCGGCGCCTGCTTGAGGCGCGCCTCGGTCTGCGGGCCGTACGAGCCATCCTCCGAGATCTTGTCGGCGGGGTTGTTGCGGTTCCACAGCCGCTGGAACGCCTTGACGTCCATGCCGCGAATGTCGGGCGAGGCGAGGTGATCGAAGTGGACCGGATCGCCCGGCACGTCGTGCGCCCAGCCCTGGTTGCCCATCACGGTGATCCGCGACGAGTAGTTCGAGACGTCGAGCGCGCGGCCGCTCTGGTGGTTCGAGCGGCCCGGGGTGGCGGCGGCGGTGATGCCGCAGCGGCCCTGCTGGTACCAGCGATAGAGCAGGTACTGCTGGGCCACCGTGCGGAACGCGCTGTTGATCTGAAGGGAGGACGTGGCGCCGACCTTGAGGAGCGCCGTCTTCGCGGGCGCGCCGAGGTACGGCAGCACGGCGTTGCTCGAGAACACGAGGTTCGCGGTCGGCGAGAACTGCTGGAGGCTCGACGGGCTCATGCAGCCGATCTCGTCGGCGATCTGCTTCGACAAGCCGACGACGACCGCGGTCGAGCAACCCGAGCTCGTGTAGGCAGAGACCGACACTTCCGACGATGTAGTGGAGGTGTCGACGTCTGTGGGAGAGATGCAGCCGGGCGCGAGCAGGCCTACGAGTAGGATGTGCAACCGACCGATTGCAGCGATGGGAGTGGCGTCGTGGGCTTTCATGCGGTTGGTGACGGTCGGCATCGTTCGATGGGACCCTCACGCAAGCAGCGGGCCGTTCGTCGTCGAGACCTCGCGCCGCATAGCCGCCTGCGCGAGTCGTGCAGCGTGGTGCACGCCGACCGGCGAGATCGGATCGCATCGCGCGTCTGGGTGCGCCCGATGCGGCCCGCGCCAGCTCGCTCTCGTAGGCGCTCGAACGCGGAGACGGGGCCACCTCCACCAGCGCCGGGCCTGTGGCCCCAGGCGGGAAAACGGGTCCGACCCCTTTTGCTAACTGCCTAGTTCGGGGATGTTCTGCCGACACTTTGCGCCCCTCGGCCGCATCCAAGGTTCGGAGTCTTCCATGAGCTGGTTTGTTCGCTACGCACGGTCATCGATCGGCGCGAAGCACATCATGGCCGTGACGGGCCTGTTGCTGTTCCTGTTCGCCGTGGTCCACATGGTGGGTCACCTCCAGATGTTCGGCGGGCGCGATATGTACAATACATACGCGCACTTCCTGCAGTCGCTGTGGGAGGTCAAGTGGCCGGTCCGGGCCGGCCTGATCGCGCTCCTCATCATCCACATGGTGGTCGCCATTGGCCTGGTCTCGAAGAACCGCGCCGCGCGCCCCGAGCGCTACGCGAAGTACAAGCCGGTGGTGTCCTCGGCCGCCGGGCGCGCGATGGCGTTCACCGGCCTCGCCGTGTTCGCGTTCATCGCCTTCCACATCCTCCACTTCACGCTGGGTCAGGTGCAGCCGGAGGCGTTCCACACCCTCGATCCGCAGAAGCGGTATGACGCGTATTCGATGTTCGTGGTCGGGTTCAAGAACCCGGCGATCTTCGGCGTCTACCTCGCGGGCATGGGCCTTCTCGCCATGCACCTCGGCCACGGCGCCGCCAGCTGGCTGCAGTCGCTCGGGCTGCGGCACCCCAAGTACCCGGTGGACCGCGTGGGCCCGCTGATCTCGATCGTGCTGTTTGTTGGATACATGGCGCCCCCGACGGCCGTGCTGGTCGGGCTGATCCGCTTGAATGGAGTCGGCTGATGTTGAAGCTCGACGCGAGGATCCCGAACGGCCCGATCGAGCAGAAGTGGGCGAACGCCCGCTTCGACATGAAGCTCGTCAACCCGGCGAACAAGCGCAAGTACAAGGTCATCGTCGTGGGCTCCGGCCTCGCCGGCGGTGCCGCCGCCGCCACGCTCGCCGAGCTCGGCTACGACGTGGCCTGCTTCTGCTTCCAGGACTCGCCCCGCCGCGCGCACTCGATCGCCGCCCAGGGCGGGATCAACGCCGCGAAGAACTACCAGAACGACGGCGACTCCGTGCACCGCCTGTTCTACGACACCGTCAAGGGCGGCGACTTCCGCGCCCGCGAGGCCAACGTCCACCGCCTCGCCGAGGTCTCGGTCGACATCATCGATCAGTGCGCCGCGATGGGCGTGCCGTTCGCGCGCGAGTACGGCGGGACCCTGGCGAACCGCAGCTTCGGCGGCGCGCAGGTGTCGCGCACGTTCTATGCGCGCGGCCAGACCGGCCAGCAGCTCCTGCTCGGCGTGTACGCGGCGCTCGAGCGCCAGATCGGGGCCGGCAAGGTCACGATGTTCTCCCGCCACGAGATGCTCGATCTCGTGCTCGATAACGGCCGTGCGGTCGGCATCGTCGCGCGCGATCTGATCACCGGGGCGATCGCCTCGCACTCCGCGCACGCCGTGGTGCTCGCCACCGGCGGGTACGGCAACGTCTACTTCCTCTCGACGAACGCGAAGGGGTGCAACGTCACCGCCACCTATCGCGCCCACAAGCGCGGCGCCGGGTTCGCGAACCCGTGCTTCACGCAGATCCACCCGACCTGCATCCCGGTCTCCGGCGACTTCCAGTCGAAGCTGACCCTGATGTCCGAGTCGCTGCGCAACGACGGCCGGGTCTGGGTGCCGCGCACGAAGGCCGATGCGGCCAAGCACCCGGATCAGATCGCCGACGACAGCCGGGACTACTACCTCGAGCGCAAGTACCCGAGCTACGGCAACCTGTCGCCCCGCGACATCGCCTCGCGCGCTGCCAAGGAGCAGTGCGATGACGGCCGTGGCGTCGGACCGGGCGGCCGCGGCGTGTACCTGGACTTCCGCGACGCGATCAAGCGCGACGGCGAGGACAAGGTCCGCGAGAAGTACGGCAACCTGTTCGACATGTACGAGCGGATCACGGGCGAGAACCCGTACCGCGTGCCGATGCGGATCTACCCCGCCGTCCACTACACGATGGGCGGGCTGTGGGTCGACTACCAGCTGCAGACCACGATCCCCGGGCTGTTCTGCCTCGGCGAGGCGAACTTCTCCGATCACGGCGCCAACCGCCTCGGCGCCTCCGCGCTGATGCAGGGCCTCGCCGACGGGTACTTCATCATCCCGTACACGCTCGGCAACTACCTGGCCGGCGTGCCCGCCAAGGACCTCGCGTCGCCGACCTCGGCCGCGTTCTCGACCGTCGAGGATCAGGTCCGCTCGAAGCTCCAGCGGCTGATGAACGTCAAGGGCAAGCGCTCGGCCGACAGCTTCCACAAGGAGCTCGGCAACCTGATGTGGGAGAACTGCGGCATGGCGCGCTCGAAGGAGTCGCTGACCGCGGCGCTCGAGAAGATCCCGAAGCTCCGCGAGGAGTTCTGGTCCGATCTCACCGTGCTCGGCTCGCAGGACTCGTTCAACCAGTCCCTCGAGAAGGCCGGCCGCGTCGCCGACTTCCTCGAGTTCGCCGAGCTCCTCGTCAAGGATGCGCTGGTCCGCGAGGAGAGCTGCGGCGGTCACTTCCGCACCGAGCACCAGCTCGAGGGCGAGGCGAAGCGTGATGACGACAAGTTCTGTCACGCCGCCGTCTGGGAGTACGCCGGTGAGGGCAAGGAACCGATCCGCAACGTCGAACCCCTCGAGTTCGAGACCGTCAAGCTCGCCACCCGGAGCTACAAGTAGATGTCGAACCTGAACCTCACGCTCCACGTCTGGCGCCAGCCGGATGCCAAGACGCCCGGCAAGCTGGTCACCTACCAGGTCAAGGACGTCTCCACCCACGCCTCGTTCCTCGAGATGCTCGACATCCTCAACGAGCAGCTCGTCAGCAAGGGCGAGGAGCCGATCGCGTTCGATCACGATTGCCGCGAAGGCATCTGCGGCGCGTGCTCGCTGATGATCAACGGGCGCCCGCACGGTGGCCAGCGCGCCACCACGGCGTGCCAGCTGCACATGCGCCGGTTCAAGAACAACGACGAGATCTGGATCGAGCCGTGGCGCGCCGAGGCGTTCCCGGTGCTCAAGGATCTGTGCGTCGATCGCACGGCGTTCGATCGCGTGATCGCCGCCGGCGGGTTCATCACCGCGAACTGTGGTTCGGCGGCCGACGCCAACGACATCCTGGTGGCCAAGGAGCACGCCGATCGCGCGATGGACGCGGCGGCCTGCATCGGCTGCGGCGCGTGCGTGGCCGCGTGCCCGAATGGCTCGGCGATGCTGTTCGTCGCCGCGAAGCTCGCCCACCTCCACCACCTCCCGCAGGGCCAGCCCGAGCGCGCGCACCGCACGCAGGCGATGGTCACCGCGATGGACGCCGCGGGCTTCGGCAACTGCTCGAACCACTACGAGTGCGAAGCCGCCTGCCCGAAGGACATCAAGCGCGACGTGATGGCCGAGCTCAACCGCGGCTATGCGAAGGCCGCGTTCGGCGCCCGCGAGCGGGACGCCAAGGGCGACGGCGGCGCGTAGTCGGTCGTGGCATCCTCTCTCTGGTGCTCACCCTTCGTCGTCACGCCCTCGCCTGCCTGCTGATCGCCTCGCTCGCGAGTGGCGCGCTCGCCGACGATGCTCAGCAATCGCTGGGCGACGGGTACACGCTGATCGTCGATCGCAACGGCCTCCACGTGGTCAAGGGCAAGCGGCGAGCGCGGCTGGTCGACGCCCAGTCGATCCTGGCGGCGACGGTCGACAAGAAGACCAAGCAGGTCGATGTCACGGTCAGCGACTTCAGCTGCCCGGGCGAGAGCAAGTATCGCTGGACGCTCCCTCACCTCGACGCCCGGATCGAGAACACGGCCGCGTACCAGCTCCACAAGAACAAGGACTACGTCAACGCGGCCGCCGGGTTCGCGAAGGCGGTCGCCGCCGACCCGAGCTGGAACCTCGCGGCGTACAACCTCGCCTCGGCGCAGCAGCTCGCGGGCGACAAGGGCGCGGCCATCACCGCGCTCGCACCGTGGCTGGCCTCGGCGCCGATCGCCACGTACGTCCAGGTGACCGCGGATCCCGAGCTCGCGCCCCTGCTCGAGCGCCCCGAGCTCAAGGCGATCCGCGCGGCGCTCGCGGGCACGGCGACGATCTCTGCGGCCGGCGAGCTCGACGGCAAGGTGGCGTACTCGAAGGACAAGGGCCTGATCGCCTCGACCCGCACGGAGAGGAGCTGGGGCGCGTGCGTGTTCCAGACCGATCTCGAGCTCCACGACGCGAAGACCGGGAGCCTGGTCGCACACACGCCGATCATCGCGTGGAGCGAGACGGCGGACGAGTGCGACGAGAAGGCCAACCGTGTGGTCCGCCGTGCGCGGCCGATCGTGGCCAAGCGAATCATGGCGCTGACCGCGATGCTGCGCGAGCTCGGCTTCGTCAAGGTGAAGACCGAGAAGGGAGCGGTCACCGGCGACCTCCGCAAGGGCACCGCGCGGTTCGCGAAGGCCAAGCTCGGTGTGGTCATGGCAGGTGGGACGGCCCGCATCCTCGTGAAGGACACCGAGGTCGGCACTGCGAAGGTCCTGGAGCTGCTCGTCGACGCCGTCTACGTCGACGAGCCGCGCATGATGCTGCTGTGGACGCTGCGACCGGGCGCCGAGGGTTGCGAAGGCTCGGACCCCACCGAGGTCGCCGTGATCCCGCTCGCCAAGCCGTAGGCGGTCCCTGCGCGGCATCGATCGGCGATACGCTCGGCGGATGCAAGCGCGGTACGTGGTGTGGTCGATCGCTCTGGCGTCTGGGTGCGGTGGGGCGGCGCCGAAGCCCGTGCCGCCGCCGGAGCCCGCGCCGCCGCCGGTGGCCGTGACGCCACCGGATGCGGTGAAGACCACGCCCGAACCGGTGCCTGCTGCGCCACCTCCTGCCCCGCCGCTGACCGATCGCGCGATCGCGAAGGTTCCGGGCGCACCCGCGTGCAAGCTCCACGATGCAGGCTGGTACGGCAAGCTGAGCTTCGCCGCCGATGCCGCGCCGTTCGCGACCGTGATCGCCGCGAACACGACGATGTCTCTGCCGCAGGCCGGCAGCGGGATGTTCGCGCAGATCGACGATGGCGGGATCCGGATCGGTGCGTGGTCGCACGAGCCCACGCTGCACCTCGCGCGCGCCGTGGCGCTGTCCAAGATCGTCTACCCGCGGCCCGTGGCCAAGGTGAGCTGGGAGGGGTTGCAACGCACCGGCGCCGTCGCGATCTCGCTCGATGTCTCGAGCGCGCTCTCGGAGCCGACGACCGCGAGTGCGGAGGTCGCCTGCAAGGATCTCTCGATCGCGGAGGCGAGCTACAAGCTCCCGAGCTCGATCCCGGCTCCGACGAAGGGCGAGATCATCCTGACGGGTGAGACCCCGCTGTCGGCCACCCCCGGCGGCAAGCCGGTGGCGAAGGTCCAGCAGTCCCCGACGGTGACCCTGATGATGGTGGGCAAGCGCGGCGCGGCCACGCACATCCTGATCGACGATCCCGACTTCGTGGTCCACGGCTGGATCCCGACGTCGGCGATCGACGAGGGCGTCGGCCTCCGAATGGGGCGCGGGGTCGGGTACGTGAACAGGTCCGCGAGGATCACGCAGCCGAACAGCGAGAACCAGGACTGCGTGCGCGACCTCCCGCTGTTCGTGGAGTTCGGCGGCAACCGCGCCGAGGTCGGCGTGTTCGTCGCGGGTCATCCGCACCCGCACATCGTGGACAAGGTGGACGCCGCGGGCTTCATCGGGGTCGAGCCCTACGGGCGCCAGTGGCTCGCGCTCGAGCCCGGCGCACGCCTGGTCATGCGTGAGGCCGATCGGGCGCTGTGCCACACGCCGAAGTGAGCCGGCGCAGTGATCACTGCCAGGTCACGCTGGTCCGCAGGCCGAGCACATACGTGCTGGTGATCGATTCGCTGCAGCCGATCGTGCGCTGCATCGGCCTGGTATCGCCGACCGGCGCGATCGTGTACGCGTCGCTGTAGCAGCCAAACGTCCAGCTGAAGTAGCCGTCGATCGCCATCCGTGGCGCGTGCTCGGACATCTCCCAGCTCGCGAGCTGGCCGCTGAGGTCGATCCGGGTCAGGTCGTAGCCGTGGATCGAGGCGGTGCCGTCCGCGGGTGTGATCACGCGGACGCCGGCGCCCACGCCGAACCGAAACCTCCGATCATCTCGTGCCCAGCGGAACATCGCATCCGCCTTGACCTCCTCGGCGTCCTCGAACCGCGAGGTCAGCCTCCCGACGGCCTCCACGGTGGCACCGATGCCAGCATTGCCGTCGCTGCTGATGTACTCGACGAGGGTGCCTGCCTCGGCGACACCGTCGGGTCGCACGGCGTTGGTAACAAACCCGGCTTCGAGCCCACCACCGATGTGAACGGCCCACGTGATGTCCGCATGTGCGGGTGAGCTCACCAGCAAGATCGCGATCGGGAACAGCCAGCGCATGCTCCGTGTTGAGCAACGCGCGCACCACGCGGGGTCCAGCGAGAACGCTCACTTGCGTGCGCGAGGTCGGGCCCCGGCCCGCCGTTCACGACATCGATGTCAGTCGACGCGGGCGATCGAGCCGGGCGCGGCGACGTGATCGATCGTGTGCAGGAGCAGCTGCAGCGAATCGGTGGGGCGGAGGTTGACGCGCGTCTGGCCGCCTTCGGACAGCCAGTAGACCTTGCGCTCCCACGGGTACTGCGCGCCGCGCGCGACGATGGCGACCTTCGTGGCGCCCGACTTCTTCGCGTCGGCGACCAGGCCCTTGACCTGTGCGAGCGAGAGCTCGGGGCGGAGGTGGAGCGAGATCGTGTCGCTGTCGGAGCGCAGATCGCGGAGCGCCTCGACGCGCGCATCGCCGGTGTACTTCTGACCGCCGATCACGACCTCGCCGACCACGTTGATCTCGGCCTCGCGCCAGAGCGCGGTGGGATCTTCCATCGCCGTGCCGGTCTCGGCGGCGCTGCCGGCGATCGGCCAGTTGTCCGGATCGGCGCGACGCTCGATGTCGTGCTCGGTGGCCGCGGCGATCCGCTCGAGCGACTCCCAGGTCCGCACCGCTTCGTGCCAGCCGGGCTCGGCCGCGCACATCACGCAGCTCGAGACCGCGTTCCGCACGCGCTCCATGCCGCGACGCATGGCGAGTGCGGCCACGACCTGGCCCTGATACTCGGGGACGATCTGCTTGCAGTCGCTCGCGAGCGGGCCGCCGCACAGGCGCTGGAGATAGGCGTGGGCGTCTTCGCCCGCCTGCGGCATCAGCAGCGTTGCCTTGGGGTCGCGCTTGATCAGCACCGCATCCGCGGTGATCGGCGGTGCGAGCAAGGTCGGCCACACGGTGAGCGCCAGGGTCTCGACCTGCTCGGCCATCGGCTTGGCCTGTGCGGCCTGGATCGGCTGCAGGGCGAGCACGATCAGCTTGAGCTCGGCCTCGTCGCCGACCGTGCGGTCCATGCCGGGCCGCAGCGTCATCGTCTGCTTTGCGAGATCCGCGTAGGCGGGCGCCGAGCGACCGTTGGCGACGAACTCGTCGATCGCGCTCTGGAGCGCACGCTCGTTGTAGTCGCTCGTCGGATCGCCCTTGGTCACGGTCACGCGCTCTTGCCCACACGCGGCCAGGGCGGCCAGTGCGGCAAGGAGCGAGGCGGTGAGGAGGCGAGCCAGCATCGGAGGGTGTACGCACTAGGTAGCAAGTCGGATGCCCAGTCATCGCCGGGATGCGCGGAGACAGCCGGCGAGTGCCTCGGCCTCTACCCCCGGACCCAACGCAACAACGCGACCTTGCTCGTGGTCTTGTGCTTCGATCGGCTCGCTCGAGACCCGTGGACCGACCCGGTGGATCGCGGTCCATCCGGGGGGCCCGCCCCCCGTACGATCATCGACAGTCTTGACGATCCCCTTGATCCTCACGTAGTTGCCGGGCAGCGCGGCGAGCTGATCCTCGAGCTCCTCGAGATCCACGACCTCGGGTGCGAGCACCGAAACGCTGTCGATTCCATGTGCGGTGTACGAAGGTCCGTTGTCGGGATGCCGACAGTTATCGTCGTGAACATGGCTACTTGCCTGGCCATCCGGGTGGGTTGGCTGGGGACGTTGCTCCCCTAGCGGTGGATCGGCGAGCAGCTGTTCGAGCCATGAGGCGTGGTCATCCGTGGTGCCACGGCGGAGCAAGGCCCGTGGTGCGATCGAAGAAACCGTGGCGATCGCGGCATCGGTGTCGTGATCGCCCGCGATCTCGGCCTTGGTCACGAGCACCACGTCGGCGTAGGCGAGCTGCGCATCGACCGAGGCCGACAGGTGGCGAGACGCGGCAAGGTTCGCCGCATCGACCAGCGTGACCACGGCGGCGAGCCGCACGACAGGGGCGAGGGTCGGCCGCGCGAGGGCCCAGGCGATCGGCAGCGGCTCCGCCACGCCGGTGGTCTCGAGCAGGATCGCGGAGAGGCCGGGCGTCGAAGCGATGAGGTCGAGCAGGGTCTGATCGAGCTCCTCGCCGAGCACGCAGCACACGCAGCCACCGGGGAGCTCGATCTGACGCGCGGTCTCGCCGCCGAGCAGCGTGCCATCGATCCCGATCTCGCCGAGCTCGTTGACGATCACCCCGAGCTTCGTCTGATCGCCGCGCGCGGCGCGCCTGGCCAGGAGGCGGTTGACCAGCGTGGTCTTCCCGCTGCCGAGGAATCCGGTCACGAGGACGAGCGGCACCCGCACGCCGCGAGCATAGCGCTCCGCTACGCCGCTGGCTTCTCGACGACGACGACCTTCCGCTTTCCAGCCGCCGTGAGCGGGATATCGTCCACGTACTCGATCGCGAACACGGCACCGGGCAGGTACTTCGCCGCGAACTCGTGGATCGCGCGGTACTCCTTCTCGGGGAGCTGGTCGCCGCCGTTGGGGACGACCTTCATGACGATGCTGCCGTCGAGCCGCTGGATGACCTGGAACTTCCGCGCGACGTGAGACATCACGCCGAACAGGATGTTGAACACGAGTCCGTTGACCGGGTTGCCGGCACCATCGCGCATCGTGTCGGTCACGCGACCCTCGATCGGGCCGATCCGATCGAGCCCGCGGCCACACGCGCACGGCGAGGATCCGTGCGCCACGGCGAGGTCTCCCGTGATGTACCGGACCATCGGGCAGGCGAGGTTGTGCAGGTCGGTGATCGCCACCTCGCCGGTCTCCCCGGGCTTCGCCGCGCGCACGCGGCCATCGGGTTCCCGGACGATCAGCTCGACGATCATCGTCTCCATCGACGTGTGCATGCCCGCATGGGCCTCGCACTCGGCGCCGATCAACATCACCTCGCGGCAACCGTAGGTCTCGAACGCCGGACCGAAGGCCTGCACGATCGATTCGCGATCGTGGGGCCACAGCCGCTCCGCGCCGACGATCACGGGGATGTCGTCCCAGTCGCGCAGCCCGCGATCGTTGACGAACCGCGCGAGCGCCGCAGCGCCGGCCGAGTACGCGACGATCACCTGCGGGCGAAACTTCCTGAGCTGGGTCACCGCCTCGGTCAGGGCGGTCTCGCCGCGCGGCGTGCAATCGACGTAGAGGTCGCGCTTCAGCACGCGATCGATCATGACCTTCTGCCGCTTGACCCAGCTGTCCGAGGCCGGCCCTGCGCCCCAGTAGTGCATCGCGCGCATCCCGATGCGGTAGCTCGCCCAGCCGTAGCCGCGCCAGCGCGTGGCATCGCGCCAGTGCCGCGACTCGGCGTTGTACTTGACCACCACGGGCTGCCCGGTGGTGCCGCTGGTCGACTTCTGGATCACCCAGCGCGGCGGCGCGCCCGAGGTCCGCGCATCGAAGGACGTCCTCACGGTGTCGCGATCGAGCAGCGGGAGCTGTGCGAGCGCCTCGATCGAATCGAAGTCCTCGGGGCGCAAGCCACGATCATCCAGGAGCTCGCGGTAGTACGCGGTGTGGAGGTACGCGTGGCGGATCAGCCGACGAAGAAACCCCGCCTGGAGATCGCGCAGCTGTTCGGGTGACCAGCGTTCGGTGCCCTGCAGGTAGCGGAGGAGAGGGACGGTGGGCCGACCGCGCGCGGCTTCGAAAGCCGGGAACAGCGCCTTCTCGAGTAGCGGTCCGTAAAGATCCATCACGTAGGTTTCGGACTACCATGCACTGCCTGTGCTCGGCCGTCTCCGCAAAAAGAACCTGCATTACTGGCTGCGTGACTATGGTCGGCACCTGATCCGCCGTGCGCGGACGTCACAACCGCGCGCTCCGCGGCATGTCCTGTTCGCCCTGTGCGACCACTACGAGCCCCTGTGGGGTGGCGCTCCGGATCCGGTCGGGATCGCGCGGGTCGACGCGTGGGCGGAGCGCTATCCCGCGCTCGGCGAGTTCCGCGACGCTGAGGGGCGCCCACCGCGTCACGGCTGGTTCTTCCCCGGCGAGGAGTACCGTCCGCACTTCCTCGAGCAGCTCGCGCGGCTCGTGCGAGGTGGCTTTGGCGAGGTCGAGTTCCATCTCCACCACGATGGAGACACCTCCGCGTCGCTCGCGCCGCGGATCACCGAGCACCTCGACACGTTCGCCCAGCACGGCCACCTCTCGCGCGATGCGCGAGGCGGCTACCAGTGGGCGTTCATCCACGGCAACTGGAGCCTCGCGAACGGCCGCCCCGACGGAAAGTGGTGCGGCGTCGATGACGAGCTGCCGATGCTCCACGAGCTCGGTTGCTACGTCGACCTGACGTTCCCGTCGGCGCCCGATCCGTGCCAGCCCGACAAGGTCAATCAGATCTACTGGCCGACCGGTGATCTCACGAAGGCGCGGTGCTACGAGCACGGCGAGCGCGCGAAGGTCGGTGCGCACCACGACGATCGCCTCCTCATGATCACCGGCCCGCTCGCCCTCGCCCGTAAGGGCACCGGTCTGCGGATCGAGAACGGCGCGATCACCGGCGATGATCCGCCGAGCGCCGAGCGCGTGAAGACCTGGCTCGATCAACAGATCCACATCGAGGGCCGGCCCGAGTGGGTGTTCGTCAAGGTCCACACCCACGGCGCGATCGAGAAGGCCGCCGATTCCTTGCTCGGCGACGGCGGGCGGGCGCTGCACACCGCCCTCGCGGCGCAGACCCGGGCGCGCGGCGATGCGCTCCACTACGTCACCGCGCGGGAGATGTTCAACGTCGCGCGCGCCGCGATGGACGGCAAGTCCGGGGATCCGAGCGCGTACTTCGACTACGTCGTTCCGCCGCCGCCCGCGGCGACGAAGTAACCGGGCATACCGTCCGGCGTGGCCGACGAGCCGGACAAGCGCGTGGGCCTGGTCAAGGCGAAACGACGGTCCGCATGATTTCACATGCTTCTGCGTCGCAAGTTGTCCAAGTTGAAACCGTCCCCACCGTCGGTGCTACCCTCAGTACGTGCCCGGGCCGTCGCGCAGCTGTCTGGCCTGCATCGCCGTGGTGTCGGCGTGTGGCTTCACCGCGCCCACGCAGAGCGGCACGAGCAACCCGGCGGTCGATTCGTCCGTGGACGTGTACATCCCGGAGGCGACGATCTGTGGGGCGCTGATGGCGGAGTGCATCGGCAGCAACTCGAAGCTCCGCAAGTGCGAGACGGTCGGCATGCTCCCGATCGACTACGACTGTGACTGGGGCTGCTCGATGAACGGCGGTGCGCACTGCGCGAAGCTGCAGCCGAGCGGAGGGTTCGTGACCGCGGCGGATCTCGATCCGAACGCGATGCTGCAGAACATCACGATCGAGGCGAACGGGATCACGATCGATACGGTGACGGGTGCGATCAGTGGCGGCATCCGCCCGGCGGGCCCGGGGCCGATGAACGGGATCGACTTCGTGGTCCGCGGTAGCACCGGCGTGTTCCGCTTCAAGCGGCTGATCGTGACGGGCACGTCGCTCCAGTTCGTCGGCACGAACGCGGTGGCCCTGGTCTCGATCACGGACATGTCGATCTCCGCGGTGCTCGATCTCCAGGGGCCCTGCGACACGGTGAAGGGTGGACCGGGCGGAGGGAGCGGCGGCGCCAAGAACAGCGACGGGCAAGGGTCCGGCAAGGGCCGGGCGGGCTACGGCAGCGACAACACCTGCGCGGGCGGTGGCGGCGGTGGCAACGGCGGCGACGGCGGACGCAGCGGCGTCGTCACCGACAACAAGGGTGGCAAGTTCGGCACCGAGCTGATCCCGCTGCTCGTCGGCGGTGGCGGTGGTGGCGGTGGCGCTGCCGGCGCCGGCGCCGAGGGCGGCGGCGGTGGCGGCGCGATCCAGCTGGTCGCGAACAAGCGCATCACGATCGCGGCGCCCGGCGGGATCCATGCGGGCGGCTGTGGCGGCAAGGCGGCGGCGGCGTGCGGTGGTGGCGGCGGTGCCGGCGGCACGATCTTGATCGAGGCACCCGTGATCGACTTCATGGCGAGCAAGCTCGCGGTCAACGGCGGCGGCGGTGGCGGCGGCAACGCGGGCAACGCAGGCGAGAAGGCCCAGCTCTCCAACTCGAAGGCCAACGGAGGGGCCGGCGGGAACGGCGGCCCGAACAAGGGCGGCAACGGCGGCGACGGTGGCGACGACAACGCGGCCAACGGCGCTGCAGGCGGGCTCAACAGCCGATGCGGCGGCGGTGGTGGGGGGGTGGGCCGGATGCGATTCAACACCCTCTCCGGCGGCATCCTGACCTCCGGGGCCTTCCTGTTCAGCCCCGCGATCTCGACGGCCAATCAGACCACGGTGACCCGCGGCGTGACGCCCGTGCTGTGATCGGCGCTGCCGACCGCCCCACCCTCACCCACTGATCGCGAGGCGGACGCGACTCGGCGCTGCGACCGCATCCCGCACGTGCCGCGGCACACCCTCGACGTCGGACACGATCCGCAGCTTCTCGAGGACCTTCAGCACGTAGAACGTCACGTCGATCTCCCACCAGAAGAAGCCCTGCCGCGCCGAGCGCTGATAGTGGTGGTGATTGTTGTGCCAGCCCTCGCCGAACGTCAGCACGGCGAGGAGCGCGTTGTTCCGGGAATCGTCGGTGGTCTCGTAGCGCCGGCTGCCCCAGACGTGGGCGAGCGAGTTGATGCAGAACGTGATGTGCCACGCGACGACGATCGAGACGAAGTGGCCCCAGAACAGGGCCGTCGATCCACCGACGAAGTAGATCAGAAACCCAAAGGCGACCGCGATCGCGAGATCGTGGCGATCGAGCCAGCGCAGCTCGGGGTACTTCGCGAAGTCGCGGATCTTCTCGAGATCGGTGTGCTTGTTGTTGCCGCGGAGGAGCCAGAAGCAGTGGCTCCACCAGAACCCGCGGAGGCGCGGTGAGTGCACGTCGCCCGGCTGATCGCTGTACTTGTGGTGATTGCGATGATGCGCGGCCCACCACAGCACGCCTTGCTGTGCGCTGCTCATCGCGAGCAACGCGAGCACGAACTGGAACGCGCGACCGGTCTTGAACGTGCGGTGCGCGAAGTAGCGGTGGTAGCCCGCCGTGATCGCGAACATGCGCACGGCATAGGTGCCGACGAGCCAGCCCAGCGCGGCCCAGCTCCAGCCCACGTAGATCGCGCCGACCAGCGCCACGCCATGCACCATCCAGAATGGGAAGTTCTCCCGGAGCGTCGGGCGGTCACCCGGATCGGCCATGGCGTCACCGTGCCTCTTGAACGGCCACACCGGTGGTCACCGTTGCAGCACGGTTCTCGCGACTCGTGACGAGTTCATGACCCAGCCAAGGTTTCCGAGCGGCACGACGACTGGATCCCGGGCGCCCCGAGCCGCGACCTCCAGCCGCGACCTGCCGCAGAGAGGTTCGCTGGGGGCGAACGTGCGTTGATCACAGCTTTGTATCGGCTCTCACGGATCGGGGCCGGGTTGATTTTCTGGCCGTCCCGGCTGGGCCGGTGTCGGTCCATATCGCCCAGATCTCGTCGACGATCAGGTGCGGAATCGCGCGGAATCCGCGGGATCGATGCCGCTTGGTGCCGCCCGGCCCCCGGGGGGGCTGGATCGGGTAGATCGGTCTGTGTCAGCTCGGGCTTAAATCCGGGAAATTCCTCGGGCATAATAAGCTCGTGACCATTCCGGCGGGGACGCTGGTCCCTCGCGATGCCAGGGATTTCGGTAGCTATCAGCTGATCGCGAAGCTCGCGACTGGCGGGATGGCCGAGATCTTTTTGGCGCGCCCCACCGGTCGCGGTCAGCAGGACGTGCTCGTGCTCAAGCGGATCCTTCCGCACCTCGCGGAGGACGAGCACTTCGTGACGATGTTCCGCGACGAAGCGGATCTCGCGAGCCAGCTCGTGCATCGCAACGTGTGCCAGGTGCACGCGTTCGGCGAGTACGCGGGTACGTGGTTCATCGCGATGGAGTATCTCCATGGCGTTCCGCTGTCGCGGATGATGACCCGCCTGTCCAAGGCCGGGAAGATGCTCGATACGCGGATGGTCGCGGGGATCATCGTGCAGGCCTGCGAGGGCCTCCACGCCGCCCACGAGGCGCGCGGCCCCGACGGACAATCGCTCAACGTGGTCCACCGCGATGTCTCGCCGCCGAACATCATGGTGTGCGGCGATGGCACCGTGAAGGTCCTCGATTTCGGCATCGCCAAGGCGCGTGGCGCGAACTCGCGCACGCGCACCGGCACGGTGAAGGGCAAGAACGCGTACATGTCTCCCGAGCAGATCCTCGGGAAGCCCCTCGATCGCCGCAGCGATGTGTTCGCGCTCGCGATCGTGATGTACGAGATGCTCGCGATCAAGCGGCTGTTCCACCGCGACTCGGACTTCCTGACGTTCAAGGCGATCACCGAGGAGCCGATTCCCGACATCCGCGATCGCCGCCCCGACATCCCGCCCGGCATGCGCGCGGCGCTGATCCAGGCGATGGCGCGCGATCCGAATGGCCGGTTCGAGACCGCGCAGGCGTTCGCGAACGCGATCCGCAACTCGGTCGCCACCCTCGGCGGCCCGGCGAGCACGAACGACCTCGCGCGGCTGTTGTTCACCGATTTCGGCGACGAGATGGCCGCGCGCGACGAGATCCTCAAGGCCGCCGACGAGCCCGCCCCGCCGCCTCCCTGCGCCGAAGACCGGCTCGCAGGTGGTCCAGCTCCCGCGCCCCACACCGCCGCCCCTCCCGCCTGCCGCGCGCAGTGGTGAGCTCGGTGCGGCAGGCCCGCGTCGCCCGCCCACCGGGCCGGTCGACGCCGTGCCTTCGATGATCGTCCACCAGGGCACGGGCCGCGTCGAGATCCCCGGGACCCCGGTGCTGCCGGAGGGCGTGATCGATCTCTCCGACAAGGTCCTCCCCGTCGACACGTGGATGGCGAACCCCGACACGGATCTCTTGCGCGGTCACCGGATGCGCGGGCTCCGCAACATCGTGATCGGCGTGGCCGCGCTCGGCGTGGTGATCGCCGTCGGTGTGTGGTTCCTCCAGCGTGGCTCCGGCGACGGCGACGAGCGGAGCTCCGGCGCGGTGCCTGCCGATGCCGCGGTCAAGCACGCGCCGCCCCCGGCCCCCGATGCCGGGATCTCGAAGGATGACATCCTCGCGATCTCCCGGTGGGGCTACCTGACGATCACCGCGAACCAGAAGACGACGATCTTCGTCGATGGCAAGAACATCGGCGAGACGCCGATGACCCGGCTCCCGCTCGCGCCCGGGCCCAAGAAGATCAAGGCGATCGGGCCGAAGAAGAACCAGAAGAAAGAGTTCGACGCGACGATCCTCGGCGGCCAGGACGCCGATCCGATCGACATCGTCTGGTGAGCGTGTTCGGCGCCGCGATGCTCGGGATCGGGCTCGGCGCGATCACCGGGATGCCCCTCGGGGTGGTCAACGTCGCGATCGTCGACGCTGCCGTCGCTCGCCGTCGCGCGTACGCGACGGGCCTCGCGGTGGGGGGAGCGACCGCGGACTCGGTCCACGCCGCGCTCGCCTTCCTCGGCATCGGTCGCGTGGTCACCGCGCACCCCGAGTGGATCCGAGTGATGGCGATCGTCGCCGCGATCGCGATCCTCGGCTATGCGGCGCTCGCCTGGCGGCGCCACCGCGAGGCCAAGCCCGTGACCGGCGAACGGCTCGGCCGTGGGTTCGCCGCGGGTCTTGCGCTGACGCTGCCAAACCCAGGTGCGCTCGCAGCGTGGGCGGCAGTCGCGGCGTCGCTGTGGCCCGGCGCGGAGACCACCGAAGCGATCGCGATCGCCGTCGGCGTCGGCGTCGGGTCGGCCGGATGGTTCACGCTGCTCGGGAGGCTGACCGCGAAGGTCCGCCCCGATCACCCGGCGCTGCGCGTGGTCCCGCGGCTCGCGCTCGTCCTGTTCGTCGGGATCGCGGTCGTCGGCGTGGTGCGCAGCTGGTAACCGAGTGAACGATCCGGCGCGGCCTGAGGTATCCTTGGAGCGATGGTCCGTGGGGTCTCCACCTTGATCTCTGTCGCCGTGATCGTCGCCATGATCACGGCCGTGGGCGCGTGCGCTCACGCCTCCGAGCCCGAGCGCGAGCCGAGCGCGGTCCAGACGTTCGCGGCGCTCGATGGCTACGGCAAGGGCACCGCCACCTGCTCCGCGACGATCGCCTGCTACCAGCGTTGCCCGGCCTCCGAGCTCGGCTGCACGGCGGGCTGTGACTGGCGCGCCTCGCAGCAGGCGTACTTCACGAGCCGGACGCTGCTCGAGTGCCTGGCCACGAATGGCTGCAAGCAGGACATCTGCGCGCGCGCCAACTGCGGCGACGAGCTGCACCTGTGCGGTGTCTCGCTCGCGCTCGTGGCCGGTCCGCTCGAGCGCGAGACGCCCGCGGCGAGCTCGCCCCCAGCGCCTGTTGCGCCGTGAGCTCGGCGGCGCGTCGGCCGCGTCCCAGCGCTGGTCGCGACGGACCGCACCGTGCGAGGGTCGGACGATGAGCATGCCGCTGCGCGTCCTCGTCGCCACCATCGCCACCGGCGCGGCCATCGGGCCAGGTGGCTGCAGCGCGCCTCCGCAGGTGCGGCCGCCGCAGATCGTGCCTCCGATCGTGGCCACCACGCCGCCGCCACACTACACGGCGCCACCGATCGATCCTCCGCTCGTGCTCGTCGCGCCTGCCTTGCGCACGCGCTGTTCGACGGTGCGCCCCGGCGTCAAGCTGATGACGCCCACCCACAAGATCTACGACCTCGCTGCGATCGACGTCGCGCCCGTGCCCTACGGGCCACGGGTCGAGTTCTCGCCCCACGAGGGCTTCGTCCGGAGCCCGGAATCGATCGAGGCCGCCGTCATGCGACAGCGCGCGCGCCTCGTCGAGTGCCTGCGCGCCGCGCTCGGAGCGGGGGTGCAGCCGTCGAAGACCGATCACGGAGGACCGACCGTGACGGTCGACCTCGACCTGACGATCGATCCCTTCGGGTTTCCGGCCGACGTGAAGACCAGCGGGGATCCGAAGCTCGCGCGATGCGTGAAGGAGAGCCTCGAGGCGATCCAGGTCAGCCGGCGTACACCGCGAGCGACGCGGATCTCGACGAGCCTCGTGTTCTGGAACCTCCGCGCGGTGAAGCCGTTGCAGAAGGCTCCACCTCCACCTCCCACACCGGCGCGGGAAGCGGAGTGCCTGCACACGCTCGAGCCCCTGCCGGTGGATACGCTCACCCCCTCGCTTCGCGCGATCGACGTGGGGATCGTCCCGGGCGAGCCCCGCGTACCGTGCTCGACGATCGACCGCGGCAAGCGCGAGATCCGCGATGCGCTGCTCTCGAACCTGGGCGCCTACCGAGCGTGTCAGCTCGAGGCGACGAGGCGACACCCCGGCCTGACGGGCACGGTGAGTGTTGAGTTCGAGCTCGCTTCGACCGGCGTGCCGCTGCAGCTCGTCGTCGGCGGCGACGGTGATCCGGAGCTCCACCGATGCTTGCAGGACGCGATCGCCGCGATCGGAGTCGGCTCGTCACCGACGCCGACCCACGTCGTGGTGCCGTTCCTCCTCGTCACGCCACCGCCCACACCGAAGGATCCTGCGGCGGCGATCGCGGCACTCGATCTCGACACGGCAGTCGCCCAGCAGCTGACCCTCGCGCGCGGAGCGACCAGCGTGGACGCCGCGTGTCGCGCGCGTGTGGGGATCGTGACCGCCCTGGCTGCGGTCCCGTGGACGGTCGATGCGCGCGTCCTCGCCGCCACCGTGGCCCTCGCGAAGTTCGTGGCGGAGCACGATCGCGCTGCACTCGCGAGCTGTGTCGCGGACGTGCTGCCGCTCCTCGAGCGGATCGGGCGATGGCCGCTGCGTGATCGCGACGGCAGCTACCACTGGAGAGGTGGTGGGCTGGCCGAGGCCGTCGACCGTAGTTTGGGCCTCGTCGCTCTGTTCCCGGAGCTCGGCCGCACCGTCGAGCCGTTCATCGCCGACGGCCTCCACCTGCTGGGGCGCGAGGAGGAGTCGCTCGAGCACCACGTTCGCGTGATCGAGCTCGGCGGCCTCGATCATGCGCAGGCGATCCGGACCCTGCGCGGGTATCACGAGAGCGCGACCGCCGACGAGCAGGGCTCCGAGATCGATGCGTGCGACGTCCGCTACCCGCGCTGAGTCAGCTAGCTGAGCGGCGCAGGGCGGATGCTGGTGATGTGCAGGCTCGACTCCGCGCTCGTCACGATCGAGACGCGATCTCCCTCGTGAAACCGCGGCACCAGCTCGGCCGGCCCCTGGAAGTGGAGGTCGGCGAGGTTCAGCACGTCGAGATCCTCGCCCTCTTCGTCCTGTGCGCGCTCGATGTCGAGCTGGATCTTTGCGACCTGACGCGACGTCACGTTCTGGAATCGCGTGGTCGTGGTGTGCAGCTCGATGCTGCGGATGGTCCCCACCACCCGCATGCCGTCGTCGCTGCTCATGGAGCCATCATACACCCGTCACAGGTGCCGCCTTGCGCGACCCGGGTCAGGTCTTGCGATCGGACTTCGGGGGCCGTGCCGGTGCTCCCGCGACGACGAGCCCGTTCATGGCCCGTGCGGCGTACATCACCTCTTCTGCCCCAGCGACCACGTCGTGCTCGCTGTCCTGCGACGCCAGCACCTCATCTCCAGGCCCGTAGGCGCGACCGCTCCGGCGATCCGTCAACGTACCTGCGAGGATGAGCGACACCTCCTCACCCGCGTGGGTGTGGAGCGGGAACGCCGCGTGAGGGGCCAACCGCACGAACCCACAGTCCGCAGCGGCAAAGGCAGGCCCGCCGTCGAAGTGGACGAGCCCCAGGCCGGGGGCCGCGGCCTCCCACGACGCAGGCCGCTCGATGAGGCCGAGCAGCTCCCGCGCGCGATCGACCGTGACGTCGAACAACGAGGCCATCCGATTGGAGAACTTCTCGAACCGCCCACCGCCGAGCGACGCCATCAGGCGCGTGTGGACCTCGGGCGATGGAGCGAGCGGGAGCGCCATGCCCTCGGCTGCCTCCTGGTAGCCAGCGAGCTCCGCGACCAGCGCAGGATCGGCGGCGAGCGCCCGCTCGACCACGCCGGCTTCGTCGGCGTCGAGGACGCCGAGGGCGTACAGGGGAAGGAGCGCGTGGATGTCGGCGGTGATGTCGGCGGTCATGATGCCACTCCAGAGCCGAGGCCGATCTCGGTGCGCAGGCGATCGAGCCCGGCGGCGAGCCGGGACTTCACGGTCCCCACCGGGATGGCGATCTTGGCCGCGATCTCGGTGCACGACAGGCCTTCGAAGTAGGCGAGCTCGAGGACCTTGCGCTGGTCGGCCCCGAGCCCCGCGAGTGCCGCGCGAACGCGGGCATGGTCGGGGCTGGCGGTAACCGAATCGTCGACGAGCGTATCCAGTGCGGCATCCCCGGAGTTGCGGGACACGCGCGCGGACTTTTGCAGGTCGAGGGCTCGAGAGCGCATACGGATGGCCAACCAGGTACGAACGCGACCGCGCTTCGGATCGAACGTTTTCGCCGCTCGCCAGGCCTCCAGAAACACGTCGTGTAGGAGGTCCTCCGCCTCGCGGCGATCCCGCACGATCCGGACCGCCAGCCCGAGGAGGACGGAGGCGTGCCGCTGGTAGAGCTGGGTCATCGCCGGCCGGTCGCCGGCGGCCATCCTCGCCACCAGCTCGGCGTCGAGCTCGGCCTCGTCGACGGGGTCCCCAGCCACGCGTGGACCGTACCATGCCTTTGGTCTCGCGGGCCTAGCCGTGCTAAGGAGCCAATCCCCGTGCTGTCCAACCTCCGTGATGCGATCCGTGCCGCCGCGACGGAGCGCACCTGGACGCAGGGGGTCACCCTGGCCCGCGATGGGCGCGTGGGCGGCCGGTCGAACCGGGGCGAGGAGATCACCCTGGAGGTCCGGGTCCCCGCTCGGCCTACCCCGTTCGAGGTGGTCCTCAACACCAGCCACAACGAGTGGGAGTGCTCGTGCACGAGCAAGGAGCCGGCGTGCTCCCACGTGGTGGCCGCGATCCTCGCCACCGAGCAGTCGGCCGGCGAGCTGCCGCGCTCGTCGCTGGCCGGTGCGCAGCTCCGGTACCAGCTGTTGCCCGATCCGGGCGGGGTGATCGTGCGGCGCCTGCTGGTGCGCGCGGATCGGACCGAACCACTCGAGGGTTCGTTGATGTCGCTGATCGGCACGGGCAAGGCCTCGCACATCGCGACGATCGAGGCGGATCTGCTGGCGGATCGGTTGCTGACGGCACGCAAGGGTCCGCTCAGCGGCGAGCGCCTGGATCGCCTGCTCGCCGTGCTCGCCGATGCACGCGATGTGATGTGGAAGGACGAGCCCGTCACCACGAGTAGCGATCCCGTGATGCCCCGCGCGATCGTCGAGGACGAACGAGGCGGCGTGCGCGTGCGGATCGAGGCGGACCGCGGCGTCCGCGAGGTGGTTGCGCTCGGCGTCGTGCGCACCAGCGACAACGTGCTGCGGCCCGTGGGCGCGGTGGATCTCACCGGCGCGCGCCTCGAGAAGCTGCCGCAGGTGTTCGATGTGCCCCGCTCTGCGTTCGCCGAGTTGATCGGCCGCACCCTCCCGGCGCTCGCGGCCCGCATCGATGTCGACGTGCGTGCCACGTCGCTGCCGCAGATGGGCGCACGCGAGCAGCCGCGGATGTCGTTCGACGTGGAGCAGGATGGCGATCGCCTGCTCGTGTTCCCCACGCTGGTCTATGGCGATCCGCCCCGCGCGCGCGTGGATGGCAGCACGCTCGTGCACATCGGCGGCGCCCTGCCCGTCCGCGATCAGGATGCCGAGCGCAGGCTGACGCACCGCCTGCGCGACGAGCTCAACCTCGTCCCCGGCCGTCGTGTGGAGCTCGCCGGTCGCGAGGCGTTCGCGATGCACAACGCGCTCGCCGCGTGGTTCCGCACCGATGCCAAGGCCGCGAACGCGACCAAGGCCGTACTGCTCGAGGCCTCGATCTCGATCGACGGCAGCCGCCTCGATGTCGAGCTCGGCGGTAGCGGTCGCACGGCCTCCGTCGCTGCGGCACTCCGCGCGTGGCAGGCGGGCGTGGATCTGGTGCCGCTCGAGGGCGGTGGCTGGGGACGCGTCCCGATGTCGTGGTTCGACAAGCACGGCGAGCGCGTCGCCGATCTGCTCGCGTCACGCGGCGATGACCGCAAGGTCCCGATGTACGCGCTGCCCGATCTCGCGAAGCTCGCGGCCGATCTCGACGAGCCCCCGCCCCCCGAGCTCGAGCGGCTCAAGCCGCTACTCGATGGCTTCCGCGGGATCCCCGAGGTCACTCCCACCGTCGGGTTCGTGGGCGAGCTGCGCCCGTACCAGCAGCGCGGCCTCGACTGGCTCGCCTTCTGCCGCAGCGCGGGCCTCGGCTGCGTGCTCGCCGACGACATGGGTCTCGGCAAGACGATCCAGGCGCTCGCTGCCCTGCCCAGCAAGGGCAAGAGCAAGACGCTCGTGGTCTCACCGACCAGCGTGCTGTTCAACTGGCTCGCGGAGGCGCAGAAGTTCCGGCCCGATCTCGCCGTCAGCACCTATCACGGCGCGCGCCGCGCCCTCGACACCTCCGCGGACATCGTCCTCACGAGCTATCCGATCCTCCGCAACGACATCGACGTGTTCGGCAGCCTGACCTGGGACATCGTGATTCTCGACGAATCGCAGACGATCAAGAACCCCGACAGCCAGGTCGCGCGCGCGGCCTACAAGCTCAAGGCGAACTGGCGGGTCACGCTCTCCGGTACGCCGATCGAGAACCGGCTCGACGAGCTGTGGAGCCAGCTCCACTTCACGAACCCCGGCCTCCTCGGCGGGCGCGCGGACTTCGCGGATCGCTGGTCCGAGCCGATCTCGAACGGCGATGCCGGCACGGCGGCCCGGCTGCGCGAGCGGATCCGGCCGTTCGTGCTGCGCCGCATGAAGTCCGAGGTCGCACGCGAGCTCCCGCCGCGCACCGAGGCCGTGATGTACGTCGAGCTCGATGACAACGAGCGGCTGACCTACGATGCGATCCGCGCCGCGACCCAGCGCGAGATCGTGGCGATGTTGCAGGCCGGCGGTGGCGTGATGGCCGCCCTCGAGGCGCTGCTCCGGCTGCGCCAGGCCGCCTGCCACACCGGCCTCCTGCCGCAGAACATCCGGAAGGGCGCTCCGCCCGAGAACTCGTCGAAGCTCGAGCGCCTGCTCGAGGCGCTGCTGGACGCGGCCGCCGATGGTCACCGCGCGCTCGTGTTCTCGCAGTGGACCTCGCTGCTCGATCTGATCGAACCGCACCTCACCTCCAACGGCATCAAGTTCGTGCGTCTCGATGGCTCCACCGTGGATCGTGCCAGCGTGGTCAACGCGTTCCAGGCCGACGACGGCCCGCCGGTGATGCTGCTCTCGCTCAAGGCCGGCGGCACCGGTCTCAACCTGACGGCGGCCGATCACGTGTTCCTCGTCGATCCGTGGTGGAACCCCGCGGTGGAGGATCAGGCCGCGGACCGCGCCCACCGCATCGGGCAGGACAAGCCCGTGATGGTCTACCGGATGGTCGCGCGTGACACGGTGGAGGAGCGGATCCTCGAGCTCCAGGCGCGCAAGCGCAGGCTCGCCGATGCCGCGCTGTCCGAGGCTGGTGGCGCCGCGGCGATCACCCGCGATGACCTGCTCGCGCTACTCTCGTAGCGTGCGCGCGCTCGTGATCGCGGTCGTCCTCGTCGCCTGTGGCACGAGCAGCAAGCCCGCGCCCGAGCCCGCCCCCGCCGGCGCCGCCTCCAACGTTCACATCGATCGGCGCGTGGAGCTGATCTCGATCGTGTGCGCGCTCGCGGGCTTCAAGGAGTACACGCTGGGCCAGGTCAACCCATACCGGACCGACGTCGTCCAGGCGTTCCGGACGTTCGTGCAGCACCCCGCCGTGGTGAGGGCCCGGGAGCTGCGGGCCCAGCACGGCATCGGCTACGACGCGCCGATGATCCTCGCGGTCCACCTCGATGATCAGCTCCAGCTGTTCAACGCCGCCGAGCTCCCGCGGATCGATGCGCGCTGGGCGGACGTCGATGTCGCCGCCTACGCCGCGCTGCTCCGCGACTTCGCACGCGACACCAAGCTCGACGAGTTCCTCGCGGCGCACCGCGCGCACTACACGAAGGTCGAGGACGCGCTGCGCGGTGCGGTGGATGCCGAGAAGCCGATCGCGTGGTTCGATGCCGTGTTCGGCAAGCGCGCGCACGCTCGCTACACGGTGATCCCGTCGCCGATGACCGGGACCTACAACTTCGGCGTCCGCGCCACCACCGCCGACGGCACGCTCGAGATGTACCAGCTGATCGGCGTGGACACGCCGACCGGCCTCCCCGTGATCAACGACGACCTGGTGTGGCTCCTGGTCCACGAGATGGCGCACTCGTACATCAACCCCGCGCTCGCGCAGCACGAGGCCGAGCTAGCCGCGCCCGCCCAGAAGCTGTTCGCGAAGGTCGAGCGCGAGATGACCGCACAGGCGTACGGCACGTGGCAGATCTTCCTGAACGAGGCCGTGGTCCGCGCCACCACCGTGCGCTACCTGCACGATCGCAAGGGCGCGGCCGCGGCCGACGCAGTGCTCGCGAAGGAGCTCGAGCGCGGGTTCCGCTGGACCCGAGAGCTCGCGGAGCTGATGGCTGCGTACCAGCAGGACCACCAGGACTACGTGCCCCGGCTCGTCGCCCTGCTCGGTTCCGTCTGAGCGGCGGTCAGGTCAGGTCAGCGGCGAGAGCCGGAGGATCTTGCCGTGGACATCGCCGTTCGCGGGATCGATCGCGGGATCGATGAACAGCCGGGTCACCGCGGTGTTGCGGAGGCCGGAGAGCATGTCCTCGGACAGCAGCGCTCCGGCATCGAGCCCGATCGCGAACAGCGCCTCGTCGGTGCCCATCGCCTTGGCGAACGTCTCCGCGGCCTGACCGTCGGAGAACAGGAAGCCGTACGGCCGCCGGCACCACATGTCCGTGCCGTTCGAGGTCAGGTACCAGATCCGCGGCGGCAGCAGCTCGACCAGCTGGGCCATGGTGACATCCTCGCTCATGGGCGCACCCTGCCATAACATCGCCCCATGCCGCCATCCGCGTTACCCGCAGGCGCCCGCAAGGTGCATCAGCAGGGCTCCACGTTCTACGTGATCGGCGACGAACGTCAGTTCCTGCGCGACGCCTATCACACGTTCCTCCACCTCCCATGGTCGGCGTCCCTCGGCCTGATCGCGATCGCGTTCTTCGCGTTCAACCTCGTGTTCGCGCTGGTCTACCTTCAGGTCGGCGGGATCGCGGGCGCCGACGGCTCGTTCACCGATGCCCTGTCGTTCAGCGTGCAGACGATGGCGACCATCGGTTATGGCGTCATGCACCCGGCGAGCAATCCCGCGAACGGCGCGATGATCATCGAATCGATGTTCGGGATCATCTTCACCGCGCTGGCCACCGGCCTCGTGTTCTCGAAGTTCTCGCGGCCGACCACCCGGATCTCGTACTCGAAGCAGATCGTCATCACCCAGCACGAGGGCAAGCGCACGCTGATGCTCCGGATCGGCAACCGGCGCAGCAACGTGATCGTGGAGGCGCAGCTCCACGTGGTGGCGGTGCTGACCACGGTGACCGCGGAGGGCTCGATGTTCTACAGGGCCAGCGACCTCAAGCTCGTGCGAGATCGGCAGGTCGGCATGACCCGCGGCTGGACCGTGATGCACGTGATCGACGAGGCCAGCCCACTGTTCGGCCTCGACGAGGCAGGGCTGGCCACGGCCGAGATCGAGATCTACATCGCGCTCACCGGCATCGACAGCATCACCATGCAGAGCGTGCATTCGATCCACCAGTACGACGACAGCCACATCAAGATCGGCTACCGGTTCGAGGACACGCTGGTACCGCTGCCCGATGGCACGTTCCTCGTCGACCTGCGGAACTTCGACACGATCTTGCCCGAAACGACTCCGCGGACCACCGGCAGTCCCAGCCGGGCCTGAGAACCCGTGTGGTCCAGGGCAATTGCAGCGCACCACTTACTGCGACTTCCGGGTAGCGGCAACGTCCGGAACCGGCGTGAGATTGTCAGCCTGGATTCCCAAACCTCGTAGTAGGGTCCGCCCCGCAATGAGGTCCGCTTCTTTGTTGCTGCTCGCCGCGTGCTCCACGGGCGCGCGGGTCCCCGCCACCACGGCCGCCGATCGCGACGTCGCCCCCGTCGCCGCGCCCGCCGCTGCGGCGCCGCAGGTGACCGCGTCGCAGACCATGATCGAGCACACCGATGATGCGGCCGCGATCCGCCCGGTGCGAACGTATGCGCTCCCGGCCGCCACGGCGAGCCGGCTCGCGAAGGAGAGCGTCCGTGGCCAGGTGCTCGTGGCCGGCCCGTTGTTCCCGACCGAGAGCGCCGCGAAGGCGCTGGTCTCGACGATCGACGATGCTCAGCAGCCGATCGCGATGCGCGTGATCAAGGACCGCGGCAAGGTGGTCCAGGTCACCACCACCGCGGCCGCCGATTGTGTGGATGGCTTCGCCCAGCACTACGAGCTCTCGGTGTTCGTCCCGCGATCGTCCCTCGTCCCCCGGACCACGACGGAGATCACGAAGTCGTTCGAGGATGGCACCGCGTACGCGATCGATCGCGGCGCACCGGTGCGCGTGAGCTCGGCGGGCGTCGCGTGGTTCGATCCGATGCTCGATCAGACGGCAGCGGCCCCGCCCGAGCGCCTCGCGTACAGCCTCGGCAAGCCGTACGTGGCCGCCACGGTGCCGGCCGCACCCGGCGAGCGCCTGGTCTGTGACGGTGCACCGATCACGAAGGCCGAGTGGCTCGCGCGCAAGCAAGCCAAGTCCGATCGCGACGCCGCGAAGACCAGCGCCGCCCTCCGTCGGGTGGCCGATGCGCGCGCCTCCACGCGCGCCGCGGTGAAGGCCGATGCGATCGATGGCCTGGTCGATCTCGCGCTCAACGATGGCACCGCGAGCGCCAAGGCCGCCGATGCCGCACCGCCGTACTGCACCGTCGCGCCGATCGCCACCAGGCCGGTCGCCGCGAAGCTCGGTGGCGCCGCGTACGTGGTGAACGATCCGCGCGGCACCGACCGCGTGTATCGGCTCGGCGAAGATCAGGCGTACCTCGCCGACGTCGGCGCCACGTGCGCGCGCATGCGCGTCGCGATCGATGCGACGGCGGTCCGGACCGCAGCCACTGCGACGCCTTCGCTGCGAGGCGCGCGCCAGAAGGTGTGGATCCCGAAGCCCGGGCCGGTGTTCTGGCCCGATGGCACCAAGGCCGGCAAGTACACCGGCAAGGCCGATCGCTTCACGCGCGTGACCGAGCGCGATCAGCTGATCTGCGTCGATGTCCGTGGGGTGGCGGAAGAGGTCTGCCATCGCCGCGATGACGTCGTCGTCGAGAACTGACCGCTCGCGACACCGCACAAAACGCGTGCTAGCGTCCGCGCCATGAAGCGCCTCGCCACAGCCCTCGTGATCCTCGCCGCCGCCTGCGGGCCGGGCTCGCCCGGTGGACCTTCGATGGGCAACCGCATCGGCGGTGGCGATCCGGTGGCGCAGGGCTCGTCGGTCGCCTCGGCCGACATCCTGTCGCGCGAGCCGATCGCGAACACGGCCTCGGTGCGCCACATCCTGATCTCGTGGAAGGACCTCGAGGACGCGTTCCAGGGGCACCAGGATCCGCGCGCGCAGAAGCGGAACAAGGCGCAGGCCGAGACCGAGGTGAAGTCGCTGATGGGCCAGCTCAAGGCCGGCGCGGACTTCGAGACGCTGATGAAGGCCAACAGCGAGGATCTCGGCAGCGCCAAGAGCAACACGCCGTTCACCGTGACGCCGGATGCGCAGCTCGTGATCGAGTTCCGGCAGCTCTCGCTCAGGCTCAACGTCGGCGAGGTGGGCGTGGTCCAGTCCGATTTCGGCTTTCACATCATCAAGCGCTACGAGTAAGCGCGATCGCGGCGCTCAGAACGTGTGCGGCCGGTTTCGCTCGCACGCGATCCACTGCGCCAGCTGCTGGCGCTCCTCCTCGGTGGGCTGCGCGCAGCTCTTGCTGAGCGAGCCACCCGCCACGCTCGGGCAGCGGCCGGGGGGCATGAAGTCGTTGCTCGCGTCTGGGCCGGAGCCGGCCTGCTCGTCGATGTGGTCCGGTGTCTCGAGCACGCCGAGGAGGCTGTCGTAGTCGTGATAGATCGGCGCGCCGTTGCGCTGGCTGCGCGGGATGTCCGCCGCGTGGCACCACGTGCAGTACTTCTCCATGAACGGCTTGCCGAAGTTGTCGTAGGTGAGCGTCCCCGGGTCCGGATCGGGACACACCGTCCCCGTCGGGGTCGGCGTGCCGCCACCGCAGGCGACGAGCAACGTGAGGATCAACGCGTGACGCATGAAGGCTCCTAGAACTGCACCGCGGACTCGACGAGTCCGCGCAAGATGAATGGATCGCCGGCGAACCCGGCCTGGATCTCGAAGCCCGTCTCCACGCGCCCCTCGGTCCAGATCGCCCGCACGCCGCCCGTGACGCGCTCGCGCCCTTCGCCCAGCGGCACGCCACCGCTCATCCGCAGGCCGGTGCGGATCACGTTGCCGAGCGGGACGTACGCGCTCGCGCTCCAGGTCAGCTCCTGCTGATTCATCGGGTCGACGAGGGGCCACGAGCCGTGATCGTGATGCTCCGCGCCGCCGAGCGCGCGGCTGTAGCCCAGCGATGCACCGACCTGGAGCCCCGCGAACTGGCCGCTGGCCCACGCACCCGGCATCACCATCACGTGGCCCATCCCGAACCCGGTCGCGTGGTTCCCCGTCGGGAGTGACAGGGGCAAGGCCACTCCGAACGCACCGCGAGGCCTCTCGACCAGGGTCGCCTGCCCGGAGAGCACGACATCGCTGACACCGTAGCGCCGCGCACCGTTCTCGACGAGCCGGTACAGGCCGATCGCGGCCGACGCACCCAGCCGCCCGCGCATCCAGCTCGCGGCCGGGACCACGCCCTGGTAGTCGCCCCCGTAGATCTGCGTGTCATAGCGTGCCGCCACCAGCCCCACACCCGCACGGAAGGTCGACGTGACCGGCTCGGCCGCCTCGGGCATCTCGCAGCTGTGGCAGTGGTGGTGGCCACCCCCACCGTGGGCATGCTCCGCCCGCGCCTTCCCGGGGCCGAAGACCCCGAGGGCGAACGCGACAGCGATCCGGAGGAACACCTTCATCGTACGAGCTACATGCCGAGCCGGGTCTGAGAATCCTTGCGGCGAGATTCGCTGACGACCCTCGTGCGCAGATGCGCGGGAGGACGTTGCGTGACACCTCGAGCGTCGCGAGGACAGCTAGGACGGGGCGTCGGGCCGGGCCCGGATCGGCGGCGCGTGCGGTGCAGCGTGCGAAGACAGGGGAGCCAGCCCGACCACGGTCGCCTCGGTGACGGGCATCACCACAGGCCGTGTGAACGCTGGCAAGGTAGCGGCCACGTTGACCTCGGTGGTCTGGTGACAGGCACGTAGCTCCGGCTGCCCGGGCCGCGACTTCTGGTGGTCCGGGCAGTGGCACTTCGTCGGGTCCGGACAGCAGCACGACTTCGTGATCGAGACCGTCCGCAGCTGCGAGGTGGGCACGGAGAGCGCGAGCAGGAGCGCGACGACAAAGGTCGTCAGCGCAGAGACTGCACGCGTGGCCACACTTGTTTGTAGGACCACCAGGAGGGCGTTGCAACGGCGATCACGTGGAAGGCGACAGCAGCCGCTGACCGGCACGTACGACCGAGCGTCGCAGCAGGCGCAGGTGGACGTGATCCTTGGTCACCACCAGCGCACTCACCACGCCACCGGTGACCTGGATGATGAACGAGACGTGGGTCACGTGGAGCACGGCGAACAGCAGCGCGCACCACACGATGAAGTCGCGGCGGACGATGTTGGGCAGGAAGGCGACGATCGCGTCGAGCCACGGCGGCAGCGGCCGCGCCGGGGTCAGCGGCTTGGTGGGGATGGGGCGGAGCCGCACGGCGTCGGGCTGCTCGGTCGGGACCACCTCGAACTTGGTCGCATAGTCCTGCGAGTTGGCGGAGCCGACGCCGACGATGATGTTGTAGTAGATGCAGTAGATCGACCAGCCATACGTCGCGAGGCCGACGATGATGCCGACGGTCCAGATGTCCCAGCCTGGGTGCCCCCAGTACAGGTGGCAGTGCCAGCCGATCGCCGCCATGTACGCCAGCGTCGAGGATTCGTCGACGAGCGTGTCGAGCCACGCACCGAACCGCGACGACAGCAGCTTCAGGCGCGCGATCTCGCCATCGCAGCAATCGATGTAGCCCGACAGCGCCTGCACCGCCGCGCCGGCGATCACGAGGCGCATGTCGGCGGTGGCCGTGAGTACGCACGCGATCGCGATCATCACGCCCACCGTGGCCGACAGCATGTTGGCGGTGACGGGCGTGTGGACGAGCAGCTTGGTCAGCCGCGACGACAGCGGGCGGAAGATGAACCGCGAGATCGCGTTGTCTTGCGGCTTGATCAGGATCCGGTACAGCAGGCGCTGCGCCGCCGCCCGCTCCTCGGGGGTGCCGATCGCGTGCCGCGCGATCTCGCCATGCGGGACCTTCGTGGTCTCGGCGGCCACCGCGAACGTGGCGGCGTTCTCGCCCGCCGCGATCGCCGCGATCGCTGCACGCGCCGCCGAGCCCGCAGCGATGTACGCGCCGCCGTCCTCGCCGTCCGGACCGACAGCGATCGCCACGCCCTCGAGCGGGATCGCGGCGACCAGCGGCGCGACGAGCGGCGTGTGCACGAGCTGATCTGCGCGGATCACGAGCACCGGGTTGGTGCGACCGGCACGCCACGCACTCACCTGATCGCGCGGACCATCGACGACGAGCACACGGGAGGCGCCGATCCTCGTGGCGACGCGGGTGGCGCGCTCGCGTGCGGTCAGCCCGGCGATCTTGACCTTCGCCAGCGGATCATCCGCCAGGACGATGGCGTCGAGCTGGAGCGCAACAGGCACGCCTTACGTCTACATGGACACGCGAGATCACGCCAAGAGTTGACGTGAACTTGCCGGAAGGTTGTCGCCGCGAAACGCCGTGGTGACAGGAATTGGTCGATCGAGCCCAGTGGAAGGGGCGATCTGTTCAAGATTCACCACGTCAGACCGCCCAAGTAGCGAACATCCTGCGTGTATGAGGTTTGCATATACGCGCGGCTAGCATGAAGGCCGTCATTCTCGCCGCCGGGTGTGCCACTCGGCTCCGCCCCTACTCCGACGATACGCCGAAGACGCTGTTGCCGGTGGGCGGAGTCCCGATCCTGCGGCGGACCATCACGAGCCTCCTGCGCGTAGGGTTCGATCAGTTCGTGATCGGCACCGGCTACCTCGAGCACATGGTGCGCGATGCCGTGGCCAGCTGGTTCCCCGGCCTCGATGTCACGTTCGTCACCAACCCGGACTTCCGCAGCACGAACAACGCGTACTCGCTCCTGCTCGCCCGCGAGCACGTCGAGGACGATGGCTTCATCCTGCTCGACGGCGACGTGGTGTTCGACCTCGGCGTGATCGAGGAGCTCGTCGAGCGCGGCCCGGATTGCCTCGCCGTGCGCTCCGTCGGAGAGATCGGCCTCGAGGAGGTCAAGATCACCGCGGACAACGAAGACCGCGTGCTCGCGATCGGCAAGCACGTCCCCGTGCGGTCGGCGATGGGCGAATCGATCGGCATCGAGCTGTTCAGCGCGAGCTCCTCGCGCAAGCTGTTCGCCGCCCTCGACGCGCGCGTGCGCGGCCAGAACCTGGTCAACGAGTACTACGAGGCCGCGTTCCAGCAGATCGTCGACGAGGGCGTCACGCTCTATGGCGTGGACATCGGCTCGATGTACGCCACCGAGATCGACACCCTCGAGGACCTGATGGCCGCCGAGGCCCGCCTGTCCCAGCGCCCGGCCTTCGATGTCGGCGTCCAGGGCGTTCGGCTCGCCGTCTGATGAAGCTTCGCCAGTAGATCCGGCCATCTGGCAGCTGCTGGCAGCGCCTGATGCCTGCGGTGAGGTCTGACGTCCTGTGACGAATCTCGTTGCCCGGACATCGCTGCCGTTGCGACTATCCGGGCATGTCGTACGGAAGAGGGCTCCTCGCCGCCGCCACCATGCTCAGTGCATGTGCCGAGGCAGGAGTTGCGCTCGAGCGCACGGATGCCTCGGTGGCCGGTGGCGATGCGAAGCACGACGGCTCGCCCGGCACCGATAGCTCGACCAGCGCGGACGCATCGTGCAACCCGGTGATGACCGAGCTGCTGATGAACGAGGCGTTCGATGGCGTGCCGGTCGCCACCGCGTGGACGCAGACCAAGATCGATCCCGCTTACCCACTCGTGACGACGGCAGGTCCCGCCCCCGTCACGCCGATGACCGCGCCGAACCTGGTGTGGCTCGGCGGCTTCGAGAAGCCCGCCGCCTCGAACAAGGATTCGCTCACGCAGACGATCCTGATCCCCGCCGGGACCACCGCGCTCACGCTGACCGGCAACTACTGGGTGCAGACGAGCGAGATCCTCCCCGGCGTCTACGATCACGGCTACGCGGACCTCGCGCAGAGCAACGGCACGGTGATCGAGAACGTGGTGTCGCTCGACGATGATCACACCACCACGACCTGGACGGCGTTCTCCAAGACGTTCGCCGCGCCGCACGCCGGCGAGACGATCATGATCAAGCTGTCGTCGGCGGGCGACGCCACGGACGTCTCGAACTTCTTCTTCGATTCGCTGTCGCTCAAGGCGACGCACCCCGCTTCGGGCTGCCCGTAGCCACGGATCGCGCCTATCATGCCGCCCATGCGCAAGGGCCGGCTGTTCGCGACGACGCTCGTGTGCGCCGCCGCGTGCGCAGCCGCAGGCACGAACGGCGGTGCGGGGAGTGGTGACGATCAGCCCGTGATCGATGCGGCCACCGCGATCGATGCCCGGCCGCCCGGGGATGCCGCGGTGGGAGGAGACGCCCCGTCCGCCGACGCGGCGCCGGTTGCGGTCACCCTGAGCCAGACCACGGGCGCCACGATCGGCTCGAACAACTCGGTGGCGTGCGGTAATCCCGATGGCACCACCGCAGAGAACAGCTGGTATCGCGTGTGGAAGCTCGCCGACGAGGGCGTCGTCGGTGGCTTCCACGTCACCGCCGTCACGTTCGGCGTCCAGGAGGCGATCGGGTCGCCCATCGTGCAGGTCAAGATCGGCACGTACGCGGGCACCCTCACCCCGCCGCCGGCGCTGCTCGACACTGGCCTCGTCACGCCGATCACGGCCACCACGTTCAACGTCCCCACCACGCTCAACACGGCGACCACCACCGTCACGGTGCCGATCTCGGCGAACGTGCCCGCGTTGAGCCAGCTGATCGTCGAGGTGTTCTCCCCGAACTTCAGCGGCACCTCGAAGTACTTCTACCTGGGCGGCAACAGCCTCGGGGAGACCCGCCCCGGCTACCTGCGCGCGCCCGGCGGTGCGTGTGCCACGCCGCAGCCCAAGACGACCACGGCGCTCGGGTTCCCGATGTCGAACCTCGTGATCACCGTCAGCGGGACGAAGTGATCTCGACCTTCGCGTAGCTGCGCGCGCGATCCTCGGCGATGTCGGCGAGCGTCTTCGCGAGCTCGTCCTGCACCTCGAGCACGGTGGTGTGGTTCGCTGCGGCGATCCGGTCCGCGAGATCCGGGCGCGACGGCGGCACGAGCCCGCCCAGCATCTGTGCCTGCGTCGCGATCCCGGAGCCGGTCCGCGGCCCACGCACCTGATCGAGGATCGAGAGCGGCACGAGCTGGATCAACGGATCGGGCGACCTGCGCAGGTACGGGACCAGCCGCGCGGGCGTGGCGAGATCGAGCGGCGACTCGGGGTGAAAGTCCGCGATGCCCGCACTCGGGATGCGCGCCACCATGAGCTCGCGGACCTTCCTGAGCGCAGCGGGTCCGCCCGCGAGCTCGGGTGCGATCACCATCACCACCCGCACGCCCGGGCGCGCGAGCTGCGCCTGGGCAGCCGCGACCCAGGCCTCGCCGGACGGTGTTCCCCACACGACATCGACGCCGACCTGGCCCTGCTCGCGCGCGCCACGGGCCCAGGGGCACAGGTCGTACCTCTCCACCACCTCCACCAGGTACCGCTCGAAGACGCGGATCACCTCGGCGCGTCGAGCACTTGGAGACACCGCAACTATCCTACGCGCGCCGTGTCATCTTGAGTGACGTGAGAGCCTGGATCGCCGCACTGATCGTCACGCTGGCCCATGCGCCCGTACAGGCCGGTCCGCTGGGCGAGGCCCTCGCGAAGGCCGACCTCACGGGTCTGCGAGCCCAGCTCTCCGATCCGGCGGCGCGCTGCACGCTCGGCGCGGTCTATGCGAAGAAGCAGGATCTCTCCCGCGCCGCGCTCTACCTGGCGGATTGCGGCGAGCTCACGTTGCCCGAGGATGTCTCGGCCGAGGTCGCCCGCGCCGCGCGCGACGTCCAGAAGAAGCTCGGGCAGAGCGAGCTGTCCCTGCTCCAGGTGGTCACGCGCCCCGCCGGGCTCGTCGCGGAGCTCGATGCCCTCCCCGGCGAGCAGCTCACGACGCCCACCAGTGTGTGGGTCAAGGCCGGCACGTACACGGTGCGCGCGACCCTCGCCGGCAAGGTGTTCACCAACACGGTCACCATCGCGGCGTACACCCGCGGCGCGGTCTATCTCGATCTCGAGGTCGCAGCGGCACCTGCCAAGCCGCCCCGCGATGGCAAGGTCGACTTCCGCGACGACAACGCCCTCGAGAAGACGGATGGCCCGCCACCGGACGTCAAGCGCCGCTCGATGATGAGCGACAAGCAGCTCGGGATCGCCGGCCCGCGCACGGGCCCCGAGCTCGCCGATCCACTCGCCGGCCCCGCGCCGGCCGCCCCACTGCCGATCTGGCTCGGCGTGCGTCTCGGCGGCGGCATCTTCGACGACGGAGCCGTCGCAGCCCGGATGCGGCCCTCCGTGGGAGCCGCCGCTCGCTATGCGCTCGGTGGTCCGGCCTTCCTCGCCGCGCGGATCGACTGGACACGTCGCGGTGGCGAAGGCGATGCGGCCGTCGATGTCCTCGGCGCATCCGCGGGTGCGGGCTACTCGGTGATCGATGCCGATGCGATCGGTGTGGCGCTGATCGGGCAGCTGCGCGGGGACCTCCGGTTCGCCGACACGCGCAATGCGATGGCGGTCAACCGCGCCGGCGCCTCGGCGGCGGCATCCCTCGAGGTCGCGTTCCCCACCACGCCGCTCACGGCCGGGGTGCGGTTCGAGCAGGGCCTCACCGAGCTGGTCCCCGGCTACCGCGACCGCGCGGTCCTCGTCGAGCTCGGCGTCGACTGGCGATAAGCCTGTCGTGGCTCGGCAACAGGGCCCAGGCGCTCACGCCGCACGTCGGCTGACGGCCGGGAAGTCGATCTCGGTGCCGAACGCGCTGTTGACGTAGTTGGTGAGCGTGTTGAGCGCCACGTGGACCACGATCTCCACGAGCTGCGCGTCGTCGTAGCCGGCGGCCTTCACGCGAGCAACGTCGGCCTCGGAGACATGGCCACGCTCGCGGACCAGCTGCGTGGCGAACCAGACCGCGACCGAGGCCTTGGCGTCTCCGGAGACGCCGTCGCGGTTGGCCGCGATCTCGGTGGCGTCGAGCTTGGCGAGGTTCGTGGCGAGGTAGGTATGCGCCGCGAGGCAGTACCCGCAGCCGTTGACCTCGGCGACCGCGAGCGCGATCCGCTCACGCGTCCGGGCATCGAGTGTTCCCTTGCCCAGGGCACCGCTGAGGCTCAGGTAGCCCTCGAGTGCGGCCGGGCTGTTGCCAACGATGCGGAACAGGTTCGGGACGCTGCCGAGCTGCTTGTGAACGGCGGCGAGGAGGGGCTGGGCGAGCGCGGGCGAGGCTTCGATGGTCGAGGGGGTGGGGATGCGGGACATGACAGCTTCCTTGGTGATCCGAGGTCGAGACATTCGACCGTCGTGAGGCCAAGGTGCGCCTGCAGACGCTCCGGCACAATACGGCCAACTTTCACTTCACTCTTGCGGAGAGTGAAACAATCAGGCGACACAGGGGCATGGACCGTCTCGATGCGATGACCGTGTTCGTCTCGGTCGCCGACCTCCGCGGCTTTGCGCCGGCGGCGCGGCGACACAAGCTCTCGCCGTCGGCGGTGACCCGCCTGATCGCGGGCCTCGAAGACCGGCTCGGCACGCGCCTCCTCCAGCGCACGACGCGTTCGGTCTCGTTGACCGACTCGGGGACCCGCTATCTCGAGAGAGCGCGGCGGATCCTCGCCGATCTCGCGGAGGCCGAAGCGGCCGCGCAATCGGAGCGGACGACTCCGATCGGTCGCTTCGTGGTCGCGGCGCCGTCGGTGTTCGGTCGGCTGCACGTCGCACCGCTGATGTGCGCCTACCTTCGAAAGTATCCGGAGGTGGTCGGTGAGCTCACCATCGGCGACCGGATGGCGAACCTGGTGGACGAGGGGATCGATGCCGCGGTCCGGATCGGCGTCCTCGAGGACTCGGGGGCGGTCGCGCGCCAGGTCGGCGCGACCCGGCGCGTGGTCGTGGCATCGCCCAGATACCTCGCGAAGCGGAAGCGCCCGCGCACCCCCGACGAGCTTGCAGCACATGACCTGATCCAGTTCACCTCGATCAGCCCCACGTCCGAGTGGAAGTTCACCAGCCCCAAGGGGGATCGCCGGATCTCGTTCCAGCCGCGCTACGTGACCAACAGTGCGGATGCGGCGCTCGGTCACGCCGAGCTGGGAGGCGGCCTGACGATGGCCCTCGGCTACCAGGTCGCAGATGCGGTTCGAGCCGGTCGGCTGGTGATCGTGCTCGCGGATCACGAGCCGCCCCCGCTGCCGATCCAGGTGGTCTACCCGACGACGCGGCTGCTCTCGGCAAAGGTCCGGGCGTTCATCGAGATGATCGCGACCACATGTACCTGGCGCTTCGTCGACCTCTGACCGGACTGATCCGAGCTACGTGGCGAGCACCTGGTCGTCCACCGGCACCCGGCTCCAGTCGAGGCCGAGCTCGTCGATCCGGATCGGCCGCGGCGCATCGATCAGGTGGGCCACGTGCGCGAGCCTTCCGAGGATCTCCGCCGGCGACATGCGCGCGCGCAACCCGGAGTACGGCAGCGAGCCGTGCAGCTTCGAGAGCTTCCCGGTGCGATCGGTCTCGAGCAGCAAGAAGTGGTGGCGGTAGCGCGGCGTCGGCAGCCCGAGTGCGCGCTGGATCAGCACCTGCGTCGCCGTCGACGCGGCGATGTCCTTGCCACGGATCACGTCGGTGACCTGTGCCCGCGCATCATCGACGACCACCGCGAGGTGATACGCGATCACGCCGTCGCGGCGCCGCACGATCGGATCGCCGAGATCATGCGCGGGCGTCTGCGAGAGATCGAGCCCGCCGTCGTCGACGAGCTCCACGCGATCGTCATCGAGCCGCAGCCGTACCGGCTCGGCCTGGCCCCGCCAGCCACCGACCAGCGGGCGACCGCGACACGTGTTCTCGTACGCCCACCCGCCATCGGGTGCGCGACGCCCACCGGTGCGATCGGCGCGGCTGCATGCGCATGGATACAGCCGTCCCGCGGCCTCGAGCCGATCGAGCGCGGCCTCGTGATCCGAGCGCAGTGCGGACTGGAGCACGGTGGCATCCCAGGTCAGGCCGAGCTCTGCGCACGCCTCCACGAGCTGCGTGGCCCAGCCCGCCTTGACGCGGGTGACGTCGAGGTCCTCGAGCCGGAGGATCGCGCGACCGCCCCGGCGCCGCGCCTCGAGCCACACCAGGAGCGCCGACAGCAGCGTCCCCGGGTGGGCCTCTCCCGTGGTCGACGGGGCGAACCGCGTGATCACGTCCCGAGAGTACGCCGCGCGGCGCTGCGCGCGAAAGTCCTCGCGGAAAGCGGTCTACGATGCGGCCGTGGCAGGACGCTTCAACTTTCGCTGGCGGCAGCTCGTGCACGACCTCGGCACCGGCCTCCTGTTTCGGCCGGCCGTGTTCACAGCCGGCCTCGCGGTGATCGCCCTCGTCCTGATCCAGCTCGAGCGCACCGGCACCCTCGCCCGCTGGGAGTCCGGCGGGTGGTTCTTCCGCAACGACCCCGGATCGGCGCAGGCGGTGCTCGGTGCGATCGCCGGATCGATGATGGCAGTGGTCTCGATCGTGTACTCGGTGCTGGTCGTCGCCCTCTCGCTCGCCTCCGTCCAGTTCTCGCCCCGCATCCTCGGTGGCTTCGTGCGCGATCGAGTCAGTCAGCGGACGCTCGGCGTGTTCATCGGTACGTTCACGTACTGCCTGCTCGTGATGCGTTCGATCAGCTCCGAGCCACCCTGGGTGGCCACCTGGGCCGTGGCGTTCGGGTTCCTCCTCGGCCTGACCTGCCTGGGCTTCCTGATCTACTTCATCCATCACATCGCGACCGGGATCCAGGTCAACCACATCGTGGACCGGATCGCCGCAGAGACCGAGACGGTGATCGACGAGGTCTATCCCCTCGGCGGGTCGTCGACAGCGATTCCACTCCCAGAGGCGGCTGCATCCGTGGTGGCCGATCGTGCGGGCTATCTGCAGCTCGTCGACCACGAGGGTCTGGCGGCCCTGGCGCAAAAGGACCGGCTCGTCATCCACCTGACCGTCGAGCCCGGCGACTTCGTGGTTCGTGGCGCGGAGCTCGCGCGCATCGTGGGCACGGAGGTCACACCCGCAGCGGCGCGCGCCTGCGCCGAGACGTTCGACCTCGGGCCGATCCGGACGATGCAGCAGGATGTGGCGTTCGGTCTGCGCCAGCTCGTGGACATCGCCCTCAAGGCGATCTCGCCCGCAGTCAACGACCCGAGCACCGCGACCATCTGTATCGACCGCCTCGGCAGCCTGCTCTCGGAGATCGCTCGTCGGCACCCCAGCGACCTCGTCATCCGGGACGGCGAGACCACGCTGGTCGTGGCGCCGCAGCCGGCCTTCAACGAGCTCGCAGACCTCGCGTTCAACCAGCTCCGCCAGTACGGCCGCGGTGATCTCGCGGTCTCGATCCGGCTCGTACGCGCGATCGAGATGGCCGCGCGTTCGTGCCCTGACGCCGATCGCGCTCACCTGGCGCGCCATGCCGAGCTGGTTCGCGATGGGCTGCCGTCGACATTCCTCCCGGACGACCGCGCGCGGTTCGACGAGGCGCTCCGCAGCGCACAACCGTCGTTGTCGCGGACGTAGATGAACCGTCGCGCAATCGAGATCCTGGTGCGCGCGACGACCTTCGCGATGATACGCTGGAACGTGGTCATCCATCGATGAAGTCCATCCGCATCGCCGACGTGAGTACGAGAGTCTCCGAGATCGTCGACGTCATCGCCGCGGGCGATCTGGCGTGCATCCCCGTCCGCGGTGCCTATCGGATCATCGCCGACGCCCGCTCGGAGGCCGCGATCACCCGGCTCGCGCAGAGCAAGCAGCGTGCGCACAACCGCCCGGCACTCATCCTCGTGGGCGACCTCAAGGCGGCACATGACATCGTCGACGGGACCACGTGGTCGACGACCAAGCGCCTGTCCAAGTCGCTGTGGCCGGGACCGCTGACGCTGCTCTTGCCACCGAGCGATCGCCTGCCCATCAAGATCAACCGGATGCTGACGCGCTCCACCGGATCGATCGGCATCCGCGTTCCCGAGGATCCCTTGACCACGGCGATCGTCGGCCAGCTCGGCGGCCCCCTCGTCGTCTCGAGCGCGAACCTCGAGAACAAGCCCGGCTCGAGCTCGGCGGCCACCGTTCGCGCCCGGTTCGCGCGGACCGTCGCGATCTGGGTCGACGCCATGGACATCCCGCCCGAACCCCCGTCGACCCTCGTCGAGGTGACCGAGCGAGGCTTCAAGATCATCCGCGAAGGCGCGGTCTCGCACGACGCGATCGAGCGCGCGCTGGCCTGACTGCGGGTCAGACGCCGCCGCGCCGTGCCTGGAGCACCGGCTGCGGTTGCCGGGCCAGCTCGGCCCAGTACGGGTTGTAGTGGTTCTTCCCCTTGAGGAACGTCCACGACGTGTCGTGCATGGTCGGCCGGGTGTCCATGTGGATGAACTGCTCGCTCGGATACCAGCCCACGCCGACCTCGGTGTACTTGCTCCACAGGTAGTCACGGATCGTCCGCAGCTGGACGCCGCGGATCCGGAAATCGATCGCGCGCCCATCGCGGTGCGGTGACGTCAGGGATTCGCCGCGCTGCACGCGATACACGCTGACGAACTCGATCGTCCTGCCCTCGTACATCTCCGCGACGTCGGCGAGCATCATCAGCGATCTGCGCGCGATCGGCCGCTCGTGGTTGGTCACGCGGCAGCGGAACAGGTGGCGGATCTCCTTCGTGGTCGCCTCGTCGCTGTTCCCGAGGTGATCGATCAGCACGGTCGCGCTGACGTGCAGGTTCTCGTCGTAGAGCTTGACCTCCACGGGCGTGGCCGCGCGTGCCTGGTATGCCAGCGTGACCGCATCGAGGGGCAGCGGGACGGGGGCGGCAACGGTGGTCCACCCCGCCATCGCCATCGTCGTCAGCCGGATCTTGAGGAGGATCGGCAACATCGCGGGATTCAGGCTCGCACCCTTTCGGGGCCGATCAAACCGAAAAGATCTGTACGGATCTCGGACAGTTCCCCCGTGCCAGGTTGGTGTACGGTTCGTTCACATGCGCTTCACGGACGAACATCAGCAGCTCCGCCGCACGGTCAAGGACTTCGTCGAGAAGGAGATCAATCCTCAGATCGACGACTGGGAGCGCGCAGGCGCGTTCCCGGCGCACGAGCTGTTCAAGAAGGCCGGCAAGCTGGGCCTCCTCGGCATCAACAAGCCCGAGGCCTACGGCGGCATGGGCCTCGACTACTCCTACCAGATGTGTGCGACCGAGGAGCTCGGTAACTGCCGCGGTGGTGCCATCCCGATGGCGCTCGGCGTGCAGACCGACATGGCCACCCCCGCGCTCGCGCGGTGGGGCACCGACGAGCTCAGGAAGGAGTTCCTCGCGCCTGCGATCACCGGTGAGGCGGTGACCTCGATCGCCGTCAGCGAGGCCGGCGGCGGGTCCGACGTGGCGGCGATCAAGACCGTCGCGAAGAAGGACGGCAGCGACTACCTGATCACGGGCTCGAAGATGTGGATCACCAACGCCGCCCAGGCAGATTGGCTGTGCCTGCTGGTCAACACCGGCGAGGGCCCCGTCCACCAGAACAAGACGCTCGTGATCGTGCCCACCAAGCTCAAGGGTGTGGAGATCGGGCCGAAGATCGCGAAGCTCGGCATGCTCGCCTCCGACACCTGCCCGGTGTTCTTCGACAACGTCCGCGTGCCTCAGCGCCACCGGATCGGCGAGGAGGGCATGGGCTTCATGATGCAGATGGTGCAGTTCCAGGAGGAGCGGCTGTGTGGCGCGATCGGCTCCGTGCGCGGGATGGACCGCACGATCGAGGCCACGATCGCGTACTGCCGCGAGCGCGAGACTTTCGGCCAGCCGCTGATCAACAACCAGTCGATCCACTTCCGGTTCGCCGAGCTGAAGACCGAGGTCGAGTCGTTGCGCTCGCTGGTCTATCGCGCCGTCGAGGACTACATCGGCGGCGCCGACGTCACGATGATGGCCTCGATGGCGAAGCTCAAGGCCGGGCGCCTGTCGCGCGAGGTAGCGGACTCGTGCCTCCAGTACTGGGGCGGCATGGGCTTCACCTGGGACAACCCGGTGGCCCGCGCGTATCGCGATACCCGCCTGCTGTCGATCGGCGGCGGTGCCGACGAGATCATGCTCGGCATCATCGCGAAGCTGATGGGCATCCTCCCGGGCAAGAAGAAGAAGTAAGCAGCTCGTGCGAGCGGTTGTTGTTGTCGCGCTCGCCTGGGCCTCCGTGGCGTCGGCGCAGGCGCCTGCGGTCCCCGATGCACCACGCCCACTCGTGGGCGTGGCCGTGCGCGGGCCTTCGAAGCTGACCGATCAGACGGCCGTCTACCTCGCACACCTCGAGCTCGGCGAGCCGATCTCCGCGAAGGACCTGCCGCGGATCACCCAGGCCCTGCTCTCGAGCGAGCTGTTCGAGTCTGTCACCGTCACGCTCGAGGACGCCCCCGGCGGGGTGCGCGTGGTGGCCACGCTCGACGACAAGCACTCGTGGGTGATCGCGCCAACCTTGTTCCTGCTCTCGGGCAACCAGGCGTTCGGCGTGGGGTTCGCGGAGAACAACTTCCAGGGCCGGAACCAGAAGGTCCTCCTCTACGGGCAGATCGGCACGCGCGAGTCGCTGTTCTTCGGCACGTTCCTGAATCCCTCGATCGCCGGCACACCGCTCACCTATCGCATCGACCTCTACGCGTACCGGCGCGGCATCACCGAGTACGCCAATCCCACGAACGATGCGCAGGACGCCTCGATCGCCCGGATCACCACCACGGACTATCTCGGGGGCGGCGCCCTCGTGGGCTATCGCGCGGCGTGGTGGCTGACCGCCGATCTACGGTTCCGTGGCGCATACGTCACGTTCCGCGACACGCATCTCGACGACGCCGCACAGACGCCGACCGTGATCCCCGAGACCGATGGCTGGGATGTCTCGATGCAACCCCGGCTCACCCTCGACGCACGCCAGCACCGGTTCGGCGTCACCTGGGGCCCGTACGTCCAGCTGATCCTCGATGCCTCGATCCCCGGCCTCGATGACTACGACTACAGCTCGGTCCTGGTCCGCGCCTACTACGCGTGGCGGTTCTTCGAAGAGCACCAACTCGAGCTCCGCACCGGCTTCGCGGCCGGCAAGCACCTGCCGCTGCACGAGGAGTTCGCCCTCGGCGGCGCGACGGATCTCCGCGGCTACTCCGTGGACAGGTTTCGCGGCGATGCTCGTGCGTTCGGCCGGCTCGAGTACTCGGTGCCGCTGTTCAAGTGGCGGTCGTTCGCGTTCCGCAGCATCGGGTTCTGGGACACGGGCGGCGTGGGCTTCCACAACCCGCGCACGGGTGGCGATCGGCTGTATCTGTCCACGCAGCACGAGGGCATCGATCGCTGGCGCAACGACGTCGGCCTCGGCCTGCGGATCTACGTGAAGGCGATCGTGCTCCCGCTGCTCGGCTTCGATGTCGGCTACGGCATCGAGGGCAAGAGCCCCGCGGTCTACTTCGAGGTCGGGCTCACGGACTTCTGAGCGGCGCTACGTGGTCTGGCGGCGGCGCCGGCGCAGCACCACCGCGCCGAGCGCGAGCACGAGACCGCCGAGGCCCGAGCCCGAGCCGCCTGCGGAGCAGCCGCCCGTGATCTCGTCCGCGTCGTTCGGGTTCGTCGGCGGGGGCTTGGTGGGATCGGTGGTGGTCGGCGCATCGGGGTTCATCGGATCGGCGGGCGGCGTGACCTGGCAGTTGTCCTTGGTCAGCGTCTTGCCCGTGGTGGTCTCGATCCACGAGACCACCTTGTCCATGCGCACGTAGATGCCGCCATCACCACACGGATTGGTGGCGCTGTTGGTGGCGCGAGACACCGCGCCGACGAGGATCGGGCCGCGCAGCGTGTCGAGATACACCGGGCCGCCCGAATCGCCGTTGCACGAATCGCGACCGGCGCCGCCCGCGACGAACTCGCCGCTCGGCATCACCGCGGGCTTGCAGCCGTTGCCCGCCGCACACGTCGGATCGGTGAGCGGAACGGAGACCTCGTAGAGCTTGCTGTTGTTGCCCTGCGCCTGCAGATCGATCGCGCCGAACCCGACCAGGTGCACCGAGGCGCCGCTCGTCCAGCCGGTGGTGTACGTGCACGCCGTGGCCACGGTCCGCGGCGTGACGCCGACGACGGGCGCGTTGAGCACGATCACCGAGACGTCGTACGTGGTCTCCCAGTTCGGGTACGCGGTGACGCTCTTGACGGTGGCGGTGATGCCGCCGGCGGCCTTGATGTCGGTGGTGTCGAGCCGCACCGAGGTCGGATTGGTGGCGGCGCAGTGGCCGGCGGTGATCACCACGTCGGGAGCGATCAGCGTGCCCGTGCAGGTGCCTTGCGCGCCGAGCACGGCCACGGTGTCGCGCCAGTTGCCCGCGCCGACCACGGTGCCGCCGATGATCGGCGCGCTGGTCCCCGTGATCTGATCCGGCGCCTGATCCCCGCCTGCCAGCGGGCTGGCCGTCGCGGAACCGACGCCGAGGAGGCTGACGAGCAGGCTGGAGCGAAGGAGCATGTGGGAGGTAGGAGCAACACCCATACCGCGCCCTCGATGACGTAACTCCGCGAGACCGCCCGGGACTTGAAGTGCACGCCGGGATCCACGGTCGACGATCGAGGGGGGCTCCTCACCCCGACCCCGCTCGATGGTCGCCCGACGACGCCTACGGAGGGTCGCCGACCAGCCGCGCGATGGCATCGACGTAGCGCTCGAGCGCTTCGAGACCAGCTGGGAGCTCGTCCCAGAGCCGTCCTGGATCGATGCTGGCGTAGCCGTGTGCGATGCGATTGCGGACGCTGGCGATCCCGCCGAGCTGGCGAGCGTGCTCGCGAGTCAGGACCGAGTTGTTTGCCAGCAGCTCGAAGGCCTCGGCATAGCTTCCCGGCACGCCCCAGCCTTCGTCAGCGGCAATGTGCATCGCGATGTCGTTGGCCTCCTGAACGGCCACGAGGAAGCTGAGGGCGAGCGCATCCTGAATATCGACGTCGGTCTCGAACGTCTCACGTGCAGGCGGACGTCGACGACGCACTCGCCCTGCGTGCTCGCGGAGCATCGCGAGCTTCTTCAGGATGATCAGGTGATCCGTCACGTGGCGGGTCTCAGAAGACGTCGCTGAAACAGCCGTGCGGCGTGCTCGAGAGCCTCGGCGATCTCCGCGTGCTCCGAGGCTGCGGAGGCGCGAAACCGGGGCCACTCGTGGCTGGAGGTCACGAGGGGCGTGCCGTGACGTGCGATCTCCCAGCGCAGCAAGGTCGCCGCGCGGTCGAGCCGCAACAGATCGACCTCTCGGCCCAGCGCGCTCGAGAGCGCACCAGCCAGCTCGAGCTCCGCCTTCAACGCCAGGTCGGGATCGCAGGGGAGGATCGCGATATCCACATCGCTGCCCTGACGTGCGCGCCCCGTCGCCTGGGAGCCGAACAGCACGGCGAGCCGCAGCGGCGGCCCCGCTGCGAGAACGCGGCGGGCGGTGGCGACGAGGGTTTCCACGCCGTGAGTATACAACGTTCGCGGCGACCGGCTCGGAGCAGCTTCGAGCTCGGGCTCACGGAGTGGGAAGCATGACGTCGCCTGGCGAGATCGCGAGCTGATCACGCCGGCGTCCGTCGAGGATCGTCACCTTCCCGCCCGGCTGATAGCTCAGCACGGCCACGCGCGCGGCGGTCAGGAACTGCGGCTCCTTCCAGCCCGCGAGGAACACGAACCCCAGGTCCCAGTCCACGCGCTCCACCACACCCACGGCCCACAGCGCCTTGAACGCCTCCACCGGACTGACCGGGAACTGCTCGGGGTACGGATAGGCGACCACGGTCGCGCCGGGTACGAGGTTTCCGCGGGTCGCAGGGACCGTGCGATATGCGGTGTAGCCATCAGAGCCCACGGTGTTCGGCCCACCGTAGCCGCCGGTCGGCGTGGTCGGCCCCTCCGGGGTGAACGCCACCACGAGTGCATGGCGGATCGCGCCGGTGTCGCCCTCGTGGACCCACATCCACGAGATCGGCGGCAGGCAGTGATCACGCGCGGCCGTGCAGGCGACGTTGTCTGCCGGCACCTCCCACCGCTTCTGACTCCCATCCTGTGCGTCGGCGAACGTGGCTGGACGATCGCCCGAGACGCCCGTCCACGGATCGACCGGACGATCTGGGATCGCCATGTGGATCGGCGGCAGGGTCTTCCGCGGCCCGGCCTGTACCAGATCCTGCCGGTACGGGTCGTCTCCGCTCGTGCCGCCGTTCGGGTCGCCGGTGCCGACGCTCGCGGTGGGTCCAGCGCCCGAGCTCCGCGCACCCGGGCTCAGCTGCATCGCGCAGCCCGTGAGCAGCACGAGGCCCGCGCGCCACATCACTTGACCTCGATGCCGGTGACGAGGAGCGGCGTGGTGCCGCCTTTGGCATACGCGACCGCGACGACGTCGTTGGTGATCGACACGGTCATGCCCGCCTTCAGCCCTGCCGCGTAGCGCGCGACGACCTTGAGCGGCGGCGAGGGCGGCACCTCGATCGTCTCCTGCACCTCGGTGTCGCACACGTAGTAGTAATGGACCGTGCCGTCGGACATGATCTGGCTGATCTGCGACGTGTAGTGGCCCTTCGCGCACCGCGTCTGCTTCACCTTCTGTTTCGCGAACGTCACCGTCGCGCGCTCGCCCTCGACCTTGACCGCCGCCACCACACCGAGGACGTAGTTCTGCGCGTTGCCATCTCCCTTGATCCAGCCGCGGTGGACCTTGGGGAAGTCGAGCGTGGCATCGCGCGCATCGAGCTTGAGGTTGGCCGTGAGGATCGCGGTCTGGGTCGCCGTACGCGGGCCGCGGAAGCCCGGCCAGCGCACGAGCGCCGCGCCGATCGCCCCGGTCAGGAGATCTTCCTTGCCCTCGAGGTTCGCGCACTCGTTGAGCGCGAGTGCGGCGAGGTAGCCGTTGGGCTCCGCGGTCACCGCAGGCACGAGCTGGATCGCGAACGAGTTGCCCGGCTCCGGATGGATCGCCGCAAACCGCTTCACGGGGATCGCGGTGATCACCGCCTTCCAGGCCTCCCAGGTCCGCGCCTCGCAGCCCGCGCTCGCCTTGCGCGAGCCCGTCACGCGCGCGTCATCGAGGTCCGCGACGAGCGAGATCCACCGCGGGTCGACCTTGGCCCACTCCTTGTGCGCGGTCTCGCCGAGTGCGAACATCGTCGCGTACGCGGGATCTTTCGCGCGCAGCGCCTTGGCGTCGGCGAAGTACTTCGGCAGCTGCACGGTGAGCAGGTCGTAGGCCACGAGGCGGGCGGTCATCCGATCGCCGGCCGAGTGCGTGGTGTCCGCGCGGATCTCGGCGGACAGCTTGCCGAGATCCAGTGTCGCGGCATCGGTGGCGCACATCGCATAGAACACCGCCGGATCCTGCGAGCCGTGCCCGAGGCAGTCCGCGACGTAGCCGAGCCGTCCGAGCTGCGTCAGCTTGGCGCCGAACCCGTCGGCGATGTACGCCGCGTCGACGTCGGACATGCTCGCCCCGCTGAGGATCCCGAACTGATCGAGCGGCGAGTACGCGGACCACGGGGCCTGGCGATCGCGCTCGTCGATCCGCGTGTCTCCGCGCAGGTGGCGTTGGAGGTGCGCCCACTCCGAGACATCGGCCCAGTCGTCCTCCACGAGCCCGAGCTTCTTGGACCAGGCAGCCCGCGCCGCGGCGAGCTGCTTGCCCTGGGCCGCAACATCACTCTCCGGGTAGCAGCTCGCCGCCACCAGCCCGAGCAGGGCGAAGTGGACATCGGGCTCGGTGTACAGCGTCTTCATGTCGTACGAGGGCTTCTCGTCGCCGCCCTTGCACCAGGTGGGAGCCGCCGAGACGGAGGCCGTGTGGGCGATCAGCACGCACAGCGAGCCGAGAAGGACCTTTGGATGCATGGGACGGCATCTCGCAAGCTCCATACCGTCGCCGGTGCCACGCAGTTTCCGTCGGTTGGCGCCGCCACGTTTGAGGTGCGTACGCGAGTTGTGTACGCAGTCAGGCGATCGCCAGACCCGCGGTTCGACCCCAGAACGCGGTGCAGCCTGATACGTTCGAATGCAGGTGGGTGACACGGTTCCCGATCGAGACGCTCCGCGCGTCGCAGGCACGGGCGACTTTCTCCTCGTCGCCGGCAAGGGCTACTTCGCGACCCACGCCCTCGCCAAGCCGGAGCTGCGGATCGGACGTGATCGCACCTGTGACGTGGTGATCGACGATCCGATCTTGTCGCGTCACCACGCCGTGCTTCGTGTCGGGCCGCCACTCACGATCCAGGATCTCGGCTCCACCAACGGCATCCGCGTGACCGGCACCGAACCGGTGCGTGGTGGCGAGCCGATCGCGCTCGCGATGGGCGATGGCTTCCACATCGGACCGTTCGCGTTCCTGATCGCCGCCGGAGATCGCGGCGGCGCCACCACCTCGCGCCGGTCGGGCACCGAGCGCCTCCGCGTCGAGGATCCCACGATCGAGGGCGTGCCCGGGTTCGTGCGTGACGTGGCCCGGACCCCGACGAGCGTGCTGCTCCTGGGCGAGACGGGTGCCGGCAAGGACGTGCTCGCGGAGACGCTGCACGTGCTGTCCGGACGCACGGGTGAGCTCGCGCGCGTCAACTGCGCCGCCCTCGCCGAGCCGCTGATCGAGAGCGAGCTGTTCGGTCACGAGCGGGGCGCGTTCACCGGCGCGAGCGCCACCAAGGTCGGCCTGCTCGAATCGGCCGAGGGCGGCACCGTGTTCCTCGACGAGATCGGCGAGCTCCCGCTCGCGACCCAGGCCAAGCTCCTGCGTGCGATCGAATCGCGCGAGGTGCTCCGGATCGGCTCGATCCGCCCGCTCAAGATCGACGTCCGGTTCATCGCCGCCACCAACCGCGATCTCCCTGCCGAGGTCGCCGCCAAGCGGTTCCGTCACGATCTCTACTTCCGGCTCGACGGGATCACGCTGACGATCCCACCGCTGCGCGAGCGCAGTCACCGGATCGCCGGGCTCGCCGCGCGGTTCCTCGCGCAGGCGTGCGCGCAGGCCCACCGGCAGCCGATGCCGCTCGCGCTCGACGCGGTCGAGGTGCTCGAGGCGCACGACTGGCCGGGCAACGTGCGCGAGCTCAAGGCGGTGATCGAGCGCGCGCTGCTACTCGCGCGCGGCGGCGCGATCGGCGCGCGCCACCTCGCATTCTCGCCGCGCCCGACCACCGCAGCGGCGGAGCCCGACGGAGATGCGTTCCTCGCCACGCTCACCCCCGCCCAGCTCGCCGAGCGCGCGCAGTACGTCGAGGCGCTCGAGCACGCGGTCGGAAACCAGACTCGGGCCGCCAAGGCGCTCGGCGTCTCCCGCAGCACGATGATCAATCGCCTGCGGCTCTACCGGATCCTGCGGCCTCGATCGTGAGCCAGGGCCCGACCCCACGCGATGGCGAGGGTGTGGATGCAGATCCCACCAAGCCGCTATCCGCCGCAGAGCTGTCGACCGGGAGGGCCGCGATCGGCCGCTACAAGATCGAGGGCGTGCTCGGACGCGGTGGCATGGGCGTGGTGGTCGCGGCCCATGACCCCGAGCTCGATCGCCGGGTAGCGGTCAAGATCCTCGTCGATCACGGCAAGGCGCCCGAGGTCCTCGGCGCCGCGCTGCGCCGGGAGGCCCAGGCCCTCGCGCGGGTGAGCCACGCGAACGTGCTCTCCGTGTTCGATGCCGGGGTCGATGGCTCGCCCTACCTGGTGATGCAGCTGGTCGAGGGCGAGACCCTCGGTGCCCATCTCGCCCGGCTGCGCCCCGCTCCGCCGATCGTGATCGGCCTGTTCCTCCAGGCGGCCCGCGGCCTCGCCGCGATCCATGCGGCCGGCTTGATCCACCGCGACTTCAAGCCGAGCAACGCCCTCGTCGACAAGGCCGGCGTGGTCTGGGTGGCGGACCTCGGCCTCGCGCGGATCGGGGAGCTCGCCCTCACCGCGCAGACCGCCTCGGTGCCGATCGGCACCGCCACGACGCAGACCAACACGATCGCCGGCACGCCCGCGTACATGGCGCCCGAGCAGTTCGAGCGCAAGGACCTCACGCCCGCGTGCGATCAGTTCAGCTTCTGTGTCGCGCTGTGGGAGGCCGTGTTCGGCGAGCGGCCGTTCCGGGAGGTGGACGCGCGGAGCGTGGACCCGATCCCACCCAAGGACGTGCTCTCGAAGCGCCAGGTCCAGGCGCTCCGCCGCGGCCTGTCCGTCGATCCCGCCGCGCGGTTCCCCTCGATGGACGCGCTGATCACGGCCCTCTCCTCGCCCTCCCGCACGCCGTGGTTCGTGGGCGGCGGGCTCGTCGTCGCTGGCGGTGCCGCGGTGATCGGCCTGCTCGTGGCGCGCGGTGGCACGACCGATGCTGGCGACGCGACCGACAAGACTAAGATCGTCCCCTCCGCGCCCACGGCGCCGGCGGCGCTCGTCCTCTCCGATGCGCGGCGCATCACGCTGACCGATGCGTGCGACGAGTATCCGAGCGTGGGTCCCGACGGGACGATCTACTACGACGGCATCGTCGGCCCTGACAGCCACCTGATGGCGATCGATCCCGCGACCCGACGTTCGCGCGAGCTGACCACGACCAAGGGCTGGGACCTCGCGCCGCAGCCCTCCCCCGATGGGAAGCAGCTCGCCTTCTTGCGCAAGACCGCCGAGCCAATGGCCGTCCATGTCGCGGCTCTCGATGACCTCGCGCACCCCAGGCGGATCGCCGCGGGTGGGTTCCGGCCCGCGTGGTCACCCGATGGCAAGTACGTCTGGGCCGGCGGCCGCAGCGGACTCACGCGCTACGACGCGCGTACGGGCGGGGCCGATCGCAAGCTCGAGCTCCCGAAGGGCGCGTTTCCGATGCTCGGGATCGAGCTGCCCGATGGCCGGTTCGTCCTGTTGACCAAGACCGGAAGCGCCACCGCCGATGGCCTGGCGATCTACGACGCCGGCAAGACCACCTCGCGCTGGCTGATCCCCGGCAGCGACGACAGCCCGATGGACGAGGTGCTGACCCGCGCGCCGCACGGTGATGGGGTCCTGATCGCCCGCTACACCGTCACCGCGAACATCGAGATCTGGTACGTGCCCTCGATGGCTCGGCGCCGTCGGTGGTGAGTGGTGCGGCGATCGCGGCACACAAGCGCCTCTCGATCTCGGGCCGCCGCCTCGTGTGGTCGGACTGTACGGAGTACCTGTCGCTCACGATCGCGAAGCTCCTGCCCTCGGGCGCCACCAAGTTCGACGATCTCGCGCGCAACAAGTGGCAGGACTTCGCACCCGTCGCCGTCCCCGGGACCGACGACCTGGTCTTCATCTCGTATCGCAGCACCAAGGACGAGGTGTGGCGGATGGGGCACGGCGGCGAGAACGCTCGCGTGGTTCCGTTCGGCGGGCTCGCGCTCGATCGCCTCGCGCTCTCGCACGATGGCCGCACCCTCGCCGCTGCCAACGACGACGGCCTGTTCGTCGGCCCGCTCGATGGCTCGACGCCGCCGCGCAAGGTCGTGGGCGGTGAGGACGGCGAGCACAACGCCACGTTCACGCGCGATGGCAAGCGCCTGATCTTCGAGCGCCGCGACAGCGAGCGGGATCGGATCGCGATGGTCACGCTCGCTGGCGGCGACCCTGCGTGGCTGCTCCCCGCGCCGAGCCTCGCGCCCGCGCAGTCGCCTACCGACGACGTGCTCGCATACCTGATCGACGATCCTGCGAAGGCGCCACCCTCTCGCGTGGTGATGCTCCTCGATCAGCGGACCGGCAAGACTCGCCCGCTCGCGCCCACGTATCCGTCCTATCCGTTTCGGGACCTCCGGTGGGCGCCCGACGGCAAGCGCCTGCTCGCGATCCGCCGCGATGGCGCGCTCGTCGAGTTCGAGGCGGCGACCGGCGCCGTGCTCCGGACTCTCGATGTCGGCGCCGAGCAGCTGTTCGGCGCGACCTATGTAGGCGACGAGATCTTCGTGGGGCACGCGGCCTCCGCGGGTGACATCTGGGAGGCCGAGCTCCGCGAGCCCTGAACGTTCCGAGAGCTACATCTCGGGGACGACGCCGCCGATCGGGACCCAGATGGTCTGACCGGAGCTGCCGACCTCGAGCTCGTAGTAGCCCTGCATCAGCTGCACGACCGTCGCGGACTGCATGAGGCCGTTCGGTCCCGGCACCAGCACGCGCGCACCGGGCGCGACCTTGGTGGGGATCTCGCCTGCGGTGGAGCTCGACGAGCTCGCGGATCCGATCGAGCCCATCCCGATGCCCATGATCGAGCCGCGCGCTTCGGACTGCGCGGGATTGGGCGTGGGCGTAGGAGCGCGCATCGAGCCCGGCACCGGCGTCATCAACTTCTTGTCGAGACCGGGCTGGGTGATCTCGTCGGGAGAGTTCGGGACTTCGATCGGCGCTGCGCGGCGCGCGGGGGGCAACGACGGGATCGGCGGTGGCGCCGTCGCGGCCTTGACGCGCGGCTGCGTCTCCTTCTTGCCGCCGAGCTCACCCGAGACGGTGGACTGCGGTGGACCGATCTTCTTGCTGCCGCCGAGCTCGCCCGAGACGGTGGACTGCGGTGGACCTGGGGACCGAACCTCGGCGGCCACGGGCGTGGGCTTCGGCTCGGGCGGCACGCTCGGCGCGCGACGCGGCGGCAGCGTCGGTGTGGCGTCGGGGCCGACCACCGGCATGCCTCGGATCGTGTCGAGCTGCGGCGTCTTGGGCCGCGCGTACTGGTTGGGAGATCCGGCGGGCGCCGGCGCCGCCACGGGCTCCTCGTGGTGATGATGGATCTGCCCGTTGCCGTTATTGCCGTTGTACTCGTGCGCGTTGGCGTGCGAGTGCGAGTGCTCGTTGCTCCACTCCTGGTGCACGGGCAGCGGCAGATAGGGCGCATTGCCATCGTCCGCGACGACCACGAGGTGCCCGATCCGGATCAGCTCGACGCCGAACACCGCGCCCGCGGTGGGGTTGTACGCGATCAGCTCTTCGACGATGCCCGGCAGCATCCCGGGATCGGTGACGGCGAAGGGCGTCGCGGCCATCACGACGCGTCGGGTCAACAGACGCGCGAGCATGCGCTCGATGCTGCGAGACACGCTGCGCAGCACACCCTCGTTGACCGAATCGAACGGGAGCCCCACGAACTGGGCGATCAGGAGCCCGGGGTCGGCACAGCGGACCTGGAGCGAGCCGCTGGCGCGCAGCCGGACGGGCTGCCCGGTGGCGGGGATCATGAAGCTGGTCGTCATGTCGAACGACACCTCGACCGGCGCGGTCAGCACGAAGAACGCGCCGACCGGACGCGTGGGATCCGGGGTGCGCCAGCGGTGCCGGCCGGGGCCCAGGCGATCGCCGACCATCCACGCCGGGCACATCACCACCTGCTCGTCTTCCGAGCACGCCACCTCGCACTCCGGGCCGATCGGAAACGGCCAGGCGTAAACGAGGTGGTCAGACGCGACCGCGTCGCGCGCGATGACCGTCATCAACTTCGAATACTACAGGATCAGGGAAGCTCGGGGATCGATGGACGTACCAGGTTTAGAGGTCTGGCCCGGTCAGTCCTCGCCGGCCTCTCCCCCGTCCTCGTCGGTCATGGCGACCGGGTGGATCCGTACGCGCCGGACCCGCCGGGGCGATGCCTCGATCACCTCGAGGACGGTCCCATTGTCCGTGGTCAGGCGCTCGCCGGCCTGGGGGATGGCCTGGGCGAGGGACATGCAGAGCCCGGCAATGGTCGTCCGGTCCTTGCCCACGGGGAGGTCCAGGTGCAGGTCTCGGTTGACCTTCCGGACCGACGCCCAGCCCTGAACCAGAATCGTCCCGGCCGGCTCACGGGTGAAGAACACCTCGGGGACATCGTCCTCGCTCATGATGTCGCCGACCAGCTCCTCGATCAGGTCCTCGGTCGTGACCAGGCCCGACAGGCCTCCGTTGTCATCGACCACGACCGCCATCTGGGTGCGCCGGCGTTGCATCTCACGCAACAGATCGAGCGCGCGGGTCGACTCCGGCACCTTGTGGGGTGGGCGCAGGATGTCCTCGAGCACCACCAGACCCTTCTCCCAGGCCAGCGCGAGCACGTCCCGGGCGACCACGTAGCCCACGATGTTGTCGATGCTGCCGTCATAGACCGGCATCCGGCTGTGACCCTCTTCGAGGATCGCGCGCTGCACTTCCTCGGGCGGCGCCCCACGCCGGATCGCGACCACGCGGGTGCGCGGCACCATGACCTCGGCCACGGTGACCTCGCCGAAGCCGAGCGCCCGCGAGGCGATCTCGCTCGCGCGTGGATCCACCGAGCCGGTCTTCGCCGCCTCCTCGACGAGCTGCTGGAGCTCGTCCCGGGACAGCCGCGCCTCGGTGAACGTCGTCTTGTCGCCGAAGAACCGCAAGAACAGGTTCGAGACCGCCGTCAGTGTCCAGATCACCGGCCTCAGCGTCATCGCGATGATGAGCAGCGGCCTCGCCATCACGAACGAGTAGCGATCGGCGTAGCGCAGCGCGAGGGACTTGGGGACCAGCTCGCCGATCACCACCTCGAGGAACGTGATCATCACGATCACCACCACGAGCGCCGTGACCGTGCCGAGCCCGATCGATTCGAACCACGGCAGCATGTCGTGCTCGAGCCGCGCACCGCCCAGGGCCGCGGCCGCGGTCCCCGCCGTGGTGATGCAGATCTGCACCGTGGACAGGAACCGCTCCGGGTTGTCGCGGAGCGACTTGACCGCCAGGGCGCGCTTGTCCCGTCGGCGGATGAACTCGGCCAGGCGCGTCTTGCGCACGCTCAAGATCGCGATCTCGGCGCCCGCAAAGATGCCGTTGGTCGTGAGCAACGCCAAGACGATCAGCAAGTCGATGCCCATTGCGTGCCGGGGCGCAGCATACCGGATATGCTGCACTCGATGTCGACGCGGGACGGCGACGGCGACGAGCCGAAGCAACCAGCGAAGCGGGTCGCATACATCACGCCCGAGGGCGCGAAGCGGCTCCGGGCCGAGCTCGACGAGCTGTGGCTCAAGGAGCGGCCGCGCGTGACCCAGCAGGTCCACGATGCGGCGGCACTCGGAGACCGCAGCGAGAACGCGGACTACATCTATGGCAAGCGCCGGCTTCGAGAGATCGATCGCCGCGTGCGCTTCCTGTCGAAGCGGCTCGAAGCGATCCGCGTGGTCTCCGAGCCCCCGAGCGATCCCAAGCGGGTGTTCTTCGGCGCCTGGGTCACCGTGGAGGACGACGAGGGCACCGAGAAGACCTACCGGATCGTGGGTGCCGACGAGTCCGATCTGGAGCGTGGCTTCATCAGCATGGACTCCCCGGTCGCCCGGGCACTCCTCGGCAAGCGCCTGGGCGACGAGATCATCATCAAGGTGCCGCGCGGGGACGTCGAATACACGATCCTGGCGGTCACGTATGCCCAGGGGTAGATGACCTCCGCGATCCCCGAGCCGATCGTCGACCAGCCGTCACGGGCGATCATGGTCTCGCTCCCGCGCGAGCTCGCCCGGTATGCGCGGAGCCAGCTGCGCTGGCGCCAGGGCTGCGAGGTCGAGGTGCTCCGCGACGGTGGCGAGACCTATCCTGCGATGCTCACCGCCCTCGCAGCCGCCACGCAGACGATCTCGATCGAGACCTACATCCTGGCGGCTGACGCGACGGGTGAGCGGTTCAAGGCCGTCCTCCTGGAGCGCGCCGCGGCCGGCATCAAGGTCCGCCTGATCTACGATGCGGTGGGCTCGTTCGGGCTGCCCGCGAGCTACTCCGACGAGCTTCGCGCGGCGGGCTGCGAGGTGGTTGGCTTCAACCCGATCGCGCAGTGGCGCCGCAAGTTCCGCCTCAGTCACCGAGATCACCGCAAGATCATCGTCGTCGACAACGTGGTGGCGTTCACCGGCGGGCTCAACATCTCCGACGACTACGCCTCCCAGGCGAACGCCGGCGGTGGCTGGCACGACATGCACTGTCGCGTCACCGGGCCGATCGTCCTCGATCTCGCGCGGATGTTCCGCCGAACCTGGCTGCGCGCAGGCGGCAGCGAGTTCTCGCCGATCAAGCCCGCATCGACGGCACCACCGGGAGATGGTCCCGCGTACATCCGCCTCCTCGACAACACGCTCCGGCGCCAACGCGGCACGATCCGGCGCACCTACCTGCACGTGATCCGCTCGGCGCGGCAGTCCGTGTTGATCGAGAACGCCTACTTCCTCCCCGATCGCGGCGTCCGCCGCGCCCTGAGCCGGGCCGCCCGTCGCGGCGTCGACGTGCGGATCATCGTGCCCGGCAGCTCCGACGTTCGCCTGATCGAGTGGGCGAGCCTCTACGTCCTGCGTGGCCTCTCGAAGGTGGGGATCAAGATCCTGCGGTGGCGCGGCCCGATGATGCACGCCAAGACCGCGACCATCGACAGCACCTGGTCGACGATCGGTAGCTACAACTTCGATGCGCAGAGCCGGTTCTCGAACCTCGAGGTCACGGTGGAGATCCTCGATCCTGCCACCGCGCTCGCGCTGTCGAGTAGCTTCGAGCAGGACGTCGCGAACTGCGAACCCTACGACCTTGACGCCTGGCGCAAACTCCCGTTCTGGAAGAAGGCCCTCGCGTGGATCTCGTTCCGGATCCGCCGCTTTCTGTGACTCAAGGGCAGTCGCGCCGCGCCAGCTTCACTTCGAAGGAGTCCACGAAGTAGAGCCGCTGCCCATCTGCCGAGATCTCTGAATCCCCCCCCGAGGCATACACAACCTCTTCGGTGGGATCGAATGCCGCGGTGGTATCCACACGAACGCGGCGGAACAGGGGGAACTCGCCAGGATGGTTGTAGAACAGCTCGCGTTCGTCGGGAGAGATCGAGACGTAGGCCGCGTTGGTCGCGATCACGCGGAGCTCGCTGCCCACCATCTCCGCCACGAACGGATCGTTGACGGTGGCGCGGTGGGCCACATGGAGCTCGCCGTCACCCGCGCTCCAGTACAGCGTACGGCCGTCGAGCGTCAGGTCCAGCCCGCTGAACGTGTAAGCATCGACCCCGCGGAGGAGGGCCGCCACTCCGAACGGCTGACCGATCGCCGCGCGGGTGACCTCCCATGCATGCGCGCCCCCGCTTCGATTCGAGACGAACACGAGGCGAAGCCCATCATCGGTCAGCGCTGGGTCCGCATCGAGGACGTTCGGGAGGTTGAACGAGGCGAACGTGCTCGGTCCCCACGAACCGGTCGCGAGCTTGCCGCTCCACGACAGATCCAGCTCGGCACTGGCCGGCTCGCTCGAGGAGAACCACAGCTCCTGACGATCCGCGCTCTCGCTCGGATCGAACTCGGCGCGCCCCGGCACCACGTCGAACTCGGTCAAGATCTCGGGGCCGACGAACATCTTCCCCGAACAGCCGACCGCATCCGGCCGGGGTGAGGGTGCATCGAACGGCTGGGTCTCCTCGAGCCCGAAGATGCGATTGCATCCCGCAACCAGGAGGAGCAACACCGCGACTCGCACGCAACCAGTCTACGCGAACCAGTGTGCGCGCGCCCTGTGCGCCGCGCCACGGTACGAGCCGGCCGCATTCGTGACTGTCGACGGGTTCTGGGCGATGGTTGGGTCATGGGTCACATGAAGCTCTCGCTCCTCGGCTTGCTCGCGGTCGCCGCCTGTGGGGACGACGCGGCCACACTCCCCGATGCGAGCCCACCAGCGACGCCCTGCGTGGCGCCGACCGGTGCTGGGACCCAGCACTCCGGCGAGCTCGCTGCCGACGAGACCTGGACCGCAGCGGGGAGCCCGCACATCGTCTCGACCTCCGACGTGGTGGTCAGGCATGGCCTGACGCTGACCATCGAGGAGTGCGCCGTGGTCCGCGTGCAGACCGCGCGGTCGATCGTGATCGGCGGGTTCTCGGTGGGAGATGGCACGGGCAAGCTGATCGCACGCGGAAGCGTCGTCGCTGCGACGACGTCACAGCCGGAGGTGATCCGGCCGGTGCGCGTGACCTCCGATGATCCGGCGGCGTGGTGGGGCTCGCTCCAGGTACTCACCACCGGCACCGCCGACCTGAGCGTCGTCGTCCTCGATCGCGGCGGCGATCCCGCGCAGTCCCAGGGCGGCGGCGGTGCCTTGCTGATGCGCGGTGATGACAATCGCCTCGCACCGCTACGCAGCGTGCGCGCGACCAACCTCGTCGTCACCAACTCGGCGACCTATGGCATCAATGCCCGCACCTCGGCGGGCTTCACGGCGGACTCGGCCGGGATCTCGATCACCGGTGCTGGCGCACAGGGCGCGATCGGCGGCGGCGAGGACTCGCGCTACGCGATGTACATCGAAGCGCCCGCGATCAAGACCGTTCCCACGGGGACCGTGATCGCGAACAACACCCGCAACGAGATCCTCGCGTTCGCACCGTTCACCGTCGCCGTCGACGAGCGATTCCCTGCGGTGGGCGTCCCGTATCAGCTGCGCGATCGGTTCTACATGGAGCCCACCACCGCCGGCAGCGTCATCACGCTGACGATCGATCCCGGGGTCACGCTCAAGCTCGGCGGCCCGCTCGCGAGCAACCCGAGCATCAAGCTCGGCTCTGGCAGCGGCCCCACCAACAACTTCGCGGTCCGCCTGATCGCGGCCGGCACCGCGGCCGCACCGATCAAGATCACCTCCGGCGCGGCCGTGCCCGCCGCCGGCGACTGGGCCGCGATCGACTGGCAGGGCGGACCCGCCGCAGGGAACGTCATGCACAACGTCACCGTCGAGTACGGCGGCGGCAACGCTACGACCAATGGCTTTGGCTGCGGCCCGGGTGACAACAGCTCGCTGCTGCTGATCACCGACTGGCGTCCCGACGATGCGTTCATCCAGAGCTCGACGTTCGCCCACTCCGCCGCCGGCGGCATCGTCAGCGGATGGAGCTCGGACCTGACGGGCCCGGACCTCCACACCGGCAACACGTTCACCGACCTCGCGAGCAGCTGCCTGGTCTCGCTGCCCAAGAGTGCGGCCGGCGCCTGCCCGGGGAACGACAACGTCCCCGACTGTTACTGAGCGCGTAACACCGATCCGCACCTACACGGAGCACCCATGCTTCGTCCTGTTACGGAGGCTGCTTCAGAACGAAGCAGGTCGCACTCCAAGTCCCTGTAACTACGGTTGGCATCGAAGCTGCTCTACCTCCTGGCAACTGTTTTGGAGGTAGCGATGTCCACCCACGATCTGACGGTTCGATTCCTCGGTGTTCGCGGCTCGATTGCCACGCCGGGCGCCGACAAGACCGCCGGCGGCAACACCGCGTGTGTCGAGGTGACGGCTGGCGATACCCGCATCATCCTCGATGCGGGCACGGGGCTACGTACGCTCGGTGACGAGCGCATGGCGAAGGGTCCACGCCACTCGACCATCCTGCTCTCTCACCTGCACTGGGATCACGTCGCTGGGCTTCCGTTCTTCACGCCGATCTATGTCCCGGGACACCGGGTGGAGATCGCGAGTGGTCCGAACGGCGTGATGCCGCACGACGAGGCGATCCGCTCGCTGTTCCGCGCTCCGTTCTTTCCCGTGGACTACGCCCAGCTGGCGGACCAGGTCTCGACGCGCGAGCTGCGCGCGAACGAGAAGTTCACGATCGGCGACATCACGATCACCATGGCCAAGCTCAACCACCCCGATCCGGTCTACGGCTTCCGTCTCGAGCACGGCGGGCACTCGATCGTCTATGCGACCGACACGGAGCACTTCGCGTGCGTGGATCCCACGCTCAAGAAGCTCGCCGCTGGCGCCGACATCCTGATCTATGACAGCCAGTACACGCCCGAGGAGTACCCGTCGAAGGTCGGGTGGGGTCACTCGACGTGGCTCGCGGGCGCCGAGCTCGCGCGCGCGGCGGGCGTGCCGCAGCTCGTGCTGTTTCACCACGATCCGAACCGCACCGATGCGCAGCTGGCGCAGATCGAGGCGGACGCGCAGGCCAACCTGGCCGGGACGGTCGCGGCTCGCGAGGGCCTGGTGCTGTGTGCGCGCGATGCGGAGCGCGCCGCCGCCGCATGACCATCCGTGCGATGCTGGTTCCGAGGATGAGCGAGCACGAGCAGCGGTTCGAGCTCCTGGCCGACCTCGGCGCGATGATCGCCGGTGAGGTCGAGCTCGACGATCTGCTGAAGACGTTCGCGGATCGCGTGTCGCGGGCGCTCGGGGCCGATCGGACCACCCTGTGGCTGATCGATGGCGCCACGGGCGAGATCCGCTCGCGCGTGGCCAACCTGCCCGAGCTCGCGGAGCTCCGGGTGCCACAGGGGCACGGCGTCGTGGGCCACGTCGCGGCGACGGGCGAGCTCGTCAACATCACCGATGCGCAGTCGGACCCGCGGTGGGCCGTGGAGATCGCCGCGAAGATCGGCTACCGCACGAAATCGATGCTGACGGCCCCGATCGTGCGGCGCGAGCAGATCCGCGGCGTGCTGCAGGTGCTCAACAAGCGCGACGGAGACTTCACCGCGCGTGACGAGGAGTTCATCCGCGTGCTCGCCGAGCAGATCGGCCGAGCGATCGACTACACCACGCTGCGCGGGGATGACGCACAGCGTGGCCTCTCGCTGCGCGGGCGCTTCAACCACGTCATCGGGACCTCGCCGGCGATGACCGCCGTCTACGAGATGATCGTGCGCGCCGCGCAGACCGACGCGACGGTCTTGCTCCACGGCGAGACCGGCACCGGCAAGGGCCTGCTCGCGCGCGCGATCCACGTCAACAGCGCGCGCCGCGAAGCACCGTTCGTCCACATCGATTGCACCACGCTGCCCGCGGCGCTCGTCGAGAGCGAGCTGTTCGGTCACGAGCGGGGGTCGTACACGGGTGCGGATAGCCGGGTGATCGGCAAGGTCGAGGCGGCCGATGGCGGCACGCTGTTCCTCGACGAGATCGGCGAGCTGCCCCTGCTGCTGCAAGGCAAGCTGCTGCGGTTCGTCCAGGAGCGCAAGTTCGAGCGGATCGGCGGGCGCGAGACCTTGAATGCGAACGTGCGGATCGTGGCGGCCACCAATCGCGATCTCCCCGCGATGGCGAACGCCGGCCAGTTCCGCAGCGACCTGTACTTCCGGCTCCGCGTGGTGGAGATCGAGATCCCACCGCTCCGCTCGCGAGGTGGCGCGGACATCACGGATCTGGCGTCGCACTTCGTCGATCAGTTCTCGCGGCGCTATCGCAAGGGTCCACTGCGGCTGGCCGAGACGGTGCAGCCCGCCCTCGGTGCGTATGCCTGGCCCGGCAACGTGCGCGAGCTCGAGAACACGATCGAGCGCGCGGTCGTGCTGTGCCAGGGGCCCACGATCGGGGTCAAGGACCTCGCCCTCGAGCCGCGGCGGGCCACGGGCGTGATCCAGATCCCGAGCGCGAGTGACTCGAGCATCGGGTTCCCCGCATTCTCGAGCTCTGCGGCGATCCCGGTCCCGCCTGTCGCCGCGGATCCCGATACCATCCACCTGCCTCCCGGCCTCGAGCTCGAGGAGGCAGAGCGGAGGTACGCGCGGGCGATGCTCGAACGGCTCGACGGGAATCAGTCCGCCGCCGCGCGCGCGCTCAACATCAGCCGCAACAAGCTCGCGCGCCTGCTGCGCGGTTGAGCCACTCCGAAGCCCGCTACTGGATCTCGCCGACGCCCGCGCCGGCGAACGTGACGTGCTCCCACTGCGCGACGGTGGCCGACGCAGGATCGAGCGGGACCGCCACGGCCTCGAGCGTCGTGCCCGTCCACTGCAGGCGGAACAGGCCGGTGGTCCCCGGGACCACGCCCTCCTGCGTGAGGAGGATGTCGCCGATCATCGGCTCGACGTTCTTGGCGGTGGCGCCGAGGAGCCGGCTGGTGCCGAAGTTCACGCCGAAGAAGTTCTCGGCAGGCGTCACCAGATCGATGTCCTCGACGGTGACGCCGAGCGTGTAGGTCTGCGACGCGCCGGTGGCATCGAACGCCCACAGCAGACCCTGCTCCTCGGCGCCGGCGATGATCTTCCCGGCCAGCGGGCCGTACCGCACCGGGACATTGGGGACGACGATCAGCCCTTCGAGGTGCACACCGGTGGCGGCGACGCGCGTAGGCACGCCCGCCGGGGTCACGCGCCAGATCTCGCCGGTCGTCGTCGCGACGATCAGGTCGCCGCCGTAGATGCCCGTGCGATCGACGTAGAGCGAGCCGCGCATCAGGCCGTTGCCCACGCCCGGGAGATCGACCCACGGGTTGTCGATCATCGACCCATCGGGCGAGATCCGGACGATCTGCCCGTCGATGCCGTTGCCCGTGTACAGCGTGCCGACGGGGATCCCGGCCGGGTTGTTCGAGCGAGCCGTGGCGATCTTCACCTCGTCGGTGAGGCCGGAGTACGTCGAGAACGCCGCGTGAGAGCCATCGAACAGGATGCGGTCGAAGTTCTGCGGGAGCCCGTTGGTGCCGTAGTTGACCGAGAGCACGAGCGAGTGGGTGGGCTCGTGGAAATCGATGCCGATCGGCGTGTTGAACGCGGTGGAGATCGCGACCAGCGTGAGCGTGGGCGGCGGCCCATCGTTGCGTGGATCGATGTAGTTCGGCACGCCATCCCCATCCCAGTCCGAGGTGCCCTCCGTGGCGTCGAGGAGGCCGTCGTCATCGCTGTCGGTGTCCTTGGCGTCGGGCGTGCCATCACCATCGGTGTCGCGGGGCGGCATGTCGAACCGCCCCTCGACGACGTCCGGAATCCCATCGCCGTCGAAGTCATCGAAGGCGCCGTCGACGGACGGGCCGAAGCTATCGATCCCGCCGTCCCCGTCGAGCGCCGAGTGGTGGTTGCAGCCAGTGACGGCGGCGGTCAGGGCGAGCCCCAGCCAGATCCTCATGTCCAGACGATCGACGCGCCCGACGAGAAAGGCAAGAACTAGCGCCGATCGGCGGCAATCTCCTACATCGCGCCCGTCCCAGCGGCCGCAGTACGCTGGAGGGTGCATGGCCAAGCACGTCCTCCTGATCGTCGGGATGGTGATCGGGCTCGCAGCTGGGTGTCTCCACGATGACCTCGTCGACTGTGCAGATGGCACCTCGTGCCCCGTGGCCACCGTGTGCCACCCGCTCGGATGCGTCGCCGAAGCCCAGCTGAAGGCCTGTGCGGGGAGCGCCGAGCTGGCGAGCTGCAGCACGGAGCGGATCGGCGACGGCGTGTGTGCGCAGGGGGTGTGCGTGGAGCGCGGCTGCGGCAACCGGGTGGTGGAGCCTGGCGAGCAGTGCGATGACGGCAACCGCTTCGATCGCGATGGCTGCGCGGCGAACTGCCTCTCGGACGAGACCTGCGGCAACAACTTCGTCGATTCGCTGGTCGGCGAGCGCTGCGACGACGGCAACCGCGTCAGCGGTGATGGATGTCAGGCCGATTGCGAGCTGCCTCGTTGTGGTGACAGCGTGATCGACGCGGCCCGCAACGAGCAGTGTGATGACGGCGCGAACAACAGCGATGCGCTGCCCGATCACTGCCGCGCGGATTGCCGGCGAGCGCGTTGCGGCGACGCGATCCGCGATACGGGCGAGCAGTGTGACGACGGCAACACCGTCAACAACGATGGCTGCCGCAATGACTGCGTGCTCCCGAGCTGCGGCAACGGGACCATCGAGCCCGGCGAGGAGTGCGATGACGGTAACGTGGCCTCGAATGATGGCTGCCAGTTCAACTGCAAGCTCCCGCGCTGTGGCGATTCGATCGTGGATACCGGCCGCAACGAGCAGTGCGACCTGGGCACGGCCGTCAACTCCGATGCCCCGGATGCAGAGTGCCGCACCGATTGTCGTCCGCGACGCTGCGGTGACCACATCGTCGATCTGACCGCGGGAGAGCGCTGTGACGATGCGAACAACATCCTCGGCGATGGCTGCCGACCCGATTGCTCCATCGAGCGATGCGGCGACGGCATCCTCGACAGCGGCAGCGAGCAGTGCGACGACGCGAACACCGATCCGCTCGATGGCTGCCGCAACGATTGCACGCGGGCGCGCTGTGGCGATGGCGTGGTGGACGCGATCCTGTTCGAGGAGTGCGACCTCGGCGATGCTGCGAACTCGAACCTCGCGAACGCGATCTGCCGCAAGAGCTGCCGCGCGGCGACGTGCGGCGACGGGATCATCGATACGGCGATGGGAGAGCAATGCGATGACTCGAACCACGTCGCCGGCGACATGTGCAGCCCGTCGTGCAAGTTCGAGGTCTGCGGCAACCACAACGTCGATCCGGGTGAGGAGTGCGACGACGGCAACCTGGCCAACGGCGACACCTGCCACAACAGCTGCAAGGTGCCGCGCTGCGGCGACGGCATCAAAGATCTTCAGCTGAGCGAGGAGTGCGATCTCGGAGCCGCGAACGCGAACACCAGCGGCGCCGCGTGCCGCACCAACTGCCGGCTGCCGATCTGCGGTGACGGCGTCCAGGATCCCGGGGAGGTCTGCGACGACGGCAACCTCCAGGTCGGCGATGGTTGCTCGTCGGACTGCCGCTCGAACGAGACCTGCGGGAATCGCTACCTCGATTTCGCGCGCGGCGAGGAGTGCGACGATGGATCGATCCTCTCGCACGATGGCTGCTCTTCGCGGTGCCTGCTCGAGTTCCCGCGCTGGGAGGACGTCACCCCGGGCGTGCTCACGGCGCGCTCGCGCCACGCCGCGGTCTACGATCCCTCGCGCCGCCGGCTCGTGGTGTTCGGTGGCGCGCCGCCTGCCGCATTGGTCGGCCCGGCGACGCTACTCGCCGACACCTGGGAGTACGACGGCGTCGCGTGGGTCCAGCGGCACCCGACGCTGGCGCCGAGCGCGCGTATGGATGCGTCGATGGTCTACGACACCCGGAAGGGCCTCGTGTACCTGTTCGGAGGCATCGCCGCGAATGGCCAGCGGCTCGACGATCTGTGGATGTGGAACGGCAGCAACTGGGCCGCGATCACGATCCTCGGCACCGGCCCCGCCGCGCGCAGCGACGCGGCGATGGCGTACGACTCCGGGCTCGGCGTGCTCGTGCTGTTCGGGGGCCGCACCGCCACCGGATACCTCGGCGACACCTGGATCCTGCGCGACGGAGCGTGGAGACAGCTCCCGCCGGGTGGACAACCGCCCGCGCGCAGCGGCGCGTCCGTCGCGTACGATCCGCGGATCGGTGGCGTGATGCTCCACGGCGGGGAGGACCTGCTCGGGCTCCGGGTCGACACCTGGGTGTTCCGCGCCGACGCGTGGGAGCACGTCGGCGACGGTCCGCCGCGGGCGGGTGCCGCCGTCGCGTACGATCCGAGCAGCGAGACCTTGTTCGTCCGGGGTGGGCGCTCGAGCCCGAGCGAGCTCTCCAACGAGCTATGGACGTGGTCGTACACGCAGGGCTGGAACAGCCTCGGGGGCGTCACGGTGCCGCCACGCGAGAACGAGACCCTGAGCGCGATGTTCGATCTGAGCATCGTCGTGCTCGTCGGCGGCGTCGATCTCGAAGGGACGATCACCGATGAGATCAACTGGATGAAGAACGGCAACGACTTCCTGCTCGCGCCTGCGAGCAGCAGCCCCACACCACGCGCCAGCGCGGGCCTCGCGTACGATCCGGTTCGCGGCGTCACGGTGATGTACGGTGGCACCGACGGCGCGGATACGTTTCCCGAGACCTGGGAGTGGAACGGCCTGTCGTGGCGGAGCCGCGGTGCGGGGCCGACGGGCGTGTACCGGCCGGCGCTCGTGTACGAACCGAAGGAGCGCGTGATGCTCGCGCTCGGTGGCTCGGCCCAGGCGCAGTGCCTGACGACCGTCCAGAACACCACGACGGCCTGGGACGGCCTCGCGTGGACGCCGCGCGGCACGGGCCCGGGAGGACGGCGGTGCGCGATGGCCACGACCCACGACGCCGCCTCGGGGCGGCCCGTCGCGATCGGCGGCTTCGATGGCGCCGCCACGCGCCTCGACGCGTACTCGTATAGTGGCGGCGCGTGGACGGCGCAGCCCGCGATGGACATGTCACGCGCGATCGATGGTCGGACGCTCGCGTACGAGGCCACGACCGGGGCGCTGGTCCAGTACGGCGCGCCCGACACCTGGGACTTCGCCAAGCTCGAGCCGATCTGGTTCCGCTTCACCGGCGGGTGGAACCAGCTGAAGAACGATACGGGCCCGCCACCGCGCGGGCGCAACGCCTTCCTCTACGATCCGAATCGTGCGGTGGTCACCGCGTTCGGGGGCCAGGGCCTGGCCGGCCCCCTGGGCGACGTGTGGACCGTCGATCCGACCGACCGCTGGACGCAGGTCCAGACCAGTGTGCCGATCAACTACGGTGCCGAGACTCCCGAGATCGCCTACCACGACGCGATCGGCGGGTTCGTGGCGATCTCGCCGCCCACCCTGGGCGCGACCAGTACGACGTTCACGATGCGCTACGAGAGCCGCACCCCCGACGAGGCGTGCCGGCTCCCCCTCGATCGCGATGGCGACGGCAAGCTCGGCTCCGAAGACCCGGACTGCTGGCCCTACTTCGATGCGCTGTGCCCCCCGTGCGCCCATGCAGGCTGCGCGGCGGGCTGCTCGGATCACACGTGTGGTGACGGCAAGTGCGCTGGCCTCGAGACCGCCCGGACCTGCCCGGCCGACTGCGGCGGGATCTCCGCGCGCTGTGGCGACCTGCAGTGCGATGGCGAGGTCAACTGCCCCGGCGACTGTCCGTGAGGTAGGCGCCGCGCCTGTGCGGGTGAATTTGCGCCGCGCGGCCCCGACGGGCTAGCGTCGGGGCATGAGGTTCGCGCTCGCACTGCTGCTGGTTGTCTGCGTCACCGGGACGGCGATGGCAGAGGACGAGGCACCCACGCGCGCCGAGAAAGGGACGCTCGGCATTGGCCTGATCCTCGGCGAGCCCACGGGGATCTCGGCGAAGCTCTACCTGAAGGACGATCAGGCGCTCCAGGCCGCGGTCGGCTTCGCGTTCTACGGTGGCGGACTCCACCTGCACGTCGACTACGTGTTCCATCCGCTGATCCTGCAGAACAAGGACAGCTTCGTCCTCCCGTTCTACTTCGGCCCCGGGGTCCGCGTGATCGACTATCGCAGCGGCCGCGACACCGCGTTCGTCGCCGTCGGACTCCGTGTGGTGGGCGGCCTGCTGTTTGACTTCAAGGCGATCCCCCTCGATGCCTTCGTCGAGGTCGCAGGCGTGCTCGAGTACGGCTTCGCCGATGGCGAAGGGGCCGGCCTCGCGCTCAACGCGGCGGCCGGCGCGCGCTACTACTTCTGATGCCCTCGCCAGACGAGCTCGAAGCGCGCACCGCGGATGGCGTCACGCTGCGCCTCGATCGCGTGCGCGGGGCCGGCGAGCGCAAGGGCGTGGTGGTGTGCCTGCACGCGATGATGACCGACGGGCGCTACTTCGGGGCGCGGCGCGCGGACTCGTTCGTCGCCACGGTCGCCGCTGCGGGGTTCGACGTGCTGGTCGCGGACTTTCGCGGCCACGGACGCTCGCGGCCGCCGACCGCGGGCCCCGACGACTGGAGCTTCGACGATCTCGTCGATCTCGATCTCCCGGCGATCGTCGCGACTGCCTCGCAGTCCTCGGCCTGCGCACCCGACGAGCTGATCCTCCTCGGGCACTCGCTCGGCGGCCTGGTCACCACCGCGGCGCTCGGCCTGCGCCGGATCGTGTCACCCAGGCTCGTGGTGTTGCCGGCCACCACCGTGTGGCTGCTCGGCCCGGGCAGTGGCCTGCGCCGCCGCGCGCTGATGGCGGCCTATCGCCAGGTGACCTCGATCGTGGGCAAGGCCCCGATCCGCGCGTTGCGCGCGGGCACCGCGGACGAGGCCAGGACCTACGTGCGCCAGCTCACCGGCTGGTCGCGCGCGCAGCGGTGGACGAGCCAGCGTGGCGTGGACTACACGGCGGCCGCCGAGACGATCACCACACCGGTGCTGCCGTTCGTGGGCGCCGGAGACTGGATGTGTACGCCGGCAGATGCGCGCGCGTTCGCGGGGCACCTCGCCTGCGCCGCACCGGTGCGGATCGTCGGACGCGCCCACGGTGATGCGATCGATCCGGATCACTTCGAGCTGTTCACCCGTCCCGAGCTGCGCCCGCTGTGGGACGACCTGTGCGCCCGGATGGCCTGACGACGACGACGACGCTCAGTCGCACTCGCCGAACAGCACCTGCGGCGTATACGAGGCGCAGCATCCCGTCACTCCCTCGAACATAAACGTCTTGCTGCACGACACCGCGCCTCTGGAGGTGTGGGCCTGGCACGCGACGCCCATCGCGCCCAGCGCGATCGTGGAGTTCACGCACGCCGCCTCGCACTCGGTGTAGCCATTCCGGATCCAGGCCGCATCGCACGCGGCGAGCGCGTGGACGTCGATCGGGCCGCCGTCGTCGCCACCGCACGCGAACGCCGACAGGACCAGGGCCAGGACGATCGAGCGCATGGCATATCCTCGCTGATCCTCGTGATCTCGGGGAGGGTTCGGGCATGATGCACCGGTGAAGCGAACCTCCGTGCCACGAGCATCGCGTGCGTAGGCTCGCCGTGCTGCTGGTCGCCGCATGCTGTGCGCGGACGCAGCCACCAGCTCCACCCGCGGGGGCCGCCAGGGCGGATCTCGCCACGCTCGGCGTGACCCTGACGATCGAATCGAAGCTCCTCGGAGAGCGCCGCGTGATCAACGTCTATGTGCCGCCCGACTACGCCACCTCGGGCGCGCGCTATCCGGTGCTGTACATGCCGGACGGCGGCATGGGCGAGGACTTCCCTCACGTGGTCGGTGCGGTGGACGTCTCGATCAAGAACGCGATCATCCGGCCGGTGATCGTGGTCGGCATCGAGAACACCGAGCGGCGCCGGGACCTGGTGGGCGCGACGACGGTCGCCGAAGAACAGAAGCTCGCACCGCACGCGGGAGGCGCGGATCGATTCCGCGGATTCCTGCGCGACGAGCTCAAGCCGATGATCAACGCGCGCTACCGCACCACGGCCGAGTCCGCGATCATCGGCGAGTCCCTCGCAGGGCTGTTCGTCGTCGAGACCTTCCTCCTCGACCCCACCTTGTTCGATGCCTACATCGCCGCCGATCCGAGCGTGTGGTGGAACGAGCAGACGCTCGTGCGCTCGGCGAACGAGCACCTCGCATGGTGGGCCGCCGGCAAGCGAGCGCTCTATGTCGCCACCGCGGACGTTCAGGACACCCAGGACGGGATCGCCACGCTGGCGACCGCGCTGCGGATCCAGGCACCCATCGGGGTGACCTGGGTGTGGGAGCCGATGCCGAACGAGCACCACAGCACGATCTATCCAACGGCCGCGCTCCACGGCATCCGCACGCTGTTCGCGGCGCCTGAGCCGAGTGACCCCGAATGATCACGAGTGCCCGCGTTGCGCCTGGCTATGGGCGCATGGTGAACGGGTAGTTCACCTGGACGCCGCCCCCACCCTTCGGCTTCGGGAACGCCAGCGCCTTGATGACGCCCGCGACGCAGCTGGCGACGACCGGGTCGAGGCCGCTGGCTGACGCGGTCGCTACAGTGCCGTCAGGCTTGATGAAGAACTGGACCTGGACGGTCCCAGCGAGCATCGGGTTGGTCTGGAGCGCCGTCGCATAGCACGCCGTGATCTTCGACCTGCTCGACTTCACGACGCTGCGGATGAGCGCCTTGTCGAGATCTCCTTGCGTATTCGGCATCCCGAACGCCGCCATCGGAATGCGATGCCCGCGGCGTGCGAGCTCGTCGGCGGACGGCATCGAGCCCATGCCGATCACCCGCACACCCGCGACATCGAGGGCGACGACGACGTCGATCAGGCGTTGCACGTCGAGATCGCCGTCGACCAGCACGTCGACGGGGGTGGAGTCAGCCCGCCCGCGCACGGTGCGGGCCCTGTCGATCGCCGCGGCCAGCTGCTTCGCATTCAGGGACGTGACCTCGATCGGCAGATCCGGCACGGCTTCGATCACGATGCCCGTCGCTGTCACGCGGGCCTCGAGCCAGGGGGCTGGCAGATCGGCCTCGCGCGACCCGAACTGGAGGCGCAGCGGCCGGAGCTTGCCACCGTGCGAGACCGCGATCGCGGCGTCGGCCGTGTGCAGGAGCGCGATCAGCTGGGTTGCCTTCGCCGTCGGTGCGATGACGATCATCACGCGCATCCGATCGAGCTTGCCGTCGGGCGCGACCACGCCCGCGACGACCGCGGCGCGCGTCGGCCTGCCGTCCTCGTGAGGCACCGGCGCCACCGGGGCCGCACGCGGCAAGGTCCCATAGCTGCCGCGAATCCCGAGGATGCCGGCGGCACGCGCTTGCTCGATCGCACGCTGGCGCGCGAGCTGCGGGTCGTCCTCGTTCATTCTCATCTTGGGCAGGCCCTCCGCGCGATCGGACTCCGGCTTCCCCCGGGTCTGCTCGTCGAGCATGGGGGACGTCCCGGTACCGCCGCTCTCGGCCGCGCCGTCGTCGGGCTGGTCGTCTTCCTCCGGCGGCGGTGGATCGTCCGGGTTCACACCCCGCGACCGCGCGGTCTCTTCGAGCGCGGCGAGATCGATCTCGCCCGGAGCCAGCTCGTCCCAGGCCTTGACGGCCTTCTCTCCATCGATGCCTAGCGCGTCCTCCACGCGTACGAACCGACCGACTCGATCGAGCGGACCTGCCTTGCTCGCGATGCGGAACTTGTTGGCGTCCAGGTCGGACCAGGTGTTCGCCGCCGCGAGGCGGACCAGGCCCACGTCGTCGACGAGGTAGAGGAACGGCGGCTTGCCAACGTCCTTCGCGAGGACCGTCGCGACCGCGACCTTGGGCGCGCTCGCCGCGACCTTCGCGGCGTCAGCGACTCTGGCCTGGTCCGCCTCCTTGTCCTTGCCGCTGCACGCAGCCACCGTCACGACCGCGACGAACCATGCCCGCATGGCAGCGCGTTACCACGAATCTGCGCTGCTACGATGGAGACCGCCTCATGGGGACCGAATACCGCCTGCGATTTGACTGCGATGATCCAGGCGCCCTGCTGCACGACCTCTCGCGCCTGCCTTCAGCCTCCGCCTCCGGTGAGCGGCAACTCGACTTCCGCGAGGCCGCGAGCGGCACCGGCATGCCCGACGCGACACTTCTCCTCGAGCCGCTCGGCGCGTACTTCTGCGATCACGGCGGGAACGGCCGAGAGATCCTCGGAAGGGTGGTCGCTCGCATCGTCGCTCGCTGCCAACGGGTCACGGTCGAGGACTACGAGCCGTGACGCCCGCGGCCTGCGATCCGTGTGACGGTTCGCTCACGCCCGCGTGATCAACCGCGAGCTCGGAGCCGCGTCGTCGTATGCGGCGAGCGTGCGCCGAGCCTGCACCACCAGGACCCGATCGATCGGCGGCATGAGCTCCAGCGCGAGCACGGGAACGAGTGCGAGTGCAAGTACGGGCACGGGCTCCGGCTCCGGCGCAGGCGCCGACATCGGCGGTGGCGTGGTGCCGCGGGCGCGGATCGCCCGTGCCTGTCGGGAGGTCGCCAGCAGATCGCGCTTCATGCCCACATCAACCTGCACGAAGAACACCAGCCGTGCGCCGGCTGATTCCCGCTGCTTGCCGGTGACCACCGGATGCGCCGGTGCCTCCTCGAGTTGCCACTTAACAAACCTGCGAAACGGTCGATGTTGCGGCGCCGGGCGGGCGGCTCACGGGGGCGGTGACGTCGTGCCTGCAGCCGCCGCCGCGGCCTCGGCTTCCTCACGCTTCTTCTTCAGCGCCTTCTCCTGCTTGCGGATCTTCACCCGCTCGATCGCCTCCTTGTCGTAGTCGAACACGGGCGGATCGGGTTGCAGCGCGTCGTGGATCAGGACGACCACCGAGCCGGCGGCCGCGACCTCGAGCTCGTTCCATCCGGCGGGCATCGTGGGGTCGGTCCAGTCGTAGACCCACTTGGCGTCGGTCGGCGCGAGGTTCACGCAGCCGTGGCTCTTGGGGGTGCCGAACTGATCGTGCCAGTACGCCGCGTGAAAATAGAGGCCGCGCGGAAGCGGGTGGCCCACGGGACCTCGGAGACCTCGTAGTGGTTGGTCTCGCGCTCCTCGGCCGCCATCTTGGTGATCGACGACTTGGAGCGGATCCGGTACAGCGCTGGTGGCGTGTCCTTCTTGTTCCTGCCCGAGGAGAACAGCGTCGCGAACACCGGCATATCGCCGTCGTAGGCGACCATCACCTGCTCGTCGCGATCGAGATCGATCCACTTGGGGGGCGCATCGTCGACGGTGGGCCGCGGTCGCTTGCGGGCGATGCGCACGCTCGTGCGCTCGATCCACACGCCGTCGCCGACGCGCACGAACCCGCCGGCCTCCTCGAGCACGGGCACGATCTCGCGATGCGCGAGCGTCCTGGCCTCGGCGCCCTTGGTGTCGGGGGTCGCGCGGCCGACCACGGTGCGTTGATTCTTGGCGACCACCCAGGCGAACGGCCATGCCGGCGGAGGCGTCTTGACCAGATCGACACCCGCGAACGTCGACGGCCAGTGCTTGTAGAGCTCCGACGCCTCGACGAGGCCGACGCTGGTCTTCGCGAGACGACGCCGTCGATCTCGACGGTGTCCTTCTCCCGGGTCACCATGTACATCGACTGCACCTTGGGCTCGGGGCGCGCGAGACCCGCGCGCACGTCATCCTCGGTCGCGTAGCGCTTCGCGCCCTTCTTGAGGCCGTAGTAGTCCCGCGGGAGGAGCTTCCCGTCGGGGAGCTCGGGCTGAGCTGCGGCCTCCGGGGGCTTCGCGCTGGGCGCCACGTAGCGCGCGCAGATCCAACCCTTGGGTGCGACCGCGAGCCAGAACTTGCACTGCTTGTCGCCTGCGATGCTCGCGCCCACCGGAAGCCGCGTCGAGACGATGATCTTGCCGAGCGGCTCCGAGCTCAGATCCGGCGACGCGTAGACATGCGCCGAGCTCCGCAGCACGAACGAGGTCGTGCTCGCCGGCCACGCGAGGCGCTCGAGAGTCGCTGGATCCGCGGGAGCGGGAGCCGTCACGGTCGGTGGCGGAGCCGGCGTGGAGATCACGGCGGGGGCTGGCGGCGGCGTCACGCCTGGTTGCGCGGTTGCCGCCTCTGGTCGCTGCTCGATCGCACTGGCGTGCGGCTGGGTCGGGAACTCGAGATCGTTAGGCGGTGGCGTGCGCGCCGGGCGACCAGCCGCGCACGCCGCGAGCAGCAAGACCGGCCCGAAACGCGTCACGGGTGCAGTCTGGCACACCACGGCGAGCTTGCGCGGCTCCTGCTCCCCACGGCACCTCTTCACGAGTCGATGACAGCTGACTACCGTCGCGCCGTGTTTGCCCTTCGCGGTGACGCCCATGTTCGCCCGAAGTCCCCTTCTTCGCTTGGTCATCCGACCAAGAACCAGTTGACCCGCCCAGCCGGACCAGGCATCCTCTTGGTCGCTTGACCAAGACGGCGATTCGCGAACGGTCTGATGATCGCGCCCTCGAGGCGGCGGCCAGGTTGTTTCGCGATCAGGGTTACGCGGCGACCAGCCTGCGCGACATCGCGAAGGCCGCCGGGATGCTGCCGGGAAGTCTGCACTACCGATACCCGACCAAGGAAGACATCCTCGCCGCGCTGATGGAGCGCGCGATCGATCGGCTGATCGAGGGCGTGCTCGCCGCGAGTACGGCAGGTGCCACGCCCTTCGAGCGGCTGCGGCTCGCGATCGTCGAATACGTCCGGATCCTGCTGTCGCGTGAGGCCTCGGTGTACGTGCTGCTCTACGACTGGCGCTCGCTGTCGCCGTCGGTCGAGCGCACGATCACCAAGCATCGGCGCCGCCACGAGGAGTTCGCCGACGGGCTGATCGCGGAGGCCGCGGCCTCGGTGCCGCTCCAGCCCGGTGTCGATCTGTATCTGTTGCGGCAGTTCGGGTTCGGCGCGGCCAACTGGGTCGCGCAGTGGTTCGATCCGAAGGGGCCGTACACGCCCGAGCAGATCGCCGATCATTACTTCCGTTACCTGACCCTCGGCACCTTGAACCCGACACCAGGAGCCTGACGATGTCGCTCGCAACTCTTCTCGAGAACATGAAGGCCAACGGCGGTGCATTTCGCGACGCGGCCAGCCGCGGCAACCTCGCCGTGCTGAAGTCGATGCTCGGTCCGGCCTGGCGCGGCTTCGTCAAGCAGGAGGGCAAGGGCCACGCCGACAGTGCGCTGTCCGTCACCCACGACGTCCACTTCGACTGGCAGTACGACCGCGATCGCCCCGAGATGGCGAAGCTCTACGAGGCGGCCAAGGTCTCGCAGTGGAACGCGAGCTTGGACGTCGACTGGACGACCGATGTCGATCCCGACAACCTCGATCGCGCGCTGCTGCCCGACAGCTACGTGCCGGTCAAGGGGATGCCGATCTGGGAGCGCCTGACCCGCAAGGAGAAGAACACGCAGGTCCACGCGATGACCAGCTGGATGCTGTCGCAGTTCCTCCACGGCGAGCAGGGTGCGCTGTTCGCCGCGTGTCAGGTCACCACGGCGGTGCCCTGGCTGGATGGCAAGCTCTATGGCTCGACCCAGGTCGTCGACGAGGGCCGCCACGTCGAGGTGTTCCACGGGTATCTGACGAACAAGCTCGAGAAGCGATACGACATCAACGACAACCTGTACGTCATCATCGACGCGCTGATGTCGGACTCGCGCTGGGACGTCAAGTTCCTCGGCATGCAGATCATGATCGAGGGCCTCGCGCTCGGCGCGTTCGGGACGCTGCGCCAGATCACGCGGGAGCCGCTGCTCAAGAACATCCTCAAGTTCGTGATCACCGACGAGGCTCGCCACGTTCACTACGGCGTCCTCTCGATCCAGGAGTTCATCCAGCAGGGGATCTCGGAGCGCGAGCGGCGCGAGCGCGAGGACTGGGCGTTCGAGGTCGCGCTCCTCCTGCGCAACCGGTTCCTGGCGCACGAGTTCTACGACGAGTTCTACGCCCACGCGATGACGCGCGAGTGGGACACCATGGTCATGCGCCCGGAGATGATGACGCTGTTCCGCAAGACCATGTTCAAGCGGATCATCCCGAACCTGAAGCGGATCGGCCTGCTCTCGGATCGCGTGCGCCCGCACTACGAGGAGCACGGCCTGCTGCAGTGGGAGAACGGCCGGGCCGCGCCCGAGCTGAGTGCGCAGGATCTGATCGACGATCGAGACTGATCAGCGACCGGATCCTGATCGCAATCGCTGCGGGTAACGCGAGCCGTCCCTTCCAACTGCGACAGGAAACAGCGGTCGCTCGTGCCGCGCACGTGTGTTAGTGCATCGGCCAAGCGGCGAATGAAACCTTTCAGTTGGGCTCGCCCGCTAGTGCGCGTTGAGCGTCAACGGCGCAGGATCTACGCTCCACAGCTCGCCATCGAACACCGACAGCTCAACCAGATAGTCGCCCGGCGTGTCGGGCGCGAGCGTTGCCTGTGAGCCTGTTGGGGTGGAGATCACGGCGACACTGTCGGTGGGGCGGCTCGCGAGCCGCCAGCGGTATTCCAGTGGCAACCTCTCGGGGCTCTGGCTGGGGGCGCCGTCGACTACCACAGTCTGCGCGACCGCGACGATGAGGGTGGCGGTGCGAGAGACCGCAATCGGTGGCGCACCGCGGACTTCCACCATGAACCGATGGGTGAGGTCCTCCGCCACCCCATACGTCATCCAGCGCTCCACCAGGTACGTGCCGCGCACGTCGGGTTGGAACATCCCCGAGATCCCACCCTCGGGTTGCGGGTGCATGCTGCGCGACGGAGCGCCCGCGAGCTCCCAGCGAAAGGTTCCTTGCTTCGCCAACGCGATCCCCGGCGGCGCGAGTGCGACGATCGTGGTCGCCTGGCCCTGGATCTCGACGAGCACGGCCGGGTCCTCGGCGCAGCCATGGAGTGTCGCTGTCAGCGTGAACGCGGCGAATCGACTAGAGCGCATAGCCCACTCCTGCCGTGATCGCGAGGTCATTCGATATGCAGTACGTGACGATCGCACTCAGCCACACGCGATACACCCGAACACCTCCACCGAACCCAATGCCATGCAGACGTCGATCAAGATCGGCGATCGACATCGTGTTCGTAAGCTCGAGTTCCAGAAGCGCTGCGCGTGAACCGAAGCCCAGTCCGAGGTCGAACCGCGCGAGCGCATCGAGCGCCGACGGCTCGCCGCCGAGCAGCCAGTCGATGCCGGCGTCCGCCTGTACAACAAATCGCTTCAGGCTGCGCGTGAGATTCGTGCTCGTGCGAATACCGACCGTCGACGGAACGCTCGCGGCGGCATCTCCAGGCCGTTGGAAGACGCCCGCGGTGGACGCGACGAATCCATCGCCGTCGTCGTGGGCGACCGGCGCGAGGATACCGAGGCGGGCCGTCGCAATGCCCCACCTTCGATACGGGAGACGATACGTCGCGCCGACCTCGAGGGTCTGTCGTCCCGAGAGATTGGCGCCCGGCGTCGCCTCGAGCGAAGCCATCGAGAACTGTCCGTACCCGCCGAGGTCTCCGCGCATGTAGTTACCGAACACGTCGAACCGGCGCGCGGAGCCTAGAGCCAGCGCGCCCGGGCCACCGACGCCGAACTGCACGCCGGCCCGGTCCAGCGAAGTGGCCCGATCGAGGCCCGAGAACCACGGCTGAGGGATCGACGAGGACGACGGAGCTAGTGCCACTACCAGCGCTGCGCGCGTCTGATGCACCGTTCTCGAGCCACTGCATCCCGCGGCACAGATGAGTACGATGGTGAAGAAGCGCATCACGGCGTCGTCACGATGAACGCGTTCGAGGCACCGGCGCTCGCAACGATCACGACCTTGTTGGGGTAGCTGCGAGCTGCCAAGCGAGCCATCCCGCGCTCGGCTGCGGCACGGCGTTGCTGACGAGGACGTCTGGTATCGGTGCTGCATCGATCAACGCATACGAGGTGTCGTCGTAGACGCGAAATTGGTCGTTGTGGTCGGTCCGCGAGGCGGCGCATGCAGAGTTTGCAAGGTGTATCCGTCCCGGTAGACCGAGCGCACTTCCGCTGGCTCCTCTCCTCCGAGGTGCCCCCTGAAGACCATGTCCATCGGCCCAAACGGAGTGGCGCCAAACACATTGCCGGTGCTCGTGTAGATCGAGTCGCCGCTCGTCCACAGCTCGTTCCCCATCGTGTACTCGCCGCTGTACGGAGAGTCCCCAACCAAGACCACCGGAAAGTCAGCGTCGCTGTAGTGCACCCAGATCGGGAGGCGTAAAATGTGACGCGTCGATCCCGTAGAGTGCGTACTGCCCCGACTTGAGAGTAGCGGCCATGCCACCGGAGACCGGCTGCGTGGTCGGCTGCACCTACGCCAGTGGCGAGATCGATCGTCTCAATCGGACCGGCTTGAGTGGGGAAGCAGTGCACCTTGCCGAGCGACCCGAATACAACGTTTGCGCACGAGAACGAGATCGGGATCACCGCATCGACCGTGCCTGCAAACACGTCGATGACGACGAGGCTGCCCATGGTCGCGACGACTACTTGGTTGTTGTATTGATCCATCGACAGATCCGTTGGCGTGGCAGGCAACGAGATCGTCAATTTCCGGTTCCCGTCCTGCGGCCGGATCTAGCGGGAACCGGGAGGGCCGTCGGAGATCGCGAGCAGGTGATCGTAGCGCGGGCTCGAACTCGGCCGCGATGAACGCACCATCGAACGGAATCCGCAGTGCAGTCGCGACGACCGTAACCGTATCGGTACGGTGGTGCGTCGGGCTCGAGACGTCGAGCTGCACAACGTAGGTACCATCGGCATCGGCCCTGAACGAGGGGGTCAGCCCCGTCGCACCTTGCAGCGCCGCCTTCGAGCGCGCCGGCCGCGAGACGAAGGTCCACGCGATGGTCGGCGTCTCGGCACCTTCGAGCGTATACGTCCCCACGAGCTGTACGGTATCGCGCCACTGCACGGCGACATCCACCCCGGCACTGATCACGAGGGGTGCAGGAACTGCGTAGTACATGACTGCCGACGAGCTGGCGTTCCCGTCCAGATCTGTCACCTCCAGGACGAACGTGTACGAGCCGGGGAGATCCGGCGTGAACGTCGTGACCGCCCTATCGGTGGCGACGAGATTCGCTGTGCTGGCTTGCGGAGCCATCGAGATCCGCCAGTGGTACGAGTCCAGGTTCCCGTCGGGATCGTACGAGCCGCTGCCATCGAGGGTGATCGTGGTCTCCGCCCGCACCGTGGTCCCTGTTCCGGCATCGGCGTGCGGTGCAGCACTTGGTCGACCACCTGGATCGAGCTTGAAGTCCGCGCGACAACCACCCGTCCACAGCAAGCACGCCACCCAT
>JADKKI010000053.1 GCA_016720595.1 Myxococcales bacterium
AAAGCTGGCGCATGGCGGGACGGCGTGGCTCCAGGCACCTGCACGGTGCCCGATGGCGCCGGCCGAGGCGGTTCAGCTATGGCACGGAGGTTGCCGAACCCGAGCAACCTGCATGCGGGCGCACCGCGGCCTTCGCGCACCCCTTGCGCACGTCTTACTCGGCAGCCTCGACGCTGCCTCGCCGGAGCACGCGACTCTGCCAGTACGGAGGTCCTCGAGCGGGCGTCCGCTGCGGCACATCGGTCGGCTCGCCGATGCCTCGCAGATAGCGAGCGACGCTCTTCGGATCGGTGACGATCGCGAGCAGCTTCATCCTTCCCCCGCAGCACGGGCACGTCAGAACGTCGAACCCAAATGTCCGTTTGAGGAGCTCGGCCCACGGACGATAGCAGCCTCGCCGCGGCCTCTCGGGCATGTCCGCCGCGCTCTCCGGCGGGACCACCGCGGGCTTCGGGGCGAGACGGGGCCGGAGCTTACTCGCCGAGGCGAGCACGCCCGCGTAGCGAACGGTGTGAAAGCGCGGCGCGGGTACCGACGCCGCGAGGCGGCTGAGGAGGGAGAGCGGATCCATGTCCACCGCCACGGTGCCGTCCGAAAAGGGCTTCTTGAGCGTGATCCGTACGAGACCGTCCGGCCCGCGTGTCACCCGTTCCTGCGCGATTGCGGGGCGCAACACGTACTTCAGCAGCGCCTCCCTGCCGGCCACGTCGTGTCCGCCGGCGCGCGTCGCGGCGTGAAGCGTGAAGCCGTCCAGAGCGACGCACAGCGGTCGCTCGAACACCATCGGACGTCTCTCGAAAGGCAGCGCGCCTCGACGCCACTCGGGACCGGCAGGCGGCGTCGTGCCCGAGACGGCCGATGCGGCGAGCGTGGCCAGACCGTCGCCCTCGACCTCCGCGTCGCCGTCCTCGAGGAGAAGGCCCCGACGACGAAGGTACTTCACCATCCGGTCGCGCGTACGCTCCAGCACCGCCGCCACATCCCGCGTCGACAGGTGCCCGACCGCGCGGAAGTCGAGCTCGTCGCCCTTGTCCCGATATGCGCCGTCGAGGAACACCGCGTGTACGTGCGGGTTCAGCTTCAGATCGGAGGAGGTTCGCTGTACCGCGATCACCGCTCCGCTCTGTCCGCGTGGAGATCCACCGCCCCGCTCACGGTAGAACCCGAGCACCGTCTGCACGAAGATCCGCGTCAGCGCCGAGACCAACGGCCCGTCATACCCGAGCCGCTTTCGCCATGCGAACGGCACTGTGAGCACCCACTGGCGGAGATCCACCGGTGGCAGCACGTCCTCAATGAGATGCGCCGCGGTGGCGCTCATCTTCCGCCCGAGGCACGACGGGCAGAAGCCTCGGCCCTTACAGCTAAACGCCACAAGCTGCGTCTCGTCGCAGCTCCCACACTTGAGGCGTGCGAAGCCGTGGCAAAGCAGGCCGCACGCCAGATAGCCTTCGAGCTCCTTCCTCACGAACTTGGGCAACGCGATCGCGAGGGCCCCGTCCTCCACCGCGCCATACAGCGTGTCGAGGTTCTCCTGCACCACATGGTAGAGCGTGCTGGTCTCTGGTCTTCGACGCTCGTAGACCGGAGAGGGCACCGCGCCCCCTCAGCAAGCCCGAGGCCCACCCAGCATCGCTGCGATCTCGCGAGCTTGCCCTCACCGCGCCCTGTCCCGGACGTCTTCTGGTGTGTTCCGGACACCTCGGCTCCTCGGGAAGCTCTCGCCGCGCGACGCGCCGGTCTCCGAGCCCGCGTCCGCGCGACGCCCGGAGAGCGCGCGGGTGGGCGGCACGCTCGCGCTGGTGATCACGTCGGTTTGGTGTGTCGATCTCTCCAAAGAAGGCCTTCGCCTCCGCCGCCGTGGTCACCACCCCGACCTCATCACCGCGCGTGTAAACGAGGTACGCCGCCTTGCAGTAGCCCGGATCGGGCGCGCGCACCTCGGAGGGCGCCGCCTTCGGGACGACCTTGAGCCCCTGACAAGAGGCGCCGAAGATGCAAAACGCCGAGATCTTCCCCTGGCACGCGCTCTTATCCTTCGCGCCCGAGGCGCTGGCACAACCCCGCAGCCCGTCATGTCTCAGTAGCCGACGACCTTCGCGCCCTCCACGACCTTGTCGCTCGGGTGGAGGACGACCACGTCGCCCGCCGCGAGCCCCTCCACGACCTCCGCGACTTCGCCGTTGCGGTGGCCGAGCTTCACGCGGCGAACGCTCGCGCGGCCACCTGAGACCAGGAACGTCGCCCACCCGTCGTCTCGACGGAAGAGCGCTCCCTCTGGGACGTTCACGGTGTCCGCCGACTCCCACACCACGCGCGCGGAGCTGCACGAGGTCCCGCAGGAGCTTGCGCGTGAGCGCGGGGACTACCACGAGATCTGCTCCGCCGCAGTCCTCGACGCGTTCGCGGTGTCGCTCTTCACGAGGCCGTCCGAGAGCACGACCACCCGGTGCGCCATCGCGGCGATCGGCGCGTTGTGGGTCTCTCCCCCCGAGAGCCGCCCGGGAAAGTGATCCATCCGGTCGCCGAGGCCCACGAGGCGGAGCGCCTCGCCGGGATCCATGGGGTCCTCGGCGATGTCCGTGACGAGCTGCACGTTCTCGCGCGCGGTGAGGCTCGGCACGAGGTTGTAGAACTGGAACACGAAGCCGACGTGCTCTCGGCGATAGCGCGTGAGCTCGGGCTCGTCCGCCTCGGAGAGCAGGTGATCGCGGTCTGGATCATCCCGGTGGTGGGGGTATCGAGCCCTCCCAAGAGGTTCAGGAGCGTCGACTTCCCGCTGCCGGAGGCGCCGAGCAGCACGACGACCTCACCGCGAAAGAGAGAAAAATCCACGCCCGCGAGCGCGCGGACCTCCACGGCCCCCATGGTGTAGGTCTTCGTGAGCCCGCGAGCTTCCAGGACGGGGATCGGCACTGCAGAGCTTCAAGCACGGACGTTCGGCGGCGTCGAGCGAAACGCCACGTGGCGCGGAGCGGGTCTCGGCGCGCGCGGAGCACACGCGAGGCCGGCGGAGCGTCGCTCGCCGCGCGCCACCTTCGTCTCGCCGCGCGCCACCTTCGTCTCGCCGCGCGCCACCTTCGTCTCGCCGCGCGCGGAGCACGGGTCGACGGCGCGGAGCGGGTCTCGGTCGGCGCGGAGCGCGTCCTGCCGGTCGGGCGTGGCTCTCGGGCGGTCCGACGAGCGTCCGGGGCGGCAGGGAGCGCGTCGTGGCGCGCCGGCCGGGTCTCGGGCGACCCGACGGGCACCTCGAACGTCGCGGAGCGCGTCTCGGCGCGCGGAGGGCTCGACGGCGGCGGGGCGTGCGCCGTTTCGCGGCAGCCGTTCGCCGGCAGGGTGCGACGGGGCGGCGAGCGTGCCCCCCCTCCCGCTCGCTGTAGGCTTCGTGCGTGGACCCTCACGAGCACGCCGTCCGGACGATTTTCACTTTCCCACGCAACGTTCTCCCGAGGCCTTCCGAGAGGGGATCGTTCGGTCGCTGAGAAGGAGGCGGTTCTCCCTCGGCGCCCGTCCCCCCAAGGAAAGGCGAACACCATGCTCCCCAAGAAGTCCCCGAAGAAGTCCTCCCCGGCCGTCCCCTCGTCTGCCCATCCGGCGGAGAGAGAGGAGCCCACGAACGAGTCGATGGAGGCGATGCGCGATCCGCACGCCTTCCTCGAGAAACACGGGCACCGCCTCGCGGACCTTCCGGCGCCCAAGGCGCACCACTCGGTGGCGTCGCTCGCCGCCGACGGGAAGTCCCTCGCGCGCGTCCTCCGAGCGCACTCCGCGAAGCTCCTCGCGGTGGGTCTCGAGCCGCGTGTCCTCGAGGAGCTCCCCCTGCGCATCGCGCTCGCCGAGGCCGCGCAGACCGTGCGCGCCAAGACCTCCGGCGCGCTGTCCGAAGCCGAGAAGGCCGCTGTGCAGAGCGCCACCGAGCACCGCGCGAAGATGATGAAGATCGCGCGCTTCGCGCTCCGACGCGACACCGACGCGCAAGCGGTCCTCGACCGCATCGCCGAGGGCACCGGCAACGCGGACCTCGCCGAGGACCTCCGCGCGCTCTGCGAGGTCTTTCGCGCGCACGCGCCGCTCGTCCGCAAGACCGGGTGTGATCCGGTCGCTCTCACCGACGTCGCCGTGCAGCGCGAGGCGGGGCTCACGGAGGCGATGGGCACCCGCACTCTCCGCGCCAAGGGCGGCACACGCGAGGTGACCATGCGCAACCAGGCCGTGGTCTACGCCCTCGAAGCGATCCGGGAGGTCCGCGACGCGGGCCTCTTCGCGCTCGAGGGCGACGCGAAGATGGAGGCCACCCTGCGCGGGCTCGCGAGCCTCAAGCGAAAGGGGAAGCGGGGCGCGGTGCTGGTCGACGAGGACGGGGGCGAGCAGAGCGCGGCCGAGTGAGTGTGCTGGCCGGCGGGGACGCGTGAGCGTCGTCCGTCGGGACTCTCCGTTGAAGTGAGGGCACCGGGGCTGTCGCGACGACGTAAGATCAGGCGATGCAGGCCTATCGCGAAACAGTCCCCGGCGCTCCCCTCGTCGCCATGATCGGCGAGCACATCGTGGCGCTCGACGCCGAGACCGGCGCACTCCACTGGAACCACCCGGTCGAGAGGCACGTCACGCGCGTCGTCGTCGCCGGCGCCTTGGTCTTCGTCGCCACCGACGACGAGCAGGTCAGCACCCTCTCTCTGTTCGACCTTACGACCGGCATGCTGAGGGGCTCGATGCCGCTCCCCTTTCGCTGCCTGGGTGCGCTGGTCAGCGGCGATCGCGTCTACTTCTCGGGCGGCAACGGTCTGCTCGCGATCCGGAACGATGGCCGCGTCATGTTCCAGATCCGGCCGCAGATCATGAAGAAGAGCGCATGGGACGGAGACACGGTCGATCTCGTCGCGCACGACGCGGCCGGCGGCGAGAGCTGGCGATTGCCGAGCGCCCTGTTCTCCACGAGGACGTAT
>JADKKI010000054.1 GCA_016720595.1 Myxococcales bacterium
AGGGCGTCAAGGTCGACGCGAGGTGCCTCGACAACCCGCTCGCCAAAGGGCTGCGAGATAGGACAGCCTGCGCGCGACGAGTGAATGTGGAGTGCGGATGTCGATCCCTACCAACCCCCTGCCTCCCGTCGCCCTTGTTGGCTGCAGCTCGGCGGCGGCACCTGGGCCAGGCGCCCCGCACCCGTCGCTGCGACCGTCGACGCAGCGATCGGCGTGGCGCCGGCTGATGCCCCGATGCGGCGGCGACTGCACCGCCGTGGCTGTTGTTCCGGCGTTACACGAAGGGATCGGACCGAGACGTGGTTGCTGCGATTCGCGGAAGGCCATGCCTACTCGTCGTGGACTCTGCGCAGAAAGCGCGCTCCGGTACACGGGAACACAAGCCACCGACGGCATCTCGCTCGCGATCGACGTCTCCACCGGCTCGGCAAGGATCACACTCAAAATTACGAAGCGCTCGAAGCGTCCGCTGAGCGCCGCATGCAACGAAGCGCAAGGCGAAACGAGATCGACGTGCTCGACTGCTATCACCCCGACTTCAAGACGCCGCTGTTCGCACCTAGCCCGGGTGTCGAGTACGTCAGCGACGAACGATGCACCGGCTACCGGCTGATCTCGCCCTGAGCAGAGACCGCGCGTGCGACGGTTCCGCCGGCCGGCGCGCGCTCACGGAGTGGCGAAGCGCGAGCCATTCCACTTCAGGTATTCGGTCCGGTCCTGGTCGTTCATCCCGCGCTTCTGGTGATCATCGTTGTGCCAGTCCTGGTTGGTCGAGTGGCACGATAGCTCCCAGGCGAGCGGGGCGCTTCACCCACCGTCCGTGCGACCAGCTCGCAGTCGTCAGACGACCCGCCCTCGAGTTGTTATCGTGGCTGGCGCAGAAATTCGGCTAAATCTTCGAGCCCAATCGACGACTTTACCCGGTAGAGCGTGACTACGTCGCCCCTACGCCCCAAACCAGGCGCCTTGACCGGTGACGACCTCGACGAAGCAGTGCGACCTCCCGTGCTGCTCAACGGGATAATCCAGGCTCGGCACGATCGGTGGTACTCAGTCGGTCCACATGCCTGCGTGGCACCGGTCTCGGGTTCCTCGCCGTGCTCGATCGTCTCTGTCAGGGCGGTGCCGAGGAGGCTTGCGCGTGCGGCGATCGACGGCCGCGATGTCGACGGTCACGCCGAGGAGCCGAAAGCGGCCTGGCGATCAGGCCGACGAGATCGTGACGATCGCCAGAGGATCGCGATCTGCTCGTCGCCGCTGATGGTTGCGCCAGGATCTTGTTACCGGGCGTCAACATGACCATTACGACACTCGGCCTTCGACAGCACCGGCGGCGCGTCAGCGACAGCCGAGGCGAACAGCGGAAAGCCGGAGTCGCTTCGCTGCGACGGCCGAACCGATGGGCAGCGTGCCCCACACCTGAAGCTCGCTGATGCAGGCCTCACACCACGTCTTCCTGCTCCCTGGCTCGGCCGCGCGATCACCTCGAGGCGCAGATCGCCCCGGCGAGAGTCGACGTCGATGGTCTGGAGGTCGCGCTTGCTGGGAGTCGGCGTGACGTCGCCCGATCGGCCGGCCACCGCTGAACAGCCGCAGCTTCTTGATCCGCGCGTTCTGCGTAGAACAGGTCGCCAGGCCGCTTGTCGACGAACGAGAATCCCGGCGTGAGCTTGATCTGCCCGATCCGTGCACCCGCCACGCGGACCTCGACGCAGGCGCCGATGATCGGCTGGTTGCCGGGTTCCACGCGGTATCAGGGGTGCCGTCGGCGATGTGCTCGGGACGGATCTTGACGTTGTCCACGGTCGACGACGGCGATCGTCGACGGCGCAGACGTCAGCAGGTCGACGAGTGGTGCGTTGTCGGCGCGGGCCGTTGAGGCCATCGCGGCGAGTGTCGTCACCGCGATCGCGACAGCGACAGGCTTCGCTGACGCGATGGTAGCGCGTCAGGTCTCTCCCGCGGCCTTGCATGTCTCGATCGGCTCGTTCGAGCTCGTGGCGCAGCGTGGTCATCTGCCCGCGGGGCGAGCTGCTGAACCACGCGCGACGCGCCCCACATCGCGCCGAGGACGAGCAGCGCACCAGCGGAGACCTGGAACGGCCACAGGCTCGCCCTGACCATCGCGTGTGCGCCCGCGAAGATCAGGAGAACAACAGCACCACGCCGAACGCCAGGTAGCCGAACGGGCGAAGCCCGTCCACACTGACGGGTGCCCGGACTGAACCTGGCGAACAGGTGTATGTGAGCCCCCATCACGCGGCGTGATGTCGATCGTCAGCCACGGGGACCACAGGCGTTGCTGAGCCGCAGGCACGGTCAGCACGAGGTGGTCGCGGTCACGAGCGGACAGGTCTCGACCGCCACCCGGCACGCGCGCGCGCCGCACCTGCTGAGCGCCGGCCGTCCAGCCGCGCATGGAGACGCTCGATCGCCTGACGACTTGGAATCAGGTCGACCGAGAAGACTGGGCGAACCGCGAGGTCACGACCGTAGTGTTTCCGTTGGTCCTGGGTACGGATTGTCACGCGGGAAGGTGGCCCGCGGCCGGCAAATCTTGCGCGCAGCGTTCACGGAGCGACCGACGGGCGTCATCGCGTCGACGGGCCGACGAGCGTGTCGATCGACACCCGCGCACCCACAGTGACGGCGACGAAGTTCGCCCAGTTGTAGATGTCCTGTGATTCGACGGCGGCCCCGCCACCGCAGGGGACGCAGGTTGCCGAACACGACGTCGATGCCCCCCGGCCACCGGGTGCCCGCGACGAGCTGCACGTCGTAGATCGCGCCACGCACGCCCGGAACGAGGCCGAATGTAGAGAAGCCATCCGCATCGAGGGCGCTCCACCACGTCTTGGCGCCTGGCCGGTACCACAGCCGCGCCTTCGCAGCGGCGACCAGCCCGATGTCGGCCTGTGCGGCGCGCTGCGCTCCGTCCAGCGAACGAAATGCGACCTCGGCGTTGCGGACCTGAAGCGAACCTCCGACCTCGAGGGTCAGGGACCCGCTCTCGAGCAGCGTGTAGAGGTACGAGCCACGGTAGCCGTCGAACAGGTAGCGATGCTGGACCGCGGTTCCGGCGACAAACAGCGTGTCGCGGAATTGCAGGTCGCGGGACAGCGTGACCTCGGTCGCCGCCTCGAACGGCGCGTAGAGCAAGATCGCGCGATGGCGACCACGCGCGAGCTCGATGCTCGTACGTCGCGACAACACCAGGTTGTCGCGTTGTCCGACGTCGTCAGCCCGATACCGTGTGCCCTCCGCACCGTACTCGCCATCATTCTGCGCGATGTACGCAGGTCCGGTCTCGTAGCTGAGCGTCGCTCGGATGACGGGGGCCTTCTCGGCGCCAGCGACCTGCACGCTCTCGAGCAGGAGGAGAGCCGAGACGATCGTCCGCATAACAACCTTGATCATGATCGTGTCCTTCGACGCGAGGATACGCCCCTGTCCAGACAACACCCAAGCCAGCACCGCACTTCACCAACCGGTGTCTCGTGCACGTTGCGCCCTGATGTGCGCCCCCGCTCGGGCAGCCTCACCGGTGCTGGCCATCGCACCACAGGCGCACTACCAGCCACAGGCGTGGCCGCGGTTCTGCTCCTTCAGCCAGGCCTGCAGCGGAGCGAAGTACTCGATCAGTGCATCCGCGTCGATCTGACGCTCGCCCGACAACTCCTCGAGTGCGTCCTGCCACGGCTTGCTCGCGCCGAGCCTGAACAACCGCTCGTACGCCGCGCCTGCCGCCTTGCTGCCGTAGATCGAGCACTCGTGCAACGGCCCGGAGAACCCTGCCTTCTTGCAGAGCGCGCGATGAAGCTGGAACTGGACGATGCCCGCGATGAAGTAGCTCATGTACGGGAAGTTCAGGGCGAGGTGCCCTTGTACGCCTGGATCGAAGTCTGTCGTAGCGCGCGGAGCCGCCGGACCGACGCCTTGGTACTGCGCCTTGAGCTGCCACCAGCGGGTGTTGTAATCGCCGGGTGTGGTCTTCCCCGAGAACACCTCCCAGCGCCACTTGTCGACGAGATAGCCGTAAGGCAGGAACGCGACCTTGTCGAGCGCGAGGTGCATCAGCGCATTGATCGTGGCTTCTTGACTGGTCGCTGCCGTCGGCAGGAGGCCGATCGCGTGGAGGTACGCCGGTGTCATCGACAGCTGCAGGACATCGCCGCTCGCCTCGTCGAAGCCTGGATTCGCGGCCTGCTGCAGCAGCAGCGGCAGGTGGCGCATCGCCCAGTGGTAGTGCGCGTGGCCCAGCTCGTGATAGATGATCCACAGGTGCTCGTGGGTCGGCTCGACGCACATCGTCATGCGCACGTCGGCTGGGCCATCGATGTTCCAGACCCGTTGCCCCGGACACGACATCACCTTGCCCTCCGGCTTCGCGAACACCGAGCGGTCCCAGAACGTCGCCGGGAGGGGCTCCATCCCGAGTGACTCGAAGAAGGCTTCACCCGTCTTGACCATCCGCAGCGGGTCGTAGTGCTGGGCCACCAGCGCCTCACTGACATCGATGGGCGCGGCGTCCGGATATGGCACCACCTCTGGCCACAGCTGATTCCAGTTGAGCGAGTAGAGGTCCCGCGTCAGCTGCGTCGGAATCACGCCATGCGCGGGCACCAGCTCGCCGTACTTCGTGTGGAGCTTCCGGCGCACGTAGCAGTGGAGCTCCTGGTAGAGCGGCGACACGCTCGCCCACATCCGCTCGGTCTCGACGAGAAACTGATCCGGCGGCTCGTCATACGCGGAGCGCCACATCTCACCGACGTCGCGGAACCCGGCGGCACGCGCGCCCGCGTTCGCGAGCGGCACGAAGTTCTCGAACAGGGGGCGTTCGGGGCGCCCGACGCCGTCATGCCACGCGAGCCACGCGTCGCGGAGCGCGACCGGATCCTTGGCGGTGTGGAGGATGTCGAGGAAGTGATCTGCGCCACGGCACTCGCGATCACACACACCGCGGAAGTACGTCGTCTGCATTGCGGCTCGACCTGCGCGAGCGTGCGGCGGCCCCAGGATCGGGGGGCGCGGGGTCGGCCATGGAACCGATCAGCGCGAGCTGGCGAGCGACTTCTGGGCGAGTGGCCGCACGGAACGCCCGCGCCTCCTCGACGATGCGGGACGTCACGGCGCTCGCGACCTCGGCCGCGCGAGCCGCCGCTGCACCGTGCTCCTCTGTCGCGTCCGTCGCGTTGATGAAGTCCGCCCGCTGCTGGGCGAACCACGCCGCGCCGAGCTCCCGGGTTGCCCGGTCGATGAAGCTCGGTGCGTCGTCTCGTTGCGAAGCGGGGGCCGGATGACCGCATGCGGCGGAGAGGACGAGGACGAGGCAAGTGACGCGCGCTGCCCACATGCCTCTAGCCCACGTCGATCCGAGCGAGGAGCTCGACGAAGCGATCGGGATCCTCGGGAGTCACGAGGAGCGAGCGTCGATCGCGGCACTCGATCCAGACGATCCAATCCGTACGCGAGACCCAGAGCTCCATGTAGCCGAGCGCGGTCTTCGCGAGGCCGAACCCGCCCCACAGCCCACCCGCTCCGACCCGCAGCATGTAGCCGAGCTCCGCCTTGAGGTCTCCGATCGCCAGCTTGCGCACGCGCACGATGTCGGCGCGCGCGATGCTTCGCCGGCGCACCGGCCACACCAGCTCGAGCTGGTCGGCCGTGACGACAAATGCAGACGGCCGCATCCACAGCCAGATCGCGGCATACATCACGACGATCAACGCGACGACGCTGCCCATGACGATCCGGAGGGGCGGCGGACCAACCCAGAGGGGGACCACGAAGGCGAGCGGGATGAACAGACCGATCACCGTGAAGGTCGCCATCACGGTCGACATCGGAGCGAGGCGAAACCGGGATCCCGTCGGCGTGGCGTTCATGAGCGGTGCGTCGATGCTACTCCGCGACATCGAGGCGCGCGCGACGTAGGCCGCGCGCCTCGGCCGATTCAGGTTGAGGGAGTCCCCGGGGCCCGGGCGAACTCGCTAAGCTAGCGCCGTGTCAGGACGTTACGATCAACTCGGCCGCCAGCTGCGCAAGGTGCGCTCCGCCCTCGCGAAGGGCGACGCGAGCGCCATCTCGCTGGCGCTGCGCCGGGCCACGCACCTCGCGAGCGACCTCGTGTTCGAGCAGGTCGAGACCGACGACGTGGCTGCGGGCATCGCCGAGCTCGTGACGCGTCACATCGTCGAGGCCACCCTCGCCGAGCGCCTCACCCGCCGGTTCGCGGTCGCGGAGGATCGGGAGCAAGCGCCCGCGGCGGCGGAGATCGCGGAGGTGGGGCGCGATCTCGATCGGCTGCTGCGTAGCCTCGAGCACGCGGCCGCCATGCCCGAGCTGCCGTTCGCAGCGCTCGAGACGATCGAGGCGCCGGTGTCGGAGTCGCGCGCTGCGGTCACGATCTCCGGGCGCAACGTGGCGATCGCCGGGCGCGGCGGAGAGGGTCTGGTGTTCGTCGACGACCGACCGATTGGCCGTCCGTTCCCGATGTTCTCGGCGCCGAGCAGCAAGGCCGAGATCCATCGCGACCCATCCGGGCGTACGAGGATCGACTGGGTGTCCGAGGGGCTGACGGTCGAGGTTGGGGCGGACTTTGCCTCCGCCGACGTCCGTCCGCTCGCGACCTGAGATCGCTCGTCGAGAAGCGTGGCGAGGCCTGACCGCCGGCGCGGTCAGTGGACCTTGCCCGATACCAGCACGTAGCCGCTGTCGGCGCGGAGCGCGAGGCTATCGAGCGACACGCCGGCCACCGAGGGCACGGGCACCGTGATCAGGAACTGGCTGAGCGAATCGAGCTGGAGGCCGATCCCGGCGGCCGCCGCGCCCGAGATGTCCTCGCCTCCAACGGCCTCGGGATCCGCAGGGTCACCGAGGACGTTGAGGAACACGTGGACCTTGCCGAACTGGAGGGCGATCTCCTGGGCCTGCGTTCCCCGCTCGATCTCGAGGTCGACCTCCGCGTTGACCGCGGCGCTGATGACCTGCTTGCCCTTGTTCGACAGCGTGGCGATCATGTCGCCGAGCACGAGGCGCATCGTGCTGTCGCCGTGGTTGGCGCTGACCATCGGCGGCAACGAGAGCTTGATGTCGGCCGTGTCGAACAGGCCGAAGTTCTGTTCGAGGTGGAGATCGAGCAGGCCGAGCGCGTGGACCTCGGCGAGCAGCTCGTTGATCAGATCATCGGCCAGGCCGAGCTGGATGCCGTTGCCGACGTTCATCGTCGGGGTGCCGTTCGGCGTGAAGATGTAGCCCGGGCTCGCCTCGCTGCCTGCGATCTTGGCCTGGACGTTCATGGTCACGAGCGCCCCCTCGCGGCTGAACGTGATCGCGCTCGGCGAGGCCTGGAGATCGAGCCGCTTGCCGAGCACGTCGATCCGCTGTGGGCCCGCGAGTGCGCCGAGCGCGGCGTTGATCAGCGGCTCGAGCGCGCGCTCGGCGGCCCGCGTGGTCACGCTCTGGATCGTCGTGCTGAGGTTCGAGTTCAGCAGATCCAGGACCTGCCCGGCGAGGCCGGAGGCCTGAAGCTTCAGCGCAGTGGTGCGTACCGTGGGAGAGGTGATCTTGGTGGTGAAGCCGGCCGTGCCCGACGGAGTCACCACCAACGTTCCCGCGATCGTGATCCGGTCGGCCGTGACGCTCACCGCCGTCGCGCCGTCGGGGGACCAGCGTGCCGCCATAGGCGGCGTTCGCGCCAACGCTGAGCCCATCGAGCTGCGCGGAGAACTCCAGCCCTCCGTCCACGGGGGTCAACGTGATCTTGGCGTCACCGAGCGTGAGCCGGGAGATCGAGAGCTTGAGATTCGCGATGCTGTCGCCGAGGTTGGCCATCGGCTGCAGCGGCGCGAGCAGCGTCGAGAAGTTCGTGGCCTTGAGGATCGGCCCGGCCGCCGCCGACAACCGCGCGAAGGCATCCGCAGACAGCGAGGCAGTGACCGCGCGGTCGATGTTGGTACCGACCGGGCGAAGCTCTCCGGCGTGCACCGCGCGCGCGTCGGTTGCCGAGCCACCGGCGTCGGAGAACGCGATGGTCTCGAGGAGCGTCGCGCCGGCCGGGACGTCGACGATGGCAGTGAACGAGCCATCGGCCGCCAGCTTCGCCGGCACCTTGTTGACCGTGACCTTGACGACGACCGCGCCGTCGGGCCCCGGCTGCGTGGTGCCGGTGACCGTGATCTGCCCTGCCCCGCCCTGGATCATGCCGCGCTGCGGAGACGTCACCCGGAGCTCCGGCGGAGGGGGCATCGCGCCCACGCAGGCGACGACGGTGAAGAGCAAGAGAAGGGCAGCAGATCTCGAGACGGCCTGGGCGTGGCGCATGACTCATCGACTGAGCAAACCCAAGGCCACGCTCCGCGCGCAGATCGCGCATCTCGCGATCACGCTGGAGTTCCGCGGAGCTAGCCCACGCGATCCTCACGAGAGCGCACTCGTTGGCCCCCGCCCGTGCGCTCGATCGCAGCCCCGAGTAGACAAGGTTGGGGAAGCCACTTTGCCGGTCGTATGACGTGAAGAAGCCGGCGACCATCCCTGGCGCCGGCTCGCGTACCACCGAACAACAGCGCTCAGAACACCAGCTGAACCGCGGCGCGCGGGCCGTGCATCACGATCGAGACGTTCGCGCGCTCCATCGTGAGCGTCCGCCAGCCGAGCGACAGCAAGACGCGCGAGGTGATGTGAACGCTCGCATCGGCCGAGGCCGACCACGTGGTCGTCGAGTCCCCGAACACGCCGAGGTCGAAGCTACCCGAGAGGTAGAACCGGCTCGACGGGCGCAGGAACGCGCGAGCGCCCGCCACTGCGTCTGCCGCGGAGTTGACCTGCTCCATCGACGCCACGTCGGCGCCGCCCAGGCCGACCGTACCGGCGATCGCGGTCCGCTGGTAGCGAACGCCGCCGCGCGCCTCGAGCGAGAGCAGGGAGTGCTCTCCCCCGACCACCATGTAGCCGGCCGCACCTTCGACGAGCAGGCTGCTCGCCGTGCCGTCGAGCGAGACCATGAGGGGCCCGACCGTGGTGGCGCCGTCGACCGCGACCACGCCGTACATCAGGTCGCCGGTGAGCGAGAACCTGCGATAGCGAGCCTCGGCGAGGACTTCGGCGCCGTAGCGAGCGTGGCGCTCGAGCTGGATGAAGTCGACGCCGGATCCCACGCTCGCGGGGCCGAGGCTGATGTTGGCGTCCACCGACGACGCCCACAGGTACGGCCCGATCGCGACGTGCCAGTCCTTCGCGCGCGCTCGACCGGCCTTGTGGAGCTTCGCCGGGGCGGCGGAGATCTCCGTGTCGTCATCGTCGTCCGCGTCGTCGACCTCGTCGGCGTCGGTGTCCCGCGACTGGAACGCGACTCGGTCGCCCGCCGTATCGTCGGCCTTGTCGTCCGCGTCGTCGCTCTCGCGGTCGTCCTGCTCGCGAGCGTGCGCGTTCTGGGATCCCTTGTGCCCGCGGCCCGCGATCCGCGCGGTCGATCGCGCCTCGGTCGCGTCGGCGTCGTCGGCGTCGTCGGTGTCCTCCTCGTCGATCACCGAGATCGGCTCCACCGGTGGCGGGAGCTTGGCGCGGTGCTTCCGCGGCTTGGCCTTGGTCACCTTCTTCGCCTCGCCGTGCCGCCCACCGTGGCGGGCCGGCGCCGCGAGCGCGACCGATCCCGTGAGCGCGAAGCAGGCGGCGAGCGCGAGGTGGCGGGCCGGGTGAGGCATGAAGTGGGCAGCTGCAAGCTCGCAGCCACGGCTCCCACGACCAGGATTCGCAGGGCTAGCGGTTCGCTCGGACCACGGCTGTCGACCGCGGGATGCAGGCATGGGGCCCCCAGCCGAACCTCACCACATCGGTGACGGGGCATACTCGAACTCGCCATGGACGAGACGGAGTTCGAAGGCACGCTCGTCCTCGAGCAGCTCGCCGAGATCGGCATGGTCGACGAGTTCTTCGACGCGGTCGACGCCGACGACATCCCGCGTGCGGTGGCGCTCATGCGTCGCGCTCGGATCGACGCCGAGACGATCTCCATCGTCGTCAAGAAGATCGAAGCGGCCGACGGACAGCACTGAGCGTCCGCCCGGCCGCGTCTCGGCTCACGGAACGAGCTGGATCACGCCGCACGCGACGCGGCTGCCCGCGTTCCCGGTCGGCTGCGTCTGGAAGTCGTCCGCCTTCTCGTGAACGATGAAGCCCTTGCCGACGATCGACGTCGGGCCATCGGCGATGGTGATGCCCTTCATCACGAACGTCTTGGTCGCCTTGCCATCCTTGCCGGCGGTCAGGTTGCCGAAGTCGCCCTCGTGATGCTCCTCGCCATCGGGCCGACCGTGCTTGTGGCTGTTCGGATTGAAGTGACCGCCTGCACTGGTGCCGTCGGGAGCCGAGCAGTCGCCCTTCTCGTGCACGTGATAGGCGTGGTCACCGGCCTTGAGGCCCTCGACGTTCGCGATCACCTCGACGCCACCCTCGACCTCCTTGAACTCGATCGTGCCCTTGACCTTCGACTTCGAGGCCGGCGCGAGCTCGGCCTTCGCCTGCTTGGGCGCCACAGGCTCGGGCGGGGTCACCGGCGGTGGAGCGGGCTCGGTGACCTTCGTCGACGCATCGGGCGCCGGCGTGGGGGTCGCGGCCGGCTTGGACTTCGAGCCGCACGCGGCGGCGGCGAGGGCGAGGGCGAACGAGACGTGCGTGAGCTTCATACGCGGACCTTCCTCCCGAGCGAGCCGCTGGGGGTGCGGGAGGCCAGGAATCGCGTGGATCCCACGGTCCGTCAGTGGGCGTCGAACCAGTCCGGAATCGCCGTCTTGCCCTCGGGCAGCCACTCGTGACCGGCCCCCGGGTGGATGACGGTCTTGACCGAGAAGCCCTCGGCGACGAGCTTGTCGCGGTATGGGGTCATCGATGACATCGGGACGGTGGGGTCCTGGTCGCCGTGCAGGAACAGCGTGGGTGGATGATCTGCGGGCAGCGCGGGCACGGTACAGGTGGCGCCGCAGGTGGCGTACGAACCCGAGGCCACGGCGAGCGCGCGGAACTTCCCGGCGTAGCTCACGGCCATCCGGCTCGCCATGAACCCGCCGCTCGAGATCCCCATCGCGTAGCGCCGCGTCGGATCGAGCGGCCCGAACGTCCCGGCGGTGGCCGCCGCGATCAGCTGGACGATGAACACGTCGTCGTCACAGCCGGCCCAGTTCGTCGCGTACGGCGGCACATTGGTCTGCCAGTACAAGCTGCCGTTGCTCTGCGCATCGGGCGCCACCACCGCATAGCCGCGATCGAGCAGGGCCTTGATGGTGGAGGTCAACTCGAACTGGCCGAACGAATCCGACGTGCTCGCGGCGAAGGCGCGCGAGCCGGGGATGAACGAGCCCTGATAGAACACGACGAGCGGCCATCCCGCGGCAGGTGCCGTGGCGTTCGGTAGCTCGTACGTGACGGTGCGGCCGCCGATCACGAGGCTGTGGCTCGAGCACGTGATCTGCGTCCCTGCCACCGCGCAGCGCGAGGGCGTGGACGACGGCGAGCCATCGGTCGTGCTGCTGGCATCGGTCGTGGGCGAGTCCGGCGTGGTGCTGCCACACGCGGCGACAAGGGTCACGAGCATCAGCCGCGTGGTGGTCATCGCGCGACTCCCACCATGTCGAGCGCGAGCGCGGCCTGCGCCGCGGCGAGCTCCTCGATGGTGATGCCGGCGGAGGGACCGAACCAGTACGGGATGCGCAGCGCCATCGCGCCGATCGCGCCGGCGGTGACCATCGGATGGCGGGCGACGAACCGCTTCATCGCGATCCCGCGCTCGATGATGTCCATCAGCATCGCGATCCCTGACGGCGCACGCGCGAGGCCGGGCGCGGCGAGCTCCGCATTGAGGACGTGCATCTCGTCATTCACGACGACGGCGATGTGCGGATAGGTCGCGTGCATGACGGCGTTGGCATGGACCAGCGCGCGGAGTTGATCGGCGGGGTCCGATCCACCATCGAGCACCGCCTTGCGGAACATCGCGAGGTGGGCCTCGTGGCCGAGACGGACGAGCTCCGCGAGCACGTGCTCCTTCGAGGGGAACGACGCATAGAGGGCACTTGGCGCGAGCTCGATGGCCTTGGCGAGATCGCGCATCGAGGTGCCGTGAAACCCGTGCATCGCGAACATCCGCAGCGCGATCTCGAGGATCCGGCGCTTGGCGGGCTCGAGGACGGCATCGGGCGGAGCTTGGCCGCGCGGGCCTCAGGGAGGCGAGTCGCCTCAGAACGATCGTTCACCTGACCCATATCTCACGAGGACACGTCTGTGTCCACGGGCGCAGAACGATCGTTCTGCACGCCCAGCCCTGCCCGTGCGGTCAGCGTAGCGAGAGGGTGACCCTGGTCGCCGAGGAATCGAGGGCCGCGGTGACGGTCCGATCGGGCTTGTGCCAGGTCCACACGTCATCGCCCACGCGGGGGCGTCCCCAGCGCCCGCGCAGCACCTTGCGCATGTCGTCCACGGCCGCCTCGTCATAGCCGCGGACCGTGAACGAGACCTCGACGATCCGCCCGCTCCCTGCGACGAGCCGCAGCCCGAGGTCGTCGGGATAGCGCACCTGATACGGGTCGAGCCGGTAGGGCACCTCGAGCACGAACTGGCGGCTCTGCTCGATCTCGAGCCAGCGGTCACCTGCACGCGCGGCGACCGTGGTGCGGTTGGCGCCGAGCAACTGGTCCGCCCGCTCGACGAGCTCGTCGAGCGTGACCTGGTGCTCCCAGCGGACCTGGAGCCGGTTGACCCGCACGTGCCCGCGAACATAGACGCCGTCCTCGCCGACACTCGCCCAGTCATCGAGCCAGTCCTTGTCCCAGCCGCATGTCCACGTCTTCGGGCGGCCGATCCGCCGCGCGAGCACGTCCACTCCTTCGTAACCGCAGCATCCGCCGAACGTGACGTCGAACCGCACGGCCGCCACGTAGCCGTCGGCGAGCTCGAAGTCGATCTTGACGTTGTTCGCGTGCGCGAACGCAGCGATCCGGCTCCGCACCGCGGGCGACGGCGCCGGGGCACCGATCCACGCCGATTCGAACAGCGGCCCCATCCGCCCTTCCGGGCCGAAGATCTGCGCCGCGGCCTCCCGGGACAGCCACGGCGACTCCGGCGGCGGCTGAACGATCGCCCTGGACGCGGGCGCTCGCCGCGACGAGGTCGCGATCACTAGCACCGAGGCGACGACCATGCCGCCAAGCCAGACCTTGACGCTCATGATTCGAGGACAGCGTTCGCGAGCTTCGGTTGCGCCGCGACGAGACTCACACAACACCGAGAGCGACCGCCGCTTCTGCGACTATAGTGAGGCATGGCCTATCGCGATGACCACGACGCCGCGATCGCTCGCGCCGACGCGGCCGTGCGCGAGGCCGCCGGGCTCGCCGCCGAGAACGAGCGCCTCGCGGCCGAGCTCGCCGCGGCGAAGGAGTGGCTCGGCGGGCCGCGCAAGCGCGCGATGCTGCTCGGCGCCATCGTGCTCACCGCCCTCGGGCTTGGCGCCGCTGGGCTGGCGATCGGCCGGTGCACCGTCGAGCCAGTGGTGATCCAACCGCCGCCACCCAAGGTCTACCCCAAGGTCGTGGGGGTGGTGTTCGCGGATGGGCCGGAGGTCGGGCACTGGATGATGAAGGCCACGCGCTGCATCCCGCGCGAGATCGGCGTGGAGCTGACGTCGGTCGGCAAGGACGACCACTCCGTCGGCATCATCGGCAACGACGTGGAGATCGAGACCCCGACCGGCGCGCTCACGCTCGAGCGCACGCACTGCCGGCAGCGCGAGGTGTCTGTCCGCAAGAACGATCGCGATCCCACCGCGTGGGACGGATTCGTCGATCTCGACTGTCGGTTCCGCGACAACATGGTCCACGGCTACGTCGAGTTCGAGAACTGCAAGTAGCCAGGGCCTGCGCGGCCCGTCGCCCGCGACGAGTCAGTCCCCGCTGCGATGGTCAAGGGGACCGACTTCGCGCTCATGCCACCGGTCTCGTCCGTGGCGACGATGAACAACCAGGTGTTCCCCGGGGGCCCGGCCGTGAACGCGATGGCACTCGTCTCCGGCGAGAGCGTGTCGGGGTCTTCGACGACGGCGGCTGGTTCGTCGAGATCCCCCGCCGGGCTGTAGAAGTTGCAAGTGACTTGCTCGAGAGCGCCAGCCGGATCGGTATCTGGGCGCGCATCGAGGCTCGCCCGGTCCACCATCGCGGTCAGCACGTAGCGCTGGCCGGCGCGCAAGGTCGTGGTCGAGATTCCGTCGAACCGGATCTCCGCGAGTCGCGGGTTCTGGCGCTGGTTCGCCGTCTCGACCACATCGATGTCTCGTCGCGCGACCAGGGTCCGCCCGTCGACGTCGATCTCCGCGATGATCGGGATCCTCAGCGAGACGCCTGCTGCGAGGGCCGCTCTCCACGAATCGGGCGGCGCGGAACTCCCGGGCGGCGCCGGGAAGGCTGCAGATAGCTGGTCTGCCGAGACCACGATCCGACCGGCAGCGTCGAGCTCGAGCGCCAAGGCGTCGTCACCGACACAATCGCGCGCGGGATCGGCGATGAACTTCCAGGGCGCACACGCCCGCATTCGCACGGCGTCCACGGCGTGCCCGCCGAGCGGCGCGCTGGCACCGACCCCGAGCCGCGGCCCGTCAGGGTCGACGGTCAGCGCGATCAGCTCGAGGTCGCCCTCGAGCGCCAACGCCGATGGCTCCGCGGTGATCGCGAGCACGCGCGGTGCGGTGATCTTGGTGATCGGATCGACGCCGTCGTCGCCGCACGCCGCGAGCACGGCGAGCATCGCGAGCACGAAGCCACGCTCGACGTTCCTCATGGCGCGTACTCCAGCCCGAGCGAAGGGAAGATGGGCAGCCCGCGCGTGTATTGCCGCGAGGTGTAGTCGAAGTTGTACGAGACGCCCTCGGGGTTGACCCGGTTGGTCACGTTCTGAACGTCGAGAAACAACTTGAGCGTGCCCCAAGGCCGCTTCCACGATCGGTCGACCCGGACGTCGAGCTGGACGAAGGCCGGGGGCGCTCCGACAGCACCCGTCCCGAGACAGGGGGACGTACTGCTGCGCCCCCGTGTCGAAGAACGCACCAGCCGTTGGCGTGATCGGGTTGCCACTCGCATAGCGAACCCGTGCGCCGATCCTCCAACGCGCACCGAGCGGAGCCGTGGCGAGCGCGGTCAGCACGTGCGGCTGATCGAGCACGTAGGGCGCATAGCGCTCGAGGGCCCACGGATCCCCCTGACGATACGACCGCGAGTACGTGTAGGACAGCCAGCCCTGGATCTGCCCCACGCGGCGCCGGACCATCGTCTCGACGCCATAGGTGCGGCCGCGACCACGGCTCGCCTGATAGCTGTAGCTGCCGAGCTGCTCCTCGGTGAACTGCCGGCTCGCCGCGGCGGCGCCGCCCGACGCGGCGCTGCCGGGTGACGCGATCGGCGTCGCTCCCGACACCACATCGACGGGAAGATCGTCGAGCGTGGCGCCGAAGGCGTTCGCCGTGACATCACCGCCCAGCATCGGCGACACGACGTTGACCCCGGCGCTCGCCTGCCACGCCGAGGACGCGCGGAACGGCTCACCGGGGAGCTGGTAATCGATCGCGGTCGCGAGCGCCGGCTGATGGTAACGCCCGATCGACTGCGTGAAGACGACGTTCGCGGTCGCCTGCTGGCGGAACGTGACCCGCGGATCGAGCACCCACTCGCCGGTCAGCCCGAAGCGCTCGCCCCGCAGCCCGGGCTGGATCGCGAGCTTGTCGCCTGCGAACCGGTGCAACACCTCGGTCCACACGCCGAGGTCAGCGGCCCAACGTTCGCCCTTGACGCGCCGCGCAGGCTGCATCATCCCCGTGGGCAGCTCGGGCGGATCCGAGTCGAGCGTGTAGCCGTAACGATTGCCCTGCACGTCGAGGCCCGCGGCGACGAACCCGTGCTGCAGGTTTCGCTGCACCGTGGCGCGGGTCGCGGCCGTCACGTTGCTGCGGATCACCCGGTTCTCGTTGGCGATGATCGCGCTGCGATCGAAGCCGAGCCACGGCACGACCGAGAGCTCGAGATCACCGCGTCGCTCCGCGTAGCGCAGGCCGGCGCGGATGAACGACTGGCGCGCGTCGAGCCGATCGCTCGATGTGCCGAGACCGATCCCATCGTCGGCGCCGAACACCAGGGCGGTGAGCTTGCCCGAGCGGGATTGCCAGCGCAGCTGCGAATCGAGGTAGCGCGGGGCGAGCGTGAGATCCCCGGTCGGGACCGCCGCGAGCACGGCGTCGACGAAGCTGCGCCGGATGCCCAGCGACACGTTGCCCCCGCCGGCGGGCCCCTCGGCGCGGACGCTCGCGTCGAGCAGACTCACCTCGCTCCCCACCGCCCACCGATCGCTGCGTCCCGACCGCGAGCGGAGCTCGACAAGCCCGCCCTGCCCACGGCCATAGCGCGAGCCATAGCCACTCGACACGAGCTCCATCGACTCGATCATCGTGCTCGGGAAGAACGAGGCGAGGCCGCCGAAGTGGTAGAGGATCGGCACCTCGATCCCGTCGAGGAAGACGTTGGTGTCACGCGGCGCGAACCCGCGCAGCACCAGGCCGCCGAGCCCGAACGGCACGCGCGCGGCGCCCGGCAGGCTCTGCAGGCTCTTGAGCGCGTCGTTGCCCGCGCCGGGCAGCGTCCGCACCACGTCGCGCCCGACGTCGTAGCTCGCGGCCTGTCCATCGAGCTTGCGCTTCTCCTCGATCGTGATCAGCTCCGAACCGCCGAGCTCACCGGTCGAGGTAAGGGGCAACCGCACGGGCAACCCGCGTCGCACGCGCTGGACGAGCGGCTCGTATCCGTCAGCGACCACGACCAGATCGATCCAGCCGGTGGGCGCACCGGCGAGCTCGAACCGTCCATCCTCTCCGCTGGTGGTCTCGAGGCTGCCGGTCGCGACGATGGCGCCCGGGACGGGCTCGCCCGTCGCCTGGTCGACGACGCTGCCGGTGAGCGAGTCACGGTCCTGCTCCCACGGGCGCGTCCGTGACGCCAGGTTGTGCCCGAGCCACGCCGAGCGTGGCCAGCACAAGTGAGCCCCAAAGGGCGTATCGGACGATCGGCGGCACCTGGCTTAGAGCCCGCTCCTTCGAGACGGTTACGGCCTCGACCCTTCGAAAAACCGACAGCGATGCTGCCAAACGTCTGGAAGGACACGAGCTCGGGGCCGCCTTACCAAGGTGGAAAGGAGACCCCATGAAGATCACCATTCGCGCCCGTCACCTCGATCTCGCCCCCGAGCTCCGCGACCAGCTGCAGCGCCGCCTGGACTTCGCACTTGGGCGGCTCACCACCGCGATTCGCACGGTCGACGTCGCGATCGTCGACATCAACGGCCCGAAAGGCGGAGACGACAAGCAGTGTCGGATCCACGTCCGCGGGCCGGCGCTCGGCGAGATCGTGATCGAGCACGTCGGCAGCGATGTGCTCGCAACCGTCTCCGTTGCGGCCGAGCGAGCCGGGCGCGCGGTGACGCGATCGGTGGCGCGCCGACGGACCTTCGCGCCAGCCCTCGCCAGCTGACGCCCACCCTGCTGATCCACGCATCCGATCGTCCCGCCCACCGCCAGGAGGCACCTTGGAAGTTCTCTACGCCGGCTTCGTCCTGTTCATCCTGATCTTGCTCGCACTGGATCTCGGTGTGTTCCACCGCACCGCGCACGTCGTGCGAGTCAAGGAAGCCCTCGGATGGTCGGCGGTGTGGATCAGCCTTGGGCTGTTGTTCACCGTGTTCATCTACTTCGGGTACGAGCACCACTGGTTCGGGCTCGGGATGGGCGTCGATGCGATGACCCTCGCGCCCACCACCGGCGATGGCGGCGCGACCTACAACGATGGCGGTTCGGCCGCGATCAAGTACCTGACCGGATTCGTCGTCGAGAAGTCCCTGGCCGTCGACAACATCTTCGTGATCGCGATGATCTTCGGCTTCCTCGGAGTTCCCGCGATGTACCAGCACCGCGTGCTGTTCTGGGGCATCGTCGGCGCGCTGATCCTGCGCGGCCTGATGATCGCCGTCGGCGCCGTGCTGATCACTAAGTTCAGCTGGGTCATCTACGTGTTCGGCGGGTTCCTGATCCTCACCTGCACCAGAGCTACGATGCCCGGCGGCGACGGCAACCGGCCGAGAACAACCTCCTCGTGCGGGCGACCCGGCGGCTGTTCTCGGTGACCGAGCGCTATCACGGCGAACGCTTCGTGGTCCGCGCGGGATCGCCCGCGAGCCACGCACCCGCCACGCCCGGGGCGCCCGTCGAGACCGATCGCGTGGTCGCTCGCGCCAAGCGCGGCGCCCTCCTGGTCACACCCCTGTTTCTCGCGCTGGTCCTCGTCGAGTTCACCGATGTGATCTTCGCGGTCGACTCGATCCCGGCGATCTTCGCGATCACCACCGACCCGTTCCTGGTGTTCACCAGCAACGTGTTCGCGATCCTCGGCCTGCGCAGCCTGTACTTCGCGCTGGCCGGCATGATGGACCGGTTCCGCTACTCCCGGGCGTCGCTCTCCGTCGTGCTGATGGCGATCGGCGTCAAGATGATGACGCACACGTACCCGAAGGCGTGGCTCGGCGAGCACTTCAACTTGTACATGCTCGGCCTGATCGCGCTGATCATCGCAGCGGGCGTGATCGCGTCGATGGTCCGCACTCGTCCCGCGCGCGAGGCGAAGCCTCCGGTGAGGCCAAGCACCGCGCGCTCGGCAGCGTGATCGATCGCGACTGCGATCGAGATCGACGTAACCAACCTCCGGGGGCTGCACTCCTACCTGCTCCACGCCCTTCCACTCCATTTTACCAAGGACTAGATCATGCGCCTCACCTCCATCTCGCTCCTCGCCCTCGCGACCCTCGCCGCTGGCTGCAGCGACGATGACCCGGCGGTCACCCAGCCCGGATCGATCGTCGAGACTGCCCAGGCAACCCCGTCACTGTCGACCCTGGTCGCAGCGGTTCAGTTCGCCAGCGACAGCGATGACCTCGTCAACCTGCTCGCCAACCCGGGCACGCTGACGGTGTTCGCGCCGACCAACGAGGCGTTCGACGCGCTCGCGGTCGAGCTCACCGGCACACCTGGAGCGACGGGCGCAGCCTTGCTGACGGCCGCCAACAAGCCGCTGCTCCGTAGCGTGCTCCAGTACCACGTGCTCACGAGCACCGTGAACGCTGCCGGCATCCCGTTCGGCAAGCCGATCACCAGCGCGGAAGGGAGCGTGTTCAAGATCGACAGCGGCTCACCGCCGACGATCACCGACGGACGCAACCGGCTGTCGAAGATCACCGCCACCGATATCGAGGCCAGCAACGGCGTCGTTCACCTGATCGACAAGGTGATCC
>JADKKI010000055.1 GCA_016720595.1 Myxococcales bacterium
GGATCAGAACCGCGACAACATCGCCGAGGATCACTCGGGCGCCACGGTGTTCCTCGCCCGCAACGAGTGGCAGATGAACCGCGCCAAGCTCGATTTCCCGCAGCTCCGGTTCCTCCAGACCCGCGAGCAGGCGCCGCTCACGCAAGCTTCGGCGTGAACCGCGCCGGTGCGAAGCCTTCGCACCTTCGTGTGAGTTAACGGCCGCGCCAGCTCGCGAACACGGTCACGGAGCGCTGGTCGCCGGTGTTCTGGGGGCCGAGCAAGCTCGTGAAGCCCGCCTCGATCCCGAACGCGATCGCCCGCGAGGGAGTGACCTCCACGCCGAGGCCCAGCGGGATGTGCCAGCCGTCACGCCAGACCGCGAGGTCTCCATCGATCCCGGTGTGCACCGCGAGCTCGACGCTGCCGCCGAGGCGCACCCCGAGCCACACGGGCACCACGAGCGCATCCCGGTTGCCGGCCTCGCGATTCCCGAGGCCGACCCGAAGGTACGGATCCGTGGTGATCGACCACCTCCCTCGCGTGGTCCGCACCAGGGCACCCACAGCGACGGCCGGCTTGGCCGGATCCACGTCGCGCAGGAGGAGCCTCGCTCGCCACGCGATCTGTGGGCGCCAGGCCCAGCGAACATCCACCCCACCCCCCCGGTAGACGTGCTCGCACCGGCCCGCAAGCTCGCGCACGCGAACGACGCACCCGCCGCGATCCGATCTACGCTGCGGCTGCTGTGGATGAGGCCCACTGTCAGTCGTTCGGTCACGCCGACCCAGAGGTCGGGCGCGTAGGACAGCGGGCGCGCGAGCTTGCGCCTCTCGAGGTTGGCCTCGATCGCGAGCCGCGCGAGCACCTCTCCCCGATCGAGGACGATCGGATCGGCCGCGGCGCGCAAGCTCGACAGCAGCATCGCCGCGACCACGAGCGCTCGCACGGCGCGACGGTAGCATGCCTCGTCACGACGGCGCTCCTCGCCGGCTGTCAGGCCGACCTCGCGGATCTCGACGGCATCTTCTACGACGGCGATGGCCGCACCGTGCACTGCGCGATCGACCTCGACACCAAGGCCAACATCTCGACCGCGAGCCTCGATGGTGCGCTCGATCGCGCACGCGATCGCGGCCAGGTGGTCGAGCTGTACGCCCACAACCCGCAGAAGACCGTGAAGCTGTCGGTGATCGAGCACGTGCTCGCCGGGGCACGAGAGCGTGGCCTCCCGTTCGTCACGTACACGGACTTCGCGCACTCCGGTGGGCTCGGTGCAGGCGTCGCGCTGTCGTTCGACGACACCTCGGTCCGTCCGTGGCACGACGCACGTCCGCTGTTCCAGCAGTATGGCGCGCGCGTCACGTTCTTCATCAGCCGGTTCTATGCGATCGCAGACGCCGAGCGCGCGATGGTCCGCGACCTCGCCGACGATGGGCACGACATCGAGCCGCACACGGTCAATCACGTCAACTCACCGCAATACGTCGAAGGCATGGGCTCGCGGCGTACCTGAAGGACGAGTACCAGCCGTCGATCGATGCGCTCGAGGCCGAGGGCTATCAGGTGAGCGCGTTCGCCTATCCGTTCGGCGCACGCACCGACGAGCTCGACGCTGCCTTGCGCGTGCGCACGCCGATCCTGCGCTCGGTGGAGTTCTCGTACTCGGGGGTGGTCAGCCCGTGCCCCGAATAGCCTGGCTGCTGGTGATGCTCGCGGCCACGCGCGCGTTCGCGGGCCCGCCCGATCGCGTGGTGCTCGCGGATCCGGACCCCGAGCTCCGGCACGCGGTGGAGTCGACATCAACCCGTCGACCTCGCCCGGCGCCACGGTCTGCGGCGCGGGCGGCGCGTGCCCGACCTCGACCTACTGCTCGAACGGCTGCTGCATCGGCGTGATCCAGTAGGCTCCGAGCCGCGCGCCACGGTTACACTGGGGCGGTGCGGGACGTCGCCACGCGTCAGAACCAGCTCTCGCGGAGGCTCGGCCGGCTCGCGCCCCGCGCGCTCCGGGCGCTCGGCAAGGAGGTCGCGCGGACCGCGATCGAGCGCGCGCTCACCTACACGAGCGATGACGGCGAGACGCAGACGATGCCGATCCTGCTCGCGCCGGCCCTGCTCTCGCGCGCCGATCTCCGCTACCTCCACCGCCTGGTCCTGACGCTCTACAGCGCGGTCCACAAGACGGCCGCCGCGCGCCTCACCGATCCGGCCGTCCGCGAGATCCTGCCGATGGCCGAGCGCGAGGAGGCGTGGCTGCGCCTCGCCCCGGAGGCCCACGCTCCCCTGATCGGCCGGTTCGACATGAACGTCGATCCGAAGGTCGGCGCGCGTGGGGCGAGCCTGCTCGAGTTCAATGGCTGCGCGATCGGCGGCCTCCACTATGGCCCCGCGGCCTCGGCCACCGTGCTCGACCGGGTGGTCCCGCTCGAGCCTGCGCTGAAGGTCGCGATGCCGGGCTCGATGACCGAGGCGTGGCTCGAACACTGTCGCCTGCACACGCGGTCGCTCGGCCACCCCGGCGACCGCCTCCACATCGTGTGGCTCGAGGATCGCGCGTGGGAGACCGGGATCACCGAGGGTCCCACGCTCGTCGAGCAGCTGAAGCGCGAGGGGCACAAGGCGGCGGTCTGCGATCCGCGAGACCTCACGCTGGTGCGAGACGAGATCCATCACGATGGCGCGCGCGTCGACATCGCGTACCGCGCGATCGAGCTGCGCGATCTCCTCGCGATCGAGGACGAGACCGGGCCGCTCACCGTGCTGCGCGAGGCGGTGAAGCGCAACATCGTCCTCTCGCCGCTGCAGGGTGACCTCGATCACAAGAGCCTGCTCGAGGTGTGGAGCTCGCGGCGGTTCGCGAGGCTGTTCACGCCGGCCGAGCGCCGGCTGCTCGCACGTCACGTGCTGTGGACGCGCCAGCTCACCGCGCGGCGCACCGATGGGCTCGAGGGCAAGATCGTCGAGCTCGCGAGCTACGTGAAGCGGCAGCGCACCAAGCTCGTGTGCAAGCCGATCCGCGCCTGCGGTGGAGAGGGCATCCTGATCGGCAAGGAGACCTCGCAGGCCGCATGGGACCGGGCCGTGGATCGCTCGATCTCGGGCAAGGACCCGGCCGTGGTCCAGCGCTACATCCAGAGCGCGACGATCGATTCCCCCGTGGTGCGCGGCACCAAGATCCGCCACGAGCGCCACTTCACCACGTTCGGGTTCTACGCCTCGCCTTCGACACTCGGCATCCTCGGGCGCGCGGCGCCGTTCCGCGTGGTCAACGTCTCGCGCGGCGGCGGGATCCTCGGAGTGCTGGTCACGTGAGGAGTGTCGCCCTGATCGCCATGCTCGGAGCCTGCGGCCGGATCGGGTTCTCCGATCGAACCGGGGGCGAGGTGATGCCCGATGCCACGCCCGATGCTGGCGACCGCTGCGCCGCCGAGCAGGTCGATCTCGGGCCGTTCGGGACGCCGACCTTGATCTCCGCGGCGAGCGCGACGGCCTCCTCCGAGGATGACCCGGAGCCGAGCGACGACGGCCTCGAGCTGTTCTTCGCGTCGGACCGCGCCGGCGGACTCGGCAGCGCCGACCTCTATGTGCTCACCCGGGCCACGCCGCAAGCTCCGTGGAGCGCACCGGTGCTGGTCACGGCGCTCAACTCGCCGAGCTACGAGAACACCCCCGAGCTCTCCGAGGATGGCCTGACCATGTGGCTGGTCTCCTCCCGCCCGGGTGGCGTGGGCGGGGAGGACATCTGGGTCTCGACGCGCGCAACTCGAAGTGCGGGGTGGACGCCACCGATCAACGTCACCGAGCTCAACTCCACCCAGCTCGACCGGGGACCGACGGTGTTCGCGGGCGGTCTCGCGATGTGGCTCCACTCCGATCGGCAGCCGCCGCAGGGGTTCTACGAGACGTCTCGCGCCAGCACGTCCGCGCCGTGGAGCACGCCCACGCGGACCGCCGGGCCGCCCGGCATCCGCGGCTGGCTCAGCCCGTGTGGGCTCGAGCTGTACTTCCAGCGCGATCCCGGGATGGGTACCCTGCTCGACCTGTTCGTCGCTCGCCGGGCGTCGACCGCGGAGGCGTTCGGCGCACCGCGGAGGCTCGATGATCTGAGCAGCACCGACTACGATCAGGATCTGCGGCTGTCCCCCGATCGCCACCATGCCTATTTCTCGAGCAGGCGCTCCAACGGCACCGACGACGAGCTCTACGAGGTTTCGCGCTAGCGGTTGCAAGCGGGCAGCGTCTGGCTGCTGCACACCGGCGGGGTGGCGCCCGTGATCACGGCCTCGGTCCACGCCACGACGTCCTCGATCTTCCTCTCGAGCACGGTGTCGTGGGTCGAGAGCGCATCGGTGCACAGGTCCGGCTGCACACCCTCGGCGCGCAGCTTCGCCACATCGCACGCCGCCTCCCCCGCGGCGGGCATCACCTGATCGGCGAGGCCCTGCGTGATCAGCACGCGGGCTCCGGCGGCATCCGCGGTCACGAAGTCACCAACCATCCAGTCGTGGAACTGCTTCCCGGCGCCCGCGCAGCCGGCGGTGCCGTCGATGCACGCGAGCACTGCGAGCCGGAATGTCTCGTCCACGAGGTCGCGGAGGTGGATCTGCTGCGCGTTGAGCGCGCCACCGAGCGGGACCGTGCACAGCCCCTCGATCGAGCTGACGAGCTCGCTGCGCTCGCCGGCGGGGAACGCATCGCCCGCGGCCGCGGCGCCCATCCGGTTGGCCATGAAGCCGTAGTGCCGTAGCACCGCCACCGTCGGCGACGACAGCCCCGCAAGGCCGGTCAGGCCGTTGGGGTTGCGCAGGATGTCCTCGTAGCCGAACGAGCGCGTCGAGATCGGCCACTCGGGGGCGATCGCGGCCACGGCCTTCAGCGTGTGCTTGCCGGTCAGCGCGTGCTCGAGGGCCTGCGCGCCGAGCACGATGCCGCCACCCTGGCTGTAGCCGACGGCCGCGACCGCCTCGCCGACGATGTTGCCCGGGAGCATCGCCCGCAGTGCGAGCACACCATCGAACAGCTGCGTCACCTCCTCGTGCGTATCGAGGTACGCGTGCGTGCCCGCGTTGCCGAGGCCCGCGTAGTCGGGCGTGATCGCGATGAAGCCCCGCGCCGCGAACGGCAGCGCGAGGTTCTTCTCCGGCATCTCGTCCTTCGAGGGCGCGCAGCTATCGGCGAGGCCCGAGGTGGGCCGCCCGATCAGGACGATCTGTGCGGGCACGGTGCGCGGCACGAGCGGGAGATACGCGGTCGCCGTGGTCACGGCGGCGGTGCCATCGCTGCGGATCGTCCGGTACGCGAGCTTCACCACGCGCGCACCGGTCTGGGCCGTCACGCCCTCGGCGCCATCGCCGGCCATCGCGGCCTGGGTCTGCGCCTGGGTCAGCACCGCGCCGAGCGCGCACGCGGCCACCGAGCCACGCGCACCACCCGCCGCGGTCGCGGCATAGATCCCGTCGGCGGTCGAAGCGCACGCCGGCTCGGGAGACCACACGCCCGGTGGCGCGTCCACGCCGCCGTCGACCGCGGCGGTCGCGTCGGGCCCGGCCCCATCGTCGCCCGTGCTTGCGCTCGAGCCACAGCCAACCACGATCAACACGTTCAGCGCTCCGACGACGAACCTGGAGGTCACGTGGCCGTCATAGCGAGGGCGCCTCACCAAGGACAACCAACAGGGATGTGACACCGCGCGGTGTTGCAGCGCTGTGATGTCGCCCCCTGACCGGCCTCGAACGCCGAACGCCCCGTGGCGAACCACGAGGCGTCGAAGCGAGGCTAGGAAGTAGTGGAGAGGGTCGCGGGGAGGACTACTCGAACGAGAGCTTGACGGAGTTGACGGTGCCGGTGTCCTGGGCCGCGTTGTCGACGACCTTCACCGACCAGCGCGCGTTGGCAGAGGCGCCGACCTCGGCCGCGGACACGTTGTACGAGTCCTTGATGTCGTGGGCCGAGCCACCCTGGTTGGCGACGAGGGTCTTGACCTTGGTGCCGTCCTTGAGGAGGTCGATGGCGAGGTCACCGCGGTAGGTGTGGCTGATGTCGACCGAGACCGTCAGCGCGGGCGTACCCGTCACGCCGGTCACCGGAACATCGACCGTCACGCCGGCCGGAGCGTTGTCAGGAATCGCCGAGGCCGGGGTGGCCGTGAACACCTTGGCGGTGGTGCTGCCGCCGCCGCCGGTGGAGGTGGAGATCGACTTCGCGATGAGCTCCTTGACCTTCGCGACGTTGACGTTCGGGTTGGACGCGCTGTAGCGACCGGTCGGGGTCCACAGGAAGTCGACGTGGGTGTCTTCGCTGTCCTTGCAGAACCGTCCGCCGATCACCTTGCCGGTGGAGCCGATCTCGAGGATGTAGTGGTAGTCGTCGGTCGAGATGTTGTTCTCGAAGCCCATCGGGCGCGTGCTCGCCTGGCCCTCGGTGATGTAGTTGACGGTGACATTGACCTCGTAGAGGTCCTTCGCGTTGGCGTTGTACTTCCAGGTGCTGCCGGTCGCGCCGACGCAGGTGTTCGCCTTCGAGGCGGTGACCTTGACCTGCTTGGTGACCTCGTAGCCGACGACCGGCTGGTTCCACACCTCGAAGTTCGCGGTGCGATCCTCGATCAGCGGCAGCTGCGCGATGCCGAGGAAGTTGGTCAGGATGACGTGCAGCGAGCCCGGGTTGACGTCGCGGCAGGCCTCGTTGGCCGAGCCCGTGGGGCCGCGGGTGACTTCCTTGGAGTTGCAGCGACCGCCGAGCATGATCGCGCTCGTCGAATCGAAGATGTTCTGGGTCAGCGCCTTGATGTCGGCGACCTCGAAGGTCTGGCCGTTCATCGTGACGGAGTGCTGCGGCTCGGGCATCAGCAGCGAGGCGGGCGTCCAGGCGTGGCAGGTGCCCCACCATCCGGCGATGCCATCGGCATCCTTGTCGCCGTAGCACTCGTCGATCTTGCCGTCGCCGTTGTTGTCGATGCCGTCGTGCATCTTGCCGCCGCCCTGGAAGTTCTGCGACTGCCACTTCGCCGCGGGGCCTGCACAGCCGTAGTACGTGTCCCACTTGGCCTTCGAGCCGGGGCCGCAGATCTCGGCGGGCATCGTCGCGCAGCCAGCCGCGCTGTTGAACGCGGCGTCATACTTCTCGAGCGGCGACTTCACGGCCGCGCCCTGCCAGCGAGCGTTGTGCGAACCCTCGGAGGTCGGCCAGTAGGTGTCGGCCCAGGCCACGGGTACGCGACCCACGGCATCGGGGAACTGCGACTTCCAGGTCGGGGTCTTGAGCGAGCCCTTCTTCGGGAGCTCGGTGAGCTTGTAGTTGAGGCTCTGCGACATCTGCGCGGGGTTGTTCGTCGGGTCCCACGCGTCGCCCTTGCCACCAGTGATCGGAGCAGCGCACTCGATGTCACCCGGCAGGCAGTCCTCGTCCACGGAGCTATCGTCCGCGCAGCCGATCAACTGTACCGAACCGAGGAGGGTGAGACCGAGACCAGTGAGGAGGCGCTTCATGACGATTGCTCCGGCAGATAGATGGGTTGTTGCCGGCCCATGGAGCATCAGCCATGCCAGCCCGGTCCCACCCATTCCGATCGTGGTTCCGCGAGGTTGCACACGGAAGATGGCAGCGGGACTAGCCGATCCAGGTGGGGTCAGCGATGCCCCTTGCCGGCGGATCGAGGAGCCATGACGCACTGAACCATCAGCGTGTCAGGCGAGTCCAACTCACGTGATAGCGTCACTCTCGATGCAGCGCTGGGTGCTCGCCGCGATCGGCCTGGCCGCATGCCACGGCGGTGGGACCGCGCGATCCCCGCTCTCGCTCCGCGGGGCCTGCGCTCCGGCCGAGTACTGGGCGGACGCCGCGTGCAAGCCGCGCGGGAACGCGGCGGAGAAGCTCGCGGAGGGCAAGGCCGCGCTCGATGCCGCGAACGTGGAGGCCGCGAGCTCCGCGCTCGATGCGGCGGCGAAGGCGGGCCCGCTCGATCACGACGCCAACATCACGCTCTGGGAGCAGCGCGGGATCGCGGCGTCGTACATCGATGATGATGCGAACGCGCGCGCGGCGTTCGAGATGCTGCTCGCGCTCGATCCCGGTCACTTCCTCAGCTACCTGACCTCGACCAAGGCGACGTTCCGGTTCGAGAAGGTGCGCAACGAGACCAAGGCCAAGAGCGCGCCGGCCGTGGAGGTCGATTGGGCGTTCGGTCAGCGCGTGGGCTCCCCGATCGCGATCGACGTCAGCGTGCTCGCCGATCCGAAGCAGTTCCTCCACCGCGCGACCCTGTTCGTGCGCACGCGCGGCGAGACCCAGTGGCGGGCCGCGGACCTCGCGCTCGGCGAGCCCACCAAGGATCACCACCTCGTGCTGCCGGCGATCCAGGCCGCCCGCGCGGTCTCGCTCGAGCTCTACCTCAAGGCCTACGACGATCACGGCAACGAGGTGCTGACCTGGGCGCAGCCCACGCGGCCGCGCGAGATTCCGCTGCGCTACGATCCGCCGCGCCCGTGGTGGCAGAAGTGGTGGGTGATCACGATCGCGGGCAGCGTCGCGGTCGCCGGCACCGCGGGCATCGTCTACGCCGTCACGCGCGAGCCACCGTCGACGGTCTCCGGCGGCGCGATGGTCCACTGACCGCGGGCGTGGTAGAAGCACAGCTCGTGCGCAGCCTCACCTCGGTCCTCGGGAACTCGCAGCGCCTCGATGGCGGCGCGATGTTCGGCAACGCTCCGAGGCCGATGTGGGAGAACTGGATCGAGCCCGACGAGCACAACCGGATCCCCCTCGCCTGCCGCTGCCTCGTCGTCCGCGAGGGTGGCAAGACGATCCTGCTCGAGACCGGCATCGGCGCGTTCTTCGATCCGAAGCTGCGCGAGCGCTACGGCGTGGTGGAGCCGCATCACGTGCTGCTGCAATCGCTCGCCGCGATCGGCGTGCGTCCCGAGGATGTGGACGTGGTGGTGTTCTCGCACCTCCACTTCGATCACGCCGGCGGCGCGCTGACCGCGTTCGCCGACGGTGCGAACCCGCAGCTCGTGTTCCCGCGCGCGATCTATGTCGTGGGCGCGGAGGCCTGGCAGCGCGCGGTGGCGCCTCACGCGCGGGACAAGGCCTCGTTCATCCCCGGGATGACGAACCTGCTCGCCGGTAGCGGCCGCCTCGAGCTCGCGGCCTCGGATCGCGCGGCGGCGCTCGGCAACGGCTTCAAGTTCCATCGCAGCTCGGGCCACACTCCCGGCCTCCTCCTCACCGAGGTGGAGATGCCCGCGGGCCCGGTGCTGTTCGCCTCCGATCTGATCCCCGGGCGCGCGTGGGTGCACCTGCCGATCACGATGGGCTACGACCGGTTCCCCGAGCTGCTGATCGACGAGAAGGCCACGCTGCTGAACGATCTGGTCGCGCGCGATGGCCGGCTGTTCTTCACGCACGATCCGAAGGTGGCGATGGGCAAGGTCGCAAGGGACGCGAAAGGCAAGTTCACCACCGTCGACGAGCTCGCCACGGTCGATGCCCTCACGAGCTGACCGTGGTCAACGAGCAGTACCCAGGTCTGGCCACGCCCGCGGCAGCTGAGTCGATCCTGGCTCCCGGCGAGCTGGTGGATGGCACGTTCGAGATCCGGCGCCAGATCGGCGTCGGTGCGATGGGCGAGGTCTACGAGGCCGTCGACCGGCGCCTCGGTCGTCGGGTCGCGCTGAAGATCTCGAAGGATCCGGAGCGCGACTTCGATGCCGAGGCGCGGACCCTCGCAGCGCTGCGCCACCCCGCGATCATCCAGATCTTCCACCGCGGCACCCACCTCGGCCGCGACTACTTCGCGATGGACCTGATCGAGGGCGGCTCCCTCGACGAGTTCCTGGCTCGGCCCGAGACGCTCCAGATCGCGAACTGCGTGGATCTGCTCGACGCGATCGCCGATGCCCTCGAGTACCTGCATCGCAATCGCCTGGTCCATCGCGACCTCAAGCCCGCGAACGTGATGCTCGCCCCGGGCGACCGCGTGGTCTTGCTCGATTTCGGGATCGCCCTCCAGGAGCGCGGAGCGGCCGACGTCAGCGAGATCACCGGCACGATGCACTACCTCGCGCCCGAGGCGCTCCGCGGCGAGATCGAGATCGGCGACGCGCACCTCGTGGACATCTATGCGCTCGGCGTCCTCGGCTACCAGCTCCTCACCAAGCGGGTCCCGTTCGATGCCGAATCGATCATGGACGTCGCGCTCCAGCACCTGGCCAAGGCCGCGCCGCGCCCCTCGGGCCTGCGCGCCGACATCCCACCCCGGCTGGATCACCTGATCGTGGCGATGCTGTCCAAGAGCTCAAAGGATCGGCCGGCCTCGATGAGCGCGGTGCGCGGTCAGCTGCGCGCGGTCCGGCGCTGGATGGAGCAGCCGCCGACCAGCCCACCACCCGAGTTCGCGCTGATCGTCGACGGCGATCCCAAGATGCTCGCCCTGCTGCGCGCCTGCGTGAAGCAAGCGTCACCGACCACCACGATCGATGTCGCGACGTCGGTCACCGACGCCATGCACGGCCTCCGCGCGCGCACCTACGACGTCATCTTCATGGACCTCGCACTAGGCGACGGCAACGGGATCGATCTGTTGATGGAGAGGAACGCCCTCAACCTGTCCCCGGAGGCGCGGGTGGTGATGGTGTCGGCGCACGATCAAGCGGCCAACCGCGAGCTCGCCTCGCGGCTCGGCGTGGGCGCGTTCATCTCCAAGAACGCGGGGACGATGGAGCTCGAGGACGCGGTGTCCGATCAGCTGTTCCGCAAGCGCAAGGCCCCCGAGGGCCACGAGCTGGTCCGCAAGCGGCCCACGCGCTGAGGCCGCGCGCGATCGTCCATTCGGTCCGCCGGTTTGGCCCTGGGAGGAGCGCCGTCTCGATGTGGTCGCGATCCTCAAGGGAAAAGCTGGCCGGACCCGACGCCGTCGAAGCAGGAGTACGCTGCTGCGATGAGCGGAGAGGCCGGGGCGTCGATCGATGGCGATCTGTACCGGATCACCATCGGTAGCGGCGTCTCGATCGGCGTCGCGGGCGAGCCCGGCGACTACTTCGCACGCGAGTCGGTGCCGTTTCGTGCATGGCTCGAGCGGGCCAAGCCGGCGCTCGATGCGCTGTTCGTACAACTGGTGGCCGAGGGCGAGCCGATCGTGCGATTCGGCCAGAAGTTCGAGGAGATCTGGGGGACGTTCGTCGAAGACGGCGACTCGAAGGGCTTCGCCCGGTATCACCGTGGCGGGCCACTGATCGTGCGGCTCTCGGGCGACCGGCACATGGCGAAGCACCAGTCGCTCGACGTCAGCTTCCTCGTGCAGCGACGCGTCGAGCGCAGCCGGATGGAGGCGATCGTCGCACGGGTCGCGGACGTGCTTCGGGAATACACGGTCGCTGCGGTCTGATACGCCAGGCTGTCTCGTCCGGAACGACGACGGCCGCCTCGCGGGCGGCCGGGGTGCGAACCGTTACGTGTCGTTCAGTTCGCGCCGCAGCTGGTCTCGGACCAGCGGCCGAGGAAGCCACCCGCGCGCTCGTTCGGGCCGGGGAAGTACACGCCGTGGAGCTGGCCGTGGTCACCCTGGCGGTCGAGCCAGCGCGCGACGAACTTGCCGTCCTCGTAGGTGCCCTTCACGAGGCCCATGAACTGGCCCTCGCGGTTGATGAACTTGCCGAACATCACGGGCTCGCCGTTGCGCCGCGTGCCTGCGATGCCGCGGATGTGGCCCACCGCGTCGCCATCGGAGTTCGCCACGACGCCGAGGTAGGCGCTCGCGTTCGGCGACAGCGCGTGCCAGCGGCCGCGGATGAAGCCATGCGCGCAGTCGTCGTTGCGGCGGTGGCCGGCGATCAGGATCTTGTTGCCGTCGCCCGCGTCGATCACGATCGGGCCATTCGCGAGCTGCGCGAGATCCACCGCGTGCGCGGCGCCGCTGACCGGCGTGTACGTGAGGGTCAGCGCGTTCACCGTGCCGGGCTGCGGATCGAACACGGTGAGCGCGAGGCCATCGGCGGCCGGGCGCGTGACCGAGACGAAGCTGATCGCGTCACGCGAGGTGCGCGGCATCACGCGATCCGTCGCCTGCTCGAACGCGATCTTGTGGCGGAGCAGCATGCCGCCGCGCGAGAGGCGCAGCTCGCCGCTCCAGTCGCGGCCCGTGGTCGTGGCGCGATCGGCGGGGAACCGGCCCCACATCACGATCAGGTCGCGAGCCTCCACGGCCGAGCCCGGGCGCGCCATCTCGACGATCGTCGGATCGGCGGCCATCGGATCGGCCTCCACCGTATCGGTCTCGATCTGCGCGGCGTCGAACGCGGTCTCGGCCGCGAACATCGGCGCCTCGTCGGTGGTGTCGAGCCCGCCGTTGTCCTGCTCGAGCGCGGAGGCGATCTCGTCCACACCCTGCGTGGAGGAGTCGGCGACGCAGCCGACGGTGGTGGCGAAGGGGAGAGCGGCGAGGAGGGCGAGGGGAAGCTGGGCGCGCATGGGAGTAGCTCCTGGTGGGGTGGGAGACGGTTCGTTGCCAGGAACTAGAGCAACTGCCTTGCCAGGTCGTAACTGCGCATCACGGCTGGGAGAATCGCCGCGCTTGGTACCCGCAGGTTCCGGGCGCCACGGATCTGCCGATGGCAGGCGGTACCTCGACGTACCAGCTCGCCCTCAGGGCGGGGGGGGGGGGGGCGCCGGGGGGGGGGCCGTGTCCGCGCCTCGCGCGCGGGCCCCGGGGGGGGGGGGCGCCGGGGGGGGGGCCGGGGGGGGGGGGGGGGGGCCCCGCCGGGGGCGCCCCGGCGGGGGGGGGGGGGGGGGGGGCGGGGGGGTGGGGGGGGGGGGGGGGGGGGGGGGGGGGGGGGGGGGGGGGGGGGGGGGGGGGGGGGGGGGGGGGGGGGGGGGGGGGGGGGGGGGGGGGGGGGGGGGGGGGGGGGGGGGTGGGGGGGGGCCCCCCCGGGCGCCGGGGGGGGGGGGGGCGCCCCCGGGTCCACCACCTCGAACGCCTGCCGGTGCACGACGTCGCCCGAGTCTGGTGCCAGCAGCTCCAGCACGTGCTTGCCGGCGGGGAACGCCTTCTTGAGCATCGGCGTCACGCCGATCGTCTTGCCGTCGATCACCACGTTCAGGTACACGCCGCCGGCGTGGTGCCGGATGTTGAGGAAGCCCGAGCCGGTGGCCGGTGGCGGCGCCGCATCCACGGTTGCGGCCGCGATGGCGGCATCCCGCGATGGCGGACGACCGGCATCGGCGGGCACGCGCCGCGGCGACGCATCGATCGGGATCGCGGCATCCGCCGGCTCGAGCACCTGCCCGGCGTCGATCCCTGCATCGGGCGCCGCATCGATCCCCGCATCGGGCGCCACGACCGAAGCGTCACGCACGGCGACCACGCCGGCATCGCGCGTGGGCTCGGAGCCCTTGCGCGTGAGCACCACGCCACCGATCACGGCGAGCAGGGCGATCAACGCGAGCAGCATCGGCAGCGCGAGGCTCCGGCGCGGCACGCGATCGAGGCCGGAGTCGTCGGTCACGTTGCCCGGCAGGTGCGTGGCCACGCCGGGAGGCGCCTCGGGCTCGTCGGCGGCCGCCGGGGTCACCGCACCGAGCGGGGCCTGCTCCTGCGGGCCCACCTGCGTGACCGCGCCGGTCGCGCGGCCGATCATCGCGGGCGCGTCTCGCCCCATCACCACGCCCGCGAGCCAGGCGCGGTGGGCCGCCCGCGGCTCCGCGAGCTCGCGATCCGCCCACGCGGCGAGCGTCTCCTCGCCGGCGTTCGAGATCACCTGCTCGAGCTCCTCGGCGAGCTGCGCGGCGGTCTGCGTGCGCCGCGCGACATCGCGATCGAGCGCATTCATCACCACGGCATCGAGGCCGAGCGGGAGCGGCTCGCCGCGGATCACCGAGGGCGGCTTGATCTCCTGCTGCTCCACCGCGATGGCGACGGCGTAGATCGAATCGCCCTCGAACAGCCCCTGCCCCGTCAGCAGCTCGTGCAGCACCACGCCCAGCGAGAACACGTCGCTGCGCCGATCCATCGACTCGTTCTTCAGCTGCTCGGGTGACATGTACGGGGGCTTGCCCTTGACCGTGCCGAACTCCGTCACGGGCGCCTGCCGGTTCTTGACCAGCGCGATGCCGAAATCGATGACCTTTACGTGCCCGTCGAACCCGAGCATCAGGTTGTCGGGGCTGATGTCGCGGTGGACCACACCCATCAGGTGGCCGGCGTTGTCGCGCACCTCGTGCGCCGCGTGCAGGCCGCGCGCGGCCTCGGCGATCGCGCGCGCGACGATCACGGGCGGCGGGCGCTGATCGACGAGCCCGCGGAACGAGTTGCCCGCGACGTACTCCATCACCATGTAGAGCGTGCCGCCCTCCTCGCCGAAGTCGTGGACGGTGGCGATCCCCGGGTGGTTGATCCGCGCGAGGATCGCGGCCTCGTCGAGGAACATCGCGCGCACCGCGGGCGCCGCCGCGTACTCCGGGCGGATCGTTTTGATCGCCACGAGCTGCTCGAACGCACCTGGCCCCTTGCGACGGCCGAGCAGCACCGCGCCCATGCCGCCGGACTTCAGCTCGTGGAGGATCTCGTAGGCGCCGAACCTGCTCGTCACGGTCACTCTGGTTCGCTGTCGTCCCCGGGGCGGTCGACGATCCCGTGCTTGTACAGGAGCTCCCGGAAGTGGCGGCGTGACAGGCCCGCATGCTCGGCGGCGCGCGTCACGTTGCTGGCGTTGGCGGAGAACACGTTCGCGACGTACCGGCGCTCGAACTGATCGTTCCAGCGCTCCTTCGCCTCCTTGAACGGCAGGGAGGTATCGACGACCTCGGAGAGCTGGCCCTGGACCGCGCCCGGATCGAGCCACAACCGCAGCTCGCGGAACGAGGCGTTCGGCCCCGAGAGGGCCCACGCCCGCTCGAGCACGTTGCGCAGCTCGCGCACGTTGCCCGGCCAGGCGTGGCGCCGCAGCTTCTCGAGGTTGTCGCCATCGATCGGCCCGGAGGCGGTGCCGCGCCGCGTGTAGAACGTGCCGATCAGGTGCGGCAGATCCTCGAGGCGATCGCGCAGCGGCGGCAGCGCCACGTGGACCACCGCGAGCCGGTAGAACAGATCGAACCGGAACTCCTTCGCCGCAACCATGCGCGAGAGATCGCGGTGCGTGGCCGCGACCACGCGCGTGTCGACCTGGATCGGGCGATCCGCGCCGAGCGGTTGCACCGTCTGCGCCTCGAGCACGCGCAGGAGCTTGGCCTGCGCCGCGAGGGGCAGCTCACCCAGCTCGTCGAGGAACAGGGTCCCGCCGGTGGCCTCCACGAACGCGCCCTTGCGATCGCGCTCGGCGCCGGTGAACGCACCCTTGACGTGGCCGAACAGGTGCGAATCGATCAGGTTCTCCGCGATCGCGCTGCAATCCACCGTGACGAACGCGCCCTGCGCGCGCGGTGAGCCATCGTGGATCGCCCGGGCGGCGAGCTCCTTGCCGGTGCCGGATTCGCCCTCGATCAGCACCGTGGCATCCGTGGGCGAGGCCATCTCCAGCACCGCGAACAGCTCGCGCATCCCTACCGAGCTGCCCGCCATCGCGCCGAAGTGATCCTGATCGCTGGGTGGGAGCGAAGGCGCATCCCCCGCCGCCATGCGTACCGAGGTGCCCCCGAACTTCACGGTGGCACCCGGAGGGACCACGAGCTCGCCCACCTTGGTGCCCTGCCACCACGTGCCGTTCGTCGAGCCGAGGTCCTTGATCCGGATCCCCTCGGGCACGATCGAGAGCTCCGCATGTCGGCGTGACACCTGCGGATCCGTGAGCACCAGCTCGCACGAGGCGTGGGCGCCGATGACGACCGGGCGGGCACCCAGGGCGATGGGGGGCGGTGTGCGCTCCGCCGGCTGGCCCAGGACTTGAAGCGTGTACGAGCGTGCTGCCGTACGTCCCTTCGTCGCCGTCATGGCCAACCCGGTGTGGATCATCGTCCGCCGGTCGAGCGTCACCCACCGAGTCTAACCTGATACGGTCCGCGACGATGCGGTTGGCGGTCCTGCTCGTGCTGTGCGCCTCCGCGTGCGGCGACAACCTGTCGGTCGTGGTCGATGTCACGCATCCCTCGCCGGTGGCGAAGACCGTGATCTCGGTCTACGAGTCCGACGCGGTCGATTGCACCAAGATCGAGTTCGGCGACATCGGCGCCGCCACGCTGGCCGCCACGCTGGTCGCCGAGGAGACCCACCTCGCGGACGGCACGGTCACCGGCGATCTCGACGGCCTCTCACGCACCGCGGATAAGTCGATCGTCGCCCGCGGCTACGACGCGAACGACGAGCTCGTCACCGCCGGCTGCACGACCAAGGGCGTGGTCCACGGCCGCGATCACGTCGCCGTCGACACCGTCCCCGCGATGATCATCTCGGCGGTCGCGGACAGTGGCGATCCCTATACGATCACCGTGCTCGCGACCAAGCCCGATGGAGCGCTGCTGACCAAGCGCGAGGTCTCCTGGCAGGTCTATGCGCCGATCGGCACCGCTCCGCTCAACGCCTCGCTCGCCACGGTCACCGGTGAGTCCGGAGTGGCAGCCGATCAAGAACGCCTGTACCAACGGCAACGGGGTGGCGAAGCTGCATCCGGTTCCGCCGTCGCTGATCGGCGGCTTCGCGACGCGAGTCCGCGGCTCGTGGGCTGCGAACACACTCCCGTTCGCGACGGCGATCTCGAGGCCGACGTGACCGTGCAGTACCCACTGAGGCTGCCGTCCACGGTCAAGCACGCATGTGCCGTCAAGATCGCGGGCGGAGGTAGCATCCGGCGGCTGATCTGCATCGACACCGAAGGCGTAAGCACCCCGGTCGCCCGCGAGCTGATGATCACCGTCGGCAACGGGCGGGGAGCGTTCACGATGATGGGCACCGCGACGCTCACGACCCCACCGGTCGGAGTCTTCGCAAAGCCCGCCACTACCCCGGGCGATCAGGATGTGTACATGGTGGATACGTCGGGTGATCAGAAGCCGCTGTTCGGCGCCCCGAGCGTGATGCCCACGGCGTGCGCGGCCTGTGTGAACGTGGTGTCCGACTTCTTGTTCGCGCCAGCCTGCTCGCCCCCTGACAACGAAGCCAAGCTCTACCTCCAGGAGCCCGGTGGCCTTCGAATGATGTCCGCGGCGGGTGGCCTGACCACGCCCCTGGCTCAGTTCATCGACTCCGCATCGCTGAATTTCCGGCTCAAGAGCGCGGGCTGTGTGAGCCAGATGACTCCGCAGGCCACCAAGCTCGACCGCCAGGTCGCGGTCCTCGATGTCGCAGTTTCCACGACGCTGACGGTGACACGGGCGTTCTACAACTGCGATCTGCTGGGCTGCAACAAGCTGCTCTTGCCCGTGGGCGCTGGCGGCGTCGGCTTCGCGACCTCGATGACTGGCGAACGCCGGATGGTGGGCCCTTCGATCGACGCGACCGGCCTCGTGATGAGCTCGTGGATCATCCGCCCGCTGTTCGACACCGCCACCCGCATCGATCAGCTGCTCGAGCGCGATCGCCTCCCGGCCGCGCAGGCCCCGCACGAGCTGGTGATCGGCAAGCTCGATGATGACGACGGCTACGACCTGGCCTGGGACATCGACGGGCGCACGATGACCACCCTCGATCTTGCCTACTCGCGGATGGCAGGCGACCAGCGGCTCGAGGTGATCGCACCGCTCGCGAACGTCACGGTCGAGGATCTCCAGCTCGAGGACCTGAGCGGCGATCAACACCCCGAGCTGATCATCATCGGCACCTCGGGGAGCGGCCCTGGCAATACCACTCCCGTGGTCGCGATCCCCACGCACGTCGCTCCCTCCACGACGGCGACCGCCCCCGAAGAATGCAAGTGATCCGCTGGGCGGTGGTCGGCTTGATCGCGTGTGGCGGGCCCAAGCCAGCGCCCCAGGCTCCACACGTGGACACCGCCGGGTTCGCCGCGGAGCTCGATGCCGAGCAGAGCGAGCTCGCGCTGATCCTGCATCGGGATCGCGCGGACTGCCCCGTGCTCGCCACGAACCTCCGCACGCTGTTCGCACGCATGAGAGCGAGCTTCACGCGCGCGCGCGAGCTGCAGCAGGATCCCGCGGTGGCGAAGCAGCTGACCACCGATCTCAAGCGCTATGACGCCCGCGCCGCGGAGCGCAACGCCGCGATGGATGCCGATCTCACGGTCGATGCGCCGTGCATTCGAGATCCTGCGGTGCGCGACGTGCTGATGACGATGCCGACGCTGTGACACCGCCCGCAGAGGCATGCGACGATGCCGCCCATGATGCGCGTGACCTCGATCGCGCTGGTGTTGGTTGCGTGTGGTGCGCCTGCGCCGGTGCCCGCACCGAGGTCTCCCACGGCACCGCCTCCATCGGCCACGATCGATGCGGGTACTCCGTTGCCGCTCGATCGTGACCTCGCGCTGCTCGCACAGCGATCCACGCGGCTCTATCAGGACGTGGTGGCCGTGTTCGCGAGCGCCGGAGGTGATTGCGCCGCGGCGACCGCGAAGCTCGGTGGCCTGCAGACGACGTACGCGGACGTCGTGGCTGCCAACGCCAAGGTCCTGCACGACGGCCGCGCCCGCGAGCTGCGGGCCGCGCTCGAGCCGCACGCCGACGCGCTCGACGCCGCTGCCAAGGCGATCGTCGGGTCACCGACGATGAGCAAGTGCTCCCCCGACCACGCGTTCACCGACGCGTTCGACAACCTGGTCGGAGCGCCACCGTGAGCACACGCTCGATGGTGCGCCTGGCCGCCATCGCGATCGCGATCGCATGTGCGTTCGCGATCGCCGGGGCACAGCCGGCAGCGGAGGATTCGGGATCGGACGCGGGGTCGGCTGCGGCTTCGGACTCGGCTTCGGCTTCGGCTTCGGCTTCGGGCTCGGGCTCGGCCTCGGGTTCGGCCTCGGGTTCGGCACCGGCCTCGGCATCGGGTTCGGCATCGGCATCGGGTTCGGCATCGGCATCGGGCTCGGCATCGGGCTCGGGCTCGGCATCGGCTTCGAAGTCGGCATCGGGTTCGGGCTCGGCATCGGGCTCGGCATCGGGTTCGGGCTCGGCATCGGGCTCGGGTTCGGTCACCGCATCGAAGGCGGGCCCGGGTTCGGCGGCCGGTTCGGGCTCCGCGGCGAAGGCGGGCTCCGGTCGGCCCACGAGCTCGGCCGCGGCTGAGCCGGCGGGCTCGGCGGCGGGGACAGCTGCCGCCTCCGGCGCGTCCCACGCTGCGGGCTCGGCCGTCACCGGATCGGGCTCCGCGGCTGCCGGCGCCGGTCCCGCGAGCGGCGGCCACGCGGCGACCGCGGAGCTCAACACGGAGACCACGAAGGAGAGCTCGCTGATCGCGATCAAGGTCATCGGCGGGCTGATCGTGCTCGTGGTCCTGGCGTACCTCGGCGGTCATCGCAAGGTCGTGCGGTTCCAGGAGCGGATGGGGATCAGCGGCGTGATCACCGCCGGCTTCCCGTTCGTCGCGCTCGGCTTGATCGCGAGCCTGCCGTCGATCGGCATCCTCAACGGCGACGTCCTCCAGCGGCTGCGGCCGGTGCTCCACTTCGGCCTCGGGTGGCTCGGCTTCATCATCGGCGCACAGCTCGACATCCGCGTGCTCGATCGCGTCCCCAAGGGGACGGCCTACCTGATCCTCGTCGAGGCGCTCGGCCCGTTCGGCATCACCGCGGCCGGGTGTGGCGCCGTGATGCTGGTGTTCGGGCTGTCCTGGCGAGATCCGACGGTGTGGCGCGACGTGATCTTGCTCGGCACCGCCGCAGCGATGACCGCACCGCGCAAGTTCCGCGGGTTCGCGAATCGCACGTGGCACGAGGGACGCGGTGTGGACATCCTGCTCGGACAACTCGACGAGTTGATCGGCGTCATCGGCCTGCTGTTCATCACGGCGTACTTCCGGGACAGCGCGGGGAGCACCTGGCAGATCCCGAACACCGCGTGGGTGTTCGTGTCGCTCGGCCTCGGCGTGGCGATCGGGGTGTTGATCTTCGCGATGGTGCGGGTCCCCACGTCGAACGCGGAGTTCCTCGCGGTCGTGCTCGGTGCGATCGCGTTCGCCTCGGGGCTCGCCGGCTATCTGCACCTCTCGCCGATCGTGATCTGCTTCCTCGCCGGCGTCCTCGTCACCAACTTCCCGAACGATCAGCGCGCCAGCATCTTCCGCATCCTCAATCACCTCGAACGACCCGTACATCTCTTGTTCCTGATCATCGCGGGCGCGCTCTGGGATGTCTGGGACTGGCGTGGCTGGGCGCTGGTCCCGCTGTTCGTGATCGGGCGCGTGGTCGGCAAGTACGTCGGCGTGCTCGCGTCGAAGACCGTGGTCGGAGGGCTGCTCCCCACGGGGTTCGCTGATCAGCGCCAGCTCGTGCAGCCGATGTCGGGGCTCTCGATCGCGCTGGTGATCAGCGTCGGGAGCCTCTACGCCGATCCCGGGCTGGCATGGGTGGTCACCGCCGTGATCGGCGGATCGATGGTCACCGAGCTCCTCGTGCAGGCCACGAGCCGCAGTGACCGCGGCGCACCGCTTCCGATGGACGAGCGCCCTGCCCCGATCGACGAGCTCGACGACGCCGACGAGCTCGCCGACGCAGACGAACGGGAGGGTGCAGACGGACCGATCTATCGCGACGAGGCCGAGCAGCCCGTGCGCGCCTCCATCCCGCTGCCCGCGAGCGACAAGAAGGAGAAGCCGTGATTCCCCTGCTCCTCTTGCTCGCCGTGACAGGCCTGATGCAGGCCGCGCGCAGCTTCTCTACGGTGATCGGCTGGCAGGCGACCGAGCTCGCCTTTGGCTTCCTGCTGCTGTCCGCGTACTTCACGGCGCGGGTGGTGAGCCAGCTCCGCCTTCCCCGGCTCACGGGGTACCTCCTCGCCGGGGTGCTCGCCGGTCCGTTCGTGCTGGATCTCGTTACCAAGGAGATGGCGGGCTCGCTGCGCGTCGTCAACGGCGTCGCGACCTGCATCCTCGGGTTGACGGCAGGCGCCGAGCTCAACCTCAAGCGCGTGCGCCCGGTCGCGCGCACGCTGCGCTGGGTCACGGTGTTCTCGGTGATCGGCTCCATGGTGGTGCTGACCGGAGTGCTGTTCGTGATCCGGCCGTTGATCCCGCTGTTCGCCGACATGACGACCACGCAGAGCATCGCGGTCTGCGCGCTGATCGGCGTGGCGATCTCGCCGCAGTCGCCCGCGGTCGTGATGGCCCTGCTGTCGGAGACGCGGGCGGAGGGTCCGCTCAGCCAGTTCATGCTGGCCTCGGTCGTCGTCTCGGACCTGGTCGCCGTGCTGTTCTATTCGATCGCGGCGACCGCCGCCGGGATCGTGATCGGTGGCGGCGTGAGCATGGTCGACACCGCGCTCTCCGTCGCCTGGGAGCTCCTCGGCTCGGTGCTGTTCGGCGTCGTGATCGGCGTCGTGATCGGCGGCTTCCTCACGACCGTGAAACAAGGCGCATCCCTGTTCGCGTTGCTGATCTGCGTGGTCGTCGCGGAGATCGGCACGCGAGTTCATCTCGATCCGCTGATCGTGATGCTCGCCGCAGGGATCTGGCTGGAGAACTTCTCGCGTGCCGATGCGAGCTCCCTGATCCACGGGTTCGAGAGCGCGCAGCTCCCCGTGTTCCTCGTGTGGTTCGCCCTCGCGGGCACCAAGCTCGACCTCGGCCAGCTCGTCCAGACCATCATCCCCGTCCTCATCCTCGCCTCCGTGCGCGCAGGCTGGCATTTCGTCGGGACGCGCTTCGCGTGCGAGCGAACCGATGCGCCTCCGACGGTGACCAAGTACGCCTGGATCGCGCTGGTACCCCAGGCCGGTCTGTCGCTGGCCCTGATCGTGGTCATCCAGAAGACGTTTCCCACCTTCGGCCCCGCCGCGGCCGTGCTGCTACTCAGCGTGCTCGCGGTCAATCAGATCTTCTCGCCGATCGCCCTCCGCTCGTTCCTCGTCCGCAGCGGCGAGGCCGGCAAGAAGCAGGGCGTCGACTTCGCCGCCGGCGAGCACTGAGCGCGCCGCTACATCACGCTGAACAGCGCGATCATCGGAAGCCCAGGATAGGTTGCACCCACCGCGACATGGCCGGCTTGATCCGTCGCGAGCGCGGAGGGCTCGATCCCCAGCGTGATGAACCCACCGAACTCCGTCGGTCGATCGACGCTCCAGGTGAGGACGCCGGCACGGGTCCAGACCTCGAGGTGGAGGCCGAACGGAGACGATCCCTCGCGCCACCGCACCGCGACGAGGTGATCGTCGGAGGTCGTCGCGAGGCCTGCCACGAAGTTGAGGCTCATCAAGGGAACCGACGTCGAGGGAAACACCGTGCTCTGAACACCCGCTGGATCCGAGGTCCGCAGGGACCACTGGCCACTTCCGGTCGCCAGCAGATGAAGGTTGCCCTGGCTGTCGTAGACCATCGACGTGTCGTACTTCGCATCGACGATGGACTCGGGACCTGCAGTCCCATTGACCGCGTAGTGATGGACGTGGGCCTGTTCGAAGTTGCTATCCCACGCGGCGACGGCGACCGTCTTGTCAGGAGCGATCGCCGAGGCCACCACGTAATACCCGGAGCCCTCGAGGTTGGTGACGGCGTAGCGCTCTGCGCCGGCATCGTCGAACACCCGTACGCCACCAGCCACCTGGACCGCGATCACGGTGCCATCGCTGGAGACCGCGACGCGGCTGTTCAGAGACCCGCCGGAGCGCCCCTTGGATGGGACCACCGCGATGACCCAGATCACCGTCCCGTCGGCGGCGAGCTTCGTGAGGTTGGTGGCCGTCAGCGCATAGACGTTGCCGCTCGCATCCGTCGCGATCCCTCGCACCGGTGCCGTCGGGATCTGCCGGCGGTACACGATCGAGCCATCCGTCTTCATGCGCGTCACCGTGTGCGGATCGCCGATCACGAGGTCGGCGCCGGAGTACACGAGCGCTCTCGGGGCTTCGGGCGGGACGATCATGCCGATCTGATGCGCCAGCAGGCCGAAGGTCACCGTGGCGGATCTCGGATTCACGATCGTGCCGAGATTGCAGGTGCCCGTCCCCGTGCAGTCGCCCGCCCAGCCCGAGAACTCGAGCGGCGTCGAGGCGACGAGGGTCAATTGCGTCCCGGTGGCCACCCCGACCGCGCAGGTCCCGCGGCAGGTGAAGATCGTGGTCATGTTCTGGTCGGTCAGCCGAACGACGCCGTAGTTCGCTGCGGTACCTGCAAACGTCACCGTGATCTCCCACGACTGCGCAGCCGGCGGACACTGACCATTCAGTCCGCGCGATAGGTCCAGCGGATCGCGCCGGTGCCTGGATCGAGCGAGATCAGGCGGTGGGTCGCGTCGCGCGCCGTGACCACGAGCAGCCCACCGGCGAGGTACAGCTCGTCGGGCTTCGCCGGGAGATCCACGGTCCAGCGCACCTGGCCATCGGCACCGATCCGCGCGAGCTGGGTATCGCCGCGCAGCCACGCACCGCCATCCTCGGGACACTGCAAGAGCGCCCCCTGGAACGGAGGCGACGCCGGCTGGCTGCTCGGGCTCGGCTTGCAAGGTACGGGGGCGTCATCGCCTCGCGGGGAGTGCCCGCCTGATCCGCAGAGGCGCGCGCGTCGACGGATCCGCGTATCACCGTCCGAGAGCTCGCAGGCCAGCGCGTCCGTGGGCAGCGGCCAGCACCGCACCTCGTGGCTCTGGCGCAACATCCGCACCGAGATCACAGCCGCCTGCTTCGTCAGATCGTGCGACGTCAGCCGGATGTGACTCTCCACACGATCCTCGGTGATCGCGATCGAGGGCGAGACCACGACGACGCGCAGATAGTCCCCCTGCGATCCGCACCGCGTCCAGGTCATGACGCCGACGGCCGTGCCGACCACGAGCACGCCGAGCGCCATCACCGGCTTCAGCTTGCGCGTCATGCCGTTCGCTTCGCCGACATCCACAGCACGGTCGCGAACTCCTTGGCATCGAACCAGATCCCGTGCTTCACGCACGAATCGATCGGCACGCCATAGAGGTTCAACGTCCGCATCGGATCCTTGCAGCTCGGGCACGCGAGCGCAGTGCGCTGATCGATCTCGAACGTGAGCTCCATCGGTCGCTGCGGCGTCTGCATCTGCTGCACCATCTCCTGCACGTCGCCGACCCCGATCCATAGCCCTCCACAGGTCGAACAGCCGCGGGCCGCGCGCGCATCGATCAGCTCGGTGCTGCACCGCGGGCACTGCTCGCGCTCGTCGCGATAGATCACTTGCGGAGCTCCGCCTGCAGCTCGGTACGCGCCGCCTCGAGTGCCGCTCGGTCCTTGTCATTCGGGATCGGGAACGCGAGCGGGAGCTGCCCCAGCGTGTCGGCGATGATCTCGGCGACGGTGCGGCGCATGAAGCTCTTCGAATCGGCGGGGATCGCGTACCACGGCGCCCACGGCTTGCTCGTCGCTCGCAGCGCGGCCTGATAGGCGTCCATGTACTCGTCCCAGTGCTTGCTCTCCGCGAGATCGCCCGCGTTGAACTTCCAGTGGTCATCGGCATCCGTGGTGCGATCGAGGAACCGCTTGTGCTGCTCCTTCTGCGAGACGTTGAGGAAGAACTTGAGGACCACGCAGCCGTTGCGCGCCCAGTGCTTCTCCGCGGCGTTGATCGATTCGAACCGCTCCTCCCACAGCTCCTCGAGGTTGTCGGGGCGGCGCGGCAGCCGTTGCCCCGCGAGGTAGTTGGGATGCACGCGGACCACCAGCGCCTCCTCGTAGTGGCTGCGGTTGAACACGCCGATCCGCCCGCGCTCGGGGAGGCTGCGCTGGATCCGCCAGAGGAAGTCGTGATCGAGCTCCTCGGCGTTGGGCGCCTTGAACGAGAACACCTGGCACCCCTGCGGGTTGAGGCCGGTCATCACCGCGCGGATCGTGCCGTCCTTGCCGGCGGCATCCATCGCCTGGAAGATCAGCAGCACCGAATAGCGGTCATCCGCATACAGCTTGCCCTGCAGCTTCGCGAGGCGGTCGATGGATTCCTCGAGAGCCTCGACGTTGAGCGGCTTGCCCGGATCGTCGGAGGACTCCGTCGGTGCCTTCTTGATCTTGAAGGAGTCATCGAACGGGACGAGGAAGGGGCTCTCGACGGGCTCGAACAGGATCGGCTGGGCCATGTCCGTCAACGATAGCCCTGTGCTCTGTGACAACTTGGATAGAAGCTGCCGAATTTGCGATGACGTTGCGGTAATCCGGAAGTGACAGAGTATGGTGCGCCCCCATGGCGACCACGACAAACGGTGATGGACAGGTCGAGACCCTCCCCTACCCCGAGCACGACAAGCTCGGTCCCCTCGGCGGCAAGCTCTCGGTGCTCCGGGACTCCGTCGAGCTGCGCAAGGCACTCCTGCGCGAGTTCGAACGTGGCGTGCAGACCGCGAAGGACGCGGTCGCCGCGGTCGATCACGGCACCACGGCCGCTGTGCACCAGGCTCGCAAGGGGCTCCGGCGTGCGCGCGCGGTGCTCGAGCTGGTAGCCGGCGCGCTGCCGAAGAGCGAGCGTCGTGCCGTCGGCAAGGCGCTGCGCGATGCGCGGCGTGCGCTGTCCACGATCCGCGATCACGCCGTCGCCCCGGAGACCCTCGGGTCACTCCCGCTCGGTGAGGAAGATCGCGCCACCGCGAAGCGCGTCCTCGACAACGCCGCCGAGGCGCTGCCGGCCGTCCAGGAGATCAAGCAGCTCCTCGCCGAGAGCGCGGCCCGCGCCGCGGCACAGGGCGAGGCGCTCGCCGCCTCCCTCCCGGCCGAGATCGAGTTCGACACCGTGCTCGACGGTATCCGCGGCGTCTACGCCGAGGCTCGCCGCGCTCGCCGCGCAGGCAAGCGCTCCAAGCAGTGGTTCCACGCGTGGCGCCGCCGCTCGAAGGAGCTCTGCTATCAGCTCGAGCTCGTCGCCGAGCATGCCGGTCCACGGCTGACCGCGATCCACAGCGAGATCGAGGGCCTCTGCGACACGCTCGGGCCCGCTGTCGATCTGGTGATGGTTCGCGAGTTCATCTCGACCTACAACCAGGGGATCGGCGCCGACGAGCTCGATCACCTGAAGTCGGCGATCGATGCGCAGCTCATGGATCTGATGAAGGACACCCGCAAGGCCGGGCGCGATTTGTTCGCGCTGAAGCCCAAGCGGCTGACCAAGCGCCTGCAGAAGTCGGTCAAGCGCGACCTGACGCCCGTCGACGAGCAGCAGCACGACGGCGAGCTCGCGTAAACCCCAAGCGAGCGCGGGCGGGGGGCGGGGGGGCGGGGCCCGGCGGGGGGGCCGGGGGGGGGGGGCGGGGGGGGCCGGGGGGGGGGGGGGGGGGCGGGGGGGGGCCGGTGGGGCGGGGGGGGCGGGGGGGGGCCGGCCGGCGGGGGGGCCGGGGGGGGGGGGGCGGGGGCGCGGGGGGGGGGGGCGGGGGGGCGGGGGGGGGGGGGGGGGGGGGGGGGGGGGGGGGGGGGGGGGGGGGGGGGGGGGGGGGGGGGGGGGGGGGGGGTGGGGGCCGGGGGGGGGGGGGGGGGGGTTCAGCGGAGGCTGACCCGCGGGTCGCGCGCCTGGAACAGCACCACGCGCGCCCCGATGCTCGCGATCGCCTCGTCGGTGGCCGTGGCGTAGCGCGCGCCCACCACGATCGCGATCGGGCGATCGTTGACCGCGACCACGATCCGCTCGAACGAGGCCTCCGCGCGCGCATCCGGGCGCCAGCCGCCATCGGTGCTCCACGCGGTGCCCGCCTCGAGGGTCACGTCCGCAACGGTCAGGCCATTGCCGGACTCGGCGTGGAGGTTCGCGATGCCGGCGGAGAACGGCGCCACGATGTGATGGCCGAGCACGATCGGATCGCTCGTCACCGCCACCTCCCAGCGCGCCACGGGGCCGACCGCGAAGCGGCGGCGAAAGTCCCGCGAGCGCCACAGATCGAGCAGCGCGGCGGTCTTGACGATGCCGAGCTCGAACGTGCCATCGAGCCGGCGCGTCACGCGACCCGCCTCGACGAGGCCGCCGATGTCGAACGGCAGGAACACCTTCTTCGGCGTGCCGAACGGCAGCACGAGGTGGCCATCCCGCGTGTGGCGCAGATAGCGGCCGCGATACAGGAGCCCCGTCACGCCGACCGCGATCCCGGCGCTCGCCACCTCGCCGATCTGGTGCTCGAGCTTCCACACGAGGTCCGGATCGTCGTCGAAGTGGATCACCTGACGCAGCGCGAGCGCACCGCCGAACCCGTCGCTGCCGGCGGTGACCGACAGGCGATTGCCGAGATCGAAGCAGGTGGCGAACCGGCCGCCCGCGCGCGTCCTCCCGGTGCACGACTCCGCGCGCGCCGAAGCGCTCGCGAGCGCGAGCACCGTGGCGGCTAGAGCCGCGAGCGCGGGGGTGCCCACAGGCTGAACCTGAGCCCCGCGTCCATCACGAACGCCCACTGGTTCGGTAGGCCGGGGATGTCATCGCGCTTCTCGCCACCCATCGCCAGCTTGAGCGAGAGCGGCTGATCGTTGATCGCGAGGACGATCGCCTCGTACTGGATCCGCGCGCGCATCCGCTGCGCGAGCTTGCCGGTCTCGCCCATCTCCACGAAGTAGCGCGGCAGCTCGTGCTCGACCTCGATCCGGAGGTTGTGGAAGCCGTCGTCGTCGAGAACGGTGTCGATCTCGAACGCGGACTGCGCGACCAGCGCCGAGTGGTACCCGGTCACCTCGTCGTGCTGGCCCTCGAGCCCGAGGCCGGTGCGCAGCCGCGCATAGGACTTGAGATCGGAGCTCTGCCAGACATCGAGCGTGACCTCGGCGGTGGCGTGCTTCCACAGCTGCGCGTTGCCGCGCGCGGTGCGATGGAGCTCGAGGCCGCCGACCTCGGTCCACATGCCGAGGTTGAAGGTCAGGTCATGCCGCTGCGGCTCGCCGACGAACGTGGTGATCCGCAGCAGCGGATCGAGGAACCGGTGGGACATGTCGTAGTGCGCGAGCACGAGCTCCGCGGAGAACGGCTCGAGGTGCACGCCACCCTCGACGAGGCGGATCCGGTGCATCGTGCGATCTTGCTTGATGTCGAGGATGAGGAGCCCGAAGTCGAGCGACGTCCGCGTGCTCTCGAGAGGGTTCTCGAGGATCTTCTTCGGCGTGTACGCGGCGCCGAAGTAGATCCGGTTGTGCAGATCGAAGTTGACCTGGAACACGCGCCCGCGATCGTCGCGGGTCCAGCCGTGCGGCGCATCGGCGCGGCCGGCGGTGAACGTGTAGCCGGCGGCGACGAGGGCCGGCCGATCGATCGGCTCGAACGAGCAGTCCTTCGCGCGCTCGAGGGGCTTCGCGTGCCCGCCCTCGGAGTCGAGCTCGTCGTTCGAGGCGTAGAGGCAGACCTTGGTGGTGTGATCGCACTGGATCCGCCAGGTGTGACCGTCGGTGTCCTTCGCGCACTGGACCGGCTTGTCGCGATCCATCATCGGCAAGCCGTCGCTGTGGGCGAGCGTAGGCAGACCTATCCCGATCGCCGCGATCGCGACGCAGACTCCCCTCATGATCGATGGCCCTGGTGCAAGGGATGAACCACGCGCAGGCGGCAACGTGAACACGAGCTTGACGCGCTCCACCTGTGCCGCTGCGTGACACGTGTTGTCCGCGCGCAACAAGATCTCACTCCCTTCCGTCAGTGCGCGACCGTTCGCTCGATCAGCTCCGCGGTCAGCTTTCCATCCGCGGTCGACATCTCGATCCGTGTCGGCGCGTGATCTTCGGTGGTGGTGAGCCACAGGGTCACGGCCCCGAGCGAGCCGATCCTGCAATCGATGCGGTACATGCTCGTCCCCGACAGCTCGGTCAGCGTCGGCTGTGCGACCTCGAGCCGGTACAGCTGGCCGGCGACCAGCACCGGCAGCACCCCGGCGCGCGCATCGGGTGCCACCCAGGCCCGCAGCAGGCCGAGCGCGGAGTGCAGGGTCTGGACGTTGGGGATCGAGCTCAGCGCTTGTCCCGAGATCAGGTAGCTCTTCTCGTCGAACACGGCGTCGATCACCGTGGTCTTGCCCTCAAGCACCAGCGTCTCGTGAGCGCGATGCGTGCGCAGGTGCTCGCGATCCAGCGTGGTCACCAGCTCGTGGCGGAGCGAGGTCACGGCACTGGCGAGCACGCCGGTCTCGACGCGGCTCGTGGCCTCGTCATCCCCCACCACCAGCTCCGCGCGCGCGATCGAGAAGCCCTTGGCCTGGACGTCCCAGATCATCCGCTCGCCCCCGATCAGGCGCAGCTCGCTGGCGGCGAGCGGCGCGGTCGGCCGCACCGTGGCGATCAGCTCGGGCAGCTCGGGTGGGCGGAAGTGGCTCCGGCCGCTGCAGGCAGGAATCGTGAGGGCGAGGGCAAGGACGGCGAGGCGCATCGGGCGCGGTCCTGCAAGAACCGTGGTAAACGCTTGCCCATGTCGAAGGTCCTCATCATCGGTGCAGGTGGTGTCGGTGGGGTGGTCGCCCACAAGGCAGCCATGGAGAAGGTCGCGTTCTCCGAGGTCATGCTCGCGAGCCGCCGGATCGCGCCCGTCCAGAAGCTCGCTGCCGAGATCGAGCAGATGCATGGCCGGAAGATCCAGACCGCCCAGGTCGATGCCGATGACGTCCCCGCGCTGACCAAGCTCCTGAAGGAGTACCAGCCCAAGGTCGTCATCAACGTCGCCCTGCCCTACCAGGACCTCCACATCATGGACGCCTGCCTGGCGGCCAACGTGGACTACCTCGACACCGCCAACTACGAGCCGCTCGATGTCGCGAAGTTCGAGTACTCGTGGCAGTGGGCGTACCAGGAGCGGTTCGCCAAGGCCGGCCGGATGGCGCTCCTCGGCTCGGGCTTCGATCCGGGCGTCACCAACGTGTTCTGCGCGTACGTGCAGAAGCACCTGCTCGACGAGGTCCACTACGTCGACATCGTCGATTGCAACGGCGGCTCGCACGGCAAGGCGTTCGCCACCAACTTCAATCCCGAGATCAACATCCGCGAGATCACGGCGCGCGGCCGGTTCTGGGAGAACGGCGAGTGGAAGGAGACGGATCCACTCAGCGTGTCGAAGATGTTCGACTACCCCGGCGTCGGTGAGCGCAAGAGCTTCCTCCTCTATCACGAGGAGCTCGAGTCCCTCGCGAAGAACCTCAAGGGCCTGAAGCGGATCCGGTTCTGGATGACGTTCGGCGAGGCGTACCTCAAGCACCTCGAGGTCATGAACAACATCGGGATCACGCGGATCGACGAGGTCGAGTTCGAGGGCAAGAAGATCGTCCCGATCAAGTTCCTCCGCGCGCTGCTCCCCGATCCCGCGTCGCTCGCCGAGAACTACACCGGCAAGACCTCGATCGGCTGCCTGTGCGAGGGCATCAAGGACGGCAAGAAGAAGCGGTTCTTCATCTACAACATCTGCGACCACGCCGAGACCTACAAGGAGGTCCGCGCGCAGGCCGTCTCGTACACCACGGGCGTGCCGGCGGTGACCGGCGCCGTGATGATGGTGACCGGCAAGTGGAAGGGCGCCGGCGTGTTCAACATGGAGCAGATGGATCCCGATCCGTTCCTCGAGGACGTGGGCAAGCGCGGCCTGCCCTGGCACGTCGAAGAGCGCTGATGAGCGCCGGAGCGAGCCTCGGCGCAGACGTCGCGCGAGCGATCGACATCTCGAACCTCGAGACGCCGTGCTTCGTCACGGACCTCGGAGCACTCGAGGCGAACTTGAAGCTCCTCACCGACGTGCAGCAGCGCGCCGGCTGCACGATCCTGCTCGCGCTCAAGGGCTTCGCGCAGTGGTCCACGTTCCACCTCGTCAAGCGGTACCTCGCGGGCGCCACCTCGAGCTCGGTCGCGGAGGCGCGGCTCGCGCGCGAGGAGCTCGGCGGCGAGGTCCACGCGTACGCCCCCGCGTACTCGGATGGCGAGATGCGCGAGCTGCTCACGCTCGCCGATCACATCGTGCTCAACTCGCCGAACCAGTGGCGCCGTCACCGCGCCGCGATCGAGCACGCGCGCCAGGGCGGCAAGCTGATCAGCGCCGGGCTCCGCGTCAACCACGAGCACCGCGAGGTGGAGGTGGATCTCTACGATCCCGCCGGTGCGTGCAGCCGCCTCGGCACCACGCGCGCGAACCTCTCGGCCGCGGATCTCGACGGCCTCGATGGCCTGCACTTCCACACGCTGTGTCAGGTCAACAGCGATGCCCTGGAGCGCGCGCTCGCCGCGTTCGAGCAGAAGTTCGGCGAGTTCATCCCGCGCATGAAGTGGGTCAACTTCGGCGGCGGGCACCACATCACCCGCCCGGACTACGATCGCGAGCGGCTGGTCCGCGTGATCCGCGAGTTCCGTGCGCGCTGGAACAACATCCCCGTGTACCTGGAGCCCGGCGAGGCCGTTGCGCTCGGCACTGGCGTGCTGGTCGCGCAGGTGATGGACACGCTGCACAACGGCATGGACATCGCGATCCTCGACACCTCCGCCACGGCGCACATGCCCGACGTGCTGGAGATGCCGTACCGCCCGGTGATCATCGACGCTGCGGACCCCGGTGTGAAGCCGCACACGTATCGCCTCGGCGGCATGACCTGCCTCGCGGGCGACGTGATCGGGGACTACAGCTTCGATCGTCCGCTCGAGATCGGCGACAAGCTGGTGTTCCTCGACATGGCGCACTACACGATGGTGAAGACCACCACGTTCAACGGCGTGCGCCTGCCCGCGATCGCCACGCACGATCCGGCGACCAAGCAGATCACCGTGCACCGCCGGTTCGGCTATCACGACTATCGCGATCGCCTGTCGTGACCCATGTTATGACGAGCCATGGTCCGCCTCGCGTGTTTGCTCGCCGCACTTAGCCTCATCGCGTGCACCGACGATCGGAAGCGTGACACCCCCGGCGGCGGGTTCCGGGCCGCCTGCATGGCCACGAGCGACTGCGGCTGTGAGTACCGGCGCGGCGGCGACGATGTCTACTGCGACGGCGACGGCTCGATCCAGCTCCAGTGCCTCGGCACCGCGAAGATCTGTACGCTCGCATGTCAGCTCGATACGGATTGCACCGGGGTGTTCGGCATCAACTCGCGTTGCGACACCTTCTCCTCGCTCTGCTACACGAACTGAGATCGCCTGGCGTGACGCCGGTAGCTCACGGATAGCGCTTCGCGAACTCGGCGTCGGGCATCGTCAGCAGCTGGATCCCCTCGACGAACGCGATCAGCGCGGGGATGAACGTCCAGCAGAACAGGATATACAGCAGGCCGAGGTCCGGCCGCCCCAGGTAGAACTTGTGGACGCCGATGCCACCGAGCACGAGCGCGAACACGCCCGCGGTGGTCTTGCTCTTCGAGCTCACCGCGATCTGTGACGAGGGCTGCACCATCAGCGCCGTCATGGGCTGACGAACACCACAGCTCGGGCACAGCTCGGCGCGCGCATCGAGGATCGTGGCGCACGCGAAGCAGTGCTTCTTCGTGGGCGGCAGGGTCGGCGGTGGGCCGGAAGCCCGGTAGGGATCATCGACCATGCAAGCGCACGATAGCACCCCGGCGCCGTTCGTCAGCGGAGGAGCACCAGCTCTTCGGCGGTGGTCGGATGGAGCGCGAACGTGCGATCGAGATCCGCCTTGGTCGCGCCCATCGTGATCGCGATCGCCGCGGCCTGCACGATCTCCGGGGCGTCGGTGCCCACGATGTGGAGGCCGAGGACCTTGTCGGTCGGCCTGTCCACGACGAGCTTCATGATCACCTGCTCGTCGCGCCCCGAGAGCGCATAGCGCATCGGCCGGAACTTCGCGCGATACACCACGGCGTCATGACCTGCCGCCTTCGCGGCGGGTTCGGTGAGGCCGATCGAGGCCGCGGCCGGCTGCGAGAACACCGCCGTCGGAATCAGGTGGTGGTGGATCGGCGTGGGCCGGTTGCCGAACAGCGTGTCGGCGACGGCGTGACCTTCACGGATCGCCACGGGGGTGAGCGCGACGCGGCCGGTGACATCGCCCACGGCATAGATGTGCGGCACGCTCGTGCGTGACCATTCATCGACGGTGATCGCCTGGCGCGCATCGAGCGTGACGCCCGCCTCCACGAGGCCGAGGCCCGCGCTCGTGGGATCCCGACCGATCGCCGCCATCGCGAGATCGACCTCGATCGATCGGTCGCCGAGCGTGAGGGTCGAGCCCGCGAGCGCGAGCTTGTCGCAATAAACCACCTCGATCCCGCTGGCCGACAGGCCGTGGGTCACGGCCTCGCGGAGATCGGGATCGAACCCGCGTAATACGAGCTTGTCGCGATGGACGAGCGTCACCTGGGCACCGAGGCCCTGGAAGATGTGCGCGAACTCCACGGCGATGTAGCCCCCGCCCAGGAGCGCGATCCGCCGCGGCAGCGCGGGCAAGTGGAACGCCTCGTCGGATGTGATCCAACCGCTACCGGGGCGCCGGGCGCGCCCCCCCGTGGCGACCAGGATGTTCGCGGCCGTGATCCGCCGGCCGCCGACCTCGATCGTATGGGGATCGACGAGCACCGCATGCCCTTCGATCACCTCGGCCCCGGCCTTGCGCAGCCGCTCGGCGTACGCGCTGGAGAGCCGTGTGATCTCGCGATCCTTGGCCGCGATCAGGGTCGGCCAGTCGTGGGTGGCACCCTCGATGGTCCAGCCGTTGCCGCGCGCATCCTCGAGGGTTCGCCGCACCTCGCTCGCGTACACGAGCAGCTTCTTGGGCACGCAGCCGCGGATCACGCAGGTGCCCCCCCAGCGGTCGGCCTCCGCGATGGCGACCTTGGCGCCATGCTCCGCGGCCACCCGCCCTGCCCGCACACCGCCGGAGCCGCCGCCGATCACGAACAGGTCTACGTCGAACCGCGTCATGAATGCGAGCATACGTGGGCTGCCGCACACCGGCATCACTCGGTGTCAGCTGACGATATGGAACTCGGGTTCAATAATGGGGTGGACTCGGCCCGCGACCTTGATAACCTCGCGCTCGACCTGAGGGGGTCCTGATATGCGCAAGAGCATTGGCTTCGCGTTCGTTCTCGTGACTGCACTCGCCGCATGCGGTGGTGGCACCACGCCTGGTGGCGGAGACGACACGACGGCACCCGATGCCGCCGTCATCGATCCACCTCCTCCGACCCGGGGCTTCCAGGTGATCTCTCCCGAGATCACGATCCCCGCCGGTCAGGAGATCACCTATTGCTACTACTTCAAGACGCCGAACACCGAGAACATGGTGATCAAGAAGTGGACCTCGGACATGAGCCCCGGGTCGCACCACATGATCATGTTCGCCACCACCACCGAGACGATGCCCGCAGGCACGGTCTCCTCCACGCAGTGCGGCGTCGGTGGTGCTAGTGCGCAGAACATCCCCGCGTGGATCTTCGCCTCGCAGACCGCGCACGCCGAGCTCGTGCTCCCCACCGATGACGGCGCTGGCAAGCCGCTCGGCCAGGAGATCAAGGCGGGCACGCCGGCGTACTTCCAGATGCACTACCTGAACGCGGGCGAGACCGACATCAAGGTCCACGTCACCGTCAACGCCGACGCCTACGAGGCCGCGGACATGTACACGCCGACGGCGCCGTACATCACGTTCAACGGCAGCATCAGCATCCCGCCCGGTGCGACCGGCGATGTCGAGACGCAGACCTGCAGCACGCCGCCGGGCGCCAAGTTCTGGATGGTGTCGACGCACGCCCACAAGCAGGCCGTGAAGACCGAGGTCAAGAACGGCATGCCGGCGAGCACCGACATCGCCTTCACGAGCACGGACTGGGAGCACCCGGGCGCGAAGGCCTGGATGGCCACGCCGTTCTACTCGTTCACCGGCGACAAGCTCACGTACAGCTGCACGTACAACAACACGGGCTCCAACGCGGGCCGCACGGTCACCACGGGTGACAGCGCGGTGACCGACGAGATGTGCATGGCGACCGGCTACTACTTCCCGGCTCCCAAGTCGCGGCTCTGCTACAACGGCTTCCTCGTCCCGTAGTCAGTCGTCGATCTCGATCGTGATCTCCTCGATCGTGATCGTGTCCTCGGGCGCGGTCACGGTCGGCGTCACCGCCGGCGCTGCTGCCGCGGCTGCCGCCGGCGTGGCCGCGGTGGGGGCCGCGACGACCTTGATGTCATCGTCATCGTCGTCAGTGTCCGTGGCCGCCACGATCGATGTGGCCCCGGGATGCGGCGCGATGCTCTCGCCGCCATCGGCCTCCTTGTCGGCCATCTTCGGCCACGCGGGGTTGCCACGTGGGGACGCCCCGCAAGCCGCGGTCAGGACGCAGACGACGAACAGGACGCGACGCATCGGACAAGCGTAGCACCCCTTCGCGCCGAGGCCGTGGTACGCGAGGCTCCATGGCGATCGAAGCAGGCAAGAAGGCACCGGCATTCACCCTCGAGTCCTCCGATGGAGGCAAGGTCAAGCTCTCGGACCACGCCGGCAAGGTCGTGGTGGTCTACTTCTACCCGCGCGACAACACGCCGGGTTGCACCGTCGAGGCGCAGGAGTTCTCCGCCGCGATCCCGGCGCTCAAGAAGCTCGGCGCCGTGGTGCTCGGGATCAGCAAGGACACGATCGCCTCGCACTGCAAGTTCCGCGACAAGTACGACCTTCAGTTTCCACTTCTCACCGACGCCGACGGCAAGGTCATGGAGGCCTACGGTGCCTGGGGCGACAAGGTGATGTACGGAAAGAAGATGAAGGGTGTCATCCGCTCCACCGTGGTGGTCGGCAAGGACGGCAAGGTAGTCAAGCACTGGCCCAAGGTCAGCGTGAAGGGCCATGTCGCTGATGTGGTCGCCACCGTGAAGGCACTCGACGGCAAGTAGCCCCGAGCGGGGGAGGTTGATCGCCTTCCGTCGGTAGGATCTCACGGATGGAGATCGTGTTGGGGCCGGTCATGGAGGCCGTCGCGGACGTGGTCGTGGTGGTCGATCTGGCCGGCATGATCGTTCACGCGAACTCGGCGGCGCTGCTGCTGAGCGGGTACGAGCAGGCCGAGCTCGCGGCCCTCCCGGTGGCGTCATTCCTGGTCGACGAACAGTCCGGGCTCCGGACCGGGACGCGGCAGCGCGTGGTCAGCGATCACCAGGTGGTGCGCCGTGACGAAGCGTGGCTGGTCACCAAGCACGGCGCACGGATCGCCGTGTCGCTGAGCGCCGCACCCGTGCTCGACGAGGAAGGTACGACCACCGGGATCGTGCTCGTGGCCCGGGACATCCGGGAGCAACGCGAGCTCCTGGCCGCGCGTGATGCCGAGATCGAGCGACGCGAAGCCGCCGAGACCGAGCTGCGCCGCGTGATGGCGACGATCGAGGAGCGCCTCGCGCAGACCCGGTCACAGCTGACGCTGGCAGAGCGACGCGCGACCCTGGGCACGCTCGCGGGTGGCGTTGGCCACGAGCTGCGAAACATCGCCCAGATCCACGCCTTCGCCCTCGATCGGATGGCCACCGAGCTCGCGCGCAAGGGTGGCAGCGACGAAGGCCGCGCGGCGATGCTCGAGCTCGAGCGCGTGGGCGAGCACATCGCCACGCATGCTCGGCGGCTGCTACACCTCGCGCAACCTGGCCCCGATCACACGAGCGCCCTCGACATCACGCTGGTGATCCGTGACGTGGTGGCGATGCTCCAGGGCGCCGGGAAGCTCCACCAGGTCAACGTGGTGTTCGCCCTGCCCGACGCCCCCGTGCTCGTCACCGTGAACAAGACGCGGATCGATCAGATCTTCGTCAACCTCGTGCTCAATGCGGCGGAGGCGATCGGGAGCTCGACGGGAACGATCGAGCTCGCGGTGCGCCTCGATCCGGAGCGCCGCCGGGTGGTCCTCGAGGTCCGCGACACCGGGCCGGGGATCGCCGCGGACGTGCTCTCGCGGATCTTCGAGCCGTTCTTCACCACCAAGGGCGCAGACAACGGCACCGGGCTCGGGCTCCCCGTGGTCCGCGAGATCGTCGAGAGCTATGGGGGCACGTTGACCGCGAGCAGCACGCTCGGCGCGGGAACGACGTTCCGGTTCGATCTCCCGATGTCCAGCGGTCGCTGACTCAGGCGCGCGGGGCGATCCGGAACCCGACGCTGCGCACCGTCTCGATCAGATCGGGGCGTGGCAGCTTGCGGCGGAGGCGGAGGATCACGTTGTCGACGGCGCGCTCGGAGACCTCGAGGTCACCTTCGCCCCAGGCTTGATCGAGCAGCTCGGTCCGCGACAGCGGCCGCCCACGCGCCTTGATCAGCTCGCGCAGCACCGCGAGCTCGATCGAGGTCAATCCGATCGTCTTGCCGCCGACCCACAGCTCGCGACCGTACAGATCGAGCGTGAGGTCACCGAACCGGAGCCGACCGTTCGACATCCCCTTCCAGTGGACGCGCCGGTGCACCGCACGGATCCGCGCCACCAGCTCGCGGGCACTGCACGGGGCAGGCACCACGTCATCGAACCCCGCCGCGAGGAGGACCTCGTTGTCCTGCGGGCTCCCATCCTCGACCACACCGATCAAGCCGGCGTGGAGCTCGGTGGCGGCCCAGCTCACGAGCTGCTCGGCGAGCAGCTTGGCGAACGAGGGATCGAGGCTGATCACGTAGACGGGATCGAGGGGCGGGTGCTCGAGCACAGACGCGGTCGCCACTTCGACGCGCATCGATTCGCGCCGCAACTCGGTGATCAGCATCTGCAAGGATGCGGAGGTCACGATCGTCACGACCGTCACCCGCAGCGGCTGGATCGGCACCGAGAGGTCGTCTTCGGCAGGCAAGGCGTACACACTTCACGGTAGGAAACTGCGGTGACCGAACCGGTGCGGTTGCGCAACGGCCCGGTGACGTACCGCGCAGCACCGCGGTCACCTGCCCGTGACCTGCCCGTCACAATCGGCCGCGCCTCGCGCGAACGACAACAGCCCGGTGGACTCTCCGTCCACCGGGCAACCAACTACGCTCTCACGGGCTCGTAGCGAGCCGGCTCGAGTGTGAACCGCCCGCGACCGTGGGTGAGCCCGCCGAGGGCGCCCGCGTAGCCGAACGTCTCGGCCAGCGGGACCTCCCCTCGGACCACGCGGTCATCGTGGCGTGCATCGAGCCCCACCACGCTGCCGCGCCGACGACCGAGATCTCCGACGACCGCGCCGACATGCTCCTCGGGGCAGGTCACCTCGAGCAGCATCACGGGCTCGAGCAGGCACGGGCCGGCAAGCTCCGCCGCGGCACGGAACCCGAACCGCCCGGCGAGCTGGAACGCCAGCTCGCTCGAATCGTTCGGATGCGTCGTGCCATCGACGAGGACAATGCGCACGTCGACCACCGGATGACCTCCGAGGAGACCATCGGTCGCCGCCGCTCGCACGCCCGCCTCGACCCCACGGATGAACTCCCGCGGGATCGCGCCGCCCTTGATCCGGTCCTCGAACACCACGCCCGCCCCGCGCGCGGCTGGACTGACTTCGAGGACGACATGCGCCCACTGGCCTGGTCCACCCGATTGCTTGACGTGCCGGTACTCGTGCCTGACCACGCGCTGCACGGTGGAGCGATACGCGACGAGCGGACGGCCGGTCACCACGGAGACGTGGTGCTCGGTCGCCAGCCGCTCCGTCGCGATCTCGAGGTGCAGCTGCCCCATCCCGGCGAGCAGCGTCTGCCCCGTCTCCGGATCGGACTCGAGCCGCAGGGATGGATCGGCCGCGACCATCCGCCCCAGTGCCACGCCGAGCTTCTCGCGATCGGACGAGGTCTTCGCCTCGATCGCGACGCGCACGACGGGATCTGGCGTCCGGATCGCCTCGAGCAACACCGGCGCCTCGGGCGCGCACAGCGTCTCGCCGCCCGCGAGCGGCAAGCCGATGATCGCGCCGATCTCGCCGGCTTCGAGGCGCGTGACCTCCTCGCGCTGATCCGCCATCAGCTGCACGAGGCGACCGACGCGGAGCTTGCGACCACCGCGTGCCGCGAGCACGGTCATCCCCTTCTCGAGCACGCCGCTGTAGACGCGCACGAACGTGAGCTGGCCGTGCTCGTCGTACACCACCTTGAAGCCGAGCGCCGCGAGGGGCGCATCGGACGTGGGTTCGCGTCCCTCCACCGCGCCGCGATCCACCGGTGAGGGCAAGAGCGCGACCACGGCATCGAGCAGCGGCTCCACGCCGCGGTACTTGTACGCCGAGCCCGCGAGCACGGGCACGATGCGGCCGGCGACGGTCGCGCGACGCAGTGCGCGCCACAGCGCTTCCGCCGGGACGTCACCGCCGCGCACGATCACCTCGAGGATCTCGGGATCCTCGTCGGCACACACCTCGAGCACGAGGTCGCGAGCAGTTCGCAGATTGTCAGAGAGCATCGCCAGTGGGGAGACCACGGGCGCAGACGGGCCTTCGCCCAGCCACCGGAGCTCGCGCAGCCCGACGAGATCGATCACGCCGACGAGCGAGCCCGCCTCGAACACCGGGACGGTGATCGGGATCGGGCGCGCGCGGAGGCGCGTCGATACCTCGCGGACGGCACGCGTGAAGTCCGCGCCGGGGCGATCCAGCTTGTTGACGAACACCAGCCGCGGGACGCGGTGATGATCCGCCTGGCGCCAGACCGTCTCGGTCTGCGGCTCCACGCCGGCCACACCGTCGAGCACGACCACCGCACCGTCGAGGACGCGCAGCGATCGCTCGACCTCGATGGTGAAGTCGACGTGACCAGGCGTGTCGATCAGGTGGATGCGATGGCCGAGCCAATCGCAGGTGACGGCAGCCGCGAGGATCGTGATCCCCCGCTTCTGCTCGATCGCGTGCGAATCGGTGTGGGCCGTGCCGAGGTGGACCTCGCCGGGCGCATGGATCCTGCCCGTGTGGAACAGGATGCGCTCGGTGAGCGTGGTCTTGCCGGCATCGACGTGCGCGATGATGCCGAGGTTGCGGATGCGTTCGATATCGATGGTCCTTCGAGACATGACAGTTCCTGGAGAGCGGACGTGAAGCGTTGCACGAGCCCGTGCAGGGCCCGCGAGAGGTGAGACACCACGCGGCAGAGCGCGAGCGCTCGCCGCGGCTTACGGACGTCCCGGGAACACCGAGAGCACGGCGTAGTCATGCGCGCGCGCACTCACCGCCGCGAAGGCGGCAGCGAGACGGCGATCGAAGGAGAGCTTCGGCATGACGGTCCAGCGCCCATAACTAAGGACTCGCGGGCTCCGTGTCAACGCCGAGTGTGGAAGTGCGCGTCGCGCTACGGGTTCGTCGCGCCCTTGGACTGGGCACCGGTGACGAACGGACCGAACACGTCGGGTGACCGCGCGTACGACATGCCGGCAGGCGCGGCACCCTCGGCCCAGTCCACGCCATCTGATAGCGCGTGGTCCGAGACGCGGTAGATCCAGAGCTCCTCGTCGCTGGCGAGCTTGAAGCCGGAGATCGTGTCGTCGACGTTCTGGACGTAGCGCGCGCCCGGGCCGAGCATCATCTGTGGGAACGGCTTGGCCCTGGCGAAGTCATTCGCGAGGTCGATGTAGGCGAAGTCGGCGAGCTGGATCGAGCCCGTGGTCGCGTTGACGACCTCGAACCAGTCGGGCGTGTCGCCCGGGGCGATCTCGTTGAGCGCGAGGATCCGCACCGCGCCCGCGGGTGCGTCGATGGTCGCGACGTCGACGGCGCCGGTGTCGCGCGGACCGACGTACGCATCCACGGCGGGATCCGCGGCGTTGCTACAGGCGGTGACGACCACGACGAACCCGAGCTGCACGAGGTGCTTCACGGCGTGGCCTCTGCGGTGAACGGGACGGAGAACGGCGCGGTCGCGGAGACCACGAGCATGGCGACGGTCGCATCACCAGACGCGCTGCCGGGCAGCGGCGATGCGGTGCCCGAGGTGGTCTGGCGATCGACGGCGAGCCAGACGCGCAGCTCACCGTGCTTCGCGGTCCACGGTGTGACGGCGACGGCACCGCCAACCGTCGAGGTGCGACCGCCCATGATCTTGAGTGTCGCGCCGCGCGCCGCGAGGTCGAGGTGAGAGATCGGTGTGACCTCGGCCCAGCCGGCGACTTCGGTGCCCACGACATCGCCGCGATCGGCGAGCCCCCATGCACGCACGACCTCGACGCCCGAGCGCACGAGCGGTGTGATCACCGTGGCGGCGCCGCCCGCGCGACGATCGCGCACCGAGGCCGCGCCCAGCGATCCATCGCGCCCGACTGCGGCGATCGCGAGGCGAAGCATACGCGTGTGAACCGGCACGAGCTCGAGCACGGCGGTGGTCGTCTTGCCGGTGTTGCGCTCGGGATAGCGCAGGCCCTCGCCGTTCCCCGCCGTGAGCGTGAGACGCACAGGACCGATCGAGGCGCGCACCTCGGCGGAGAGATCCGCGGTGGGCCAGCCGAGGAGGCGCTCGCTCCCCGTGCGGGAGAGCGGGCGCAGCGGATAGCCGTCCTCGAGGGTGCGGATCCACGGATCGGGCACGAAGCCGAGCGCCCCATCGAGCCGCACGGGCCCTGCATCCACGGTCCCCGTGACCTGCGCGAGCTTCACGCGGACCACGGTCGAATCGCCGTCCACGCCGAGCGCGCCGCCCTCGCCCGCCGAGCGGATCGATTCGACCCGGAGCTCGGCCGCGGCCTGCGGCGTGATCGCCACGCGTGCACCCAGCTCGCCGCGATCGAGGCGCAGCTCTGTCAGATCCGCGCCCGGCTGGCGGGTCCACCGCGCCGAGCTGAACAGCTCGAGCTCGAGCTCGAGACGGGCCGTCGGCCATACCGCGAACGCGGGTGGCTCGGACTCGGCGACGACCGGGGCCCGCACCGCGTTGGACACGATGGGTGGCACGGCCACCGGCGCAACGATCGGCGCGACGACGGGTGGGTCGGCTGGCGTGACCTCAAGGGCCGGCTCGTCCGCGCTCGCGATCCGCGCGAGCAGGACGAGTGCGAGGGTCGAACGTCCGATCATCGGGTCTCCTGCGGGAGCACGAGCGCGGCGAGGTCACGATCGACGAACGCGGCGTGATCCGCGATCACCAACGCCGCCTCCGCCCGCGCGCTCTCCACCAGCTCGGCGGTGAAGGCCGCCTCGCGCCCGGCGAGGACCGGCGCGATCACCTTCCACCCGGGCGCACCCTCCGAGGTCAGCGCGTGGCCGTGAGCGCTCGCGAGCAGGCCACCCAGCAGCCCGGCGAGATCGAGCAGCTGCGCGCGCTTGCTCGCCTTGCCGGCGGCGAGCGCTGCGAGATCGAGGTGATCGAGGCCGCGCTGGTACGCCTCGCGATCGCGGATCTTCAGGCTGAGCCCACCGAGGTGTGCGGCGCCCAGCATCGGATCCGCGTCGCGTCGAGCCTGTAGCCGGCGCTGCGCATCCACCGCGCGCGCAGCGGGCGAGGCCCACTCGGCGGCGGCGAGCTGCGGTACGCCATGGAGCACGAGGCCATCCCGCTCCTCCTTGAGCTCGACCACCCGATCGTCCTCGAGGGCCGCCGTGGGCCCTTCGAGCACCACGTTGAACCGCAGCGCGGCATAGCTCGCCACGCCGGACCCGAGCCGGCGCGCGCGGAGCTTGACGGTCGCCACCTCGCCACGGCGCGCCGCCCACTGCGCGACCGCATCGTCGATCCACACCGCGGCCTCGGCGCCGACCGGCACCACGGTGTCCTCGTACAGCCCATCGACCGCGATCGGCTCGAGATCACCGAACGCCACGAACCGCGCGTCACCCGAGATCGGTGCGAGCTCGTCGAGCGCCAATCGATCGTCCCCGCGGGTCTGCGCCTTGGCCAGCTCCTTGTCGAGCAGCGGATGCGCGCCGAGGCCGAGCTCGAGCGGTGCGCCACCTGCGGCGAGCGCCGCGATCTGGGCCGCATAGCCGGTGGTCACCCGGGTCACCAGCTCGTCGGCGAACGCCGGATCGCTGTCGGCCGCGACGATCATCCCCACCGCGAGCCGCCGCACATCGGCGGTGAACGGGCCGTAGCCCGCTGCATCGAGATCGTTCCAGTCGACCAGCAGCGTCCCATCGGCGGCGCGGAACGTCCCGACGTTCTCCGGGTGCGGATCGCCGACCAGCAGCACCTGGGAGGAGGCCGGGTCGCCAAACGCGGTCACCGTGCGGTTGCCACCCGGCTCGGTGAGATCGCGCCAGTACAGGCTCGCGGTCCCGCGCAGCCACTCGTAGGGCCCGCGCTGCAGCTTCTTCAGCTTGAGCGCCACCAGCGCCGGATCGCGCAGGCTCCACGCATAGTTGTCCTCCGCGAGCGCACCGATCACACGCTGCTCCCGGTCGCTCGAGGGCGCGCCGCTGCAGCCAGTGGCGAGGAGGAGGATCGCGGTGAGGCGCACGCGTCGAATCCACCACGCAGATGTGACGGCCACGTTGCGACCCGGCCACAGACCAGCACATGCTGCGCCATGGGCACGAATCCGCGGTACCGGCTCGAGGATGGGAGCCACTGCATCGACGTGCGGCTCGACACGATCGCCCAGCTGTTCGACAACCGCGATCCGGCGCCGTTCCGGGAGCGCGATCTCGATCCGGACCTCGTGGAGTACCTGTTCGCGGCCGGAGAGGATCTGACCTCGCTCGGAACGTTCAAGGTCGTGTTCTGGGTCGCGCAGGCGTGCCCACCGGAGGAGATCGAGACCGGCTATCGCGCCCACTTCGTCTACGAGGTGGAGCGGCTCGAGCGGCGGCGGCGGCGCCAGCGGCGGACCGGGCAGGTCGCGCTGATCCTCGGCGTCACGCTGCTCGTGATCCTGCTGTCGCTCGCCGAGCTCCTGGGCACGGAGCCGAGCCGCGCCGTGCGGGCGATCCGCGAGGGGCTGGTGATCCTCAGCTGGGTGGTGATGTGGAGGCCGGTCGAGGCGCTGATCTACGACTGGGTGCCGATCCATCGCGAGCGCAAGGTGCTCGAGCGGCTCCGCAAGGCACCGATCGAGGTGCGCACGGGCAAGGGTCCGACCGCCATGTGACAGCTTCGTCGCAGCGCACGTCTCCACACCTCACGCTCGCGACACAAAACTGTCGCGCCTGTCATCGAAGGCTGTACCGTTGTCACGGTGGATCGTCTTCACCTCGCTGCGGTGATCGTGACGCTCGCGGCTGCCTGTACCACCGAGCCCGAACCAGCCTGCGAGCTGTGCACGCAGCCGCCGAGCACGCTGTTCATCACCGATCGAGGTGCCAACGCGATCGTGCGCTACGACGGGGTCTCCGGCGCCTTCCGCGACGTGTTCGCGGCCGGCACCGCGGATGGGCTCGATCGCCCGTCGAGTGTGCGGCTCGGCCCGAGTGGCCACATCTACCTCGCCGGGTTCGGCAAGGGTGACGTCACCCGCTACGACCTCGCGTCGGGATCCAACATGGGGGTGTTCTACTGGGACACCACGCTGCTCGAAGAGCCGGTGGAGCTGATGTTCCACGGCGAGCAGCTCGTGGTGCTGGGCAAGGACACGCACAACGCCGTGGTGCTCGCGCCCGATGGCCACGTGTCGAGCGTGATCGGCTCCCCGGATCTGCGCGCCGCGCACGACCTCGTGCTCGACGGGGACCTCGCGTACATCGGCACCGATACGCACCCGCAGCTCGGCACCACGATCCAGGTGTGGAGCCTCGCCACGGGCACGCTGGTACGCCAGCTCGGGACCATCGATCAGCTCGCGAGCGCCACGAGCATCACGCTCGGCGCCGATCATCGCCTGTACGTCTGCGACAACCAGCGGGATCAGGTGGTCGTGCTCGATCCCGAGACTGGCAGCCTCCTCGATGTCCTCGTCCCGGCCGCGAGCGGCCTGCTCGAGACGCCGATCAGCCTCGACTTCGGTCCCGACGGTGCACTCTACGTGCTCGACGTCAGAGGCCTCCATCGGCTGAACCCGCACACCGGCGACGAGCTCTCGCTGTTCGTCGACGTGCAGGACGGCCACCTGAAGGGGCCACGCAGCTTCACGTTCCTCACCGAGGAGGCGATCGACGAAGCGATCGCCCGCTCGCGCTGACCGAGCTCAGTTCGGGTAGCGAGTCCAGCCCGCCGTCCAGTCGGTCGCGCCGATCGCGCCGCAGAACGTGGCCGTGGTGTCGAAGCCAGCGGGCGGCGTGCCGCAGCCGGTGAGCACGGGCGAGCCCGCCATCGGCTTCCAGTTCGGCGCGGTGAGGCTCTTGGGGAGCGTGAGCATCGGATCGACGCCCTGGTGGTTGGTCGCCTCGCCACCGATCATCGCGGCCTCGTCGAAGCCACCGTCATTCTCCACCGGCGGCGTGCCGGCCACGTCGAAGTTCGCCGGCCACAGCGCGGTCGCGTTGGCGCCCTTCACGAAGTACGTGTTCTTGATGGCGAGCGCACCCGAGGTGAACTGGCCGACCGAGATCGCGCTGTCGACATCGACGGCGAACTTCGTGAAGTAGGCGACGATCGCGTTGTTGATCTTGCCGGCGGTGCCGCGGCGGAGGTGCGGACCGGCCTGCGGGTCGGTGGCTGCGCCGTCGGGGCCCACCAGCGTGACGTTCCACAGCTCGGGCGCGCTGCGCGGAGCGAGGTTGCCGTCGTTGCGGTTGTTGTCGGCCTCGATCGCCTTGTCACCGCGGCCCAGCTTCTGCTGGACGATCAGGTACTGGACCTTGCCGGTCCAACCGAGGTCCCAATCGAGACCATCGTCATCGGGCTGCGTCACCACGATGTGCTTGAGGTTGACGGTGCCGCCGAACACCTCGACACCGTCGTCGAGACCGAGGTGGACCTGCACGTTGTCGATCGTGGTGGCGGCGCCGCACGCGGTGAGCGTCAGGCCGTTGAGCTCGTTGTCCACCGAGAGCGCGAAGCCCGCGTACTCGATGCGCGCATAGACCAGCTTGCCGCAGTCGTGGTTGGCATCGGTGCCGCCGTAGACGATGCGATCGCCGAACGTGTCGGCGAAGCCTTCGATCTTGTTGGTGCCGCCGGTGACGTTGATCGGCGCGCGGCCTGCCATCACGAGCCCACCCCAATCGCCCGAGGCCGGCGTGGCCTGGCTCGAGGTGAACACGATGGGCGCGGCGGCGGTGCCCACGGCGTTGAGCTTGCCGTCCTTGGTGATCGTGAGCGCGCTGCCGTTGTCGCCCTTGATCACGGTGCCGGCATCGATCGTCAGCGTGCCGCCGGTGACCCAGACGTAGCCCTTGAGCGTGTAGATCTTGTCGGCGGTCCAGTGCGTGTCGACGGCGATGTCGCCGGCCGGCACGTCGACCAGCGTGATGCCCGGAGGTGCATCGGGCTGAGGTGCGGCATCCGGCTGCTGCGTGTCATCGCCGGTGAGGCCCGAGTCATCGCCACAGGCGGGTACCGCGAGGGCGAGTGCGGCGAACCAGGTCAGGTGCTTCATCATGGGAGATCCTTTCGAGTTGAAAACAGAAATCAGGGGGTCCAGTCGAGGCCCAGCGCGAACGACACTCCAGGGGAGTAGCTGTTCACCGTCACGTCGCCCTGCTCGAGGCGAACGCGCTGGTTGAGGATGTTGCTGGCGGAGAGCTTGAGGCGGAGGTCCTTGCGCAGCGCGCGCGCCGCGACCACGTCCACCCGATGCAGCGGCTGCTCGTAGGTGTCCGGGAGGCCCTCGACGCCGACATCGGTGATCCGCGCGCCGATCACGTTGTAGAGGAGGTTGATGTCCGCGATCGCCGGGTTCGAGTAGCCGAGGTTGAGGTTCAGCACGAACGGCGACTGGCCATAGACCGGCCGGTTGCGGTTGGTGAGCAGCATCTCGTCGGCCTTCAGCTGCACGCGCGAGCGGATCACGGATGCGTTCGCGCCGATCTTGAACTTCGCGAGCGCGGGCGCGATGCGTGCGAGGCCAGTGCGCGCCTCGAGCTCGGCGCCGATCAGGTTGCCGCCCTTGGCGTTGCGGAACGTGACGTCCGAGTTCGTGTTGAGGAGGACCTGCTCGATCGGATCGACGAGCTGCTTGTAGAACACGCTGGTCGCGAACACCTCGTCCTCGCCGGGAAACCACTCCCAGCGCAGATCCGCGTTGTGGAGGTGGGTGGTGAGGAGGTTCGGGTTGCCGGAGATATCGCGGCGGCGCGTGTAGTCGAAGAACAGGAACGGCGCGAGCTCGCGGAACCGCGGGCGGGTCAGCGTGTAGCTGTAGGCGGCGCGCACGTTCATGTCCGAGCGCGGCGAGTACACGAGGTTCACCGCGGGGAGCACGTCGTCGTCGGTGCGCGACACGTCCGTCTTGAGCCCGGCGATCGCGTAGCGGCTGCCGTTCGACATGTCCTGCGTGGCGCGCTCGTAGCGAACGCCGGCGATCGCGCGGAGCTTGTCGTTGATCTCGACCTCGCTGGTGGCGTACCCGGCGTACACGCCGAGCGAGGCCTTGTATGCGTCCTCGTTGAGCGTGCCCTCCTCGAGCTGGAAGTCCGGCCCCACGTGCGAATCGCCGAACATGTCCTCACCGGAGAGCCCGCGGACCGTGCTGTCGGTGCCGACGAACTTGTAGCGGAACCGCCGTCCACCGAGCGCGCGGCTCGAGAGCTGGGCCATCGTGCCGGCGTGCAGCTGCACGCGCCCAGCGCGCATGCGGATGTCGGCGCCACCGCCGCCCGCGAGGTCATCCAGCACCTGCCAGAAGTGCTGACCCGAGCCCGGCTGGTCCTTGTACGAGCGCGTGCCGCTGTTGCCATCGATCAGGTAGCTCAGGTCGCGCGTGTCGAGCTCGTCGCGCGAGGTGGTGGCCACGTTGGTCTGCCAGCGCAGCTCGAGGCGGCGCGCGCGGCTCAGGTGGTGCTTGCCGCGGAGCTGCGCGAACGCGAGCGAGCGCTCCACGAACGAGAGCCGCGAGGAGCTGAGGTTCGAGCCATCGGTCTCGCTGTACCCATTGGCGATCGAGCTCGTGTCCTCGCCGACGTGCGTGTACAGCCCGAGCAGGCTGATCTCGTCGTTGGGAGACAGGTCGACGCCCACGTTGCCGAGCGCACCGAGCGTGGCCTCCGAGGTGCCGAGGGTGTAGCGGAGGTTGTCGGTGGCCATCGTCTGGCCATCGACCAGCGTGGTGTGCGAGGTGTCGCCATCGCGGACGGAGAACGCCCGCTTGAACGTGCCGCTCGCGATGTATCCCACGCGCTTGCCGGCGACCTTCACCGTGTCGCCGAGCATCGCCGTGAGCCCGACGTTCGGCGTCACCGTCTCGCCGGACGGGGTCCACACGTTCGGCATCGCCTCACCGATCTGTTCGGTCTGCGCGGCGTCCATCCCGCGGACGGCACGGTTCCGCGGGATCGCGGCCGGCAGCGCGCGATCGCCGTTGTCGAACCCGAGGAAGCTGCGCGTACCGCGCGCGTTGGCGTTGGACAGGCCGTCCTGGCCGGTCGCCACCGTGTTCGCCGAGCTCGAGAAGCCGACCTTCATCTCGAAGCTGGTCGGGAACGAGCTGGTGTCGATCGAGAGCGTGCCGCCGCCGAACTGGCCCGGGAGGTCGGCCATGTAGCTCTTCATCACGGTCATCGTCGACAGCAGGTTGGTGGGGAACAGGTCGAGTGGGACGGCGTTGCGATCGGGCTCCGGGCTCGGCAGCAGCACGCCGTTGAGCAGCGCCGTGACGTACCGGCCCTCGAGGCCACGCAGCGCGACGTACTTGCCATCGATCACGCTGACCGCCACCACGCGCTTCATCGCATCGCCGGCGTTGCTATCGGGGGTACGGGAGATCTCCTGCGCGCTGACCGCATCGCTGACCACGGGGGACGCGCGCCGGACCGCGAGCACCGCGGCCTCCTTGCGGGTATCGATCTTGTCGACGATCTCGATGGTCTCGGCGCTGGTGTTCAGCGGCACGGGATCGAGGTTGATGCTGAGCTCGAGCGTCTGCTTGTCCGCGACCGTGATCGTCCGCGTCTGCGTGACGTACTCCGGCGTCGAGAGCTCGATCGTGAACGTACCGGGCGGTACGGCGATCGAGTACGAGCCATCGAGCTCGGCGACGGCGGTGAGATCACCGCCTGGAACGCCCTTGAGCTGGATGGTCGCGGCAGGCAGGCCCTCCTTGGTGTTGTTGTCGAGGAGGCTGCCCTTGATCGTGGCGGTCGCGGCCGGCACCACCACAGCAGGCGGCGTCACCGGTGTCGGAGCGGTGGTGGCCGGCGTCTCCGACGGCGGTGCCTCGGCGGGCGGCGGTGCTTCGGCGGGTGGCGGCGCCTCCTCGGCGGGCGGCGCGGCCTGCTCGGCGGGCGGCGGGGCGGGTGCGGGCTCGTCGGCGCGCGCCGTCCCGTACGACACGGCGACGAGCAGCGCGAGCAGCGTGGTCGATCCGGGACGAGAGAGACGGTGCATGGTGCGCTCCTTCACCGCGACGATCGCGGCTGATGGGGCGCACCCTACGAAGTCGAGTTGTCAGGACCGCACTCGCACCGTGACCGGACGGAAACAACGAACGCCGGGATCCCGGCAACTGACGTCACTTCGGTCCCACGGTGACGCGTTGGTCGCAGCGCGATCACGACAGCGTGACGATCAGGCCGCCTTGAAGCGAACGACGACCATCGGTGCGAGCTCCGGCGGCGGCACCTCCCACGTGATCGAGGCGCCCGCGATCGGCGAGACCATCCGCACGTGAGCGCGATACTCGTCCGCGATCTGCCGCGAGGCCGTGCTCGACAGTGCGAGCCCCGCGATCGGGAACAGCGCGCACTCCTCGCAATCGGTGTGATCGGCGACCAGCTGACCGAGCTGGGCCACCGCCTCGCACCACTCGTCGGTGCGGAGCCCGCCGACGCGGAGCAGATCGATCATCCGGGAGATCCCGGAGTGCTCGAGGAGCGCGGTGGTGACCTCGTCGAGGAGGTCCGCCTCTCGCGCGAACCGCGGATACACCACCGAGTGCTCGGCGGACATCGTGGCCGTGAGCTTCACCGAGACCAGCTGGAACAGCATCTTCGCGAGCTCGATCTGCTCGGTCGCGATGGCGTTCTGGACGTCTCCGAACAGCTCCTCGACATCGCGGTGAGACTGGCGGAGCGCATCGAAGATCGTGGTCGTCATGGTCCCAGTCTCAGGAGCAAGCGGCGGACCAGCGAGATCCGGGTTCAGCGCGGGGTGCGCGCCGGCGCACGGCCATCTGATCAAGGAGTTCCACGCACGCGCGGCGAGGGCACCGAGCGCCCGCTGCACGCGGGGCGTGGGGGCCCGCTCAGTGAAAGTCGCGGCTCTCCACTTCCAGCACCGGCCGCGACAGCGTGGGCACCCAGACGCGCTCCGCGATCAGGTGGACGATGCCCTCGGAGACCTGGAGCCGGCCGGTCACGCCGAGCAGCGAGGTGGTCTTGATGACGTGGGCGTACTGCGCGAACACCTGCTGCCAGCACACCAGGTTGACGAACCCCGTCTCGTCCTCGAGCGTCATGAACACCACGCCCGCCGCGGTGCCCGGCTGCTGGCGGCAGATCACGATGCCCACGTACTCGATCCGGTGGCCATCGCGCCCGCGGGACACCGTCTTCGCATCGGGCCAGCCCTTGCGCGTCAGCTCGCCACGCAGCGGTGCGAGCGGATGCCCGAGCGTGGAGTGGTCACTCGCCGCGTAGTCCCAGAAGATCTCGTCGAGCTTGGACAGGCCGTCGAACGCGACCTGCCCGTGGACATCCCCACCGAGCTCCATCGTGTCGGTCTGCCGCTGCACCCAGCCCGCCACCTGCCACAGCGCATCGCGGCGCGTGGGCGCCAGCTCGCCGAGCGCCCCGGCCTCCGCCAGCGCGGCGTGCATCCGCGCCGGCACGTGCGAGCGCCGTACGAAGTCCTCGATCGAATCGAACGGGCGCAGCACCCGCGCGGCGACGATCCGCTGCCCGTCCGCGAGCTGCATGCCTTTGATCCAGCGCAGCCCCATCCGCACCGCGAACCCGAACTCGTCGTCCGCGGGCTCGAGCGTGCAGTCCCACGCGCTCGCCATCACATCGATCGGGCGCAGCTCGAGCCCGTGCCGCTGCGAATCGCCGACGATCGTGGCGGCGGAGTAGAACCCCATCGGCTGGGCGTTGAGCAGCGAGCACGTGAACTCGGCGAGGTAGTGCTTGCGCATCCAGCACGTGGCGTACGCGATCAACGCGAAGCTCGCGGCGTGGCTGTTGTGAACGACAAAGTCGTTGGCCAGGAAGTTATGATTGCCCTCGATCTCGAGATCGTAGGTCTCCTGCACGCCCGCCGGATCGATCGAGACGATCCGATCCCAGAGAGGACAACTCGGACGTGCCCAGCGTTGCTTTCCTGGCAGCTTCAGGGAGCGTGCGGAGGCAACCGCATCCCCGGGCTTCAGCGTCCCGAGCTTCTTCCAGCCCGTGATCGTCAGGAATGGATGCTCGGCCGTGGCCTCGATCTGCCGTCCGAGCGCAGTCCGCAACCGGAACACCTTCTTACGACCGCTGTGTTTCACCGCAACGACGTGCCGCTTCTCGATCCTGAGCTGCTCACTACACGTGAGCGTTGTCCGCAACCGAACTCGCTCGGCAGCCACATCCTCGATCGTGACCCAGCGCCCGGTGTCTGCATCGATCACCCGCGTGGAGCCGACGACGCACTCGGGAAAGCCATATTCCCCGAAGCCCCGGATCTGCTCGAACACGCGCTCCCCGAACTCGCGCGCGATGCCCTTGCCCTCCATCGCGCCGACCAGGCGCTCGCGGTGCTTCTCGATCCGGCCCGAGCGGCGCCATGCGGCCATGTCCCGACGGAGCTGATCGGCCTCGCCCGGCGTGTAGTCGGCGGCGACCACGGCGAGCTTCATCACCTGCTCCTGGAACAGCGGCACGCCGAGGGTCTTGGCGAGCACGGGCTCGAGGCACGGGTGCGGGTACTCCACCTTCTCGAGGCCACGCCGTCGCCGCAGGTATGGGTGGACCATGCCGCCCGAGATCGGGCCCGGGCGCACCAGCGAGACCTCGACGACGAGATCGTAGAACGTGCGTGGGCGCAGGCGCGGCAGCATCGACATCTGCGCGCGGCTCTCGATCTGGAACGTGCCGACGGTATCGGCGGTGCAGATCATGTCGTACGTGGCCTCGTCCTCGGCGGGGATCGTGGCCATCGAGAGATCGAGGCCGCGATGCGCGCGCAGCAGATCGAGGCCGAGGTGGAGCTGGTGGAGGGCGCCGAGGCCGAGCAGGTCCACCTTGAACAGCGCGAGCTCGTCGAGATCGTCCTTGTCCCACTGGATCACGGTGCGGCCTGGCATCGCCGCGTTCTCGATCGGGACGATGTCGTGGACGGGCTCGTGCCCGAGGAGGAAGCCACCGGGGTGAACCGAGAGGTGGCGCGGGAACTCCTGGATCTCCTCGGACAGCCGCGCGAGGTGCTCCACCGCGATCGCCCCGTGATCGTGCAGGCCTGCCCGTGCGAGGGCATCGGGCTCGACCTGGCCATACATCGAGAGGTGCTTCGCGGCGCGATCGAGGGCGGTCTCCGGGATGCCGAGGACCTTGCCGACGTCACGGATCGCGGAGCGCGGGCGATAACGGATGACGTTGCAGACCATCGCGGCGTGATCGCGGCCGTAGACCTGATAGACGTGCTGGATCACCTCCTCGCGGCGCTCGTGCTCGATGTCGAGATCGATATCGGGAGGCTCCGCGCGCTCGCGCGACAGGAAGCGCTCGAACAGCAGGCCCATGCGAACGGGATCGACGGCCGTGACGCCGAGGCAGAAGCACACGGCCGAGTTCGCCGCCGAGCCGCGCCCCTGGCACATGATGTTGCGGCGGCCGCAGAACGCGACGATCTCGTACATCGTCAGGAAGTAGCCGGGGTAATCGAGCTCCTCGATCAGGGACAGCTCGAGATCGAGCTGCCGGCGGACGTTGGGCGGGACGTCGTCGTCGTAGCGCCACGCGGCTCCCTTCTCGACGAGCTCGCGCAGGTACGCCGCCGAGGTGGAGCCATCGGGCAGCCGCTCCGAGGGATAGCGATAGCGCAGCTCTCCGAGCGAGAACGAGCAGCGAGCCGCGATCTCGAGCGAGCGCGCGACGGCGCCCGGCTCGTCGGAGAACAGCCGGCCGAACGCGTGGGGCGCGCGCAGATCGTGCTCGTCGTTGCCACGGATCCGCGTGCCGGCTGTCGCGAGCGTGACACCGTGACGGATGCAGGTCAGCACGTCCTGCAATGGGCGGCGTGCGCGCGAGTGATAGAGCACCTCGTTCGCCGCGACGAGCGGGATCCGCGCGGCAGAGGCGCGCGCGCGCACGCGAGCCTCGCGGGGCACGTCATCTGCGCGGCGGTGACGGGTGAGCAGCGCGTACAGGCGATCCCCGAACGCGTGCTGCAGATCGGTGACGATGGCCGGTGGAGGCTCGGCCTCGTCCGCGAGCAGGCTCCCTTCCCCGCCCCACAGCGCGATCACGCCACCCGCGCGCTCGCAGACCTCGCGCCACGAGGCGAGCGCCGCACCCTTGTCGCAACGGCGGCGCGCCGAGGTGAGCAAGCGCATGAGGTTCGCCCAGCCCGCGCGATCGATCGCGAGCAGCACGAGCTGCGAGGACGGCGGCGCCGCGACGATGCCCAGCGCCACCTGTCGCGGCTTCGCGCGCTTGGTCCTGCCGCGCCGCCCCAGCGAGACGCCGGGCGATAGTGCATCGGTCTCGATGCCCCAGCCCGGCCCGCGACCGAGCGCCGCCTCCTCACCATGATGGAGGCCGACCCGCGCGGCAGTCACCGGAGAGGGAGCGAGCAGTGAGCCTGGCGCCGCGATCGAGACCTGAGTCCCGCACACGAGCTGCACGCCGAGATCACGCGCCTTGGTGTGAGCGCGGACCATTCCATAGACGCCATCGCGATCCGTGATCGCGATCGAACCGAGGCCCACGCGATGCGCCTCCTCCACCAGCTCCTCGGCGTGGCTCGCGCCCTCGAGGAAGGAGAAGTTCGACTTGCACCACAACGGCGCGTAGCTCACCTGTACAAGTGTTCAGATATCCAGAACGCTGTCAATCCCATGGCTTGGATCAGTTCCCGCCAACAAGCTGGGCCGATAACTGAGTAGAGGTATCGTCGGGCCGCATGCGTCTTCGCACCCTCTCCATCGGCAGCCTCGGGCTCGGTCTCGGGCTCGGCGTCGCGGTCCTTGCTTGCCGACGGCCGCCGGAGCCCGTGGCGCCACGACCGCAACCGCAACCGCAGCCGCAGGACCAACCGCTCCACCCACCGTGGCCGGTCGAAGGTGCGGGATCCGGCGGTGGCAGTGCCGTCACGCCCGTGGCGACCAACCCCGAGATCCCGATCGACCCTGCGAAGCCGATGCCGGCCCAGTCACTGTCGACCAACGCGACCCTCGAGCTTCGCAAGCCGGCGAGCGTGATCGTCGACGGGCGCGCCGACGTGTTCTCCGCGGGCCGCCCGCATCCCGAAGAGACGCGCGGTGGCCGTCCGCCCGTGCTCGTGACGCTGGTCCCCGGCGGCGGCTACATCACATTCTCGACGGTGAAGGGCGTGGTCGGTTGCGTGGCCGGCGCGACCACGCCGCCCGACGGTGGCAACTGCGCGGGCGGAGATACCAACATCTCCGCCGCGGACGGGATCAGCGGCATCATCGATCACCAGCACACCCAGTTCCTCGTCGGCGTGTTCCTCGGTGCTTCCACGTCGAGCCGCGCCCCGGCCACCCTCGACTTCAGCGAGAAGGCGCAGGGTGAGTCGTTCGCCGAGCTGTCGCCCGCGATCGGCCAGACCTTCTACATCGGTGATGGCTTCACGCGCTCCGGGCTGAACCAGCGGTTCGTGATCCCCAGCGGCGCGACGCGGTTCTATCTCGGGTTCGCAGATGCGTTCGGCTTCCAGGGCGTGCCCGGGGCTTACGGCGACAACACGGGCGGGCTCGCCGTGACGTTGACCCAGGCGAAGTGATCGCGGCCGCCGGCTTCCGGGCCTTCACCGCGTTGCTCGCCCAGGCGGGCCGCGTGGTGCTCGCACCGATGGAGGACGTCTCCGATGTCGTGTTCCGCCGCGCGTGCCGGAGCGCCGGCGCCACGTTGTGCGTGACCGAGTTCGTGGGCGCGGAGCAGCTGGTGGCGGATTCGCGGATCGCGCGGCGCAAGGCTCTGCTCGCGGACGACGATCGACCGACGGGGATCCAGATCTACGGCCCGGATCCCGAGGTGCTCGTCGCGGCCGCGCGAATCGCCACCGCCGCGGGCCCGGCGTTCCTCGACATCAACTGCGGCTGCTGGGTGCCCAAGGTCGTGGGCCGGGGCGCCGGGGCGGCGTGGCTGCGCGAGCCCGCGGCGATGGTCGCGATGGCGCGGCGGATCGCCGAGGTCGGTGCCGAGGCGGGCGTGCCGGTCACGGTCAAGACCCGGATCGGCTGGGGGCCCGAGTCGCACCTGCCGATCGTCGAGCTCGCGCAGCGGCTCGAGGAGGCGGGGGTCGCCGGGCTGACGATCCATTGTCGCGTCGCGCTCGCGGGGCACACCGGGCCGGCCGACTGGAGCTGGGCGCGGCGCGCGCGCGAGGCGGTCCGGATCCCGGTGATCGTCAACGGCGATGTCCGGACGGCGGACGATGTGGTGCGCGCGCTCGAGGAGACCGGGTGCGCTGGCGCGATGATCGGACGGGCGGCGATCGATCACCCGTGGGTGTTCCGCGAGGCCCGCGCGCGGCTCGCCGGCGAGGTCCCTGCCCCGCCGACCGCCGCGGAGCGGGTCGCGATGTATGCCCAGCTCGTCGCCGGCAATATGGCCCGGCGCGGCGAGCGCCTCGGTCTCGGTGTGACGCGGCGCCACGTCGGCGTGCTCGGGCCGCTCCTCGACAACGCCGTGCGGGCCGCCCTGTATTCCGCGCCGACGATCATCGCGACGCAGGCGATCCTCGACAGGCTTTTGCAGGCAGGAAACGTGACAGAAACATCGGCTGTGTCAGGCTGGAGGAGTGTCGAAGCCGATCATCCAGGTCCACCACCGAGGTGATCGGGGCGTCGACGGCATCCTCCGGCTGATCGAGCTCGCCGCGCACGACGGACCGATCGAGACGATGCTGTCCGCGATGTGTGACGAGCTCGTCGCGATCATGGGCGTCGAGATCGCGAGCGTGTACGTCCGCGAGGACGATCACCTCGTGATGCGTGGCAACCACGGCTTCGGGCCGAACGCGATCGGCACCACGCTCGCCGTGGGCGAGGGCATCACCGGCCTGGTCGCCGAGTGCATGCGCCCAGTCTCCGCCGAGCACGCCGCGGCCGAGGCCGCGTACAAGCCGGTGCCGGGCCTCGGCGAGGAGCGGTTCCCCGTGTTCGTCGGCGTGCCTCTGATCGGTGCGGGCACCGTGATCGGCGTGCTCGTGCTGCAGCGCCGCACCACGAAGTTCGCGGCCGACGAGGTGACGCTCGCCACCGCCCTCGGCGCCCCGGTGACCCTCGCGATCGAGCGCAGGCTCGCGAGTGCCGTTCGCTCCGCGCGGCTCTCCGGCCTCGCGCACGTCCCCGGCGCCGTGCTCGGTCGTGCGGGCGTGGTGCCCACCACCACCGCCCTCGGCGCACCGCCCATCGAGATCGAGCGCGCCTTCGCCCGCCTCCGCGAGGACCTCGGCCGCGCGATGAAGAAGCTCGCGGACTCCACCGTCCCCGCGGTCGGTGCGGCCCTCGATCGCTTCGCGATGCTGCTGTGCGATGCGCGGCTTCGCGAGCGGCTGTGCGCGGCGAGCGGTCAGCCCGAAGGCCTGCGCAACGTCGCCAAGGAGTATGCGCGCGCGCCGTTCAAGCTCGGCACCGTGCTCGAGTCCGCAGATCACGTCGCCGACGTCGAGGAGCTGTGCGTGCTGCTCGCCGATCCGCGCTCCCTGCGCCCCGGCTCGATCTGGATCGCGGATCGGATCAACGTGCTGATCGCGATCGCCGCCGTCGCGCGAGGCGCCTCGGCCCTGGTCGCGAGCGATGCCGTCGCCCCCGCCGCGATCGCCGTGGCGCGCGCCGCGCACCTGCCGGTGGTCAGCGACGTGCCCGGCCTGTTCGGCTGGGCGCGCCCGGGAGACCTGCTCGCGGTCGACGGCGACACCGGCGCGGTGCTGGTCCACCCAGCGCCGACCGACATCGAGCGCCTGCGCCGCGCGCGCTGAGCAGCCGCAGCCTGTGGCCACCGAAGACCTGCCGTCCGCCCAACGAATACGACCGAACGTTGCGACGGTCGCATCGCATCGCATCGCATCGCATCGCATCGCATCGCATCGCATCGCATCGCATCGCATCGCATCGCATCGCATCGCACGCGCATCGCATCGCACGCATCGCATCGCATCGCATCGCCGCATCGCATCGCAGCGCATCGCATCGCATCGCATCGCATCGCATCGCATCGCATCGCATCGCATCGCATCGCATCGCATCGCATCGCATCGCATCGCATCGCATCGCATCGCATCGCATCGCATCGCATCGCATCGCATCGCATCGCATCGCATCGCATCGCATCCCAAGGCTCGCACTTCAGTGGCTTGAATTCGGCAGAGATCCAGGCACGGCCTCGTCACGAGCGCGTGACCGCCTGTGGAGGGCGGGTCGGCGTGTGACCTGCGCGCACGGCCACTCGCCGAGGTGCAGGCGCAGCTCACAAGCCTCCTGCCGCCCACCACAGGCCCGCGCCGGCCAGATCGCCCCGACGTCGAATTCTTTGAAATTCGAGGAGAGCAAGAGAGAGAGGAGGAAGCGGAGTTCGGCGCGATGCGAGGCGGTGCTGCCATGCCTGGTCGCGCAGACTCGTGGGAGCGATGCCCCCCCCCCCCCCCCAGTTCCATTCGGCGGAGCTGCAGGCTGGGCCTCGTCGCGAGCGAATGACCTAAGCCCGTGCCAACACGAACTCCTGACCGCACGCGACCCGGAGGCTGGTTGCCTTCCTGGGAGCGCGCAACCGCCGATCACGGTAGGCGCGGGCCTGGCACTCGTCGAAAGCGAGGGCACCGTGACGCCGCCATCCGACCCTAGCGAGCCATCGCGTCGGCCGTGCCACCGGTGATGGCCGAGCGAGGAGCTCGCGCTTCCACCACGTGTCGGGCACCACGGGGCTGCGCCAACCATCGAACCAGGCCGCGCTGGAGCACGGATCGATCCACGTGCCCTCCCGCATGGAAGGTGCAGCCTCGTGGTGGAGCGCGTTGTTGAGGACGTAGCGCAGCGCGTTCCGCACCTCGCGCGGCGTCTTCAGCGCACGCGCGTGATACCGATCCTCGACAGCTTCCCGTGCGCCCCAGCCCCCCGGTTCACACTGCGCGCGATCCGGACCTTCAGCCCTGTCAAACGCCATTAAGAACTGACCCCCGCGCGCCACTAATTCTGACCCCACCCATGTGTTCAGTGGTTGGTCTTGTTCGAGCCGAGAAGCCCGGCCCGTTTCTTCTGTCGTAGTCGGAAGCTGTCGCCCTGGATCACCAGGACATGGCTGTGGTGGAGCACGCGGTCGAGGACCGCCGAGGCGATCATCTCGTCGCCGAAGACATGGCCCCACTGCGTGATGGTCTGGTTGGTGGTGATGAGCATGCTGCCTCGCTCGTAGCGGCGGCTGACGAGCTGGAAGAACAAGTGGGCGGTCTGCTTCTCGAGTGGGAGATAGCCGAGCTCGTCGACCACGAGCAGCTTCGGCTTGGCGTAGAACGCGATCTGGTCGGCGAGCTTTCCTTCGACCTGTGCACGCGAGAGTGCGGCCAGCAGCGACGTCGCGGTCACGAACAGCACCGAATGCCCTGCCTCCACGGCGGCGCGGCCGAGCGCGATCGCGAGGTGCGTCTTGCCGACGCCCGGCGGGCCGAACATCAGAACGTTCTCGGCGCCCGCGATGAACCGTCCGGTCGCGAGCTCGCGCACCAGCTTCTGATCGATCGAAGGCTGGAACTTGAAGTCGAACTCTTCGAGCGTCTTCACCGTCGGGAAGTGGGCGATCTGGATGCCCATGGCGACGCGCTTCTTCTGCTTGGCCTCGGTCTCCTCGGTCAGGATCTGGTCGAGGAAGTCGAGAAACGTCGGCTCGGTGCGTGCGGCCTGCGACAGGATCCCATCGAGCCGCTGCGCGACGGCACCGAGGCGGAGCTTGATCAGCCGCTCTTCGACGCGTGCTCTCACGATCTCGGTCACGCCGCACCTCCGATGCAGGCGGCGTAATCCGCGAGGCTGCGACCGATCGGCGAACTGGCAACGACCTCGGCCTCGTCGCGCTGCCGGAAGATGCCCTCGAAGTGGCGTGGATCGGTCACGCGCTGATGCGGCTCCGTGTGCCGGCGGTGACGCGCGACCTCGATGCGGCCATCGAAGACCACGACCTCGTGCTCCCCGACGAGTACATCCACCGTGCAGCGCACCAGGCGATGCGGGACGCTGTAGCGAATCGTGTCGACGTCGACAAAGCAGTCGGTGGCAACACGTCGGCTGATCCGGCGCTCGCGCACTGGAATCACCGATGACGGCAACGGCAGAAATGCGGCTCGCTCGTCCCGATCGAAGCGATCGCACGGACGCTCGTGAGTCGTGCCGTGGATGCGCTGGTCGGCGCCGACGATCCAGTCCGCGAGGTGCGCCTCGAGCGCGGCGAAGCTCGTGAACGAGAGCCCCGCGATCGCATTGCGCTTCACGTAGCCGACGCCCGACTCGGTCTTGCCTTTGGTGCGTGCTCGATACGGTCGACACGCCGAGACCTCGACGCCCCAGTCCTTGCAGAACGCGGCGAACGCCGGGTGAACACGAGCCGTGCCGGTCTCGCGGTCTTCGCCGATGACCAGCGCACCCGCGCGATCGATCAGGATCTTGCGGGTGACACCGCCAAAGGCACGGAACGCGCCGGCGAGTCCCTCACGCCAATCGTCCTGTCGCTGACTCAACGAGGCACGCACGAAGATCCGCCGCGAGTAGCCGAGCACGGCCACGAACATGTGGACCTTGGTCCGCGCGCCCGCGATGACGATCCACTTCTCGCCGAAGTCGATCTGCATCTGGTGCCCAGGCGCGGTCTCGAACCGTACGGTCGCGAGCTCGGCCGCGCGCTTGGTCTGGCGATGCGGCGCGAGCACGCGCTGCAACGTCCGGATCGGCACGACGACCTGCTGCTCGGCGAGCAGTCGCTGCACGACGACGCCATTGCCGGCGGCCGGGCCGTCGAGCAGCGCGCGTGCGGCCACCTGCTGCTCTGCATCGAGCGTCCACGCACCGGGCCGTGTCTGCGTCTCCGCGGCTGCGCCTTCGCGCAGATAGCGCCGCACGCTGTTACGCGCGATGCCCAACTCGCGAGCGATGCGCTTGGTACCCCAGCCGAGCGCCTTGAGCGCCCGCAGGTGCTTCACGATCTCAGGATCCACCATCGGGACCGTGAGCGTCGTCGGTCCCATTGGCTGTCGTTCTGATCCATCGCTTACCCTCCTAGCGGGAGGGGTCAGTTTTAGTGGCGCGAGGGGGTCAGTTTACGTGGCGCCTGACAAGCCCCTGGATCCCCCGGGCACGGGCCGCGTTGCTATCCGCCTCGATCACCAGGTGGAGGTGATTCGACTCGATGTTGAACTCCGTGACCCGAAAGTCCGACGCGGTGCGACTGAGCGATCGCATCGCGGATCAGCTCTACCAGCCAACGCCGCTGCAGCGACATCACCCCGTCCACCGTCCTCAACGTGACGTGCTGGGATAGCGCTCGGTGCGACGCCTCGCGTGTGTCATGCGACACGCCCTTCCGGGTCCGCGGCCGCCCCGCTCCAGGGCGCCAACCACCGTGCCCCACAGGACGCCGCACCGCATCGAGTGACAACTGAACATGACGAACTCTCGAGTTTTGCTTTGCCATGACTAGATATCTATAGGCGAGAGGTCTGACACATGGCCCGCAGATCGTCGTCGGCAATTCGACCACGAGCCCACAAGGAGAGGCCTGTAGTCCATCCGCCAACTGGCACTCTCTCTTTGACCTGCGGTGTATCGCCTGCGTACCAAGCGGCATCGACGGCGTCGGCGACCTCGGCGACATCACGCGTTCGCCACGATGCTCGGCGTCCCTGCACGGCAAGGTCACAAGCCCGGTGCTGGTTCCGGGTCTCTCGCCAAAGACAGTGCCGCGCCTGCGACGCCGTCCCGGATCTCGCCGAATTCAACCTGGTGAAGTGCGGGCTGCAGCTGCTGAAGCTCCCGCGAACGTGCGTTCGAGCAGCACCGTCCTCTCGAGCCATTGCCGAGAGCGTCGCGACCGTGGTCGCCGGTTCCCGCTACAGCTTCGGCCCCTTCCGCGGATCGCGATCCGGGTACGCCTTCTCGAGCGCATCGTGCTCGTTGAACAGCGCCACCGCCGTTGCGCACGCGCGCGGTCCATCAGGTTGAACGTGAAGGGCGCGGGCTCGTAGTCCGAACGGGTCCTGATCTGCTGCTCGTAGTCGAGCCAGATCCCCGCTTGTCGTCGCGGCAGTGATAGGTGCGGCACACCCGCGGGCGAGCCGAGTGCACCGTGCAGTGGTGGGTCTCCGGATCATTGTGCACGCAGTACTCGTCACTCGCGCGCTGGCGGATCATGTACGGGCGACCGTAGTCCCAGCGGATGATGCCTCGTCGAGGTCCTGCGGAGAGAGGGCGAACCCCTGAGCGGTGCAGCAGCGCCTTGCAGAGGTGGATCAGCCCTCGCACGGCGGGGGATTCGACTGCACCGTGTACTTGTCACCGCCCATCTCGAAACGAGACGCCGTTGTCCTGGTTCGCGTCGTTCGCCCGGATCCCGCGAGAGCGTATCGTCCGTCATCACCGCCACGGTGGTCTCCACCGTGAGCGCGGTCGGCTCCGCGGGTGTCCCGGGCGGTGCCGGCTTGGGCTCCACCTCATCGAGGCGGCGGGTCAGCTTCGTCCGTCAGGGCCACCACCTGTGCCACGAGGTGCAGGAGCTGATCGTGGGTCCGGAGGTCGTCGCGTGGAGGGGCGGAGGGCGCGCCTGAAGTCCGCGCGGGTCACCGGCGCATCGGGCGACGCGGTGCCATAGGCCTGGTCGTGATCGGGGTCCGCCACGTCCTGAAGGTACACCGTTCGTCGGATCGGGCTGGTCTGCGCGCAGGCCGTGCGGAGGCGCTGCACCCGGCGCAACGCTTGCGCGATTTGGGCGAGCCGGTTCCTCACGGGCGGGTGCAGCCTTTGCAGCAGCTACCCCCATGCCGGATGGGGAGGAGCAGCAGGGCCACAATCACGACCACAACCACGGGTCCCCGACAGCCCTCGCACCACCGATCCTCACCCCTCAGTTCGCGGCGCTGGTCCGGACGATGTTCACCGGCGTGGTGGTCACCCGGCGCGATGGCGTGATCGTCGAGGCCAACGAGACGTTCGCCCGCTCGCTCGGACTTACCCGCGACGAGCTGATCGGACGTTCGACCGCGGAGCTCGCGATCTACGAGGATCCCGCGATGCGCGCGCGGATCTACCAGGAGCTCGCGGGCGGCGGAGAGGTCAAACGGCTGGCCGTGCACCTGCGCCACCGCGATGGCAGCACACGCGTGTTCCTCCTGAGCGTGAAGCCGCTCGAGATCGGCGGCGCACCGGCTAAAGCGCGAAGGAGCTGCTGTCGCCGCGGATCTCCGATATCACCCATCCCGGAAGACCCGCGCGGCCGACGCCGAGACGTTCGGGCAGCTGGTCGGTGGGGAGGCCTCGAGCGCCCGCCGACGCAACGCGGTACGTTCGCAGGGACGGCATGGTGGTTCGTGCACCGTCGACTTCCGAAGTTGATGCACCCGAGTCAGCAAGGCGGATGGCGGCGGTGGCCGTCATCGTCGACGAGACGGAGCGCCAGCGCTGCGGATGCCGCGACCCACCCGCTGACGAGAGCGCACTCCAGGCCGCGGACAACAGCGTGGTGATCACGGACCCGTCGGGACGATCTACTGGGCCAACGCGGCGTTCTCGCGGTTTTCGGGGTACGCGTTGGCGGAGATCGTCGGGGCGAGCACGAGCCTCCTCAAGTCCGGCACGCAGGATGCGGGTTCTACCGCGAGA
>JADKKI010000056.1 GCA_016720595.1 Myxococcales bacterium
GTGCTCCCTCGGCAGGGGCACCAGCTTGTCCGCCAGCCACGCCTCGGCCTCCCAGCGCTTCCGACGCTGCGCCGGCCTCACGGCTCGTCCTCGAGCAGGTCGGAGAAGGCATGCTCATGACGCGCCGCGTCATCCGAGTCTGCCGGGTATGCCGGGTTTTGCCGGGTTGTTTCAGGTCGCTCCGAGGTTGCGGGCGGGTGCGCGCGTGAACACGACATTTCCGATTTCAACCCGGCAAACCCGGCAGAAGTATCTAACATATTAGAATCCTTATTCAATTCTTGCCGGGTTTGGTCATTTGTCAAACCCGGCAGTAACCCGGCAAACCCTGCATTCTCGACCGTCCAGACGACGACGCCCTTCCTGTCTGGCGTGCCCTCGATGCGCCTTCCGTCCACGACCCGACCGCGTGCGCTCGCAAGGAATTTGCCGAGGGATTTGCTCGACGGGATGGTTCCGGGTCGTGCGTTCGTAACGCCGTCGATCGCGTCTCGAAGGTCGTCGTAGCCGTCCGGTGCGCAGTACTGCCCGCGCACCCGCTCGAGCGTGTAGAGCGTGGAAATCGCGCGTTTCGCCGTGCACGCGCCGAGCCGTCCCCAGTGGGTCAACACTGCGAGAAGAGCCAGCTTTTCCGGGTCCGGAGCGCTCGACTGCTCCGCACGACAAACCGACACATCCGCGCCTCCGGCGTACATGATCGCGCCGGGGACCATCGCGGCCCATGCCTCGAAGCTACCCCACGGCCTCACGCCTACATGTGGCCGCGACGCTGCGTCATAAGCTCGGAGGATGACCAGCGCGGCTCTCACGAGGCGCGTCCGGTGCTCGAGGACCCACGGCAAGAGGTTCGGGTGGCGGAAGTCCTGGCGCTCTTCGGGGTTCTCGAGCGGGCTCTCGGACCGGCAGACGAGCACGCGCCGGGTCGTGTCGCCGAAGACGGCGAGGTTGTTCCCGCTGGCCATGATGACGCCGCGCCACGGGACGCAGGGAAGCTCTGTGCGGCCGAGGATCCGAAGCTCCACCGTGTCGACGGCGGTCAAGCATCGATCGAGAGCCGCGCCGCCGAAGCCTGAGGATACGTTGTCAAAGTTCACGATGTTCGCCCCGCGTAGGGCGTAGGCGCCGAGCACCTTTTCGAGCTCCTCTGGGAGGCTCGGCCAGCTCATCTTGGCACTCGTGCGACCCGTCGCGATGACGCTTACCGCGTCGGTCTGGAGGCTCTTGCCGCTGCCTCGGGTGGACGCGTCGAAGAGGAAGCCGGGGACGCTGCCTCGGATCGCGGGGCGTGCGAGCAGCGTGAGGATGGCAGCGATCGGGACCATGCGATGCGCGCGCGAGACGTGGGGGAAGTCCGCGAAGACCTCTTCGAGCTCTACGAGCGCGGCCTTCGCGTCGTCCTGCGTCGGCGTCTCGGGCACGTCGACGGAGAGACCGGGGGCGAGGTAGTAGCCCGTGGTGCGGTCGAAGCCCGCAGCGGAACACACTGAACCATCCGGGCGCATGAAGGGCGTCTCGAGGATGCTGACGAGCTCGGGGACGGGCCACGTCCTGGACTCGAGCACCGCCTTCGTGAGGTCGTCCGGGATGCGGCCCGCCTGCCCCTTCTCGACGACGACGACCGCGGCGCTCAGGCGAGCGCGGAGCGTGGCCGCGGTGAAGGGAATCACCCGAGGCTCTTCGACGCCGGCGACGCGCACCAGGACGCCGCCGCGCGAGTAGACGTCGCCCGTGGTGGCAAGCACCCCTTCGACGGCCGCGACGTGCGCCGAAAGGTTCTCGGGCAGGTAGTACACCGTCGCGCGGGCGTCCTCGACGTGTCCCGGCTTCACCGCGCGAAGCTTCGGCTTCTTCGGCTTCGCCAGCGCTGCGATGGCCTTCTCGATCTCATCCACGAAGCACCCCCTTCAAAAGCTCGGCCACGCTCACCTCGACGACCCGCGCCGCTTCCGCCCGCTCCACCTGCCGCTCGAGCGCCCGCCGCTCCTCGAGGGCCACGCGGGATGCCTCGCCCGTGAGGGCCAGCGCCACCGCCAGCACGCGAAGGCGCTCCACCCGTGGCGCTACCTCCCTCCAGCCCTCCACCGCGGCCTCTATCCACTCCTCCCACGGCTCGCCTGGGCGCCATCCTTCGAGGCCCGCCACCACGAGGGAGAGGTCCCCCGTGATGCGCCAGAGCTCCAGCGCCATGGCCAGCACTTCGGACTCCACCGGCCCACCGTCGTCCAGCACGTGGCCGTCGTGCACCGCGCCGAAGAGCCTTGAATCGCTCGTATCGTCGAGGCTACTTAGGAGCACGGCGGGCCTTCCGTGCGCGCTCGGCGTGCACCGCGAGGTGGGTGGGGCAGCGGCTCTTCGCCCCTCGCTCCGCGCCGCAGTCCGGACAGAGGCCCATGTCTCGCCGCGCCTCGGCCTTCGTCCGCCACACGAAGCGGTCTAGTTCTGCGTCCTTCATGCCCGCCTCGCCTCGATGGCCATGAGCGCCTCGGCCACGCTGCGCACCACCACGACGGGGGTTCCCATGGAGCCCCACGCCGCGTGACACGTGACCTGCCCCGCGGAGACGCGCCCAGTCGCGCTCTTCAGCTCGAGGCCGAGCGCCCGGCCGTCGACGAGGAGCAGGAGGTCAGGCTGCCCGGTGCGGCCGATCTGCACCGGCGGGCCGTAGCCTCCGGCGTAGACCCGCGCGTACTTCCCCACGTGGCGCAGGTCGAGGAGCACCACGCCAGGGAGCGCGCCGCACGCGGCCATGATGGCGTCTTGCAGCTGGTCTTCGGGCCTTCTCGCCTGTCTCATCGTGGGAAGTCCTTCTCGGCCTGGGCTCGCGCCCACTGCATCGCCTCCTCTTGCCTCATGCGCCGCCGGCTCATTCCGACGTGGACGAGCTGGAAATACCGACGCTCGCGGCGCTTCTCGATCGGCATCGCCTCGAGCTTCGCCATCTTCGCCGCCTGCTGGATGCGCCGCATCGGGAGCGCCTTCACCAGCGCGCTCACCCCGCACCGCGGGCACACCTTCGCGCGGGGGAACACGGCCCAGCACGCCTCGCAGCGAGAGAACGCGAGGCCCGCAAGACGCTGCGTGACCGCCTCGCCCGTGAGGCTCCACTCGTGCGGCGTGTCCGGCGGAAGGTGCTGGAATACCGCGCCGCGCACGTCGAGCACCGTGCACGCCGTCTTCCCCGGGTGCGCGCGCACACCGCGCCCGATGGCTTGCAGGTACCTGCCCAGCGTGCCGAACGCGGCGTCGAGCGCCACCACGTCCACGCTCGGCTCGTCGAAGCCCTCGACGAAAACCGAGACGCCGACGAGCGCGTGAAGCTCCCTCGCGCGCAGGGCCACGCGGAGGCGCTCGCGCTCCCTCCGCGGCGTCTCGCCGTCGATGTAGCCCGCCGGGTGGCCCGCGTCCGTGAGCCGCTCGACGGTGTATCGCGCCTCCTCGCGAGACTCGCAGAACACCAGCGCGCGCCACGCACCGCGCAGGCGCCGCAGTTCGGCCACCGCATCGCCCCGCTTCCCCTCGTCGCACGGGACGACCAACTGCGCGGGCACGAGCGCGCCCATCGCCGTGAGCTCGCGCACCGAGGGGCCGCAGACCATCGCGTCGAAAGAGCCACTGAGCGGCGCGCCGTCGCCCCGCTGCGGCGTCGCCGTAAGCCCGAGAATGCGCGCCTCGGGGTAGTCCGCCAGGATGCCCGAGACGGTGGGCGCCTCCGAGCGGTGGCATTCGTCGAGCACCACGAGCCCCGCCGGCGGACGCGTGCCCCTCGCGTGCAGCGTGCCCAGGCTGCAGACCTGGATGCGCTCGCTCGGCGTGGGGGGAGCCCACGGGGCGACGATGCCGCAGGGCGTGCCGGCCTCCCGCAGACGCTTCGCCGTGTCGCCCACCAGGCTATCGAGGTGCGCCGCGAAGACGACGGGGCCCGTCTCCTCGCGCAGGATGCTCGCCGCGGTGTGCGTCTTGCCGCCGCCCGTGCCGAGCTGCAGCACGACGGAGCGGGAGCCCTGCGCCCACGCCGCGCGCACGTCCCGCACGAGGGCAGGTTGATAGGCGTACGCGCTCACAGCAGCCCGCCCTGCCCGCTGGGCTCCTTCGGCGCAGGCACCGCGCCGAGACGCACTAGACACGCCTCGCACGCCGCGTGAGCCATGCCGCCGCGCGTGTAGGCGCGCGTGGCGCTCTTGCCGCAGGTCTTCCCCTCGGTGTAGACCGCGCACCCCACCGTACGCGCCAGAGCAAGCCGCGTCTCGAGCTTCGATGCGAGCCGCGGCCTCACTGCGCACCCCCGAACATGCGCCGGCGCAGCGCGTCCCGGTCCCGCGAGATGCGCCCCGCGACCACCGAGCCGCACGGCGCGCCCGCGTAGGCCGCCATGGGCTGCGCAGGGCAGAGCCGCGCAGAGGCCCGGAACGCGTGCAGAGCGAGCCGCGTGCAGAGCGCCGCATCCGTGAGCACCGCCCGGGGCGCGCCCTGGAGTTGGTACGCGCAGAGCGAGCGCCCGTGGTCCCCGACCGCGCGTAGCCTGTAGGAGCTCTCCCGGTAGGCGATGGCCGCGAGCCAGGTGGCCTCCTCCCAGGTGGCGTCACTGGCCGCGATGGCCTCGGCGAGCGCGCGCACGTCTCCGCCCGTGCCGAGCCGCATCATCGCGGCGAGAAGGATCGCGAGCCTCATCGAGTCCCCCTCAGCGTGGCGAGCTCGTAGAGCCCGAGCGAAACGAGAAGCCCCGCTGCGAAGAGGGAGATCACTTCGGCCTCCCGCGAGTGAGCGCGCCCGCCCGCCGCGAGCCACGCAGCGCGCTCTCGCGGTACCGCGCCGAGCTCGTGTCCGGCGAGTAGGACCGGCGCCGCCCGTCACGCGCGCGCGCCACGCCCCAGCCGTCCAGGTCCCGCTTCGCCCAGGCGTGCAGCTCGGCGACCACGCGCCGGGCGTCGCGCTTCCATGGTCCGGCCGGAGCTGCTCACGGGACCACCTCGACGCGCACGCCGTCCCGCGCCCACCAGGCAGCGACCTGCTCCGCGGCCCGCGCCGCGGCCACGTCGGAGCGCATGCGCCAGGACCAGCGCGCGCCCGTGTCCACGTCGCGGAAGTTCACCCGCACGTAGGGCGCGCTCACGCTCCCCCCTCCGGCGGCGTCTTCGCCTTGCGCTTCTGCCGCGCCTGCTCGATGTGGCCCACCACCGCCTCGGCCGCGCTCCGGGGCTCCGCCGAGGAGCCCACGCGAAAACCCGGCAGCGCCTCCTGCCTCGCGTCGCGCAGCTCCTCCTGCGTGAGCGGCCGCGTGTCGACCACCTCCTGCGTGTCGTCCCGGATGGTGCGCGCCGTGCCGTCCAGGGCGCTGTGCTCCTCGTGGCAGTCGATCTGCCTGTCCTCGCGCCGCGTGTGCACGATGCGACCGAGGCGGGAGATCCTCCCCGCGCGTTCCTCGAGGTCCTTCGCGAGCTTCTTCTTGGTGCTCTGCGCCGCCTCCTCGGCAACGGCCTGGTCGTGCAGCTCGCGGGCGAGCTCGTCGGCGCGCTGGGCCACCTCGTGCGGGTCGAGCTTGACGGGGAGCGTCCGGAGGTGCGGCTTCACTTCGCCACCGCCTTCGGAGCGAGCCGGTACGGGATGGGCTTCTCGAGCCGCGCAATCTCCCGCTCGAGGTACCAGACCGCTTTCCGCAGGTCTTCGATGGTCTTCGCCTCGCGCTCGCCAGCCCGCCAGATGTACTTGACCGCGTTGCCCAAACAGAATCCCAGGTGCTCCGTGATCTGGATGCACTCGACCCCGCTGGCGTGGCTCCGGTAGTGCGCCGGGTTCGTCGGGTCCGCCGGCGCCATGAAGGTGTCACGGGCGCCTGTGGTGCGCGCCCGTGCAGGTGCGAGCTTCTTTCTCGTGCGCTTTCGTGCGGGCTTCTCTGAGGTATTCATGCTGCTTTTCTCCTTTTCAGCTTCGGTCCGCAGCCCGTAGCGAGCCATTCAGCATGGCACCCAAGAGCGGCGGCGAGAGCGTCTATCGTCGTTCGTTTTGGATTCGTCTTGCCGCACTCAATAAGCGCGACGATGCGCGTGGAAAGGCCAGCGGCCGCACCGAGAGCACGGCCCGAAAGCCCCACCTCTGCGCGCCGCTCGGCGAGTCGTTTGGATAGCATGCCTTTCCCTAGCAGTGGGAAAGTTTTTTCGCAAGGTGAGAAAAAACAGTTTGACGCTCGCACGGCGGGAGGGCATAACGACCAGCGAAAGAAGGTGACGGGATGCAACATCGAATCGAGTACGCGAGCGGGGTCTACCGGGAGAAGGTCCCCTGCGAGGGCTGCGGCGGCAAGGGCACCGTGCGGCCCGCGCTGTTCGGCGAGCGCGAGGCGCCCGACGCGAGGGAGGCGGAGACCTGCGAGGCGTGCGACGGCAAGGGCTACACCGTGCTGGAGCTCCACGGCGCGGAGGCCGAAGAGGCCGCGTCGAGGCTTTCGCGCTGCTCCGGCTGATCGCCGATGGCCTGGGGTCAAGGAGCCTCACGCGACGAGCGAGACGCTCTACGGCGGGGCGCTCCAGGGCCCGCGGGTGGCCGAGTCCGCGACGAGCCGCCGCCCGCAGGGCCTGCGAAGTGACTACGCCTCGAGGCCGACGAGCTGCGCGCCTGCGGAGGCGCTCGTGAGCGGCGTCGTGGAGGGCTGGGACCTCGGCGAGAACGCCACGGCCGCCTGGGCGCGCGACCCGAAGCGCACCGTCGACGTCACGGTGGATGCCGAGGCCGTCGAGGTCGAGGTGGAGACCACGTGCCACGACGGCGGCACGCACACCGCAACGGCGACCATCCCGCGGGCGGTGCTCGTCGAGCTCCTGAGGAGGACCAGCAAATGAGCGCGCGCAAGGTCGGGGACAATACGGTCGAACGGCGCATCGCATACCAGGCGGCGCGGGCCGCAGGGGACGACGCGGCAGCGCTCAGGGCTGCGGATGATGTCCTGTCCGTCAACGCGGACCTCGAACGGCTCGAAATTCGCGAGGAAGAGCTCGAGCTAGCAGAGGGCAGCGGCGACGCGGAGCGCCTCGGCTGCGCCCTGGACACCTTCGTGGGGCTCGCCCTGCGCATCGCGAGCCAGGAGACCACGCCGGACGCGGTGCGCCTCGGCGTGTGCCGCCGCGCCTATCTGGCGTGGCAGAGGACGGAGGGTGCGACATGGCGCGCCTAGTCGTCGAACACAAGACCACCTCCTCGGACATCACGCCCGGCTCCACGTACTGGCGGAAGCTCACGCTGGACACGCAGGTCTCGCAGTACCTCGGTGCGACGGAGGGCGTGGAGGGGATGCTCTACGACGTCATCCGCAAGCCGGGGATCAAGCCCTTCAAGGCGACGCCGGCCGAGTCGCGGAAGTACACGAAGGCAGGCACTCTCTACGCCGCGCAACGAGAGCGCGACGAGACCCCCGAGGAATTCTCGGTGCGCCTCCGCGCGGACATCTCGGAGGGCCCGAACAAGTACTACGCGCGGGGCATCATCGTGCGCCTCCCCTCGGAGCGCACCGAAGCGGCGCGGGATACCTGGCTCGTCGCGGGGAGCATCCGCGAGAGCATGCGCCTCGACGCGTGGCCGCGGAATCCGGGGAGCTGCGACGCGTACGGGCGCACGTGCGACTACTGGGCAGTCTGCGCGGGCGAGACGACCATCGAGGACGCGACGCGCTTTCGCACCGCGGAGACGCCGCACGAGGAGCTTCCGGGCATCGTGCACCGGCTCCCGCTGCTTAGTAATTCCGCCATGAGCGCCTATCGCGCATGCCCGCGGAAGTACCTCTACAGCTACGTGCAGCGGAGGCGTCCCATCGTCACGCCGCACGCGCTCACGTTCGGCACGCTCATCCACGCCGGGCTCGAGGTGTGGTGGAGCTCCGTGGACCTCGGCGCCACGCTGGCCGCCGTGCAGGGCGCGCCGGACCCCTTCGACGTGGTGCGCGCGGAGGAGCTTCTACGGGGCTACCACGCGCGGTGGAGCGAGGAGGAGATCCGCGTGCTCGCGGTGGAAAAGCCCTTCGTTGCGCCGCTCATCAACCCGGAGACGGGCGCGGCGAGTCGGACCTTTGAATTGGCTGGAAAGTGCGACGCGATCGCAGAGGTGAACCCGTGAAAGAGAAGATGAGCAAGGTAGACCGCTACCAGTGGAAGAAGCTCGAGGCGCCGGGCGAGTTGCGGATGGTGCCGAAGCACGAGTTGCAGATCGATATGGAGTACCAGCGAGAAGCAAACGAAACGAAGGTGCTCGCTATTGCGTCTGGCTTCATGTGGGCGGCGTTCGGTGTCGCCAGTATCGCGCGGAGGAAGGACGGTACCCTTTGGGTTTTCGACGCGCAGCACCGCGTGCTGGCTGCTTGGCGCCGGGACGACATCGCCGAGCTTCCGTGCATCATCCACGACGTCAATTCGCAGTCGGAGGAGGCGCTACTGTTCATTCAGGCCAACACCCTGCGAAAGCCGCTGACCTCAATCGACAAGCACAAAGCGTTCGTGAAGGCAGGCGATCCGGTCGCCGCCGTCGTGGCCGACCTCGCCCGCATCGCTCAGCGCCGCGTTGGAGGGGACTCAAGTCCGACAAGCATCCGCTGCGTGTCGCTCATCCGACTCTGGATCGAGCGGGACGAAGCGCTCGTCCGTAGGATGTGGCCCTTGATTGTTCGGGTCTGCGCAGACCGGGCGATGCCAGAGCGCGTGGTCGATACGCTCTTTTACATCGAGTCACGGATCTATCCTGACCGCACTCTCACCGAGAAAACGCTGTCCGCTCGCCTGACTGCGCGCACTGTGGATGGCGTCAACCAAGACGCGGCCAACGCGGCCGCCCTGTACAAGAAGGGCGGAGCGAGCGTGTGGGCCGTAGGTGTTCTTGAGACACTCAACAAGGGAATCAAAAAGGAGAGTCGCCTCAGCCTCTCCAGGCCAGAGGTGAACCCGTGAACATTGCAAGCATCAAAAAAGACCCGGCGCCCGTCCTGCCCACGAAGCAGAACGCGCTCTCTCACGTGCGGCGGGGCCGCATCTCCGCGCCGCTCCGCGTGCTCTGCTACGGCGCCGAGGGCGTGGGCAAGTCCACCTTCGCCGCCGGCGCGCCCCGCCCGCTCTGGCTCGGCGCCGAGGGAGGAACGGGACACCTCGACGTGGACCGCCTGCCCGAGCCGAAGGCATGGGCGGAAGTCATGTCCTCCCTCTCCGACGTGCGGCGCGAGGGACACGACTACCGCACCCTCGTCGTTGACCCGCTGGGATGGCTGGAGCCGCTCTGCTGGGCGCAGGTCACGGGGGGCAAGTGCGGAATCGACGAGGGGAAGGATTTCGGGTGGGGCAAGGGCTATCTGGCGGCGCTCCAGCTTTGGCGCGTGATGATCGCCGAGCTCGACGCCATCTGGACCGAGCGGAGCATGGCCATCGTGCTCCTCGCGCACGCGACCATCGAGCAGCACCCGAACCCGGTCGGCCCGTCGTGGCCCATGTACCAGCCGGCACTGCACAAGCTGCCGCGGGGGAGCTTCGCGCAGTGGGTGGACCATGTGCTCTTCGCCCAGGTGGAAACGGTGGCGCTGAAGGGCGAGGACAAGCGGACTCTCGGGCAGGCGACGGGCGTGCGCGTGCTCCACGCCGCGCCCTCGGGCGGGTGGCTCGCGAAGTCCCGCGGCCTCCCCGACGTGATGCCGCTGGCGTGGTCCAGCCTCGTGGAGGCGGAGGACCGCGCGACGACGATGCGCGCGGAGCTGGCGGAGCTTCTGGCGGACATGCCGGAGGACTACGCGAGCCGCGCAAGGGTCGCGGCGACGCAGCCCGGCGTGAGTCTTGAGGAGTTGGTGAACAAGGTGCGAACGAAGAAAGAGAGCATGAAATGAGCAAGCTTCCGGAAGGCTACTATCAGGGTCGCGTCGTCGCGGGTGAGGGCCAGTTCGGCGAGACGAGCAAGGGGACCATCGAGGCGGTGATTCCGTTCCTCCTCGAGGACGACTCTTTCGAGGGTCCGGAGCGCGTGACGGTGCGGCTCTACTTCTCGGAGAAGGCCGAGGAGTACAGCGTGAAAAAGCTGCGCGCCATCGGCTGGAAGGGCGGGGATCTCACCTTCGCGGACTGCCCGAACCTGGTGACCATCGCGGTGAAGTACGAGGAGTACAACGGCGAGGAGCGCCAGAAATGCGACATCGCTTTGGGCGGCGGGACGAAGCCGCTCGACCCGGCGCGGGAGCGCGCGTTCGCGGCGAAGCTCGCGGGCCTCGTCGGCACCACCGCGGGCTACACGAGCACCAAGGGCCTCGACGACCTCTGACACGCAGGGCCGCCGTGGTGTGCCGGGTTCGATTCCCGGCCGGCCCCCGAAGGGAGTGGAGAACATGAGCAGAAGAGAGAACCTCGCCTACGCCATCACGCACGCGCCCCGCGGGCAGAAGGGCGGGCCGTATGAGGGGCCGTGCGGGATCGGGCGGCCGGTGCCTACGCTGGCCGAGGCGTGGCGCAAGCGTACGCGGGCGACAGTGCGACGGTGGCTGCGGGCCGTTCGCGCCGTCGTCCCCCACGCCCGCGTGATCCGCATCGTGCGGAAGGCGCGGCCCTCGCCCTCGGAGGACGCCACGAAGGCTGAGCGCGTGGCCAACTCGGAGCGCCTCCGCATCGTCGGAAAGAACATGTGCGGCCTGCTGATGGATATGCGCGTGGCCACTCGCGACGACATCGCCGAGCGCGTGACCTTCGCGCTTCGAGAGATCAATTCGTTCCTTTCGGCTGACTCAAAGGTGTCTGTTCCAGAAGTGGAGGTGTTCACCGCCGCCTTTCGGTCGGACAAGTGGGAGCGCGCGAAGCCGGTGATGACTGCCTACGAGCGAGACATGATCATCATCGAGACCCCCGCGCCGGACACCGAAGAGCGCCTCGTGTTGGTGCCGCCTGGTGCGGTGACGCGCACCGAGGGAGGCGACGAGCTGCTTACCATCCGGACCGCGAACGCCCGCGACGCCACCCCCGACGACCTGGCGCGCGGGGGGTATGTGCCGAGCGTGGGGTATCTGCCACGGCGCGAGGTGGAGACCGCAGTCAGCGACGCGATGGATCTTCAGCGCCGACTCGACCGAATGACCGAGGTCGCCGAGCAGAACCTCGAACGCTTCGAGACGGCAGAGACGGAGCTGTCCGCCGAGACCATCCGCGCCGACGCGTGGAAGGCCAAGGCCATCAAGGCCGAGGCGGACCTGGGCGTGGCGGAGAGCGCAAACGAGGAGGCCGGCGAACTGCTCGCGGCAGAGACGGCCCGCGCCGAGAAGGCGGAGGGCCTGCTCATCCAGCGCGAGACCGAGCTCCGGCTCGCGAGGGAGGACGGAGACGAGCGCGCGCGCGACCTTCGGCAGGCGTACGAGCGCGCGGTGGCTGCGGCCGAGAAGGCGGAGCGGGAACATGCTGCCGCGATAGCCGAAGTTCGGTATCGGGGCGACCGGATGGACGAGTTGGTCAGGCTCGCCGAGAAGGCGGAGCGGGAGCGGGACGAGGCGCTACTGCGCGCGCACACTGGAGTGGTGCACTACGAGATCCTTCGGCAGTCCGGCGAGGAGGCCGCACGCCAACGTGACGAGGCCCGCGCCGAGCTCGCCCGCCTCACCGCGCCGGGGGAGGGGTCGGAGGGGGAGCCGACGTACGAGGCGCTTGGGGAGCACTACCGCAACGCGTGGGACGCATCGAAGGCCATGCTGGAGATGGGGCGTCGACACGATGCATACGCCGCGCTCTACCGCCTCGGCGTCGCCGCCCGCGTGCGGCAGGAGTGCCTCGTCGCGAGGGGTCCGCCGCCACCTGGCCCGCCTGCTCGGGGAGGTGTCGCGATGAGCAAAGCGAAGGCGAAGAAACGGGCGCTCCTTTTCCCAGTGTCGAAGGATGGTCTCATCGGCGCCGAAGCGCTCTCGGTCACGTCGAGCAACGGCCTAATCAGGCTCACCGTCCGCTTCGGGATGACGCGCTCGCCGGACCGCGTCGGGGGCGGGGGTGAGCCGGAGGTGCGCGAGGCGTTCGCGGACATCATCGCGAGAGTTCGCGAGTTCGCCGACATGCTCGAGGAGAGCATGCCTGGGGAGGTGGAGGCCCCATGACCCTCGACGAATTGGACGCGCTCCACGCGGCTGCGACGGCGGGGGAGTGGCAGCGAGCCCCGGCGTCGGGGCGGATCCTAGCTGATGGGTGGCCGGTCCCCATGTCAGACCCCGCCAACACGGCCGCCATCGTCGCCCTCAAGAACAACTGGCCCGCCATCTCCGCGCGGCTCCGGGCTGCGGAGGCGGAGGTCGCGCGGCTGCGCGAGCAGACGGAACAGCGCGCTGTGCTTCGCTGGTTCCTCGACGGCGACGACCACACGCACGAGGACGACTGCGGTGCGCGGGGTCAGCACGACCGCGACGTGTGCCGCAGCGTGATGTGCGTCGACTTTGGTTGCGAGGGCCCACACTGCACCTGCGATGCAACCGAGATGCGCGATCGCGCCCGCGCCGCACTGGGGGAGCCGTGAGGCGGTTCGAGTTAGTGATGATGCTGCATACGCCGGATGGGCGCGCAACCGTCGAGGCCGCAGACGCTCGCGAGGCCGTCGAGAATTACGCTAGCGAGCGCGGATTCCGCGAGGCCGTGCACGTGTCCGTGCGCTGCGTGGGCGCGCGGGACTGGGTGCTATGGCGCGCCTGGCCCGTCACCACCTACCGAGCGAGGCCAGCGTGAGTCACCCCGGCCCGTGCCCGCGTCCGTCGCACTTGTGGTTCGCCCACAACTTCGCGCCGTTTTGCGCCGCATGCCGGACGCTCGCGGCGTGGCTCGACCGCACCCGAAAGGCTCGACGATGACCGCCCCCGTAGACCCCCGGCCCTACGCGGCCCCCACGGACCTCATCACGGCGGAGGATGTGGCCGAGTGGCTGGACACGCTGCACCAGGGCCCGCCCGCTGAACGCATCTTCGGAGTGCAGGACGCCGTTGCTGCGCTCGACGCCCGCCTCGACCGCGAGCGCCGGCAGGCGTGCGCTCGGGGTGCTGGCGCGTGGAGTGGTCGTCGTTCGTGCGCAAGTGGCGCGACGTCGGGGCAGGTGGCCAGCTGGACGCCGCTGCGCTCTCCACTGCGCCGGCCGACAAACACGCCCAGTGGGCGCTCGGGGTGTCCATCCTCGACATCGAGCTAGCCCTCGCCTTCCGCGCCGCCGCGAGGGCCCGGTGAGCGACTAAGAATGCGGTGGTTACGCGCGCTTGCGAACAATCGACCGCGGACCCGTTGCGCTGGTGCACCAGCGCGTGCAGAATGACCGACATGAAGACGACGCGCCCACCCCAGCACCACCACCACCCGCTCCTCGTTCCGACGTCTCCCCCCCGCTGCTGCCGTGGCGGGACACGGCACTCACCGGGGCCGCTGCCGCGTGCGGGAGCGAACCGCATCTTACAGGCGCGCGCTGAGTGCCCGATCCGGGATGTACCCCGCCGCGCGGTGCTCGCGTCCCGACTCGCGACGATCAGCTCCTCTTCGCGGCATCGGCGGCCTTTCCAGCTGAATGGGCGGGCTCGGCCCCGTGGCGTGGCAAGTCGAGCTTGACCCGTGGTGTCGCGGCGTGCTCGCGATGCACTGGCCGAGCGCCGCCCGTCACGCGGACGTGCGCCACGTCGGCGCGCACAACCTGGAACCCGTGGAGGTGATTTGTGGGGGATTCCCGTGCCAAGACATCAGTGTCGCAGGCAAAAACGCGGGCCTCGCGGGCGCGCGCTCCGGCCTCTGGCGCGAGTACCTCCGCATCGTCGGAGAGCTGCGGCCCCGGGTCGTGGTCGTCGAAAACGTGCGGGCCCTCGTGTCGCGCGGGCTGGACCGAGTTGCGGCCGATCTCGACGCCGCCGGGTATCGAGTGGAGGCGCGCATCATCGCCGCCGCCGATGTCGGCGCCCCGCACCGAAGGGAGCGGCTCTTCGTTATCGGCTCGCGAATGGCCGACGCCAACGGCGAGCGAGTACGGCAGCAGCAACAACGGGAACCCGGGGGACGGGCGGACGGCCTACGCGACCGCGGGCAAGGCGAGCCTGTCGACCACCGCGCGGGCCGAGGGCGGCATCCTGAACCCGGCGTGGGTCGAGGCGCTGATGGGCTTCCCGCTGGGCTGGACCGATGGCCCGCTCGACCCGGAGACCCTCCCGCTCTTTGGGAGCCCGCGCGCACCGTGACCCTCGAGCAGCCGACCCGCGCGCGCCGCGTCGCCGCGCTCGGAAACGCCGTGGTCCCGCAGGTGGCGCGCCTCGTCGGGGAGCGCGTGCTAGAGTTGCTCGCCGACCCGTGCGCCGGGGACCTTGCGCGGGCGGTAGGTGTACGCGGTAGCCGACCCGGCCGGCCCCGCGGCACCCTATGACCCCCAAGAAGCGCAAGCCCGGCAAGCCCATCCCCGACGCCCAGCGCCGCACCACGCGCGTCACGGTGCACCTCCCGCCCGAGGTGGCGGCCGAGCTGCGCCGGCGTGGCGTGGGGCATCCTCGCGGCGCCTCGGGGGTCGTGGCAGACCTACTCGGCGGGCAGCCCGAAGAAGCCCCGCAGGGCCGCCTCGTCGCCGCGGAACAGGTTGCGATCGCAGTCGCCGGGGATGCCCGGCACGCGGTAGCCCTTGTCGCCCGAGTATTGCCACGCTGCCCACGGGTAGGACTTCGGCATGTCCGCCTCGCTCGCCGGGGCCCATGCCTGCGTCACGCTGCGGTACTGCGCGAGCCAGAGGGGCGCCGCGGCCAGCAGCGTAGCGCGGTCCGCCGACGAGAACCGGGCGGTCAGAAACGACGTGTAGGAGTACAGCACCGGCGCGCACCCGGAGCGCCGCGCCTCCTCTAGCCAGTCCACGGCGAACTCGAACAGCGCCCCGCTCGTGGTCTCCGGGGGCGCCGACTCCAGGTCGAGCACGAGCCGCACCACGTGCCGCCCGTCCGCCGTGGCCGCGTCGTAGGCGTGCCTCGCCTGCGCCGCAGGGTCGCCCTGGGACACGCGCGCGTAGGCGTAGGCCCCGACGTGCAGTCCGGCGCCCGAAAGCGCGTCCACGTGGCGCCTGTACGCCGGGTCGCGGCCCCTGAGGCCCTCGGCGCACTTGACGAAGGCGAACGTGAAGCCCGGCCTCGTACGACCGCAGGGTCGTCGATGCGCTGGACGGCGCCCAGGTCGAGGCCGTCGACGTAGCCGGGAAGGCGGAGGGCGGGGCGGGTGGTCATGCGGTCCTCGCCCGTGCGATCTTCACCGCCACGTCCCACGAATCGATGCCTTCGACGTGAGCCCACCCCGCGCGCGTGCCGCCCAGCATCTCCGAGCCCGAGCCGCAGAACGGCACGAGCAGCCGCGCGCCCTCGACGGGCGGCAGGATGAGCCGCGCGAGGTAGGTCGCCAGGGCGATGGGCTTCACCGTGGGGTGGACGTTGCGCATGGCAGGGTTTGGCGTGTTCTGGATCGTTCCGTATTGCTGCCCGTTCGGCGCTAGCTCGAACCCCTCGAGCCCCGCATCCCGCTCCTTCCGGCTCGCCTTCGCGCAGTAGAAGAACCGGGAGGCGCCGCGAGTCGTTCCGGTTGTACCCGGCCGGATGACGCAGGCCGTACTTGCCATGGACGGCGCCAAGAGCTCCTTGGAAGTGCTCGGCGTCTTGTTCCCGCGCGCTTGCAGCGTCCCGCTCTGCGCGTCCAGCACCGCGCCGGCCTCCTCGTCCAGGATGACGTTGGCGGGCCAGCGGCCGAGGGGCTCTGCCTGCGTCCCAGCGCCGAGACCTGCGCCCAGCGCGTTTTGCTTGGCTCTCATGACGGCAGGCCGCACAAGCGCGTCCCCCGTCCCCACCCTACTCGCATCAATCGCCAGCGCGCCGCAGCCCCACCGCTGGACGTTCTGCGCGACGGTGCCATCGAGCGGCTTGCGTGCGACGATGATGGGCTCCCACGCGGGCTTAAGCGCGGTGCCGTGGCCTTCCCATTGGCGCGCGGCTTCGGTGGCAGGGGCTGTGATGGTCGTGCGCTCTGCCGTGCGGCTTCCGTCGCTTTCTTCAGCAACAGAGAACGTGTTACCGCCCGGCCCATTCGGGTAACGCTCTGCCCACTTCTGGCCCACCACCTCCCGCACCGCCCCAGCCTCGCGGTCGATCGCCTTGCTCACGTCATGCGACTTCGGAAAGCCCGACCCGTACAGCCACATCATGCAATCGCGAATCTCAAAGCCCGCGTCTTCGATGGCGCACGTGAGCCGGTGAGAGGTCCGCGTGCCACCGAACGCGAGCAGGGCCGCACCGGGCCGGAGCACGCGCAGCACCTCGCGCCAGACCTCCGCCGAGGGCACGCCGTGATCCCACTGATGGCCCATGAAAGAGAGGCCGTACGGCGGATCCGTGAGGCACCCGTGAAACGAGTTGTCTGGCATCGCGCGAAGAGCGTCGAGCACGTCGGCGTGGTGAATCACGGACACGTCGCCCCCGCCCTCTCGCGAGCCTCGCGCATGTCCAGGGCGCGCGCGCCGGCGGCTGCTGCGCGGTCCCACGTCCGCGCCTGGTCGTACGCCGCGAGGCCGCGAAGGTCGGAGGCGGGCGGCTCGGGGTGCTGCGGCTCCGGGAGCCACCAGTCGCCGATCCAGCTGGGCACGTGGCCGCGGATCTTCTGCCGCGCCTCGACGCACCACGAGCAGAGGCACTGGCCGCTCACGGGCACCGCCGGGCGATGCGCCGCAGGTGCGCGGCAAGGGCTCGGCGCTGGGCGCGGTTCGTCACCGGCTCGCAAAACGTGGGCGCCATCTAGTCCTCCCTCAGGTTCGCGAACTTCGCCTTGCCGTGGATGCTCGCGATCCGCTCGGTCGACGTGAAGAGCGCCTCGCGCTCGGCCGCGGTGCCGTTCTCGCGGATCAGCTCGACGACGGACTCCAGCGCCGAGAGCACGGACAGCAGGATGGCCGTCACGGGCGCACCTCGCGCACCACATAAGCCGCGGCCTTCGCCTGACGCACCATGTCCGCGGTGCCCCTGCTGCCCGGGAACGCCACGACGAGGTCGGGCTTCCCTTCGCGAGCATCCGCGCGTTTCGGATGGGGCCGACCGCTTTGCCGTACGCCTTCCAGTCGGCAGGAAAGCGGCAGTCGCGGTGCCATGCCCAATCGCCCAGAGATAGGCGAGATGGTCAGCCCCGACGCCGCCAGAATGATGCATGAGGGCGGAGAGACTCCATTTCGGCGTCAACGCGCGCGTCGTCCGCGTAGTCCGGCCGCCACAAACCAGGACCATCACCGGGACGCACCGCCCCGAGTAGCCCGCCCGTGCGCCGCCGCGACCCGCTGGCGGCACGCCACGTAGCCGGGCAGGTGCTCGCCTGCTTCGTGCACCACTCGAGCTCTGCGCCGTAGGCTGCCACCTCGGCCGCCGTCTGCGCGCGCGGCGTGCACCCGGCGAGCAGCCAGCCCGCCAGCGCCACCGCAGCCGCCCCGGCGAAGACCACCGCGAGGCCCACCCCGGCGCGCTCGATGGCCGCCGCGTCTCCGTCGTCTAGCCCGTGCATCAGTGCACCCCCATCAGCGCGACGCACCCCGAGAGGGTCGCCAGCACGCCGGCCGCGGCGAGCGCGAGCACCGCGCGCGTGCTCGCCGGACGGGAAAGCCACGCGCCTGCGCGCTCTTGCCAGGTCGGCGGCGAGAGTGTCTCGCGCTCCGGGTCCACCGGCACCGGCACGCCGAGCTGCGCCACGAGCGCCAGCGTGCGCGTCTCCGAGCGCAGCATCCACGCCCGGGTCTCTGCGCGCATGAGCGCCTCGTGCGCCGCGCGCTCGTCCAGGGACAGCTTGAAGGCGTCGAGGCGCTCGTGGATCGCCGCCACGTCGCGCATGTCCACCGGGCCGCGCGGGCCGTTGACGGGAGCCGTCACGGCGCGCACCTCTTCGCCTCGGCGATGCGCGCCGCGGTGATGTCGTGCGCGCGGGTCTCGAGGCCCGCCAGACGCGCCTGAGCCCGGTCATCGCGGACCGCATTGTTAACCGCAGCATAACGACCGCGAGCGCGCCGCACCGTGCG